>NZ_BAAAGF010000002.1:586104-676454 GCF_039524015.1 Gaetbulibacter jejuensis | reverse complement strand
CATCTTTGTAGAACCAAGTTACTGTTAACGTTCCTCCACACTCAGAGTAAGTTCCTGTAATTTCTCCTTCAACTTCTCCTGCTATTAAACAAGCGTCAGTCTCAGCATCATTACTATATGATAAGTATCCTGCAACATAAGATGCTGCTTCATCACATGTAATCTCTTCATCTTCTACTGGTACAAACTCTGCTGCTGGTGCTGGTAATACAGTTACTGTTTTGGTAGCTGTAATCTCTCTTTGACAATCATCCATAAATGTCCAAGTTACCATTAACTCTCCACCACACTCTGTGTAAGTTCCACTTAATTCTCCTTCAACCTCTCCTGCTATTAAACAAGCGTCAGTCTCAGCATCATTACTATATGATAAGTATCCTGTAACATAAGACGCTGCTTCATCACATGTAATCTCTTCATCTTCTACTGGTGCAAATTCTGCAGCTGGTGCTGGTAATACAGTTACTGTTTTGGTAGCTGTTATTTCACGCTCACAATCATCTTTGTAGAACCAAGTTACTGTTAACGTTCCTCCACACTCAGAGTAAGTTCCTGTAATTTCTCCTTCAACTTCTCCTGAAATAGAACAAGCTTTAGTTTCTGCATTGTTGTTGTATGATAAATATCCTGCTGTATATGTTGCAGCTTCATCACAAGTGATTTCTTCGTCTGTTACGGACTCGAAAGATGCCATTGGTGCTGGCTCAACTGTTACTGTTTTAGTAGCTGTAATCTCTCTTTGACAATCATCAACATATGTCCAAGTTACCAATAACTCTCCACCACACTCTGTGTAGCTTCCTGTAATTACTCCTTCTACTTTTCCTGAAATGTAGCATGACTTTGTTTCTGCTCCATTATTATAGGTTAAGAATCCTGCTGAGTATGATCCTGCTTCATCACAAGAAATTACTTCATCTTCTACTGGTGCAAATTCTGCAACTGGTGCTGGTAATACTGTTATTGTTTTACTAGCTGTGATTTGACGATTACAATCATCAGTATATGTCCAAGTTGCTATTAACTCTCCACCACATTCTGTGTAGCTTCCACTTAATGATCCTTTTACTTTTCCTGAAATATAGCAAGCGTCTGTTTCTGCTCCATTGTTATATGTTAAGAATCCAGCTGAATAAGTTGCTGCTTCATCACAAGTGATTTCTTCGTCCTCTACTGGTGCAAATTCTGCAACTGGTGCTGGAGAAATAGTAACAATTTTTGTAGCTGTAATTTCTCTCTGGCAATCGTCCATAAACGTCCAAGTTACCACAAACTCTCCACCACATTCTGTATAGCTTCCTGTAATTTCTCCTTCTACTTCACCTGCTATTAAACAAGCGTCAGTCTCAGCATTATTTGTGTACTCTAAGTTAGCCGATTGATAAACAGCAGCCTGATCACAAGTAATAGTAATGTTTTGAGGAACATTTACAAATTCAGCTTTAGGTGCAGGTAATACAGTTACTATTTTTGTAGCCGTAATCTCTCTTTGACAATCATCCATAAATGTCCAAGTTACTTGCAACTCTCCACCACATTCAGTATAGCTTCCACTTAATTCTCCTTCTACTTGTCCTTCAATTAAACAAGACTCAGTCTCAGCATTATTACTATATGATAAGTAGCCTGCAACATAAGATGCAGCTTCATCACATGTAATCTCTTCATTTTCCACTGGAGCAAACTCTGCAGCTGGTGCTGGATTTACTTTAATTTGTTGAGTTTGAGTTATAGTTCTCTCACACTCATCAGTAAAAGTCCAATTAGCAAATAAAAGCCCTCCACATTCAGTGTAACTTCCAGTAATTTCTCCTTCAACTTCGCCTGCTATTAAACAAGCATCAGTTCCAGCTCCATTACTATATGCTAAGTAACCTGCCTCATAAGATGCAGCTTCATCACAATCAATTACAATAACCTCAACTGAATCAAATTCTGCAACAGGAGCTGGTAATACAGTTACTGTTTTTGTAGCTGTAATTTCACGCTCACAATCATCTTTGTAGAACCATGTTACTGTTAATGTTCCACCACACTCAGAGTATTCACCAGAGATTTCCCCTTCAACTTCTCCTTCTATTAAACAAGCATCAGTCTCAGCATTATTACTATATGATAAGTAGCCTGCAACATAAGATGCTGCTTCATCACATGTAATCTCTTCATCTTCTACTGGTGCAAATTCTGCAGCTGGTGCTGGTAATACAGTTACTGTTTTGGTAGCTGTAATTTCTCTTTGACAATCGTCAACATATGTCCAAGTTACTTGTAACTCTCCACCACATTCTGAATAGCTTCCACTTAACTCACCTTCTACTTCTCCTGAAATAGAACAAGCTTTAGTTTCTGCATTGTTGTTGTATGATAAATATCCTGCTGTATATGTTGCAGCTTCATCACAAGTGATTTCTTCATCTGTTACTGACTCGAAAGATGCCATTGGTGCTGGCTCAACTGTTACTGTTTTACTTGTTGTTATCTCTCTTTGACAGTCATCAACATATGTCCAAGTTACCAATAACTCTCCACCACACTCTGTGTAGCTTCCTGTAATTACTCCTTCTACTTTTCCTGAAATGTAGCATGACTTTGTTTCTGCTCCATTATTATAGGTTAAGAATCCTGCTGAGTATGACCCTGCTTCATCACAAGAAATTACTTCATCTTCTACTGGTGCAAATTCTGCAACTGGTGCTGGTAATACTGTTATTGTTTTACTAGCTGTGATTTGACGATTACAATCATCAGTATATGTCCAAGTTGCTATTAACTCTCCACCACATTCTGTGTAGCTTCCTGTAATTACTCCTTTTACTTTTCCTGAAATGTAGCAAGCGTCTGTTTCTGCTCCATTGTTATATGTTAAAAATCCAGCTGAATAAGTTGCTGCTTCATCACAAGTGATTTCTTCGTCCTCTACTGGTGCAAATTCTGCAACTGGTGCTGGTAATACTGTTATTGTTTTTGTAGCTGTAATTTCTCTCTGGCAATCGTCCATAAACGTCCAAGTTACCATTAGCTCTCCACCACATTCTGTATAGCTTCCACTTAATTCTCCTGCAACTTCACCTGCTATTAAGCATGCTTCAGTCTCAGCATCATTAGTATAAGCTAAGTATCCTGCTTCATAAGATGCCGCTTCATCACAAGTAATTTCTTCATCTGATACTGACTCAAAAGCTGCCATTGGTGCAGGCTCAACAGTGATATCTTGAACATAGGTAATTTCTCTTTCACATTCATCTGTATATGACCAAGTTACTTTAAGGTATCCACCACACTCTGTATAGTTTCCACTTAATTCTCCTGCAACTTCACCATTTATAGCACAAGCTCCAGAGTCAACACCATTTGTATAAGCTAAACTTGAAGGTTGGTAACTACCAGCCTCATCACAACTTATACTTATGTTATCAGGAGTGTTTAAGAAATATGTTTCAGGTGTTGGCTCAACAGTTATTGTTTGAGACATACTTACAGTATGATCACACTCATCTGTTACAGTCCAAGTTCTAACTAATGTTCCACCATCACAAAAAGTTCCAAGGTTTGAATCGTCTTCCTCTAATGTTACTACCAAGTTGTCTGCACAATTATCTGTAGCAGTTACTTGTGGAGCATCCGGAATTTCATCAATACAACTTACAGTTTCATCTTCAGGAACTCCAACTAACACAGGGTCTTCTGTGTCGCCTCCACTATATGAAATATCAATAGGGCTAGCAGTATTTCCACATTCATCAGTGATTTCGTACTTATAAGTTACACTCCAAGCACAATCACTACCTGTTGGCTCTCCAGACTTTACAACAATTACATCTCCACAGTTATCAGAAAAAAGATCTCTAATATCTGACTCAGATGGTCCTTCTGGAATTTCGTCAAAACAAACGTTTAAGTCTGATCCACCTGAAGGAATAACAGCATCTTCATTTAAAGTTGGAGCTGTTTGATCTCCTCCTGTGTAGTGAATTTTAAACTGCTCTTCAAAATCTCCACAAACAATATCATAAGTGTGGATGATTTCCCAATCACAGTCTGTTGACGGTTGAACCCAAGCTGAAGATTTAGTTACAGTTGGCGTAATTCCGTCACATATTTCGACGTACATTCCACCTACTTCTGCAGCGGTTGGTCCTACAGGAGCTTCATCCATACATCTATTTAAGTATGTACTTCGCTCCATCAGTTCGTTAGATTGCCCTAACATTGAGCCTGAACTAAACACAAAAAGCATGATAAAAGCCAAAGCCTTCATGCTCTTAAAATGCCTAGTAAAAAAGTCAATGCTACAACACCATAAATTTGTAGTAGGTCGCCATTTTATAGCTGAACCTCTACTACGGGTAAAATTGCTCATAAACATAACATTTGGTATTAAAATTAAAATTATCTATACATTTATTTCTTGGCAAAATTGCCAACATAACATAGATGGAGGTTAATACTTAAAATGTTAGGTTTGGGACCTAAATGATTAAGCTATTCAGTATTGCATAAATGAAATACAGAGTAACTTTTCCTTGAATGTAAACATTCAAAAAATCAATAAATGTGCTAATAATCAATTGTTCTGCTATTAAACAATTTTAGGTAAGATGCGTAAAAATTTTCTTGTAAAAAGGGCTTTTATTACGCTAAATAAACGATATGAAATACCATCTATTTACTTTCAAAAGTATATTTTATAATAGTGACTCACAAATAAAATTTGTTTTTTTTTAACAAATAAACAGTTAAACATTTCTTTTTTGCAGTTAATCGAAAAGCAGTTCATTTTCAATGCAAAAATCATCGATAAAATGCACAGACTTTTTTATCATTTCATGAAAAATTTGATCATGATCAACAAAATCCACTTCCTTTCTATAGGCTTTTAGAAATGCCTCAATTAAGCTAGATGATTTTTTAGGTTTTCTAAAAAACAGTGCTTGTGAAGCGTTGAAAAGTTCAATTGCCAAAATCCTTTCAACGTTATCAACTAGCCTATATGCTTGAGTTGCTGCATTAGCTCCCATACTTACATGATCTTCTTGACCATTACTAGAAACTATACTATCAATACTAGCTGGTGTTGCTAATTGCTTGTTTGCACTAACAATACTAGCTGCTGTATATTGTGGAATCATAAACCCAGAATTTAATCCAGGATTGTCAACTAAAAATGTTGGTAAACCTCTTAAACCAGATACAAGTTGAAATGTTCTTCGCTCTGAGATATTTCCTAACTCTGACATTGCTATTTTTAGGTTATCAAAAGCTAATGCTAGTGGTTGACCATGAAAATTTCCTCCTGATATAATTTGATCTTCACCAATAAAAATATTTGGGTTATCTGTTACTGAGTTTATTTCAGTCTTAAATACTTTATGTACATACTCCAATGCATCTTTAGTTGCACCATGAACTTGCGGTATACACCTAAATGAATATGGATCTTGTACATGTTGCTTCTTTTGTTTTATCAGCTCACTATCCTCAAGAAATTCTCTAACTCTTTCAGCAGTTTTTAATTGTCCATTATGAGGTCTTATTAAATGAACCAATTCACTAAATGGCTCTATTCTACCATCAAAAGCGTCAATTGAGATACTACCTATTAAATCGGCTAAATATGAAATTTTATAAGATTTAATAAGGACATGTATTCCATAAGCACTCATAAATTGTGTACCATTTAAAAGCGCTAAACCTTCTTTTGACTGTAATTGAATTGGTTTCCAATTAAAATCCGAAAGCACTTTTTCAGAAGCTACTATGCTACCTTTATAATAAACCTCACCTTTTCCAAGTAAAGGCAAAGCCAAATGTGCTAAAGGTGCTAAATCGCCCGAAGCTCCTAACGAGCCTTGAGTATATACTATTGGTAAAATATCATTATTATAAAAGTCTACCAATCGGTTTACAGTTTCCAATTGCACACCACTAAAACCGTAACTTAAAGATTGAATTTTCAAAAAGAGCATAAGTTTTACAACTTCATTTGGTACTTGTTCTCCAATACCACAAGCATGAGACATCACAAGGTTTTCTTGTAACTGCGTTAACTTATCTTTAGAAATTTTTACATTATATAGAGAACCAAATCCTGTATTAATACCATAAATAGGTTCGTCTTGTAAAGACATTCTATCATTTAAGTAGGTTCTGCATTTAGAAATTTTATCGATTGCTTCTTTAGAGAGTTCAATCTTTTTATGTAATTGTATTATATCATTAATATCTGATAATTGTAAAATATCAGAAGATATATAATGAATGGAGTCCATAATGAAATTTTAGTGCCTCAAAATTCAACATTCCTTAAATATTATGCAACTAATGTTAATAATTAATAAAATATCATGAATTGTAGCTATATTCTGTTATTTTTGAGTAAACTAAAACAAACTCCCATGAAAAAAACACTAATTTTATTAAGTTCTGTTACTTTGCTTATGGCTTGTAATGAAGAACCTAAAGTTGACTATGCTCTGTTTTCTGGAAAAATTGAAAACAAAAATAGCGACAAACTAACTGTACGTAGTGGAGATTTCACGAAAACCATTGCCGTTGCTGAAGATGGAACTTTTGCCGACACATTACGTGTAGATACAGGCGTATATATGTTTAATGACGGTAAAGAAATCTCTAACGTTTATTTAGCTCCTGGATATGATTTAAACTTAACGTTAAACACAAAAGAATTTGATGAAACGATTGCCTACACTGGTGTTGGTGCTGAAGTAAACAACTACTTAGCAGGTAAATCATTAAATGACGAAAAACTATCAAGCGAAATAGGAACACCAGAATTATATGCTTTAGAAGAAGAAGAATTTTTAAACAAAATCAATGAGTTCAATACTTCTAAAACTGAATTACTTAAAAACTCTGGAGTGTTGGACGAAGATTTTGTTGCTATGGAAACTAAAAACCTGAAGTACGATTATTTATCTAACATACAAAGATACCCAACATATCACGAGTATTTTGCTAAGAAAGAAGGTTTCAAAGTTTCTGACGACTTTATGAAACCATTAGAAGGTATAGACTTTACTAATGAAGAAGATTATAACAACATAGCAGCATACAAAGCTATGGTTCAAAACCACTATAGTACTAAATTAAATAGTGGTGAAAATGTTGAAGCTACTTTTAAAGAGCTAAACGCTTTAAACGCACCTTCAATAAAAAAAGACCTAGCTAAAATGTTAGCTTATGAAGTTTCTCCTGGTAACGAAAATCTTGAAGCTTACTACAATGGAGTTTCTTCATTATCTGATGACCAAGAGTTTAAAGACAAGCTTACAGAAAAGTACAACAAAGTTAAGCTATTAGCAAAAGGAAACCCTTCTCCAGAATTTACTAAATACGAAAACCATAAAGGAGGTACTACATCTTTATCTGACTTAAAAGGAAAGTATGTATACATTGACGTTTGGGCTACATGGTGTGGACCTTGCAAACGCGAAATTCCTTTCTTAAAAGAAGTTGAAGCACAATTTCATGGTAAAAATATTGAATTTGTGAGCACATCAATTGACGTTGCAAAAGACCATGATGCTTGGGTTGAAATGGTTAAAGAAAAAGAGTTAGGTGGTATTCAGTTATTTGCTGATAACGATTGGAAATCTCAATTCGTACAAGATTATGCAATTGAAGGTATTCCAAGATTTATTTTAGTTGATCCTGATGGCAACATTGTAAGTGCTGATGCTCCAAGACCATCTAGTCCTAAACTAGTTGAGTTATTTGAAGAATTAAGTATTTAATAATTATTGTATAAAATGAAAAAAGCCACTATAACAGTGGCTTTTTTTTATGCGTTTTGGTCTTCTTTATTTTCTGCTTGTTGTGGTTGTTCAGGCTGCTTAAACAAATCAATATAAGCTTCACCTAAACCTTCAATAACATGACTTGCAATTAAACTTTGATAGCCATAATCCTGCAGAATAATATCTGCAGATTTACCATGTAAATACACTCCAAAAATAGAAGCAACCAACGGTTGATACCCTTGAGTTATTAATCCTGTTATAACTCCTGTAAGCACATCTCCTGTTCCTGCTGTAGCTAACCCAGGATTTCCAGTAGTATTTACATAGTATTTATCCTGAAAAACGGTTATTGTATTTGCTCCTTTTATGATTACAATTACGTTGTACTTTTTAGAGAATGCTTTGGTTTTTTCTAGTTTGTCAAAATCGTCTTTCCAAGTTCCTACAAGTCTTTCTAATTCTCTTGGATGTGGTGTTAAAACGGTTTGCTCAGGTAATAATTTCAACAAAGCTTTCTTCTTTGAAAGTATGTTTAATCCATCAGCATCAATAACCAAAGGTTTTGTGTTTGCTTTTAAAAATGCTTCAAAAGCAGCAATAGTTTTATCATGTGTTCCTATGCCTACTCCTATTCCAATTGCTGTTGGCTCAATTTCAAAAGAGATATCAGAAATACATTCTTCCTCTTTATCAGTAATCACCATAGCTTCAGGAAATGAAGACTGTAATGGCACATAACCACATTTAGGTACAAAAGCAGTTACTAAACCAACACCAGAAGACAAGGCAGCTCTACTTGCCAAAGTTACAGCTCCAATTTTTCCATAACTTCCACCAATAATCAAAGCATGACCAAAACTTCCCTTATGAGAAAATTTTTCTCTAGGTTGATAAAGTGGTAAAACTTCTTGTTTACCTATAAGCTCAGTTTCTGTATTTAAATTATAAATGTATTCTAAATCAATACCTATATCTAATACTTCCCATTGTACTGTATATTTTGAAGTTTGTGGTAAGAAGAAAACCAGTTTTGGTGTTTGAAAACTCAAGGTAAAACCAGCCCAAACCACATCATTTTCATTTTCAGGAACTTTATCTGTAAGTAATCCTGACGGAATGTCTATAGACAAGGTAAACGCTTTTGACGCTCTAAAATGCTGAAACAAGTGTTTAACCCAGTCATCAATTGGTCTGTTTAAACCAATACCAAAAACAGCATCAACTATAATAGCTTCTGGAGTTATTGATGGAAAGTCTTTTTCAGAAGTTAATAATGTAGGCCACTCTTTAGTGGTTTGTTTTATTCTATCATAATTAATCAAAAAGTCTTTTGATCGCTTATCACTATAGTTTACAACATAAGTATAAACATTGTAACCATGATTTATTAAATGTCTTGCCAATACCAAACCATCTCCACCATTATTTCCTATACCACAAAACACATGAATAGGAACTGGAGCTCCTTGCATACGCATGTGTATCCAGTTAAAAATTTGGGTTCCAGCACGCTCCATCAACTCGGTTGAGGATATGTTTTGACGTTTTGCTGTTAGTTTATCTCCTTCGTATATCTGTTCTTTGGATAATATTTTCATTATTTGTTAAAAAGTCTTTATGTTTTTTGTTAATTCCGTAAAAAGAATCAATTAGTTTTTTTATTAGAGTAAAAATAATACATTTGAAAGGTATATGAACACTAAGACAGTATTAAATACCAACTTTATATCATCAACAATTTTTGTTGCTGGCACTTCTGCATTCACATCTATTATTACAACCCGTTTGGGTTGCTATTAATATATTCTCTCCGGTCCAATGTGTTTTTTTAAACACAACAAATAAACAATATTATTTTTACTAAAGTCATTATAAAATGCACGTATTAAAATTTGGAGGAACTTCTGTAGGTTCTGTTGAAAATATAACAAAGGTTATTCAAATATTAGAAGACTATAAAAAAAGTCAACCTGTAATTTGTGTTGTATCAGCTGTTGGTGGAATAACTGATAAATTACTAAAAGCTGGTCACTTAGCTCAAACAAAAGATGAAAGTTATTTATCTGAATATAAAACTATTAAAGACATTCATTTAAATATATTATCTAGATTAATTCCAAATGTTGACAAAGCGGTTTTAGATAAACTAAACACTAAATTAGACAACCTAAAAAGCTTACTAGATGGTATTTATTTGATAAATGAGTTGTCGCCAAAAACGTCTGATAAACTAGTAAGTTTTGGAGAATTATTGTCATCTTACATCATCACTGAAACCATGAAATCAAAAGGTATTGATGTTGTTAGAAAAAATACACAAGAGTTGATTATAACTAACGATAACTTTACTAAAGCCGAAGTTAATTATAATACAACTTATAAGAATATTCAGGAGTATTTTAGTAACTCAACACAAGGTGTAACGATACTTCCTGGTTTTGTATCGAAATCTCAACAAGGTGAAATCACAACCTTAGGTCGTGGAGGCTCCGATTTTACTGCTGCTTTGGTTGCTTCAGCTTTAGAAGCTGATACTTTGGAAATATGGACTGATGTAAGTGGTATGTATACTGCAAACCCTAAACTTGTAAAGCAAGCCTACCCTATCAAAAAGCTGTCGTACCAAGAGGCTATGGAGCTTTCCCATTTTGGTGCAAAAGTACTTTATCCTCCAACGGTTCAGCCTGTGTTAGATAAAAACATCCCAATAGTGATTAAAAACACAATGGAACCTGATGCTGATGGTACTTACATTGCCCATGAACAAACCAATAATCTTACTGTTAGAGGAATAAGTAATATCAACGACATCTCATTATTAACACTTGAAGGTAGCGGAATGGTAGGTATTCCTGGGTTTTCAAAACGCTTGTTTGAAGTGTTAGCTAATTATAAAATAAACGTGGTTTTTATTACACAAGCGTCATCAGAACATTCTATTTGTTTTGGTGTAAATAAAGCTGATGCTAATCAAGCTAAAGAAAAGATTGACCAAGCTTTTGAGTACGAAATCACTCAGCATAAAATCAACCCTATTGTTATTGAAACTGACCTTTCTATAGTTGCACTTATTGGTGATAATATGAAAAGTCATCAAGGTATTAGTGGTAAAATGTTTAGTACTTTGGGTAAAAACAACATCAATGTTAGAGCAATAGCGCAAGGTGCTTCAGAAAAAAACATCTCTGCAGTAATTTCTGAGCATGATGTTAAAAAAGCATTGAATACATTACACGAAGTATTTTTTGAAGTAAAAACCAAACAACTTAATGTATTTATAACAGGGGTTGGTAATGTAGGAGAACGTTTGGTGGAGCAGATCAAACAACAGAAAAAATACCTTAAAGACAATTTGAAAATCAATTTAAGAGTTATTGGGTTATCAAACTCAAGACAAATGGTTTTTGACGAAGACGGTATTTCCCTTAAAAACTGGAAAGCGGTTTTAAGCACTGGTGAAACAGCCTCTTTAGAAGGCTTTTTCAAAACTGCAAAAGCAATGAATTTACGCAATAGCATTTTTGTAGATGTTACTGCAAACAAAGATGTTGCAAATTTATACGCTAACTATTTAAAAGAAAGTATTGCTGTTGTAGCATGTAATAAAATAGCCTGTTCTGATACTTTTGACAAATATAATCAGCTTAAATATCTATCAAGAAAATACAATGCGCCATTTTTGTTTGAAACTAATGTTGGTGCAGGTTTACCAGTTATTGACACACTCAATAATCTTATCGCTTCTGGTGATAAAGTCACATCTATTCAAGCTGTATTATCGGGAAGTTTAAACTTCGTTTTTAATAATTTTAATGATACAACCAAGTTTCACGATGTGGTAAAACAAGCACAAGCTGAAGGTTATACCGAACCTGATCCTAGAATTGACTTAAGTGGTGTTGATGTTGCTAGAAAAATATTGATTTTAGCCAGAGAAAGCGGAACCGTTATGGAATTGGAAGACATTACAAACGATTCTTTTTTAACTAAAGCCAATTTAGAAAGCGATTCTGTTGATGACTTTTATAAGACTTTAATTGATGACGATGCACATTTTCAAAAGCTATTTGCACAAGCCGATGAAAAAGGTTCGAAATTGAAATATGTAGCCGAATTTAATGAAGGCAAAGCCAAAGTTGGCTTAAAGGAAATTCCGCAAGGTCATCCATTTTACAACCTTGAAGGAAAAGACAATATTGTGATGTTTTACACCCAACGTTACAAAGAGCAACCAATGATTATCAAAGGTGCTGGTGCTGGAGCAGATGTAACTGCTTCTGGTTTATTTGCTGATATTATAAGAATCGGAAATGACTAATATGGATTCAATAAAAATATTTTCACCAGCAACTGTTGCTAACGTGTCTTGCGGATTTGATGTTCTTGGGTTTTGCCTCGACAGTGTTGGTGATGAAATGGTAATTAAAAAGACAAGTACCAAAGGGATAACCATTAGCAAAATTGAAGGTTATGATTTGCCTTTAGAAACCAAGAAAAATGTTGCTGGTGTTGCTGGTTTAGCCATTTTAGAAGCAGCCAATGTAAACTTTGGCTTTGATGTTGAAATTTACAAACATATCAAACCAGGAAGTGGTGTTGGTAGCAGTTCAGCAAGTGCTTCTGGAGTTGTGTATGCTATAAATGAATTACTAGGAAAACCTTTCAATAAAACGCAATTAACAGCATTTGCCATGAAAGGTGAAGCTGTAGCTAGTGGCAATGAACATGCTGATAATATTGCTCCAGGATTATTTGGCGGATTTACTTTGGTAAAAAGTTTAGAGCCTCTAGAAATTTTAGAACTCCCTACTCCTACTGATTTATATGCGACCATTGTGCATCCTCAAATTGAGGTAAAAACTTCTGAAGCAAGGGCTATTTTACCTAAACACATTCAATTTAAAGACGGAATTACACAATGGGCAAATGTTGGTAGTTTGGTTCATGGGTTGCATACTTCAGATTACGATTTAATCAGTCGTTCATTGCAAGATGTTATTGTAGAACCACATAGAAAACAGCTTATACCACAGTTTGATGTTGCCAAAGCTTCTGCAATGCAATCTGGTGCATTAGGTGTTGGTATTTCTGGTTCTGGACCTTCAATTTTTGCTTTAAGCAAAGGAGAAACAATAGCAAACCAAGTTGCCGAAGCCTTTCAAAATGTGTATAAAAACACAACAATAGATTTTAAAGTTTACGTTTCAAAAATTAATCCTAACGGAATAAAAACACTATCATGAACTACTTTTCACTAAATAAAAAAGCACCAAATACTACTTTTAAGAATGCAGTAATTAAAGGGTTGGCTCCAGACAAAGGCTTATACTTTCCTGAGAGTATCACTCCTTTACCAGACTCTTTTTTTAAGTCTATTGATTCGCTTTCATATTCTGAAATTGCCTTTGAAGCTATCAAACAGTTTGTGACTCCAGATATCCCTGAAGCAGTTTTAAAAGACATTATAGAAGATACATTGTCGTTTGATTTTCCTGTTGAAAAAATAACCGATTCTATTTCAACTTTAGAATTATTTCATGGTCCAACAATGGCTTTTAAAGACGTTGGTGCGCGTTTTATGGCTAGATGCTTGGGTTATTTCAATCAGAATAACACCAACGAAGTTACAGTTTTGGTAGCGACATCAGGAGATACTGGAGGCGCTGTAGCTAATGGTTTTTTAGGTGTTGAAGGTGTAAATGTGGTGATTTTATATCCTAGCGGAAAAGTGAGCGATATCCAAGAAAAACAATTAACTACGCTTAAAAAAAACATTAAAGCATTAGAAGTTCATGGTACGTTTGACGATTGTCAAGCTATGGTAAAACGAGCATTTTTAGACGACACTTTAACTAGTAAAATGCAACTCACGTCAGCAAACTCTATCAATGTAGCACGATGGTTACCGCAGTTATTTTACTTTATGTTTGCTTACAAACAACTTCACAAGAGTTATGACAATATTGTGTTTTCAGTACCAAGTGGTAACTTCGGAAATATTTGTGCTGGTATGATGGCACAACGTTTAGGCTTACCAGTTAAACATTTTATTGCTGCAAACAATGCCAATGCTATCGTATACAATTATTTACAAACGCAGCAGTACGAACCAAAACCTTCAGTACAAACCATAAGCAACGCTATGGATGTTGGTGACCCAAGTAATTTTGTACGTATTCAGGAATTACATAATAACGATTTTGAAACCTTATCAAAGCAATTAAGCGGTTATAGTTTTACTGATGAAGAAACCATTAAAGCTATTGAAGAGTTATACAATGAGTATAATTATATTGCAGATCCTCATGGAGCTGTTGGATATTTAGCATGTAAATCGCATTTAAAAACCAACCCAAATGACCACTGTGTGTTTTTAGAAACTGCGCATCCTACTAAGTTTTTGGATGTTGTAGAAGATACTATTAAAGAAAATATAGATTTACCTGAGCAAATCTTAAAAGTGATGAAAAAGAAAAAACGTTCAGTAGAAATTTCAACTTACGAAGATTTAAAGGCGTTTTTATTGTAAAAGTTAACTGTCTCAGCAAGCACAGGAAGCATGAATGAAAAGCAGTTATGATTTCTAGGCAAGCCTTGGTGCATTTAAATCTCGATTATCGAGTAAATAGTGCTATCTTTAAATCATGAAAGAACAGCTTACACTAAAAACAACTGACACTCTTGCTCTTGAACGCACTAGATTAGCAAATGAACGAACATTTTTAGCCTATTTTAGAACTTTTGTCGTTTTTGTGAGCTCTGGTGTTGCTATATTAAAGCTTACCATTTTACAAGAAATTACTCCTATTGGATATTCCTTGTTGATTATTGCTCCTGTGTTATTACTCATAGGAGCATTACGATTCTTTTATGTAAAGCGGAAACTAAAAAAATACTTTTACAAAGCTTAGTCTAGTTTAGGTAATTGTAAACCAGATAATACACTTTCTTCTTTCATTAAAGCTTCAATTTCATCAGATTTTCTTGGAGCTTCTGCTGATAAGTTGATTGGACCATTTTCAGTAATTAAAATGTCATCTTCAATACGAACAGCAATTCCCCACCATTTTTCATCGCAATCGCTACCTTCAGGAATATAAATACCTGGTTCTACAGTAATCACCATATTCGGTACAAAAGCACCTCTCAAATTAGTGTCATGAACATCAAGTCCAATATGATGTGAAGTCCCATGCGGAAAATATTGTCTCGCATCAGCTTCATTTTTAGCGATACCTAATTTCACCAAACCTTTATTAATTATCTCTCTAGAAGCAGCATCAGTATCTCTTGTTGAGTTTCCTACTATAGTAGCATTAATTCCAGCTTCTTGAGCTTCGTATACTAAATCGTAAATTTGTTTTTGTTCTTTCGAAAACTTACCGTTAGCAGGTATGGTTCTGGTAACATCTGCTGTATAACCATGATACTCTGCACCAAGATCCATAAGCACTAAATCATTACCGAGTTTCGTTTTATTGTTTTCAATATAATGCAGCACACAACCGTTATGGCCAGCACCAACAATACTAGGATAACCTTCATACTCGCTACCATACTTTTTATACACATATTCATGCACACCTTGTACTTCAGTCTCAGACATATTAGGATGCATTGCTTTCATAATTTCGCGCTGTCCCATTGCCGAAATTCGCACAGCTTTCTTTAACAATACCATTTCTTCGTCAGTTTTAACTTCTCGCAAACCTGCCATTAATCTTCCTAAGGTTCGTGTATCTGTTTTTACTTTAGATTGCAGTACTTGCGTGTCTTGCTCCTCTTCGATTTGATCTTTCTTGTTATCAATATCAAAAGCTTCTAGCACATGAATTTGCTGTTTAAACGACTGTATTAAACTGTACAAATCTGCTGTGTTTCGTTTAGAATCTCTATAGTCATCTTTAAAATCGAAATACAACACCGAATCAAAACTAGTAAAATCAATTCCTGACTCTAAAAACTCCTTTCCATTAAAAGCCATTTCAAACCCTAACTGCTCTTTTGCGCCTTCTACTCCTAGCCTGTAACCTGTCCATTGTTCTGCTCTAGCATTACGCTCTTGAACATATAGTATTTCGTTGTAGCGTTTGCCTTCGGAATTGGTTTGATGCTCTGAGAATATCACTAAAACTGCATGAGGCTCTTTGTAACCTGTGAGGTAGTAAAAATTAGGATCCTGATGGTATACATAATCTACATCGTTAGCTCTGTTTCTAACAGGATTAGAAAAGAAAACTGCCACACTATTCTCTGGCATTTTTCCTCGTAAAGCTTCTCTTCTATTTTTATGAAATTCTGAACTTAAAAAATCTTCAGGCAACCCTTTTTGTGCTGTTACAGTTAAGGTTAACAACATTATACATACGGAAAATAAAATTCTCATGAGTTTGTTTAATTAGTCTTAAAAATTAAAAATAAATAATAATGTATTGCTAATATAATTATCGCTTTACATTAACATTTTTTTGTAAAACTTTTTAAGTGTTAAGGCGTTTAAATAAACAGATAATTTTATATACTTTTGCGAATAGATGAAGGAGTTTTTACTACTAATAATCGAGTTTTTAGGTGATAGTGTTGAAATACTACCCAATAGTAAAAATCCAAAAAAAGCAATAGTTTCAGTTATTTTGGTTTTAGCTGTTGTTTTTCTAATAATTTATTTACTAACCAAAGATTTTTAAAATGAAAGATACCGCCTTAACAGCAACACATCAAGCTCTTGGAGCAAAAATGGTTCCTTTTGCAGGATACAATATGCCAGTACAATATGAAGGTGTAAACATTGAGCATGAAACCGTAAGAAATGGTGTTGGTGTTTTTGATGTGAGCCATATGGGAGAATTTTTAATTGAAGGACCTCATGCGCTTGAGCTTATTCAAAAAACATGTAGCAATGATGCTTCAAAACTTACTGTTGGAAAAGCGCAATACAGCTGTATGCCTAATGATGATGGTGGTATTGTTGATGATTTAATTATCTATCGTATTAAGGAAGACATTTATTTATTGGTAGTAAATGCGAGTAATATTGAAAAAGACTGGAACTGGTTACAATCTAAAAATGATGTAGGTGCAGAACTACGTGATTTAAGCGAAGATTATTCGTTATTAGCCATTCAAGGACCAAAAGCTGTTGAAGCTATGCAATCCTTATCAAGTCATGATTTGTCAGATATTAAATTTTACAATTTTGTAGTTGGTGATTTTGCAGGTATTGAGCATGTTATTATTTCAGCAACAGGATATACAGGAAGTGGTGGATTTGAAATTTACTGCAAAAACAGTGAAGTTAAACAAGTTTGGGACAAAGTGTTTGAAGCTGGAGCTGATTATGGCATTAAGCCAATTGGTTTAGCAGCAAGAGATACGCTACGTCTAGAGATGGGTTATTGCCTTTACGGAAATGATATAGACGATACAACCTCTCCTATTGAAGCTGGTTTAGGCTGGATTACAAAATTCACTAAAACTTTCACAAACTCTGAAGCTTTAGAAGACCAAAAGCGTCGTGGAGCTGAACGTAAACTAGTGGCTTTTGAGCTAGACGAAAGAGGAATTCCGCGTCAAGGATATGACATCGTAGATTCTCAAGGAAAAACAATAGGTAATGTAACTTCTGGGACTATGTCACCTTCATTAAACAAAGGTATTGGATTAGGATATGTACCAACTGTATTTGCAGATGCTGGTAGTAAAATTAATATTCAAATTAGAAAAAATGCTGTTCCTGCAACCGTAGTGAAATTACCATTTTACAAAGGTTAAAATATGATAGATTACCAAAACATTTTAAATCAAATAAGTCAAAAAGTTACCAAGGATAAAAACAAAGGCAAAATTGCAAGTTATATTCCTGAATTGGCAACTGTAGATTTGAATAGTTTTGGTATTCATTTACAATTAGTCTCTGGTGAGCAGTTTGCGGTTGGAGATGCGCACAAGTCCTTTTCAATTCAAAGTATCTCTAAGGTATTATCCTTGGCGTATGCAATGTCAATTATTGGTACAGACTTATGGAAACGACTAGATGTTGAACCCTCAGGAAACCCATTTAATCATCTTTCGCTTTTAGAGTTAGAAGAAGGTATTCCAAGAAATCCTTTTATTAATTCTGGAGCCATTGTAATTGCTGATATTCTCGTGTCTAATTTAGAAAATCCAAAATCTGATTTTTTAAATTACATACGAGATATTACTGGAGACAACACTATTGATTACAATTACAAGGTAGCTCAATCTGAAAAAGAAACAGGTTTTAACAACTATGCTGCAGCTAACCTATTAAAATCATTCAACAACTTAAATAATGATGTTGAGGTGGTTTTAGACTTTTACTTTCATCAATGTGCATTACAAATGTCTTGTACACAACTCTCAAAGGCTTTTCATTTGTTTGCTAATAAAGGAAAATGTCTTGCTAATAAAGCACGACTTACTAAAAGTCAAGCCAAACGTATTAATGCTATAATGCTCACCTGTGGTTTTTATGATGAAGCTGGAGAGTTTGCTTTTGAGGTTGGCTTACCAGGAAAAAGTGGCGTTGGTGGAGGTATTGTAGCCTTACTTCCTAATGAGTTTGTAATTTCAGTTTGGTCTCCTGGATTAAATGAACGCGGAAACTCTAAACTTGGCATGAAAGCCTTAGAGCAATTTACTACACTCGCTAACCAATCTATATTTTAAAACGTTTAGTTTATAAGTATAAATGAAAAACGAAAACAAACATACTGTTTTAATTCTTGGTGCAAGTGGTTTTTTAGGTAACGCCATTTACAAAGAGCTATGTGCATATTTTAGAACATTTGGCACCTACCGAACTGCTAAACGTGAGTTTGAAAAGAACCAACATTTTTTTCAGTATGATGTTGAAGAAGACGATGTTGTTGAAATTATTGAAGCTGTAAAACCTACCATTATTGTTTCAGCACTTAGAGGCGATTTTCATGCGCAAGTAACAGCGCACAAGCACATTTCTGAGTATCTTCAAACTAACAAAAACTGTAAAATCATATTCATTTCTTCAGCAAACGCATTTGATGCTTATAGCAAATTTCCAAGTTACGAGCTCGATAAAACCTTTAGTAACAGTATTTACGGACACTTTAAAATTAAAGTTGAAAACATGCTTTTGCGTCTTCCAAAGCAGCAAGTAGTAATCTTAAGACTTCCAATAGTATTAGGCGTACAATGTCCTAGAATAAAGGAAATTCAACAGCATATTTTAGAAGGGACTTCAGTAGAAATTTTTCCTAATGTTATCATGAACGTGACTACTGACAGTAAAATTACCCAACAAGTACATTATATCATTAACCGTAATAAATATGGCATCTTTCATTTAGGAAGTACTGATTTGGTTCATCATGATGAATTCATAAAAGACATTGTAAAACTTCACACCCAAAAGCGTGTTAATTTCAAACATGTTTTTACCACTAACGAAGATAGATACTTAGCGGTATTACCTAAATACAACCTACTACCAAAACACTTACAAATATCAAGTACGCAAGTTTTGCAAGAGTTGGAAAAACAACACAATAGTTAACGTGAATAACGGATAAGAAATTTTCGTCAATTAGAGTGAATTTCACTATTAAAATGAGTGGAATTTGTATCGAAAACAAGAAAATTTCTATCAAAAACACACTTCTCGATACAAAATTCTTGCAGAATTTTACTCGAAGTGACTCATATTATTCACGTTAATTAACCAATAATTTATTACCTTTAAGGGTAACCAAATTATTTAACTTTTATGACACTCCTTACCCAAGATGCTATAGAAAAAAAACTATTGCGTTTCCCTGACTGGGAATATTACGAAAACGCTATTCATGTAGAGTTTGAATTCGATAATTTTAAAGACTGCTTTAGTGCCATGAGCCGAATAGCTTTTGAATGCGAAGCGCAAAATCATCATCCAAACTGGACCAATGTCTACAACATACTTACCATTTCGCTTTCAACACATAGTGCCAATGGTGTTACCGAAAAAGATTTTAAACTAGCCGAAGCTATTGAAGCAATTGTAGAAGTTCAAGAATAGTTGTTTTTACAACGCTACATTTTTATTACATTTGGTCAAAATTTTAAATTAAGTAACAATTTATGGGAAGAGCTTTTGAATTTCGTAAAGCGCGAAAAATGAAACGTTGGTCTGCAATGAGTAAAGCCTTTACACGTATTGGAAAAGATATTGTAATGGCTGTTAAAGAAGGTGGTCCTGATCCAGACAGTAACTCCAGGTTAAGAGCAGTAATACAAAATGCCAAATCGGTAAACATGCCTAAAGACAATATTGAACGTGCCATAAAACGTGCGTCCGATAAAAACCAAGGCGATTATAAAGAAGTATTATTTGAAGGCTATGCACCACATGGTATTGCTATTTTGGTTGAAACTGCAACTGATAATAATACACGAACAGTAGCAAACGTAAGAAGCTATTTTAATAAATGCGATGGTAGTTTAGGCACATCAGGTTCGGTAGTGTTTATGTTTGACCATACCTGTAACTTTAAAGTAAAAAGTGACGGAATAGATCTTGAAGAACTAGAATTGGAGCTCATTGATTTTGGTGTAGAAGAAGTATTTGAAGACACTGACCAAGATGCTGATGGAAACGAGCAAACCAGTGTAATGATTTATGCACCATTTGAAAGTTTTGGAAAAATACAAGCTTATTTAGAAACCAATAACATTGAAATTTTATCTTCAGGATTTGAGCGTATACCACAAGTTACCAAAGCAATTACTGCAGAACAAGCTGAAGATGTAGAAAAACTATTAGAAAAGCTTGAAGAAGATGACGATGTACAAAACGTATATCACACTATGGAAGAAACTGCTGAGTAAATAAAAACTTATTAATAATTATTTAAAAAGTTCCGGTGAGACTATTACAGATAGCTTATCGGAACTTTTTTATTCACCAAACGCTACAACTCTCTAAAAATCATTAACTTTAAATCCGTAACTGACGGTTATACGAGACCGTTCTACGCAATTTGAAAAAAACATTCGACATAGCATTAATTATTGTGACAATATTAGTTGTCGGCTTTGTTGGAATTTCACTTTTTGGAGTTTCAATAATGGGAAAAAGAGCAAATCCCAAAAATGACTTTCAAACTGAACAGAAAACATCTGATTTTGATTTAAATACGGACTTAACCGATTTTAAGAAAAAGATGACTGAATTAGACACTTTAAAAATTTTCTTCGACCATTCCGTTTGCACATACGAAGGTTATGAGAGAATTGAAATCACCAAACATTCTGACTCAATAAAAGTTCGGACTGAATTCAAAGAACTGACTTTTAACGAAAATAAAAATCCAGATTGGAATTTAGTTTACGAGAAAAAAATATCGGAAAAGGACACGGTTTGGCAATTTGATAAGTTTATTGAACGAAATGCTCAACGCAAAACGTCGGACGACAAAACACGTGGAATTTTAATTGTTCAAAACAAAAAAGACTCAATTCAGTTTTTTACCAATGGACTTGTGGACTTGAATCGATTTTTGGAAGATTACTATCTGACTATGAGAAAAATATACCCAGAAAACAAAAACGGAATTTATGGATATGAACTTGTTGAGGAATAAAAACTGCGTAGAACACCGTGTATAGCTTATTGCGGCTGAATTCCTAATCGGAATTCATTGCAATTTGCTATCTTCGTTTTACGGCGGAAAATCCTCGCGGATTTCCCGCAACGAGCCATACACAAAACCGTTGGCGGTAATTAAAAATGAACGACTTCGAAAAACATATGACCCAATATTGGACTGAAGAATTTCCTGATGTTTGGTCATTTCTATGGTCGCCTGAAGAAGCTGAAAAAATTCCGACTGAACATAAGGACCAAATTCACTTCCTGAATGAAAACGGGACAGAACTAATTAACGAGTTCTTGGACAGTTCAAAAATGACACAAGGACTTCCTTATGAACCGTTCAAAAAATATTTCAAATCGATTGACGAGTTCAGAGTGATTGAAAATTGTGACAGTGAAATAAAAAAATGGATGTACAATAAAGGTATTCCGTTTTCAAAGTACGTTTTCATTGATCGTGACAGAAGTGGACAATCAGTAATGTTAACTTGGAAAATGGTAATGAAATATTGGGAAGGAATATTTTTCGCTGACGACATTGTAATTTTCGACAGTTCACTTGAGTGGGGACTGTTTTACTACCACGAGAGTGAACTTTACTTTGGAACTGAAGTGATATTTGACAGGAGAGCGGAAGAACAAAAGACAATTGAACTGAACGAAATAATAAAAAAAATAACTACCGCCAACAATGGGTATAAAACATAGGGCGGACAGTGATTTCCACAAGTTTCGGGTTTTTAGCAAGCTTTGTCTCGGTGGACAAGTACGCAGCTCTAAATGCCCTACGTTTCATACCCGAGACCGTTAGCACCAATATAAACGAACAATCTACCAAATGAACGAAAATTTAGAAAAAGATTATCTGTTATCAAGTAGAAAAAGACGAATAGCAGCATTTTTAATTGACCATTTTACATTTTCCTTTCTGATAGTAGGAATTGTATTCTTGTCACTTGGGACAGATTTTATGGACGAAAATAATTTCAGTAATCTGACAAGCAAAATGTTACCGACAATGTTGATTGGATTTTTAATATACTTTGCGAAAGATTCAATAAAAGGAATTAGTCCAGGAAAGTGGGTTATGGGAATAATGGTAAGAGATGAAAATAAACCGAGTGAAGTTCCTTCTTTTGGAAAATTATTTGTCCGAAATCTATTTTTAATAATTTGGCCAATAGAATTTATAGTTCTTGCGTCAAGTCAAGAGAAAAAAAGACTTGGAGATAAAACTATAAAAGCAATTGTAGTTAAGAATCCAAATAAACCGGAAAAACTTCCGAGAGTTTTGGCATTAGTTGGAATTGGAATTGCCTTTTTTGCATTTACATTCTTATTTGCTGGTTCAGCAATGAAAAATTCAGATGCATACAAAGTTGCTATTTCAGAAATTGAACAAAATGAGGAAATCATATCAGAAATTGGCGGAATAAAAGATTATGGAATGATGCCTACTGGTAGTGTCAATATTTCAAATGGATATGGAGAAGCTCAATTGAGCATAAAAGTTATCGGAAATGAAAAGGATTTAAATGTTGGAGTTTACCTAACAAAAGAACCGAATGGAGAATGGAAACTAATAGAACTGAATAAATAAAATACTGGTGCTAACAATGGCTATAAGTAATTGCTTGTTTTCGCCTACTTCCGAAAATCCTCGCGGATTTCCCGCAACGAGCCATACCCAAAACCGTTAGGCGCAATCTGAAAAAAAATGCGAAAATTGAACATTCTATTCCTCGACTGGCGACTTTCACAAAGCAAAATTGGAAGTGCATTATCGTCTGAATTAGATTCTTCGATTTTTAATTTAAGTAATTTATTAAAAGAGCAATTAAGGAATAATGACAGTTTGGGGAAAGAAATGAGGAAAATATTGGAGAGCGGAGAAATGCTGACAACTGAAATAATTGGAAAATTTATTACAAAAAACTTAAAAGAAACCGATAATAATGTATTGGTTATAGAATATCCAAGAACGATTGAACAATTTGACGGATTAAAAAAAGTGCTTGCTGATGAAAATATTGAATTGGAGAATATCTGGTATTTTAAACAACGTGAACCAAAAGAATTTATGAATGACCATTTTAAAAACCCAATAGAAAAACAATGGTTAGACAAATATGGAGATGAAGTAATTGAAAAATGGAAAACTGAATTTACTCGAAGACGTGAACAAATCGCTGAAATTCGAAATATATCTGACGAGTTTAAGTGGAAAATAATAGAAATGGATTATATCGAGAATTTAAATTCGGAATATATATCAAGAAAAATAAAAGACTGTGTCTAACAATGTATAACCGCAATTACGGCGGATTCGACTGCGTCCGAATCCACTCGGAATTGCTAACGTCAGTGCTTAACCGAAAATTATTAACTTTAATCCCGTAACTGACGGTTATACGAGACCGTTAGCTACAACGCCCACTCAGACGCGGAGAAAAACACCAGAAAACCTATAAAAGTTAGCCTGTTTGCGTATAAAAAAACTAAAAGAAAAACGCAAAAACTGACCATAGCAAAGCGTAAAAAAAACACCAAAAATCGGACAAATAGAAACGCAAAATCCGACCAAAGCAGAGCGAAACTATTGCGTATGACTGATCTTCAGCAACGCTAAAAAAACAATAACGCAAGCAGAACTCTAAAAATTAATTTACAAAGTTTGCGCAATAAAAATTTATCAATCAAACCTTTAAAAAAGCGCAGTAGCTAACACTGTATAAAAATAATTGCTACTTTAGTGCTTAAACCAAGATATTTGCTTTCAGCTACTTCTGATTTTCCTACGGAAAATCCTCGAGCTGCAAACCGCAACTATGTTTATACGAAAGCCGTTGGCAGTAATTAGATTAAAATGAACTATAAAGGAACTATACCACCCGAATTAATTGACTCAATCAAAAATGGAAAATGCATACTATTCGTTGGAGCAGGTTTATCTGCTAAAATAAAAAGAACAAACAGGAAACAACTACCTCTTTGGGGTGCATTTCTTTCTGAATTGCTTGAATGGGCTAAATCAAAGAATGCCATGTTTTGGAATGGCCCAGATGAAATTGAAGAAATAATTAAAAAAGGGAATTATCTTCTAGCTGCTCAAGAACTGCAAGAATGTGTTACTCTTGGTGAATTTTCAGAATTCTTGAATTCTGTTTTTAGAGATTTAGATGTCAAACCGTCTGAAACTCACAAAAATATTTTCAAAATACCATTTAGAGCATTATTGACCACAAACTACGACAATCTTCTTGAAGGTGCATATGCATTAACTCATAGTGGTCAAGTTCCAATTAAATTTACTCAAGAAGATTTGAATACAATTTCTTCACCTTTACGTAGTGAAGAATTTTTTATTTTTAAAATTCACGGTGATGTTGATAGACCTGAGTCTATAATACTTGGAAGTAGAAGCTATAATCAAATACTTTTCCGCACACCAGAATATATTCACTTTTTAGAAACTCTTTTTACAACTCATACTGTACTATTTGTTGGCTTTAGTGGTGAAGATGTAGATTTCGATTTCGTAATCAATAGACTATCTACCATATACTCTAGAACTCTAAACAAACACTACATATTACTGCCTAATTCAAAATACAATTTGACTGAAAAAAGACGATTACTACTTGATAAAAGGCTTGAAGTTATCGAATATGAACCTGATAAAACTCACTCTCAGGTTGATGCTTTTTTTGAATCCTTAGATGATATTATTTCAAACAAAACTTCTGTTAACAAAGATAAAAAGACAAATAATAATCTTCCAACCAAGAAAGATAGAGGTTATGATACGACAGAGTTTTTAATAATTTCAAGTAAAACATTCCAAGAGAAATATAATGACCTAGTAGGTGATGTTATTTCAAACATTGGTGAATATTCAGGTTGGATGTGGTTTTACGGATTAGAATCATTAAAGGAGGATGAACTTATTAATGATTTACTTAAACGAGCTAAAAATGTAATTATTTTCTTTGACGAAGAGGTTCTAAAAATCAAGGAGGTAGAATATTTATTTGATATTATCACACTTAGAGAGATAGATAAACAAATGAAAATAGTGCCAATAGGTATCGGTAGTTTTGATGCACCTGTATTCTTAAGAAGAAGAATGACTTTTTTGAAAGAGCCCGTTGATAAACGAAGTTTAAGCAATATTATAAAATCTCAAATAAGAATAAAATAACTACTGCCAACAATGGGTATAAAACATAGGGCGGACAGTGGTTTCCGCAGGTTCGGGTTCTTAAAAACCTTTGTCTCTGTGGTCAAGTACGCAGCCCCGAAATGCCCTACGTTTCATACCCGAGACCGTTGCCAGTAATACCAAAATGAACATAGAATTAGAAAACCTTCAATCATCAATTAAAAGAAAATACAGTTTTAAATACAAACCTGAATTTTCTGAATCATTCAAAACAGATATTAAAGAAAGTCAAATAATTCCTCTAACTATTGAGGTTTTCGAAAAACTCGAATGGCCAGTTGTTTTTACAGATAAAAATTCTGTAGAAGCAAAAAGAAAAGGAGATTGGAATAAACTTACTGAAAAAATAACTGTTACTAAAAAACCTTCTGGACGAATAGAAGTTAACAGTAAAACAATTGAGGGAAATTTTACAGATTTTGGAAAAAACTCAAAAAGAACTGGATTATTCATTGCTATTTTTCAAAAGCTAGCAGCTGAATACAAAGAGAGCGGAAAACTTACCGAACTAGAAACTGAATTTGAAAAGCAAAATAATTGGGCTGATTATGAAGTACCAACCGAATTGCCAAAACCTAAAGAATTCGGAGAACCAAATTTAACTCTTACAATAATTGGTGCACTAACTATTGCAATTTTATTTGGACTATTAATTGCCTTTTTAACCGTTAATTTCACTTATTTTATTGGAGTATATGAACTCGGTATTGGAATTGGAATCGGATATTTCTTTGGTCAAGTTTTAAAAAAATCCAATTTTATCGAATTTCGACCAATTCAATTTATCGTTGGAGGAATGATGATTGTAATGTTTATTACAAGTCAATTTACACAATATCAATTGATAATATCAGAAAATAATATTTTTGAACTAGGCTTTTTTCAATTTATGAAAATGCGATTTGAGCAAGGCTTATCTATAAAAGATTTAAATACAGGTTGGATTGGTCTTACTTTGAGTTGGATTTTTCAAATGGTTTTTCCTTACTTTTTAGCGATTGGAAAAATTGCTGGAATTACAGCCAATTATATTATTGAGAAAATCCCAGAAAAAGTACTTGAATACACGATTTATCTTTTTGATATGCAAAAAACTGAAAGCGAAGTTAGAGCTGAATTATCACAAAAAGGTTGGAATAAAAGGTCTGACCAAGACAATGTTTTTCAAGCTATTGCAGAGATAAGCTCATTTCATCAGATGAATAGAGAATGAAAGTACTACTGGCAACAATGTATAACCGCAATTACGGCGGGTTCGACTACGTCCGAATCCACTCGGAATTGCTAACGTCAGTGCTTAACCGAAAAACATTAACTTTAATCCCGTAACTGACGGTTATACGAGACCGTTGTAGCCAATTTAAGAAAAACGCATTTACTCTATCAAAATTATAGTTTACTCAATTTGACTTTGAGTAACTAAAAAGCTGAATTAAGTTTGAGGAATCAAACCAAAACAAATGAATTACAAACTAATATTTCCTCTTATAACTCTAATCGGATTTCTAATCTCGTGTAACTCTTATAAAATTAAAGTTTACTCATTAAGCAAAAATATAGAATACACTGAAACAGATGGAAAAATGAGAATGTTTGCTTCAGAGCCAAATAAATCGATTATATTGATTTCCGACTCAACTCTGAATTACTCAAAAATTTACGGACATTTAGGAGCGTCAACTACAATTAAATACAGAAAATCCAACGACACGCTGATTTTGGAATCTCAAGATATTTATGGAAAAAATTTGACCGAAAACAATCCTGACTTTTCCAATCTTTATCTGATAACTAATGACAGTTTGACCAGTTTAATGAATAAAGAAAAATATTATTCAACTGACTATCTGAAAAATTCATCCAAAAAACCTAAAGGATTTTATATCGTATACGAGAATAAAGCCTACAAAATAAAAGGTCAAAAAAGTGCTGACCGAATACTTGGAAAAATTCCAAATATGGATACCAATAGATTTGTGGAATTGGACAAAGACTTTGCGAAAAAGAAATACGGAATAAACAGAAAATATAAAACGCTTGAATATAAATAAAAACTGGCTACAACAATGTATAACCACAATTACGGCGGATTCGACTACGTCCGACACGAGCACAAAGTGCGAACTGGCGAAGCAATCCACTCGGAATTGCTAACGTCAGTGCTTAACCGAAAAACATTATCTTTAATCCCGTAACTGACGGTTATACGAGACCGTTGTACAACAGTTAAATGAACCAGAAAATTCTTTACATATTTATCAGTTTATTTTTGGCTTTTAGTTGTCAAAACAAAAACCAAAAAAAGGAATCGGACTATGTCGTTCTTAAATACCGTTCGGAGTGGAACTGGATTTATAAAAATGCTCAACCAACAGAACTGACTGAATCGGAAATTTCAAAAATAGAGGAGTTATTAGAAAAAGCGGTAGCGGAATATAATTTAGGACAAGCAAAAAATATCAAAGAAAGAAAAGAATGGTTTGAGAAAACTTATCCAGATAAAGATTTTAGCAAATCGGAGCCAAAACTGGAAATCACCTTAACGGATTATAAAAGACAATATGTTCCAGTAATTAAAGAAAATGGAGAAAAAGAAGTTTGGGTTAACTTATTTTGCACAATTGAACATACGGATTGGAAAAATGAAATAGTTAAGGTCTATGACGGTGGAAATTGCTTTTTTAATCTAAAAATTAACTTAACCAAAAACTCTTATTCGGATTTCAATGTCAATGGAAGCGCATAAAAACCGTTGTACAACAACGTGTATAGTTCATTGCTTCTGATTTTCCTCGCGAAAAATCCTCGCCCTGAACTATCGCCAAGTTTTATTTGCTAAATTAGTGACCAGACCAACGCAACAAACCATACACAAACCGTTGTGTACAATGCCGAAAATGATAAAGAAATTCAACTTTAAACTGATTTTATTAGAATGTTTCGCTCTGATTTTTATCATAAGCGGAATGAAACGACTATATGTGGCATATAATGGAAAACTATTCGATGCTTTACTGAATGAGGATTGGGAAAAATTTGAATCTTTGACTGATTTAACAGGACCGCAATTTTTAGTAAACGAAATATATTGGACTTTAATCTGTTTGATAATTGGAATTATGGTAGTTGGACTAATAAACTGGAAGTATAAATTCGGAATTATAAACTCAATATTAGTTTTAATTCTGACATTCGGAATTTCTGCAACTGGAATTTACTCATCTGGAATTATTAACAGATACCTGAATTATTTTTGCGGATTATTTGCCGAAGGATATGGAATGGCTTTTCTAATAGGTGGCTTGATTATATTATTTGTCGGAATCACTATTTTATGGAAAACCATAATTATGAATAAAAAACACTGTACACAACAACGTGTATAATTAATTGCTAGGTCACTGCTGACTTACGAAAATTCCGCTGGAATTTTCTATCTGTGATTTGTTTGTTAACTTAGTTGCTTAACCACACAACTAACCATACACAAGACCGTTGTAAACAATTATGAAATCGAGATACGTAATCATATTATTACTGATTTTTCCAATTTTTGGAATCGCACAAACTTTCAAGCTGAAAAAACCAAATGTTACGGAACTAAATGCGGAATTGAAAAAAACGAACTACACTCAAGATGTGACTTACTTGTATCTAAATCGGAATTACAAAGCGGAATCAGAAAAACTAGAAGTTAAAAAATATAACTATCCAGATTTCAGTATTTGTGCATTTAAACAAAAATTTGAACACGGAATTGTTTACTCTGAAGAACAATGTCGAGAAGCTGAAGGAATAACAACAAAACTGATTTTACCGAAAACCGAAAAGCAAAGTTTAATCCAATGGGTTGAACTGATTTTTAAAAGTTCACCAATGGACATTGAACACGGATGGAATTTGGATAAAACAAAATTTGGACCAACTGACAATGGAGCTGGTTGCTATTTTGAAATAAAGGAAACCGAAAAAAACACACAAATAGAAATGTATTGCGGATGTTAAATTGAATTTATGATATTTACTCAAAAGACAAAGGACAACGAACTTTACGTGTATATGAATGGAAAGCTGATTTACAAAAGATGGTTAAAAACAGGTCAATCTAAAGTTTTTGACTTAATGGCTTATGACAAATACACGGAATATTCAATAAATGAAAATAAAAAATAACTGTTTACAACAATGGCTATAAGTAATTGCTTGTTCTCGCCTACTTCTGAAAATCCTCGCGGATTTTCAGTTTGGAGTGTACTTGCAAAGTTTCGTGCAAACCCACGCAACTACTCATAGCCGAGACCGTTGTGGGCAATTTAACCTAACCAAAGAATGCATACAGATTTACCATTAAAAGAAAGTTCAACAGATAAGTTAGGAAGACATCCTTTCGCTTATGAAATTGCATCTGGTTTAGTTAATTCATTTAAAGATAACAATGAAAGCATCGTACTTGGAATTAATGGAACTTGGGGCTCTGGAAAGTCTACTCTGTTGAATTTTATAATTAACGAAGTCGAACAACTTACGAAAAGTAATAACCAAGAGATTATTGTTTTAAGATTTAATCCTTGGATGTTCTCAGGACAAAAAGAATTACAAACAGTTTTTTTGAGAGAATTAATTTTAAAACTAAAAAACAACTCTGAAAAACTAAAAAACGCGTCCAAGAAAATTGCAGAATTTTTAGAATACTTGAATTGGGTAAATTACTTGCATTCAGGTGCTGGCGAAACTCTAAAAACATTAAAAAATCTCTTTAAAAAAGCAGGAAAGGAAAAAGAACTTGTTGAATTAAAAAAGGAAATAGACGATATCCTAATTGAATCAAAAGTAAAATTGTACATAACAATTGATGACATTGACCGATTAACACCAACCGAAATAACAGATATTTTCCAATTGATTAAATTAAACGGAAATTTTGCCAATACAATTTTCATTTTAGCCTATGACCAAGATGTAGTAGAAACTGCATTGGAAAATCAATTTGGAAGAAACGGGAAAAAATACATCGAAAAAATCGTACAAGTTGACTATACGTTACCAGCTATTTCCAAAGAAGATATAGCAAGACTATTCATAGACAACTTAAATCAACTTTTCAATGTTGAGGAAATAACTAACAGAATAAAAGATTTAAATGATTCTATCAAAGATGAACCTTTTGTAGAATTTTTTACTTCACTAAGGGATATTTACAGGTATAACAATAGCATAAAACTTCGGTTACCTTCAATCTTTAATGAATTAAATATTTTAGATTTTCTTTTAATCGAATCTTTAAGAGTATTTGACCAAAAAGCATATCACTTTGTAATCGACAATAAAGAAAGTCTTGTATACAAAAGCAACAACAACATAAATACATTTAGACTTCATACCGACAACGAAAAATCAACTGAAACTTTCATTGATAACACAGATTTTGACGAAATAATTAAAAGAATATTAAAAAGGTTATTCATAATTGATACTGCTTACAGTTTTAATGCTGAATCACCTAAGGACTTAATTCGTGGAAAAAGAGTTGCTGATACAAATTACTTTAATAGATATTTTAATCTTCAATTATCACATTTTGATATTCAAGAAGATGTTTTTGAGAGTTTTATAAATAAGAACTCAATAGAGGAAAACGAACAAACTCTAAAAGACGTTAATGATAAAAAACAAATATTTCAGTTCTTAAATTGGATTGAGATAAAAAGCAAAGGTTCAGACGAGAAAAAACACAAAAATATTATCCTTTCAATTTTAACCTACTCTAAAAACTTACAATACAAAAGCGGTATGTTTTGGGGAATAGGTTCTGATTTGATTACTGTTTTACACTATGTTTCCGATATGCTAAAAAGCATAAGCGACCTTGAGGAAAGGAAAAACTTAATCTTAGAGTATATTAAATCTAACAGGTATTTTTCTACTTTCTTTTTATGCGATAGAATATTATATGCGCACGAACAATTAGAAAAAGGAGAATTATATTCAAATAAAGAATGGTACTATCTTTTTAAATCTGAAAAAGAAATTGACCAAGAGTTCGTAGCAAAAATTTTATCTGATAGAAACTCAATAGCAAAAGAACTTTTTAATCAGTTATTAAGTGATAGTGAGTTTTTAGCTGAAGATGAAATAGGGTTAATCTTAGATGTTGTATATAAAAACTACAAAGACCATTATGAAGAAAATTTTCCTAAACTAATTGAAAAAGATATTGAACTGATTAAATATTTATGGCTATCAATAAAACGTAGTTGGATGACTTCTGGAAGTAGAGTTGGTTATCAACTCACTGAATACCAGCTTCATCCTGGTCTAACTAAGGAAAACATAAAAAGCAGATTGGATAATCTTAACTTGGATGAATTTGACGAAAATGAGAGAAAAGTAATTGCTCTATTTGAAAAGGCACACAATGACGGATTTGTAGAAAAAAAATATTATGACATTGAAACACTTGAAGAGATGGGAAGATGGTAAAAAACTGCCCACAACAATGTGTATAAGTAATAGCGGTTTAAGTGATAAAACGAGAGTTTAGAAGTAAAACAAAGGTCAGTGCAAAACCGAAAGGTTTGTGAGTAGAAATCCGCTACTACTCATACACGAGACCGTTGTGCATAATTAAAATGAAGAAACCGAAAGAAGATAAAGATTATAGAAAAATCATCATTTATGGAGCAATTATAACCGTATTGGTTTTATGGATTGCAAGTTGGTTATTGATTGATTATGTGATATTCCCAACATCCGAAGACAACACATCCTTATTTGGTAATAGAGGTGCTTTCGGAGATAAATTTGGTTTTATAAACTCGTTATTTTCAGGTTTAGCTTTAACTGGAATAATAATTTCAATTTATTTTCAGCAAAAGGAATTATCTCTGCAACGCAACGAACTGATTGAAACCAGAGAAGAATTTAAGGACCAAAATTTTCAGACAACATTCTTTAATCTTTTAAAAACCCAAAGGCAACTTGCGGAAGAAATCAATGTTACTATCTGGAATCTAAAGTCGTATGACAGTTTAAGAAATACAGATTTTAAAGGTAGAGTCTTTTTTAATAAATCTAGGACTGAATTAAAAAGGGTTATTAAAGCCTTGAAATCTGATTCTTATAACGAATATTCTGAATGGGGCGAATACTCTGAATATTATGAATCACCAACCAACGAATATGAAGCACATAGTCTTACGGAATCGAGAAGAATAGCTTACACTCTGAAATACTACAGAATTTCAAAAGAAACTTGGCAAAAGGCTAAAGATATGCAATCAATTGAAGTTGCAAGATTAGCCTATGGTGTGTTTTTCAATAGGTTTCATTTTGTAATGGGTCATTATTTTAGACATTTATACCATATAATTAACTTTCTAGACGAAAAAGAAAAAGAAAGAAAAATTGATAAGACTGGCCCAGAAAAAGAAGAGGTAGAAAAAGAATTTCAATCTTATGCAGATTTTGTACAAGCACAAATGACAACACCTGAATTATTCTTATTATTTTATAATTCTTTGTCATTTCCGAAACTTCAAAAATTGCTTATCAAGTATAATATATTGGAAAACTTAACTATCGAAGATTTACTTGAAGAAGACCATAATTGTATTGATGGTATTAACCTAAAAAGTAGAAACGAACTATTAAAATAACTATGCACAACAATGGCTATAAGTAATTGCTTGTTCTCGCCTACTTCTGAAAATCCTTGCGGATTTTCAGTTTGGTGTGTACTTGCTAAATTACGTGCTAAACCACGCAACGAAATCATACACAAAACCGTTGTAAAATATTTGAGAAAATCAAAAATCATATCATCATTAGTTCTGATTTTAATAATCGGATGCAAATCTCAAAGCGGAATTAAATACTCTGCTGATGATGGATTAGGTTTTGAATATTTAAATATCAAACAAAGTTTTAACATGAAATTGGTGGATTTTTTTCAGAATACTGCTCATTGTGGAACTGAAGGGCTTCCTTACGCACTTCTGATTGGAAAAACGGAATCGGAATTTGTACCTGAAAACATAACTGTTCTTTCTTATTGCGATAACAGGATATTTAAGGTTGGAGAGAAGTTAAAAATTGAGCTAACCGAAAATCCAACCGAAAAAACAACTATGAATCCAATATATTTTGTAAAAGACACAATAATTAATGGAAATAAAAATAGATGGTTAATTGGTTCGGAATATAAAGCGATCTGGGGAAGACCAATTAAACTTAAGAAATAAAAAACTATAACCGCATTTGCTTCACCAGTTCTTAACCGAAAATTAACATATATTAGTAACTGATGATTATACGAGACCGTTGTGCGTAATTAGAGAATGAACGATATTTCAATAAACAGATTTGAGAATAAACCAGAATTCACTTCTGATTTGGCGGATTTTGACAATTCTAAAACGGAATTGCATATTCGTGCGGACGTAAAAAATAGAAAGCTCTTAAACGAACTGAATATTGAAAAACTTTGGTTAATTGGAGCTAAAGAAAAAGACATTGAACAAATTTTTTCGCTTCATCAACCGAAATATGTGAGTCTTTACCAATTTCTGGCAAAAGATTTAAGCTGTTTAGAGAATTTGAATAAGTGCGAAACTCTAATAACAGAATGGAATACAAAAGCGACTGAACTTTGGAATATAGAATCTAATCCAAACTTGAAAAAATTGGCGATTAGAGATTATTCTAAAATTTCGGACTTGTCAGCATTAGAGAAAGCGACTAAAATCAAAAGTTTGTCATTAGATGGTGGAATAAATAATAAATTAAAAGTAGACAGCTTAGAACCGCTATCTAAACTTCCTCAATTGGAATATTTGAGACTGACTAACATAAAAGTCGGAGACGAATCTCTTGAACCAATTGCAAATTTGAGAAATTTAAAATTACTTGAACTTTCCAATCAATTTCCGACAAAAGAATATGCAAATCTTGCAGTCAAATTGACCGAAACGGAATGTTCAATGTTTCGACCTTATCACGAAGTTGAAATAAAAGACTCAAACGGAAAATTGGTTTATGACAGGATGATTATCGGAAAAAGAAAACCATTTCTCTTGTCGTCAAAAGACCAGAGTCGAATAGAGAAATACGAAAAGGAATTTGAAAAACTAAAAAACAACTACGCACAACAATGGCTATAAGTAATTGCTTGTTCTCGCCTATTTCTGAAAATCCTCGCGGATTTTCTATTCGGTTTTTATTTGCTAAATTACTTACTAAAACACGACACAAATTATACACAAAACAGTTGTAGCACATTAAACCAAAATCGCGTGAAAAGAATGAATACCTACATAATCTTTGGAGTTTTAGCACTAATCGGAATATTTGTTTTGATTAGTTGGAATTCAAACACACACGGAATTGCGGAAGATAAAACTGAATTGCGGAATCGTGAAATCCGACAAGAAAAACGAGATTTAAAACTCATTATTACCTACGACTACGGAGAAAAAACAGAAATTATAACTGAAAAAGCAACAGCGGAAATAATAAAAAGTACGATGAAATCAATAAATTGGAATGAATTTCACATCGTGCAATTGGAAGACACAAATGCGGATGGATATAAAGCTTTGGACGTTGGTGGAAGTTTAGGAGATGACGGATTAGCTTCTGGACTTGTGACAGACGATAACCACATTCTATTGGTAAAGCCATTGGAAACGGTTGACCAAATGACTGAAATACTTCTTGACTTTTTGAAAGGAGAAGAAATTTGGCGGAATAAATATGAATATAAATAACGTGCTACAACAACGTGTATAGCTCAATGCGGCTGAATTCCTAATCGGAATTCATTGCAATTTTGCTATCTTTGGTTTACGGCGGAAAATCCTCGCGGATTTCCCGCAACGAGCCATACACAAAACCGTTGGCAGTAATTTAAGAACCGAAATGCAAACATTCAGAATAAAAGGAAAAAGATTAAAAAATTGGAGGACATTCCACTCTGAATTTAAGAAAGAAATGAATTTTCCAGATTATTATGGAGAAAATATGAATGCTTGGATTGACTGCGTTGACGAACTGACTGACGAACCAACTATTTTACAAATTGACAACGGAAAATACCTGAAAGAAAACGAACCCGAATTATTTAACGCAATTTTGGAATGTGGAGCTTTCGTGAACTATAGGAAATTGAAAGTCGGAGAAAAGCCGAATTTGATAATTGCAACTGATTACTAAATGAAGGAAAGTAAAACTTTAAAATGGACTTTGATTTCGATTTGCGGAATTGGAATGATGCTGATAAGTTTTACCTTATTATATGATTTGCTAATTCCAGACATTTGCTACTATCACACTCACGAAATGAATTCATTTTTGAATTTATTTTATAGTGCTGGACCAGCAAGTAATGGACATCCAGAACCGAATATTTTGAATTTCATTTTATCATTATCAGTTGGTGGAATAATTGGAAATGGAATTTATGGAATACTGACAAAAAAGAACGAATTAAAAATAAAAACTACTGCCAACAATGTATAACCGCAATTACGGCGGATTCGACTACGTCCGAATCCACTCGGAATTGCTAACGTTATTAGTGCTAAACCGAAAAATTTGCGTACTTTATCCCGTAACTGACGGTTATACGAGACCGTTCTACGCAATTTGAAAAAAGTATTCGACATAGCATTAATAATTGTGACAATATTAGTTGTCGGTTTTGTTGGTATTTCACTTTTTGCTGTTTCAATAATGGGAAAAAGAGCAAATCCGAAAAATGACTTTCAAACAGAACAAAAAACATCTGATTTCAATTTAAAAACTGACTTAACTGATTTTAAGAAAAAAATGACTGAATTAGATACCATAAAGGTTTTCTTTGACCATTCAGTTTGCACTTACGAAGGTTTTGAGAGAATTGAAATCACAAAAAAATCTGACTCAATAAAAGTACGGACTGAATTTAAAGAATTGACTTTTAATGAAAATCAAAATCCCAATTGGAATTTAGTTTACGAGAAAAAAATTTCAGAAACCGATACAATTTGGCAATTTGAAAAGTTTATTGAGCGAAATTCTAACCGCAAAACATCGGACGAAAAAGAACGCGGAATTTTAATTGTTGCAAATAAAAAAGATACTATTCAGTTTTTCACAAACGGACTTGTGGACTTGAATCGATTTTTAGAAGATTATTATTTGACTATGAGAAAAATCTATCCAGAAAACAAAAATGGAATTTACGGAATTGAGCTTATTGAGGAATAAAAACTGCGTAGAACAATGGCTATAATTCATTGCGGTTGAATTCCTAATCGGAATTCAACGCAATTTTGCTATCTTTCGGCTACGGCGGAAAGAATCCTGCGGATTTTTCCGTAACGAAATCATAGCCCAAACCGTTGTAGGTAATTTAAGAAACTGTGTGACTTGAGAAAACAAATAGTATTTTCCATTATAATTTTAATTGTGTTTATTCTTGTAAACACTAGTTATTTATGGGAGGAAAATAGTGGAATCTTTGCTTTTGTTTTTGGAGCTTTTTTTATGATTTCATTTTTGATAATTGGAATCATCCAATTAATAAACATTGGAGTAATCATTTTCAAAAAAAAGTTTGGACTAAAAAGAATACTCTTAAATCTCTTTAATATTGTACTCTTGACAATTCTGTTTTTCAACCCAAATGGCATTATCAAACCGAAAGAAACAAGAGAAATATATTTAGAAGCATTTGCAGAAGGTGCTGCTAACTGTACGACTTCTTTAAAATTATTCAAAAATAAAGAGTTCAAGGAACTGAATATTTGTTTCGGAATTACAAGTGCAAAAGGAACATACAGAATTGAGAATGATACTGTTTATTTTGACACCAAAATAGTCCCAGAACATTCTAACAGATATTTTGATTTCGCAGTAATTAAAAATAAGGAATCGGAAATTATTAGATTTTATAAAAACGACACTATAGGAAAAAGACTAAAAATTAAACTGAAATAAAAACTACCTACAACAACGTGTATAGCTCATTGCGACTGAATTCCTAATCGGAATTCATTGCAATTTTGCTATCTTTCGGTTACTGCGGAATAACACTGCGTGTGATTCCGCAACAAGCCATAGACAAAACCGTTACCCAACATTTTGACATTAACTATGGATAAAAAAATATTAGGGAATTTTATAATCTATTTTCCAATTGTAGCATACACAGCTTACACAATTGTTATGAAAAAAGAAAACTCTGGAATTGATTGGACATCAGTCGTTATTGGAGGACTAATCGGAATGATAAGTTATACGATTGGAAATAGAATAAAAAATAAAGGAGAGGTTGAATAATGTTCTGGAATAGAAATAAGAAACATAAATGCTCAGAATGCAGACAAGTCCATTCGGAATGGCCTGCTTTGGCGTTTAAATCTCCTGTGAATTATGATTTTCTTTCCGAACAAGAAAAGTCTGAAATTGGAAAATTGGATTCTGACTTTTGCGAAATCCATTACGGAAACCAAATTGACAGATTTGTAAGAGTAACTCTAACTCAAAAAGTAAATGATACTTGTGAAAACTTGGATTATGGAGTTTGGGTTTCGCTGAGTGAAAAAAGTTACTCGGATTATAAATGCAATTTTGACAATGAAAATCACGAAACTGGATATTTTGGTTGGTTATGTAGTAACATTCCAGAATACGGAGACACAATGTCAATTCCTTGTGATGTAATTACAAAAAGTGGAAATGATAGACCTGAAATTTTTCCACACGAAGATTTTGACCATCCATTTGTTCGCGATTATTATGATGGAATTTCAAAAACAGAAGCGGAAAAGAGAATAAACGAAATGATAAAAAAACAGTGGCTATAAGTAATTGCTTGTTCTCGCCTACTTCTGAAAATCCTCGCGGATTTTCAGTTTGGTGTGAACTTGCAAAGTTAAGTGCTAAACTACGCAACTACTCATAGCCGAGACCGTTGTGCATAATATGAAAAAAACATTTTTGCTAATATTATCATTTTCGTTTTTCCTATTTCTAAACTCTTGCGGAACGAAATACTCGACGGCTGAAATGGAGTCAAATTTTACCCAAACTGAAATTGAAGATTTAAAACAAGTCACGGACTTTTTTATTAAAAGTGTATGTGGAAAATCGGATTTTGAAAATTGCTATAAAAACGTAAATCACGATTCCCTAATGATGCAAGGAACTGGAATATGGAAGAAAATAAATTTTGAAGAGCAGAAAAATATTTATGAACAAATATCTAAAACGACTTTTGACAAAATTTGGATGTATTGCGAATCGACCTATTATCCGAGTGAAACAAAATCCAAAGATATTTGTGCAGTAGCATTGGGAAAATACCAAAATTATTTGGCGGAATTGGGAAAAACAAACCCAAGAATTGCCAAATATGCCGAAAGAATTCAAGCATCAGGGGCATTTAATGGATTTGACATTCAGTATCAGGAAATTTTAAAATCAGATAGCAACTTTGATTTAAATGACCCGAATATAAAACTGATTTTGGCAATACATTATTTATCGCTAAACGATGAAGTAAATAGAAACGCTCATTTAAGGCAACGACAAGAACCAACATTTAAATAAAATACTATGCACAACAAGGTGTATAGCTCATTGCGACTGAATTCCTTAATCGGAATTCATTGCAATTTGCTATCTTTTGGTTACGGCGAAAAATCATAGCTGATTTCCCGCAATGAGCCATACACAAACCGTTGGCAAACATTTAAGAAAACCGGTTAACTAATTGAAAATCTACCTTCACTCATTAAGAGTTTCGGGAAAATAAAACACGTAATAGATTTGACAAAAGTCTAACTGAATGAAAAAAATTGGAATAATACTTTTGACAATTTTGCTGAATCTCAATTTGAGTTTCTCACAAACCAAATCTGAAATTGACTCATTGTTAAACGGAATTTCGGAAACAGAAAACTCTAAAGAAATTACGAAAACCGAGCAAGCGAAAAAGATTATTGCTTTTGGAGAAAACTCTCTGAAAACTCTTGCGGAATTTTTTACTGACTCAACTCTGACTAAAGTTAAATCGGAATGTCAAGAGCGGAATTTAACGAAAGGAGAAATTGCAATTATTATGGCTGACCGAATTGAGGGAATGCCATACTTTACAGTAACTGGAATTCAAAACTGTTTAATTACTTTCTGCGAAAACAATCCGAATTTAATAGAGTATTATTTATGGGCGATTAAAAGAGATGGAACCGAAAAGTTTAAAGAAAAATATTTAGCGTGGTTAGAAAGTGATGACAGAATAGAATGGACACCACTACTCGACTATAAATCAAGAAAAGAACGGAAAAAAGAAATACGGAAACGAAAACGTGAAAAGAGGAAAGCTGAATAAAAAACGATTTGCCAACACCGTGTATAATTAATTGCTTTGGTCGTTGCTTATTTGGAAAATTCCTTCGGAATTTTCTCGCGTTCGTTTTTGTTTACTAAATTAGTTGCTCAACCACGCAACTAATCATACACAAACACGTTGTGTATAATTTGTAAAAATAGAAATCAAAACTGAAATTTGAATAAAACTGCAATAAATATCAAAACTGAAAAGTGGAATGAAATAATCTCTGTATTAAGAAAAAGAGGTTGGGTTGTAACCGCAAAATATTACGGATTTGACGCAGGAATTGATAATGATTTTTTGATTTTAAGAAAGGGATTCAAAAAAATATTGTTTGGTTGGACTAATTGGTTTGAGGGAGAAATAAAATGTAATGACCGAATTTTTGACTATTTAGAATCTGAATTTAAACTGGAATTTGAATATGGAAAACCGACAAGTCTGAAACCAGTTGTGGTTGCTACTTACAGGATTCAATCTCTACCGTTATTTCTTGTAAAAAAACTGAATTTATTAAAAAGTTGAAAAATAGAAGCTGTACACAACAATGTATAACCGCAATTGCGACGGATTCGACTACGTCCGACACGAGCACAAAGTGCGAACTGGCGAAGCAACCCACTCGGAATTGCTAACGTCAGTTCTAAACCGAAAATTAACGCATATTAACCCGTAACTGGCGGTTAAACGAGACCGTTAGCACCAATTATGAAAAAAATTCTGCTTACCATAATATTTATTACTATTTCAAGCAAACTTTTGGCTTGTTCTTGTGGAATAGTTCCATTAATGGATAGAATTCCAATGTCTGACTTTATTGCAACTGCAAAAATCCTTAAAATTTCACCTGACAAAGAAAATTCGAACTTACATGATATTCAAATAGAAATAATTGACCTGTATAAAGGACAACAAACGAGCAATTTAAAAATCTATAGTGCTTTAAATAGTAGTTGTGCATTTTATACACCTGAAAATAGTGAATGGTTAATTTTTGCGAGTAAAAATAAAAACGGAGATTTGAGTTTTGGGTATTGTTCTGGCGCAAAACAAATAGATAGAAAATTCAACTCTGAAAAATATCCATACGCGGAAAAGAACTATAAAAAATCGATTGAACTCAAACTTCAAGTCCTTGAATATTTAAAAAAGTCTGAACTTCAAACTTCAAACGAATTTGGATTAAGAACATCATTTTCTAACGGTTGCTTAAAGGAATTCAAAGGTTATGAAGTCAAAACGGATAGATTTGCACTTTATGAATTGACTGTTGAGAGTGATTTGTCGATTAGTGAAGTTAAAGCATTAAAAGAATTTGACAATGAAAACCTTAAAAATGACTTGTTGAACTGTGTTAAAGAAAGTGTCAAGATTTATACTCGGAAAAAAGAAACTGATATATCAAATAAAACAAAAATTATAATTGGACTTTACTATTATGCTTCCGAAAGAGGTAACGAAAGTTTTATAGGACAATTTGATTTATAAAATAACTGGTGTTAACAATGTCTATAAGTAATTGCTTGTTCTCGCCTACTTCTGAAAATCCTCACGGATTTTCTATTCGGTTTTTATTTGCTAAATTACTTACTAAAACACAACACAAATCATACACAAAACGGTTTAGTACATTATGAAACACCTCATACTAATCATTTTAATACAATTCTCATTTATTTGCTTCGGTCAAGAATCAATTGAAAACAATGGTGAAATGTGTCGATTGTTGAATGAAATGATTAATAATGATCAATTATATAGAAGTGGAGAAATCTTAGGTGGTTCTTTTGGTACTGAAAATAATAGTTCAAAAAAAGAAATTGATTCGGTTTGGTCTCTACAAATTAAAATTGATAACAGAAACACTGAAAAACTAATTGAACTGACCAAAAAATACGGATGGATATCTGATGAACGAATTGACTGTCCTAAACTTAACATTTGGCTTATATTTAGACATTCTCAAAAAAAATATTTTCCAGAGATTTTGGAACTAATTACAAAGGAACATGAAGCTAAAAGACTGAATGATTTTCATTACAGACTTATAAAAAATCATTTGGAAGGAAGACCAAAAATGTAATTTGCTATTAGTAAATGTGACAAAACAACGTGTATAGTTCATTGCATTTTTACAACACACAAACACTCAACTATGAAAAAAATACTACTACTAATTGCAACTGTTATATTATTTAACTGTACTAATGACGATTCTGACTCAATAGATACCAACAATAGTATTGAAATGGTTTCTGAATTTAACAAGTGGTATCATAGAGGCGAATATGAATATTTTAATGGTGCAACAGCAACAATTGAATCTACCAAAATATATTTAACCTATTTTTTTGATGGAGATACGCTTATTAACAACGTTGAGTACAAAAAAATGTATACAAATCAGTTAGATTCCATTTTTCATTTACCTTCTTCTTCTAGTGCTTATCAATTTATATCTACAAGTACAAGTTTAAATTATAGATGCGCAATGCGTCAAGATGCAAGTATGGTGTACTTTGTTAATAAAAATCAAAATAACGAAGAGTTATATGCTGATTTTAACATTACCCTTGGAGATGTTTTAAACTATAAATGGAGCTCAAATAATGAAGTGGTTACCGAAATTGATTCAATACCTATAGGAAGTAGCTATTTAAAAAAATATAAACTAAGTAATGATCAATATTTTTATGAAGCTATAGGTGCATCATATGGGCTGTTTAAAGACTGGAGTATTGGTTTTGAAGGAGGTCATTATTTAAACTGTTTTAGGCATAGCAATGATAAAATAAGTGTTGATGAGAGTTTAAGTCCTACAAACAACTACTGTCCTGAATATTAATTTTTTACTCATAAAAAGTTAAAAAAGCTGCTATATAATGATAACGCATCGAAAAATAAGAGGTGGTAATCGTATTTTAAAATCTATTGAAGAATGGAAAAACTACAATATAGAGTTAGACTTAGATTATCTTAAATCTAGTAAACGAAATTACTGTAAAATATGGGTAAGTCCTTTTGTCAACATCTCTATTACAGGTTCCAATATACCTTCACCTAAACTCAAACACAGACAAGAAATTATAAAAGGTTTATTGGAAATTTATAACCATTGGGAACAGCAGCTAAACACATTAAACAAGCCTTACTATTTGGCAATTTGGTTGTTTGAACCTCGCTTAAAAAAGTCTCAAGTTGTTTGTGCTATTGATGAAATGGTAAATTTTTATGACATCACATTTTATAAACCAAAAGACCAGCACAATTTTCCGTCTCAAAATTACGGTAAACTTCAAGAAGAATTAAACACTTTTAATTGGACTTATGCGTTGGATGAAGATCATTTTTTTCAGTCTGATATCGATTTAGAAGAAGATAGTTATGCTAGCAAGCAAGACTATATTGGCATGCAAAAATGGTATAATAGAAAACTAAAACAGGGTTTGCGAACCGACACTTCTTCAAAAGACACCTTTTATGCTATAAAAATGGGTGCTACTTGGATTGGTACTAAAAATTAAATAATAGATCCTATAATGGTACAATAAAAAGTACCTTCTGAAAAGTATAATGCTAATACAAATCCTAAATTATCTAATTTGTAATCTATCCCATTAAAAAGAGTAAACCCAATAACAATCTAAATCTATCTTGAATAATTAGGAGCTTCTTTAGTAATAGTGACATCATGCGGATGACTTTCGTTGATTCCGCTAGCTGTGATTTTTACAAACTGTCCTGTTTCTTTAAGTGTTTCAATATCTTTGGCTCCACAATAACCCATTCCAGCACGTAATCCGCCAATAAACTGATGGATACTTTCTACCAATTCGCCTTTGTATGGCACACGACCTACAATACCTTCTGGTACTAGCTTCTTGATGTCATCTTCTACATCTTGGAAATAACGGTCTTTACTACCTTGTTTCATGGCTTCAACCGATCCCATTCCTCGATACGATTTAAATTTTCTTCCTTCGTAAATAATGGTTTCACCTGGAGATTCTTTAGTTCCTGCTAAAAGCGATCCTAACATTACACTATCAGCTCCTGCTGCAATGGCTTTAGGGATATCACCTGTGTAACGAATACCACCATCAGCAATTACTGGTACTCCACTACCCTTTATTGCTGCAGCAACTTCTAATACTGCTGAAAATTGAGGAAAACCTACACCTGCAACTACACGTGTTGTACATATTGACCCTGGACCAATACCTACTTTTACAGCATCAGCTCCTGCCTCTACTAAGTACTTTGCAGCTGCAGCAGTAGCTATATTACCTACTACTACATCCAATTCTGGGTATTTAGTTTTTACTTCTTTAAGCACTGAAACCACACCTTTGGTATGCCCATGGGCTGTATCAATAATAACAGCATCAACACCTGCACTTACTAGAGCAGATACTCTATCTAGAGCATCTCCTGTAACACCAACAGCAGCAGCAACACGTAATCTTCCGTATTTATCTTTATTTGCAATAGGTTTTTGGGTGAGTTTAGTAATATCTCTAAATGTTATTAACCCAATAAGTTTATAGTTATCGTCAACTACAGGTAATTTTTCAATTTTATTGTCTTGTAAAATAACTTCAGCATCCATTAAAGATGTGCCTTCACCAGCAGTTACTAAGTTTTCAGAAGTCATTACTTCAACAATGGCTCTGTCATTGTCTTTTTCAAATCTTAAATCACGATTGGTAACAATTCCTTTTAATGTTCCGTTTTCATCAACAATAGGAATTCCGCCAATACTGTGCTCTGCCATATTTTGCTTAGCATCAATTACTTTGGCAGTAAGCGGTAAAGTTACAGGGTCTATAATCATACCACTTTCGGCACGTTTTACACGTCTTACCTTTATAGCCTGCTCCTCAATGGTCATGTTTTTATGCAACACACCAATACCTCCTTCTCTAGCAATGGCAATAGCCATTCTACTTTCGGTAACGGTATCCATAGCTGCAGAAACTATAGGAACGTTAAGTGTAATGTTACGCGTGAATTTTGTTTGGATGTTAACCTCTCTTGGTAATACTTCGGAATAGGCTGGGACTAAAAGTACGTCGTCATAAGTTAATCCTTCTCCTAGTATCTTATTTTGATGTGCTGTCATGTTGCAATTAAAATTAATTGCGCGTAAAGGTACGATTTATATATGAAATTACACTTAAATTTTAATATTAAAAGTATTATTTCTGATATAATTTACGAGCTATTTCATAAGCTAACTCTAGAAGAGTATTCAATTGAAATTTATTTTTAATTATTCTAAATAAAATTTGATAAACTAAAAATGAGTAGTAATTTTGCAGGCTGAAAACCAAATTATACTTAATCAGTCTAAATAAATGAAAACTAAGTTATTATTACTTTTATTAATAGTTACAAGCAGTTTAACTGCACAAAATGCTATTGATAGTACAAAAACTAACCTAGATTCTATTCAAAGTCTAGAAGAAATTTTAATTAAAACTAATGTTATTTTTGGGAATAAATATTTAGCTAAAAACCGTACAGGTTCTGCTTATTATATTTCCCCATCTGAATTAAAAAAACTGGGTTATACAGATATTAACCGTGTTTTAAAAACCGTTCCTGGTGTTACTATTGTAGAAGAAGATGGTTTTGGACTACGTCCAAATATTAGTTTAAGAGGAACTTCTGCAGAACGCAGTGCAAAAATTAGTTTAATGGAAGACGGAGTACTAATAGCTCCTGCTCCTTACAGCGCCTCAGCTGCTTATTACTTTCCTTCTGTAGGACGTATGGAAGCTGTTGAAATTTTAAAAGGTAGTAGTCAAGTACAATATGGTCCATTTACAACTGGTGGTGCTATAAACATGGTCTCTACACAAATACCTGATAGTTTTTCTGGGCGAATAAAAGCTTCTTATGGTAGTTTTAATAGTGGTCAAGTATATGCAACTGTAGGAGATAGCCATGAAAACTTTGGGTACAATATTGAGTATTTAAATTTTAATTCTGATGGTTTTAAAAACTTATTAAACGACCTTAACACAGGATTCGATAAAAACGATGTTGTTGCAAAATTCCGACTAAACACAGAGAAGGAAGCAAAGATTCAACAAAGCTTTGAAACTAAATTTCAGTTTGCTGATGAAGTATCAAATGAAACCTATTTAGGGTTAACAGATGCTGATTTTAATAATAATCCTTTTGATAGATACGCAAGTTCTCAAGAGGATAAAATGACCAATGAGCATATTCAACTGTTATTAACTCACAATATTGAATTTTCTAAAAAATTTGCTATAACCACCAATGGGTATTTTAATAGATTTGAAAGAAACTGGTATAAATTAAACGATATTACCGCTAATGGTGATAATGTAAGTATTGCTAACATTGTATCTAACCCTGAATTATATCCTACACATTTTAATTACATGACAGGTTTAGAAAATGCGCCAGAAGATGCATTAACAGTCAAAGCTAACAATCGTAAATATATTTCAAAAGGTGTACAAACTAAATTAGATTATCATTTTTATGGAGAAAACACTTTTCATGATATTGAGTTAGGATTAAGATACCACTACGATGAAGAAGATCGTTTTCAATGGAAAGACTACTATAACATTGTAAACAATACTATGCAATTAACTACTAAAGGTATACCAGGAACAGATGCAAACAGAATTAGTAGTGCTAAAGCTTTTGCCTCTTACGTTATGTATAAATTTAAGTATAAAAACTTAACATTAACACCAGGTTTGCGTTATGAAAACATTGTACTTAAGCGTGAAAACTATGGTACAAACGACGTAAACAGAACAGGAAGTGATTTATCGATAAGAGAAAATAAGGTAGATATTTTTATTCCTGGGATTGGTTTTAACTATAAATTCAACAATAACTATTCTGTTTTTGGTGGTGTACATAAAGGGTTTTCACCTCCTGGAAATGAAGACGGACAAAAACCTGAAGAAAGTATCAACTATGAGTTAGGAACCAGATTTAACTATAATGGTATACAAGGAGAAGTTGTTGCGTTTTACAACGATTACAGTAACTTATTAGGAAGTGATCTTGCTGCAAGTGGTGGCACTGGGAGTTTAGATGTATTTAACGCTGGAGAAGTGGCTGTAAAAGGTATTGAAGTGCTGCTAAACTATGATGTTTTAAAAAGCAATACAGCCTTTGATTTACCAATTACTATAGGTTACACTTTTACAGATACTGAATTTTTAAATAGCTTCGGTAGTGATGATGGTATTTGGGGAACAGTTACTGAAGGCGACGAAATACCTTACATAGCAAAACACCAATTAAATGCAAGTATTGGTTTTGATCATAAAAAATACTCAATTAACTTAAACGGTAGATATAATGGAGAGTTTAGAACAGTTTCTGGTAGCGGATTTATACCTGAAAACCAAAAGGTTGACTCTGCTATTGTTTTAGATCTTGCTGGTCGCTATAATATTACTTCTAAGTTAAGTACAACATTAAACATTATTAACCTATTAGATAACGAGTATGCAGTATCAAGAGTACCTGCAGGATTAAGACCTGGTCATCCTTTTGGAGTGTATGCTGGTTTAGAATTTCAGTTTTAATCTAGACAAAACAATAAATAAAGAAAAGAGTTTGTATTATTTACAAACTCTTTTTTATTAATGATAAAAATTAAAAATTTTACTCGCTTCGTTATAAGCACTTTCAAAACTCATAGCGTTAAGGTCGCTACTTTTTTGAGATGTAAAGTAAGATAATAGCTTTTCAGTAGGCATATTACCCGTAAGTTCGTCTTTGGCCATAGGACAACCACCAAAACCTTGTATAGCTCCATCAAAACGTCTGCAACCTGCTTTATATGCTGCATCTACTTTTTCGAACCAAGTAGTTGGTGTAGTATGTAAATGTGCCCCAAACTCTACATGAGGATATTTAGGAATAAGGTTGGAAAATAAATAATCAATACTTTCAGGATTAGAAGTCCCTACAGTATCACTTAACGAAAGAATCTTCACTCCCATTGCTGCAAGTTTTTCGGTCCATTCACCAACAATATCCACATTCCAAGGGTCTCCATAAGGGTTACCAAATCCCATAGAAATATAGACAACCACTTCTTTGTTTGACTTATCTGCTATTTCCAGTATTTCATTTAAGGTCACTACAGATTCTGCAATGGTTTTATGCGTGTTTCGCATTTGGAAGTTTTCAGAGATTGAAAACGGATAGCCTAAATAGTTAATTTCCTTGTGCTGTGAAGCATCATTTGCTCCTCTTGTATTTGCAATAATTGCCAACAACTTGCTAGTCGTTTTGCTTAAATCTAATTGCGAAAGGACTTCGGCAGTATCCACCATTTGCGGAATAGCTTTAGGTGACACAAAGCTTCCAAAATCAATAGTATCAAAGCCTACACGTAGTAAAGACTGAATGTACTGTACTTTCTTTTCGGTAGGAATAAATGCCTTAATACCTTGCATGGCATCTCTAGGGCATTCAATGATTTTTACTGGATTGCTCATTAGCTTCAAAGATAGAAAAGAATATTGTCATCGAAAACGATTTCATAAAAATCTATTTTCAACAAACAGCTAATACTTTGTAAGTTATTAATATAAGTTTTCGACTTAACAAATAATTATCATTTGCAAGCTATGAAAAACTTTACTTTACTATTTCTTTTCCTCTGTTTTAACCCTCTTCTATTTTCGCAAACTACTGCTGTTTACGATGTTGTATTTAATAGTATATGGAATGAAGCCGATCATGGTACGTTTCCTAACAATCCGCATTGGTCAAAACTTGTAGGCGTTAATCACAATGCTAACATTACATTTTTAGAACTTGGTGGTATTGCTTCACAAGGTATTGAAGACGTTGCTGAACTAGGTATTAATGATGCTTTTGAAGCAGAAGTACAAACAAGCATTACTAATGGAAATGCTCAACAGTATATTGATGGTGACCAACTTGCTACAGCTACAGGTAACATTGAGGTTTTAGGCTTACAGATAAGTGAAGATTATCCGTTGCTTACTTTGGTTTCAATGATTGCTCCTAGTCCTGATTGGATGATTGCAGTAAATGGTGTTAACTTAAGAGCAAGTGGTACTTGGGAAAATTCACTAGTTATAGACTTATACGTTTATGATGCTGGTACTGATAGCGGAATGAATTATTCATCACCAAATGCCGATATTACTCCTCATGTTCCTATAACAAGTCTATCTGGTGTAGCGCCTTTTAATACCGAAAAAGTAGGCACTTTAACCATTACGCTTCAACAAGTACTTGGCGTAAATGATATTGAAACAACTAATCACATCCAGCTCTTTCCTAATCCAGCAACTTCGGTACTGCAAATCTCAACAGAAACAACTAGTCTATCAGAAGTAGTGTTTTATGACGTTCTTGGAAAAAAAGTTAAATCTTACAAAAACACTTCAAACAGTAAAGAACTACGTATTGATATCAACAGCTTAACAACTGGTGTGTATCTTGTAAAATCGATTGCTAATGATGGCTCTAACAACATCCAGCGACTACTTGTTAAGTAATGCTTTATTGATGTCTTTAATAAGTTTTGGTCCTTCGTAAATAAACCCAGTATAAAGCTGAACTAAATCTGCTCCAGCCTCTAGTTTATCAAGCGCATCTTGAGCTGTATGAATGCCTCCTACTCCAATTATTGGAAATGCTTTTTGGCTTTTTTCTGATAAGAAACGAATCACATCAGTAGAACGTTGCGTTAATGGCTTACCACTTAATCCGCCAACTTCTGTTTTATTATCAGACTGTAAACCTTCTCTAGAAATGGTTGTGTTGGTAGCAATAACACCATTTATTTTAGTTACTTTAACAATATCAATGATATCTAATAATTGCTCATCGGTTAAATCTGGAGCAATTTTTAATAAAATAGGCTTAGGATTAGCCTTTTTAGCATTTTGCAGTTTTAACTCTTGTAAAAGCTTAGTTAGAGGTTCTTTGTCTTGTAACGCTCTTAAATTAGGTGTGTTGGGAGAACTTACATTTACCACAAAATAATCGACATAATCATATAAAGCGTTAAAGCAGTATACGTAATCATCAGTTGCATTTTCGTTAGGTGTTACTTTATTTTTACCAATATTACCACCAATAAGCACACCTTTGTTTTTCTTTAATCGTGTTACAGCCTCTTCTACACCTCCATTATTAAAACCCATTCGGTTAATAATAGCGTTATCTTCTTTTAATCTGAATAATCGCTTTTTAGGGTTTCCTGGTTGCGGCTTAGGAGTTAGCGTTCCTATTTCAATAAACCCGAACCCTAAGTTACCTAGTTCGTTAAACAGTTTAGCATCCTTATCAAAACCAGCAGCAAGACCAACGGGATTTTTAAATGTTAATCCAAATAATTGTCGCTCTAGCGATTTGTCTTTCATCAAGTATAAGCTTTTAAACAACGAAGGTACCAAAGGTATTTTGTTTAAAAATCGAATTAATGAAAACGTAAAGTGATGGATGCGTTCTGGGTCGAAACAGAATAGTAATGGACGAACAATGATCTTGTACATGAAATTATGTTTGCGCAAAAGTAATTTTAAATAAAAAAACCTACAATTCAAAAACCAAAAAAATTATAAATGTTATTTTTGAATAAAATAAAAAACATGATCGAAAAACAACATATTATTGACCGCTTTATAAGCTATGTAACCGTAGATACTGAGTCTGACCCAAACTCTGATACAACTCCAAGTACAGCTAAACAATGGGATTTAGCACACGCACTTGTAAAAGAACTTATAGCTATTGGGCTTAAAGACGTTACCATAGACAATAACGCTTATATTATGGCAACCTTACCTAGCAATGTTGAGCACGATGTACCAACAATTGGGTTTATATCGCATTTTGATACTTCACCAGATTTTACAGGAGCCAATGTAAAACCTCGCATTATTGAAAACTACGATGGTAAGGACATTGCTTTAAATGCAGAAGAAAACATTATCCTGTCTCCTAGTTATTTTGAAGATCTGTTGCTTTACAAAGGTCAAACCCTAATCACTACTGATGGTACTACGCTTTTAGGTGCTGATGATAAAGCAGGTATTACCGAAATTGTTTCGGCAATGGAATACCTTATTCAGCATCCTGAAATAAAACATGGCACGATTAAAATTGGGTTTACACCAGATGAAGAAATTGGTCGTGGAGCGCATAAGTTTGACGTTGAAAAATTTGGAGCAGATTGGGCTTACACTATGGATGGAAGTCAAATAGGTGAATTAGAATATGAAAACTTTAATGCTGCAGGAGCAACTGTAAAAGTAAAAGGTAAAATTGTACATCCTGGTTATGCCAAAGGAAAAATGGTAAACTCTATGTATATCGCTACCGAATTTATTAATGCCTTACCACGATTAGAAACACCAGAGCACACTGAAGGTTACCAAGGCTTTTTTCATTTACACTCTATACAAGGCGAAGTTGAAGATACTGTTTTAAAATACATTATTAGAGACCATGACAAAGCACACTTTGAAGCACGTAAAGAAGTAATGCAAAAACTTGCTTTTGATATCAATACCGAATATGGCAGAGAAGTTATTGACATTGACATTAAAGACCAATACTTCAACATGAAAGAAAAGGTTGAACCTGTTATGCATATTGTTGATATTGCCGAAGAAGCCATGAAACAACTTAATATTGAACCTTTGATAAAACCTATACGAGGTGGTACTGATGGGTCGCAGTTGAGTTATATGGGATTACCTTGCCCAAACATTTTTGCTGGTGGACATAACTTTCATGGACGTTATGAGTATGTACCAGTTGAAAGCATGATAAAAGCAACCGAAGTAATTTGCAAGATTGCTGAATTGACTGCTGAAAAGTATAAGTAATTATTAGTTGTGAGCAATATGACTGACTCAAATAAATCAAAATTGACTAAAGAAGAGAAAATCAGAAAAATTCTTGATGAATAAAAAACAGCTAACAGCAACATGTGTAGTTCATTACCGGTTTTTTATTTGTTAAATAATTGCTAACCAACATTACGTATCCTTTACAAAAATTTGAGAAATGAAGGAAACCATTTCAAATAATAAGAAATCTTTAAATATTCTGAATAAATTAATTCTGAATGGATTTTATGACGGAAATATAAGTCCAAACAGAATAGAGTTTGAACGAAAAAAATTTCCTTCTATTCTATCTGTAAACCAATACAGAATAATTGGATTTCTTAACGATGAAAACAAATTTGAGTTGGGTTTTGACTTCAAATTTCCACTAAACATAGTTGTGAAAGTAGCACTTGGAATCGGAATTATTTTTTCAATAATATCTTTAATGTATGGAAATTGGGTTACACCAATACCATTGTTTGTTTTACCGTTTCTGATTATATATATTAATTTTAATTTAAAAAAGAGAAAAGAAATAAGTCTCTTAACTTCTAAGTTCTTGGAATTGTATAAATCTGAATATGAAACTTAATTAAACCATACACAAACTGTTATTACATACCCTACACTATGAAATTTAGTCGAATAATAGTTGTCTTTTTTATATGTTTATTTTTGTTTACTAGCTGTAAAAGTAAAATTATTCCGCTTTCAAAAACCTATTATGATAACACCAACAAAGTTGGAGTACTCTTTATAGCTGACTCTATTAGAGCAGAAATTATTGGAGACCAAAGTTTATTAGAAATGGCGTTAACTGGTACTAAACGGTTTAGAGCACCATTAGAACTAGTCGACAAAACAATTAACCCTATTAGCGACATTGAAAACATTTACTTTAACACTTACCAAGAAAAAGGAAAACCGATTAAAAAAATTGATTACGAGTTTAAAACTGAAGATTTAGTTGAGTTTGAAAAACCAAAAAAATCTAAGAAGCAGTATTTTAATTATGATTTAAGATTTTTACAAAGTAAAGACATTGATGAACTTTTAATTGTAACTATTGAGTATGGACTTTTGGTAAACTACGATGGTATTTTTGAAGAAGAGAAACTAGGAAATTGTAGAATAGAATCTAAAATCATAAACCTAAAAGACAATTCTATTTTGTATAACAACTTTACGGTTTTTAATGTTGAAGTTATTGGTAATTGGAAAACACCACCCAACTATCCTAATTTAAAACATGCCATTCAATTAGCTATTAAACAAGCTATTGAAGAAGAGAAGAGAAAGTTTAACAACTAGATTAATAAAGTTATCGGCAACTAAACAACTAGGGTTAGTTATCACTAAATTTAAATTTTAGTATTATTAAAGTAAATTTAAACCTCTTTGAACATTAAACTAGTGAACAAAAAATTCAACATACCAGATTTTGCTAAATATCTAAATATAGACAACTCTAAAGATGAGGATGTTTTAATAGTACTCTATGACGATAAAAGTAAAGTTCCTCTTAAGTCACAACCAGTAAAAATTGACTTTTACCTCTTGGCATTAAAACTGGACTTTGATAAAAACATGAACTATGGACAAACTGATTTTGATAATGCAGAGTCACTACTTTATTTTGATGCACCAAACAATTCTATAGAATGGGATTTAGAAAAACCTATGACAGGTTATAACATCTTAATCAGTTCTAATTATTTTGACAACTATGCAAAACGATATAGTTTTATGAATTATAACAGTCATGAAGCATTGTTTGTTAAAGACGAAGAAAAAGTAATTTTGTTAGACTTGTTTGAGAAAGCTTATACAGAATACAGTTCTGCACAATTTTCAAAAGAAATTATAACATCCTACGCTAATTTAATATTAACCTACATTGAAAAATATTACAAAAGACAGTTTGATACTCGAAGCTTACTTTATAATAATGTAGTTGAAGATTTTCGCGAAAATTTAGAGTCTTATTTTAACGATACCACAGATATTAAAAAACTACCAACAGTAAGTTATTTTGCGAAAAAAGCAAACCTTTCTTCAAACTATTTTGGAGATGTTATAAAGCATTTTACAGGTGAATCTGCACAAAATTATATTCAACACTATATTTTACAAATTGCTAAAACAAAATTAAAACAATCTTCATTATCTGTTAGCGAAATAGCCTATAGCCTAGGCTTTGATTACCCAACATATTTCACCCGATTTTTTAAAAAAGAGGTAGGAGTTACACCAACTGTTTTTCGTAAACAGTAATTTGTTTCAGTCTTCAAGTAATCTGTTTAAGTGTCTAGAGTACATGTGTCTATATCTTTGTTGTATTGTTAATCTAAAAATATAATACAATGGAAAATCAAGTAAATTTAGCTGGAAGCGAAAGAGCTTCTACACATACATCTAGAATGTCTAAAGAGCGAATGGAGAATGCTGTTAGACAGTTGAATGAAATTTCAGAAGCAGATTACGAAAAAGTAGTAGGTTTAGCTAATGTTTGTAAACCTTTTAGAAGTGTTATTCATAAAACACCAGATGATTACGGAATGATTGGTTGGGAAGACGTTTTCCTTCACGGTATTGATGGTGTGCCATTAGATGGTTGGTACATTCCTGCAAAAGGAGGCGAAAGTGACAAATTAGTAATATTTAATCACGCGTTACCTATGTGTCGTTCTGGGTTTCAAGGTCATTTTGGGTTACCTTTTAGCGGATATGATAATGTTGAGATTGATTTTGTAATACAAATGAAACATTTAACTGATGCTGGATATAATGTTTTAGCTTATGATATTAGAAACCACGGACGAAGTGGGTCATCAAACAATGGAGTAAGTGGTATTGGTCAATTAGAATGGAGAGATTGTGCAGGTGTAAAGCAATATGTAGATAATCATCCTAGATTAAGCAAAATGAAAGTGGCTTTATATAGTCAATGTATGGGTGGAAATTCGCAATACGAAGCCATTAGTCGTCGTCCTGATTTGTTTAAAAATGTAAAATGTATGGTAAGTCCTATGGTTGTTTCTATGAGAGCCATTTATGAAGCATTTTCTGGATTGCAAGGTGTAAGTCAATATTTAGATTTAGTAGATTTTGAATTACTAAAAATGGGCGGATGGTTAATGGATGAAATGACACCACATACAGCAGCACCAAATGTAAAAATGCCAGTATTTATGATTCAAGTAAAAGACGATGCTTGGACTAAAAACCCTGAAGATGGCCAAAAAACATTTGATCTTTTAGGAAGTGAAGAAAAAGAACTTCATTGGATAGAGAATACACCTTTTAGATTTAAAGACGGTTATAACTATTTTGGTAGACATCCTGAGAAAGTTCTTGCTTTTTTAGATAAATACATGGGCTAAACAAACAGACAAAAAACCATTATCTATAATAGAGATAAAAGCGATTTGAGGATTAACTCAAGTCGCTTTTTCTTTAAAAAAAAGTTATATTGTTGTCAGAAAAATAGATTATAGTAATCTATTGCATTTCACACATAAAACATTTAAACCAAACTCATGAAAAAAACCATACTATTTCTAGCTTTAATCATCAGTTTTTCAAGTTTTTCGCAAAGCATGTGGAAAAAAGAAGCTGATAGATATAAACAAAATGGAATAAAAGAAGTTAAAATCTACTTGTTAGATCTTGAGCATCAAAATGAAAAAAGATTATGGGATTGGGAACTTTATGACAAAAATGGACGTATGATTGAGAAAAAAAGATTTCAACCCAATGGAGCCTTAGAGTCTCATTACAAGTTTGAATATCCTAATGATACATCCCGAATTTTAATTTCCTATAATTCCAAAGGAAAAGAAATTAAGCGAGTAGACCAAGAATTTGACTTATCTGGTGATAAAAATCCACAGAATCAATACAGTAAAAATGGTGCTTTTGAGTACGAATACAACAAAGCAGGTGACATTACTAAAGTTTGGAGAGTTAAAGACAACCCTAAACGACTTCAAACTGAAAACGTATATGATGAAAAAGGATTTTTAATTGAAAGTAAAAGCTTAGTGTTTACAAATAATCAAAAAAGTAATTACATATCCACAAGTACCTACTGTGTGGACAACACTGGAAATATTTCAAAAATAACTACCGAAGCTAACGGAACAATAACAAGTGTCGCTATTTATGAATATGTAAAACATAATAACTAAACTATGAAAAAAGTATCCTCAGTAGAAGAATATATAGAAGTCAATAGCCATTTTAGTGATGCCTTAACCTTATTACGAGACCTTATAAATTCCACCCAACTTGATGAAAGTTTAAAATGGAGTGCTCCTGTGTATTCCCTAAACGGTAAAAATGTTGTGGGTTTAGGTGCTTTTAAACAGCACTTTGGTATTTGGTTTTTTAATGGTGTGTTTCTTAAAGATGAACAACAACTACTAGTTAATGCTCAAGAAAAAACAAAAGCTTTACGGCAAATGCGTTTTGAGTCTATTGAAGATATTGACAAAGCTGCTGTATTAGCCTATGTAAAAGAAGCTATAGAAAACCAAAAGCTTGGTAAAGAATTAAAACCAGAACGTAAAGGTAAAACTGTGATTATCCCAAAAGAACTAAGTACAGTTTTAAAAGTCAATAGTGAACTTAACACTAGTTTTAAAGCTTTAACTCCTGGTAAACAACGAGAATACTGTGAGTATATTGAAAGTGCTAAAAGAGAAGCTACCAAACAAACCCGATTAGATAAAATTACACCAATGATTTTAAAAGGTGTTGGCTTACATGATAAATATAAGAATTGCTAATTGGTGTTTGGTGTTTAGAATAAATACATAAAAAAACTCCGAAGGATTACTTCGGAGTTTTTTATTTTATACTGTTTAAGCAAGTTACTTAGTAGTTGCAGGAGCATTTAACTTTTTGCTCATTTCCATTGAAATGGCTGAACGTTCAAATTTTATTTTTCCTGCTAAGGTTTCAATGACACAGCTATTGTCTTTGTCGTTTAATTCAACAACTTTACCATGCATACCACTTTTGGTAATAACCTTATCTCCTCTTTTTAATTCGCTTGCAAACTTTTTTTCCTGTTTAGCTCGTTTCATTTGAGGTGCAATCATAAAGAAATACACCACAACAAACATGGCTATAAAAGGTAAAAAACCAGAAATTCCTTCCATTAATTATTAGTTTACTTGCTTAATACTTGCACTACCTGCTGCTTTTTGAGGAGCGTTTGGATCTGGCTCAATAAAAGCTTTAATTTTAACTTGCTCTGAACCTTTTTCAGTATTTGTAGTTAAAGTAATAGTTTTAGTGATTTGGTTTTTTCCTTTACCATTGAATTTTACAGTAAATTCAGATGACTCACCTGGAGCTAAAGGTTCTCTACTCCAATCTTGAGGTACAGTACATCCACAAGTACTTTTAATGTTACTAACTACTAATGGTGCTTTACCTGTATTAGTATATTTAAATTTTGTTTCAACTGGAGTTCCATCAACTATGGTTCCAAAATCGTGTTCTGCTTCTTCAAAAGAAATCACTGGAAGTTCACCAGCAACTGCATCTCTTTCAGCAGCTTGAGCTACATTTTCAGATTTCACTTTGCTTGCTGCATCTTCCTTACATGAAGTAAAAGCTACCATACATAATGCGCTTAAACTTAAGATCACTTTTTTCATAGGGTTAAATTTTTAAAAATTATTATTTAAATGTTTTACATTTTTCAGCAGATAAAGGTACTAATAATTTCTTATTACATCAATCCTCTGCCTATTTTATTTAGTTTCCCGTCGGTTTTGTATTCTTTAACAATTTTGTCTAAAACACCATTTATAAAGATGCTACTCTTAGGTGTTGAGTACTCTTTAGCAATCTCTAAATACTCATTTATAGTTACTTTAACTGGAATAGATGGAAACTTTTGAAACTCACAAATTGCCATTCTTAACAATACCGAATCTAAACTCGCGATACGCTCAGCATCCCAGTTTTTGGTTTTGTTTGCTATTTCATCGTTATAAACTGTAGTGTTTAAAACGGTTTTTTTGTACAACTCTGTAGCAAAATCTTTATCGTCTAAATCTTTGTACAAGCTTGGTGTAAAGAATGCTTCTGGAGCATCTGGCTTACATTTTTTAAGCAACTTTAATATGCTAGTGTTTACTATTGGTAAATCATCTACCCAAGTAAGCTTTTTGTCTTCAAAGTAATCAAATAGCTTTTCGTTAGGCGCTATGATTTCAGTAAACAAATCAACTATTACAGCTTTATCTTCATTAAAACTAGAAGTTTTAGTAGCCATATAGTCTTTGTAGATTTTACTTTCTAAAATGGCTTTAAAAATGATTTCGATGTACTCAAAATCTAAATACCAATAGTTTAGTTTACGATTTTCTAGTTCGTCCTTTAGGGCTTCGTTGTCTCTTAAAGCACAAAGTATACTATTGTTTACAAACTTTGAATTAGGATTTTTTTCTTCATGTGTAGCTAAAAACTTCTTTTGTGTTTTGTCTAAGTGGTCTTCAGCTCTTTTTTGAACTTCAATAAGTAATGATAGAATAGCCAAGTACAAATCGTACATACTATCTAAACTTTGAAGCAGGAATTTTTCATCTTTTTTGAGGTCAGAACTTTCTGAACCATTAAATGCATAAATGGTTTGCATGACCTTGATACGAATATGTCTTCTGTTAAGCATATTATAAAGAACGTTAAAATTAAGAGGCGAAAAGCTTTACCTTTTCGCCTCACAAAAATAGTATTATTTATTCATTACCGAAACTAAATGCTGGTAACTGTTAAATTATTTTGCGTTTTCTCTTTTTCTAGTCTCGATACGCTCTTGAGCGATATCTAAAGCAGCTCTGTTGGTTGTGATACCATCGTGTTCTGCTTTTTTAAGAATTTCTAAAGTGGTATTGTAGATATTCTCTGTTTTACGCATAATTTCTGGTTTTCCGTAGTTTTCCAATTCTGCGTAAACATTAATAATTCCACCAGCATTAATTAAGAAATCTGGAGCGTACACAATACCTCTTTCTTGAAGTATTTTACCATGAACCTCTTCAATCTCTAATTGGTTGTTTGCTGCTCCTGCAATTACTTTAGCTTGTAATTTATGAATAGTATCATTGTTTATAGTAGCTCCTAAAGCACAAGGTGCATAAATATCCATAGTTTCACTATACAAATCGTTACCGTTGTAAATAGTTACACCATATCTGTCTCTAATGCTTTCTAAACGCTCTTTACTAATATCACTAATAGTTACGTTAGCTCCTTCGTTAACCAAATGCTCTACTAAAGCTTCACCAACATTCCCAATTCCTTGTACAAAGATGGTTTTGTCTTCTAAAACATCTGAACCAAACTTAAACTTGGCAGCTGCTTTCATTCCCATAAATACACCATAAGCTGTAATTGGTGATGGGTTACCTGCTCCTCCAATACTTTCAGAAATTCCAGTTACGTAAGGTGTTACTTCTCTTACTGTATCCATGTCTGAAGTTTCCATACCTACATCTTCAGCAGTAATATAACGACCACTTAAAGAGTGAACAAACTCACCAAACTTTTTCATAAGTTCAGGAGTTTTTTGGGTTTTAGCATCTCCAATAATTACTGCTTTTCCACCACCTAGGTTTAAACCAGTAATTGCCGATTTAAAGGTCATACCTCTAGACAATCTCAACACATCGTTAAGTGCTTCCCACTCGTTGTTATAATTCCACATTCTAGTTCCACCAAGTGCTGGACCTAAAACTGTGTTATGAATTCCAATTATTGCTTTTAAACCAGTATCTTTGTCGTTGCAAAACACAACTTGCTCGTGATTGTCAAAAGATACTTGACCAAAAACAGGATCAACCTTTGAAAGTTCTTTAGAACTTATGACGTCTGATATCATTATATTTTTATTAATTTTATAGCTTTTTTAGTTTGTCTAAAAACAGCGTGCAAAAATAACTTAATATTAAAGTATTCGCAAAATTATCCGACTAAAATTACATAGTAACGATTATTAAATCTTTGCAATCCTTAAATGAAAGAATTACAACATCTCAATAAATACTTTTACAAATACAGATACAAACTTCTATCAGGAGTTATAATTACTATAGTTGCTCGTATCTTTCTATTGTTTACACCAGAGCTTGTAGGTTCATCGGTTGATGTTATTGATGAATACCGAAAAGGTATTATTACTGATATGGCTGTTGTAAAACGAGAACTTCTCATCAACATTCTTTACATTGTTGGTGCTGCGGTTATTGGAGGCATTTTTACTTTTTTAATGCGACAAACCATTATCAATGTATCAAGATATATTGAGTTTGATTTAAAAAACGAAGTTTATCAACAATATCAACGTCTGTCGTTAGACTTTTATAAATCCAACAGAACAGGCGACCTTATGAGTCGCATAAGTGAAGATGTTGGTAAAGCTCGCGAATATGCTGGACCAGCAATTATGTATAGCATCAACACGCTAACATTATTTGTTATTGCCTTGTTTTTAATGTTTAAGTCTGCGCCATTACTAACACTATATACTATTATTCCACTACCAGTTTTATCCTACCTTATTTATGTTTTAAGCAAAACCATACATAAACGTAGTACAATTGTACAAGTATGGCTTTCAAAATTATCAACCTTTACACAGGAATCGTTTAGTGGTGTTAGTGTTATAAAGTCGTATGGTATAGAAGAGCAAGTAAATGCTGATTTTGATACCTTATCTACCGAAAGTAGAGAGAAAAACATAAACCTTACCAAGGTACAAGCGTTGTTTTTTCCTTTAATGATTTTTTTAATTGGATTAAGTAACATCATTGTAATTTATATTGGTGGTAAACAATATATCGATGGGGAAATAGAAAGTTTAGGTGTCATCGCTAAATTTATTATATATGTAAACCTTCTTACTTGGCCTGTTGCAACTGTAGGTTGGGTAACTTCGGTAGTACAACGTGCTGAAGCTTCTCAAAAACGTATAAATGAGTTTTTAAAGCAAGAACCAACCATAAAAAACAATACACAAGAGCATACTACTGTTGAAGGTAATATTGAATTCAGTAATGTATCTTTCACGTATCCTGACACTAATATTGAAGCATTAAAAGGCATTAGTTTTTCGCTCAAAAAAGGTGAAACTCTTGCTATACTTGGTAAAACAGGATCAGGAAAATCAACTGTTTTAGACCTTATTGGTCGTTTGTATGACATCAATCAAGGTAGTATTACTATTGATGACAAACCTATTGATATGCTCAATCTTAATGATTTAAGAAATAGTATAGGTTACGTGCCACAAGATGCTTTTTTATTTTCTGATACCATTAAAAACAATATTATGTTTGGTAAAGAAAATGCTACTGACGAAGACGTTATTAATGCTGCAAAAAATGCTGATGTACACAAAAACATTAAAAAGTTTAGCAAAGGATACGATACAGTTTTAGGCGAAAGAGGTATAACGCTTTCTGGTGGTCAAAAACAACGTGTTTCTATTGCTAGAGCTATTATAAAATCTCCAAAAATATTATTGTTTGATGATTGCTTATCTGCTGTAGATACTGAAACTGAAGAGAAAATACTTAAAAATCTTAGTAAAGTTTCAGAAGGTAAAACCACAATCATAGTAAGCCATAGAATTTCTTCTGCTAAAAACGCTGACAAAGTTATTGTCTTAGATGATGGTAAAATTATTCAATCTGGCTCTCACGAAACACTCTTAAACTCTGACGGTTACTACAAAGAGCTCTATTTAAAGCAGCTTACAGAAAAAGAAATATCATAATTTGTTGGTTACTATTCTTTTTTTTTAGATTTTTGAAACGTTAACATAACTAATTTATTAATTTAAAATCTATGAGTGACCACGGAATGATGGAAAAAGAAGAAATTTTTTCTAAAGTATTAAGAGCAGGAAGACGTACTTATTTTTTTGATGTGAGAGCTACTAAAGCAGGAGATTACTACTTAACAATAACTGAGAGTAAAAAATTCACTAATGACGACGGTTCTTTTCACTACAAAAAACACAAAATCTATTTATACAAAGAAGATTTTGCTGAGTTCAATGAAATATTAAATGAAATGACCTCATACATCATCGACGAAAAAGGTGATGAAGTTATAAGCGAGCGTCATCAAAAAGATTTCAAAAAAGACGATTACAGCAATGCTGATATTGAAGAAGGTGGAGAAACTATAAATGTTTCTAAATCTACAGAAAGCTTTACAGATGTTAACTTTGAAGATATATAAACACAACATCTTTTGTTAAAATACATTAAACCGTTACTAATACAGTAGCGGTTTTTTTATATTTATACACTAACACAATCCTTATGAAATTTTTATACTCACTACTCTTTTTTGTTTTAGCATTTAACCTACAAGCACAAACCAATTTAGACTATTATTTACCACAAAACACAACTTATAATCCTGATATACCTACACCACAATCGGTAATTGGGCATGAAGTTGGCGAATGGCATGTAACACATGATAAACTTGTGCAGTATATGTATGCGTTAGCAGAAGCTTCAAATAGAGTGCATATAGAAAATAGAGGTTCTACTTATGAAGACAGACCTTTACTCCTACTTACTATAACTTCTCCTGAAAATCATAGTAATCTTTCAGAAATACAGAACGCTCACATTGCTGCTACTGAAAGTAACACTGTAAGTACTGCAAACAGACCAATAGTAGTGTATCAAGGGTTTTCAATACATGGTAACGAACCAAGTGGTTCTAATGCTGCACTTTTGGTTGCTTACTATCTTGCTGCTGCTGAAAGTGATGCTGTAAAACAGTTATTAGATGAAAGTGTTATTTTGCTTGATCCTGCTTTTAATCCAGATGGTTTACAACGTTTTGCCTATTGGGCAAATACCAATAGAGGTAAAAACTTAAATCCAGACCCAAACGACAGAGAGTATCGCGAAGTATGGCCTGGTGGAAGAACCAACCACTATTGGTTTGACATGAATAGAGATTGGTTACCAGTTCAGTTACCAGAATCGAGAGCGCGAATTGCTACATTTCATAAGTGGTTACCAAATATTTTAACTGACCATCATGAAATGGGAACTAACTCTACCTTCTTCTTTCAACCAGGAATCCCTTCGAGAACACATCCTTTAACACCTAAATTAAATCAAGAGCTTACCAAAAAAATTGGAAATTATCATGCTAAAGCTTTAGATAAAATAGGCTCATTATACTATACCGAAGAAAATTTTGATGATTTTTACTATGGAAAAGGATCAACTTTTCCTGATATAAATGGAGGCATTGGTATTTTGTTTGAACAAGCTAGTTCGCGAGGACATATACAAGAAAGTGCTAACGGATTGTTAACTTTTCCGTTTACAATAAGAAATCAATTTACTGCTGCTTTATCTACTCTAGAAGCTGCTGAAAGTATGCGAGAAGAATTATTGACCTATCAGCATAATTTTTATAAAGACGCACGAGAAGAAGCTGCTAAAGAAAATGGTAAAGCTATTGTATTTGGTGACGAAAAAGATGCTGCAAGAACCTATCATTTAGCTGAAATTTTAAAACGTCAAAACATAACCTTTTACAATATAAAATCTGATTTTAAAGCTGATGGAAAATCGTTTAAAAAAGGCTACAGTTATATTGTTCCTAAAAATCAAAAAAACACACGTTTAATTAATGCAATGTTTGAAAAGCGAACTACGTTTACCGATAGCTTGTTTTATGATATTTCGGCATGGACATTTCCTTTAGCTTTTAATGTAGATTATGCTGAAAATGTTTCAACTTCACACTTAGGAGAAGAAGTTACTCAACTCACTATGAAACCAGGAAAGGTTACAGCTAAAAGCAACTATGCTTATCTTATGCAATGGCATGAATACTATGCTCCAAAAGCACTTAACGCTATTTTAAAATCTGGTATTAGAGCCAAAGTAGCTATGCAACCTTTTTCATTACAAAACACTGATTATGATTATGGAACCATACTTATTCCTGTTCAAAATCAATCTAAAAATGCAGATGAGTTGTATTCGTTTTTAAATGAAATTGCCAAAGAAAGCCATATAACTATTAATGCTGTTTCAACAGGACTTACCGAAGGAATTGATTTAGGTAGTGGTAAATTTAGAACTTTGGAACAACCTAAAATAGCACTAATCGTTGGAGATGGCATCACTTCTTATGATGCTGGAGAATTGTGGCACTTATTTGACCAACGCTTTGATATAACTGTAACAAAACTAGACACAAGGTCTTTACAACGTACCAATCTTGATCGTTACAATACTATAATTTTACCAAGTGGATCTTTAAATGGTGCTGATGCTAAAGCTTTAAAAACTTGGGTGGAAAATGGAGGGACTTTAATTGGTTACAGATATGCTTTACGTTGGTTGAACAACAACGAATTTTTAAAACTAAACTTTAAAACTGTAGAACGTACTGCAACAAACATTTCATTTGAAGAACGTAGTGATTATAATGGTGCTCAGGTTATTGGAGGAGCCATTTTTGAAACAAAATTAGATCGTTCGCATCCAGTGAATTTTGGTTATAAAAATGATAAGCTAGCTATGTTTAGAAATACGACGTTGTTTGTTTCAGCTGATAAACAGAGTTACAACAATCCAATTCAGTATACTAAAAACCCTTTGTTGAGTGGTTATATTTCACAATCCAATCTAGATAGTTTATCGTTAACAGTTCCTTTTAAAGTGCAACGTTTAAGACGTGGCAATGTAGCTGTTTTTACAGACAACACTAATTTTAGAGCGTTTTGGTATGGTACAAACAAGCTATTGTTAAATACCATCTTTTTTAGAGAGCAACTATAGTTTAACTGAAAAAAGTGCTGTTCCTAAAACAAATAGAAACCAAGATATTGCTAGTTTAAAACTCAACATTGATAATAAAACAACAACTATTACCATGTAAATTGGCACTAAAGTTATAGCAATAGCAAAACGAAAGGTGTCTATAAATTCTGCTTCTTTAATTTTTGGTTCTATTACGAACTTCCAAATGAGGTAAGGTGGAAATAGATGAATAATTAAAAGCAGTTTAAAAAACGATTTAAATATTGAAAATCGGTTAGGTTTTGCTAGTTTACAATTTTCAAAATGACTAGCTATACAAGCATTAACACTTGTCGGTTGTAAAAAGTCAACTTGTAAATCATTTAATGTCTTTATGTCGTTTTCGTAGTTTGCTTCTGAGATATGAGTGGTAAGCTCACAAAGCTGATTAAATACTTTTGTTTTTAGAGATTTAGTGCTTTCCTCTACACTTTTTATAACTTCAGAAGTCACTAAAATTGGAGTTCCAAAGTTTAATGATACACTGCTACCAAAACGTGTTGGATTGGAGTAATTAAAACCTACAGGAAGCATTTTAACTTGTAACTCAGGATTATGCTGTAACGCTTCAAAAACCATTCTAGTAAATCCTTTGCTCAAAGGTCTAACACGTCGTTTTAAGCTATGATTTCCTTCAGGAAAAACAGTAATGGCTTCTCCTTTATTTAATAAATTAGCACACATTGAAAAAACCGAATTGTTTTTAGAAATATTGCTCCAGCCATCTCTAACTCTATACACAGGAAGCATTAATAAGCTCTTTAAAATGCTTGCAATCACTTTCTTTTTAAATACACTTGCTCGCGTTAAAAAGTACGAGAAGCGTCCACTTTTTACAGCAATCAATAGCGCATCCAATAAGGCATTTTGATGGTTTCCCAAAAATAAAACAGCTCCATTTTTAGGCACATTTTCAGCATGTACAACTTTAATGGTCTTGAAATAAAAAAACAAGCCCAAACTTAAATAAGCTCTAACAATATGCAACCATAATATTTTCAAACTGCTGTTGCTTTAGAAGGTTTGTAAGACCAAAAGAAAGCCAATAATAACCCTGAAACAATATGCCAAATTCCCCAGAAGGCTGCCATAATAGCCATACCTCCTAACCCACTAAAAAAGGTAAAGATGAGTAACAACCCTAACCCTGAGTTTTGGATTCCTGTTTCAATAGCAATTGTTTTTTGGTCTCTAAATGTTAGTCTAAACCCCTTGGCTATGAAAAATCCTAAAAGTATTGCTAGTAAATTATGTGCAATCCCAATGAGAAGCACGTAATGTATATAGTTATTAAAAACTTCTAGATTATTTGTAAAGGCAATAACCACAATTGCAGCAAATACAAGTATTGATATAGGTTTTAACAGTTTTGATAATCTATCAGCTAAGGCTTTATTTTTGTGCCTTAAAAACATTCCTAAGACTAAAGGTATTCCAAGAATTAACAAGACTAGTTTTACCAACTGAAATGGTTGTAGCTGAACACTTTTTAGTATTTCGGCAGTTGGCTGATATAAGTTTCCGTAGAGTTGAAAATTAATAGGTGTAATCACAATAGCCATCAATGTCCCAAAAGCTGTTAAACTCACTGATAATGCTGTGTTCCCATTAGCCAAATGCGTCATAAAGTTTGATATATTTCCTCCAGGACATGCAGCAACCATCATCATTCCTAAGGCAATACTGGGTTGTGGTTTTATGCAAATAATAATCAAAAACGTTAGTAATGGTAAAGCTACAAATTGTGACAATAGCCCTACCAATACTATTTTTGGCTGTTTTAACAAACGCTTAAAATCACTCACCGAAATACCTAAAGCTACACCAAACATTACCACAGCTAAAGCTAGGTTTAAAACCCAAAGCTCATTACTATTAAATTGTATTTGTACGTCGTCTAGCTGCTTTATCATATTAGGCTACTGTTTCGCCATTTTTAACCTTTTGTTCAGGGTTTAACAAAATGACATCCTTTCCATTAACAGCTCCCAACAACAAACATTCGCTCATAAAGTTTGCGATTTGCTTTTTTGGGAAGTTAACTACGGCTAGAATTTGTCGGTTAAGCAATTCCGGTTTTGTATATAATGTTGTAATTTGTGCGGAAGACTTTTTAATACCCAAATCACCAAAATCAATCGTTAATTGGTATGCTGGTCGATGTGCATTTGGAAAATCATTAACCTCAATTATGGTTCCCACACGAATATCCACTTTGGAAAAGTCTTCAAAAGTTATTATAGTATTATCCATAGGTTAAAAATACGTTATAAAACTAAAATCACAAATAAATGGCAAGAACTCCATCAAATATGTTACCCTTAGGAACCAAAGCTCCAAATTTTAAACTACAAGATAGTGTAAGTGGTTTGCAAATGTCACTCGATGAATTAAAAGGTGTTAATGCTACTTTAATAATGTTTATATGCAACCACTGTCCTTTTGTAAAGCATGTGAATCCGCAATTATCTCAATTGGCAAAAGATTACATTTCTAAAGGTGTAAACTGTGTTGCCATTTCCAGTAATGATATTGAAAACTATCCACAAGACAGACCTGAACTTATGAGAAGTAATGCCATTGAGCAAGACTTTATTTTCCCATATTTATTTGACCAAACACAAGCAGTCGCTAAAGCTTATGATGCTGCATGCACTCCAGATTTTTATGTGTTTGACAAAGATTTAAAATTAGTTTACAGAGGACAACTAGACGACTCTAGACCAGGAAATGACATTGATGTTACAGGAAGTGACATTAGAGCTGCTCTAGATGCGCTTTTAGCTCAAAAACCTATTAATGAGCTGCAAAAACCAAGTATAGGCTGTAATATTAAGTGGAAGTAGTAGATAAAAAAACATAACAAAAAAAAAGGCTATCAAAATATTGATAGCCTTTCGTCTTTCTCATAGCAATTTTAACCAAAAGTTAATCAAAGAAAGATTTAGTTTTTATATAGATATACTGAAGATGCAGCAGCCAAACTATTGTTTAAAACAGGTGCTATATTTCCTCCTGTACCAATATTATTAAATGCTAAAATACGTCCACCATTATTACCAGCTTCAGCAATATAAACTGTTTCTGTTTCACTATCATAAGCTACATCAACAGGGTTACCTAGCATTGTTGCACTACCAGCAACTCTAATTTGTAGACTCATAGCCAATGTTCCTCCATTAGACACACCATTAAACTTAGATGTAAAGTTTTCAATAATATGAAACCCTCCATCATCTTGACCATTCATAGCCGAAGCAATATCAGTCATTACCATAGTATCTGTAGTAGCATCATAAGTTAAACCGTGTGTTCTTACAATACCTTCAATAACTACTCGCTTTGATGCTGATAACATAGCATCAGTAGTGTTAGATAAAAAGTTTGTAAATACTGCTAACTCACCTGTAGCATCAACTACAGCATATAAATCGTTGTTATAAAATGTAATTCCCCAAAGTTTAAAATCGGTTGTAATTACATTTCTTAAAGTAAAACTACTTCCGTTTTTAGAATAGATATACAATCTACCATCAGGCGTGTTGGTGTCACCATCAACATCAGCATTATCAGCCACAACATAAAAATTTCCATTTACAGCAACCTCTCTAGGACTAGACATATCTTGAGTTCCCATAATATCTACTCCTACTGAAGTTCCGCTAGTAATAGTTGAAATATTAGTCACTCCCTCTAATCCTAAATTAGAACGTGAAGCCTGAATAACTGCATCATCAGATTGGTCATAGTAAATACCATCAGCCGCTACAGAAGTTGTAATAAGTGTTTTTGTAGTAACGTTGCTTCCATCGGTAACATCGTAAATGTTTATGTTTCCATCAGAATTATTTGAAGCTAATAAATATACTGACGTTTCCATTGTAGGATTACTATTGTCATCGTCATCACTACATGAGAAAACAAAAGTTGATAAAGCAGTGATTAAGACTACTAATTTTAATGAATTAAATCGTTTCATGTGTTTAAAATTTTATTGTTATTAGTATACCTACGTAATTTTATAAAAAGCGGTTTTAAAATTTTTTTAAAAATTAAAGATTACATTTACTAAAGCTTAAAACTGATTGTATGCAACACACAATAGAAACATTTTATAAGGCATTCAATAATCTAGATGCAGAAACCATGGTGTCTTGTTACCACGACGATATTACTTTTGAAGATCCTGCTTTTGGAGTGTTACAAAAAAACAGAGCAAAAAACATGTGGCGAATGCTTTGTGCTTCACAAAAAGGGAAAGACTTTAAAATTGAATTTTCAAACATTGAAGCCAATGAGCAAACTGGTAAAGCGCATTGGGAAGCCTATTACACTTTTAGTAAAACAGGTAGAAAAGTACATAATAAAATTGATGCTGAGTTTAAATTTAAAGATGGAAAAATCATACGCCATATTGATACATTTAATCTTCATAAATGGTCGCAGGAAGCTATGGGTTTTAAAGGCTTTTTATTGGGTAGTACTGGGTTTTTCAAAAAGAAACTACAACTGCAAACCAATAAATTGTTAGATAAATTTGAAAGTAATGTTAATTAAAAAAAAGCTACTCCATTTACTGTGAAGTAGCTTTGAATTAATAGCAAAAACTGTTTCTTTTTAGGGACTTGAATAGTTTACTTTATGTTTCAGCTTGACTATTGCTTAGTTATATTCAAATTTTATGCCAAAACTAAGAGTATTCAGGTTTCTTACCTACTACACCTTTGTAAAAATTATGCATAAACTCAAAGTCTGCTTCCATATCATCAGAAGGATAAAACGGTTCTGAAATTCTATTCTCTTTCTTTCCAAAATCTAGTGTAAACATAATAATAGGTACTTTGGCTTCTTTAGCTATGTAGTAAAAACCTGTTTTCCATTTATCTACTTTTTTTCTAGTACCTTCTGGAGCAAGAGTCATTCTAAACTCTTCTTTTTGAGCAAAAAGTTTTGCAATAGCTTCAACTTTATTTTCTTTAGTTTGTCTATCAATTGGAGCACCACCAATGGCTTTTAAGTACCAACCAATAGGACCAACAAACAATTCTTTTTTAGCTATAAAATTGGTTTTTATATTTAAAACCTTACGAAGTAAAACACCTATATAAAAGTCATGCCAACTGGTATGAGGTACAGCAATAATAATTGCCTTTTTTACTGTATCTCTAGACATATTAACATTACCTACTACTTTCCAGCCAAGGAGTTTAAAATATATAAATTTGGCTAGCCAACGCATATTACATTTTTTCGTACAGAGCTCTTAGTTTTTCTCGTGTAATGGTTTGTTTCCAGTTTTTACCTAAGGCATTTTCCCATAAAGGTTCTAGACTAATTGCAACGTCTATCATAGTATCAAATTGCTGTTCGTCAAGATCAGCACAAAGTCCTTGAGGAAGTTTTATATCAAACTTCTTTTTCATTTTTTTAAACAACGCAACACCTTCTGGATAAAATTCTTCTAAATGATCAAAAACAATACAATTTCCTATACCATGTTTTGTCCCTAATAAGAAAGATAATCCATAACTCATAGCATGAGCTACACCTACTTGAGAATAGGCAATACTCATTCCTCCATGCCATGATGCCATCATGAGTTTATCTTGCGACTCTTCTTCAGATAAATCATTATCTAAAAATATTTCTTTACAAAGCTCATAAGCCTTTTCTCCATAACTTTGACTAAACGCATTTAAGTATGTACCGTTAAGCGATTCAATACAATGAATATAGCAATCCATTCCTGTGTAGAACCATTGTTCTTTAGGAACATCTTTAGTAAGTTCGGGATCAAGAATAACTTGGTCAAAAGGTGTATAATCAGAGTTTATCCCAAGTTTTTTTTCTGGTCCTGTAAGAACAGTTGTTCTAGAAACTTCGGCTCCTGTACCTGAAATTGTTGGCACACCTACATGATATATTGCTGGATTTTTAACTAAATCCCAACCTTGGTAATCTCTAGATTCTCCCTCATTAGTTAGCATAATAGCTACTGCTTTAGCAAGATCTAGCAAAGTTCCTCCTCCAATACCAATAATTCCTGAAGGTCTATCTTTATGGGTTAGTATAATTTGCTCAACAAGCTCATCAACCTGGGACGTTTTTGGCTCTTCTTTAGCTGAAATATAAATTAACTGATCGTCATAGGCTAAAGGAATACGAGAGTTTAACCATGCATCTCCTTTAAACACATCATCTACCAAAAATATAAATGGTGCTCTAGTGTTCAACCGTTTAGGCGAAATAATATCTGCCAACTGATTAAAACAGCCTCGTCCAAAAACTACTCTGGACACCATTGGATAATTTTTATAACTCATTTATTTTTATGTCTTTAACAAAAGTAATAACAAACTTTGTATTACCTAAGTATTTAAATTATTTTGAAACTTTTCAGCAAATAAACCTACATGATAACCGTCTATCAATGCATGATTTACATGTACTGAAACATTCATTATCAACTTACCATTAGTTTCTTCGACTTTTGAAAAAGCCAATTCAGGAATTGATTCTAATTGACCTGATGAAGGCTCTTTATGTCCTGAAAAACTAAACCATGGCAACGCAGAACAATGTATACAATCCTGACCATTTACAGGTGGATACAATTCGTCTGAGTTTTGAATACGCTCTTTTTCTTTATTGAAATTAATTACAAATTGTTCTAAATTCTCATTAAAAGTGATGTATGAAAACCCATAAGTATTATCTTCTCTAGCTATAGTAGCAGAAGCATGAATAACATCAAAATCTACTACTTTATCATCGATAATACGATAACGAAAATTATCTACCGCATTTATAGCTTTCATACAATCGTGTAAATATTTCACAAAAAAACTTACATTTTGTGCTTTAGAAAATTGATATGCTTTGGTAACATCAAAAGGTATTACAACTCCAAAATAAGGGTCTTTAAGTTGCCTAAAATGTGTGTAAAGTCTTTTTCTATTCCAAGATTCTATATTAATTTCTTTCATCTAAAGTTCTTCTAAAATGTGAATTAGACTTTCAACCGTTTTATAACCTTTACCATTAGCCTCTTTACTAGAAACAGTTTCATGTTGCCAAGTCGTATGAAATGGCACATGAATAGCTTGAGCCTTAATATTTACCAGTGGTAAAATATCGGATTTTAGCGAGTTACCAACCATTAAAAACTCTGAAGGTTTAATATCTAAATGGTTTAATAATTTAGAATAGTTAGCTTCCTGTTTATCACTCAAAACTTCTATATGATGAAAATATTTTGTCAATCCTGATTTTTCTAGCTTTCGTTCTTGATCTAGAAGATCGCCTTTTGTTACTAAAATCAATCGGTAATTTTTTGATAACTCAACTAAGGTTTCTTCAACACCTTCCAATAATTCTACAGGTTTGTTGAGCATATCTTTACCTATTTTTAGTATGGCATCAATTGTAGCGTTAGACACATCATTATTAGATAACTCTAAAGCCATTTCAACCATAGAAAGTACAAACCCTTTAACTCCATAACCGTATAGTGGAAGGTTTTTCATCTCCATTTTAAACAGTTCTTGGTCAATTTTATTAACAGTTTCGTACTGAGATAGCAGTTTTGCGAATTCCATTTCGGCATCCCTAAAATAGGTTTCGTTTACCCAAAGTGTATCATCAGCATCAAAGCCAATAACTTTTATGTTACTATAGTTTACTTCCATAAGCGCTTTGCTCTTTCAAGATCTTCAGGTGTATCAATTTCTACACCTTCCACAGTGGTTTCAACCATTTTTATTTTTTTACCATATTCCAAATACCTGATACATTCAATCTTCTCGGTAGCTTCAATAAATTGCATTGGTAATTTTTCAAAATCTAAAAGTGCTTGTTTTCTAAAGGCATAAATACCTTTATGTTTAAAATACCTAGCTCCTGCTTCTTTATCTCTTGGATAAGGAATTGGGCTTCGCGAAAAGTATAATGCAAAATTATTTTGATCTACAATAACCTTAACTGTATTTGGGTTGTTTATCTCATCCCAATCGTGTATTTCAACCATTAATGAGGCTAAATCAATTTCCTTTTTATCGTCGTGCTTAAAAACCTCAATAACTTTTTGCAAGCTTTCGCGTTCAGTAAATGGTTCGTCTCCTTGAACATTTACAACAATATCCACATCTAAGTCAGCAACTGCTTCAGCAATCCTATCACTTCCTGATTGATGCTCACGTTTACTCATTATGGCTTTTCCTCCATTATTGACGATTTCATCAAAAATAATTTCGCTATCGGTTACTACATAAACATCATCAAAGAGATGTGTAGCTACTGTAGCTTCGTATGTTCTAAGTATTACTGACTTACCTGCTAAATTTTGCATAAGCTTAGCAGGAAAACGTGATGCACTGTAACGTGCTGGAATCATTGAAATTATTTTCATAAATGGAAAGTCGAATTTCTTTTCAAAAATAAAACTTTTAAAGGATAATTAAGGTCTACTTGGTTTAATCTTTTTGTAAACTTTGAATATTACATACATTACCACAATAACAAGAATAAATCCTATAATTGGTACAAATACAGACAAAATTGACATTACTACTGATGTACCTGTTTCTACAGTTGATACTACAGGATTAGCAAAACCAGCTGTGGATACTGTTGAGGTTAACCGTGTTGCTCCTGCTGTACTTTTTATGGCTGCAGCAGTTCCTCCACCAGCAATAATTGCTAAAGCCCAAGTTATTACTGGACTTAAATCGGCTACTGTTGACACCATAACTGCTGTTCCCGCTACAGTTGCCAACGGAATTGCGATAGAGTCTAATAAATTATCTACATAAGGAATGTAATACGCAGTAATTTCTACCAAAGTTGCAACACCCAATGTAATTACTGCTGCTAAACTACCTATCCATTGCCAAGACTCATTGAGTTCCCAAAGATTAAAATAAGCTGCTAAGCTAAGTACAAATAAGGGTACAAACACTCTAAAACCAACTGATGCGGCAAGCCCAATCCCTAAGAAAATACTAATAATTGTTTCTACTGTCATTTAGTGTTTTTATATTGATGAAAGCATAAAGCTTGCCAAACTTAATTTTGAAAAAATTCGTCCTTAAAGCCAATAAGATACAACTTTTCTTTGGCTCTTGTAACAGCTGTATACAACCAACGTAAATACTCTTTATCTATTCCGTTTGGAAGATAAGGTTGCTCCACAAATATTGTATTCCATTGTCCTCCTTGAGATTTATGACAGGTAATAGCATAGGAGAATTTAACCTGTAATGCATTAAAATGTTTGTTTCCTTTAATCTTTAAAAACTTTCGGTAGTTAGAGGTTTCGTTTTCATAGTCTTTTTGAACTTCTTGATACAGTCTATTAGAATCTTCATAAGGTAATGAAGGTGACTCAGCATCAATAGTATCTAACAGTAAAACCGTTTCAAAAGGTCGCATTTTTGGGTAATCAACCATTTTTACTTTTACTTCGGCAAAACGAAATCCGTATAATTCTTGAATATTGAAAATTTCCAAAACTTGAATAATGTCACCATTTGCGATAAATCCTGCTTCGCTAGTAGGTTTAATCCAAAAGTAATTGTTCTTAACAACCATTAAAAAATCACCCGTTGTTAATTCGTTTTCATTAAATAAAATTCTACTTCTTATTTGCTGATTATAAAGATTTGCACGCTTATTACTTCTAACTATAATTGCAGTTTCTTCATGACCATTAGCAGTGTATGAATCATTGATAGCATCCATAATTTCATGTCCATCAACAAGCCTTACAATATCCTTATAGTTTCCTAAATTAAATGTAAAACTCTCATAAAAGCCATCTTGCAAGACTTCTCTTAGCTGTGTAGCATTCTCAAGTATTCCTGAATCTTGTTCTTGTCTTACAACTTCGTCCAATTCAATTGAAGTTACTTTTTTATTGTAGTTTAAATCTAACTGTTCGCCATCTAAAGCAGGACTTAATTCTGATTTTACAGGAGGTAATTGTGCTTTGTCTCCTATAAGTAGTAGTTTACACTTATGTCCTGAATACACATATTGCATTAAATCGTCTAGCAACGAGCCATTTTCAAACAGTTTAGAATCTGCAGGAGCATCAGGAATCATAGAAGCTTCATCCACAATAAAAATAGTATTACGATGCTTATTAGGCTGCATTACAAACTTAACACCTCCTGCTTTATCCTTTTTAGGGAAATATATCTTTTTATGAATAGTAAAGGCTTCTTTACCTGAATAATTTGAAATCACCTTTGCTGCTCTACCTGTTGGTGCCATTAATACAGCACTTTTTTTAGTTTGCCAAAGGTTAGACACTAAAGTTCCAATAATGCTAGTTTTACCTGTTCCTGCAAAACCTTTTAGTAAGTAAAGAGCATTAGGAGTATCGTCAAAAACAAACTCAGAAAGCTGTAATAAGACAATTTCTTGCTTACTAGTTGGTTGAAAAGGGAATTTTTGTTTTAAAAGTTTATAAAATTCTGAAGCAGTCATTTTTTTATTTAAGAGTGGCAATATAATACTTATATAACATAGCCTTAAAACATTAATACTAAATTTAAGACTTAATTATGTGAAACAATTTTTATATCTTTCTTTTTTTTAGTCTAATTTTATTTGCATTGGTTTTTGTGAATAAAAAAAAATTGTAGATTTGCGTATCACCTTTAATAAAAAATAAAAATAACTAACTATGTTAACAATAATTATTGCTGCTATAATTGTTATTCTTCTTACGATAGGAATCGTATGGTTGATTGATAAATTTGTACCTAAAAAATTAAAACCTGTAATCAACATTGTACTTTGGGCTGTAATTGCTTATCTAGCCTACTCTACATTTATGTCTGTTTACGGAGAGATTCAATTCAATCAACTAAAAGAAAAACGCTATGCGGTTGTTATTGAAAAACTAAAAGATATTAGAGATGCTGAGTTAGCTCACAGAACTGTAACTGGAAAATTCACTGATAACTTTGATGATTTAGTGAAGTTTATTGACACTGCTCAATATACTATTACTCAACGTAGAGATTCTACTGTTATTGATGAAGAATTAACAAGACGTTATGGTGGAGTAGAAACTACCAAGGATATTGTTATCATTGACACTTTAGGTTTTGTTCCTGTAAAAGATTCACTTTTTGGAGCTGACACAAGATACAAAACAATGATGAACGTACCAGTTGGTCAAGAAGGCGCTAAGTTTGAACTTAAAGCAGGAATGTTGGACGAAATTCCAGTGTTTGAAGCTAAAGTTGACAAATCAGTAATCTTATTTGATCAAGATAAAAACTTGGTTAAGAAAGAAAAGCAAGTTATTTCAGTTGATGGTGTAAATGGACCATCTCTGAAAGTAGGTTCAATGGACGAAGTAAAAACCATTGGAAACTGGCCAATTAACTATTCAAAAGAGCAATAATCGTTTGAACCAAAATAACATCAAAGAACTGTCCATTCAAATTAGTTTGAGTGGACTTTCTTTTTGTATACTAAACAGGACTTCAAATACTATTGAGCTTTTACAGCATCAAAACTTTAATAAAAAGCTAACACCTTTTGATGTTTTAGAGCGACTTAAAACGCAATTAGAACACAATTCTGATTTTAATTACGCTTTTAAATCGGTATTGATTATCTATCAAAACGAGCTTTCTACTTTAGTTCCTAAAGCATTATTTAATGAAGATAATTGCGCAGACTATTTAAAGTTCAATGCCAAAATACTTAAAACTGATTTTATTTCGCATGAAGTTATAGCTGTTAATGACAGTGTTAATGTATATGTGCCATTGGTTAATATTAACAATTATATTTTCGAGAAATTTGGTGCTTTTGAGTACAAGCATTCATCAACCCTATTAATTGATACCTTGCTTCAAAAAGCCACACAAGAAGGTGCCTCTTATTATATAAATGTTTGTCAAAATCATTTTGAAATTATTGTAGTTGAAAATGGTAAACTACTACTCTACAATACCTTTGAGTATAAGACAAAAGAAGATTTCATATACTTTGTACTTTTTACAGTAGAGCAATTAAAATCTGACCCTGAAACTTTACAACTCTATTTTAGCGGACAAATTACTGAAGACTCAGAACTCTATACAATAGCATATACTTACATTAGGCATATTCAATTTATAGATCCAAAACATACTTTTAAATTTGCTGCTCAAAGCAAACCAAACCATAATTACAATCACTTTATAATTTTAAACAGTTTTAGTTAATGCGAATTATATCTGGAAAATTTAAAGGAAGACGAATTTCAGCTCCCAAAAAGCTACCTGTACGTCCAACTACAGATATGGCAAAGGAGTCGTTGTTTAACATACTTAACAATCATTATTACTTTGACGAAGTTTCAGTACTAGACTTGTTTTCTGGAACAGGAAATATTAGCTATGAATTTGCCTCAAGAGGCACTGAGCGTATTACTGCTGTTGATGAAAATTTTGGCTGTATTAAATTTATTAATGAAACTGCTGATACTTTTGAAATGAACATCACTACCATAAAAAGTGATGTATTTAAGTTTTTAGAAAAAAACGTTCAAAAGTTTACTATCATTTTTGCAGATCCACCTTATGATTTTCCTGTTGAAGAATTTGCTAAAATTCCGCAGTTAGTATTTCAAAACCAACAATTAGAGACTGATGGTTTGTTGGTGGTTGAGCATTCAAAACATACTGATTTATCACAAATGGAACACTACAGTTATTCCAAAAGTTATGGTGGTAACACTTTTAGTTTTTTCGAAATTCTATCAGACGAAGAAGAATAAAAAACAAAGCCTTTTGACATGTCAAAAGGCTTGTTTATATAAGTAAATTTATAAGCCGAATTCTGTTACTAACAATGATAATCATGTTAGTATCCCTATCATTTATCTGAGTGTACTGTTACCAACACACTTTAGCTGCCTACCCTCCAACAATCGAGCGTGCAGCCCTCAAACGTTGGTATACATGGCATTGCACCACATAGAGTTTACCTGATTTCACTACAGCATAACCTGTACATTCTTTCTGTTGCACTTTTCCTAACCTCACGGTTGGTGGCTGTTAACCACTATGTTTGCACTATGGTGTTCGGACTTTCCTCCACCTTGACTTTACATCAAGACAGCGATAAGGCAATTTACTTGCAGGCAAAAGTACACAAATTGTTAATAACTACTCTTAAATTCTGAACACAGGATTTAAATTTTTGAATTGAATTTTTAACTTTGTTATTCTAAGTTTTTTCAATGGAACACTTTGTAGTATCAGCACGAAAATATAGACCACAAACCTTTAAGGATGTTGTAGGACAGTCTGCTATTACAAACACTTTACTTAATGCCATTGAAAACAATCACTTAGCGCAAGCCTTGTTATTTACAGGACCTAGAGGAGTTGGCAAAACCACATGTGCTCGTATTTTAGCTAAGATGATTAATAGTGATGGTACTGAAACTGAAGAAGAAGATTTTGCTTTTAATATTTTTGAACTAGATGCAGCTTCAAATAACTCGGTTGATGATATTAGAAATCTTACCGATCAGGTTCGTATACCACCACAAGTAGGAAAATATAAAGTATATATTATTGATGAGGTACACATGTTATCTCAAGCGGCATTTAATGCGTTTCTTAAAACACTAGAAGAGCCACCAAAACACTGTATCTTTATACTAGCAACTACTGAAAAGCACAAAATAATACCTACAATACTTTCACGTTGTCAAATTTTTGATTTTAAACGCATTACTGTTAGAGATGCTAAAGACTACTTAAAGTACATCGCTGAAGAACAAGGTATAAGTGCTGAAGATGATGCATTACATATTATTGCTCAAAAAGCTGATGGAGCAATGCGTGATGCCTTATCTATTTTTGACCGAGTAGTAAGTTTTTCTGGTAAAAACCTAACCAGACAAGCTGTTACTGAAAACTTAAACGTATTGGATTATGAAACGTACTTTGAAAGTACCAACTTAATCCTGGACAATAATATACCCGGATTGTTAATTCAATTTAATGCTACTCTTGCCAAAGGTTTTGATGGTCATCATTACATTGCTGGTTTAGCTTCTCATTTTAGAGATTTACTAGTTTGTAAAAATCCAGAAACTTTAAGTTTACTTGAGGTTGGTGAAGACACTACCCAAAAGTATATGGACCAATCTAAAAGAGCGTCTCAAGAGTTTCTGCTAAAAGGTATTGAGTTAGCCAACGAATGTGATTTAAAGTATAAAAACAGTAAAAACCAACGTTTACTTGTTGAACTTTGTTTAATGCAATTGGCCTCTATCACTTTTGATGGAGAAAAAAAAAATAGCAGTCGGTTCATAATACCTGCTTCTTATTTTAAAGCTAAAGGCATTACTCCTATTCCTATTCAAAAGGAAAAACCTACTCAACAAGTAACAATTCCTGAGCCACAACAACAGCCAAAACAAGAAGAACCTGTTACTAGCGTTAAAGAAGAAACGGTTACAACTCACGAGCCTCCAAAGCCAAAAATTGCTTTAAAACGAGATGCAACTACAACTTCTGGCTTATCGCTAAAAAGTATACGTGCTAAAAAAGAACATCAAATTCGTCAAATGGAAGTTGTTATTGACGAAAATGATTTACCAAGAGAAGCATTTACCGAAGAAGAATTCATTTCGGTTTGGAACGATTATATCAAAACACTTCATACCAAAGGCGAAAAGATTATGGCTTCCATACTAGAAATGGACACGCCTAAATTAAATGAAACCAGCATTGAATTAGAATTCCCTAATGAAACATTAAAACTAGAGTTAGAAAAAGCGCAATATCCTTTAATGGAATACATGCGCAGAACTCTAAAAAACTACGATTTAAAGCTTGAGATTTCAGTAAATGAAGAAGTGGCAAAACAGTATGTATTTACTGCAAAAGATAAATTTGAAAAACTTAAAGAAAAAAATCCTAATATAGAATTGCTGAAGACCACCTTTGGCTTAGACCTATAAACTATGAAATATTATTATCTATTTGCTGTCCTATTATGCGTTGCTTTTTCTAGTTGTGATGGCAGAAAAAGTCATAAAGAGTCGTTGGAAGAGTCTGTATCAAAATTCAAATTAAAAGATTCCAATCTTGACATTATAACCTATTATCCTAAGCAATATACTGAAGTAGCTACTGATACAATTTTATCTAACACATTTCAAATTAAGATAAAAAACTACTCACTCATGGATAACAACGTTATTATAACTACATCAAGCCAAGAGAACAGAAATAAAATTGAATACCACAGAGTTTTTGAGTCAGAAATTATAGTTTTTAATAAGTCTGAAAAAATACTTGAAACCACTATAAATGCTGAGATTTTCAAGCAGCAATCAACTATTAATTCTTTTTGGGATAACGCAACATTGGAGCATGTTTGGGTTAATCAAGAATCATCTAATGATGATACGGTTAATTTAGAAATTTCATTCATCAACCCAAAAGACAAAGCTCGTAAACTATACCAAATGTCTATTGATAAATTAGGTAAGTACAATACATTTTTAAGAGACGAACACATATAGATATGCTAGGACTAAAACTACCTACAGATCCACGTTGGGTAAACATTGTTGAAAAAAATATAGAAGAAATTCTTACTGATCACGCGTACTGTGAGCAAAAAGCGGCAAGTACAGCAATTTCATTAATAGTGAGTTTTCCTGAGTATACCGATTTGGTTCAGGAAATGATAGCTTTGGTCAAAGAAGAAATAAGCCATTTTAAAATGGTACATGATAAAATTCTTGAACGTGGTTGGACACTTGGTAGAGACCGAAAAGACGAGTATGTTATTGACCTTGTTAAGTTCTTTCCTAAAGGAGGAAGCAGAACTACACAATTAGTACATAGATTACTTTATGCAGCTTTAATAGAAGCTAGAAGTTGCGAACGTTTTAGGCTACTTTCAGAAGAATTGGAAGATAAAGAATTAGCAGAGTTTTACCGAAAACTTATGGTAAGCGAAGCAAACCACTACACCATGTTTTTAGGTTTTGCAAGACAATATGGTGAGCGAAAAGAAGTTGACCAAAAGTGGCAACAACTACTTGATTACGAAGCAGATTTGATGAAAAATTTAAGTAAGAACGAAACTATACATGGTTAATTTTGTATTTTAGATTACTATCTAAATACAACATCTCCATGAAACATCTCTACTTATTTTTTACCTTTCTTTTTTGTGTATCTGCAAATGCCCAAAATGAAGACCTTTTAAGCGAATGGTATTTGTACAATATTAATCGTAACAGTAATACCATTGCTAATATTTATAGTTATGTTACTTTAAACTTAACTGAAGACACAAATAATTCAAATTTTAATTTCAGTGCAATGTCTTCATGTAATCCAATTTTCTCTGGTGAATATGAAGTTACTTCAAGTGATATAACTATTTTTTCGGCTGATGTAGGTTTAGCTGATTGTTTCCCTAGCGAAGAATATGAAGGGGAATTTGAGGGCTATTATTTAGGTATTCTTTTAAACGGAGAATCATATCCTAATGAATTATCTTGGTCCATAACAGGAAGTGGAAACGACGCTGTATTGACTCTAACAAAAGCTAATGGAGATTATTTAACTTTTAGCAGACAACAAATGCCAACAGATTTATTTGGTAATTGGTTTCTCCATTCATTAGAAGTAAATTCAACCTCTGTAGAAATACCAGAAAGCGCTACGCCTACACTTAATTTTGATAACACTCAAGGTCCAACAACTAATGGTTTTGAATTTGAAGGCGAATTAGCTTGTAATAGTTTTTCGGGAGAATTTAGTCATTCTCCAAACAGTACGTTTGATATTCTTTATTATACCGAAACTTTAGGTATATGTTCAAGTCCAGATGAAAATAACTTTGAAAGTTCTTATGCTTTGGTATTACCATCATATGATATTGGAGGCAACTTTGAAACCGTCAATTATGAAATTACTGGCACAGGAAATAATCAAACACTAATTATAAACAACATTACCAATAACAGTGTTGCTGTTTATGGCAGACAAACACTATCTTATACTGAAAATGAAATAGTAAACTCAATACGTTTAAAAGAAAATCCTGTTAATGAAAACCTAAGTTTTTATAACTTAAATAATGAAAGTGAGTTATTCTTTACTATGTATTCAATACAAGGTAAAACTATTACATCACAAAACTTATTAGATGCTGAAATAAATGTTAATCATTTACCATCTGGTATTTATTTTATCACCATTTCAGACAAGCTGCATAATTCAAAAACACTAAAATTTATTAAATTATAAAGCACAAAAAAAGCTCTAGTAAAATCACTAGAGCTTTTTTTATATTTTGAATTAATAGCTTAAAATACTTTGTAGTTTAGTCCTATTTGGATAACACCTGTAGTTGCCTCAGGAACTAACTCTTCATCAAAAACATTTGAGAAACCGTAGTTATAACGCGCGTCTACATAAAAATCTCCTGTGAGTTTAAACTCTATAATTCCTACTCCAGAAAACACAAAGTTTTTAAATCCGTCATTATCCTTGTGTACTTTTACGCCTACTTGTGGACCAACACCAAATGCAACAGCATCATCAAACAGTTTATATTTTAAAAGCACAGGAACATTAATATAGTCATTAGCAAAATCTTCATGATTTGCACCTTCAGGTGAAAACTGAATTTCTGGTGCTACACTAAGGCTAGCAGCTAAAGGGATTTCGGCATAAATGCCAAACAAGAAACCGTTTCTGTGTTGATTTTCATTGATAGGACCATCTTTATAGTCCATATTAGAAATAGTCAAACCTGCTCTTACTCCATAACTAACAGATTGAGAACTATTGCTTTGAGAAAACCCTATGGTGGTGCATAACGCAAGAACTAAAGTAGTAATTAATGTCTTCATAATTTATAATGATTTGAGACGTCGAATATAAAATGAAAAATATGAATTACCCTTAATTATTAGATATGTAACAAAAAAATTAAGACGAAATGCTTATTTTTCTAATTTAATGCTACTTACAGTTTTATAGTACATACTTTTTATTATTCCGTCGGAAAGTCCAATTTTGGGAACATAAATGTCTTTGGCTCCACTCCATTTCATAGCTGATAAATAAATGCGTGTTGCAGGAATAATTACGTCAGCTCTATCTTGATTTAAGTCTAGCTCTGTAATTCGTTCTTCGTAAGAATAAGTTTGTAATTTATTATAGTAACTAGTTAAATAAAAGTAAGTTAAAGGTTTACCAAGTGCTTTTCCTGAAATCTTGAAAATTTTATTGATGTTACCTCCCGAGCCTATTAAATCTATTTTATCATAACTCTTGGTTTGTTCCTTAATCCATAATTCTAACTCATTCCAAGTTTCATTGGTAACAATATCATTAAGTAATCGTACTGTACCTATTTTAAAGGACTTAGAAACAATTTTTTCTCCATTATAAATTACAGAAAACTCTGTACTACCACCACCAACATCAACATACAAATAGGTTTTACTAGGGTCGATATAGCTATCAAGGTCAGTAGCTGCAATTATTGTTGCTTCCTCTTCTCCATCAATAATATCTATGTCAATTTTAGCTTTTTCAGAAATGAGTTTTGATATTTCTCTTCCGTTTGAAGCTTCTCGCATTGCAGAAGTTGCGCAAGCTTTATAGCTAACCACTTTATGCGATTTCATTATCAACTTAAAGGCAGTCATGGTGTCTAACATACGTTGCTCGTTTTCTTTAGATATTTTGCCTTTTACAAAAACATCTGCTCCCAAACGGATAGGAACACGAACTAATGAGTTTTTTTTAAACCTAGTCGACTTTCCTTTTTGTTCTATAATATTTGAGATTAATAAACGAACCGCATTTGAACCTATATCAATTGCAGCGTATTTTTTTATGGTTAACATTAACTTTCTAACTTTTTTAAATAATAATCATAAGTAGCGAATTGGGTTCTAACTTTTGGTAGATTATTACGCTTATATCTATTATTTTGATTTTTGTTCAAAATACGAGATTTTACATTATCACTCCAACAAATATCAAAAATATCTAACAGTTCTTGTTTGATATCTTCATCATAGATTGGACAGGTTACTTCTACTCTATTTTCAATATTTCGGGTCATCCAATCTGCTGAAGAAATATACACTTTTTCGTCATTATCATTACAGAATATATACAACCTAGTATGCTCTAAAAATTTATCGATGATACTAATAACTTCAATATTCTCACTCATACCTTCTACTCCAGGAATTAAGCAACACAAGCCTCTCACAATCATTTGAATTTTTACTCCTGCTCTACTCGCTTCATAAAGTTTATCAACCATTGCATAGCTAGAAATACTATTGAGCTTTAGCTTTATGTAAGCAGGTTTACCCTGTTTTACATTTTCTATTTCCTTGTCAATGAGTTTAAAGAGTTTAGCTTTGGTATAATGTGGTGACGTTATAATGTGTTTATAGCGATAGATTCTATAATTTATCTCAAAGAAATTAAACACCTTATTAAGGTCTTTTAATATTTTTTGGTTGCACGTAAAGAGTGTAAAATCGGTATAAATTTTAGCTGTTGACTCGTTAAAGTTCCCAGTACTTATAAATCCGTAACGCTTTAGTTTTGTACCTTCTTCTCTTTCAATCACACACATTTTACTATGTACTTTTAAACCAGAAACACCAAACAAAAGGTTTACACCTTCATCTTGCATTTGCTCAGCATAATCAATATTTGCTTGCTCATCAAATCGTGCTTGTAATTCAATTGAAACAGTTACTTTTTTCCCATTTTTGGCTGCATTAATTAATGAACTTGCAACGTGGGATATTTGAGCTAATCTATATATAGTAATTTTTATAGTTTTTACTTTTGGATCTAAAGCTGCTTCTCTAAGAAACTTAACCACATAAGAAAAAGTATGATAAGGCGTGTAAAGCAAATAGTCTTTTTTTGCAATTGTATTAAAAATACTTTCCTCTAAACTTAAACCTTTTACTGGCAATGCTTTTATCTTGTCATACAACAAATCTGTTCTGCCTAAACTAGGGAAACCCATGTAGTCTCTCCTATTATGGTAACGACCTCCAGGTATAACACTATCATTTGAATCGATACCCATTTTAGCCATTAAATACCCTAAGGTTTCCTTGTCAATGGTTTTATCATAAACAAACCTAACAGGTTCTCCTACTTGTCTATGCTTAACACTATCAGAAATTTTCTCAATAAAACTTTTACTTAAATCACTGTCAAAATCTAATTCACCATCTCTAGTGATTTTAATCATGTGAGCTGTAATACTTTTATAATCGAAAATGTTAAAAATATCATTTAAACAATACCTTAGTAAATCATCTAATATTATGATAAAGTCTTTATTATCCTTTTTGGGTAAAACAACAAACCTATCCATAGATCTTGGTATTTCAATTAAGGCAAATTGCTTTTCATTATTTTCAAGATTCATTCTTACAGCTAAATAGGCTGCACTATCTTTTAAAATAGGTAAATCTACTAAGTCATTGAGTATTATTGTTACTAGTGCTGGACTAACATTTTGGATAAAATAATTCTTAATAAAATCGTGTTGAGAATCGTCAATTTGTGACTCATTAATGATATAAATACCTTCATCTTCAAGGTTTTTTTGAATATCATTAAGTATTCCTAAACTTTCACTTTGCTGTTTAATAACAACTTGTGTAATTTTTTCTAATAACTCACTAGCCTTAATACCTCCTAACTCACTCTTACCTGCTTTTCCTGCCTCGTCAATTCGCTTAACAGTTGCATATCTTACTTTAAAAAACTCATCTAGATTATTAGAGAAAATCCCTAAAAAACGAAGTCTTTCTATTAAAGGAACTGATTTGTCTGCCGCTTCTTGTAGAACTCTAGCATTAAATTGTAACCAGCTTAATTCTCTATTGATATAACTGTTTTTATCTTTGGTCATTAAGTTTCTATTTAGTTAAGCACAAATATATTCTATTTAGAAAATATAAGCGCTGTTGGTAGATTTAATAAATTGTAAACCTATTTAAAGATTTATAAATATTTCTCATCCAAATGAATTAGTATAAAATACTTATTTTATGATTTTAATTCCTTAGGAAACAGCAACATATCAGTATGTCCTTTATTAATTTTTGACCATTGGTCAGTATCAAAATCAATTTTTGCTAATCCACAAGTTGGTAAGTTGCCAATAAATTGATCTCCAAGTTCATTTACCAATGTAGTAAATGCATGGTTATGTCCAAATATCATAATACAACTATGGGTGTCATCAACCGATTTTATAAAATCCATAACCATTTGACCTCCAAAATCATATAAATTAGTGTCTATAACTAGCCTATTTTCATCAATATTTAGAGTTTTAAGAAATATCTTACAAGTTGTTAAGGCCCTATTTGCAGGGCTTGAAAAGACCATTTCTGGTCGTATTTTATAGCTTTTAAAGTGGTTTGACATCAAATCAGCATCATTTAAACCTCTAGAGTTCAATGGTCTATCAATGTCGCTTACATCGTACTCCCACGACGATTTTGCGTGTCTTACAAATAATATCTGTTTCATTTAAATATCGATTAAATGCGTTTTTTTTCGATAAAGTGTTGCATAATTCCGTTTTAACGATTATTTTCGTCCCTTTAACATTTATTTTTGTGCAACATCTTTTTATTAAGTTGATTTGTTCTTGTAAAATTAATGTAAATGACCCCAAATCAAAAACATATTAATCAATCCATTCGTACCGTAATATTTTGCGATACACTTCCCTCTAAACATAATTTAAGAATTTTAACTAGTATTCAATGTAATTGGAATGACTATTTAAGTTAATATATGCAATAATAATTGCACACTTTGGGATGCTCTAATTTTAATATAGCAGCTCAAATATAAATTTAGAAAAATCTAATTAAAGAAATTATGAATATTAAAATTAATCCTTTGGTAATAGCATTGTTCACTTTGTGCACAATTATTTCTACTAAAACTTCAGCTCAGGAAAATGACGTAAAGTTGTTTAACAATGATGTCCAATCTAATACCAGATCAAAAGGCTTACCTGACAACGATGCACAAATGCTTAAAAAGTTAGTGTATAAAAAAGTTGAAACTGCTTATTTATCGAATAATGAGTCAAAACCAATTATGCTAAATACAGAACGTGTAGTTGTTGATGTTGCTTCTTTGAATACAATTAACAGAAAGCCATCTAACATGGTCAAAGTTCTTGTTATAAAAGTGCTTAACCAAAATGACCTAAGTAAAACTATTGACTACGATGCATTTTCTGTTTTTCCTAACCTAGAGTGCATATATATAAGTTGTGAAGTTGAAGCTTCTCAACCACAAATAATAAGAATGATTAAAAAAAGAGAAGATATTAAATACCCTCCAACTTTTTTAGGTATTAATATTCCTATTTAATGATATAACGCTATTATCAAATTACAAAGAATAAAACTCAGGCAAAAATGAAAAACTATACTATAAAACCTGTTATCTTCAATAAAAAAGCTTTAAGCATGCTAATGCTTATTTTTGCTATTGTAGGTTCGTCATTTGCTCAAGTACAAGTGCCTTTTACGCAACGTACATCGCAATACACGCCAAGTAAAGTTATTTATAACGTAAAAGGTGATTTTACCCTTATAGGAAATTCAAACTTAACGTTAGACTCATACAATGTTAACTATAATAATAGTAACAGAACTATGGAGTTCGTTGACGTTGATAACGACTCTTCTACTGAAAATTCATCTTCTGCAACGTTAACCTTTTCAACAGAAAATGGTGCTAACCCAGACTGTTCCAATATTATTTATGCAGGTTTGTATTGGACTGGTAGAGGTGATGATGATGATTTAACTAATTTACAAAAACGTACAATTAAGCTAAAAGGTCCTAACGACTCTAGTTACCAAACACTTGTAGCTAACCAAAATGATATTAGGTATCCTGGAAATAATGGTATGTATGCTGGTTATATAGAAGTAACTGACCAAGTTAGATCTAACGGACTTGGTGAATACTTTGTTGCTGATATAGCTGTTTCTGAAGGTAATGGAGGTAGCACAGGATATTATGGTGGTTGGGGAATGATTGTAGTTTATGAAAACTCAAAAATGAACTGGAGAGATGTAACTGTTTTTGATGGTTATGCTTACGTTCAAGGAAACACTACAACAAATTATGAGCTACCTGTATCAGGATTTAATGCTGTTCAATCTGGTCCAGTAAATATTAAATTAGGTTTAATGGCTGGTGAAGGTGATAGAGGTATTTCTGGCGATTATTTTGAAATTATTGAAGCCGATGAAGTTAATAACCCTAACCCAAATAATAATGATTGGGTAGATTTAAGTCACTCTGGTAATAGTACTAGTAACTTTTTTAACTCCTCTATACAAACAGGAGGTAATGCAAGAAATCCGAACTTAGTAAACAATACTGGTTTGGATATTAGCATGTTTGATTTAGACAACTCTGATAAATCTTTAATTGATAACAGCCAAACATCAACTAAATTTAGATACGGATCAACACAAGATACTTATATAATTTTTAGTATGGCAATGTCTGTTGATGCTTACATCCCTGAATCTGAAGGAGTTTTATCAAATACTACAATTAACGGAAGTGCTCCAACTCCAGGTATGCAAGTATTACCAGGAGATGAAATTGAATATAAAGTTGAAATTAAAAATAAAGGTACAGAGCCTATTCTTGATGCAAGATTGGTAATACCAATTCCTTTTACATCAGAATTTATACCTGGAAGTATTGTACACAACGCTTATTTACCAGCATTTGCAGCAGGAACTCCGTATTATGATCCAAATGAAGGGGCTACTGGTTCTATTGTTTGGGATATCAACTTTTTACCTTTATTCCCTGCTGACATCGATCTCTTATTAGCTGATTTATCTTTTAAACTCAAGGCAACCGAAGACTGTTCGGTACTTGTAAATGCCAATTGTGAGCCAAAAATTGTAATTCTTGGTGGTTATATTAGTGGTACAGGTATGATTTCAGGAACAGATTATTCTCTTCCTTTAATACAAGGTTATCAACAAGAAGGAAATTGTCAAGGAGAACCAAATACTGATCCAATTGAAATTAATATTGACGCTCAAGATTATATTAATGATAATTGTACAGGTGTTACAGTAGAAAGAGATTTCTTCTATTGTAGTTTTGAAGGAAACTCAATACCTGTTTCTGAAATTGAAGCTGAATTTCCTCCTGGATCTAGATTTTATGATTCTTACCCTGTAACTGGTTCAACAACTGAATATACTAGTACAAATCCGTTCCCTGCAACATTAGGAACTACAACTTACTATGCTATTCCTCCAGGAGACCCAAGTTGTCATTATATATTTACAATTGCAACTAGCAGTGTAACAACAACGCCTTCGGCTAATGATGAAGTATATTGTTTAAATGAAACAGCTACTCCACTTACAGCTCAAACTACTGACCCTAATTATATATTATTATTTTACCCAGATAATAATCCTAATACTGTAGGTCAAACGTCATTAATACCAGATACAAGTGTAGCAGGTACATTTACCTACTACGTTTCTGAAGGTCCTAATGAAATGTGTGTAAACAGTGAAAGAACTCCTTTAACTGTTACAGTATACAATGCTATTTCAATAACATTAGAAGAGTTAGTTCATAGCTCATGTAGCGATAGTAATGATGGAAGTATTAATATTTCTGTTAGTGGCGGAACCGGAAACTATACTTATGATTGGGACAACAACGGATCTGAAGACCCTGATACTGACTCACAAGACTTAACCAATTTAGATAATGGAACTTATACTGTAATTGTTAGTGATGAAAACTCTAACTGTTCAGCTACTGCTACTTTTAATGTAAATTTAATAGATACTACAGCTCCAACCATTTCAGCTCCAGACGATATAGTTGTTGAAGGTTGTTCTACAAGTGATATTCAAAATGGTAATCTTACTGCTTTACCTTTTAGTTCTAGTACTGCAACTATAACTGAAGCTCAATTCTTAGCAGAAGGTGGAACTTTTACAGAAGACAATGTTGACTCTATCACTTATATAGATGTTGCAACAGGCTCTTGCCCAATAAAAGTTAGTAGAACTTATACTATTACAGATATTTGTGGTCAACAAGCAACTGATGTTCAAGTTATAGACATCAATGATACTACTGATCCTGTGCTTACTGTTCCTGCTACTGCTAATGTAGAGTGTGGTGACAGCATAGACCCTTCACAAACTGGTAACGCAACTGCTACTGATTCTTGTGGATCGGTAACTGTAACTTATTCTGATAGTGTTGCAGCTGGTTCTTGTGGTAATACTCAAACTATTACTAGAACTTGGACTGCTACTGACGATTGTGGTAACGATGTATCGCAAGATCAAATCATAAACGTAATTGATACTACTGATCCTGTGATTACTGTTCCTGCTACTGCTAATGTAGAGTGTGGTGACAGCATAGATCCTTCTCAAACTGGTAACGCAACTGCTACTGATTCTTGTGGATCGGTAACTGTAACTTATTCTGATAGTGTTGCAGCTGGTTTCT
>NZ_BAAAGF010000002.1:0-586011 GCF_039524015.1 Gaetbulibacter jejuensis | reverse complement strand
AATTGATACTACTGATCCTGTGATTACTGTTCCTGCTACTGCTAATGTAGAGTGTGGTGACAGCATAGATCCTTCTCAAACTGGTAACGCAACTGCTACTGATTCTTGTGGATCGGTAACTGTAACTTACTCTGATAGTGTTGCAGCTGGTTCTTGTGGTAATACTCAAACTATTACTAGAACTTGGACTGCTACTGACGATTGTGGTAACGATGTATCGCAAGATCAAATCATAAATGTAATTGATACTACTGATCCTGTGATTAATATTGATGCAACAAATATCGCTGTAGAATGTGATGGTTCAGGTAATAATGGAGAAATAGAAAACTGGTTAAATAATAATGGTGGTGCTGTAGCGTCAGACAATTGTGGTGATGTTACCTGGACAAATAATTACAACGGAGCTCAATCAGATTGTTCTACTCCTGTATTGGTAACGTTTACAGCTACTGATGCTTGTGGAAATACATCAACTACAACAGCTTCTTATACTATTCAGGACACAGCTAATCCTTCTATTGATACTGAAGCTTCCAATTTAACTGTACAATGTGATGGTACTGGTAATACTGACGACCTTAATGATTGGTTAACTAATAATGGTGGAGCTATTGCCTCTGATGATTGTTCAACAATTACATGGACCAATGATTTTACTGAATTAAGTGACCTTTGTGGTGCAACTGGTTCTGCTACTGTAACTTTTACAGCTACTGATGGTTGTGGTAACTCAAGTACTACTACTGCTATATTTACTATCGAAGACATTACTGCGCCTACAATAGATGCTGAAGCTAGTGACTTAACTGTAGAATGTGATGGTGCTGGTAATATTGATGACCTTAATAATTGGTTAAATAGTAATGGTGGTGCTATTGCCTCTGACTTATGTGGAAACGTAACATGGACAAATGATTTTACTGAATTAAGTGACCTTTGTGGTGCAACTGGTTCTGCTACTGTAACTTTTACTGCTACTGATGACTGTGGAAACTTTTCAACTACTACCGCTATATTTACAATTGAAGATACTTTAAATCCAGTAATCTCAACGGTAGCTGCTGACCAAACAGTTCAATGCGATGGTTCAGGAAATACTGATGAATTACAAGCTTGGTTAGATACTCAAGCAGGAGCTGTTGCTATTGACCAATGCTCAACAATTACTTGGACTAATAATTACTCTGGCCTTTTAGATCAATGTGGTGCAACTGGTCGTGCTTTAGTAACTTTTACAGCTACTGATGAATGTGGAAACTCATCAAGTACTACTGCTCTCTTTACAATATTAGATTTATTAAACCCAACTATTGATACTGAAGCCTCTGACTTAACTGTGGAATGTGATGGTGCTGGTAATGTTGATGACCTTAATGATTGGTTAACTAATAATGGTGGCGCTATTGCCTCTGACGTATGCTCAGATGTTACTTGGACTAATGATTTTGATAAACTTGCAGATGCTTGTGGTGCAACTGGTTCAGCTACTGTAACATTTACAGCTACTGATGGTTGTGGTAACTCAAGTACTACTACTGCTATATTTACTATCGTAGATACTACTGCGCCTACATTTACTGTACCTGCTGATGTAACTATCGAGTGTGATCAAGATGCTAACGACTTAACTCTTACTGGTGATGTAACGGATGAAGCGGATAACTGTGACGCTGGTTTAGAAGCGACTTACTCAGATGCAGTTGCTGATGGTAACTGTGCTAATGAATCTGTAATTACACGTACTTGGTCAGTAACTGATGATTGTGGTAATACTGCTACACTTGTTCAAACTATCAATGTGGTAGATACTACTGCGCCTACATTTACTGTGCCTGCTGATGTAACTATCGAGTGTGATCAAGATGCTAACGACTTAACTCTTACTGGTGATGTAACGGATGAAGCGGATAACTGTGACGCTGGTTTAGAAGCGACTTACTCAGATGCGGTTGCTGATGGGAACTGTGCTAACGAATCTGTAATCACACGTACTTGGTCATTAACTGATGATTGTGGTAATACTACTACACTTGTTCAAACTATCAATGTGGTAGATACTACTGCGCCTACATTTACTGTACCTGCTGATGTAACTATCGAGTGTGATCAAGATGCTAACGACTTAACTCTTACTGGTGATGTAACGGATGAAGCGGATAACTGTGACTCTGGTTTAGAAGCGACTTACTCAGATGCGGTTGCTGATGGGAACTGTGCTAACGAATCTGTAATCACACGTACTTGGTCATTAACTGATGATTGTGGTAATACTGCTACACTTGTTCAAACTATCAATGTGGTAGATACTACTGCGCCTACATTTACTGTGCCTGCTGATGTAACTATCGAGTGTGATCAAGATGCTAATGACTTAACTCTTACTGGTGATGTAACGGATGAAGCGGATAACTGTGACGCTGGTTTAGAAGCGACTTACTCAGATGCGGTTGCTGATGGTAACTGTGCTAACGAATCTGTAATCACACGTACTTGGTCATTAACTGATGATTGTGGTAACACTGCTACACTTGTTCAAACTATCAATGTGGTAGATACTACTGCGCCTACATTTACTGTGCCTGCTGATGTAACTATCGAGTGTGATCAAGATGCTAATGACTTAACTCTTACTGGTGATGTAACGGATGAAGCGGATAACTGTGACGCTGGTTTAGAAGCGACTTACTCAGATGCGGTTGCTGATGGTAACTGTGCTAACGAATCTGTAATCACACGTACTTGGTCATTAACTGATGATTGTGGTAACACTGCTACACTTGTTCAAACTATCAATGTGGTAGATACTACTGCGCCTACATTTACTGTACCTGCTGATGTAACTATCGAGTGTGATCAAGATGCTAACGACTTAACTCTTACTGGTGATGTAACGGATGAAGCGGATAACTGTGACTCTGGTTTAGAAGCGACTTACTCAGATGCGGTTGCTGATGGCAACTGTGCTAACGAATCTGTAATCACACGTACTTGGTCATTAACTGATGATTGTGGTAACACTGCTACGCTTGTTCAAACTATTAATGTGGTAGATACAACTGCGCCTGTCATTGACACTAACGCAACAGATATTATTGTTGAATGTGATGGTTCAGGTAATAACGGAGAAATAGAAAACTGGTTAAATAATAATGGTGGTGCTGTAGCATCAGATAATTGTGGTGCTATAACCTGGACAAATGATTACAATGGAGCTCAATCAGATTGTTCTGCTCCAGTAACAGTAACATTTACAGCTACTGATGCTTGTGGAAATTCATCAACTACAACAGCTTCTTATGCTATTCAAGACACTACTGCTCCTTCTATAGATACTACTAGTGCTAACTTAACTGTAGAATGTGATGGAGCTGGTAATGTTAACGATCTTAATGATTGGTTAACTAATAATGGTGGCGCTATTGCCTCTGATGATTGTTCAGCAATTACATGGACAAATGACTTTACTAAACTTGCAGATGCTTGTGGTGCAACTGGTTCAGCTACTGTAACATTTACAGCTACTGATGGTTGTGGTAACTCAAGTACTACTACTGCTATATTTACTATCGTAGATACTACTGCTCCTACATTTACTGTACCTGCTGATGTAACTATCGAGTGTGATCAAGATGCTAATGACTTAACACTTACTGGTGACGTAACGGATGAAACGGATAACTGTGACTCTAGTCTGGAAGCGACTTACTCAGATGCGGTTGCTGATGGTAACTGTGCTAACGAATCTGTGATCACTCGTACTTGGTCAGTAACTGATGATTGTGGTAATACTGCTACACTTGTTCAAACTATTAATGTGGTAGATACTACTGCTCCTACATTTACTGTACCTGCTGATGTAACTATCGAGTGTGATCAAGATGCTAACGACTTAACTCTTACTGGTGATGTAACGGATGAAGCGGATAACTGTGACGCTGGTTTAGAAGCGACTTACTCAGATGCAGTTGCTGATGGTAACTGTGCTAACGAATCTGTGATCACACGTACTTGGTCAGTAACTGATGATTGTGGTAATACTGCTACACTTGTTCAAACTATTAATGTGGTAGATACTACTGCGCCTACATTTACTGTACCTGCTGATGTAACTATCGAGTGTGATCAAGATGCTAATGACTTAACTCTTACTGGTGATGTAACGGATGAAGCGGATAACTGTGACTCTGGTTTAGAAGCGACTTACTCAGATGCGGTTGCTGATGGCAACTGTGCTAACGAATCTGTGATCACACGTACTTGGTCAGTAACTGATGATTGTGGTAATACTACTACACTTGTTCAAACTATTAATGTGGTAGATACTACTGCGCCTACATTTACTGTACCTGCTGATGTAACTATCGAGTGTGATCAAGATGCTAACGACTTAACTCTTACTGGTGATGTAACGGATGAAGCGGATAACTGTGACTCTGGTTTAGAAGCGACTTACTCAGATGCGGTTGCTGATGGTAACTGTGCTAACGAATCTGTAATCACACGTACTTGGTCAGTAACTGATGATTGTGGTAACACTGCTACGCTTGTTCAAACTATTAATGTGGTAGATACTACTGCACCTACATTTACTGTACCTGCTGATGTAACTATCGAGTGTGATCAAGATGCTAACGACTTAACACTTACTGGTGATGTAACGGATGAAGCGGATAACTGTGACTCTGGTTTAGAAGCGACTTACTCAGATGCGGTTGCTGATGGGAACTGTGCTAACGAATCTGTAATCACACGTACTTGGTCATTAACTGATGATTGTGGTAATACTGCTACACTTGTTCAAACTATCAATGTGGTAGATACTACTGCGCCTACATTTACTGTGCCTGCTGATGTAACTATCGAGTGTGATCAAGATGCTAATGACTTAACTCTTACTGGTGATGTAACGGATGAAGCGGATAACTGTGACTCTGGTTTAGAAGCGACTTACTCAGATGCGGTTGCTGATGGTAACTGTGCTAACGAATCTGTAATCACACGTACTTGGTCAGTAACTGATGATTGTGGTAACACTGCTACACTTGTTCAAACTATCAATGTGGTAGATACTACTGCGCCTACATTTACTGTACCTGCTGATGTAACTATCGAGTGTGATCAAGATGCTAACGACTTAACTCTTACTGGTGATGTAACGGATGAAGCGGATAACTGTGACTCTGGTTTAGAAGCGACTTACTCAGATGCGGTTGCTGATGGCAACTGTGCTAACGAATCTGTAATCACACGTACTTGGTCATTAACTGATGATTGTGGTAACACTGCTACGCTTGTTCAAACTATTAATGTGGTAGATACTACTGCACCTACATTTACTGTACCTGCTGATGTAACTATCGAGTGTGATCAAGATGCTAACGACTTAACACTTACTGGTGATGTAACGGATGAAGCAGATAACTGTGACTCTGGTTTAGAAGCGACTTACTCAGATGCGGTTGCTGATGGCAACTGTGCTAACCAATCTGTAATCACACGTACTTGGTCATTAACTGATGATTGTGGTAATACTACTACACTTGTTCAAACTATCAATGTGGTAGATACTACTGCGCCTACATTTACTGTACCTGCTGATGTAACTATCGAGTGTGATCAAGATGCTAACGACTTAACTCTTACTGGTGATGTAACGGATGAAGCGGATAACTGTGACTCTGGTTTAGAAGCGACTTACTCAGATGCGGTTGCTGATGGCAACTGTGCTAACGAATCTGTAATCACACGTACTTGGTCATTAACTGATGATTGTGGTAACACTGCTACACTTGTTCAAACTATTAATGTGGTAGATACTACTGCGCCTACATTTACTGTACCTGCTGATGTAACTATCGAGTGTGATCAAGATGCTAATGACTTAACTCTTACTGGTGATGTAACGGATGAAGCAGATAACTGTGACTCTGGTTTAGAAGCGACTTACTCAGATGCGGTTGCTGATGGTAATTGTGCTAATGAATCTGTAATCACACGTACTTGGTCACTAACTGATGATTGTGGTAATACTGCTACGCTTGTTCAAACTATTAATGTGGTAGATACTACTGCGCCTACATTTACTGTACCTGCTGATGTAACTATCGAGTGTGATCAAGATGCTAACGACTTAACTCTTACTGGTGATGTAACGGATGAAGCGGATAACTGTGACTCTGGTTTGGAAGCGACTTACTCAGATGCGGTTGCTGATGGCAACTGTGCTAATGAATCTGTAATCACACGTACTTGGTCAGTAACTGATGATTGTGGTAATACTACTACACTTGTTCAAACTATTAATGTGGTAGATACTACTGCGCCTACATTTACTGTACCTGCTGATGTAACTATCGAGTGTGATCAAGATGCTAATGACTTAACTCTTACTGGTGATGTAACGGATGAAGCGGATAACTGTGACTCTGGTTTAGAAGCGACTTACTCAGATGCGGTTGCTGATGGTAACTGTGCTAACGAATCTGTAATCACACGTACTTGGTCAGTAACTGATGATTGTGGTAATACTGCTACACTTGTTCAAACTATCAATGTGGTAGATACTACTGCGCCTACATTTACTGTACCTGCTGATGTAACTATCGAGTGTGATCAAGATGCTAACGACTTAACACTTACTGGTGATGTAACGGATGAAGCGGATAACTGTGACGCTGGTTTAGAAGCGACTTACTCAGATGCAGTTGCTGATGGTAACTGTGCTAACGAATCTGTAATCACACGTACTTGGTCAGTAACTGATGATTGTGGTAATACTGCTACGCTTGTTCAAACTATCAATGTGGTAGACACTACTGCGCCTACATTTACTGTGCCTGCTGATGTAACTATCGAGTGTGATCAAGATGCTAACGACTTAACTCTTACTGGTGATGTAACGGATGAAGCGGATAACTGTGACGCTGGTTTAGAAGCGACTTACTCAGATGCGGTTGCTGATGGCAACTGTGCTAACGAATCTGTAATCACACGTACTTGGTCAGTAACTGATGATTGTGGTAATACTGCTACACTTGTTCAAACCATTAATGTGGTAGATACTACTGCTCCTGTTATTGTTGGAGACTTTGAAGCAACTATAGATGTTAGCTGTTCAGATATTCCTGAAGTGCCAGAATTAGTATTTGAAGACGCTTGTTCTTCTGATATAACTGTAGAGTTTAACGAATCAAATGATTCAAATGATGGTTTAGAAGATTATTCAATCACTAGAAGCTGGACTGTTACTGACGAATGTGGTAACGAAGCAATCTATACACAAATAGTAAATGTAAATGTTGAGAGTACATTCACAGGATATGATACCGAACTTTGTATAGATGATTTAGCTATTGACTTATTTGATTTATTAAGTGGAGATTATGACAGTGATGGTGTTTGGGAAGTTGTTTCTGGTAACGCTACGTTAGACGGAAGCATCTTTGACCCTGCAACAGCTGATCTAGGTGATTACATCTTTACTTACACTGTAGCAAACGGACCATGTCCAAGCACTGTTGAAGTAATGATTACAGTTCATGATGATTGTATTGTACTACCATGTGGCGCTGAAGATGTTGTGATTTCTAAAGCTGTTACTCCTAATGGTGACCAATGGAATGAGTTCTTTACAATCACTGGTGTTGAGGATTGTGGGTTCACAATTGAACTACAAATATTCAACCGTTGGGGAGCAAAAATCTATGAAAACTTCAATTATCAAAATGATTGGAATGGTACAGCTTCAAAAGCTTCAATAGGAAGATCTGATAAAGTACCTTCAGGAACGTATTATTATATAATAAACATCAAAGGTAGTAATGGACTGCAGCTAAAACCTTTTACAGGTCCAATCTACATAGGAACCAAATAAATTTTAACCTATTATGAAATTATTAAAGTTTAACATAATCGTTTTTATACTGTTCAATTGCTGGACAAGTGTTGCCCAACAGCTACCTCAGTTTACACAGTATATGTATAACACTATCTCGATAAACCCAGCTTATGCTGGTAGTAGAGAAACATTAAGTATTGTTGGATTGCACAGGAGCCAATGGGTTGGTCTTGAAGGTGGACCAACTACACAAACCTTGTCTATTCATACACCACTTAGAAACGAGAAAATTGGTTTAGGATTGTCGTTTATTAACGATGAGTTAGGTTATGAAAATTTCTCTTACTTGTATGGTGACTTTTCGTATACTATTCAAACTGGAGAAAACACCAAACTTGCCTTTGGTCTTAAAGCTGGATTTACTCATTATAATTTAGATCAGGCTTTACTTAATGACCCTTCGGTAGTAAATGACCCTTTCTTTAATGATGTATCTAATAGATGGAGTCCTAATATTGGTACTGGTGTTTATTGGCATTCGAACAAATGGTATATAGGTCTTTCTGCTCCTAGAATTTTAAATACTGATTACAACAAAGGGAGCCAAGGAAATGTTGACTATGTATCATTAGAACGTGTTAGTTACTATTTTACTGGTGGATATGTATTCGATTTAAGCGAAACCACAAAATTCAAACCAGCCACAATGCTAAAAGCTACAAATGGAGCTCCTTTATCATTTGATATAACAGCTAACTTCTTATTTAATGAAAAACTGTGGTTAGGTGCTGCTTATAGAATGAATGAGTCTGCTGCTGCTATTGGTGGTATTGCCGATTTTCAGGTTTCAAAACAATTGAGAATAGGTTATGCTTATGAGTATCCTATTTCAGATATTAGACCTTATACAAGTGGAACTCATGAAGTTTTACTTATGTTTGAAATTTTCAAGACACAACGTGTTAAATCACCTAGATACTTCTAAAAAAACAGATTATGAAAGCAAGAATAATATTATTAATAGTTGCACTTAGTAGTACTTTTATGGTTGCTCAAAAACAGCAAGTAAAAGTAGCTGACAAGTTCTTTAAAAACTTCGCTTATCAAAAGGCTACTGAATTTTATGAAGAAGCTGTAAAAAAAGGTGATAGTAGCGAATATGTATTAACTAGATTAGGTGATTGTTATTACAATAATTCAGATTCTGAAGGGTCAGCAAAATGGTATGCTGAAGCTGTAAGATTACATGAAAATAAAATTGATCCTGAATATTTTTACAAGTACTCACAGGCGCTTAGAGGTTTAGGCAACTATGAAGAAGCTATAATTTGGTTAGAGAAATATAAAGCAGAAAATCCTGATGACGACAGAATTGCAGGCTTAGAGTATGATAACCTTGAACTTTACGAAAAACTATCATCTACTGATGAAATTTATGTTACTATCAACACATTACCAATTAACACCAAGTTTGCCGATTTTGGTGCGTTTGAAAAAGATGGTAAGTTAATTTTCTCTTCTTCAAGAGATGGAAAAGACAAAATTTACGATTGGAATGGTGAACCATTTTTAGACCTTTATGAAGTAGAGGTTACTGAAAAAGATGGTGTAAACACTTATGAAAAAGTAAACAAAATTAATGGACCAAAAATAAATACTGAGTTCCATGAAGCAAATGCAGTTATTACTAGTGATGGAAAAACAATGTACTTTACTAGAGACAATGTAAATAAAAGAAACAAGTTAAAAACTGACAAAGAAGGAACATCACATTTAAAGATTTATAAAGCTTCTTTAGTAGATAGCATGTGGCAAGATGTAGTTGAACTTCCTATTAACGACACCTACTACTCTACTGGTCATCCTGCTTTAAGTCCTGATGATAGTACATTATTTTTTGTTTCTGATCGTGATGGTGGTTATGGATCGACAGACATCTATAAAGTTGCAATACTTGGAGATAATAAATATGGAACTCCTGAAAATTTAGGACCAGAAATTAATACAGATGGTAAAGAAATGTTCCCTTTTGTTGCCAAGGATAATACATTATACTTTTCTTCTGACAGTAATATAAACTTAGGATTCCTGGATATTTTTAAATCAAATATATTAAAAGGTGAAAACGCTGAAGTAGAAAACTTAGGTGCTCCTTTTAATACAAGTTATGACGACTTTGGTTTTATTATAGATTCTGACACTCAAATTGGTTACTTTTCATCAAACAGACCTGATGGAGCTGGTAGTGATGATATTTATGGATTTATTGGTTGTTCTCAAATAATTAAAGGAACCATTAGAGACAGTTTAACTCAAAAACCTATTGCAATGGCTACCGTTAAACTAATCAACAAAGAAGGTAAAATCTTAAACGAAGTTACTGCTGATGAAAATGGAGCATATTCATTTAAAGTAAAATGTCATACTGAATATACTGTATTAGCTACCAAACCAGATTATAAAGACAATCATAAACAAATTATGACTGGTGAAGTTAATAATGAAGAAAACACATTAGACCTAGATTTAATTCCGTTAATTATAAATAATGAAATAGTTATCAACCCTATTTTCTTTGATTTTGACAAATGGAATATAAGACCTGATGCTGCTTACGAACTTGAAAATATAGTAAGTGTAATGAGAGACCACCAAAATATGGTTATTAAAATTGAGTCGCATACTGATAGTAGAGGTAGTGATAGATATAACTTAAAACTATCAGACAGAAGAGCTAAATCAACTCATGAATATTTATTATCAAGAGGTATAGCTCCTGAAAGAATTGAAAGTGCTATTGGTTATGGTGAAACACAATTGTTAAACAAGTGTTCAAATGGTGTAAAATGTACTCCTGAAGAGCATCAACTTAACAGAAGATCTCACTTCTATATCTTAAAAAACTAAACAGCACTTAATTATAAGAACAAAAAAACAGGCTAATAATAGCCTGTTTTTTTATACATCATAGTTAAGTCAATTATTGCCTAACCATTGTAATTTTGAACTATTAAAAACTAAGCCTTTTAACAACCTTGAATCATTCTTTTGTTACGGTAGTTGAATAATCCATTTCAAACTTTAATATTAATTGTTCTTCAATAATTAAGTATGCTTCTTCTCTTCTAGCATTAATAAGATATCCTACTGCTCACACACTTGTGATTTCCTTTCTCGTTTTCGTTAGGTTAATGTTAATAGTCTAAAGTGAATATAACTCATAGACAATGTACTCAAATTTAAAGTCCTTTATAATTGATATACTTTAATTTATCAGAGCTAATAAAACTACCTATTTGTAGTTTGAATTATACCATGGTTAAGCTAGAAATAGTAAATGGTTTAGCTGCATGATTTATAACAGTACAACAAATGTAATCCCTGTATTTACATTAATAACCCATGAATTAAATAAATAAAACGTTTAAATAAAAAAAGACCACTAAAAAGTGGTCTTAATTCATTAACTAATAATTAATCTATTAACGTTTTATAAAAATGTTGGTATAATACCATTTACCTTCTTCATTTTGTTCGGCAGAAATATCAAAGTCTGTAAAGTCTCCTTCAATATTTGCTCTATGACCTTCACTGTTAATCCAAGCGTTTACAACTGATTGCGCTGAGCTAAAAGCATAAGCAACGTTTTCAGATACTTTAGTTGCTGATGCGTGTTGCTCTAAACTACTTTTTCTTTGGAAAAAATTGTCATGATTTACTTGATTAACACTAACCATATAGTCAGTATGCGAATAGGCAACAGACTTAATAATGTTTAAATTGTTCAATGGATTTAAGCCTAATTCTATTCTGTGCGCATTGATAAGCTCTAAAATTTCTATTTCAATACTTTTTGCAGCTGGTGCGTTTTGTAATGTTATATTATTTGCTTCATTTTCAGGGAATTCTTCAGTAGAACAAGAGAAGCTTAACATTGCAAACAATACCATAACAGGTAGGTAAAATTTAGTCTTCATAAGAGGGTTATTTAGATTTGGTGTAGTAAAATTAGAAGACTATACGTAGTAGACTGTTAATAAAATGTTAAAATCGATGAAAAACATGCATTTCATCGATCTTAAATGTCAATAATCGATGAAATGCATAGAATTAAGGAATATTCTTACTTTTTATCGATAAAATTTTACACTTTATCGTTTTGTAAAAGCTGAAAAAAATAATTAAGGCGCAAGTCGGTTAATTGTCCAACTAGAATCTGAATTCAATTTATATTCAATTCTATCATGAAGTCTATTAGGTCTCCCTTGCCAAAACTCAATTTCTGTAGGCTTAATTAAAAATCCGCCCCAATGATTAGGTCTAGGTATATCTTTGTCTTTATATTGAAGCTCTAATTCTTTTAACTTGTTATTCAATACATCCCTATCGGCAATAATTTCGCTTTGGTTAGAAGCCCATGCTCCTAGTTGACTACCTCTTGGACGTGTTAAAAAATAGTCGTCACTAGTAGCTGCATCAACTTTTTCAGCAATACCTTTAATTATAACTTGTCGTTCAGCTGAATGCCAAAAAAAGGAAAGACAAACATTAGGATTCGCTATTATGGCTTGTCCTTTGTCACTATTATAATTAGAATAAAACACAAAACCATCAGTATTAAACTCCTTTAACAACACAATTCTACTTTTAGGGAAACCATCTAAACTTATTGTAGATAACGTCATTGCATTAGCTTCAATATCAGGAAAAGAAGTATCTATTTCATGAAACCATCTTTTAAACAATTCTAGAGGGTTTGCAGGAGCATCTTTTAATAAAAGCTCATGTTTTTCATAAGATTTTCTGTAATTACTTAAGTCTGTACTCATTAGATTTTAATATGCTTTTTTGATTAGATTTTATTTTTTTGAATAAAGTAATTCATATAAATTTAAGAATTATTTTAGTCCCATGACATTTGAAAATAGCAAATATTTTAACCTTCTTAAACACTCAAAAGTAGAGTTTTCATTTGGTAATTTTTATCTTTTTGACAAGTTTATAATCTCTGAAATAAATGAAGGCATCCATTTTGACTGGGACAAAATTCAACAGGTTATTGCTGCATTAATAGATTACTATGGGTCAAATCTTAAAATTGGATATATTTCAAACAGAGTAAACCCCTACTCTATTGAACCACAATTGTGGATTAGATTTCAAAGAGATTATGGGTTTATTGTTGCTAGTGCTATGATATCTTATACTGAACTTAATTACATAAACGCCTCTATTGAAAAGCGATTTTCAGAGATGAGTATAAAGCGTTGCGGCTCTTTAGATGAAGCTATAAACTGGATTAAAAATTTAAAGGAGTTTAAATAATAAAATAGAACTGTCTTGCTTTTACTCTCAAAAAAGCTTATTTTAGTTAAAATATTTCCCCTTACATTATTATTTAAATTTATAGCAATTAACAATGGATCATTTTAGAACCATAGAACAATATTGTAAGGGAATAGGTATATCTAAACCTAAACATTCAGAGTTTGACATTAGAAGATTTGAGATTAACATGAAAACCGTTAATCTTAAACAACCTCCTTTTAGACATGAATTTTATGCTATTGCCATAAAAGTTGCAGGAGGTGGCAAAGCTATTTCTGGTCATCATACTGACTTTCCTACTGGTTATACCATTTTCTTTAATTCACCTTATCAAATTTTATCTTGGGATATTTTACCCGATTGGGAAGGCTTTTACATCATTTTTAATCAAGACTTTATATCAAGATCTTCAGTGTTTAATAATATCTTGAATAGATTTCCCTTTTTAAAGATTGAAAAAGATATCCCTTTAGAGATTGGACAAAAACAAGTAGACGAAGTTTTAGCCATCTACGAATCAATTTATGAAGAATACCACAGCAACCATAAAGACAAGTTTCAAATTATTGAATCGCAAGTGTTACTGTTACTAAACTACATTAAAAGGTATTTTAAAAACACAAATACCACTTTAGATGTTCCTGAAGAAATTAGAAAAACAGATTTAAAAATACTAGGTCGGTTTCAAACACTTATTGAGACTTCTTTTTTTCAAGACATCGATACTAACTTTGATTCTAAGCTACACTCTACCTCATTCTATGCTGATATATTAAATGTTCATCCTAATCATTTAAATACTGTAATTAAACAAATTACAGGGCAAACAGCAAAACAGTTAATACAAAACCATGTTATCAATTTAGCTAAATCAAGACTTATTAACACTCAACTTAGTGTAAAAGAAATCGCATACTCTCTACATTACGAATCTCCTAACAATTTTAGTAGTTTCTTTAAAAAAATGACAGGAAAAACACCAAATTATTACAGAAAAGAAAGTAATATTTGATTTTTATAGTTTTTCCTTTGTTTTTATTTAGATACAAAGTTCTAATAATTAGAACTTTGTGTTCATAAGAAATAAAAATGCACAAAAAAATATCTTTTAATAGCAAAGGCCTCAAACTTAAGGGCAACCTTTTTTACCCCAATAATTATAGTGATAAGCAAAAATATCCTGCTATTATAGTCTCTGGAAGCTGGACAACAGTAAAAGAGCAAATGGCAGGTCTTTATGCCTCAAAATTATCAAAAAATGGTTTTATCACCTTAGCTTTTGACTTTAGTCACTATGGTGAAAGTGAAGGTGAACCTCGTTTTTTTGAAAGACCAAAACTTAAAAAAGAAGATATTAAAAATGCAGTTACTTTTTTATCAAAACAAAAAACTGTGGACACTAATAAAATTGGAGTTTTAGGCATTTGTGCTGGCGCAATGTATACATTAATGGCAGCTGCTGAAGACAATCAAATTTCTTCAGTAGTTACTATTGCATCTTGGTTACATGATGAAGAAGTGGTAAAACTCTTTTATGGTGGAGAGACAGGTGTTAGATCAAAAATTAAAGCTGCAAAAAACGCAAAAATTAAATACGCTATTACTGGAGAAGTAGAATACATACCAACAATATCTGAAACAGATGAAAGTGCAGCCATGTTTGGATCGTACGATTATTACCTAAATCCTAAAAGAGGCGCAATTAAAGAATGGAGTAATGATAAATTTGCAGTTGCTAGTTGGGAAGATTGGTTAACAACTAATCCTATGCCTTATGCTGAAAAAATTAAAACACCAACATTAATGATACATTCAGATGGTGCTGTTTTACCTGACTACACAAAAAAATTTTATAACACCATACCAACTCACAACAAACAACTTATATGGATGGATACTGACTTAGAGTCACCATTTCATCAATTTAGCTTTTACGATCAAGAACCTGAAGTTAACAAAGCAATAGAATATGCTAGCCAATGGTATAAAAAACACATGAATTAATAGCCTTCAAATATTAACCAAACAACCTCAAAAACACTTTACTATGCGACTAGAACTAACACGTTATTACAAAGAAAACAGTTCGTACAAACTGAAACTGTCTTTTGGAACATTTTATTTATTTAGTAAATTTTATGTTGCCGAAATCAATGAAGGAGTGCATTTAAGCTACAATAAGTTAAAAGTTATTTTTCAAGAAATAACTGATTTTTATGGTAAAAATGCTAAAATTGTATGTATTGCAAACAGAGTGAACACCTACTCTACCGAACCTATAGTATTTAATATACTTGATGATGAATTCCCTATTTTAAAAGCAAGTGCTTTTGTTACTTATAGCGACAAAGCTTTTAAAGTATCAACTTTAGAAAAAATTATCATTAAGAATAATGTATTAAGATTTAGGTCTTTGGCCGAAGCTTTGCATTGGGCAACTAATTATGACCTCAAATCATCAAAATCAAATGATTTTCCATCTTTAGATAACAACACATTATCAAATACTGATGAAGCTTCCTCTCGAAAATCTTCATAGCCATTATAACGTGTTGAATAATGACCTAAAATTAATGCCCTTACATTAGCTAACTTAGCTATTTCAGCAGCTTCCTTTGCTGTAGAGTGTTTTGTTTTTGGGGCTAAATGTGCGTGTTTTTCTAAAAAAGTAGACTCGTGATAAAGTACATCAGCATCTTTAATAATAGGAACAATACTAGGGTTATATGCTGTATCACTACAAAACGCATAGCTTTTAACTGGAGTTGGAGCTTTAGTAAGCACACTATTTTTAATTAGTTCTCCATTGTTATCTAAAACATCTGCTCCTTGTTTTAACTTTCTATAATAGGCAACATCAATATCATTATTTAATATTGCATTCATGTCTAGTTTTCGCTCTCCAGGTTTCTCTTTAAATAAAAACCCATTAGTGTATACTCGATGGTCTAAAGGAATTGTATGAACTTCTACTTTATCGTCTTCAAAAATTAATTCAGACTTTGTTGAAGTTAACTCATGAAAAATCAGTTTATAATTTGTCCATGATTCGGCTAATTTCATTTGGAGTGTAATGACTTCTTTAAGTCCTTTTGGTCCATAAATATGCAAATCAGTTTCTCTGGTTAAAAGCCTAAAAGTTGATATTAAACCAACTAAACCAAAATAATGGTCACCATGAAGATGAGAAATAAAGATATGCTTTATGCGATTGAACTTAATCTTGGCTTTTCTTAACTGCACTTGTGTGCCTTCGCCACAATCAATTAAAAACATGTGGTTTTTAATTTGTAATACTTGAGACGTTGGGTTTGTATCTATTCGTGGAGTTGCACTATGACAGCCAAGGATTGTTAGTTGCATGTAGTTGTTTTAAAATCCTAAATCGCGCTCAATTTCTTCCATTTCAATAATATCATAAGCTTCTTGCAGTGTAGGAACTACAACAATTTCATCTGGAGTTTCATCTAAATTGGTTTTGTCAGTAACTATAACAAACGAATGTTTTGATGCTCTATGTTTATTTGAAATACTTAAAAATTCTACTATTTGTTCTAAAGGAATTTTATTTAAACTAGTAAGATTAACAATTACATTGTCATTTTTAAAACGCTCATACATTACTTCAAGCTTTTTTACTAGTTCAACAACCGTAGCTTTTTCTTGTGTAATGATAGTTGTATTTCCGTCTTTGTCAAAAATCATAATAAATTAGTGTTTAATTTTTGAAGCTAATAAATAAATTACAGCCATTCTAACTGCTACTCCATTTTGAACTTGATCTAAAATAATAGCTTGGTCAGAATCTGCAACATCACTCGTGATTTCCACACCACGATTAATTGGTCCAGGATGCATTATTGTAATTTCTTTATCAAGACTGTTCAATAACGCTTTATTAACTCCATATTGCTGAGTGTACTCTCTTGTTGAAGGGAAATAGCTTATATCCATTCTTTCGTTTTGAACGCGAAGCATATTAGCTACATCACACCAATTAAGGGCTTTACGCAAATTAGTTTCAACTTTTACACCAAGTTTATCAATATGTTTTGGCAACAATGTTTTTGGTCCGCAAACCATAACATTTGCACCTTGAAGTTGTAATGCATATATATTTGAAAGGGCAACACGACTATGTAAAATATCACCAACTATAACAACGTTTTTACCTTTTACACTTCCTAGTCGCTCTCGTATTGAATAACTGTCTAACAAAGCTTGTGTTGGATGCTCATGAGCTCCATCTCCAGCATTTACAATACTTGCATCTACGTGTTGAGATAAAAACACTCCTGCTCCAGGATTTGGGTGTCTCATAACAACCATATCCACTTTCATGGAAAGAATATTGTTTACCGTATCAATTAAAGTTTCTCCTTTTTTTACTGAAGATTGTGATGCTGAAAAATTGATAACATCTGCAGACAATCGTTTTTCGGCTAACTCAAAAGAGAGCTTTGTACGCGTAGAGTTTTCAAAAAATAAATTAGCAATTGTAATGTCTCTAAGCGAAGGTACTTTTTTTATTGGCCTGTTAATGACTTCTTTAAAATGATCGGCAGTTTCAAAAATAAGTTGAATATCTTGAGAGTTAAGATATTTTATTCCTAATAAGTGGTTGACACTTAATTCGCTCATAGATTTAATTATTTATTAAGTAAACCGAGTCTTCTCCATCATTTTCAGCCCAATTTACTTTTACTTTTTCTTTGTTAATAGCGTCTACCTGACGACCTCTATAATTAGGTTGTATTGGTAAATGCCTACTAAAACGTCGGTCAATTAAGGTTAAAAGTTCTATTTCGTTAGGTCTTCCAAACGATTGAATTGCTGTTAAAGCAGACCGTATACTTCGTCCTGTATATAAAACATCATCAATAAAAACCACATTTTTATTTTCAACTAAGAAGTTAATTTCGGTAGTATTAGCTTCAAGGGTTTTTTCTCCTCTTCTAAAATCGTCTCTAAAAAAAGTAATATCTAAATGCCCTAACTGAATGTTTTTTACTTTATAGTCTTCAGTTAACATTTTAGCTAAACGATTAGCTAAATACTTACCTCTAGGCTGAATACCTATTAAAACTGTGTTGGAAAAATCGTTGTGGTTTTCAATTAATTGACAAGCCAATCTATGAAGAATGATGTTTACCTCTTTTGCATTAAGTAACACTTTTTGACTCATATTGTATCCAAACGTATTTGGAGAACAAAGATAATGCAAAATTTTTACGCAGTTTATATAAACTCTAAAAAAGTAAAAAGAAGCCTATTTAAGGCTTCTTTTTTTAGTTGTCAAAATAAATTAATATCTAACAAACTTGACAGACTCACTGTTTTTATTATTGTATAAGTTTAAAACATAAACTCCTTTGTTTAAATAAGATGTGTCAATAGATTGTAAAACATCACTTGAATCTCCTTTAGCTAATTGCTTACCGTCTAATCCATAAATACTAAATTCAAAAAAATCGGTATTGTTTAATAAATCTATTTTATTGTCCTTTACTAGAACTTTAAAGTCTTGTTGATTTGCGCTTTCTAAACCTAAAGTACTATCATACTCACTAACCATGGTAATTGATGTTCCATTTAAAAGATTGGTTAAAACACCTCCAAGTCCTGAAGTTTTATACACTCTTAAATAGTAAACATCACCTGGGTTAATATTATTGATAACAACTTCAAAGCTACCTCCAACAACCAATAAAACTCCGTAAGAATCACATCCTATTTCTTGGAGATTTCCAATATCTCCTGATGGTGCTAATAAAATTTGATAATCAACACTAGTTATTAAGGAAACACCAGCGCTTACCATACCAATTGTAACTTTGTTATCTCCTCCTGAGACTTCATGCATATAAAACACATCATCAGTAGCTCCACATACAGGATTTAATCCCGAAGGAGTAGCTGAGTTAAAATCTAAAACATTTACAGCTACAGCAGTTCCATCTACTTCTATAGCATCGTTAATCGTGTTTCCATTTTGAGCTACTAAGATGGTAGCCATCAAAAATCCGGTTAAAAAAAGTACATTTTTTTTCATAATATAAAAATTTAGGGTTAATAAAAAGACTGCTTTGTTCTTGATTGAACTATATCTTGTCTAATTACAAAGTGCACTCTATAATTATGAAAAATTTTAAAACCTATTTTAACAAATAATCATTAAAATTACTATTTTGATAATTATTTACTATTAATTTAACAAATAAAAACACAAACAACAATAATTTAATTAGATATTATGTGAAATGCATAAAATTTTAACATTTAATATGAAGAACATAAAAAAGCCTTACAGAAACTGTAAGGCTTTTTAAAAAATTGGTTTTGGGTCAAATATTACTTCTTCCCGTCCATTTTATCTTTAAGAGCTTGCAACGCGTCGTTAGCATCACCTAAAGTAGGTTTTGCTTCAGCAGCTTGAGCTTCTGCTTTTTTAGCAGCAGCTTTTACGTTTGCTATTTCTTCTTCTTTAAAGATTGCTGTATGAGAAGCAACTACTCTCTTGAATTCTTTATTGAACTCAATGATTTTGAATTCAGCTTCTTCACCTTTCTTAAGTTTCTTACCATCTTCTTTCTCTAAGTGACGAGAAGGAACAAAAGCAACGATATCTTCGTTAAACTCAATAGTTGCACCTTTGTCAACGATTTCAGAAATTTCAGCAGTGTGAGTTGTATCTAAAGCAAACTCAGTCTCATACTTATCCCATGGGTTATCAGTAGTTTGTTTGTGACCTAAAGATAATTTACGTCCTTCTACGTCTAACTCAAGAACAACAACTTCTAACTTGTCTCCTACGTTACAGAACTCGCTTGGGTGTTTAATTTTCTTAGTCCAAGATAAATCAGAGATATAAATTAATCCGTCGATACCTTCTTCTAATTCAACAAATACACCAAAGTTTGTAAAGTTACGTACAATACCAGTGTGTGTAGAACCTACAGGGTATTTTCCTGTAATGTCAGTCCATGGATCTGGAGTTAATTGCTTAATTCCAAGTGACATTTTACGATCTTCTCTATCAAGAGTTAAGATAACTGCTTCAATTTCGTCTCCTACAGATACGAAATCTTGAGCTGAACGTAAATGTGTTGACCATGACATTTCAGATACGTGAACTAATCCTTCAACACCTTCTTCTACTTCAATAAATGCACCGTAATCAGCAATTACAACAACTTTACCTTTTACTTTGTCACCTACTTTTACAGTTTCACCAAGTGCTTCCCAAGGATGCTTGCTTAATTGTTTTAAACCTAATTGGATTCTAGATTTATCTTCATCGAAATCTAAAATTACAACGTTAAGTTTTTGGTCTAATTCAACAATCTCATTTGGATGGTTGATACGAGACCAAGAAAGATCAGTAATGTGGATTAATCCATCAACACCACCAAGATCAATAAACACACCGTATGAAGTAATGTTTTTAACAACACCTTCTAATACTTGTCCTTTTTCTAATTGACCAATGATTTCTTTCTTTTGTTCTTCAATATCAGCTTCAATAAGAGCTTTGTGAGATACTACTATGTTTTTGAATTCGTGGTTGATTTTTACAACTTTAAATTCCATAGTTTTATTTACGTACTGGTCGTAATCTCTAATTGGTTTTACATCAATTTGAGAACCTGGTAAGAATGCTTCAATACCAAATACGTCAACGATCATACCACCTTTAGTTCTACATTTTACAAAACCGTTTACGATTTCACCAGTGTCATGTGCATTGTTTACACGATCCCATGCTTTGATAACACGAGCTTTACGGTGAGATAATACTAATTGTCCTGTTGTGTCTTCACGAACGTCAATTAATACTTCTACCTTATCACCAACTTTTAAATTTGGGTTGTAACGGAACTCATTTAATGAGATTACACCTTCAGATTTTGCGTTGATGTCGATGATAGCATCACGATCAGTAATGTGGATTACTTCTCCTTCTACTACTTCATCATCTAAAGTATCTACGAAATTTTCAGATACTAATTTTTCAAATTCTTCTAATTGCTTGTCGTCAACTTGGTCAATTCCTTCTTCGTAATTGTGCCAGTTAAACTCTTTTAAGAATTTTTCAGGATTTGCTTGTGCTTCAGATACTACTGGAGCTTTAGCTGCTACTGCTTCAGTTGCTTCAACTTCTGCTTGTTTTGCTTGTTTTTCAGCCATGTGCTGATAATTAATTTGTATTCTGTATGTTTAAAAAGATTTATGCGAACACACACAGAAGTGTTATTGTTTGTTTTGTTTGTTTCCTTCCTATCTTTTTCAACTCGCTAAAAAGGAGTGCAAAAATACAATTTATTTATTGTAATACCAAATAAATAATTGAAGTATAAATTATTGGTTTTTAACGCGTAATAAGTGCTTATGCGTTTTTAGCAATGGTTTGTTTTGCTAGTTGCAAAATGGTCTCAAATTGCTCATCTAATGTTAGATTTGAATTGTCTATTTCTATAGCGTCTACAGCTTTGGTAAGTGGAGAGTCTTTTCTGGTGGAATCTATCCTATCTCTGGTTTCAACATTTTTTAAAACGTCTTCAAAACTCACATCGTCACCGCGTTCTTTTAATTCTTCATAACGTCTTACTGCTCTTGTATTTGCAGATGCTGTCATAAACAATTTAAGTTCTGCATCAGGAAAAACAACTGTACCAATATCTCTACCGTCCATAACAACACCTTTGTCTTTTCCCATTTGTTGTTGCTGTTTTACCAATTGCCTACGAACTTCAGGAACCGTTGCTACTTGACTTACAAATTTTGAAACTTCTAATGTTCTAATCTGCTTTTCAACATTTACAGAATTTAAATAGACCTCAGCAAAACCTAGCGTTTCATTAAACTTAAATGAGATATTTATATCATCTAATTGATTGATTAATGCTTCTGTATCAAAACAGTCTTGCGCTATAAAGTTATTTTGCATCGCATATAAAGTTACAGCTCTATACATAGCTCCTGTATCTACATACACATAGCTTAAAGCTTTTGCTAATTGTTTAGCAACTGTACTTTTTCCTGTTGAGGAAAATCCGTCTATAGCAATAGTAATGTTTTGCATTATCTCAAATCTATTTGTAACCCAAAGAAACTTGTGTTTGAAGCTCCTGTATATCTTGCATGCGTATAACTGAATCGCATTTTGTTAAGTTTTATTCCAACTCCAAAAGATAATCCTGAAAAGTTACGTTGGTCAACAATTCTTAATTCTTCTGATCTTCTAAAGTTATATCCTAATCGAACATTAAACCCTCTATCAGGAAATAACTCTGCTCCTAATATTGTATGACGCAGTACTTCATTTAAAAACCCTACTTTTTCTTGAGTTTGTTCGCCATCAAGGTCTGTGGTTGCTCTTGCAGGATTAGAAAAACCAATTGGCCACTCTTGTAGATTTTCTAAGGTTAAGTGCCATCTAATTGGTACGTTCTCTAAAGTTTGCGACATACCAAAATTGATTTCTAAAGGTAAACTCTCATTTAAACCTGCATAAGTTTTAAGCTGCGCTCCAAGATTTCTAACGGTTAATGCTGCATGAAAATCTAATCTTTCATTTATATACATTATTCCTAAATCCAATGCACCTCCAATAGAGTTGTATTGTTCCAATTTTGAAGTGATGATTTTAAGGTTTGCTCCTGCATAAAAATCGGAAAACCCTATTTGCTTTGCATAACCTAAAGATAAAGCAGCTTCATTTCCTGTAAAAGAACCTGTAGATACTCCGTTGATATCATAACCATCAAAACTACCATAATTAATATAGGTCATCCCAATATGAAATGTTTGCACTCGTCTATCCCAAGTATATGCATAAGCAGCAGTACCATAACTAATACCTCCCAAATAGCTTGAATAATTAAGTGCTAACTGGTTATCCATTTCATCATTAATAGTTGCAGGATTGTATAAAGGACTGGTTACATCATAATCATAATTGGTAAGCACTTTACCTCCTAATGCAGCTTGACGAGGAGATGATACCAAATTTAAAAACTGGTACGTAGACTCTCCACCAACTTGAGCATAAATTGATGAAGTGACAATGCAAAATAAAAAAATAAAAACCCTCTTTAGCATAAGTCTGCAAAGTAAACAAATCTATCTTAAAACGAAGACATCATTGTTTTATTTTTATGCTATAAAAAAACCTCAACAAATTGTTGAGGTTTAAACTTATAAGGTCTTTGCATTTTTAACCTTTTGGTTAGTGAGTGCAAGCTTTAAAACATCGCTCATATCGGTAACATAGTGAAATTTGAGACCTTTTAAATATTCAGGCTTTATTTCGTCTATATCACGCTTGTTGTCTTCACAAAGTAAGATTTCTTTTATTCGAGCACGTTTAGCAGCCAATATTTTTTCTTTAATACCACCAACAGGTAACACTTTTCCACGAAGTGTAATCTCACCTGTCATCGCTAAACTACTTTTAACTTTACGTTGCGTAAATAAAGACACCAAAGAGGTTAACATAGTTACACCTGCACTTGGACCATCTTTAGGAGTAGCTCCTTCAGGTACGTGAATGTGTACGTTATATTTATCAAACACTTCTGGGTTTATACCAAACTCATCAGCATGCGATTTAATATATTCCATAGCAATGGTAGCAGACTCTTTCATTACCTTTCCTAAGTTACCAGTAATAGTTAAATTACCTTTTCCTTTAGAAAGTATTGATTCTATAAACAGAATATCGCCTCCTACTCTAGTCCAAGCTAACCCTGTAACAACTCCTGCTACATTATTATTCTCATATTTATCGCGTTCTAGCTTTGGTGCTCCAAGTACTTCTATAATATCATCATTACTCACTTTTACATTGTACTCCTCTTCCATAGCAATGTTTTTTGCTGCGTAACGCACCATTTTTGCTACTTGCTTTTCCAACCCTCTAACACCAGACTCTCTAGTATAACCTTCTACTATTTTTTCTAATTGTGGTTTTGCTATTTTAAGGTCTTTAGACTTTAAACCATGTTCTTCAAGTTGTTTTGGTAGCAAATGTCTTTTAGCTATTTCAACTTTTTCTTCAATAGTATAACCGCTTACATTTATAATTTCCATTCTGTCTCTTAAAGCAGGCTGAATGGTATTTAAACTATTAGAGGTTGCAATAAACATCACTTTAGAAAGGTCAAATCCCATTTCTAAGAAGTTATCATAAAACTCACTGTTTTGCTCAGGATCTAACACTTCTAACATTGCAGATGAAGGATCGCCTTGATGCGAATTAGACAGTTTATCTATCTCATCTAACACAAATACTGGATTAGATGTTCCTGCCTTTTTAAGACTTTGAAGAATTCGTCCAGGCATTGCACCAATATAGGTTTTACGATGTCCTCTAATTTCAGCTTCATCTCGTAAACCTCCTAATGACATTCTTACATACTCTCTCCCTAAAGCTTCAGCAATAGACTTTCCTAAAGACGTTTTACCAACTCCTGGAGGTCCATAAAGACAAAGGATTGGAGATTTCATATCATTACGCAATTTTAAAACTGCCAAATATTCAATAATTCGACGTTTTACGTCATCTAATCCATAATGGTCTCGGTCTAAAACTTTTTTAGCGTGTTTTAAATCGAAGTTATCGTCACTAAACTCATTCCAAGGTAAATCTAAAAATAAGTCTAAGTAATTACGTTGAATAGAATACTCTGCAACTTGCGGATTCATTCGCTGTAATTTAGATAATTCTTTATCAAAATGCTCGCCTACTTTTTCATCCCAAACTTTATCCTTAGCACGTTGGCGCATCTCTTCTACTTCCTCTTCATACGAAACGCCTCCAAGTTCTTCTTGAATGGTTTTCATTTGTTGATGCAAAAAGTACTCACGTTGCTGTTGGCTCATGTCGCTTTGTACTTTAGACTGAATGTCGTTTTTAAGCTCCAGTTTTTGGAACTCAACATTCATATACTTTAAAGTCGTTAACGCACGCTCTTTTAAATCGTTTATCTCTAAAAGCTCTTGTTTTTCCTTTACTGTAAGATTCATGTTTGAAGACACGAAATTTACCAGAAACGAATTGCTTTCAATGTTTTTAATTGCAAAAGTAGCTTCGGTAGGAATGTTTGGGCTTTCCTTAATGATTTGAAGCGACAATTCTTTTATAGAATCTATTATTGCCGAAAACTCCTCGTTATCAACAGCTGGTTTAGCTTCTGCCACATCTTTGATAGTTGCTGTTATATAAGGTTTTTCAGAAACTATTGTATCAATCTCAAAACGTCTTTTACCTTGTATAATAATAGTAGTATTACCATCAGGCATTTTTAAAACTTTAAGGATTTTAGCTACTGTTCCTTTTTTATAAATGTCGTTTCCTGTTGGATTTTCTATAGTTTCATCTATTTGAGAAACCACACCTATTACCTTACTACTTTTATTAGCATCGTTAATAAGCTTTATAGACTTGTCTCTACCTGCTGTAATTGGAATAACCACTCCAGGAAACAACACTGTATTACGCAAAGGTAATATTGGTAATGTTTCAGGTAGTGCTTCATTATTTATTTCTGCTTCATCTTCAGGTGTCATTAGCGGGATTAACTCTGAATTTTCATCGAAATCCTGTAATGACAAACTGTCAAGACTTAAAAAATTAGATTTTGCCATATATCTTTTGTAGGTCATTCTGTCATTATAAACAACAAAATGCATTTTAATTAATCATTAAATATTCAAAACAAATGCTGATAATCAACAATTTAACATATCAACAAAGTTATTTACCTTTATATAATTTCAATAGTTATGCCATTACCAAAATATCACAGTAAAAACTTTTTTCAATTAAAGTGTAACAAATTAAAAACACATACATCTTTATACTAAAGCATTTGTTTTTTGACACTAACCAATCAAAATATAGAGCAGCTACTACAGCTATGTAAATTAGGCAACCAAAACGCGCAAATGGAAGTCTACAACCGGTATTACAAAGCTATGTATAATACTGCATACCGAATTGTAAAAGACAGCTTTGAAGCTGAAGATATCATGCAAGATTCTTTTTTAACCGCTTTTACAAAATTAGACAGCTTAAAAAACGAGTCGACTTTTGGATCATGGTTAAAACGAATTGTAGTAAACAATAGTATTTACCATTATAATAAAAACAGTAAATACAGTGATGTTCCTTTAGATAATGTAATGTATAAAATTGAAGATGAGCAAGGGATTGCCGAAGATTATGAATTTACCAATCTAAAAGCAACCCAAGTTATGCAGAGTATGAAGCAGCTTAAAGAAAATTACCAAGTTAGCTTAACACTGCATTTAATTGAAGGTTATGATTATGAAGAAATTTCGGAAATCATGAATATATCACACGCTAATTGCAGAACAATGATATCTAGAGCTAAAGAGAGTTTGAGGCAAAAACTTCAGCCATTAGCGGAATTATAAGTAAACGATATGGAAAAAGATAACTTAAAGAATTTGTTTGAAAAGCTAGATGGTCAATTTGACATTGAAACTCCATCTATAGGTCATCAAGATCGTTTTTTGAGTAAATTAAAAACTCAAGATACTAAAGTAACAACGGTTCAATCCAAAGGTAAAAACATTTGGAAACCTTTAATGGCTGTTGCTGCATCAGTAATACTATGTTTAAGTCTTTTTACTATTACTCAGCAAGAACCTGAAGTAAAAGATTTAGCTAGTGTGTCTCCAGAGTTATCAAAAACTCAAGATTTCTTTACAACAGCTATAAACAAAGAATTAGCATTACTTAAAGATGAGCGTTCTCCTGAAACCAAAGTTTTGGTTGACGATGCTTTAAAGCAGTTAAACATTTTAGAAAAAGAATACGAATTACTAAAAGTTGACCTTACCGAAAGTGGAGATGACAAACGAGTTATTTATGCTATGATCTCAAATTTTCAAACCAGAATTGACGTATTACAATCAGTACTAGAAAACATAGAACAAGTTAAACAATTAAAGCAACAAAATAATGAAATCAAAAATACTATATAACCTGTTTTTAACCTTGGTTTTAGTGATGCCACTATCTGCTATAGCTGGTGGAACAAGCTTAAAAGGCAAACACACTAAAGAAAAAACCATTAAAAAAGAGTTTACTGTTAACAGTGATGCTCTATTAAGAATAAAAAATAGCTATGGTAATATTAATGTAGCTACCTATGAGGGCAACACGACATCTATTGAAGTGGTTATAAAAACCAACGGAAATGATTTAGACGAAGTTCAAAAAAAGCTTGATGAAATTACTGTTGAATTTAACGCAACATCAAACGAAGTTGAAGCAAAAACCATTTTCAATAAAAACAAATCAAAGTCTTGGTGGAATTGGGGAAAAGGTAACAATATTAATATGGAAATTAATTACATCGTCAACCTTCCTATTACTAACAATGTCGATTTAAACAACGACTATGGTAGCATTACACTTGATAAGCTAGAAGGAAGCGCTATAATAAGATGCGATTACGGAAAGATTACCACAAAAGAATTAATGTCTGACAACAATATACTAAGCTTTGACTATACTAAAAACTGCTACTTTGAGTATATAAAAAGTGGTAAAATCAATGCTGATTACAGTGGTTATACTGTTGCAAAAACCAAAAATCTTGAAATTTCGGCAGACTATACAGACTCTACAATTGAAGTTGCTGAAAATGTAAGTTACAATTGTGACTATGGTTCAATTACCATTAATAACGCAAACAACGTAAATGGCAAAGGAGATTACCTTACTCAAAGACTTGGCAACATTTATAAAAATGTAAAATTGAATGCTGATTATGGTTCTATAAAAATTGCTAAAATGGCTGCAAATGCAGGAAATGTATTGATAGAGTCAGATTACGTTGGAATTACAATTGGCTACGATCCTGGATACAACTTTAATTTTGAAATTGATTTAGAGTATGCATCCCTAAAAATTGATGATGCTGTTGAAATTTCTAAAAAACGAATAGAATCTACTGACAAGTATTACTTAGGACATAAAGGAAGTCCTAATAGCGGAAACAACATTAAAATCACTTCAGATTATGGAAGTGTAACACTAAAAGAGAATTAATCAAAAAACACAACAAACAATGAAAAAATCAATCTTATTTTTAGCCTTTTTAGCATGTTCGTTTATTGCAAACGCACAAAAAATAAAAGGAAATGGAAACATGACCACTATTACCAGATCAACATCAGACTATGATGGTATAAAATGTGCTGGGTCGTTTGATTACATTTTGGTAGCAGGAACTGAAGGTAACATAACTATCGAAGGAGAAGAAAACCTTTTAGAATATATAGTTACCGAAGTTAAAGGTGGAAACCTTATCGTTAAAACCGAAAACAATGTTAACCTTAGAACAAGTAAAGGGAAAACAATTAAAATTACCATTCCGTTTAAAGATATCAATAATGTATCGCTTGCTGGTTCTGGAGACCTTTGGAACGAAGATAAAATTACCTCTACAAACCTCGACGTAGCTTTAGCTGGTTCTGGTGATGTAGTACTTAACGTAGAGGCTTCTTCTATAGTTGGAAAACTAGCTGGCTCTGGCGATTTAACGCTTAAAGGAAACACCAATGAGTTAGAAGCTAAAGTTTCAGGATCAGGAGATTTTCATGGTTTTAATTTGCAGTCAAACCACACAAATGTAGCTGTAGCAGGTTCTGGTGATGCAGAAGTTGTGAGTAATATAAGTTTAAAAGCAAGAGTTGCAGGTTCTGGTGATATAGAATATAGAGGCAACCCAAAAACTGAAGACACTAAAGTTGCAGGCTCAGGAAGTATTAGCAACTAAAATAATTTCATCAATCAATTAAAAAAGCCACTCAATCCCATTACTTAGGAAGAGTGGCTTTTTATTTTTATCGTTTATATTTCTTAATACGTAATATTAATAACACCTGAAGTAATACTAAGGTCTCCTCCATCTGCATTGGTAACTACTCCTCCAAAAGAACCAACTAAATTTCCAGCTTCATTAACTGTTATATTTGATACAAAATCAAATGGAGGTCCTAATTCTGAAGGATAAAATACTGATGTTAATGTTAATTCAAAAGTATCATTAATTAAACCTTCTCCTGTAGCATCAACAGGTACTTCAAAATAAATTGAATATACAGATCCTGGAGATGTATCTACTCCTGTAACTTTTACCATTCCGTTTTCAACAGCTACACTAATATCTTCAAAATCAATTGGAGCTGTACCTGCAAAAAGGCTTAGTTCTTGATCAGGGTTTTCAACATTTACAACACATTCGCCTAAATCATCAACAATCGCTTGTAAGCTTCCGTCGTTATCTCCACATTCGGCAATTTGGTTTTCTAAAGCCAATTTGTAAGCATTACAATAATCAGCATAATTATCATCAGTTGCATTATTAAAGTTTACCTCAGCTAAGTTAGTTGCGTTCGCTAAAGCTTCACAATCATCAAATCCGTTAGGGTCAGAACAATCTCCTAAAGCGTCGATACTAGATTGAATGCTTCCATCAGGATCACCACAAGCAGCTAATAAGTTTTCTAATGCGGTTTTGTACGCAGAACACAATTGAGTATAGTTATCATCAGTAACCGAAACAAAAGCTAAAGCAGCTGTAGCCACTTCTTGTGCTGCAGCTTCACAATTTAAATTTCCTGAGTTTGATGTATCTATTTCACTATCTAATGGTTCGTTTTCGCAAGTAAATGCTGATAAAAGAATAAATAGAGAAAATAAAAAACTGAGTTTTTTCATAATAGTTTTGAGTTGAATTTTTACAAACATAATACTTTTAATTAATTTTCAGGATTAGATTTAGGCACTCTGAACAATAAAATTATTCCAAATAAGAAAAACAGAAATAAAAATACAATAGCATTTCGCATTGTACTTATGTGGTCAACAATAGCAAAAATAGCCATACCTATAACGATTCCTATTTTTTCAGCTACATCATAAAAACTAAAATATGAGGTTGAATCTTCAGTTTCAGGTAAATATTTTGAATACGTAGAACGAGCCAAAGCTTGTATTCCTCCCATTACCAAACCTACAAAAGCAGCAGTAACATAAAAGTGTATTGGCAATGTTACAAAGTAAGCACAAACACATAAAAGCATCCATATAGCATTAATTACAATTAGCGTGTATTTGTTTCCAAAACGTTTTGATGCCCTCGAAGTCAATACAGCTCCTAATACAGCTACTAATTGAATTACTAGTATACTCACTATTAATCCTGTTCTTTTTTCATTATCATCAGCCCAAAGAATTTCTTTTTCACCAAAGTATACAGCCATTAACATAATGGTTTGTACAGCCATACTAAATACAAAAAACGCATACAAATAACGTTTTAATCTTAGGTTTTGCTTAAGCTCTTTCCAAACCGATTTAAGCTCAGTAAATCCGTTAAAAATTACACTTTTGGTTACTTTATGACCTTTAGATGTTCCTTTTGGTAATACGTAAAATGTGTACTGACTAAATATAATCCACCATAACCCAACTGTTATAAATGAAATTCTCATAGCTTCTATTGAAGCTGTATTTCGAGACTCTTCGGTTGTACCAACATCAAATCCAAACCACTCAGGAAACATAACCATAAAAAGGTTAAGAATTAATAATAACACGCTACCTATGTAGCCCAAACTAAATCCTTTTGCACTTATGCTATCCTGTTGGTCTTCGAACGCGATGTCTGGTAAGTACGAATTATAAAACACCAAACTTCCCCAATATCCTATAAGTCCCATAAAATAGAATAGTAAACTAACGTGAATTAAATCTTTACTAAACCAATACAAGCCTATACAACCTAAGCCACCAACATAACAGAAAAACTTCATGAACGTTTTTTTGTTTCCTACAAAATCGGCAATACCTGAAAGTATTGGTGATGAAAACGCAACCACAAGAAAGGTAAAGGCTGTTACAATTTCAATTAAAACGGTTTGTTTAAATTCATATCCAAATGCCGAAACTAGTTCGGTTTTTGTTGCAAATAAACTCCCATAAAACAATGGAAAAATAGAAGATGCTATAGTTAAAGTATATACTGAATTTGCCCAATCATAAAATGCCCAAGCATTAAGAAGTTTTTTACTTCCCTTTTGAAGTTCTGCCATAGTTAGTTAAAATAAAAAGCTGCCCTTTTTAGGACAGCTTCTAAAGTAATCAAATATTTTTAGAATTTGGTGTTATCATTTAAACGATGTTACACCAAACTTTTTTGCTTCAGCTTTTGCCTTTGCAGCATTCTTTGTAAGATTAGCAATTCTAGTTTCGTTTGAAGGATGCGTACTTAAAAACTCAGGTGGTGCTTGTCCTCCACTTTGTGCTTGCATGCGTTTCCAAAGTTCAGCACATTCATCAGGATTATAACCTGCAATAGCCATAATCATTTGTCCAATCTCATCAGCTTGCGTTTCATGACTTCTGCTAAAAGGTAACATTCCTAATACATTTGAACCTACTCCATAAGACTGGTTAAATATATTTCTGGTTTGCTCATCTTTTATAGCAAAATTACCTGCTACTGCAAGACCTTGTTGTATATATGCAGCACTCATACGTTGTTGTCCATGGTTTGCTAAAGCGTGTGATACCTCATGTCCCATAATAGCAGCTACTCCTGTTTCTCCATCTGCTATTGGTAAAATACCTGTGTAGAATACAATTTTTCCTCCAGGCATACACCAAGCGTTTACAGTTTCGTCATTAACTAGATTATATTCCCATTGGTAATCTTTTAAATACCCTTCATAGCCATTAGCATTTAACCAACGCTCAGCAGCAACTGCAATACGTTGACCAACACGTTTAATCATTTCAGCATCAGCAGTTCCTGTAACTACTTTGTTTTCAGTTAAAAATTGATCGTATTGCGAAAATGATGATGGAAACAATTGGTCGTTAGATACAAATGCCATTGTTTTTTTCCCTGTAAAAGGGTTTGTTGCACAAGATAAAAACAGTAATACTGTACCTAATGCAACGATGCTTTTTCTATAGTTCATTATTGATGGTGTTAAATGTTATTAGTTATAAATTTACAAAAATCATTCCATACAATTATGACACATAACATCATAAATTGTCACAATTAACTTACAGTTTAGTTCTTATTCGCCCACTAAGTGAAGTTGAGTAAAATCTTTATCAACTATCATACTATTGTCTCCATTCATCTTAACATTAGCTAATGGAATATCGACATTATCAATTTGGATACTAGAGACCTTAAATGGTAATCCATGGAATTTCACTAAAAACTGCTGATAGTTTGCTGTAAACTTACCTTCTTTATGTTGCTGAATAATAAGTTGATTTGGCTTTCCTGTTAACTTAAACGTTCTAAAACTATAACGTCCTTTTATGTAGTCATAACCATCATGCGCATCATCGTAAAATAGAGAATCTTCTTTACCTTCTTTGTAATATACATCTAATACTACTTGGTCTATTTCTTTTTCATCTACATATTGCTGAACAGGATATTTTGGAATAATTGCACCTTCTTTCACAAAAATTGGCATACTATCAATATCAGCATCAACCCACATTTCCTTTCCTCCATTAACAATTTCATTTGTCCAGAAATTGAACCATTTTCCTCTAGGTACAAACATGCGTCTGCCTCTTGCATTTTGTTCTAAAATTGGACAAACCAATATTTTTTCACCAAAAATAAACTCGTCATTTCTGTAATGTGTGTGAACGTCTTCTTGATCAAACAACATTAATGATTTTAACATTGGAATACCTTCTTCAACATACTGCCAAAATGTAGTATATAAATATGGAAGTAATTGGTAGCGAAGTTCAATAAACTTTCTGACAATATCTGTTACGTCTTCATCAAAAGCCCATGGTTCTTGATCGCCATGATCACCAGAAGAATGTACTCTACAAAATGGATGAAATACTCCTAACTGAATCCAACGAGTAAAAAGCTCACCTTGGGGCTGTTCAGCAAATCCTCCTATATCGCTACCAGCAAATGAAAAACCAGACATTGCCATACGTTGTGCTTGTATGTTTGCTATCCATAAATGCTCCCATGTTGCAACGTTATCACCTGTCCAAGTTGATGTATATCTTTGAGTTCCTGAATAGGCTGCTCTTGTAATTACAAATGGTCGTTTTGGATAAGAGTACTTTTTTAATCCTTGATATGTAGCTCTCGCCATTTGCATACCATAAATGTTATGCGCTTTTCTGTGGCTACAAGGGTTACCATCATAATCGTGTCTTACATCATTAGGGAAAGTTTTATTAGGAACTTCCATAACTGCAGGCTCGTTCATATCGTTCCAAACTCCTTTTACACCAATGTCTTCAACAAGCTCTTTGAATAAACCTGACCACCATTCTCTAACTTCAGGATTTGTAAAATCAGGGAAATAACATTCCCCAGGCCATACTTTACCTTTCATGTATGGTCCATCAGCACGTTTACAGAAGTAATCTTTATCTAAAGCTTCTTTAAACACACTGTATTCCATATCTATTTTAATTCCTGGATCAATGATAACCACAGTTTTAAAACCATCGTCTGATAGTTCTTTAACCATTCTCTTAGGATCAGGAAAATAGTCTTTATTCCAAGTAAAACACCTAAAACCATCCATATAATCAATATCTAAATAGATGGCATCACATGGTATTCTTAACTCTCTAAATTTTTGAGTGATTTCTTTTACCTTACTTTCTGGATAATAGCTCCATTTACATTGGTGAAAACCTAATGCCCAAAGTGGTGGCAATTGATGTGGTTTTCCTGTTAAATCTGTATAATTAGCAACTACATCGCTCATTTGAGGACCATAAATGAAATAGTAGTTCATTTCGCCTCCTTGAGCCCAAAAACTAGTGACGTTGCGTCTTTCATTAGCAAAGTCAAAAAATGACCTAAAGGTATTGTCAAAGAAAATTCCGTAGGCTTTTTTATTGTGCAATGCTGTATAAAACGGTATTGTTTTATAGATTGGGTCTGTATTTTTACCATAAGCGTAAGAATCGGTTACCCAGTTTTCAAAGCGTTTTCCTTTAAGGTTAAGCTTTGCAGGTTTATCTCCAAGACCAAAGTAACTTTCACCATCATGAGAGGCTTTGCTCATTTTTACAATATTGCCTCCAAACTCATAGCTTTCTTCCCAATGAAACCCTAATTCGTCTTCGTTTATCAAACTTCCATCAATAGCATCAAACAACGACACTCTAAGGTCTAGTTTTGAAATTTCACAAATTAGTTTTGAAGTTGTGACTTTATAAACTTCTTCTTGCTCTTCAATCTCAAGTTTATTATATCCTCTACTTGCATATTTGGTTATTGCATAGGAAAAATCGTTTTCAAAATTGCCTGTTGTTGTAAACCTAAATCTCAACACACTATCTCTAACCACTGTTAATTCTAAAACAACATCATTATCGGTTTTAAAATACAAGGTATCAACATCTTTGCTATACGAAACAATTTTTGAAGGAAATAAGTTTCCTTTATATTCTAATTCAGTATTTACAATCATAAGTCAAGGTTAATATACATAACAAAAAAACGTATAAGTTACCACATATAAAACATTAGTTTATAAGAATTATTAACTATAACGTTTTCGAAAATTTATTTTGAATATTTAAACGCTACCATACCTAAAGGTGGAATAGTAATCGCTACAGAATGCTTTCTATACTGCCAATCTTTTTTCTCTGACTTAAGCGTTTTGTTTTGATATTCACCTGTACCATTGTATGACTTTAAATCACTATTAAAGATTTCTTTAAGTGTTCCTTGTTTAGGTAAACCTATTCTATAGTCTTCCCTAGGAATTGGTGTCATATTACACACTACAATAATGTTATCTTTTACGAGCTTACCTTTTCTTATATAGACAAGTACAGAGTTTTCAGAATCGTTATAATCTATCCATTCAAAACCGTCGTTTGAAAATTGCTTTTGATGTAAAGCAGGTTCACCTTTGTACAGTGTATTCAAATCTTTTATAAGCGATTGAACACCTTTATGAACATCATACTGTAATAAATGCCAATCTAAACTTTGTTGAAAATTCCATTCTTCGCTTTGCCCAAATTCGGCTCCTTGAAACAGCAAGTTTGCTCCAGGATGTGTAAACATATAGCTATATAACAAACGTAAATTAGCAAAGCGTTGCCATTCGTCTCCTGGCATTCTACCTAGCAAAGAGCGTTTACCATACACAACTTCGTCATGTGATAAAGGCAGCATGAAATTCTCAGAAAATGCATAGGTCATTGAAAACGTTAAATCATTTTGATGATGCTTTCTGTAAATAGGTTCTTTTGCAAAATATTGAAGTGTATCGTGCATCCAACCCATCATCCATTTCATGCCAAATCCTAAACCTCCTAAAAAAGTTGGTTTTGACACCATTGGATATGCTGTAGATTCTTCAGCAATGGTTTGTACATCAGGAAACAAACTATAAACGGCTTCATTCATTTCTTTCATAAAATCAATAGCCTCAAGGTTTTCTCTACCTCCAAACTTATTGGGTTCCCATTCTCCTTCTTCTCTTGAATAGTCTAAAAACAACATAGATGCTACAGCATCAACCCTTAAACCATCTGCATGATAATGATCTAACCAAAAAATAGCGTTACTAATTAGAAACGATTTTACTTCATTACGACCATAGTTAAAAATTAGGCTTTTCCAATCAGGATGATAGCCTTTTCGCTTATCAGGATGTTCGTACAAATGTGAGCCATCAAAAAAACCAAGTCCGTGAGCATCTTCTGGGAAATGTGATGGTACCCAATCTAGAATAATTCCTATGTCATTTTGATGAAGTTTATCTACCAGAAGTTTAAACCCTTCAGGATACCCAAAACGCGATGTTGGTGCAAAATATCCTGTAATTTGATAACCCCAACTTGGGTCATAAGGATATTCCATTACTGGCATCAACTCTACATGTGTAAAGTTCATGTCCTTTACATAGCTTACCAACTCGTCAGCTAATTCTCGATAAGACAAAAACCGATTGTGTTCTAGCTTTCGTTTCCAAGATCCTAAATGCACCTCATATACTGAAAATGGAGCGTCCAAAGCATTATTAGCTTTACGCTTTTTCATCCATTGGGCATCATCCCAAGTATAATTTTCATCATCCCAAACTATTGAAGCTGTTTTTGGAGGATGTTCGCATCGTCTTGCGTAAGGGTCAGCTTTTTCAGTTATTATATCAGCATTATTACTATGTATTTTATACTTATACACACTGCCTTTCCCAACATTGGGTATAAAGCCTTCCCATATTCCGCTAGAATCCCAACGTACATTAAGTTGGTGTTGTTCATCTTCCCAAAAGTTAAAATCACCTATAACCGAAACAGCCTTAGCACTTGGAGCCCAAACAGCAAAATACGTCCCTTTTACTCCATTTAAAGTAGTAATATGAGAGCCAAACTTTTCATAAAGTCTGTAATGCTTTCCTGCTTTGAAAAGACCAATATCAAATTCCGTAAACAAACTATGGGCTATTACCTTTTCCATATTGAGAATTAAACACTAAATGTACATAATTAAATACACTGTAAAAGTATTATTTCTTTTAAATAAATGTAATTTTAAGCTAATGGTCTCGACCAAAACCATAAAAAATTGAAAATTTAGAATTATGAAAAAGCTCTTTTTATTATTTGCTATAGGAATATTGTTTAGCTGCAATTCTGTAGCGCAAAAAACAAAAACTACAAAAAAGGACGTTTACAAAGTGAACAAAACTGATGAAGAATGGAGACGCGTTTTAACTGATGAACAATTTTATGTTTTAAGAGAAAAAGGCACTGAAAGACCTCACACAGGCAAGTACAATTTACATTTTGAGAAAGGAACTTATGCTTGTGCAGCTTGTGATGCGCAATTATTTGAAAGCGGAGATAAGTTTATGTCAGACTGTGGTTGGCCCAGTTTTGACAATGCCATTGAAGGCACTATAAAATATAAAGAAGATCGCTCTTTAGGAATGGTTCGCACCGAAATACTTTGCGCCAATTGTGGAGGACATTTAGGACACATTTTTAACGATGGACCTACTGCAACAGGAAAGCGTTTTTGTGTAAACTCTGCGAGTTTAAACTTTGACGCTAAAGCTGAAAAAAATTAGCACCAAGTTATTGACATAAGTGTTATCTTTACACTTATGGAAAATACAATAATTTCTGGCATAATCAAACAGTTTGAATACTACAAAACTGCTGCTGACAAAACATTTGACCAACTATCTTTTGACGATATAAATTGGCAACCAAATGATACCTCAAATAGTATTTCTATAATTGTTAAACACATGGTAGGAAATATGTTGAGTAGGTGGACCAATTTTTTAACAGAAGATGGTGAAAAAGATTGGAGGCATCGCGAACAAGAATTTGTGGCAACTTACACAACCAAAAACGATGTATTGCAAGCATGGGAAAAGGGCTGGAACTGTTTGTTTGACGCAATACAACCACTTAAAGATTCTGATTTAGAACGTGTAGTTTACATTAGAAATGAAAAGCACACTGTAGCTGAGGCTATCTTTAGGCAATTAGGACATTACCCTTATCACATCGGTCAAATTGCTTATATAGGAAAATTGCTAAAAGAAAATCATTGGAAATCATTATCTATTCCCAAAGGACAATCTGAAGCATTTAATAAAGAAAAATTCAACAAAAACAGAAATTAACTTTTTTTCACTTCAGATTTTACAATATGATGTTTTTTATAAGGCCTAATAATTAGTCGTGCTTCCCTATCAAAACGAATGTAATTATACACCCAGTTTATAAAAACAACTGCTCTGTTTCTAAATCCTATTAAAAAGAATAAGTGAACAAACATCCAAACAAACCATGCAAACACACCTTGAAATTTAAACGACTCTAAATCTACAACCGCTTTATTACGACCAACTGTTGCCATTGATCCTTTATCGTTATACTTAAAAGGTTTCATGGGTTTACAATCTATTAATCTCACCAAGTTATCTCCAAGTTGTTTTCCTTGTTGAATAGCAGGTTGAGCCATCATAGGATAACCTTGTGGAAAATCTTCGGTTTGCATACAAGCAATATCACCTACAGCAAAAATGCTGTCAAATCCATTTACTTGGTTAAATTCGTTTACCACAATTCTATTACCTCTTGTAATGTAATCTTGAGCATCTAATCCTTTTATGGTAGCACCTTTAACACCTGCAGCCCAAACAACAGTTGCAGTTTCAAAAGTAACATCGGTATTTGTAGTTACGGTTTTGCCATCATATCCTGTAACTCTTAAATCCTTCCAGATGTTAACACCTAGTTCTTCAAGAAAATCTTCAGCTTTTTTAGAAGCCTTTTCACTCATTTCTTTCAACACTCTGTCACCAGACTGCACAAGATTTATTTGTGCTAAACGTGTATCTAAATCAGGATAATCTTTAGGTAAAATGCCTTTCTTTATTTCGGCTAAAGCACCAGCTAACTCCACTCCTGTTGGTCCTGCTCCAACTATTACAAAATTCATTAAAGCATTACGCTCATCAAGGTCTGATGTGAGCAGCGCATCTTCAAAATTCTCTAAAATTAAGCTTCTAAGGTTAAGCGATTGTGGTATGCTTTTCATAGCCATACTATGCTTTTCAATCGATTCGTTACCAAAATAATTGGTTTCAGAACCTGTTGCAATAACCAGATAATCGAACTTTAAATCTCCAATATCAGACTTAACTATTTTATTTTCGGCATCAATCTCCTTCACATTTGCCATTCTAAAGAAAATATTAGGAAAATTCTTCAATATTTTTCGCAATGGATATGCAATAGAATCAGGTTCTAGTCCACCTGTAGAGACTTGATATAGTAAAGGCTGAAACGTGTGATAATTGTGCTTATCCAATAAAACAACTTGTGCTTCTTTTTTTGATAATCTTCTGGCAAGAGAAATGCCTGCAAATCCACCACCAATAATAACAATGCGTGGATAACTCACTCTAGGTATATTCATAAAGCTTAACTTTCAATACAAAGGTAGCAAAACATATAATTTTTTGTTAGCTAAATTCATATTTCAATTTAGGTTTTGTAAATTCGTAGCTTCAAAATAAGACAAAACAAATTCTCATGAGTAAATACGATATTATTGTTCTTGGAAGTGGTCCTGGAGGCTACGTAACTGCTATTAGAGCTTCACAATTAGGTTTTAAAACTGCAATTGTTGAAAAAGAAAGTCTAGGTGGTGTGTGCTTAAATTGGGGTTGTATTCCAACAAAAGCATTGTTAAAATCTGCACAAGTATTTGAATACTTAAAACATGCTGAAGATTACGGATTATCAGTGAAAGATGCTGATAAAGATTTTGATGCTGTTGTAAAACGTAGTCGTGGTGTAGCAGATGGTATGAGCAAAGGTGTTCAGTTTTTAATGAAAAAGAACAAAATTGACGTTATTGAAGGGTATGGAAAAGTAAAACCTGGAAAGAAAGTTGAAGTTGACGGTAAAGACTACAGTGCTGATCATATTGTAATAGCAACTGGAGCACGTTCTAGAGAGTTACCTAGCTTACCACAAGATGGTAAAAAAGTAATTGGTTACCGAGAAGCAATGAGCTTAAAAGAGCAACCTAAAAAGATGATTGTTGTAGGTTCTGGAGCTATAGGTGTTGAGTTTGCTTACTTTTACAACTCTATGGGAACTGAGGTAACTATAGTTGAGTACTTACCTAATATTGTTCCTGTTGAAGATCAAGACGTATCTAAACAACTAGAACGTAGCTTTAAGAAAAGTGGTATTAAAATCATGACTTCAGCCGAAGTAACTAAAGTTGACACTTCAGGAAAAGGTGTTAAGGCTACTGTAAAAACATCTAAAGGAGAAGAAGTTCTTGAAGCTGATGTAGTATTATCTGCAGTAGGAATTAAAACTAATATTGAAAACATAGGATTAGAAGACGTAGGTATTGTTGTTGATAGAGATAAAATTTTAGTAAATGATTTCTACCAAACCAATATACCTGGTTATTACGCTATTGGAGACGTTACTCCTGGTCAAGCATTAGCTCACGTAGCCTCTGCTGAAGGAATTCTTTGTGTTGAAAAAATTGCAGGAATGCATGTTGAAGCTTTAGACTACGGAAACATTCCTGGTTGTACATATTGTACTCCAGAAATTGCTAGCGTTGGTTTAACCGAAAAACAAGCTAAAGATCAAGGTATCGATATTAAAGTTGGAAAATTCCCATTCTCGGCTTCTGGTAAGGCAAGTGCTGGTGGAAATAAAGAAGGCTTTGTAAAAGTTATTTTTGATGCCAAATATGGTGAGTGGTTAGGATGCCACATGATTGGTGCTGGAGTAACTGATATGGTTGCTGAAGCTGTTTTAGGTAGAAAACTAGAAACTACAGGTCATGAAGTATTAAAAGCAGTACATCCTCACCCAACAATGAGTGAAGCGATTATGGAAGCTGTTGCAGATGCTTATGATGAGTGTATTCATATCTAAACAAAACAAACTAATAGATATAAAAAGCAATCCTTAATTTGGGTTGCTTTTTTTTATAATACAAGTCCCATTCCTATGAACAATCCATTAGGAGCTATTTCTTCAAATCCTATGGTGTATTTCATGTGAGCATCTAATGAAGGTGTGATGTTATAAGACGCACTTATATCTGCTCTTACTTTAAATTTACTAGAGAAAAAATCAAAAAAGTAATTAAGACTAGGTCCAGCAAGTAAGTTAAAATTGTTAGCCACTTCATATTTGGCATAAATAGGAGCATTTATAAACTTAAAATCACTAAGCCCAATGTATAACACTTCAGGTTGCAAAGAAAAGGTTTCGTTAATTTCAAACTCAGTAAAAGCACCTAAATAAAACCCTGTTTCAGTTTCAGTGTTTGCTCCAAAATTAGCTTCTTCTACATTAAAAAACGTAAGGTTTAAACCTCCTTTAACTCCAAAATTCACTTCATTTTGTGAATGCATTGTAAATGTTGAAATACAAAAAAATAGTAATAGATTAAATCTCATAGTTAGTTATGTGGTTGGTTAAATTATGTGTCTAGAACTTAAATCTAGAGCCTAAATTAAATGAAGAACGTGATTTACCTTGATAATGTTGTGTATTAAAACCTTCATTCTCAAACTGCTCAGTCATTAACAAATTAAATCGCGCATAGATATTCAAATTATCATTAACATCATATTGAACTCCAGTAGTCATGGACATAGAGTATTCGCGTGGAACTCCTGTATTATCTGTGAGAATATTAACTTTTGGACCAGACATCACACTAAATTTATTTGTAACTCCATATTTTAAAAGAAAAGGATACTCTAAATAATTAAAATGCGGTGTAATGGTTTTATGCAGTTCTGTTCTTAACGTCCAATTATCACCAAGTATGTCATACTCTGAAAAATAACTACCATAAAAATAATTAATCCCTAAATCTGAATTCAAGACTTCGTCACTTTGTGTAAAAGAATCTACTGGTTGAGTGCTCGTTTCTTGAGCGTTAATAGTTTGAAAAAGACCAACTAATAACAGGCTAGAAATTAATCGTTTCATATGGTTGAGTATAGTATTTTACACTAATTTACAACAACATAGAATAAGTATTTCACAAAAGAACCTTAAATTATAGCTTAAAAAAAGTTAATTAACTAATCATAGCTTTATAAAAAGCTTTGAATACCAAGCTCATAGCTTTGCAAACCAAAACCAACTATTACACCTTTTGCATTAGGAGACACATAAGATACATGCCTAAACTCTTCCCTATCAAATGTGTTGGAAATATGAACTTCTACAACAGGAGTTTCAATGGCTTTTACAGCATCACCTATACCAACAGAAGTATGTGTATAAGCAGCAGCATTTAATACAATACCATCATAAGCACCATAACCAGCTTCATGAAGTCTATTAATAATTTCGCCTTCAATGTTTGACTGAAAGTATTCTATGTTTACGTTTTTATACTTTTCTTGTATTGTATCAAAAAACTCATTAAAAGTTAAGCTACCATATATATTGGTTTCACGTTTACCTAACAAATTTAAATTAGGTCCATTAATAATAATTAGTTTCTTCATATAGTAAAGATATTAAAAAAAGGTATAAAAAAAGCCGAAGCAACTGCTTCGGCTTTTTTCAACTATTATTTTTTATAATTAGAAGTGAAAAGCAAATCCAATTAAACCTTGGAAAGCGCTTTCAGCTTTTTCCTCATCTAAAGTTACATTGTAACGTACAGTTGGCTCAATACTTACGTTTGGAGCAACAAACCAAGCATAACCACCTTGTACACCAACCCAGTTAGCGTTGTTTCCATCTTGAGAAACACCTGTAAAATCAACTCCTACAGGAAACTGTCCGTCGATGTAGTATTTTGCCCCAACTTTGTAAGCAAACATTCCATCGTTAAAACCATCATCAGCATAACCTAAACCAGCTTTAACCGCTAAGTTATCCATAACAAAATAACCAGCTTCAGCACCAGCAGACCAAGCAGTGTTTCCATCAATAGATGTTAAAGAAAATGCTGTACTTCCTGTTGTCCAAGAACCAGTGTTGATTTCAATAACCATACTTCCTTCTGATAAAGCAGTTGATCCGTTGTCAGAATCTTGAGCGTTTACATTAGATAATCCTAATACTGCAGCAGCAGCAAATAAAAATAATTTTTTCATAATTGATTAAGTTTTTTTAATTGAGGTTGCGAAAGTATGTAGAAGTTTTATATCTACACAACATTTTAACAAGAATTTTCTTAACTTTTTAAGTATCAGAACATAAAAAAAGCCGAAACGAATGTTTCGGCTTTTAAAATTACTTCTTCTTGTAGATTAGAAATGAAAAGCAAACCCAATTAAACCTTGGAAAGCACTTTCATAAAAGTCATCATTCATTGATAAATTGTATCTTAAAGTAGGCTCTATACTTACATTAGGCGCAACAAACCAAGCATATCCTCCTTGAATACCAACATAAGATGGGTTTTCATCAAAATCTTTTACACTAGAACCAGTAAAATCAACTCCTACAGGAAACTGTCCATCAATGTAATATTTTGCTCCAACTTTATAATTAAACGCTGAACTACCAGCTCCATCACCTCCATTATCACCATAACCTAAACCTACCTTAATTGCTAAGTCATCCATAATGAAGTAACCAGCTTCTCCACCAATAGACCACATTGTTATACCATCTTGAGATGTTAATGAAAATGCTGTACTTCCTGTTGTCCAAGAACCAGTGTTTGCTTCAATAACCCAACTTCCTTCTGATAGTGCATTTCCACCATCATCTGAACCTTGCGCTTTAGCAGTAAATCCAAAAGCTACCATAGCAGCTAATAACATTAATTTTTTCATAATATTTAAAGTTTTTAAATTGATTATTAGCAAACTAAACACTTTTTTTTGAATTTTTCACATTTTTATCGCTAGTTATTAACAATTTTATAAACATTAATTTTTAAATTACTAATTATCAACGCTTTAAAAAACACGTTATTAACAATTTTTAAGAAATATACGACATATGACGTACTGATTTTGACTAATTTACAGTAAAAAAGTACTATTTTTACCCAATGAAATGGCTAAATGCACTCAACGATTATAAACATTATCTCAAAATTGAAAGAGGGTTGTCTGATAACTCAATTACTAATTATGAGTATGATGTTCAAAAACTCATCATCTATTTAGAAGAGAATAACATTAATCAATCGCCTGATGTAATTGATTATGATACTATACAACCATTCATTTACGAATTATCAAAATCTCTTAATGCTAGGTCACAATCGCGTTTAATATCTGGTTTGCGTAGTTTTTTTAGCTACTTGGTATTTGAAGATTACAGAACCACAAATCCTTTAGACCATATAGAGTCGCCTAAAATAGGCCGAAAACTACCAGACACTTTAAGTATTGAAGACATTGACTCACTTATAGCTGCTATTGATATTACCAAAGAGTATAATGGAATACGAATTGGTGAACGTGATAGGACAATACTAGAAACACTTTACAGTTGCGGATTGCGTGTAAGCGAACTTACTAACCTAAAGCTATCTGATCTTTATTTTGATGAAGGATTTATAAAAGTAACAGGTAAAGGTAATAAGCAACGGTTTGTGCCTATTGGAAAAAACACTCAAAAGTACATTAACATCTATAAAAACGAAGTGCGTACAACTATTAATGTTCAAAAAGAGTTTAAAGACACTTTATTTTTAAACAATAGAGGGAAACAGCTTACTCGTGCTATGATATTTACAATTATTAAACAGCTAGCAAAAAAAACTGGTCTTCAAAAAACTATTTCTCCACATACATTTAGACATTCGTTTGCTACTCATTTATTAGAAAATGGTGCCGATTTAAGAGCTATACAACTTATGTTAGGTCATGAAAGTATTACCACTACCGAAATTTATATGCATGTTGATAGAACTCACTTAAAAGACGTACTTACTCAGTTTCATCCAAGAAAATAATGTTCTTCATAATTTTTTCTAAAAATCAGTCCTATCTTTGTGACCCTTTTTTAGATTATGTGTCTTAACACAAAAGCCCTTACATCTTGAAAACCTATGGAAAATAGCAAGCTACTCTACATAGAATGCTTAAATAATGATAAGTACCTCGAAGAGTTAATTACTGATAGTTATAAATGGCGTTTTGCTTTAGAAAACTCAAATATTGGTGTTTGGGATTGGAATGCAAAAACTAATGAAGTCTTTTATTCTGAAGAGTCTAAACAAATGATAGGCTATGAAGATTATGAAATTGGAAACACATCAGACGAATGGGACAAAAGAGTTCATCCTGAAGATAGAGAAGCCTATTACAGAGACTTTAATGCACACTTAAGAGGCGAGCTTGACATCTATATAAACGAACATAGAATACGCTGTAAAGACGGAAGTTATACATGGATTTTAGATAGAGGTAAAGTTGTTAGTAAAGATAACGATGGTAAACCTACAAGAATTATTGGTACGCACTCCAATATTACCAAACGTAAAGAAGTTGAAGAGGCATTAAAAATAAATCTTGACCTTATAACTAATCAAAACGATAGATTGCACAACTTTACTCATATTGTATCTCATAACCTACGCACACACGTTGGTAACTTTGAGAGTATTTTAGAGTTTTATGACCAAGCTAGTTCTGAAAGTGAAAAAGAAGACATGGTTAATCATTTAAAAACTATTTCAAAATCTTTAACTGAAACCATAACCGATTTAAATTCTATCATTAGTATTAAATCAAAGTCAGATACCAAAGCACTTAATCAAAGAATAAACTTAAGAGAGGTTGCAAAAAAAGTTGTAGAAAGCTTAGTACTTGATATTAAAAAACACAATGTTTTAATTGAAAATCTTATTCCTGAAACAATTTATTTAAATACCAACGTAAGTTACTTAAATAGCGTTATACACAATTTAATTTCAAACAGTATTAAATACAGTAGTAAAACACGTCAACCCTTAATAACATTAAATTGCGATGTAACTATTAACACTATTCAACTTACTGTTAAAGATAATGGTATTGGTATAGATTTAAACAAACATAAAGACAAGATTTTTCAGCTTTACCAAACATTTCATGGCACTCAAAGAGAAGATTCCAAAGGCATAGGTTTATATATCACAAAAACCCAAGTAGAAGCTCTTGGAGGAACTATTGAAGTTGATAGCACTCCTAACCAAGGTACTTGCTTTAAAGTCATATTAAACACATAAAAAAAGCACCATTTTAGGTGCTTTTTTTATGTTGTAGTAGTTTATATATTCTATTTAGCAATATTAACTGCTCTTGTTTCTCTAATTACAGTAACTTTAACCTGACCAGGATACGTCATATCTGTTTGGATTTTTTGTGAAATCTCAAACGATAAGTTTGCTGCTTGATCATCAGATACTTTTTCACTTTCAACAATTACACGAAGCTCTCTACCTGCTTGTATTGCATAAGCTTTATTAACTCCTGTAAATCCAAAAGCAACGTCTTCAAGGTCTTTTAACCTCTGAATATAAGAATCTAGCACTTGTCGTCTTGCTCCTGGTCTTGCTCCTGAAATAGCATCACACACCTGAATAATTGGCGATAATAAAGTGGTCATTTCTATTTCGTCGTGGTGCGCTCCAATAGCGTTGCATACTTCTGGTTTTTCACCATATTTTTCAGCCCATTGCATTCCTAAGATTGCGTGTGGTGTTTCGATATCAGCTTCACTATCTGGCACCTTTCCTATATCGTGTAATAATCCAGCACGTTTAGCTAGTTTAGGGTTTAGGCCTAATTCTGCAGCCATTACACCACATAGCTTAGCAACTTCACGAGAGTGTTGTAATAAGTTTTGCCCGTAAGACGAACGGTACTTCATACGTCCTACAAGCTTTATAAGTTCAGGGTGTAATCCATGAATTCCTAAATCAATTACAGTACGCTTACCTACTTCAATTATCTCCTGCTCTATTTGTTTTTGCGTCTTTTTAACAACCTCTTCAATACGTGCAGGATGAATTCTACCATCAGTTACCAACTTGTGTAACGATAAACGCGCTACTTCTCGTCGCACAGAGTCAAAGCACGATAAAATGATTGCTTCAGGTGTATCGTCAACAATAATCTCTACTCCTGTTGCAGCTTCAATAGCTCTAATGTTTCGACCTTCACGACCAATAATGCGTCCTTTAACGTCATCAGATTCGATATTGAAAACCGATACACAGTTATCAATAGCTTCTTCAGTACCTATACGCTGAATGGTGTTAATAATAATTTTCTTTGCTTCTTGTTGAGCGGTAAGTTTAGCTTCTTCTATTCTATCTTGAATAAAGGCCATTGCATCAGTTTTAGCTTCACCTTTAAGTGACTCTACCAATTGTGCTTTAGCATCTTCAGCAGAAAGCCCTGAGATAACTTCTAATTGCTGAATTTGGCTCTTATGCGCTTTTTCGAGCTCTACTTTTTTCTTCTCTAAAAAGTCTAAACGAAAATCATAATCTTTGATTTTCGCGTCTAGTTCTTGATTGGCTTTTTTACTTTTTGAAAGCTCGTTAGATACTTGAGACTCTTTATCTCTAGTTCTTTTTTCGGCTTCAGCCATTTTTTTATCTCTAGATAAAATCACCTTTTCGTGTTCAGACTTTAGCTCGATAAACTTTTCTTTTGCCTGAAGTATTTTATCTTTTTTAATCGATTCTCCTTCGGAGTTTGCTTGCTTTATAATTGAATCTGCTTCACTTTTAGCATTCTTAATAAGCTTTGATGCGTTGCTTTTTTCTAATGATTTTGCAACTATATATCCAAGTATTACTCCTAATACTATTCCTCCAACAATTAATAAAATTGTGTTCGTTTCCATGTTTAGTTAGTGTTTATATATAAAAAAAGCCTACATCAGTTGAGCATTTTGTATAAACTCCTTAAAAACAAGTTTAGGGCTAACAAGCTGATCAAGGATCCATTCAAAGATGGCTTGCTTTTACAACTTAAACTCACCCTTTTTAAAGAATTAACGTTGAGTTTATCAAAAAAAATAACTAATGTAGGCAGTAACCTTATGTTTTATTTAAAAGAACGTTAGGCTGATAAATGTTTGTGCAATAGTTCATCAAGTGCTGATAACTTGTTTTGAACTTCTTCACTCACATTTGCCTTATCTATTTGTTTTTGCTCTACCTGAGATGCAAACTGTAACGCACACATGGCTAATACATCTTGCTTATCTCTGACAGAATAATTCTGCTCAAACTGAGAAATCATGTCTTCAATTTTCTTTGCAGCTCTTCTCAAACCTTCTTCTTGGCTTGGAGCAATCGTTAAAGGATATACTCTATTTGCTATTGAAAGCTTTATTTTAAGCTGTTCTGCCATGATTTATTTTACTAACATTATTCAGATAATTGCGCTATACAATGGTCAATATCCCTGATTAATGTATTTATTTTGAGCTTAGTTTCTCTATTATCTTCGCCACTGCCAAGTAATGAATTTGCCATTTTTAGAGCTTCATACTTTTCAACCCAAGAACTTATTTCTTCTTGTTGTTGAATATTTTTTTGTTGTTGTACTGCTAATTCTTCTGAAAGTTTAGCATTGGTTTGCCTTAAAACCTCTAGTTTGTGCAAAACCTTGCTAATTTTATTCTCTAAAGAATCTACAATATCTTCAATTTTACTCATTTACAAATTTCAATACTGTTGAAACAAAGTTAACATACCAAATCAAAAATTACAATTGTTTTACAATAAATTTTAAAATATTTAATTAATAGTATGATAAGCAATCAATATTTTATGAATAACTCTTTATGCTTTTGAAGATTACATTCAAATTAATATTTTAGCTATTATAATTCCATATATGAAATACCTCTTTTTAATCCTTTTTTGCTCACAATTCTATAGTGCTTACGCACAATACCCTCAAGATTACTTTAGGAATCCTTTAGGTATTGACCTTGTTTTATCTGGTACATTTGCTGAGTTGCGTTCTAACCACTTTCACTCAGGATTAGACATTAAAACACAACAACGCACAGGCTTAAAGGTTTATGCTGCTGCTGAAGGTTATGTAAGCAGAATTAAAATTTCACATTATGGTTATGGTAAAGCGCTGTACATTACCCATCCTAATGGATATACTACGGTTTATGCACATTTAGAAAAATTTTCGCCAAGAATTGAAGAATACATCAAGCAGTGTCAATACCAAAAAGAAACTTATGAAGTAGAGGTCTTCCCTACTCCTGACGAGCTTCCTATTACAACTGACGAAATGGTAGCTTTCTCAGGAAACTCAGGGTCTTCTGGCGGACCACATTTACATTTTGAAATTAGAGATAATGCTGAAAGACCTATAAACCCAATGCTCTTTGGTATGGATGTAAAAGATTCTAGAAAACCTTTAATTTCTGGTATTTATGCGTACCCTAAAGACGAAAATTCACATGTTAACAATTCAAAAAAACGTGTTGAACTAAGATTAATACCAAATAAAAATGGTGATTATTCCGTTGAAAGTGTTGAAGCTTATGGAAATATTGGGTTTGGTATAGTAAGTTATGACCAATTAGATGGAGCTAGTAACAAAAATGGTGTTAGTAACATTCAAACCTTTTTTAATGGCAACAAGAGTTTTGAAATGGATTTTAAGCGTTTTAGTTTTGACGAAACCAAACACATCAATCGTTATATAGATTTTGAAATTTATAAAACCAAACGCTCAAGAGTTCAAAAATTATTTGCACAATCTGGTAATACACTTAGTATGCTTAAAGATTTAGATAATAATGGGTATTTAATTGTTGAGGACAGCACCTCTTCAGTTTATAAAATTAGAGTTAAAGATTTTAAAGACAACGATGCGTGGATTACCATTCCTATTATTGGAAAAAAAGAAGTCAAAAAAGAGCAAGAAGAACTCAACGATATTAAACCGTTACACTTTGCGTATGCCAACCAAGTAACTACTTTAGAAAAAGGTAACGTTTCAGTTTATATTCCTAGCAATACGTTTTACGATGACCTTCATTTAGATTTTAATGTTAGTAGCGACACACTATTAATGCATAAAGATGTGGTACCATTACTTAAAAGCTATACCATAAATTATGACATAAGCAATTATAACGATGTTGATAAAGACAAACTGTTTATTGCTGAACTTGTTGGGTATTACCAAAGACCATCTTATTTGCATACAACCCGAAAAGGAGATGTGCTTTCAGCTAGAACAAAATCCTTAGGAACATTTGCTTTACAAAGTGATTTAGTAGCTCCTACTATTACTCCTGTTAATTTTACCGATGGTAAGTGGATGAGTAAATCTTCCGAATTGAAAGTAAAAATAGCCGATGACCTTTCAGGTATTAGCAATTACAGAGCTACTGTAAACGGAAAATGGATTTTAATGGAGTATGAATACAAAACAGGTGTATTAACCCATAATTTTGATGATGGTATTGTTACTGATACCGAAAATAAATTAAAAGTAATTGTTACTGATAATGTAGGAAATAGTTCTACTTTTGAAGCAACCTTTTTCAGAAAATAAAATTTACAGCATTTGAAACCACTTACCAACTATCTACTTTTGTTTTTCTTTGTCTTGTCTACAATGGCTTTTTCACAAAACGCTACCATTAGAGGTGTAATATTGGATGAAAACGATACTCCTATTTATGATGTAAATATCAAAGCAGGTGATTTAGGAACAGCAACAAATATAAACGGGTTTTACGAACTAAAAATACCAGCAAACCAAGATGTAACCATTGTTTTTACACATTTATCACATAAACCAATAACACAAACTTTTAACCTAAAAAGTGGTCAAGAACTGGAATTTAACCCAGTAATGAAAGTTGATGTAGAACAAATAGGTGTTGTTGTAATTAACACAAATACAAGACAATCAGTAACTGGAGTAACCACAATAGCTCCCGAAATGATTAGAACCATAAAAGGTGCGCAACCAGGAGTTGAAAACATCTTAAAAACATTACCAGGTGTAAATATTTCCAATGAACTGAGTACACAATATTCAGTAAGAGGTGGAAATTTTGATGAAAACTTGGTATATGTTAACGAAATTGAAGTGTATCGTCCGTTTTTAATTCGTTCAGGTCAACAAGAAGGATTGAGTTTTGTAAATACTGATTTGGTTCAAAATGTAGATTTTTCAGCTGGTGGTTTTCAAGCAAAGTATGGAGACAAACTATCTTCGGTATTAGATATTACGTATCGAAATCCTATAAAGTTTGGTTTAAGAGCAGACTTAAGCTTACTTGGAGGAAGTATTGCTGCTGAAACTGTGAGTAAAGACTCTAAGTTTTCAGGTATTGTAGGGTTGCGTTATAGAGACAATAGTCTTTTAATAAACTCTTTAGAAACCGAAACCAATGTAGTTCCTGTTTTTGCAGATGCTCAAACCTATTTAACGTATAAGTTTTCTGATAAATTTCATTTAAATTTCCTTGGAAACCTTTCACTTAACAAATACGACTTTAAACCTCAAAACAGACAAACCAACTTTGGTACTATAGATAATCCTGTAGCTTTATTGGTGTTTTATGAAGGTCAAGAAAAAGATCGTTACCAAACCGCTTTTGGAGCATTTAAAGCTAATTATTTTGTAAATGATGACCTAACCTTAAAGCTCATTACTTCTGCGTATCACACGACTGAAGAGGAATACTTTGATATTTTAGCACAATACAGACTAGGTGAAGTCAATAGCAATATTGGAGACGAAGACTTAGGTGAAGTGGAGTTTAGTGAAGGTATTGGCTCTCAACTTACGCATGCTAGAAATAACCTTGATGCTGTAATTGTAAACGTTGAGCACAAAGGAGACTATAAAATTGATGAAGAAAGCACACTTGAGTGGTCAGCAAAATATACTCATGAAGATATTAGAGACCGTCTAGTAGAATGGGAAGTTATTGATAGTGCAGGTTTTTCAATAAACCCACCAAATATTGATGCGTTTAACGATCAACCTTACTCGCCTTACGAAGGACCACTTGTCGCATTCCAAAATGTAAGAGCAACCAACAAAGTACTTATTGACCGTTTACAGGCCTATTTACAATACAGCAAGCGTACAAAACTAGGAGAACACGACGTGTTTTATAATGCTGGAGTACGTGTGCACAACTGGAATGTTAGTGGTGACGCTATTGAAAGTAAAAGTCATACCGTATTTAGCCCAAGAGCTCAATTTGCCATAAAACCAAATTGGGAAAAAGACATGCTATTTAGGTTTGCTGCTGGTATGTACTACCAACCTCCTTTTTACAGAGAATTAAGAGACTCTTCTGGTGTAGTACAACCAGATGTAAAAGCACAAAAATCAGTTCATTTTGTATTAGGAAACGAATACAGTTTTGAACTTTGGGACAGACCGTTTAAACTTGTATCTGAAGCTTATTACAAAAGTCTGTCTGATGTAAACCCTTACACTTTAGAAAACGTTCGAATTCGTTACAGAGCAAAAAACAACGCTAAGGCTTATGCTTATGGTCTTGACTTAAGACTTAATGGTGAGTTTGTAAAAGGTACTGAAAGCTGGTTTAGTTTTAGCTACCTTAAAACCGAAGAAAACATTGAAGACAGAGGGTATATTGCAAGACCAACAGATCAACGTTTAAAATTTGGAGTACTGTTTCAAGATTATGTCCCAAGCATTCCTGATTTAAAAATGTACCTTAATTTGGTTTATAACACAGGTGTTCCAGGAGGTTCACCAAGTTATGCTGACCCATACGACTACCAAAACAGATTGAGAGACTACAAACGTGCCGATTTAGGTATAAGCTATGTGCTTGTTGACCAAAACAAAACCTATGATAGTAGTTGGAAACGTCATTTTAAAGAACTTACCGTAGGTTTTGAAATCTTTAATATGTTTGACGTACAAAACTCAATTACCAATACTTGGGTAAGAGATGTGTACAGTAAGCGTCAATATGCTATTCCAAATTACTTAACACCAAGAGTATTTAATGTAAGGTTGTCTACTCGATTTTAGAGGAATATGATGCGGAAAATATTGTTTCCAATAATAGCATCAATACTTTTATCTAGCTGCAAATCAGAAAGTAAAGAAAGAGAAAACACATTAGAAAGTAATAAAAAAACTATTTCTAAAGCATCTAAGCTAACTGAACAATACAACCTATTTGTTGAGCAATTTCCAATAATTAAAACTCCTATTAAAATAAAAGCTTGTGATGATGATTTTAGTGAGTTTATCCAATTAAACGACACAAACAACATTCTTGATAGAGAAGAATTCAATTACATCTATGGAAAAATTAAAATTAATGAAGAGTATATTGCTGTAATAACACTAGAAGAAGCTGAGTGTTTTATGCCAATATTAACAACTTTCAAGAGTAATGGTGAAATAGTCAATTCAAAAGAATTGATGATTGGACGTTGTGGACCTGACCCTTGTTTTGAATGTGAAGAATTAATGGAAATAGATAATGATTTAAATATTTACGTTGCATTTAATTCTCGTTATTTTAATTGTGATGAAAATGGAAACGAAATAGTAGGAACTGATAAAAAAGAAGTTATTTACAAAACAGGAAAAATCACAAAAGAAGGAATTATTGAGTTAACAAATGAAGTAAAAAAACAAAACCCTGATTAAACTATAACCAAGGTTTTTCTATTAGTACTAGGTAAAAATTTAATGCCTTTAAATTTTAGTAAATTTAGCAGTCATATCGGTTGTAGATTTTTGACCTTCAATACTCATCGTCATATTGATTTTTGATAATGTAGGCATACCAGAATCTCTATCTATATCCATAGTTCCTGTAATATCACCAGAAGCAGTACCCGAAATACTACCAGAAATATCAACTAAAACATTATTACGATTGATAGCTTTCACTTTGTATATAAAGTTAAACGTCATTGCGTTATCAACCTTAGTTTTTGTCCATGTATCACCAACAGCAACTTCCTCTTTAGGGTAAATTACACTACCTGATTGATCTGCAAAGTCTGCAGCACCTTCAATGTCACTAGGCTCAACTCTAGTTTCTAAAATATTACCTAAATTATCACCTTTAGTTATAATTGTTGCCGATAACATAGGTTCCAATCGAATCTTCATCATTTGTCCTGTTTCATCTAATTCATCATGTTTTTTATTTGTATCATAAGATACAGCCAATTGATCTTGTCTCATATCCATTGCCATTCTAGTAATTTTCGCATTACTTTCATAGGTGTCACCAGTGACCTTAGTTATATCATACTGCATATCTATTTGCATATCATTGGTTATAATATCATCACCAATTACTTGCGACATGCTCATACTCATAGCATATTTTTGTCCTTCAACATAATTTAAACGAAGTAACACTTTTTCTTGCGCAGCACTTAGCATGCTTACACCTAACAAAAGCAGTATTAAAATTTTTTTCATCTTTATTGATTTGTGGTTAATTATTTGAAAGCTAATATAGATAAAATAAAAAGACTACTTACAGTAATGTCTTGTAACAACTTAATTGAAAAATAGTATCTTTAATCCAAGTAACTGACGGTTATACGAGACTATTACCCAACATTTGACAAAATCAACAGTGAAAAGAAAAAGATTACAGCATCATACAGATATATTTTGTGATATGTTTTATGGTTGGAGATTAACAAACGATTTAGACTCATTAATTGAATTACAAAAAGGAATTATTGAGTTTGACTTCTTAAATAAAACTCAAAAATTAAATAACGAAATTTCGGAAATTGACTTTAACATGTTTTATGAAATTTCAAAATGGTTTTTTGATGATTTAAAAAAGTACAAAATTGAAACTAAATTAATAAAAGAGGCAAAACTGAATGTAGAATTTGGAGTTGAAGTAATACTTGACAAAAAAAAATCTGGTACAATACGAAACATAAAATTAAATCTGATTTTAACCTCATGGATTTTGACTGACGAAAAAAAATATCAATCAAAAAAGGAATACAAAACTGAATAAATTAACCGAATTAGTAGTGGAAAGAAAAAAAAGCTACTAACAACAATTTTACAAACGAAATCATTGTAAATAATTATGAAAAAACAAGTTCTGATAATATTTTTACTTCTGATTTCAATGAAATCTTTTGCTTGCTCTTGCGAATGCAATTGGAATTGTCGATTTGGAGCAATCTCTGATAATCAAGAGTTTGTTGCACTAATCAAAGTAATTGAATATTCGGACTTTCTAGAAGAAGAAACCTACGGTTACGATGGAAAAATGCCTTATTCAATGACAGTTGAAGTCGTTAAAAAGTATAAAGGTTCTGAATCTCGAAAAAGATTTAAAGTTTGGGGAGATAACGGAATTCTATGTCGACCATATATTGCAGAATTTGAAGTTGGAAAATATTATTTAATTGCACCATCCAAAATAGAAAATGATTTAGATGATGAACAAAATGGAGATTATGATTTTTTCTCTTGTTGGAACGATTATTTGAAAGTAGATTATGACAAGAAAATAGCTTATGGTGAATACTCTTGGTGGCGAAAAGAAATAACTCTTGAGAAGTTTGAACAGAAACTCGAAAAATAACTGTTTATGGTATAGTTAACTACTTCTCAATCTTTCCTTAACCAACCCAATATGCTGGTTTCATCAATAATCCATTTTCCGTTCACTTGTTTTAAACCTAATTGGTCTCTAGATTGTTCCCCAACGTTTTGTTGTACAATTTCAACATAGCTATCTTCTACTCTACTCACAATAGCTACATGTCCATAAGGGTTAAACACATTTCCTTTAAAAACAACCAAATCATTAACTTTTGGTTTGCTACTACTACCATTTGTGTATTGTAGTAAATTTCTATCTCTATTGATGCTGCTATCTGCTATTTCAGTATTAAAAAAATCAACAGCATGTCCGTAACTATTAGGCATTTTATGGTTGAGATGTTGGTAGTAGTAGCGTTTTACAAACTCTACACACTGCCATTTTAAACCAAGATTATAACCGTCTTTGGTTAAATGCCTACCAGAAGTATTCCCTATACTTTTATTGTAAATAACATACACTTCGTTAAATACATCTAAGGTATCACCAATGTTTTTAACCTTAAAGGTTTTAGGAGATTGAGCTGTTGGTTGTTGCAACTCTTGAGTAATCACAACGTCTTGCTTAGGTTCTTGTTTACAAGACACAAGCAATAAAGCAATAATAACTACTACAATTGGGTCAGTTTTCAACAAAGTCTTTTAAAACCTCTATAACGTAGTCTACTTCGTCTTTAGTATTAAAACTACTGAACGAAAAACGTACCGAAGGTTTTTTTAGTTGTTCTTCATCTAGTATTTGAGACAACACATGAGAGCCTAAAGTACTTCCGCTTTGGCAAGCACTTCCTTTAGAACACGCAATTCCTTTTAAATCCAACTGAAAATGTAACATTGGTGCTTTTTCGGGTGCAATTGGTAAGCATACATTAACCAATGTGTATGTGCTGCTTTCAAAACACTTACTAGCTCCATTAAAGCTTGCTTGTGGTAAAACGTCTTGCAGCTTAGTAATGAAATAATGCTTTAAATCTGATATATAAGCGGTTTCTTCTTCTAGAGTGTTGTAGCTTATATTAAGAGCTTCTTCCATACCTACAATATCGTGTATAGCTTCAGTACCTGCTCTAAAACCTCGTTCTTGTTCACCTCCAAATACTGATGCTTTTAAACCAGAGTTTTTTCTTATGTAAGCGAACCCTACACCTTTTGGACCATGAAATTTATGCGCACTAGCTGTAATAAAATCAACAGCTACATCTTGTAAATCTATTTTATAATGTCCAACTGATTGCACAGTATCACTATGAAACAGCGCTCCATTGGCTTTACACAATTGCGCAACACGCTTTAGGTCTAAAATATTTCCTATTTCGTTATTAACATGCATTAAAGACACTAAAGCTTTTTCAGTAGATGTTAATACCGTTTCTAGATGTTCAATATCAATGTTACCATCGTCTAACAATGACACAAAATGAAGCGAAACGTTATACTCATTACTCAATGCTTCTAATGTATGTAGTACTGCATGATGCTCTATTTTGGACGTTATAATATCGGTTACTCCTAAATCTCTTACAGCACTTCTGAGTATTAAATTATCGGCTTCAGTACCACCTGCAGTAAATACAATTTCTGATGCTAAAGCATTAAAATGTTTAGCAATTGATTTTCTTGAATTTTCAATTAAAGCTTTAGATGACCTACCAAAACTATGTGTAGATGAGGCATTTCCAAAGTTGATCATCATCACTTCTGTCATCTTATTCACAACCTCTGCGCGCATAGGCGTGGTTGCAGCATTATCAAAATACACTTTCTTCATGCTGCAAAAATACTTCAAATAAAATTATTTGCATCTTACTGCGTTATAAGTTTATCAAATCTTTTATTTTTGTTTCCAAATCAAATACAATGCGAAAAATACTCTATATATTTTGTCTAAGTTTACTGTTAACAAGTTGCGATGATGGCGATATTCTTGAAATTGAATTAGACTTTGAAGATGACCTTACGTTGTGCGATCAATTTGAAGATGAATACAGCTTATATAAGATTAAAGCAGACCCTTATGAATCGTTGAGCATTGTTTTTCCTTCCAATACTAATAATGATCAAATTTTCAATCCTCCAACTGATGAAATTCCTTTTGAAGGTACTATAACTGGAAGTGTTAGGTTTATTTACAGAACTTATGATGGAAATCCAGAAAATCTTTTCTGTACTCTTGTTCCTGGTTCAGACGTTAATATTATTAGCGATAATGAAAGTGAATCAATAGATATAGATTTCACCTCTACTTTTGTGGATGATGATGATGATGGAATTCCTTCTGAATTTGAAGATTTAAATGGTAATGGTAATTATGATGACGATGACTTTGATGGAGATGGTATACCAAACTATATCGACCAAGATGATGATAATGACAATGTATTAACCATTAACGAAAATCATAATTTTAGTACTGAAGATGGCTTAGCTAATGCTGTAAACACTGATAACGACACGTACGACCACGATAACGATCCTACAACTCCCGAAATACCTTTACCTAATTATTTAGATAATGACGATGATGGTGATGGTGTGTTAACACGTTATGAGGATGAAAATATGGACAAAAACCCAACTAACGATTTTGCTACAGATGCAACTATTGCTAGGTATTTAGACGCAGATGCTGCTGATACTTTTGTGGTTGATGAGTTTATTGACAATACATACACTAGAACAGTGACCACGAATTTTGAAATTAATGACCCTTTCAATTTAGGTGCTTTAAGTATGGATTATTACTTCTTTGGAACTTATGAAACTATAATTACGTTTCCTGAAGAAGACTAATTCACGTTTTGGTAAATATAAACCTCAGTAGCTCCTAAACCGTATTTTTTGTAGTCTGCGTCGTAAAATTTGATGTTGTCATAGCGTCGAAACAATGTTTCTAATTCCATTTTTAGAACGCCTTCTCCTACGCCATGAATAAATACTATTTTTTGAATTCGCTTTTTTATTGCAAATTCTAGTTGTCGTTGAGCTGTATCTAACTGTAAAGTTAACTTTTCATGACTAGTCATTCTAGAGTCATGATCAGTAAGCTTGTGTATGTGAAGATCAACTTCCATAGCAGGATTATTACGCTCTTTAGGCTTTATCTTAGGAAGCTTTCGTCTTTGTTGCTGCTCTTTTTCTTGAATAACAGCACTAGCACTTTGTGTAGAAAACAATTCAGATTGTATTGAAGCATCAGTTTTTATAAGTTCGCTTGCAGGAAATTCAAACACAAAACCATCAGGAGTTTCAATACTCACTTGTGCATCTGAAGTTTTTAAAACAACACCAGAAATGTCTTCATCTAATACTGAAACTTTATCGCCTTTTTTAAATTTCATTATGCAGTATCATTATCAGAGTCGTTAGTGTCATCGTTTTTATATTTACTAGGAATATTTCGGGAAGTCCTGTAAATACCCATCATTAATAGTACAATTCCTGCCATTAGCAAATAAACACTTTGTCCATCACCTGCTTTGGCATAAATTGCAATAATTCCGCCAGATAAAATCAAAATAAAATTTATGGTTCTTGATAAACTCATGTGTTTGACTATTAAAAATACGTTATCTATAAAGTAATAGATACAAAAGTAAAGCATTATGCTAAATCGTTCAAATTTTCACTAAAAAACAAAGAAACCTTAGTTTCATTTTTAACTTTTTTTACATTTGTAAGAACTAAAACAGTACCATGTCGCAATACGAAGACTATATGTTACCTTGCTTAAACAAAAAGTTGTTTGGCTTTGAGTGTATGGGTTGTGGCATGCAACGATCGGTTGCGCTTATTCTTGAAGGCGACTTTATTGGTGCATTTTTTATGTATCCTGCTATTTATACACTTATACTCCTTTTTGGGATGCTAATAGTAAATGCGCTTAAGATTTATGAAATTTCTCAAAAAATTATTCTTACATTGGTAATCATTAACATTGTTATTATTGTAGGTAACTTTTTACTAAAAATAATCTAATCAAAACTAAAATTATGGAACAACAAAAACTCAACCCAACTATTGTTTATGTATTAGCAATTCTAGGATTACTATGCTGCTGCATAGGAGGTTCAGGATTTATCCTTGCTGGTATTGCTTTTTTTATTGCTCAAAGTAAATTAAAGCAAGCGCAAGCAGCCCCTGAAAACTACGATCATGATAGTGTTAAAGCTATGAACACTGCCAAAATTGTAGCAATGGTAATACTAATAATAAATATAGCATACTTAATTTTTACTATATACCGAATTTCAACAGTTGGTTGGGATGAGATGATGGAACAGTCCAGAGAAATGATGGAACAGTACCAACAACAAAATCAATAAATGAGAAAAGCGACCAAATGGTCGCTTTTTTTATTACATTTGAACACTAACTAAACAAAAAATTATTACATGGAACAAAAACCTACAAGACCTAATAGTTACTTAGCCTTAGCTATAATAAGTACCATTTTATGCTGTTTACCTTCTGGTATTGTGAGCATTATTTACGCTACAAAAGTTAATTCATTATATGAAGATGGAAAGTATGATGAAGCAGTACGTGCTTCTAAGAATGCAAAAACTTGGGGAATTGTTTCTGTGGTTATTGCACTTGTAGGATGGTTACTTTATATTTTAATCTTTGGAGTTGCAATGCTTGGAGCAATTGCTAATGGTGGTTACTAAGTCAAAAAAAATAATAGTATATACAATTATAGTGATAGTATTTTTAGGAATGCTATCACTATATTTTTTTTGGAATCCGTCTAACCACGCTTTTTTTCCTAAATGTCCTTTTTATGCTCTCACAGGTATTTTCTGTCCTGGTTGTGGTAGTCAAAGAGCAATACACAAGTTAATTAATGGCGAAATTATTGAAGGTATAAGACACAACTATCTAATACTTCTTCTATTTGTAGTTTTAGGGTATCAGTCTATCTTATTTTTGCTTAACAAGTTCACCACAACAACCTATAAAAACCTAACTCATAAACCAATTACTACAAAAGTAATTTTAGTAATTGTTATTCTGTTTTGGATACTTAGAAATATTAGTGTTTTTCCGTTTACCGAGTTAGCACCTTAACAAAAAAAAAGCAACCAAATGGTTGCTTTTTTTCTTATAAATTAATGTCAGTTTTTAAAATAAGGAAGCTCCAACTATTGCTCCTATTAAAATTAAAGCGTATAAAGAAATAACTACAATAGTAAAAATCCCGATAAACTTATAGTGAGATTTTAGGTTTGCAAACGCCTTTTTAAAGTCCTGATTATTGCTTAGTCTTAACGCACTTTTCATGTTTTTAGAAAACCTAAATAAGTATAACACAGGAAACAAATAAACAAGCGCTAAAACAACATATACAAACGCTACACCAACAGCGTATCCTGCTCCATACGCTCCATCAAATCCACTGTTTGCAATGCCTCCTGAAATGGCCATAATCAATGCTCCAATAAGCATAAAACCTATTCCTACAAATCCTAATATTGATAAAATATAAGACCATTTAGATGTTTCTTTTAAATAACCAATAATCTCTTGATTAACGTCTAGTTCAAAGCTTTTAAAAGCCGATTGTTGTTCCATAAATTTAGTTTTCAAATTGTTTTAATGTCTTTGTTATAATTGACACACAGTCTAACAGTTGCTCCTTGTTCATTACTAAAGGTGGTGCAAATCTAATAATGTTACCATGTGTTGGTTTAGCTAAAAGACCATTATCTCTTAATGCCAAACAAATATTCCAAGCTGTATCGCTATCTTCATCATCATTTATAACAATAGCATTTAGCAATCCTTTTCCTCTTACTAAATTAACGGTAGAACTTGTTTCTATGTATTTATTCATTTCCTCACGGAATAATTGTCCTAATATTTCAGCATTTTCAGCTAGCTTCTCGTCTTTAACCACTTCTAAAGCAGCAATAGCAACAGCAGCAGCAACAGGATTACCACCAAAAGTACTTCCGTGGTTTCCTGGTTTAATCACATTCATAATGTTATCGTTTGCTAACACAGCCGAAACAGGATAAGCACCTCCAGATAATGCTTTACCAAGAATTAACACATCTGGTTTTACATTTTCATGGTCTACAGCTAACAACTTTCCTGTTCTAGCAATACCAGTTTGTACTTCATCTGCAATAAAAAGCACACCATGAGCTTCACATAACGCCTTTGCTTTGGCTAAATATCCTTCACTTGGCACATAAACTCCTGCTTCTCCTTGTATTGGCTCAACCATAAAACCTGCTACGTTAGGATTGTTTTTTAAAGCAGTTTCTAAAGCTTCTAGATTATCGTATTCAATTTTTATAAACCCTTTAGTATAAGGTCCAAAGTTTTTACGTGCTACAGGATCGTTACTAAACGAGATAATTGTAGTTGTTCTTCCATGGAAATTGTTTTCGCAAACAATAATTTCAGCATCGTTTTCTGAAATACCTTTTACTTCATAAGCCCATTTTCTACAAAGCTTTAAAGCCGTTTCAACAGCTTCAGCTCCTGTATTCATTGGCAACAATTTATCAAACCCAAACATCTCAGTTGCATACTGCTCATACTTTCCTAGCATATCGTTATAAAACGCTCTAGAAGTTAAGGTTAATGTTTTTGCTTGTGATACCATGGCATCTACAATTTTTGGGTGACAATGTCCTTGGTTAACTGCTGAGTAAGCCGATAAAAAATCATAATATTGCTTACCCTCTACATCCCAAACATGGACACCTTCTCCTCTACTCAACACTACAGGTAACGGATGGTAATTGTGTGCACCATACTTGTTTTCTAAATCTATCGCTTGTTGCGATGTTAATTGGTCTAAAACAGCCATTTTAAAAAAATTTTAATTGTGAAAAAATAACCATTCCTGCTCTACCTTTATTCTTTCATAAGCGTTGCGCAACCATTTTTGAAGTTATGGTGACGCTTAGAAAAAGCAGCGTGGGAGAGAAATCATCCCTAGAGGATGTAAATTTAGTAATTTCTGCACGATTTATAAATAATCACTATCAATTTTAAGTGTAGAATTTTATAAAATGCCACTATCTTTGCAATCAAAATTTTAAGTACATGGCAAGACGAGAACGCAATAAGTTTGTAAAACGTGGCGAAACGATAGATATCTTAATAGAAGATTATGCTTTTGGTGGTAAAGGTATAGGACGTATTAGAAATGAACATGGTGAGTTTGTTGTTTTTGTGCCTAATACTTTACCTGGTCAGTTAGTGAAAGCTCAGGTTAAAAAATCGAGTAAAAAATACGCCGAATGTAAGCTGCTTGATGTTTTAAAACCTTCTGAAGATGAAGTAGAAACCCCTTATCAAGATATTCCTGGTGCACCTTATATTCAGCTGCCAATAGACAAACAGCACGACTATAAAACGCAAAGTACATTAGAACTTTTTAAGCGTATTGGAAAAGTAAAAGATATTGAAAGCAAGTTTGATGAGTTTGTAAGTTCACCTAATACATTTCATTATCGTAATAAAATGGAATATGGCTTTTCAGCTATTGGTTATAATCGTGAAGCTAAAACTGACGTAGACGAGTTTACACTTGGATTTAAACGTCGTGGTCTTTGGTGGTGTGGTGATAACTTAAATAGCGATTCTGGTTTATTCGATGCGCAGTTAGAAAACCACCTTAAAGACATTAGAGCATATTGCGAAAATACAGGATTAGCACCATGGCATGCTCCTAAAAAAGAAGGGTTTTTCCGCTTTTTCGTGGTAAGAAAATCCTATAAAACCAATAAGCTGCTATTCAATTTAGTGACTACTTCTTATGATTTAGACCAATTTGATTTAGATGCATTTGCCAATTATTTAGTAGAATTGTTTGGAGATAGAGTTGCTGGTTTATTACATACCATTAATGACGAAATTGGAGATAGAACCATTGCTACCACTGGAAGCATAAGCTTAGTTTATGGTGAAGACAAAATAGTTGAAGAACTACTAGGTCTTAATTTTGAAATTAGCATGAAAAGCTTCTTTCAAACCAACCCAAAATGTGCTGAAAAACTATACTCTAAAGTAGTTGATTATGCTTTAGAAAATAAAGACGCTATAGACAATACCGTTGTTTTAGATTTATTTTGTGGTACAGGAACCATAGGACAAATAGTTGCTAGCAAATCCAACAATGCTAAAATTGTTGGTGTAGATATTGTAGCTTCAGCCATTGCAGATGCTAAAGAAAATGCTAAACGAAACAACATTAAAGGCTTAGAATTTTATGCTGCTGATGTTGGTAAATTCTTAACCGAGCATCCTGAGTTTAAAAACAAAATAAGAACCATTATCTTAGATCCTGCTAGAGCTGGTATTGCGCCAAAAACTTTAAATAAAATAATAAACCTAGGCGCAGAACGTTTGGTTTATGTATCTTGCAATCCAGCCACACAAGCTAGAGATACTGAGCAATTAATGCAGTCAGGATATGAAATAAAAAAGCTTAGTCTTGTGGATCAATTTCCACATACAGCACATATTGAGACTGTGGTTTTATTTGAAAAGTAAGCTATTACAAAAAATCTTGTGTAGACTATCACTGAAAAAAGAAAAATTATAATGATAAAAAAAATTAGCGCCTTAGTCTTTTTAATTGCTGTCCTATTTTTAGGCTGCGAAAGAGATGATATTTGTTCTGAAGCAACAGCAACAACGCCACATTTAATCATACGTTTTTATGACGTTAATGATACTGATGAACCAAAAAGCGTAAGACAACTTACTGTTACTGGTCAAGGTGTCGAAGATGAAATTGTTTCTAGCACAACTACTGACTCTATACTCTTACCGCTAAGGTTTCAAAACGAAGGTGAAACCATTTCTACTTTCTTTGAATTAAAAAAAGACACCGACTACGACACTAATGGTAACGATAGTAACGCTTCAAATACTGATGTTATTGAAGTAAGTTACACACCAGAATTTATATACGTATCAAGAGCTTGTGGTTATAAAAGTATATTTGCAGGTACTGAAATTGACGTCATTGAAGCCGATGACGATGACGTATGGATTATAAACGCATTAACCGTAAACACTACAATTGAAGATGAAAAAGCAGCACACATCAATATCTATCATTAGTCTGGTATTTTTGATGTTATGCTCCATAACATCATTTTCGCAAAATACAAGTGAACAAGAAGACAGCGAAACATCTAATGACACTCTTGTTTTTAAACAAAAATATGGATTGAGACTAGGTATAGACCTTAGCAAACCTGTGCGTTCTTTTTTAGATGACGATTATACTGGGTTTGAAATAAATGCCGATTACAGACTTACCAAAAGACTTTATCTAGCAGGAGAGCTTGGTACTGAAGAAAACAACTTAGTTACTGATTACCTCGATGTCACTTCAAAAGGAAGTTACTTTAAAGCTGGAGTTGATTACAACATGTACCTAAACTGGTTAGACATGGAAAATATGATTTATGGTGGACTTAGAGCTGGAGTAAGCTCCTTTAGTCAAACATTAAACAATTACACCATTTACAATCCTGACCAATACTGGAATGAGCCTTTTTCTCCTTCAGATACTAAAGAGTTTGATGGTTTGTCAGCTATTTGGGCTGAACTTATTATTGGTATTAAAGCCGAAACTTTAAACAATTTATATGTTGGATTAAACCTTCAATTAAAAGGGTTAGTAAGCGAAAATGCACCTAGCGATTTTGAAAATCTTTACATTCCTGGATTTAACCGAACCTATGACAGCGGACGTTTTGGAATAGGGTTTGGATACAATATCTCTTACCTAATACCTATCTACAAAAAAGATAAGAAAGTCGCTAAAGAAGACTAAAAATTGTGTATCTTTTCAATGAAAATGATCACAATTTATGGATAAGGAAAGCATTGCTGAACTTTTAGAATCGAAGCATCAGATTTTAATTGATGTGTTAAGTTCTCAAGATGATGAAAAATGGCAGCAAGGTCCTGAAGGAAAATGGACTTCTGGCCAGCAAGCATTACATTTACTTCAAAGCATAAAACCTCTTAACGATGCGTTAAGTCTTCCTAAGTTTATTATAAAATATCGGTTTGGAACAGCTAATAGAGCTGTGAGAGATTACGCAACTGTTGTAAATAGATACCAAGAGCGATTGCAAGAGTCTAAAGGTATCGTTTATGGTCCATCAAAAAATATGAAAGTTCCTTTACTAAAAGACAAAAACTACATTTTAAACCGCTTACAGGTTGAAAACAAAAAACTACAATACAAGACTCGAAAGTTATCTGACAAACATTTAGATACACTTATTTTGCCTCATCCCTTAATGGGAAAAATGCCATTACGAGAAATAATAATGTGGACTGCTTATCATGTAGAGCACCACACAAAACAGTTACAAGAAAACTATTAATCAATTAACTATATACTTATGAAAAAAACACTTCTATTTATCGCATTTTTAACACTTTCACTTAATGCCAATGCACAATACGTTAACGTTTGGAAAGATGGTAAACTCACCTTTGAAACAAAACAAAAAATTGATACTGAAGGAGATGAAGATGAAACCGATTATGATGGAGAAAATGATGTTTTAGGCATAAATATGCAAATTGTTACTATTAACCAAAACGTTGATAAAAATTCAAACACTCTTAAACTTGTGAGCAGAGAAGGTTGTAAAAATATGTATATGGATATTATTGAAGATGGTCGTCCTTTTTTACCTAACTATATGAGCCACTACACAGTTTGTCGTGATGGTGAAGATTATGTTTTAAATGCTGTAATTTATAGAGAGGACAATAAAAAAGCATATGATATAAACCTATATTGCTATGATATTAGTGTAAAACAAGGTGTTAAAATTCTGGAGTCCTTCAAGTTTTTAGACTAGTCCATATATTTAGCTTTCTTACTACCTTCATACATTTCGTATTTTACTAAACGAGATTCTAATTTAGCATTAAACAGTTTTATTTTTCGTGAAGGTCGTAAGCCTACAAACTTTAACGCATCTAAATTAGAGGTAATAAACCAAGCATGAGTTCCTGGGTAACCTTGTTTTAGGGTATCACCAATATTGGTGTAAAATTTCTCCATGTCAATATCTAAACGCTCTCCATAAGGCGGATTAAAAACCATGTGCAGCTTTTTATCTCCTGCTTTTTGGGTCTTAAAAAAGTCTTCATGCTGAATGCTTATAAACTCGTCTAAGTGCGCGTTTTTTATATTGTCTTTTGCTTTTTTAACAGCACTTGGTGACTTATCGTAACCTATAATTTTATGATGAAAATCTCTGGTCTTTTTCAATAAAGACTCTTCAATGGTTTCAAATAAATCCACATCCCAATCCTGCCATCTTTCAAAAGCAAATTCTTTTCGCATTAAATTAGGCGGAATATTACAAGCTATCATTGCTGCTTCGGCTAAAATGGTTCCACTACCACACATTGGGTCCATAAAATCACTCTGTCCATCCCAACCTGATAGCATAATCAATCCTGCAGCTAGCACTTCGTTTATTGGCGCAATGTTGGTAGCTGTTTTATAGCCTCTTCTGTGTAACGATTCTCCTGATGTATCTAACGAAATGGTACATTGTTGCCTATCGATATGGACATTTATTTTTAAATCAGGAAAACGTAAATCTACGTTAGGTCGTTCCTGAGTAGTATCTCTAAATTTATCTACAATAGCATCTTTTGTTTTTAATGCAATGTATTTTGAATGTGTAAACACATTAGAATGTACTGTAGCATCAATTGCCAAAGAACCTGTAGGTTTCATGTAGTTTTCCCAAGGCATTTTGTACACCTTATCATATAAATCTTGCTCAGTTACAACTCTAAACGTTTTTATGGGTTTAAGAATTTTTATGGCTGTTCTTAATCCTAAATTGGCTTTGTACATAAATCCTTTATCACCAACAAAGCTTACATTTCGCACTCCTTTTTTAATGTCTTGTGCTCCTAATTGCAATAGCTCCTTTTCTAGTAAATCTTCAAAGCCAAATAAGGTTTTGGCAACCATTTTAAAATTATTCTCCATACATAAATGCCTTATAGTACTTTCAAAATTCAAAAATACTTTATTTTTGTCAATGCTTATAAACTGTAAGACGATATTCTTAGAAAATTCCACTAGTAGATGAACAAATATTTATTTCCTGTATATGCAGTAATTTTGGGTGTTTTAATCGTATTGATTTACAAAAAGAAAAACCTACACTCTAAATTACTACTATCCTTTAGTGGAGCATTTTTATTAGCTTTAACGCTTTTTGAGTTACTCCCAGAAGTTTATCATCACTTAGAAGCCAAAAAAACAGGCTTACTTATAATGACAGGTATTCTTATACAGGTTATTTTGGAGTTTTTCTCAAAAGGTGCTGAACATGGTCACGTACATCATGAAGACACCAAGGAATTTCCATGGTTACTTTTTATAAGCTTATGTATTCATAGCTTTTTAGAAGGGTTCCCAATACATCAACATAACGATATTGTCTATGGTGTATTAGTACACAAAATACCAATAGCTATAGTAATTACAGGGTTTTTACTAGAATCAAGATGTAATAAATTACAAGTAGTTCTGTTTTTAATTTTGTTTACTGCAATGACGCCTTTAGGAACATTTATTTCTAATCATACAAGTATGCCATCCAACTATGTAAATGCAATTAACGCTATTGTAATTGGTATATTTTTTCATATTTCTACAGTTATTCTTTTTGAAAGTGATGAAGGACATAAATTTAGCTTAACCAAACTAGTTGCCATATTACTAGGTATTGGAATGGCTTATGTAATTTAAAAGGTATGTTTAGTAAAGAAGAATCAAGACGACTGCGTCAAGACTTTTGGATAAGCTTTGGAAAATCATTTCCAAGGAAATGGACGCTATACGATACCAAAATAAAAGGCTTTAGCTTTAAATTTCATTTTGACACCAAAAAAGCACTTATAGCGCTAGACATTGAAGACGATTTAGAAAACCGAATTACCTACTGGGAAAAACTAGTATCACTAAAATCTATTTTAACTCAAGATTACTTACCTAACGTCATTTTTGAAGAAGAATACTTTCTAGAAAACGGTAAAGAGATATCAAGAATTTACCTTCCTTTAGAACAAAAGGTGTCTATTCACAATAAAAATACATGGCAAGATGTAATGGTGTTTTTCAATGAAAATATGAGCAAGTTTGAAGATTTCTTTGAAGATTACAAAGAGGTAATCAAGGATTAATTTATAGGTTTTTAACCATTCGGTAATCGTCCATCACAAAACCATTTCCTATATCCATTACCAATGCTTCAACGGTTTTAAACCCTAGTTTTTCATAAGCTTTAATAGAATTGACATTGTACTTATTCACTGTCAACTCAATGCTATTGCAATGTAACGTGTTAGCTCTACGTTCAACAAACTGCATTGCTGTTTTTCCTATTTTCTTTCCTCTGTAATTAGAAAGCACATAAATCTTACTTAAAAACAAAGCGTCTCGCTTTTTCTTAATGCAAATATATCCTACAGGCACAGTTTCAAAAGTGATCAAATAATACTCAAAACCTTCTTTTACTTGCTGATGTATAGCTTTTTCTGATTGAAACTTATCTAGCATATATGCTACTTGTTCCGCTCCAATAATGGGTGTATAATGTTCGTTCCAGATGATAAAACCTAAATCGGCTATCTGTTTATAATCGTTGGGTGTTGCTAGTGTAATTTCTGTCATCTATTAAAAACTAAAGCACGTAAAAATAAATCATAAAAAAATGACAAATGGCGCCTCCAAGAACAAAAAGATGCCAAATCACATGGTTATAAGGAATACGCTCAATAGCATAAAACACAATACCAATGGTGTAAAACAATCCGCCAGCAAATAATAATAACACTCCATTGCTTCCTAAAGCGCTTGAAACATTAGAAAAATCGAACACAATTAACCAACCCATAACCAAATACAGTAAGGTTGAAAACACTTCAAACTTTCCTGTAAAGAATAGTTTTAGCACAACGCCAAAAGCAGCAATTCCCCAAACAACCCAAAACAAAAGCCAACCAAGACTATCTGGTAATGCAATGAGCAATACAGGAGTATATGTTCCTGCAATGAGCATGTAAATACTAATGTGATCTACTATCCTGAAATAATGCTTTCGCTTTTCTCCTTTTACAGCATGATAAAAAGCGGATGCACTAAACAAAACAATTATTGAAATACCATAAACTATTACGCTAAATAAACTCCAAGGCAACTTCACTTGTAAGGCTGAGAGAATAAGTAAAACCAATCCTGCAATTCCCAACAAAGCACCAAGTGCATGACTCCATGTGTTTAGACGTTCTTCAAAAGGTGTTTGTATTCTCATTCTTTATCAACAGTAGGTTTTGGGTTTAACCATTTATCGGTAAGATCATAAAAATCGATATCAACAGCAGGTTTTTGACGTACTAATAATCCATTTTGAAACGCACGTTCTAAAATATCTTCAATAAGATAATCCTCTTTCACATTCAAAGGGTCAAACTCTTTTTTAAGTGAAATATCAAATAGCTTTGCAGTATTTTGAAACCAGAAAGCGCGCCAACCACTTCTAAGGTCTTTAATAAGCTCAAAAGTCGTTTTACCAGTTTGCCTATGAATTAGTTTTATGAGTATTTGCCCTTCGGTTCGAGTGAGCTTTTTTAATTCCGCTGAAAACTCTTCTTCAATATATCGCTGAATTATCTTTGCATACTGCCTACGTTCTCGTTTAGAATCTAAAGTTGCTAAACGTTCGTTTAAGGTTTCTAATCGTTCAGCAGCTAGTTTTGCATAAGGATATACTTTTATCGTTTTTCGTTTTAAAATAAGATAGCGTTTTCGGTCTTCACTACTATCAAACTTTAATTTATTGAGCAGAATAACTTCATCTAAATCAATTGTTGTTCTTGGAACCGAATCACCTTCAATTATTATCCATTCAACCTCTGTTGTATCTTTCTCTACAACAGGTCGTAATTGGGCAAATGCCAAAAACGGAAACAATATAAAGATGTAGGTTATTTTATGCATACACAGTATATAATCTAAAAGTATTCCAAACTTTTAGGTACTTAAAACGTACTGACCAAAATTAATAATTTACAACCTCTAAAACCTTAAAATCGTATTAATATTATTATTTTAGTCCAAAATAATTGAATATGGCAAAAAAGAGTATACTAAATAAAAAGTCAATGGACTTTTTAGAAAAATATTTAAACAATGCGTCTCCAACTGGTTATGAATGGGATGGACAAAAACTATGGATGGAGTACTTAAAACCGTATGTTGATGAGTTTATTACTGACACCTACGGAACTGCTGTTGGTGTTATAAACCCTGAAGCAGAATACAAAGTAGTTATTGAAGGTCATGCTGATGAAATTTCGTGGTATGTAAACTATATTACTGACAACGGATTAATCCATGTAATTAGAAATGGTGGTAGCGATCACCAAATAGCACCAAGTAAAATTGTAAACATCCATACCAAAAAAGGGATTGTAAAAGGTGTATTTGGTTGGCCTGCAATTCATACCAGAAACAAAGCAAAAGAGCAAGCTCCTACTTTAGAAAATATCACTATAGATGTTGGTGCAAAAGACAAAGAAGAAGTTGAAAAAATGGGTGTTCATGTAGGTTGCGTCATAACTTATCCTGATGAGTTTCATATATTAAACAAAGACAAGTTTGTATGTCGTGCATTAGATAACAGAATGGGAGGTTTTATGATTGCTGAAGTTGCGCGTTTACTTCATGAAAACAAAAAGAAACTGCCTTTTGGACTTTACATAACAAACTCGGTACAAGAAGAAATAGGACTTCGTGGTGCTGAAATGATTACGCAAACCATTAAACCAAATGTAGCTATAGTTACCGATGTAACTCATGACACTACTACTCCAATGATTGACAAGAAAAAAGAAGGTCATCTAGAACTTGGTTTAGGTCCTGTTGTGGCTTATGCGCCTGCAGTACAGCAAAAACTACGCGATTTAATTACTGATACTGCTGAAGAAAAGAAAATACCGTTTCAGCGTTCAGCCTTATCAAGAGCTACAGGAACTGATACTGATGCTTTTGCTTATAGTAATGGTGGAGTTGCATCTGCATTAATTTCTTTACCTTTACGCTACATGCATACTACAGTAGAAATGGTACATAAAGACGATGTAGAGAATGTTATCAAGTTAATTTATGAGTCTTTATTAAAGATTAAAAACGGAGAAACATTTAGCTACTTTAAATAATCAATTCCCGCAAAAAAGCGGGAATCTTTTTTTACACTATGGATGAATTAATTGACATTGTTGATGCCTCTGGTAACCCAACAGGAGAAACTGCTTTAAAATCTGTAATACATACAAAAGGGTTTTATCATAATACTGCTCATGTTTGGTTTTACACTAAAAATGGAGACATTCTACTAGCGCAACGAGCAGCTTCAAAAACCATTTGTCCGTTACTATGGGATGTTTCAGTTGCTGGTCATATCGATGCTGGAGAAGCCATTACACAGGCAGCAGTTAGAGAAACCAAAGAAGAAATAGGTTTAGCTATTTTAGAACAAGACCTTAATAAGATTGGTGTGTTTGAATGTTTTCAAAGCTACGATAATGGTATTGTTGACAACGAGTTTCATCATACTTTTATGACAGAATTAAAGGTAGACATTAATCAGCTAACACCACAAAAAGATGAAGTTGAAGCTTTAAAACTAGTTAGCTTTTCTACATTTCAGTCCTTATTGAATAACAGTGAAACCAACAACCATTTTGTAGCTAGCAATAGAGCCTACTACACTACTATTTTTAATGCTATCCAAAAAAACTGTAGCAGGTTTTAATATTTTACTTAATTTTCAACTATGAATCTACTCCTCCTTGCGATAGCTCCTGTTATAATGATTATCCTTTATATTTATTTTAAAGATAAATATGAAAAAGAGCCCAAACGGTTAATCTTATATTGCTTTTTGTTTGGTGGTATTGGAAGTATAGCGATTACAACTTTTCTTTACCTTGTAACAGATAGTGTTATTCCAATACCTTTTAACACAAGTGTTTTTGACCAATTCATCAAAGCTTTTTTTATTGTTGGATTAGTTGAAGAGTTCAGCAAATATGTCATTGTACGCTATTTTGCTCAGCCTAAAAAAGACTTTAACGAGCCTTTTGATGGTATTGTATATGCTGTGGTAGTTTCAATGGGTTTTGCTGCTACCGAAAACATTATGTATGTGTTTGAAGGTGGTTATAAAATTGCATTTTTAAGAGCCTTTACTGCAGTTCCTGCACATGCTACCTTTGGTGTATTAATGGGCTATTTTATGGGTAAAGCAAAGTTTTCTAATAACAGAATAAAACTAAACCTTATAGGTCTTGCGTTGGCAACCCTATTCCATGGTGCTTACGATTTCTTTTTGTTTATCGACTTTATTCCTGGTATTTGGGTAGGTGCTTTTGTCTCGCTAGCTGTTGGATTATTCCTAGCTAGAAAAGCCATAAAACGCCATCAAAATGATTCGCATTTTAAACTAGATTAATTATGCAAATACAGGTTTGGTGCTTAACTTAGCAGTATGAAGAACACTATAGCCGAACGTATTGCCGATTTCCTTAAACGCTTCCCTCCTTTTGATTTGCTTAAAAAAAATCAGTTGTTGGAGATTGCTGTTCAGGTTACCATTAAGTATCTCGACAAAGGACAGATAATCTACAACCAAAACGACGCATTACACCAGCATTTTTATATTATTCACAAAGGTGCTGTGTCACTAAAAAAGACTATTAACAACACGTCTGAAGTGATTGATAAGTTTGACGAAGGCGATGTGTTTGGACTTCGTCCGCTTTTCGCACAAGAAAACTATGCTATTACTTCCATAACCGAAGAAGAATGTATATTATACAGCATTCCTATTGAGGTCTTTAAACCTATGGCCGAAAAAAACAAAGAGGTAGGTAAATACCTTTTGGAGAGTTTTGCTTCCAATACCGAAAACCCTTTTTCTAAAGAGCATCAACTGCGCTTTTTTTCGGATACCGAAATTGTCTTAAACCCAACCGATAACTTATTTGAGCTACAACCAGTAAGCTACATTAAAAAAATTGTCACTGCTAAGCCCACTTCAAAAATTAAAACCATTGCAAAACTCATGAGCTCCAAAAACATTGGCTCAATAATTATTGAAGACAATGGTTTGCCCTTGGGTATTGTTACCGATAAAGACCTTAGAAATAAAGTTGCTACTGGCTTACATACCATTAAAGAGCCTGTTAAAAATGTAATGAGCGCTCCTGTGCTTTGTTATCCTAAAAACTTAACCATTGCTCAAGCACAAATTACCATGATGAAACATAAAATTGGGCATTTGTGTATTACCGAAGATGGCACACCAAACTCTAAACTCATTGGTTTAGTATCTGAGCACGATATGACGCTTATGAAGGGAAATAACCCTTCTGTGTTAATGAAAGCGATTAAGCGTACTAACAGCACCAAAGACCTTAAACGTGTACGAGAAAAAATAGCCATTTTACTAAAAGGCTATATCCTACAAAATATTCCATTGACACATACAAGCAAGATTATTTTTGAATTAAATGATGCCACAATAAAGCGAATTATTGAACGATGCCTTGAGAAAATGAAAGAAGAGCCTCCTGTTAAGTTTGCGTGGATGTCTCTTGGCAGTCAAGGACGTAAGGAACAGCTTTTACAAACCGATCAAGACAATGCCATTGTGTTTGAAAATGTCCCAAAAGAAGAACTTGAAACCGTTAGAGATTATTTTTTAAAACTGGCAAAAAAGGTCAACAAGCGTTTAAACACTATAGGTTTTGAGTTTTGTAATGCGGATATGATGGCTAAAAACCCTAAATGGTGTTTAAGTCTTGATGAATGGAAAGCGCAATTCAGTAATTGGACCTCCAATACAGGAAATGATGAAATCCTACTCTCTTCTATTTTCTTTGACTTTGATATTAGTTATGGCGAAGCATCACTCACCAACGCCTTGTCAGACCATGTGTTAAGCATAACCAAAACCAATTCGGTGTTTTTAAGCAAATTGGGTGTAAATGCTTTAAGAAGTGCATCGCCTCTTGGTTTCTTTAGACAGTTTCTTGTTGAAAGTGATGGTAAGCATAAAGACTTTTTCGATTTAAAAAAACGTGCACTTATGCCTTTAATTGATGCTGGTCGTTTGCTAACACTAACGTATCAAATCAAAAACATCAACAATACTGCTGAGCGTTTTGAAAAACTTGCTGAACTGTTTCCTGAAAACAAGGAACTTTACTTATCGTCTTCATATGCGTTTAAGGCTATCCTTAAGTTTAGAACCAAACACGGACTCCTAAATAACGACAATGGAAGATTTATTGCTCTTGAAGTCTTAACCAAAGAAGAAAAGATGAAACTAAAGCGTTGTTTTAAAACCATAGCAACACTGCAAGAGTTTATTAAAATAAGGTTTAACCTAAGTACTCTAGTGTAATGTTATCGTTTTTTAAAAAGCAACCCGAACCTAATTATCCTAACTACTGGCTAGACTATGAAGCTTTGTTTACAAACTCCAAAGGCTCTGAACTTCACAATACACGCTTTGTTGTTCTTGATACTGAAACGACTGGTTTTGATTATGAAAAAGACCGTGTACTATGCATAGGTGCTGTAGAGGTCTATAATAATGAGATAAATATTGCCAACACCTTTGAAGTATATATTAAACAAGAGCATTTTAACGAAAACACTGTAGAGATTCATGGAATCATAAAAAACGAACGTATTGAAACCACTACCGAAGAAGATGCCTTAAAGCTGTTCTTAAATTATGTTGGCAATAGCATTTTAGTGGCGCATCATGCACGATTTGACATCACTATGATTAACAAAATGCTTCTGCGTCATAACTTACCCAAACTTAAAAACAGGGTTTTAGATACTGTAAATTTATATCGCGCGACACGCATTAAATCTAACCTTATTAAACAAGATAAATACACCCTTGACGAAATTGCAGAAAACTATGTACTTGATGTCTCTGATAGACATACAGCTGCTGGTGACGCATTACTTACAGCAATTATTTTTTTAAAAACCACTACACTACTAAAAACCAACAAAGGCTTAACCTTAAAAAAACTCTTCAAGTTATAAGAAGTAGTCTTAACGCTTCAAAGGTTTCGAAAACGTTTTAGTTTATGTACCTTTACAGCTCTAAAATTATAATTTCATGACGAACTTTAAAACATCTGTTAATAACACAGATCATTTTGAAATTTCAAACGAAAACATCCAAAACCTTGATGTCGTTCCTACAAAAGCAAATACATTTCACATCCTAAAAAACAATCAGTCTTTTAATGCAGAAATCATAGAAAAAGATTTCAATAACAAAACCTATGCTGTAAAAGTAAACAACACAGTATATAATGTTGCAATTGCTGATTATTTAGATCAACTTATCAAAGACATGGGATTTGAAGTTGGTGCTTCTAAACATGTAAACGATATAAAAGCGCCAATGCCAGGGCTTATCCTAGATATCAGCGTATCACAAGGTCAAGAAGTTAAAGAAAATGACACATTGCTTATCCTTGAAGCTATGAAGATGGAAAACGTATTAACATCTCCACGTGATGGTGTTATAAAAACCATTTCTGTAGCAAAAGGCGATGCTGTTGATAAAAACCAACTATTAATAGAATTTGAGTAGAACTCAAGAGATGAGAAAAGAGATAAAAGAAATGATAAAATAGAGATCAAATATATACGTCTTTATTCTCTATTCTCTGCTCTCTATTCTATCTTCTATTATCTAAAAAGAACATCTAAAACATGAATATTAAAAAAATATTAGTAGCAAACCGAGGCGAAATTGCCATTCGTGTCATGCGAACTGCAAAAAAAATGGGTATAAAAACGGTTGCCGTTTATTCCACTATAGATAGACATGCACCACATGTAAAATATGCTGATGAAGCTGTTTTAATTGGTGAAGCACCTTCTAATCAATCGTACTTATTAGGTGATAAAATTATACAAGTCGCTAAAGACCTTAACGTAGATGCCATTCATCCTGGTTATGGATTCCTTTCTGAAAATGCTGACTTTGCCGAATTATGCGAAGCCAACAACATTACCTTTATAGGGCCAAAAAGCAAAGCCATAAAAATTATGGGAAGCAAGCTAGCAGCCAAAGACGCTGTTAAAGCTTATGATATTCCTATGGTTCCAGGAACCGACGAAGCTATTACAGATATTGCTGAAGCCAAAAATATTGCTACTGGCATTGGATTTCCTATCTTAATAAAAGCCTCTGCTGGTGGTGGCGGAAAAGGAATGCGTATTGTTGAAAAAGAAGCCGATTTTGAATCGCAAATGGATCGTGCCATTAGTGAAGCCGTTAACGCCTTTGGTGATGGTTCTGTGTTTATTGAGAAATATGTAGCATCGCCGCGTCATATTGAAATTCAGGTGATGGCAGATACACATGGTAACGTCATTCATTTATTTGAGCGCGAATGTAGTATTCAACGTCGTCATCAAAAAGTGGTTGAAGAAGCGCCATCATCTGTACTAACTCCAGAGTTACGTGCTAAAATGGGTGAAGCTGCTGTAAAAGTGGCAAAAGCCTGCGATTATATTGGTGCTGGAACGGTTGAGTTTTTATTGGATGAAAACCACAACTTCTACTTCTTGGAAATGAATACGCGTTTGCAAGTAGAACATCCTGTTACCGAATTAATCACAAAAACCGATTTGGTTGAACAACAAATTCGTGTGGCTCGTGGTGAAGTTTTAGCCATTAAGCAAGCCGATTTAAGCATTCATGGTCATGCTCTTGAGCTGCGTGTTTATGCTGAAGATCCGCTAAATGATTTCTTACCAAGTGTTGGTCATTTAGATGTGTATCAATTGCCAGTTGGTGAAAACATTCGTGTAGATAACGGTTTTGAGCAAGGTATGGATATTCCTATTTATTACGATCCTATGCTTTCCAAATTAATCACTTACGGAACGACGCGTGATGAGGCTATTCAACTTATGATAAAAGCGATAGAAAACTATCAAATTGAAGGTATTCAAACCACTCTTCCATTTGGAACGTTTGTTTGTGAACACGATGCTTTCCGTTCAGGTGATTTTGACACTCATTTTGTTAAAAAACATTACTCTCCAGAAGCCATTAAAGCCAAACAAGAAACTGAAGCAAACATTGCTGCGCTTATTGCTGTAAAACAGTATCTGGAAGACCAAAACGTATTACGAGTACCAAACTAGACAATTATGCAAGACAAAATAAAAGACTTAAACGAAAAATTAGCCCAAGCCTATTTAGGTGGTGGCGAAAAACGTATAGAAAAACAACATGCCAACAAGAAACTAACGGCTCGCGAACGCGTGCAATATGTGCTTGATGAAGGCTCGTTTGAAGAAATTGGTGCTTTAGTGACGCATCGTACCAAGGACTTTGGTATGGACAAGCAACAGTTTTATGGCGATGGCGTTGTAACAGGTTATGGTACTATTGATGGTCGCTTGGTGTACATCTTTGCGCAAGACTTTACGGTATTTGGTGGTTCGCTTTCTGAAACTCACGCCGAAAAGATTTGTAAAATTATGGACCTTGCTGTAAAAGTTGGCGCACCATTAATTGGATTGAATGATTCTGGTGGTGCACGTATTCAAGAAGGTGTGCGCTCGCTTGGTGGTTATGCTGATATTTTTTACAGAAACGTGCAAGCATCAGGTGTTATACCGCAGTTATCTGCCATTATGGGACCTTGTGCTGGTGGCGCTGTATATTCTCCTGCCATGACCGATTTCACCCTTATGGTTGAAAACACCAGTTATATGTTTGTAACTGGACCAAATGTGGTTAAAACTGTGACGAATGAAACTGTAACTTCTGAAGAACTTGGTGGTGCATCTACACACGCATCAAAATCTGGTGTGGCTCATAAAACGTCAACAAATGATGTGGAATGTTTAGAAGACGTCAAAAAACTATTGAGTTACTTACCTCAAAACAACCAAGAAAAGCCAAAAGCCTTACCGTTTGAATTAGGTGATGAATTGAGAGAACAATTATCTAACATTGTTCCTGATAATGCCAACAAGCCTTATGATATGCACGAGGTTATTTCTGGTATTATTGACGAAGATTCATTTTACGAGATTCATAAAGACCATGCCGAAAACATTATTGTTGGTTTTGCGAGATTAGGTGGAAAATCTATTGGTATTGTTGCTAACCAACCTATGTTTTTAGCAGGTGTATTAGATGTAAACAGCTCTAAAAAAGCAGCGCGATTTGTACGTTTTTGTGACGCATTCAATATTCCGTTGTTAACGCTAGAAGATGTTCCTGGTTTCTTACCTGGAACTGACCAAGAATGGAATGGTATTATTGTTCATGGTGCTAAATTATTGTATGCTTTTAGCGAAGCCACTGTACCAAGAATAACGGTTATCACCCGAAAAGCTTATGGTGGTGCTTATGACGTAATGAACTCTAAACACATTGGTTCTGATATGAACTTTGCATGGCCTAGTGCTGAAATTGCTGTAATGGGTGCCAAAGGTGCTGCGGAAATTATCTTTAGAAAAGAGATAAAAGACGCTGATGACCCTGAAGCAAAATGGAAAGAAAAAGAAGCTGAATATGCTGAAAAATTTGCTAATCCTTACAGTGCTACAGAACGTGGTTTTATTGATGAAGTGATTTTACCAAAGGATACACGACGTAAATTGATAAAAGCCTTTGCGATGCTTGAGGACAAACATGTAGATACGCCAAAACGTAAACATGGTAATATTCCGTTGTAATTTTTAGTATCTTTATGATAATCAACTTTTAATCATACTATTATGAAAAAATTACTGGTATCACTAACACTATTGGTGTTTTGCGTAACAGGGTTTGCGCAGACTCCAGAAGAAATGAAAGCATGGCAGGATAACATGACTCCTGGCAAATACCATAAATGGTTAGCTGCTATGAATGGTGAATGGAACGCTACTGTAAAAATGTGGATGGATCCTTCGCAACCACCTTCAGAGTCTAAAGCAACTACCACTAACGAAATGATCATGAATGGACTGTACCAACGTTCATCGCATAATGGTGAAATGATGGGAATGCCTTTTATGGGAGAAAGCATTACAGGCTATGATAATGCTAAAAAAGAATTTATTGCCACTTGGATTGATAATTTTGGAAGCAGTATCATGCTCATGAAAGGACAGTTGGATGAAAAAACCAACACCTTAACCCTTGAAGGCAGTATGCTTGATCCTGCAAGCGGACAAGACATGCAAGTCAAAGAAGTGTTTACTGTATTATCTGAAACCTCTCACAAATTTGAAATGTTTATCGTTATGGGAGACCAAGAAATGAAAAGCATGGAAATAGTTTACACAAAAAAAGACTAAAATAGTGTCAATTTCATAAAAAAAGAGCTCCTTAATTATCGATTAAGGAGTTTTTCTTTTTTTAAGATAGCTTTAAGACTTTACATTCAATTCAATACAGTAAAACAAGGTACTTTTGTAGCATGCGAAAAAAACCAGCCTTCAAAATTGAGTTTATAGCACTTATGGCATCTTTGATGTCTATTGTAGCACTTTCCATAGATGCTTTATTACCTGCTTTACCGCAAATAGGTGATGCTTTGGGTGTGAGCGACCCTCATCAAAATCAGTATTTAATTACCATGATTTTTTTAGGTATTGGGTTTGGGCAATTAATCTTTGGTCCGCTATCGGATAGTTTTGGTAGAAAGCCCATGGTGTACTTTGGGTTTGCTGTGTTTGTTATAGCAAGTATCATTTGTGTAACTACCAATGATTTTACGGTTATGCTTATAGCTCGTGTGCTTCAAGGTGTGGGTCTGTCCTCTCCGAGAACCATTGCTGTTGCTATGACACGCGATACTTACAGTGGTGACTTTATGGCTAAGGTGCTTTCCATAATTGTAATGTTCTTTATTTTGGTGCCTATTGTAGCTCCAACTTTTGGACAGCTCCTCCTCGACTTTTTTAATTGGCAATCTATTTTTAATGCCAACTTAATTATAGGTTTAATCATTGTGCTTTGGTTTTGGAAACGACAACCAGAAACGCTTTCTCCAAAAAAACGTATTCCGTTTAAGCCTTCAATATTTATAAGTGGTACTAAAGAGTTTTTTAAATATAAAGATGCTATTGCCCTTACTCTAGTGTCTGGTTTTATTACAGGTTCTTTTATGGTGTATTTAAGTACGTCTCAACAAATATTTCAAGAACAGTATAACCTTGGGGACATGTTCCCTTATATTTTTGCGAGTACTGCCTTTTCGGTTGGGTTTGCAACCTTTAGCAATAGCCAATTGGTTATTAGGTTTGGGTCGTTTAATATTGCCTATACTGCTGGTATTGCGTATACCATTATCTCATTACTATATGTAGTCTTGTTTCACTCAGGTGTTAACCCTAGTGTGCATGTATTAATTACCTTTTTTATTCTGCAGTTTTTTGCAGTTGGTTTCCTTTTTGGAAACTTACGCTCTCTAGCTATGGAACCTTTAGGACATATTGCAGGTATTGGGTCGGCAATTAATGGTTTTGTATCTACCGTTATGGCTGTACCTATCGCCAACTATATAGGAAGCTTTGTCACCACTTCTGCATTGCCATTATTTATAGGATTTTCGGTATTTGGAATATTATCAGTATTAGTGTTTGCTTGGTTGCGTAACGCACAAAAAAAGACCTTAGCAACAGCTTAATCTTTATCGATTGTTGGTCTTCTGTTTTAATAAATACAGTTATCTTTACTACATCATTTTAAGTTATACGTTATGAAACCTAAACACCTATTGCTGTTAAGCCTGTGCCTCGTCTTGTTAGTTCCTACCAATGCCAATGTGAAATGGGGAAAAACAGGTTATCGTACTGTTGGAGCCATAGCTGATAACTATTTAACAGCTAGGTCTAAACGTATGATTAAAAAACTGCTTAATCATGAGTCTTTAGCTTTTGTATCGACCTATCCTGATGAAATTAAAGCCGATGATCGTTTCAGCCAGTTTTACACTTGGCACTATATAAACATGCCACTAGATGCCGATTATGATGCATCTAAACAACATCCTGATGGCGACTTAGTTTCTGGTATTGCACACTGTAAAGCCGTATTGCAAAACCCTGATGCTACACATGAGGATAAAGCCTTTTACTTACGTATGCTTGTACATCTTATTGGCGATTTACACCAACCTATGCATATTGGTTTAGCCGAAGATAGAGGTGGTAACGACTTTAAATTACAGTGGTTTTATAAAGACACCAACCTGCATTCGGTATGGGATACTAAAATGATTGACGACTATGGCATGAGTTATACTGAACTTGCCTCTAATGCCGATTACCTTACCAAAACCGAAGTAAAAGCCATACAACAAGGTACAGTTATTGATTGGGTCAATGAAACCCATATTCTTACACGAGAAGTGTATGCCAATGTAGAACAAGGAGAAAACTTAAGACACAAATACTCTTATGCCTATTTGCACGTTGCTAGAACACAACTTCAAAAAGCAGGTATTCGACTTGCAGAAGTGTTGAATAGTGTGTTGTAAATTTAGCTTTTAACCTCTCCTTTATTTTTCCTTAGTTAACCCTAAAGATTCTTTACTTTTAACCTGTATATACCCTAAAATACCCCTTAGGTTTATACGCTATATATACGCTATACCTATTTGATATCTCACTGATTATTATAACATTAGTATTATAAAGGACTCTTAAAACTAGTTGGTAGTGTTGCAACACTCGAACTAACGAAAGTTGAGACTGACTTTTCCTTTGTCTTCGACAAGCTCAGACTGACAGTATAGGGATAAGATTGCTTCGTCTCTTCGTTTCTCGCAATGACAAGGAATGACACAAAAAAACCGTTTCTGGGGAAGGAAACGGTTTTAGTGCTATTAATCTATTAAAGGTTTAAAACTGAAGGTCTGCTACAATATCAAACTCATCATATATTGCTTTGTCTTTTAAGTTGTTGAAAAAGCTTTTAGAACCATAACGTACGTTGTACTGGCTACGGTCAATTTTTAAGTTTACAGTGGCTTTACTTCCATAAACTGACAATGTGAAACTAATAGGGTTAGTGATGCCTTTTATAGTTAGGCTTCCTTGTACATCGTAAGCATTTTTACCTGATGGCGTTACTTTAGTAAATACCAACTTAGCTGTTGGATGATTCTCTACACCAAAGAAATCGTCGCTTTTTAAATGTCCGTCCAATTGGTCTTTGTACTCGCCTTCGAGGTCTGTGGTGTTAATGCTAGTCATATCCATTACAAACTCGCCTCCTGTAAGTTGCTCGCCATTGAATTGTAATGTACCTGATTCAATCTTAATGGTACCTTCGTGAGATCCTGCTACTTTGTAGCCTTTCCAAACGACTTTACTCTCTGAAGTGTTTACGGTTTGTTCTTGTGCTTCAACTGAAGCTGTAAATGTTGCAAATGCTATAATTGCAGTGGTTTTTAATGTGTTCATTTTGTTGTGGTTTTTTTGATTAAAAAATTACACTACAAAACTACCAACACATCGTAAGGGTAAAAATGAAGTAGTTTATAAAATAAGGTTAAACTAGTTTAACTTTCTTGAGCGACCTGTTTTTTTATTTTGCTTAAAAACTCTTTGGTAATACCCAAATAAGAGGCTATCATGTACTGCGGAATGCGTTGTTCTATCTTAGGATAGGTTGCTCTAAAGAACAGATAACGATCTTTAGCCGTCATACTAAAGTTGCGAATAATTCGGTTTAAGGCTGCTGCAAGACCACGTTCGGTTACCTTACGGAAAAAGCGCTCTAGCTTTGGTATACGTTCGAAGATCTCTTCGATAGTGTCATAATGAAATTGTGCCAACTCGGTATCTTCTAAACACTGTATGTTGAATTCGGCAGGTGTTTGATTTATGAAACTTCCAATGTCTGAAGTCCACCAATCTTCAACACCTAGCATAATGATGTGTTCGGTTCCTGTATCGTCTACGTAAAATAGTTTGGTGCACCCTTTTAGTATAAACGAACTGGTTCTGCACACATCGCCTTGCTGAAGGATGTATTGTCCTTTTAAATACCTACGATAGTGTAAATGCTCCACCAGATAGTCGGTTTCTTCTTTGGTGAGCGCTACGTGTTTTGCTATGTAGTTTAAAAGTGGTTGGAAGTGCATAACTGTACTTTTGGTAAAAATAGAAAAAGTAGTTTATAGTTTTAGGGTTTATTTGGGTTTAGTTTTTGGGTTCTCGATACTTTCCAACTTTGCGGTTGGAACACTCGAACTGACGAAAGTTGAGATTGCCACGTCGCTACGCTCCTCGCAATGACAAGAGTGTGAAATGCTTAACTAATGGATTCCGCATCAAGTGCGGAATGACAAAACTGAGATTGCTTCGTTGCACTCGCAATGACAATAAGGAAAGACATAAAAAAACCGTTTCTGGTATGAAACGGTTTATCATATAGAATTTAGTGTATTAAAGTACTCCATCCATAATCTCTTTAACACAATCAGGGTTTAGCAATGTGCTTGTATCTCCAAGATTAGCTGTATCATTACTAGCAATCTTACGAAGAATACGACGCATTATTTTACCACTACGTGTTTTTGGCAACCCACTTGTAAACTGTATTTTATCTAGTTTAGCAATAGGCCCTATTTGCTCTGTAATGAGTTGGTTAATTTCCTTACGTAAGTTATCGTGATTTCTGCTTTCTCCTGTTTCTTTTAAAATAACATATCCATAGAGTGCGTTTCCTTTGATGTCATGAGGAAACCCTACAATAGCACTTTCAGAAACTGCTGGATGTTCGTTAATTGCATCTTCTATTGGTGCTGTTCCTAAGTTATGACCAGACACAATAACAACATCATCTACACGACCTGTAATTCGGTAATATCCTACTTCATCACGTAACGCACCATCACCTGTAAAGTATTTATTTTCAAAAGCTGAAAAATAGGTGTCTTTATAACGTTGGTGATTGCCCCAAATGGTTCTTGCCATACTTGGCCAAGGGAATTTTATACATAAGCGTCCATCTACCTGATTACCTTTTATTTCCTGCCCTTGCTCATCCATTAATGCTGGTTGTATCCCAATAAAAGGTAAGGTTGCATAGGTAGGTTTTGTAGGTGTTGCAAACGGAATAGGTGTTATCATTATACCTCCTGTTTCGGTTTGCCACCAAGTATCTACAATAGGCGCTTTTCGTTTACCTATATTATCATCATACCAATGCCATGCTTCTTCATTAATAGGTTCACCAACTGTACCCAAGACCTTTAAAGACGATAAATCATGATTTTCGACGTGCTCAACTCCTTCTTTAGCTAGAGCTCTTATAGCTGTTGGCGCTGTATAAAATTGGGTTACTTTATGTTTTTCTACAATCTGCCAGAAGCGACCATAATCTGGATAGCTTGGGACACCTTCAAACATAACGGTTGTTGCACCATTGGCTAGTGGACCATATACAATATAGCTGTGTCCTGTAATCCAACCTATATCTGCAGTGCACCAATAAATGTCATTTTCTCTATATTGAAATACGTTTTTAAAGGTATATGCTGTATACACCATATAACCTCCTGAAGAATGCACCATCCCTTTTGGTTGACCTGTTGAACCAGAAGTATATAAAATAAATAAAGGGTCTTCGGCATCCATTATTTCTGGTACACAGTCGTGATAAGCTTCTTCCAACAGTGGCTCCAACCAGTGGTCACGTCCTTCTTTCATATTGATTTCAGAATGAATGCGTTTAGCTACCAAAACTGATTCAACTCCTTCACAATCGTTTAATGCATCGTCAACTATTCCTTTTAAGTCAATTGTTTTTGAGCCACGATATGATCCATCAGAAGTAATCACCATTTTAGCATCACAATCCTTAACTCTTGTTGCTAGAGCCGATGATGAAAATCCTGCAAATACTACAGAATGAATCGCACCAATACGCGCACAAGCTAATACTGAAATAGCCAATTCAGGAATCATTGGCAAGTAAATACATACTCTGTCGCCTTTACCTATCCCTTTTTCTTTTAGCACATTGGCAAACCGACATACTTTATCATGTAATTGCCTATAGGTTATATGCTGAGCGTCCTCATCAGGATTATTGGGTTCAAAAATAATAGCTGTTTTATCGCCTCGCGTATAAATGTGTCTATCAATACAGTTTTCGGTAATATTCAATTTTGCACCTTCAAACCACTTTACTTCAGGTTTAGTAAAATCCCAGCTTAATACATTATCCCACTTTTTTCGCCACATGAAGTGCTCTTCAGCTATTTCTTCCCAAAAGACCTCTGGGTTTCTAACCGATTTACGATAGACTTGATAATATTCTTCTAAATGTTTGATATGGTAGTTGCTCATTATTTATTCTGTTTTCCTAGTATTAAAATGGTTTTCCTCTTCTTGTGTTAGTAATCTAGATTTTATAATAAACCGAAGCCCTAAAGGGATTTCTAAAGAGAAACTGGCTCCTCTACCTTCGGTAATATCTATCGTTAAGTGTGTGTGTTTCCAATATTCAAATTGGTCTTGATTCATGTAAAAGTTAACACCTTGAAGTGTGCCTAAAAGCACATCACTCTCATCAAGGTACATGTCATCTTTTTCAAAAATCATTGGTGCAGAACCATCACAACAACCTCCACTTTGATGAAAAATAAGTTCACCATGTTTTTCTTTAAGTTGATTGACGACTGCTGCGGCTTGTTCTGTAATTGCTATTCGTTGCATACCCTAAATATATTAAAAAGGCTGAACATAGATTCAGCCTTCGTTTCTAAATAAAACTAACTAATTTAAAAGAAACCTAACTTATTCTTGTCATAAGAAATAAGCATATTTTTGTTTTGACGATAGTAATCCATCATCATCACATGATTTTCTCTACCAAACCCTGACTTTTTATAACCTCCAAATGGTGCGTGAGCAGGATATGCATGGTAACAGTTTACCCAAACACGACCAGCTTTAATAGCACGAGGTATTTGATATAATTGGTGTGCATCGCGTGTCCAAACACCAGCACCTAAACCGTATAATGTATCGTTTGCAATCTCTAAAGCTTCTGCTTCATCTTTAAATTTAGTCACACACACTACAGGTCCGAAAATTTCTTCTTGGAATACACGCATTTTGTTATGACCTTCTAAAATAGTTGGCTTGATATAAAACCCATTTGCAAGTTCGCCACCCAATTTATTAGCTTCTCCACCACATAATACTTTAGCGCCTTCTTCTTTTCCTATCTCTAAATAAGACTGAATTTTCTCATACTGATCGTTTGAAGCCTGTGCTCCTATCATGGTATTTACATCATACGGATTGTCTTGCACAATAGCATTTGTACGTGCAATAACACGCTCCATAAACTTATCATAAATATCTTCTTGTACTAATAAACGCGAAGGACATGTACAAACTTCACCTTGGTTAAAAGCAAATAATACAGCACCTTCTATAGCTTTGTCTAAATAAGCATCATCTGCATCCATAACACTATTAAAGAAAATGTTTGGTGACTTACCACCTAACTCCATAGTTACTGGATTAAGGTTTTTAGACGCATATTGCATAATCAATTGTCCTGTAGTTGTTTCGCCTGTAAAAGCGACTTTATCTACTTTTGAACTTGATGCTAAAGGTTTTCCTGCTTCTGGTCCGAAACCATGTACTACGTTTATTACACCTGGAGGAAACACGTCAGCTATTTTTTCCATTAATAACGTAGCTGATGATGGTGTTTGTTCTGCTGGCTTTAATACCACACAGTTACCTGTTGCTAATGCAGGAGGTAATTTCCATGATAACATAAGCAATGGGAAATTCCATGGAATAATTTGTCCCACAACACCAAGTGGCTCTTTAATATTCATAGATAAGGTATTGGCATCTAGTTCGGTTGCGCTACCTTCTTCAGAACGAATACACGCTGCAAAATAACGCCAATGATCTGCAGATAAAGGTACATCCGCATTAAGCGTTTCTCTAATAGCTTTCCCGTTATCGCAGGTTTCAACCAATGCAAACTCTTCTAAATTGGCTTCAATAATATCTGCTACTTTATTTAATAAGGTTGCACGCTCTGTTGCAGATGTGTTTCCCCAACTTTCTTTTGCTGCATTGGCTGCATCTAGTGCTAATTCTACGTCTTCTTTTTGAGATCTTGGATATTTCGCAATCACACTATTATCTATTGGTGATCGGTTTTCAAAATATTGACCATCTAATGGTTCTATAAATTTTCCGTTTATAAAATTTCCATAGGATTCTTTAAACTTTGGTTTTGAATAACTCATACTTTTTTAGTTTAGATTATTATTTCGCTTAAAATCAGATAATTATCAATCACTATGAATTGTTAAAAATTTTAACATTTAAACAATTTAAAGCCTATATATTTAGGTTATTGATAATTTTTATAAAGTTATTTTATGATATTCTGATTTTATTGAACATATTTATTAAATTGTTGAACATATCTATCAACACTAAAATAGACTTGTTCAATTTTTGTAATATTGAGTATGAATCATTTATTAAGACATCATAAAAGCCATAGAAAGCTCACCACTTTGGTAGAGAATCGTACTACCTATAATGCAGATTATGCCGAATTGAATATTTATGAAACTCATGAATATGCCGAAAAGGTATCGTTAACTTTCAATTTTCCTGTTATTGCGAGTATGCTTACCGGAAAAAAGATAATGCATATTGATGGTTTACCGTCTTTTGATTTTTTTCCAGGCGAATCTGTTGTTATGCCAACTAATAAAGAAATGATTATTGATTTTCCACTGGCAAAAGCTAATGACCCAACGCAATGTCTTGCACTTGGAATAGATAGCGATAAAATTGATGAAGTCGTTGAAAAGTTTAATCATCATGTAACTATTGAGAGTGAAAACAACAATTGGAAATTAGATGATAACGCGTCGCACCTTATAAATAATGTAGATGTCAACCATTTGGTTGAGCGTTTGGTACATACTTTTACTAATACTACTTCGTCAAAAGATGTTTTATTGGATTTAATGATTCAAGAACTTATTGTAAGGCTTTTACAAACCAAAGCAAAGGCTTTTTTATTGAATGATACTGATGGTATTTTTAACGATACGCGTATAGGTTTTGTTATTAAATACATTAAACAAAACCTTACCAATAAAGATATTACCGTAGATTTACTTGCTGAAAAAGCATGTATGAGCGCGTCGCATTTTCATAAGAAGTTTAAAAACACACTTGGTGTCTCACCTATAGATTATATCAATTCTGAAAAAATTAAATTTTCTAAAAAGCTTATCAAGGAAACCAAAGATTTACGCATGTCTGAAATAGCGTTTAAGTCTGGGTTTAATAACACCAGCTACTTTAACAGACAGTTTAAAAAAATGGAATTAATGACGCCACAGCAGTTTAAAAACTCTATCAGTAAATAGTTTTAATGCTGAACAGCTTCGCCTGCTCCACTTGGTATTCTTATGTTTTCTACAATTTCTTGAACTTCAGCTGGTGGTGCTTTTGTAAATTTCATAACAACTATAGACACTACAAAATTAAGTACCATAGCCACTGCTCCAAACCCTTCAGGAGAAATACCAAACCACCATTCGCTTTTATCAGGAACTACATCGTCAAACCAACCTAGTTTGTACTTAATCATGTATAACAACATAGCTGTAATACCAACAATCATACCTGCAACAGCACCTTCTTTATTCATTCGTTTGTAAAAGATTCCTAAAATAATAGCCGGAAAAAAGGATGCCGCAGCCAACCCAAATGCAAGCGCTACAACAGCTGCTACAAAACCAGGTGGATTAATCCCAAAATAGCCTGCAACACAGACAGCTCCAACAGCTGATAAACGCGCAGCGATGAGTTCGCCTTTTTCAGAAATATTAGGCTTGATAATCTTTTTAACTAAATCATGAGAAACAGAAGCTGAAATAACTAACAATAAACCTGCTGCTGTTGATAATGCTGCAGCTAGTCCGCCAGCAGCAACTAAAGCGATCACCCAATTAGGCAGTTTTGCTATTTCAGGATTTGCTAACACCATGATATCTCTATCAACGGTTAATTCGTTTATAGATTCGTCAGCTACATATTGAATTAGTCCGTCGTTATTTTTATCAGTAAATGCAATAAGTCCTGTAGCTTCCCATTTTTTAAACCATTCAGGAACTGTTGCATACGGTTGATTGGAAACCGTTTCAATTAAGTTTGTTCTAGCAAAAACAGAAACAGCAGGTGCTGTTGTATATAAAATAACAATAAGCAGCAACGCAATACCTGCCGATTTGCGAGCATCTTTAACTCGTTTTACCGTAAAAAACCTAACAATTACATGAGGTAAACCTGCAGTACCTACCATTAATGCCAAGGTAATTGCAAAGACATCAATCATAGATTTTGAGCCATTGGTATATTCAGAAAAACCGAGTTCTGTGCTTAAACCATCTAATTTATCTAATAGATAAGTTCCTGAACCATCACTTAAAGTATCCCCAAAACCTAGTTGCGGAATCGGGTTTCCTGTCATTTGAATAGAAATAAAAATAGCAGGAACCATAAATGCAAAAATAAGTACACAGTATTGTGCTACTTGTGTATAAGTAATGCCTTTCATTCCACCTAAAACAGCATAAAACAAAACAATAAGCATCCCAATAATAACACCTGTATCAATATCAACTTCGAGAAAACGAGAAAACACAACACCAACACCACGCATTTGTCCTGCCACATAAGTAAACGACACAAGCAAAGCACAAAATACAGCAACAATACGTGCAGTTTTAGAATAATATCTATCACCTATAAAATCAGGTACTGTAAACTTGCCAAACTTACGCAGATAAGGTGCTAGTAAAAGGGCTAATAACACATAGCCACCAGTCCAACCCATTAAATAAACAGAACCATCATAACCACTGAAAGAGATAATTCCTGCCATAGAAATAAATGATGCGGCACTCATCCAATCGGCTGCTGTTGCCATTCCGTTTGCCAATGGAGAAACGCCACCACCAGCAACATAAAAGTCTTTTGTAGAACCTGCTCTAGACCAAATAGCAATACCTATGTATAAAGAAAATGTAATACCAACGAGTATGTAGGTCCATGTTTGAACATCTACATTTAAAAAGAAATTATGCATCATATCCGTACTTTTTGTCTAGTTTATTCATTAATCTAACATAAACGAAAATAAGGACAACAAACACGTACATAGATCCTTGTTGAGCAAACCAAAACCCAAGTTTAAAGCCTCCTAATTGTATGGTGTCTAATTCTTCCTTAAATAAAATTCCTGCGCCATAAGACACCAGAAACCAAATTGCCAAGAGGATTAAAACGTACTTAATATTGACTTTCCAATACTTTACTGGGTTTTGTTTATTCATAATAAAAAACTGTTTTAATTTTCAATTTATAAATAAAAGCCAATAATAATTATTAAACTATCAACATTTTCACTAATTCTTATACAATAATTTCAAATCATAATATTAATCTATCAAAATAAGCACTAGTTTTTGGGAATGGTTAATTTTTACTAAATTAAGGCTGCTTTTTTAATGAACCATGTGCGAAAATATCCATAGAGAAATTACCCAACTAAAACCTTTTGATGTGTTTTTGGTTATTGATCGAACCAAACCCAGTTTTGATTTTCCAATTCACTTTCACCCAGAGTACGAACTTAATTTTATTAGAAATGGTAAAGGTATACGACGTATTGTTGGTAACAGTATGGAAGAAATTGACGCTATTGAATTGACGCTTATAGGCTCAAACCTAGAACATGGTTGGGAGCATCATAACTGCACAAGTAATGCTGTTGATGAGATAACCATTCAGTTTCATGATTGGTTATTTACTGATGAATTGCTGAACCTAAACGCGTTTAAAGCCATTAAACAATTGTTCTTAAGGGCGAAGGAAGGCATAAATTTTTCAACAGAAACTGCTTTAAAACTTGAAAAACAGCTTACCTCTTTAGCTGAACACAATAATATTAATGATTATTTTGAATTGTTTTCAATACTTCAAACATTGGCTGACAGTGATGACTATAGACTACTCAATACTGACAACGATGTTGAAATAAGCGAATACGAAAACAGTAAAAAAATACAATTGGTACATGACTTTGTACATAATAATTATCACCAAAAAATTTCGTTAGATGAGATTTCGTGTTTAGTAAATATGAGCACAAGCTCATTTAATCGTTTTATAAAAAAACGAGCAGGTAAGACTTTTATTAACTACGTAAATGATGTTCGTTTAATTTATGCTACTAAACAGCTTATAAATACTGACATGAGTGTTAGCGAAATAAGTTACAATTGTGGATTTAATAACATATCCAACTTCAACAGGATATTTAAAAAAATTAAAAAAATTACACCAAGCAATTACAGAAACGAGTTTAGTAAAGTCACTCGTTTTTCATCTGAATTACACCAAGTATAATTCATTTATTTATCAGAAGAAGTCTTTAGCGTTCGTGTGTAGCTTTTAATTTGTTTAACCACTTTAGGTGCTAAAATAAGCGTAGAAATCATTGTTGGAAATGCCATTAAAGCAAAGAAACCATCAATTAAATTAATCATCATTGCTAGTGAGGTAGTTGCTCCCATTATAATACTAAGTATATACACTATGTTGTAGTAATTTTTGTTTTTAGCTCCAATTAAAAACGACAAACATTTTGTTCCATAATATGAATATGAAAACAATGATGACACACTAAAAACTATAATGCAACACAACAACATGTATTTACCTGTTGAAGCAAATGTTTGTTCAAAAGCTAAAGCTGTGAGGCTTACTCCATTGGCATCAGTAGTTTTCCAAACACCAGTTACCAATATAGCTAAAGCAGTAAGTGTACATACAATAATAGTATCTATAAATGGACCTAACATAGCTACTAAACCTTCACGAACTGGTTGTGATGTTTTAGTTGCTCCATGAGCCATTGGTGCAGTACCAATACCAGCTTCGTTAGAAAAAGCACCTCTACGTATTCCTAGAAGTATAAGTCCGCCAACTACACCTCCTAAAAATGTATCTCCTGTATAGTGATGAGCTGTAAATGCTTCAGTAAAAATAAGCGAGAAATATTTTGGTACTTCACTCGCATTTAAAATTAAAATTGAAAGCACCATTACAAAATACAACAACACCATAGCAGGTACTAACTTTGAAGCTGTTTTACTAATTCTATTTAACCCACCAATAATTACCAAAGCAGTAAAAAACACCAAAACACCACCTATAACAAGGTTTGAGGTAGTATTCACCTCCACTCCATTTGGTTGTAACAATATATCATTAATAGCTTGCGTAAGCTGATTAACATTAAACACAGGTAATGCACCAACCATACCACAAAAACTAAAAAACACTGCTAAGGGTTTCCAATGTTTGCCTAAACCTTCAACGATAACATACATTGGTCCACCTTGTAAGTTGCCTTGACTGTCTTTACCACGATACATAATCGCTAAAGCAGCCGTGAAGAATTTTGTTGACATACCAATAATAGCACTCACCCACATCCAAAACACTGCTCCAGGACCTCCAATAGATATTGCAACAGCAACACCAGCAATATTCCCCATTCCGATTGTGGAAGACAATGCTGTAGTGAGTGCTTGAAAATGTGTAATTTCTCCAGGATCATCAGGATTATCATATTTACCTCTAAGTACACTTAAAGCATGACCAAACAACCGAAAAGGCAAAAACCTTGATAAAATGAGTAAGTACAAACCACCTCCAATTAACAAAATAAGCAATGGCAAGCCCCAAGCATATGAAGCAAAATCTGAAATAAATTGATTGAGTTGTTCCATGAAGTGTTTTAAACAGTACTAAAAGTAATAATTTATTTGAATAGGTAATATTTGTGATTTACAAACTTCTTCTTTAATAAGAAAATAAAACCATAGCCATTCAAAGAAAAAACTCATTTTTTTCTTCATTATTCACATAAAATAAATAGTTTTGATTCATTAAATATTAACCCCAAATTTTATATTATGACAAAACTTTACCTAACTTTTTTTATTATTCTAACATGTACTATTCATGTAAGTTCGCAAATTACTTTTAAGGGCTGTACAGGAGTATTAGGAGACCAAGATTTTTACCTATCCAATACAGGTACTACTGATGATTCTGGAGACATTAGAAACACTTACGAAACGCAACCTAGTGACTTTGCCCAAAGTTGTCCTGCAGGTGTTTGTGAATTAAGAATTATATGGAACACATCCCTTGACAGATGGGAAATTCAACTAGACAATGATGGACCACTAAACTCTCCTGATTATACTACTGCAGTGATGTATTACAACACTACACCTTCTTTACCAAACCCTCCAGATTTAACCTTAGGGAGCTGGGTTAACGCTGAAGGTTATTGCCCAGAAACTATTACTACTTTAACAGGAAGCGTACAGGGCAATACATTAGGGAATGATGAAGTTGCTTTAATTAGTAATGTGAGTATATATCCTAATCCTTCAAGCAACTATATTGTTGTTGATGGCTTGACAAATACTACAACTTTTAATATTTATAATCTTGTTGGTATGAACCTTAAAAATGGTAAAATATCAAATAAAGAAAAACTAAATATTCAAAACTTAAATAACGGAATCTACTTATTAAAATTAGAAAACGGCACTACGTTTAAGTTTATAAAAGAATAACTACTAGCAACTTATAATAGCACACACCTGTTTCTTATACATAGACCGAAAGGTTTTGTTTGAGAAATAGGTGTTAATAATTAACATCACTTTACATCAGGCTTACTTAATGCCAACTTATTTTTTAACTTTTTAAAATCCCTATAACTTAAATTAAAAGCATGAAACACATTTACTCTGCCTTACTATTTACATTAATCAGTACATTATCATTCTCACAAGTTTTTGACTGGGAAACGGTTGAACTTGCTGATACTGGAGTTGCTCAAACAGTAGCTGGTATTACAGCTACATTTTCTTCATCTTATTCAAATACTGATGCAACGGCCTTATATGGTAATGGCTTCTCTGGCACTTCAGGTGTTGTTGTATTTACCTATCAAACAGATTCAGGTGATTCTGCAACTGTAAGTTTTAGTTCTCCAGTTGATATAACTTCGATTTATGCTTTTGCTCTTTATGATTATTCTGGAACTCGCACTTGGACCTTTACACCTTCAGGTGGAAGTAACTCAAGTGTTAATCAAGACTTGATATACGAAACAGGATCAACTGTAACTGTAAATTGGACAAACGTTAATTCTTTTACTATAACTAGTAGCCTTGGTAATGATTCATTTGGTCTTGATGATATCGTATTTTCTGCTGCAACATTAAGCACAAGTGATTTTAGCTTTAATGATAAAGTTGTTTACCCTAACCCTTCCTCAAGTTTTATTCATATTAAAGGCTTAACAGAAATAAGCAACTATAATATCTTTAACAATCTTGGTGCTGAAGTAATGAATGGTACACTATTAAACACTAACAAAATAGACATTCAAAATTTAAACAATGGTATCTATTTCTTAAAGACTGATAATGGAAACACGTTTAAATTCATAAAAGACTAATAATACTAACTGGTAATAAAAATTATAACTTCAATGGCTACAAGGTTCAAAAACTATGTAGCCATTGTTTTTATAAGGCAGCTTTTGTATTTTAACCTAACACACAAAACCTAATACAACCAACAAATTCTCACCAAAAACACATATATTAGTAGAGCTATAAGTGATTATATTAAATTTAAAAGCACCTTAAAACATAAATGCTTTTGTAGCTCATTTAATACAGAACTTTTAAACTCATTAAATCAAAGGGCATACCCATAAAACAATATAGTTTTTAAAACACTAAAACCATGAAAAAAATAAAATTTAGCACACAAGTAAATGCCTCTTCGCAAAAGGTATACGAAACTATGTTAGGGCTTAACAATAAAAATACTTATGAGCAGTGGACAGCTGAATTTAATCCAACCTCTACATATGAAGGCAGTTGGAACAAAGGTGAAAAAATGTATTTTGTTGGAACTGATGAAAACGGAAAAAAAGGTGGAATGATTTCAGAAATTGCTGAAAATATCCCATCTAAATTCGTGTCTATTCGTCATTATGGAATTCTTGATGGTGATTATGAAATCACTTCTGGTGAGCAAGTTGAAAAATGGGCTGGAAGCCTTGAAAACTATTCGTTAACAGAAAACAATGGTGTCACAACAGTAGAAATTGAATTGGATACTGATGATAATTACGCAGATTATTTTAATAACACTTGGCCTAAAGCACTAAACAAACTGAAAGAGATTTCAGAAAACCAGTAAAATGAATTCAACACAACAACTCGCCAATCGTTTACGCGAAGTTATTTTAAATGGAACTTGGATAGCTAACACCAATTACAAACACCAGCTAGAAGCTTTAGATTGGACTGTTGCTCTTGCCAAAGTAAAATCGCTCAACACTATTGCTGTGTTAGCACAACACATCCATTACTACATTGCTGGTGTAAAACATGCTTTTGAAAGTGGTACGCTAGAAATACGTGATCAATACAGTTTTGATTTTCCTCCAATAGAATCACAAGAGCAATGGAATGCTTTTTTAAATAAATTTTGGACTGATACCGAAGGTCTTATCGAACTAATTGAAAAATTACCTAACAGTAAGCTTAACCAAAGTTTTATAAATGAAAAATATGGAACTTACCAACGTAATATTGATGCTATGATAGAACATAGTTACTATCACCTTGGACAAATAGTATTGATACAAAAACTACTAGCCTAAATAAGCCAACACATTAGCTTGGATACGCTCTTGTATATTACTTACATCAGCTTTTACAAAAGGTTCTCCTGTAATGTTTTCGTAAAGTTCTATGTAGCGCTCTGAAACACTTGTAATATACTCATCACTCATTTCAGGAACGGTTTGACCTTCTAAACCTTGAAAATTGTTTGCAATCAACCATTGACGCACAAACTCTTTTGATAATTGCTTTTGGGCTTCTCCTCTATCCTGACGTTCTTGATAACCGTCAGCATAAAAATATCGTGAAGAATCTGGAGTGTGGATTTCGTCAATCAATACAATCTTTCCGTCTTTGGTTTTTCCAAATTCGTATTTGGTATCTACTAAAATCAATCCTCTTTCAGCAGCAATTTCAGAACCTCTTTTAAAAAGCTTACGTGTATAATCCTCAAGTACTAGGTAATCTTCTTCAGATACAATTCCGCGTTTTAAAATGTCTTCTCTAGAAATATCTTCGTCATGATCTCCCATTTCAGCTTTTGTAGCTGGTGTAATTATAGGTTCAGGAAACGCATCATTTTCTTTCATCCCTTCAGGCATTGGCACACCACACAACAGTCGTTTTCCAGCTTTGTACTCACGTGCTGCATGACCAGACATATAGCCACGAATAACCATTTCAACCTTAAAAGGATCGCACAAATGACCCACAGCAACATTTGGATCAGGAGTAGCAGTTAGCCAATTAGGGACCAAATCTTCAGTAGCTTTCATCATATTGGTTGCAATCTGATTTAAAATTTGCCCTTTGTAAGGAATTCCTTTAGGCATCACCACATCAAAGGCGCTTAACCTATCGGTTGCAATCATTACTAACTGCTCGTCGTTAATATTATAAACTTCTCTAACCTTTCCTTTGTATACACTTTTTTGATTAGGAAAATTAAAATTGGTATCTATTATTGTGTTGTGTGACATTTGCTTTAATTTATCATCATTACATACTATATAATGATAACTCTATTTAATTTTTTGTTGGCTGCGACTAAAAAACTACCAACTTAATTTATTCTCTATTTTCTATGCTCTTGTATGCTGCTATAATCTTTTTTACCAGCTTATGGCGAATAACATCTTTATCGTCTAAAAATATAATACCTACGCCTTCTACATTTTTAAGAATTAACAAGGCTTCTTTAAGTCCTGAAATGGTACGACGTGGTAAATCGATTTGTCCAGGGTCACCAGTTAGTAAAAACTTAGCATTTTTCCCCATACGTGTTAAAAACATCTTCATTTGTGCATGAGTAGTGTTTTGACCTTCGTCTAAAATCACAAATGCATTATCCAAAGTACGTCCACGCATAAAGGCTAAAGGAGCAATTTGTATCGTTCCGTTTTCTATAAAACTTGCCAGTTTTTCTGCAGGAATCATATCACGTAACGCATCATACAACGGTTGCATATAAGGGTCTAGTTTTTCTTTTAAATCACCTGGAAGAAATCCTAGATTTTCACCAGCCTCAACAGCAGGTCTTGTTAAAATAATACGTTTTACCTCTTTATTTTTTAATGCCTGAACCGCTAGAGCAACTCCTGTATAAGTTTTACCTGTTCCTGCAGGACCAATGGCAAATACCATATCATTTTTACGCATGCTTTCAACAAGCTTCCTCTGGTTTAGAGTTTGCGCTTTTATAATTCTTCCTCCAACACCATGAACAATGGTTTCTCCACTTTGTTCAGACGTTGTATAATCGTCACTACTTTGACTGGTAAGTACACGCTCAATAACATTTTCGTCCAACTTATTGTACTTAGCAAAATGAGTCATTAACATGGTCATACGACGGTCAAACTCTTCAAGCAAGTCTTCGTCACCATATGCCTTAATTTTATTTCCTCTAGCTACAATTTTTAATTTTGGGAAGTATTCTTTTAGAAGTTCGATATTTACGTTTTGAGCTCCAAAAAACTCTTTAGGAGTTATTTCTTCTAATTCAATTATAAGTTCATTCAAAAGGTACCTGATTTAATAAATTAATCTGTTTTGTTTTATTAGTTTTGTGTAGTAACAAATCTACACAATTTTAAGCGAGGTTAGATTAAAAAAATATCAACAATTATTACATGGCAATAATCACATTAACAACTGATTTTGGCGAAAAAGACCACTTTGCAGGAGCTATTAAAGGTGCAATTTACAGTGAGCTTCCTGATGTTAGAATTGTTGATATCTCGCATTCGGTTTCTCCTTTTAATGTTCCTGAAGCGGCTTACATTATTCAAAATGCATACAGTAGTTTTCCTAAGGGAACTATTCACCTTATAGGTATCGACTCTGAGTTAAACCCTGAAAACAAGCATATTGCAGTAAAACTAGACGACCATTACTTTATATGTGCCAACAATGGAATAATGAGTATGATATGTGCCGAAATTGCTCCTGAAAAAATTGTGGAGATTAATATCCATGATAAAATTGAAACCAATTTTCCTGTTTTAGATGTGTTTGTAAAAGTAGCTTGCCATATTGCCAGAGGAGGAACGCTTGAAGTGATTGGAAAAGTTATTAACACAATTAAGCCTATTAGAGATTTAGTGCCTTTTGTAAATGATGAAAAAAACCAGATTATTGGTAGTGTTATTTACATTGATAATTATGGCAACGTAGTTACCAATATAAGACGCAAATTTTTTGAATCTATACAAAAAACTCGTGCCTTTGAAATTTCTGCTCGCAACTATAAGTTTAAAGAAATATTGAACAGATATAGCGATGTTGTAAATTTTGACACTCCTGAAGATAAACGTTATGATGAAGGAAAAGGATTGGTTGTTTTTAACTCTTCAGGTTATTTAGAAATTGCGGTTTATAGAAGTAATCCTACTACTGTTGGTAGTGCCTCTACACTTATGGGATTAAGCATGCGAGATACTGTAACGGTTAACTTTTCAAAAACTTAAATATGTTTGTACGAATTGTAAAAATGAGCTTTGAGCCAAAACACATTGATGAATTCTTATCGAACTTTGAGTTAAGTAAACACAATATTAGAGCTTTTGATGGCTGTGAGTTTTTAGAACTTTACAGAGATAAGCACAATACAAACGTATTTTTTACGTATAGTCATTGGAATACCGAAGCCGACTTAGAGCGCTACCGACAATCGAGTTTATTTAAAGGTATTTGGAGTAAAACCAAACCTCTTTTTAATGCAAAACCTGAAGCTTGGAGTGTGGATAAATTGGCGAGTTTAGATTGATAAAATTTGAAATTACCAATTAATTCATCACAGAAACAGAACTAAAAAATTCGTGATTTACTAATAAACTTTTAACTTTCCACTTTAAACTTTTCAACTAAGATAATGCTAGCAATTCTAAAAAAAGAAATTACCTCATTTTTTGCATCACCAGTTGGTTACTTGGTTATAGCCATTTTTTTATTACTCAACGGATTGTTTTTATGGCTTTTTAAAGGTGAATTCAACATTTTAGATAATGGGTTTGCTGACCTCAATAGTTTTTTCACTTTAGCACCTTGGATACTTATTTTTCTTGTTCCTGCAGTAACTATGCGTAGCTTTAGTGATGAAAAAAAACAAGGAACACTTGAACTTCTACTCACTAAACCTGTAAGTCATTTACAAATTGTTTTAGGCAAATACGTTGGTGCACTGGTTTTAATACTTATTACCTTGTTACCAACACTATTATACGTGTATAGTATATACAAACTTGGAAGTCCAGAAGGAAATTTAGATTTAGGAAGTATTACAGGTTCTTATTTTGGCTTATTACTTATGGCTGCTGCTTACACAGCTATAGGTGTATTTTCTTCAACACTCTCAGACAATCAAATTGTAGCTTTTATTATTGCTGTGTTTATTTGCTTCTTCTTTTATTTTGGGTTTGAAGGTTTAGCTAATTTTAATCTTTTTGGTGATGCTTTTCGCCTTGAAAAATTAGGAATGGATGACCATTACAAGAGCATTAGCAGAGGTGTTATTGATACTAGGGATTTATTGTATTTTGTAAGTATTATTGTATTGTTTGTACTCATAACTGCTAGACGAATTGGCACAAAAGTCATTGATAAAAAAGAATGGTTACATCTATTAGTATTACCTTTAGGATTATTGGTTTTAAACCTCTTTACGCAGTCAATTTATAAGCGTTTCGACTTAACACAAGACCAACGTTATACGTTATCAAAAGCAGCACTCAACACTGTTGAAAATGTAGATTCTCCTTTAATTATCGATGTTTTTTTAGAAGGCGATTTCCCTTCGGAATTTAGACGTCTTAAAACCGAAACCAAGCAGTTATTGGAAGAGTTTGCGCTTCAAAATAACAACATTAAATTTAGTTTTATTAATCCTATTGAGAATGAAACAACTCGAGACCAAAACATTCAGCAATTAGTACAACGTGGTTTACAACCCTTTCAACTTACCGTAAAAGAAAATGGAAAATCGTCTCAGGAATTAATTTTCCCATGGGCTTTGGCTAGTTACAACGAGCAGACCGTAAAAATCCCATTAATAAAAAACAGCATTGGAGTTACTGACCAAGAACGCATCAACAATTCCGTGCAACATTTAGAATATGCTTTTGCTGAAGGGTTTAAAAAACTAACCACTGAAAAATCTAAGAAAATAGCCATTTTAAAAGGAAATGGCGAGCTGAATGACATATATATTGCTGATTTTTTAACAAGTATTAAAGAGCATTACAATATTGCTCCTTTTACTATGGATAGTGTTGCTAACCATCCGCAAAAAACCTTAGAGCAATTAAAAGGTTTCGATTTAATAATAGCTGCAAAACCAACTATTCCTTTTACTGAAGAAGAAAAATATGTCTTAGACCAATATACTATGAATGGCGGAAAAAGTCTTTGGCTTACCGAATCGGTTATTATGGACAAAGACAGTTTGCTAAACGACTCAGGAAGAGCTATTGCTGTTATTAGAGATTTGAACCTAAATGATTTTTTCTTTAAATATGGTGTTCGCATCAATCCTGTGTTAGTTAACGACATGTATTCTGCTCCAATAACTCTTGCTATTGGAGAAGGTAATGACGCTCAGTTTCAACCAATACAATGGCAATATTCGCCATTAGCAGCTAGTAATCCAAATCATGCAATAACCAACAACTTAAACTTGGTAAAGTTTGATTTTGCAAGTCAAATAGATACTTTAAAAAACGATGATGTTTCAAAAACTGTTTTATTACGTAGCTCTCAACTAACCAAGCTAGATGGTGTACCAAGAGAAATAAGTTTAGATATTGTTACCCAAGAACCTGACCCAAAAACATATACTAAAGGATTACAACCACTTGCTGTTTTATTAGAAGGTGAATTTACATCGGTTTATAACAATAGAGTAAAGCCTTTTAATCTTTCTAATGACAGAACGAAGAGTGATGCTACTAAAATTATTGTCATTGCTGATGGTGACGTTATTAAAAATGATGTAGTAAGAAACAAGCCGCAACAATTAGGTTTTGATCGTTGGACAGGTGAAAGTTTTGGAAACAAGGAGTTTTTAGAAAATGCTGTTAACTACCTTTTAGATGACAATAAACTTATAGATATTAGAACAAAAGAAATTGCTATAGCTTTCTTAGATTCCAAAAAAATTGAAGCACAAAAAACAAAGTGGCAATTTATAAATATTGCTTTGCCTCTACTCCTTTTAGGCATTTTTGGTTTTGTCTTTAATTACTTAAGACGAAAAAAATACGCATAAAAAAAAGCGACCCAAAAGGTCGCTTTTTTATTTTATTGAGAGTTGTTAGTTATTTAACCATTAGTTTTTTAACTCCTTTTTGTTGACCATTTATTACTTCAACAAAATACATTCCGCTAGATAAGTTCTCTACACTTACAAGTTTACGCTCGTTAGTATTAAATGATTTTGAAATCAATAAACGACCATTAATATCATAAACACCTACTTTAACGTTTTCTTGTTGGTTTAACAAAGTAAACTCAAAATGATTTTTAGCAGGATTAGGATAAATTGCAAATCCTTCTAGTTCTTTATCAGCTACACTTAAAGGTCCTGCAGTACTGCATAATTCAAGTGAGAAACTATTTAAAAACCCACCATCTTCATCATAACCATCATTAACTGTAAGTGTCCAATCACCAGCTGCATTTTCTCCTATAAATGGAGTCAATAAATTTTGAGGTTGCATTGTTCCTGAAAGTGCTGGCACTGTTCCTGAACAAGAAAACTCAACACCCGAATCATCAAAAGTTACATTTGTATCGTCTAAATCATCACAAGCGTTACTAAACAATACAACGGAAGTACCTGATGGACTAGTTAAACTAACCGTTAAATCACCCATCCAAGTATGTGATAAATTAACAGTCACATTAATATCACCAACTAAAATATCTTGACCTGCTGGTACATTTATAACCGATGTAACCGTATTTGGCACAGTATCTATAGGTTGTGGGTTATCATTTGCAGTAGATGAAATAGAACAATTAACAGCTTCAGTAGTAAAAGAAGAAGACACAAAATTAGCATCAACACAATCAGAGAATGCCATAACTCTCCAGTAATATTGTGTGTTACTATTCAATGCCGGAACACTAACAGTGTTTGCTTCTACTGTATCTTCAAAAATTAGAGTACTAAAGTCAGAAAGCTCAGAAACTTCAACTTTATAACCACTTGCTCCACTGACTGCGTCCCAAGTTAATCCTGGATATATGTAAACACCTGACTCTCCTGCGCTAGGGTAATTTAATGTTACATCACTAATAGGGTCAGCGCTTAATACTTCAATTTCCATTTGTCTTGTCTTAGTATCAGAAGTACCAGTAGCAACAACATCAAAGGAATAAGTACCAGGAGTCACTGAGTCTAAACCAGATATTTCTAAAGTAAAGTCTTCATCGGCAGTGATTACACTAGGAGTAAATGTTGCCACTGCTCCTGCTGGTAATCCAGTAGCTGACAGTGTTGTTGGCCCATTGTAAGTGTCACTTGATGAATAGTTAAAGTAATAATCTCCAACTTCATCTGCACAAAAAGTTTTTGTAATATTTTCAGGAGTAAATGCAAAATCTGATTCAGAAATCCCTGTTACGATTAATGCAAAATCTTGATTTCCTGAATCTAAAGTCCCTTTATGATCTACTATGATTGTATAATCTCCAGCAGGAACATCTATTTCAACTTTTTCAACATTATCAACGTTATTTACGCTTCTAATTGCAGGAGAAGTATAACTAAATGCACTTAAAGCCCAAGGATAAGTTGTATTATTACTAGCATCTACGACTCTTAAATCTAAATCATTAACTAGTCTAGGTGTAGTATCATCTACCGTAGTACCCTGTACTGTACCTGCAGGATCAGTCCAAGCAATTGTAACCACTAGAGGCTCTGTTCCTAACGCTGTTACAGACTTTGTGAATGTTGCTCCATCGGCAAGACTGTTCTCTTCAATTAAAGACTGAAATTCTTCTTCTAAAATTGTAATAGCTGCTGTTTCACAATCTAATAATCCCCAACCAAACTGATAATCAGGACCAGGAAAAACACCTGCTTCAGAAGCAGTATGAATTGCTAATGCTCTTAATGTTGAAGACTTCATGAAATTACCATGAATATCACTGTAAAGCTCTTGGAGTAACCCTAAAGAACCTGAAACACTTGGTGTAGCCATAGATGTACCATTCATACTACCATATGCAGTATTAGAAGTAGCTACAGATGAATATGTGTTAACACCCTTAGCTGAGATGTCTGGTTTTATTCTTCCATCATCAGTTGGTCCCCAACTACTAAAACTTGACATCACAACACTTGAAGGCCCTGTATAATTATTAACTTGGTTTACAGCAGCAACTGTAATTCCGTTTTTAGAGACTCCTCTATCAGTTAATAAATCATAACCATTATCTCCAGTATTGTAACCTGCGTTTCTATCATTTCCGGCAGAAAAAACTGCAGTATAGTAAGGTGCATTGTATAGTATGTTATCTACTTGAACTGCTAAATTATCATATCTCCCAAAATAGTATGTTGGTAAAAATTCAGCATTAAGTCCATAAGAATGATTAGAAATTAACAACCCATTTGCTGCGGCAGTAGTCATTTCTGAAAGATCGTTATCAAAGTCATACGCATTTAGACTAGCTCTAAACGCCATACCTCTAGCTTGACCACTTGCTGGCACATTAGATCCAATCATTGTTCCTGACACATGCGTTGCATGGTTAGACAATGTTGTTGATCCATCTTGTTGAGTAACTCTATCAACTAATAACTCATGCGTATCCAAAACTTTTCCTCCATCCCAAACACCTAGAGTCATTCCTGTACCTTCAACAGATAAATTTAGTCCTCCACTTGGACCTGTGTAGAGCTTATTTGCTCTAACCGTAACTCCAGCTCCTCTATTGTCTGTTGACAAATAAAGTAAAGTTCCATCTTCTAAAACTTTATGCAACTTTGACATACCTCCATTTTCTGTAAAAATTACAGTTGGTAAATTGTTTTCCATAGCATAAACTCTAGCTGCCTTTAAATCATTTTCAAAAGCTAACGAAAATTCATTCGCCATTTGTGAAAGTAATGCATGGTCATAAGTAGCAATAATTTCTCTTTTTTGTTCATCGGTTTGGGCTGTTAAGAAATTAAAACTAACAAAAGAGAGCATTAGGATTAATTTATACCCGAAAGTATTTTTATACATTTTTCATTTTTTTAAGCGTATAAATATACCACATAATATTATAATCACAATACTTTTTATGTTAACGAGAATCTAAAATTCTGGTTAAGAAATACAAAAAATTTACTTGTTAATAAAAATGTATAACTAAGGCTTACAATTATCACTTTAATAAAATATATTTGCTTAAATATTCATAACGATAAAAATTTAAAGCAATTTCATGAAGTTTATAGTATCGAGTACGTATTTGCTTAAACAATTACAAGTTTTAGGTGGAGTAATTAACAACTCTAACACACTTCCAATTTTAGATAATTTTTTGTTTGAACTTGAAAACTCAAAATTAACGGTTTCAGCTAGTGATTTAGAAACCACAATGTCATCAGTAATTGATGTTGAAAGTGACAGTAATGGTAGTATAGCCTTACCTGCACGATTACTATTGGATACCTTAAAAACGTTCCCTGAGCAACCATTAACGTTTGTTGTTGAAGATAACAACACAGTTGAGATTAGCTCTAACCATGGTAAGTATGCTTTAGCTTATGCTGAAGGAAACGAATTTCCTAAAGCTGTTGAATTAGAAGATCCAAGTACAACTATGGTTTCTGGTGAGATACTAGCAACAGCTATTAGCAAAACTATTTTTGCTGCTGGAAATGACGATTTAAGACCTGTTATGAGTGGTGTATTCTTTCAGTTTTCAACAGACGGTTTAACCTTTGTTGCTACTGATGCTCACAAATTAGTTAAATACACTAGAGAAGATGTTAAAGCAAATCAAGTTGCTGAATTTATCATGCCTAAAAAACCTTTAAATCTTTTAAAAGGAATTTTAGCTACGAGTGATGATGATGTAAAAATTGAGTATAACGATTCAAATGCTAAATTTACTTTTGAAAACTCTGAATTAGTTTGCCGATTAATTGATGGAAAATACCCTAATTATGAAGCTGTAATACCAAAAGAAAATCCAAATAAATTAAGTATTGACAGAACACAGTTTTTAAACTCTGTTAAACGTGTTAGTATTTTCTCAAATAAAACAACACATCAAATTCGCTTAAAAATTGCAGGAGCTGAATTAAACATTTCTGCCGAAGATATTGATTACTCAAACAAAGCTGAAGAACGCCTAACATGTGACTACCAAGGTGATGACATGCAAATAGGTTTTAACTCTCGCTTTTTAACTGAAATGTTAACAAACTTAAATGCTGACGAAGTACAATTAGAAATGAGCTTACCTAACAGAGCAGGTATTTTAACGCCTGTTGATGGTTTAGACGAAGGCGAACAAGTTACTATGCTTGTTATGCCTGTAATGTTGAATAGTTAGCCTTTTCAAATTAATTATATCATATATAAAAAGCGCTTACCAATGTAAGCGCTTTTTTTGTGTTAAAATTATAGTTCCTCTTTTATAATTATTAGTAACACTTTTTAATTATTAGTATCATCCAAATATATGAATGAGCCATTATACGTTCCTGACACCAATACACCATCAGCTCTCTCAAATTCAACAGATAAAGTAATATTATCTACTGAGTAGTCAATTACTGTTATATGTCCTGATGTTACTTCTAAATCTGGATTACTTCCACTTTTATAAAATTGACTGAATCCATTTTCAAATTCAGAATTAATAACATCTCCATTAACAATAAATTCTAAACTAGAAATATCATCTAAATCATACGCTTCTCCTGATGAAAGATCAAAATGATTAATCCTTGCAGTAAAATAATCGACATTATTTAGTGTTGTTCCTGAAAAAGAAGCATTAATTTCTGCTTCAGTTTTATTTGTTAAACTTAAAAAAACCGAATTAAATGATGGCTCTACTAATGCTGCTTTCATCTCAAAAGAAGATTCACCAACTTTAATAAAATTACTTTCTGAAGTATTGGAATCATCATCAGATGAACAAGAAGTTAATACAATAGTAAACATTACGAGTGTGATTGTTTTTAAATATTTCATAGTTTTTGTTTTGAATAGTTTTTTTAAAAAAAGCGCCCACAAAAGTGAGCGCTAAATCAAGTTGATATAACATCAACTTAGTTTCTAAGAAACTTCTGATTAATAGTTCTTTTAGATGTTTTAATTTGAATCATGTATAATCCTGAAGGTAAATTAGCCACATTAATTCCATTATTAACTTCATTTACTTGCTTTACTAACTGTCCACTAATAGTGTAAATAAACACGTTCTCAACTTGCTCTGTAGACTTAATAAATAACCTGTCACTTACAGGATTTGGGTATAGTTTTACTGAATTTGTATTTAAAGACAAATCATCAATTCCTAATGTTGAATCATATTCAAAAGCACCAAGGTCTATTGTACTGTTAAAAATTCTATCATTACCTGATAAATCTAAATCACCAAATAAAGCAGTATCATAAAATGTATTATCTCCATTATCTAAAACATAAGATGAACTTGTTGTTGGTTTATATTCTGCACTTAAATTAAGTGATACTGTATTTGGGTCTAAATCTTGAATATTAGTAAATGATGGTGCTGCAAATGCTCCTGATGCGCCTCCATTGTTTGTTATTTGAGTTATAGAATTATTAATTACTAATTCATAATGATTACCCTGTGTACCATAAGAAATATCTCTGTCTGCATAAACTCCGTTTAACGTATTACTAAAAAAGATTGAGTTATTTATCTCTAAATGTCCTAAGGTATTATCAGATCCCATAATAATAGTCTGACCATAAGATGTATTATTGACGTTTACTACATTATTATTAATAAAAGATGAATTAGTTATTATTAAATCTAAGTCTCTGAAGTTTGTAAATGAGCCATCAGGAATTCGGTAGGCATTGATAACAGAAAACTTGGTTTCATTGTCAGCAAACAGTACGTTAGAAAAATCTGCATAAATATTATTAAAGCGATCTGTTTGTAATAAAATAATACTTTGTCCAGTACTTACATTATTTGTAAAGCTTACGTTGTAAAGTTTGAAGTTATCTTTTAAGCCTGTTCCTTTAATTAAAAAATCATTACTATAGTTATTTTTAAAGCTACAGTTTTTTATGCTTAGGTTTTCAATCCAAGTAGAAGCACCATAATATTTTGAATAAATAACACCATTATCTTCAGTAAGCGCGTTGCTGGATGTATCGTAAATATTTTCTAAAATAAAACCATCAATCGTAATGTTTGTAGCATCTACTACAATTAATCTATCTGCATTATCAGATTTATTAGAAGTAAAATCACCATCAACGTCGTCACCATTCATATCTCCTGTAATCACAGTTGCATTAGTTGTATTTATTAGTGTTAAATCTCTATCTGATAATTGAGTTTCAGAACCATCAAAGCCTCCATAAATAGAAATACTAGTATCATTTATTTCTAAAGGTGTGTTTTGAGCTGTTGGCTTGTAAACTCCTTTAGCTACCCAAATATTTCTATTAGGACCAGCTACAGCTAGTGCTGCATCAATTGTTGTATAAGCATCAATCCACGAACTTCCATCATTTGCTCCAGTTGCATTAGCATCTACATAAACAGGTCCATAATTACAGTTAGAAGAATAACTAGAGTTTGCATCTCTTGTCCAACCTTGTGCGTACTGACCAGCGTTAGTATATGGTGGTGTATAATTAGAATCATGTTGTATACACGTTAAATTTGGGTTTCCATAAGATTTCATGTATGTAAAATTAGGATTGTTACCATTAGCTAAATTTAATTCTACCAACTGATTATTTTGACAATGAATTTGATTTAATGTTGGAATATTACTAACATCTATTGTTGTTATTTGGTTATTTGCACAATGTAATCGTGTTAAACTGGTGTTGTTACTAACATCTAATGATGTTAAGATATTTGAATATACTTCTAATGTAGTTATATTTACAAAAGCTTCAATTCCTGTTAAATCTGTAATTCCTAGACTTGTAGCCGATATTGTTCCTGTAAAAGCTTGCGCTTCAGCTACCGAAATTTCTGTATCAGAATTTGTATTAATAGCAGTATTGTTTAACAAATAATTTTTAAAGTTGAAATCTGGAATGTTTACGTTTTGAGCGAAAATTGCAGAAACACCCAAACATAAATAGGTTGTAAATAAGAGTAATGTTTTTTTCATTGTAGTTGAGATTTGTTTTATTTTCAACCACAAAACAACTACTACATATAAGGTTTTCAATTTGCTTTTTTCTGAATAGGTCTAATTTCTTTCTGAATAAATAATAAAGATTATTCTTACATTTTAAATCAAATAAAAAAAGCCTGCTTAAATAAGCAGACTTTAAAAACTTTAGGTTAATAGCGCGTTTTTAATTATTCACAATTCATTTTTTGTCCGTATGGCATTTGTCCGTGAATAACACCACCAAATTGTGAGCTACCATAACCACTACCATTGTATTGCTGTTTAATTAAAAAGCCTTGTAAATAGCAGTCGTTATTTTTATTTTTTTCTGTGAATGCACCTTTAATCCAACGGTATAAAATACGACCTGTGTATTTGTTTTTTACAATACTCCAGTCGTTAGATTCTATGTTTAATTTTAGAAGTTTTGCACCATCTTTTGCTATCGTTTTAGAAACATTCTCTTTTGCAAAACTCACTAATGATGCATTACTATTCATACTTCCAGCTTTTGGCATTTTTATGGCATCCATGGTTGATTTTGCAGCAGCATCGTAATTGGCTTTTAACGTGGCTTCAAACTCTTTTACAATTGGTTTCGCTTTTTCTAACCAATCTAAATGAAATTGTTGCTCGCCTTTACCTATCACATTTAGAATAGTAATATCTTCTTGAATCATGTACGATGGCACATTAAATGCGTGTCCGCCTTGGTGAGAAGCTGCGTAAATTACAAATACGTCGTCTGCAATTAACATGCCTCTTACTAAAATTGGCATACCTGTACCAAGCTCTAAAGTTTGCGATCGGTCTGCACCAACTTTGGTTGTAAACATTCCTGAAACCAACTCGTAACCTATGTAACCTTCTGGTGACATTGCTACTAGTTCTGGTGTTGTTAAAAAGCGTAACCACGCATATTCTGGATCTTGCGCAGGCAACAAGTCTACATTATCGCCCATGTCTGTCATCTGACGTCTTATCTTTACTCGATCAACACCAACTGCGCTCATACCTTTGGTCATCGCAAAAGGATACGACATATATAAAAAATCGTCACTTACTGTATTAGCTGGTTTAGGCTTATTAGCTTCGGCTTCTTGTTGCTTTTTCTCAAGATATTTTTGATAGTATAAATCTTGCTTCGCCTGGTCGTTTGGGTATTTTTTAGCTAATTCTGCTTTAAATTCTTCATCGGTGTATTCTGTTTTTGATGCATTTTGATTAGATGTTGAAGAACTGCTAACCATTCCTGATGCGTTTTCAGATTTTGAAGATGAATTGCTTGTTTCTTTTTTATCTAACTTCTTCTCTACTGTTGCTTTGGCTTTGTTTTTTAGCATTTTACCAAATTGCGCATGCGATGTTGTGTAGCATAATGCTAACACAAATAATAGAATTATTTTTTTCATAAGAATCGTGTTTAGTGGACTTCAAAATAAAGCACTTAACAACCATTCTAAATTTGGATTTTTCTAAAAACGGGGATTTTTTTTCTGAAGGAATTTCAGAAATTTCAAATAAATCACATAAACGTTTCCTTGATTACTTCAAGAAACTGATCACGTTTAGATTTTGAAATTGGGATGCGTTTTTGATTATTCATTAACAAATAATCGCCATCATCTTTAACCAATTCATCTACATATTTTAAGTTGATTAAATACGACCGATGACATTTAAAAAACATCGCATTGCGCTCAAGTTGTTCAACAAAATGCTTTAACGGTTTGCAAATGGTTTTTTGTTTACCATCAATAAGTTGCACATTTGTGTACATACCATCGGCTTCAAAATAAACGATATCATTATGCGATGCGAACATGATTCCTTTAGGGATTTCTAAAGCAATTTTGTCCATTGACAGCTGCTTTAACGAGTCGCGTAACTTGTTTAACTGGTCGTTTAAATTGTTCGCTTTTATGGCTTCTTCAGCTTTTGTCACTGCTTCTTTTAGCTCGGTTGTGTCCACTGGTTTTAACAGATAATCTACAGCTGATAATTTGAAAGCTTCAATCGCATATTGATTGTACGCCGTTACGAATATGATTTTAAAATCAATCTGATTTGGAAAATATTCTAAAATATCTAATCCTGATTGATTAGGCATTTCAATATCTAAAAAAACAACATCTGGTTTACTGGTTTTTATCAAATCAACACCAGATGCTAGATCTTGCGCTTCTTCAATACTTGTAATACTTGCGCAATGCTCGGTTAGTAAGTTTGATAGTAAATGTCTGGCGCGTTTTTCGTCGTCTATAATTATCGCTTTCATATCTTAATGTATTGGCATCGTGATGACAACTTTTGTACCTGCAGCTACGTCGTTTTCGTTATACAAATCGTTGGTAGTTATGGCTATATCACGTTTTAATTTATTTTTATAAAGATGCACACGTTCTTCGTTTGCTTTGGTAGCAAACGGTTTGTGCTGTTGATTTGGTCGTTTTAATTTTTCGGATTGTGCGCGACCAATTCCGTTATCTTCAACGGTAATTTCTAATTTGTTTTGCTGAATAATTTTCGCTTCAATATGTAGTTTTCGGTCGTTTAATTTGTGTAATAATCCGTGTTTTAAAGCATTTTCAACGTACGGTTGAATGAATAATGACGGTACTTTTATCTGTTTTGTTTTCAATTGATTATCAACCGAAATAGTATATTCCAATTCATCTTCAAAACGCACTTTTTCTAATTCTAAATATAGTTTTAACGCGTTTAATTCCTCTTCTAAAGTAATTTCGTTTTGCTGACTGTAATCTAAATACATGCGGATTAATCGGCTAAACTTCACTAAATATGAGCTTGCCAATTCCTTTTCGTTAGAAATAATATAATCTTGAATAGAATTTAAAGCATTGAAAATGAAATGCGGATTCATTTGCGAACGCAGATTTTCTAACCTCAAATTCGTAATTTTTTTATCGATTAAAATTTTATCAACTTCAGCAATGCGTTGTTGTTCTTTTTGTTGTAATCGCCATTTAAAATATAGCCAAATTAATCCGAAAACGGATGCCAAAATCAAACCATAAAACCAATAGGTTTCCCAAAATGGTTTTGCTATAGTAAAGGTAATAGGACTTGCAAATTGCACGTCTTTACTGCTAATATTTTGACCTTGTAATTCAAACGTATAATCGCCACTAGACAAGCTGTTAAACACCACAAAATGTGTGTTTAAAGGCACGTTTCGCCACGTGGTATCAATTGGTTTTATACGGTATTTGTAACTAACATGTTTATTAGATTGAAATCCGTTTGAGTTAAAATCGAATCGTAATTTATTATAATCGTAAGGTAAATTGTAATTGGTATTTACAACCGTATCTTTATCATTTATTTGAACGGATGTTATCCGAACTTTAGAGGTTTTAAAAGCCTTAAAAAGCGTATTTTTTTTGGGCATTACATACAATGAATTTGGAAAAACAGACACCAAATAATCTTCAAGAATAATAAACTTATCTACTGATAATGTTAATCCATCTTGTGTATTTAATCGCCTTACTTGATTGGTTTTGGGATGAAGCTTATAAAACCCTTCTTCGGTAGAAATCCATAAAAATTCACCATCAGATTTTAATGTATTTATTTGCACTTGCTTTGACAACGCATCATGTCTAGAAATTAATTGACCATCCTTAAAACACAACAAGCCATTGTGCTGTGTTGCCAACCAAATAGCATCGTTTATTTTAGCAATTGAGTTTACTAAAATACTTTCGTTATCTAGCTTAATTTCTTTTGACTGAAAACTATTAACATCAAATTGATATAAGCCATCAATAAAAGAAACAAATAACTGATTGTTTAATATTTCAGATGCTTTTACTCTGCTTTTTCTAATAACTCTTGTAGAATCTGAAATATACGGTTTGTTATATATTATGGCTTCTTTGTAGCTTCCGTAGAAGAGATTTTCATCATTAATTTTTGAAAATGTTTTTGCAACAGAGTATTTATTTTTTTGGTCTTTAATGGTGAATAGATTTAGATCTACACTATAAGATTCTGATGCATTAATACTAACAATTACGTGGTTTTGTGATGCGTCAAAAAATAAATTACCTATGATTTTTGATCCAGGTAATTTGAGCGTCTTAAAAACACCGTTTATATTATAAAACAACAACTTACCATTATTTGTACCTAATAAAAATTGATTGTTATTTAATGCACATGCTGCGGTAATTTTATCTTTTGCTTGTTCTAAATTAAGCTGTCTAATATTAAGATTAGAAGACACAAAAACACCGTTGTCTAATGTTGTAAACCAATAATTTTTATTAAAATCTACCAATACATCGGTTACAGACTCGTTACTAAACAATTGTTCTTTTAAAACTAATTGCTGATCTTTTAATTGAAAAATAAACACACCAGATGTTGTTAAAAACCAATAGTCATTATTTAAAGAAGTGATGTTGTAAATGGTTAAATCTTCTAATAATTTAGGTGTCTTCAGCTTTAAAACATCGTCTATTTCAGTTTTATAAATATAAAGTTGATTTTTGCCTTGTTCTTTAAAATTTAACAGCGCACTATTTTTAAAAGCGTATACCTTTGGTGACTGCATTCTGTATTTAGACGTGAGTGTTTTAAGCAGTTTTATTTGTCCATTTTTGATTTGATACCAGTTCTGTTTTTCTTTTGAAGGTCTGTTATTTGCATTCATTTTAATGACATAGGACAAATCATTGTGAGTACTCTCACTAACAGACATACCTTCAAAAAGCTTGATGGCGTTTTTGTCTTTTAAATTAATATCATAAATACCATCTACAGTAAATAAGCGTATGGATGTATTGGTAATTTCAAAAGGTGACAACTGCCCTTTCACCAGTTTACTAGCGTCATAAAAAAGGTGTAATGTATCGTTTTCAACATAGAAAATTTGCCCGTAAATATTACTACACCAAAGTTTTCCTTTTTCATCTAATTTTAATTGAAATAAAGAATTTGCTTTTTGGTTAGGGTTTGTAAACTTTTGGTAATTATTTCCGTTATAACGGTATAAACCCTTATCTGCAGCAAGCCAGATATAGTGGTTGTGATCTTCTAGAATATCATAAAACTCAACATCTGGAAGATTTGAGACTTTAGACATGTGCTGTGTCACCGGATTTTGAGCAACTACAAAAACTGGTAACAATAAAAATAATATGTATTTAATATAACGCCACATAAATATCAATTAACAAACTTAATATTTATGTTCACAATGAGCGTCTTATTTTTCTGTAACTACCTTATTTTTTTCTAAATATAAAAAAACGCCCACTATACAGTGAGCGTTTTTAATTTACCTCTATAAAAAATATAACTAACTAATAAAACTAAGAGATAAAGGGTATGTTGGAGTTTCTCCATTGTTTGCTTTAATAGCGTTTATGATAGGAAAAACTAATGAAATAATGCCAAGTATTATAAAACCTAATATACCTAATCCGAAAGCTAAAATTAAAGGAATGCATAATAAAGCATAAATGATCATGCTAATTTGAAAGTTTACTATGTTTTTTCCATGAGCATCCATTTGAAATACTTTCTCTTTTTGAGTTATCCAAATTATAAGCGGAACAATTAAACTTCCAAAACCAGTAATAAAACACAATAATTGACTTAAATGTGTTATTACTATAAGTTGTCTATCTTCTCTCATGATGGTGTAAATTTTGATTGATACTTATTTGACGCTGAAAAATCAAGAATGTTACACCTTTAATATAAAAAATATTATTGACCCATTTTATATAAAGACAATCCAATTTTAAATAGTTTTGTGATAATATTATGGACTCACTTACTCAAATAGTTTTAGGTGCTGCTGTTGGTGAAGCAGTTTTAGGAAAAAAAGTTGGTAACAAAGCTATGCTTTACGGAGCAATTGCTGGCACAATTCCAGACTTGGATGTATTGGCCTCTAATTTTACCGATACAGTATCAGCTTTAGAAATTCATAGAGGGTTTACACACTCCATAGTATTTTCTATTGTGTTTGCACCTATTTTTGGTTGGCTGGTTTCAAAAATCGAATCCTTTAAAAGCTTTAAATCTTGGTCATGGTTATTCTTTTGGGCTTTTATAACACACCCTTTACTAGATGCACATACCACTTGGGGAACCCAATTATTTTGGCCTTTTGATTTACGACTTGCTTATAAAAACATTTTTGTAGTAGACCCTATCTACACTTTACCTTTTTTAGTGTGTTTACTCTTAGCACTTTTCAGCAGAAGAACGAATCCTAAACGGCAATTTTTTAATAGACTTGGCTTAATTTTAAGTTCAACCTACCTTGTTATTACTTTATTCTTAAAATGGGCTGCATTTTCCCAATTTAAACAAGCATTGAACAATCAAAAAATTGATTATATAGATATCGATACAAGACCGTCGCCTTTAAACACGATCCTTTGGAATGCTAATGTAGATACTAAAGATGTTTATTTACTGGGAGACTATTCGTTTTTTGACTCACAACCAATCGCATTTTCTGCATATGAAAAAAATCATCATTTAATTGATGACTTAAAACATAATGAGAAAGTACAACGAATGATTGCCATTACTGAAGGTTGGTACAGCATTTCTCAGAAAAACGGAAACTTATATTTTAATGATTTACGCTTTGGACTATTGAATTTAAAACCAGAATCGAACGATTTTGTGTTTCAATTTTTAATAGAAAAACATACAGATGGAACTGTGAATTTTATTGAACAACCAAGAGACAGAAGTGATGCTAAAGGTATGCTCAATGCATTATGGAAACGCATTAAAGGAAATTAAAATCGGTATAGCAGCATATTACCATACCGATTTAATCTTTCTATTTTTTTAATGTACTAGGGCAAACCTCATCAGTTACTGGAATTCCTGATTTTTTTATTGCTCCAAATCCACCAGCTACATCAACTAAATTATGAATACCTCTACTCTTTAAAATTGAAGCTGCTATAACAGATCGATACCCTCCTGCACAATGCACATAAAAGGTCTCTTCGTTAGGAAATTCTGCTAAGTGCTGATTTAGATAATCTAAAGGTGTAAAATGTGCAGTTGGTAAATGTGATTTTAAAAATTCGCCTTCTTTTCTAACATCAAAAACAGGGATGGTATTCGCTTCCATTCTATTTTTAAATTCATTTGCAGAAATAGATTCAATAGTATCTGTTTCTTTTCCTGCTGCTTCCCAAGCTTCATAACCGCCTTCTAAATAGCCTAAAGTATTATCAAAACCAACACGAGATAAACGTGTCACAGTTTCTTCTACTCTATCCTTATCAGCAACAATAAGAATTGGTTGCTCAACATCAGCAATAAGCGCTCCAACCCAAGGTGCAAAACCGCCATCAATACCTATAAAAATTGAACGTGGGATGTGGCCTTTTACAAATTCTGATTGATGACGCACATCTAAAACGATTGCTCCTGTTTCGTTTGCCAAAACTTCAAAGGCATTAGGTGACAATGCTTTTGTTCCTCTTTTTAATACCTCATCAATATCATCATAGCCTTCTTTATTCATTTTCACATTTAAAGGAAAATATTGAGGTGGAGGCAATAAGCCATCAGTCACTTCAGCAATAAACTCTTCTTTAGTCATATCAGCCCGTAAAGCATAGTTCATTTGTTTTTGGTTTCCTAAAGTATCAAACAAGAAACCTGCTAAATCTTCTTTGGTAATATCACCTGCTTTTTGAGCTAAATCTGGTCTACCTACATCACCTAAAAATAATGTATCACCACTAAAAATCGCATGGTCTTTACCGTTTTCATCTTTTAATAAATAAGTTGTACTCTCCATGGTATGCCCTGGAGTATGTAGAGCAATTATTGAAATATCTCCTATTTTAAACTCCTGATTATCTTCAGCAATTATTGCATCAAAAGCAGGATTTGCGAGAGGTCCATAAACTATTGGAGTTCCTGTTTGTTTAGAAAGTGTAACGTGACCGCTAACAAAATCGGCATGAAAATGTGTTTCAAAAATGTACTTAATCTTTGCATTATCCTGAGCTGCCTTTTTAATATATGGACTCACTTCTCTTAAAGGGTCTATAATAGCAGCTTCACCATTACTTTCTATATAATAAGCACCTTGTGCTAAACAACCTGTATATATTTGTTCTATTTTCATAGTCTTTACGTTTTAATGTCATTAAATATTTTACAGTTTTGCAAAAATAACATTTGCTGTGTATTACTTTGCAAACTCTTTTATAATTATATAAACAGCCATGATAAGTACAAACCAACCAAAGCTCTTTTTTAGTTTTTTATTAGATACATACTTTGAAAAATAGCCTCCAAGTAAAATTCCTGCAATAGTTACTAGAGAGAATGTAATAAGAAATTTCCAGTCAATTACTAGCGTTTGCATATCTCCAAGAAAACCTATCAACGAATTTATTGCTATGATTACTAATGATGTTCCTACTGCTTTTTTCATGGACAACCCAGACCACAACACTAACGCAGGAACATATAAAAAACCTCCTCCTGCTCCTATTAATCCGGTTACAGTACCAATTACCAATCCTTGAATAAAGGTTTTATAATAGGGTTGAGGCACAAATTCGGTTTGAGTATCTTTTCTATTTTTTATCATTGAAATAGCAGCAAACAACATTACCAAAGCAAAAAACACCATTATGAGCATATCTTTAGTAATTGAAAAACTACTAGTACTAAAAATAACGTCTGGAATATTAGGAACTAAAAATCTTCTAGAAGCATAAACTGCCAAAAACGAAGGAAAACAAAAGAGCAATCCTGTTTTAAAATCTACTTGCTGTTTTTGGTGTTTTTGTATTACACCTACTACTGACGAAGAACCAACAACAAACAAAGAGTATGCTGTTGCTACAACTGGGTTATAGCCTAATAAATAAACTAGAAGAGGCACTGTTAATATTGAACCTCCTCCACCAATTAAGCCAAGTATAAGACCAATAACTAGTGCTCCAAAGTATTCAAAAAACAATAACAAATCCATATCTTATTAATATGAGACAAAAATAAGATAGATATATTAGTTTATTGGCAACTAATGTTACAAAAGCAAAATAATGAATATGTACTAATAGTTTTGTTTTATTCTATCACTAGTTTTTTAACACTGGTAGAGTTTTCAGTTTTTATCTTAACTAAGTAAAGACCAAGAGGAAGTTCTAATTGTATTGGAACATTATTAGTTATTTCAGACTCAAATACAGACTGACCTGTTAAATTATATATTGCAATTTTGCCTTTAGCCTTCAGTCCTTTAAAAAACAGTTTTCCGTCTGTAGGATTTGGATACATTACAACTTGCTCCTGCGCTACAGGATTAATTGCTAATGTCTCTTCAATTGTATACGTTGCTTGAACATTAACCGAGTTTCCGCAATCATCAGACAAAGTAAATGTTACAGTTTCAAATGCATTACAACCAAGTGTGCCATCACTATCATGAGTCACAGTTGCGCTACTACAGTTGTCGGTTCCAGAAAAACTAGCTAACCAAGATTGAAAATCAGCATTAGCACTAGCTGAACATTCTACAGTAACATTAGCTGGTGTCGAATCCCATTGAGGGTTTGTGTTATCTTCAATAGTAAAAGTCGCGTCTTTAGTTATGCTATTTCCGCATTCATCAGACAATGTAAATGTAACAGTTTCTGAACCTGTTGCTCCACATAAGTCACTTAAGCCTGTACTATTATGAGTTATAGTTGCAGCACCACAAGACACTGTACCTGAAAAACTACTAAGCCAAGTCGCAAATGCGCCTCCTGGATCTGAAGTTCCATCGCAGGCAACTGTCATATCAGTTGGTTCATTGGTCCATTGAGGTGCAACAAATGTAATTCTACGCAACTCGCCTATATAAATATTAACATAATACACAAAACCATCTAAAGGGTTTTGATACATATGAACAATTCCTAAACCTGTATTTAATGGTGCTAATTCTGAAATATCACTTATCCAGTTTTGGGAGCCATCAGTTAATGTTGCAGTGTTAATCCAGTTTCTTACATAGTCCGTGAACAAAAACTTACCATTCATAGAACTCCCAAGTGCATCTCCTTGAATATAAACACCAGTTATGGCAGTATTTCCTCTAAACTGAACTCCAGTTGTAGGAGCTCCTGTAGTCCCTACTCTAGGATCAGTTGGAGTTGTTCCATTAAACCATGGCACACGTGCATCATTTGTGCCACCATGTCTCCAAGCTACTTCTGGTCTGTCATGTACAAAACGTCTCATTGTTGGATCAGCGTTATCAGTCCAATTGGTTGGTTGAGGACAATTACTTACAAAAAGTGCATTACCTTCATCAGGATTTGTAGCTCCACTATTATAATAACTATTAAGTTGTGTTTGTCCTTCATACAAAGGCCAACCACCATTTAAACCTCCTTTATCAAAAATGTGTAAATCTTCCCATACATTCCAACCAACATCAGCCACAAATATGGTTCCTGGATCACCATCAGCAGGATTAGTACTTCCGCTTCCTGGTAAAAGTGACATTCTAAATGGATGACGTAATCCCATTGCCCACATTCTAGATTCTGGTGCTCTAGGGTTTGAAGCATTATAGTGAGGGTTAGAAGGTACACCATCTCCTGTAGCAGGATCTAAACGTAATACTTTTCCGCAAAGCGAAGTAATCATTTGACTTCTGAATGCTCCAACATTTTCTTCTGGACGCATAATACCATCATTTATAGCTTGCTGGTAATATGTTTCGTTAGCGCTTCCAACATCAGTTGAAGAATAACTTGCATTATCTCCTGTTGACACTAATAAAGTTCCATCATCTGCAAAAATAACTGTTCCTCCAGCATGCGACTCATGTGTTAATGGTACTCCAGTAGAAACCGATTCACCTAAAAGCACAGTTCTTGATGCATAATCAGTTGTTAATGGGTTACTTCCTATATTTAATTGATAGCGTGTTAATCTACTTATAGAAGCTTCATAATAATCATTATCGTTTGGATCATAATTTGGAGTTCCATAATTCATAAGATGTTCTCTATCTACCATATAATACATATACACCAATCCATTAGTATCAAAATCTGGGTCTAAGCAAAAACTTTGAAACCCAAAATCTCTCCAATCTCCTACTTCATCTGAAATATCTAAAACTGGTGTTGTTTGTTTTACATAAGTAGAGCCATTCCAATTAGACACATAAACATGCCCTCTTTTTTCCCAAACAAACATTTTAGTACCATCATTATTAAACACTACTCCCATAATGGTATTGTAGCCTGTTTGCACTGTTTCGTGATTGTAAGTAGGTGTTGGTGTATTTGAATATAATTGTACTTCAGATAATTGAATACTATTATCAGAACCACATTGTGTAGTGAAATTTATTCTATAGTATTGATAGTATGTTGAATTTGTAAAATTAAATGTTCTTTGATGAAATCTAGTTCCTACACAAGGAATGGATCCTGAAGCGATTTGCGTAAAGTCAGTTCCATTATTTGAACCTGAAACTGTATAATTTTGAGGATCTCTATTGGGAGAATCGTTTGCTGTAGTAATCGATATTGACGATGCAGCTTTTGGGTTTGCACCTAAATCAACTGTAAAGCCCATACCATCGGCATAATTAAAATCTAAAAACTTAGTGGATGCTGAACCATCAATAATATTTTCTACAGTTTCATTTGCTGGAGAATTTACAGAACCTAATTCTGTAATTGTCATAGCTGGTGAAAAAATAGGCGTTTGCGAAAATGAAAAGCTAACAAGTAAGAAAAAGAAGCTTAAAAACGAAATAGTCTTAGAATAAGACTTAATATAATAGCAAAACATGTCTAGTGACTTTAAGTTAAAATAAAATGATTTGCTATTAATCTTAATCCAAATGTAGGGATAAAAAATTAATGAAAAGAAATAATCTCGATAAGTCGTTTAAATAGGCTTCAAACTACCATATTTTAACAATAATTCACTAATTACCAACACATAACACCTAATATTAATGTACAGGATTTTGTGCACATGGACAGTTACTAATTCCTTGTAGAAAATCAAACCCAACAGTTATACTGTGTGTCCCTGAATTATAACCAGCCAAATCATTAATTGTAAACTGATAGGAATACGCAAAATAAAACTTTGACTTCATGATACCTGCCATAGGACCAATATTTAAAGGTTTAAAAAACTGGTCGTTAAGAAACCTATAGGATGCTCCAACCCAATAATAATCTTCATTTCTGTTATACTTTCGGTATTTGAAGTTAATATCAGTACTTGAACGCTTATCACTATTGAATAGTTGATAGTAAACAGACGGTTCAAACTCTACTCTTTTATTTTGCTTACTCTGAATGATTAAACCTGAATATAATTGAAAGTTTAAAAGTAAACTTGGTTCTATTCCAACAAAATCATCAATTTCTTTTTCAAGAATATTGTTAGCATTTAAGCTAAAATAAAATCCTTTGTATCTATATAAAGCTCCAATATCAAAGTTATTGTTATTAATTGCTCTATCATCAGTGATACTTGGATCTACAATAGGAATTTCGTAAGTAGGTTCAAAATTTTCAATATCAATTCTAAAGCTATTGATGTTATAAGAAACACCAAATGACAGGTATTGCTTAGATTTATAATCTAAAATAAGGTGATGCGCAAAAGAGAATTTAACTCCTTTTTGACGTGTATTTCCGTTTTTATCATTGTATAACGACAAACCAACTCCTGAACGGTCAGCAATTCTAAAATCGGCATAAAGCGCTTGATTATCTGGGGCGTCTTTAATACCAACCCATTGTGTTAATCCGTTGGCTCTAATTCTAAAGTTATCTCCAATTCCTGCATAGGTTGGTGAGATAACAAAACTATTGTCGGCTAAATACTGTGTCCAAACTGGCAAATTCAACTCTTGTCCATAACCATTTAAGACTACTAAAAACAGAATGTATTTTATAATTTTTTTCATGAAATTTCTTTTTTATTAAAAGACCATTTAGACCTTAACTATTATCTGTAAAGTGTAAAGTGTCCTACAAAATCTCTATCATCTACTGAACTATTTAACCTAACCACATACCAATAGTCTCCAGTTGGTAACTCGGTATTATTATATCTACCATCCCAATATTGTCCTTGTCTATAGGTACCTACTTTACGACCATAGCGATCAAAAATGTCGAACTCTAGATTAGGGTAATTTTGAGTGCATCCAGGAGCCCAATAATCGGTAACTCCATCTCCATTTGGCGTAAAGTAATTTGGAATACATATATCTATATACTCCATAACTATAGTAGCCGTTGCAGTACATCCACTACTATCAGTTACAACTACTGTGTATTCACCAGTTTCCATAATGATAAACGTATTAACATCACCATAATCTTCATCATTAAGTGAGAATTGATAATCTCCTGTTCCACCAGAAGCCACAGCTATTATTTCATTTATTTCTCCTTGATTTAAAACCAGAGTTAATGGCTCATAGCTTTCAATATCGAAAAGTTCAGTAGTTTGAATACAACCATTAGTGTGTCTTACATCTACATAATTGCCAATACCTGAAGGTACATCTACAAAGATGTTGCTTGTTTGGTATGGTCCATTGTTTAATGAATAGTCCAAATCAGCAGGATCAACATCTCCTGTAACTGTAACAATAACACTATTTGAAGAGGCATTGTCTACACACGCATATTCAACTTCTACTGCTGGTTCAAAACTTATAGCTTCAGGGAAAGTAATATTCCATTCAGATTCGCAACCTTGACTATCTCTTACAAAAACAATATGGTCGCCTCCATTTAAATCAGTAAAATCAAATTCTGTTTGAGTTACAGTTCCTGTAGTATATGGACCATCATAATCATCTAAGCTCACACTGTAAGGCGCTGTACCACCTGAAATTTCAATACTGAATTCTCCATTAGCATCTCCTTCACATAGTTCAGGGAACATAGAATCTGGAACAATACTAATAATTACAGGTATTGGTTCTTCAATGGTGAAATTGTAAGTTAAGTAACAACCTAACTCATCTTGCACAATAACATCATAAGTTCCAGGAGCTAAATCATCAAAAATATTCGTTTCAAAAAACTGATTAAGTTGAGGCGAAATCGCATACATGATAACTCCTGTTCCTCCTGTTGCTGTTATTTCTAAAACACCATCATTTGCTCCTGTACATGTTACATCAGTCACTGTAAACGTCGCGTCTAACATTTGAGATGGTTCAGTAATTGTTATTGGCGCAGAAACTGAACTACAATCGCCACTTTCAACACTAACTACATATGTACCTGCAACAAGTTCGGTAAACATTCCTGGTGTATTTTGAGTTGCAGAAATTGGGTTACCTGAAGTATCTTCTAACGTGTACACATAGTTTCCTAGACCTCCTTGAGCAGTGGCAAAAATATTACCTGTATTATCTCCAGCACAATTTATAGTTGGATTGGTAGAATACAAGTCGATTTCTAAATCTAGAAGAGGGTCAATTGTAATTTCATTAGACACATTAGCTACACAACCATTGGCGTCCATAACATAATATTGATATGTTCCTACTGGAACTGAAAATGTTGTAGAAGTTGTAAACGTTCCTAATATTGTGGTAAAAGTACTATCGTTACTGTAGCTGTATGTTCCTGTTCCTCCTGTAGCACTTAATGTTAATGTTGACTCTATTAAACAAGTTTGAGTACTAGCAGTCACCAAACTAGCTTGTATAGGTGTTGGTTCATCAATCACTATATCTAGCGAAGTCATTTCACAATTATATCCATCGTTTATAACTACTGAATATGTACCAGCTCCTAAATTTGAAAACACATTAGACGTTTGCGGTCCTGATGAGCTAGGAGTTGGTAAAATAGTGTTTAAAGTATATGTGTAATCACTTCCTTGACCACCAGTAACATTTGTTATTGTAATTGTAGCGTTTTGATCACCAAAACAAGACAATACTGTTGTACTTGGCGTAAACGTTGCATTAATAGGTGTTGGTACTTCTAGTGTAATAGTTTCAGAAGCTATACAACCTCCTGCATCCATTACATTTACTGTATACGTACCTGCAGAAAGGTTTTCAAACATTCCGTTTGGAGAATACCCAACTGTTGCTGCTCCTGTTAGTTCATACTCATAACTTCCCCATCCACCAGTAGCGATAGCAGTAATAGTACCTAGGTTATCGTCACAAGTTACATTTGAGGTTTCTGAAACTGTTAGTGTTAACGCTTCTGAAGGTGAAGAAATAATCACACTCTCAGTGGCACTACAAAACGGACTTTCAGTTTCTGTGATAACAACAGTGAAAGTTCCTGCAGTCATTCCTGTTACAGTTAATGGGTTTGTAGCTGTATTAGCATTAACTGCTCCAGTTACTGAAGTTCCAATGCTATCAAACACTTCATAAGTATATGCTCCTGAATATCCACTAACATTAATATCAAAACTTCCTGAAGTATCTCCAAAACAGGTTACAGCAGTTGGCGTTGTTGTAAATGTAGGTGCTATTGCTTCAGGTAACGATACTGTAACTTCTTCAGTACAAGAGGTAACTGTATCAGTTACTGTTACTGTATAAACTCCAAAAGGGAGTCCTGAAATTACATCTCCAGCAATACTCACAGAAGCAGGATTAGGGCTTATGGAATAAATATAAGAACCTGAACCTCCTGATACTGACATTGTAATTTCACCATCATCATTATTACAGGTAGGAACCGTATTTACTGTTGGCGTTAATCCTAAAGGTGGCGCAATTGTTACTGAAACTAAGTTACCACAACCATTTGCATCGTTTATTTCAACAGTATGTGTTCCTGAGTATAAATTTGAAATTGTAAATGGAGCTGTTAGTGTTTGAAATGCACCTCCATTAATACTATAACTATAAGGAGCAATTCCTGCAGTTGTTAGTGCTACTTCTATTTCAAAATTACCCTCTTCTGTTGTACATTGGTCACTTAATGTTGCTGTAATTACAGGAGATGAATCCATAGGTAATACAACAACAGGACTTGTTACTACACAACCATAAGCATCAATAACATGTACATAGTAGCTTCCTGCATCCATATTAAATGTACTTACTGAACTCCATGAAGAATCGTTAGCTGCTGGAGCAGTTGCTGTTGTTGTAATTTGATATTGATAAGGCGCTGTTCCATCATGACCAATAGCGCTAATAACACCTGAACTTGGGTTACAGTTAGCGTTTTGATCTACTGAAGTAGTTAAACTTAATGGAATTGCAGATTCAGTAATATTAAAAGGAGCAGTTACCACACTACAGCCTGCATTGACTCCTGAAGTTTCAGTAATTAACACATAGTAGTTTCCAAATGGTAAAGGTCCTAAGTTTGTAACATTTAGCGAACCTCCTGCCGTAACTGTTCCTGAACCTGTTATTCCTGTATTTTGTTGTGATATGGCATCAAATATTGTATAATCTACTGTTACATCAGTCCCATAAATACTGTTTACAGTAAACGATACATTACCATCGTCACTTCCTGTACAAGTTATATTATTAAAACTCTCAGCACTTATTGACAAGGTTGAATTTGTAGGTATAGGTGCTGTTGCAGGTTCATAATAACTACACATAGTAGAGGCATCATATACAATAAAAGTATAGGTAACTCCAGGTGTTAATCCAGTAAATGTAGCTGATTGACTTCCTGGTGAATCTTCAGGAATCCACGTTCCTGCAGGATTAGGATATACCGAAGTAGGTCCTTGGTAAATACTGAAAAAGAATGGACCAAGACTTGGTAAACTAGAACCAATACTTACTACTGCTTCTCCTCCTAATGCACAATCTACCGAAGTACTAATTACAATATCTAAATCTGTAGGTGGAGACGCTACTAATACATCTTGATGTAAAACCGAACAACCATTAGCATCGACTACATTAATTTCATATAAACCAAAATCAACCACATCAAAACTTACCGAAGTTGATCCAGTAGCATTCAATTCAGAATTTGAATAACCATTAGTTCCTGTTACAAAATAATTGTAAGGAGCTGTACCACCTACAACGCTATCAATAATAATAGAACCTTGAGACACTCCTCCTGCTGTACACGTAATATCAATGGTATGATAATCTACTACAATTGCATCAGGCTCATTTATAGTAATGGTTTCAGTGCCTGTACAAGAATTAGCATCAGTAATAGTAATAGTGTAAGTTCCTGCTTCTAATCCTGAAGTTTGCGTACCAAAATCTGTAGCTGTTGTATCATTAAATACATTTATTGTAAAAGGAGGCGTTCCTACTGAAGGATCAATTGTAATATCAATTGCTCCATTAGTATCTCCATGACATAAAATAGGCTGAGTTTGAACCACAGCACTTATTGCAGGAGGAACAATTGGTGCTACAGTATGAATTACAGATTGAGCTGTACATCCATTAGCATCAGTAATTTCAAATTGATAAGTTCCTGGAGTTGTAGTTGTATAGGTAAATGTTGTTCCTGTTGCTCCTAAATCACTAAACGCTCCACCATCAATAAATACTGCATAAGTAAATGGAGCTACTCCACTTGATATTGTCCCTTCAATTACAGCATCAGGTGTTGCTGTACAATCAAGACCTTCAACTAAAACTGTATTTACCGAAACTACTGGCAAAGGATCTATAGTATAAGATTCTGAATATTCACAGTCATTTTCGTCTCTTACTTGAAATGTATATGTTCCTGGAGCTAAACCTGAAAATACATTTGACGTTTGGTAAGATGTTGCATAAGAAGCTGGAGCAGTAATTTGATATTCTAAAGTTCCTGTTCCACCTGTTACACTTGAAATAGTAACAGTTGATTCATTTGTTGGACAAGTTAATGGTGTATGACTAAAGGTTAAATCTGTTGGAGGATTCAACACATCAATTGTAATTGTATTAGTAATAAAAGTACATCCACTTGCATCTTGAATAGTTACAGTATACGTTCCACTAGTTAATCCGCTAAAAGTATTACCTGGCTGAAAATTAACACCATCAATACTATAAGTATAAGGTGGTGTTCCGCCTGTAACTCCTGTAACTGCAATTGTTCCGTTTGTTGCACAGGTATAAGGTGCTGATAATTCTGCTGTACCATCAATAGCGTCTGCTGAAGTAATTGTTACCGTTTGAGGATCAGTTAAACAAACCGAAGTTCCTACCGTATATTGAACGACTACATCATAATCTCCTTCTGAAAGTCCAGAAAACACTGAGGAGTTAGAAAAAGTCGTTCCACCATCAATACTGTATTGTAAACTATTACCATTAGTATTGGTCACATTTATGGTAATTGTTCCATTTGACGAACCTGAGCAAGAAATATCTGTTGTTGCAATGGTAAAATCTGGAGCAGGAATAGCATCTACAGTAATAGTTGTTTCTGCTGAACAGTTGTTAGAATCTATTACTAAAATATCATAAACTCCTGGTGAAGTCACTACAAATTCAGGTACAGTTTGGAAATCTGTTGTACTATTTATAAAATAAAAATATGGAGCTGTTCCACCTTCTGGATAAATAGTTATTTCTCCATCACTACATGTTAAAGGTACGGTTACTGCTGCAGTAACAGTTAATAATGGTGGCTCGATAATTTCTATATCTTCAGTATGAAAACAACCATCTTCAGTTTCAATATTAACCGTGTAGATTCCTGGGTTTAAATTTGCAAACGTATAGTTATTTTCGGTAATAGGACCTACACTATTTACTAATGTTCCTCCATTATATATTGAAAAGAAATATTGAGGATCAACATCATTAGCAGCTAAGTGTACACTTCCTAAATCACCATGACACAAGGGTTGTGTTACTAAAGTTGAAACCGTAAAATCACGTTCTAAAATTTGAACATCTGGTACAGTAAACACACATGGGTTTGTTGACACTCCAATTTGTCTAATATATACAGTATAAAGTCCAGGAGTTGTTACTGAAAATACATTGCTTGTTTGATAATTTACATCATCTAAACTATACTCATAACCATTTGGCACATCTAAAACCGTAATACTTCCTGGTGTTGTACAAACAATATCAGTAGCAATTACCGAAGGACTTAAAAGATTTTGATATACATTGAAATAGAATTGCACAAAACAACCACCTTCATAATTAATAGTTAACCTAAATTGACCTGCTGTGTTTGCTGTAAAGTCTGAACCTGTTGCTACTTGATTCCAAGTACAAGCATCGTTTTCGTTAGCACAATCGTCATCAGTTACAGGAGCACAACTCGATTCATCTAATTGTTCCCAAATTATTGAGGTGGCTCCAGCAATATCAGTTTCAATTTCTCTAAAATCATTTGCTCCACATAAAAATATATTTGGTAATAATTTTCCATCGTTTGGACAAGTCACCACCTCATCAGCATAAGGAATAACAGGGTTCGTTAAGTTATTACCTCCATAAAGCCCAACAACATATTCTTGCTCAATAGATTGACAAGGTGCTAATGCAGTATTAAAAGAATAATATGTACCTGTGTTTGTAACTGTAATGGTTTGTGTAGTCCCAATTACAGGAGTTCCTGTTGGACTTGTTGACCAAGAGTACGAATCATAACCATCAGCTGCAGTAAGTTCAACACTATCACCACATAACACTATGTTTTGTGTAAACGTACAATCTAAATCTGCTAAAAAATTTGTGGCTTGAGGAGTGATTAAACACCCTGTATTACTACTTAAACTTGGGTCATCTGTAATTGTGAAATTAGGGTTAAAAAACCCACTGTAAGACGCAAAAGCTTGATTACTCACAATGTTTGAACACGCATCAGCCAACTCATTACAAGTATCTACAACTTGAACTTCAATTCTAATTTCGTAAACTGGATCATTTTCTTCAACTAAGTAATCTTCAATATCAAATATAATTTCTCGAGTAGTAGGATCGTAACTTACAACTGTAACTCCTGGAGGTAAAACCAAATCCTCTGGGTAATTAAAAATAATATTTACCGGAAGAATATCCCTTATTTGAAAATTTGTAGCATTATCATTTCCTGTATTTTGAAAACCGATAACATAATTTAAGGACGCTCCTAAACCAACAGTTTGCCCTCCAATGTTGTTTCCTGAGTTGTCCTCTACAATTTTTGTAAGTACAATATGTGGCTCAATAATTTCTACTGCAAATGCGAAAAAGTAAGGAAAATAAGTATCACCACTTGTTTCTAACCTAATTACTGCAGATGTAGCATCGTTAGCAATTACTGTATTTCCAGGGTTAGGAACAGTCATTACACCTGTGTCAAATCCTAATGTATTGGTACTATTAGGAACTCTGTTATTTACAGGTGTTGCATCTAATTGCGTTACAGAACTATTAAAAAAGTTACCTACTGGTCTATCTGCAGTAGATAATGGCACACCATTAAGTAACAAACGGTCTCCTAAAATAGGCTTATCTCCTTCTAAAGTTGCAAAAGCAAAATTTGCTCTTACAGGAGCAGGTGCTGGAATAGTTCTAAATCCACTAACAGGAATATCAAGATTTGGATTACCTCCTGCAACACTAATTGCACTAAAACCGTCAAAACTGGTAATTGATTTACCAGGTAGTGTTGGGTCTTCATACACAACAAAAAGTGACCATCCAGCAGATTCTCCAGTTCCATTATATGGACTATAATCAGACGATTCTCCCTCAGCTGATGACACGTTTGCTACAGTATAAGTTCCCAAATCAACACCAGTTCCAAAACTTGTTACAATACTAGTTACATCAGCAAAACAAGCATAAGAAAAGCTGTCTCCTCCATCAACCGAACTACCATTTGCATCATAAATTACTGTACCAGTAATATCATTATAACCTCCAACAGGACCTCTTAACTTAACATTTGTAATTGGTTCGTCACCAGGATTTACTGCTCCCCAATATAAACCAGCATAAATAATTTGGTAACAGTTTGGGTTAGGAATTTCTAAATCAGCACTTGAAGAAGAAAACGTCGTTGGGTCTCCATCAATATCAATATAAGTCATATTAACATTGTGGTTATACACCGAGTTATTATTAAACGCATTATTATTTGGTCCAAGAATATTGTTACCTATAAGCACAATATCACCTTTTAAATCTTCATTGAATCTTGGTGTAAAAGGCTCGTAGTTTTGGGCATAACATTGTAGGCCTAAAAACAATAATGAAACTAAGGTTGCTAGTTTAGAAAAAGTAGGTTTTTTCATGGTATTCAATTTTTTTAATTCTGAGTTCAAAAAGGGGCATAATTGAACCTAGAATTGGCCTATTATTTTATTAGTTTTCTATTTTCAAGAGTGATGCTTTTGCTTTATATGGTTTACTTTCTTTAGCTTCCAGTGCTGCATTTGCAGCTTGAATGCTTTCAAAACTTTCGTAATAGATGTAATACTTACTTGTCTTAACATCGTAGAAGAAATTAATGTTCTTCTCACCTGAAGCTACTGCTTTAGCTAAGAAATCATCTCTCTTTTCTACATCAGTATGTACTGCAACTACTAAATAATATCCATTTTCTACATTTTGAACATTCTTAAGAATTTGGATATTGCCACTTAATTCTTCTCCAAAATCAAACTCTTCTTCAGGAATTGGACTTATGCTTAGTGGTGTGTTTTGCTTAATACTATTTAACCTCGCTTTATCTTGAGCATATCTATCTTCTTCATTATCATAAAGTGCGCGTTTAATTCTTCGTTTTCTTTCAAAGTCAGTTGCTAAGTTTATATCTTCCAACCTACTTTCTAAATCAGATTTAGCTTTAATAGCAGCCGCTTGTTCGGCTTTTAAAGATTTAAGTGCTTTTTGATAGTATAAGTACACTTCATCCATTGCTACGGTTTCTATTTGCTGTCTTTGATTGTATAAAGATTCTAATTCGTTGATTTTATCACTTGTAGTTTTAATCGCATTATCTAAATCTGTTCTAATTGCTTCAAGAGCAGCATTTTCAGCAGTAATACTCTTAAATGGTTTAGGCTCCATATAAATACCTTTTTCACTTAAATCGTTTTCCTCTTTTAAGTCTTTAAGGTCTTGGTCTTTTACATCAATAGCATCTAAAAACTTCTTTAATAAAGCTTCTTGCTCTTTCTTAGACGCTTCAGTGGACTCAGATATTTCGTTCATAGACTTACCAAGATTATCAGTTGCTTCTGGCGGTGTATCTTTCTCTTCATCAACCACTTCATCCTCTTGACTTTCTTCTAATTCCTGCTGAGCTTTTGCCTTAGCTTCAGCTTCTTGTCGTGCTTGCTCTTCTGCTGCTGCTTTGGCTCTAGCTTCCTCTTCAGCCTTTTGTTGTGCTTCGGCTTGGGCTTTTGCATCAGCTTCTGCTTTAGCCTTAGCTTCAGCCTCTTGTCGTGCTTGCTCTTCTGCTGCTGCTTTGGCTCTAGCTTCCTCCTCAGCTTTTTGTTGTGCTTCGGCTTGGGCTTTTGCATCAGCTTCTGCTTTAGCCTTAGCTTCAGCCTCTTGTCGTGCTTGCTCTTCTGCTGCTGCTTTGGCTCTTGCTTCCTCCTCAGCTTTTTGTTGTGCTTCGGCTTGAGCTTTTGCCTCAGCCTCTGCTTTGGCCTTAGCTTCTGCTTCTTGTCGTGCTTTCTCTTCTGCTGCTGCTTTTGCTCTAGCTTCCTCTTCAGCTTTTTGTTGTGCTTCGGCTTGGGCTTTTGCATCAGCTTCAGCTTTAGCCTTAGCTTCCGCCTCTTGTCGTGCTTGTTCCTCAGCTGCTGCTTTCAATTTACGTTCGGTAGCTTCTGCTTTAGATAGTTTAACAACAGGCTTTCTTTTTCTTGTTGGAGAAATTAAAGCACTTACTTCATCTTCGCTACTATAATCATAGTTTGTGTTGTTCTTAAATTTGTAGGCCAGTGTAATTTCATGTGATGGACCAAAATCTGTTAAATCACCTAGCGCTTTTTCAAAGTTGTATTCAATTGAAATTTGATTCGTGATATTAAGTCCTAAACCTGCTGAACCACCATACAGAGTGTTATAACCAACTTGTGCCCAAATACCTTTAGGTACCATCACCATAGCTACACCAGAAATAACTGTTTTATCTTTTTTAAATTCTGAACGCAATAAACCTGTAAACTTACTTTCATCAAAAAAACCACGACTATCCATATAACCTGTATACATCATGTGTGCTTGAATAGCTTGTTCAGGATTATCTTCTATAAGTTGAGAACTATTGAGATTATATAAGACTAGGTTGTTTATTGATAACCCAAAGTCTAAAAATGCTGTTCCATAGTTTATTCCTGGATTAACGGTAAGCATAAAGTTTGAAGGAATATTGTCTAACGAAGGGTCTGGGAAATTGGTAACGACATTTCCATCGTTAACTCCACTTTTATAAGCACCAACGTTAAGACCAAACGTTAGGTTATTATCAGTATTTAGCCTAACGTTATAGGCAAAATTAGCAAGTCCACCAAAAGTAGTTAGTACTCCGTAGTTTTGTTGAAATACACCTACTCCAATACCAATATTTTCTTTAAACCTTCCTGAAAAACTCACTAAGTAGGTTTGTGGCGCGTCTTCAAACTGAACCCATTCTCTTTTATTAGTTAAACTTATGTATTTATTTTGTTCTCTAACAAAGCTAAATGTTGGATTAATAACATATCTGTTGAACTTTAAAGAGTTTCGTACTGGTAGCGCAAGAGCAACTACTCCATCATCTTCTTGAGAGTAGGACATCTGTGTAGAACAGATAAATAACGCTATTATTAGTACAAAAAGTTTCATTTCATTTTACTACTGTTATTGAACCTTTTTTGGGTTTTTGATTAGGGATTGTGATGATATAATAGTAAACTGGATTTATGCTTTTAAAATCCAATTGATTTTCAGGCCAATTGTTTTGGTAATCATTAGTTTGCAACACTACTTTTCCTTGGTTTGTCATAATAATAACTTCGGCATTTGTACCACTAACATATTGTGGTGGTATTACCCAAGTATCATTAACACCATCTCCATTGGGACTAATAAGATTAGGTATGTTTGCTACATCAGGAAATTGCTCTATTGGTGCAGAAATTGAAAACAGAAATTCGCTAGACACAATACAACCTGAAGTTTGAGAAATAACAACTCTATAATCTCCATAAGCTGTTGCTTGATAGGAGTCTTCGGTTGCTCCTGCTATTAAATTGTTATTGAAATACCATTGAAATTCTGGATCAATAGCTGTTGTTGTTAAACTCACCCATAAGGTTTCGCCTTCTTCCATAGTATTTTCTTCAGGAACATCAATAGTACTTGTAAAGCTTTCACTCACTAAATCTATGGAACCTGAAGCTTCACAACTTCCTAAATCTACTTGAACAGAAAACACTCCAGATTCGTTTGTTTGATACATTTGCTCTGTAGCATCTGGAATTATATTTCCATCTTTATACCATTGGTAACTATTTCCGCCAATAGTGCTTAATGTTGTCATTCCTTGATCTGGACAAAACGGATTTCCTAAACTAGAAACTATTGATGCATTAGCTTCTCCTGAAGTTGCCTCACTAATAGTAACTCTATTTGAAAATGAATTAGAGGTACAAGTACCATAATTAGTTTCAACAAAATAAGTACCTTCTTCAGTAACCTCTAGAGAGTTTCCTTGAGCTACAAATACTGAAGTTGTTGGTCCAGTTTCTTTATACCAATTAAATGTAAGAGATGGATAGTTTAAAGGAGAATCGTTTGAACCTGTTCCTGGATTATCAATAGTCAACAAATAACTACCTCCAGTACAATACGCTCCTGTAGACACTAAATTATTAATAGTAAACGGACTATCCTGTGCTTTATAATAAGCTGCAAAAGTTGCTGAGCCAGAGCTAGTAGCTACAGGAGCAGTACTTTTAATTCTTATTCTGTAACCTTCACCTGAAGTTGTTTCAGGTAAAGAAAAGCTTAATGTTGCTGGTGAAGTTGTAACTTCTCCTGCATTTGATGTAAATACAATTGTTGGATCTGAAAAGCTTCCATCAGCGTCAGACATTTCAATGATAAATTGGTTTGAAGCGCTCAAAGCAGATTCTGGTGAAAATACAAATGTTGTGTTATACGTATTGAACGACTCACTTGCGCATGCTTGACTGAATCCTAAATTTGGCGTACCAATAACTATTTGAGCGTTTGATTTTTCTGTTGAAAGAAAAGTCAACAAACAAATTCCGAAAAATAGGGCTTTAAGGATGGTAGTTTTTTGCATTCAGTTCTGTTTTTTAATTACCTTTTTTATTCTCAATGTCAACCCTTAAAAGAGCTTCTTAATTGATTAATCAAAAAGAACACGCAATTCATTATGAATAGAGTGTTTAAAAAATTACATGAATCTATCTATTAGTCTTCGTAGGCGTTAGAAGCTATAATTTTGTTAATACGTAATCTGTAATCAGGACGTCTCGTGCTTGTTGCATCAATAAATGTTTCAGAGTCGTCTCCTTTAGAATACACATTAAAAAATACACTGTTTCCGTACCAATTCTCTAAGTCTTCGTTATTGGAGTTATTTTTAGTAAAAATGTTTCCGTTGCAGTTGTTGAAATACATTTCACTAAATCTTATCTTTTTGAGATTTTCGCTATTTACTTTGATATTGTCATCTAAAATAACCGCTGGATTAAACCCAGAAATTACACTTTTGTTCATTCTCAATGAGGCATCTTGATCGATATAAAGTGCTTCTTTTACCAAACCAACTTTTATATCAGCTTCTAAATTATCACTAATATTTACTAATGTTAAGTTTTCAGCATTAACAAAAGTTCCAGGTTTAGTAAAATCTACTTCATCTTTTTTATCATAAGAAGCAATGTGCATACATATTGAACCATCAGCTCCTGAGATATAAGGAGATCTAATTGCTAGAGAATTTGAAATATTACATAATGTTCCATAATTAAACTCATAGTCATTACTACTTGTTCTATATGAAATCATCTTATTTAAGTTTACTTCTCCTCCAAGAATATTGAAAGAGTTTCCTTCGCAATAACTTACCATAACATTTTCAATAATGGTTTGGTTTCCAACACCTGCTAAAGTAAGTGCGTTAAAATAACCAAAGTCTTTAGTTCTTTTACCAGCAAATTCAATTCTTACATATTTTAAAATACCTGAATTGCTTTCAGTATTGTCACCACCATAACTAATATTTTCATAAGATGAAGGTCTTAATCCGTATTCAACTGAAGAACCATTTCCATATTTATTAATTGGTGCATCTCCCAATACAAAAACACCTCCCCAATCTCCTTGTTTTTTTACGCTTCTGTTTGAAGTGAAAACAATTGGATCGGTTTGAGTCCCTTCAGCAATAATTTTACTGCCTTTACTAATGGTAAGTGACCCATTAGTATCAAAATCTCCAAGTATTACTGTACCTGGTTCAATTGTAAGTGTAGTACTATCAGTAACAAAAACACTTCCTAATAAAAGGTAAACATCTCTTTTATTAAGCTTTGTATCTTTTGTGATGTTTCCGGTTAAAATTTGTGTTGGCTCACCATAATCAGTATGATTTGGTTTAAACTCTGTCCAATTATTCAACCAGTTATTTGCTCCTATTATTCCCTTTTCCTGTTGGGCAAAAATGTTGCCAACAACAAAAAGTAATACACATAAAATTTGAGTAGAGTTTTTCATAGTAGGTAAATTTGTAATTAGGTTTGGGGTTCATTTTTATACTATTAGACCAAACATATTAACTTTTCCTATGAAATACAAATAATATCGGCAAAATACATTTTTTTAATATAAAAGACAGTTTATTCCTACAAAAATTAAGATAATTTGACTATTTTTTAATGAAGAAGAAATACTAATTAACAAGAAAACTCCTATTTATCAGAAAAATAAAAGATTACAAATAAAAAAACCTCAACTTATTAGGTTGAGGTTTTTATAAAAACAATACCAAATTGTTTAGTTATTAAATTCGTTATAAGTATGTAGCGATTTTAGTGTTTGCTCATAAAAAAGAATGGCTGCAATTAAATTTGATTTATCTGAATAAGGCAACACCTTTTTTTGAAATTCAATTGTACTATCAAAGTAAATTTTTGAGGCGTTTTTATTATCCTCTAATGCTTTTCTATTATCCTTAGTGTCTGGAATTCCTAAAGACGTCATTGTAATACCAGGCTTCGTTGCAAAAGCAATATTAGGGAGAATGTTAACAATGACTTCTATACGTTCGGTATACAAATCCAACAACTCTCCTTTTTGCATCTTTTCTAAATCTTCACGATCATGATACTTAGTTATTGAAACTTTACCGCTTATAATATTTTGAGCCTCATCCTTTTTTTGAGCAAATACGTTACTCATAGCTAGGAAAAAAACCATCATAAGTATAGTAAATTTAGTTTTCATAGTTTAGATTTAAGGGGTTCAATATCGCAAATTTATGTAATTAAACGAAAAAAACAAGCGTTTTGTCGATTTTTTAAGGAATTTACGAAAAAAAAATTGTAAAAAATTAACAAATAGGACTTTAGAAGACATTTTATGATTAAACCATCTTATTTATAAACCTTTACATAATCTACAATAAACTCTTGAGGAAAAATTGAATCATCTACTTCTGGACCTCCAAAATTACCTCCAATAGCCATGTTTAGTATAATATAAAACGGTTTATCAAAAGGCCATGTTTTATCGTTTTTAACTTCTGGATTAAAAGTGTAAACCAAAGTATCATCAATAAAAAACTCAATAAAATCTTTAGTCCAATTACATTTATAGATATGAAAGCCTTCTTCTATTTTATTGTTTGTTGTAATTTTAGTGTTTTTAGATTGACCATAACTATCAGGAGTATGTAATGTTGTGTGTACTTCATGTGGTGCTTTACCAACATATTCCATAATATCAATTTCTCCACATGCTGGCCAACCTTTGTCACCAATATCAGAGCCTAACATCCAAATTGCAGGCCAAATACCTTGTCCTTGTGGCAACTTTGCTCTAACTTCAACTGTTCCGTATTGAAATTCAATCTTTTTTGCTGTAGTAATTCTTCCTGACTCGTAAAGCGTACTATCTTTTGTTGCTTTAATATATAACAAACCATCTTTTACTGAAACATTGTGCTTGGTATAAGTCTGTCGTTCATTATTGCCCCAACCACAGAGGTTAGGGCAGCCATCTCCTAATTCGTAATTCCAAAATGATTCGTTTAATGAACTTCCTGTAAAGTCTTCTTCAAAAATTAATTCTTTTTTTGATGCTTTGTTACAAGATGTAAAAGCAATACACAATAATGCTATTAAAAAACTATTTCTCATTCTAATGTAAATTTAGCTTCTAATGTTGTATTTGAACTTCCTCCAACATACACTTTAAAGTCTCCTGGTTCAAGTAAAAATTTTCCTTCGTTGGAATAAAACCCTAACTCATTTTTAGACAATGTAAAGTTAATTGTTTTTGACTCGTTAGGGTTTAGCTCGACTAATTCAAAACCCTTTAACTCTTTTACTGGTCGTGTAACACTTGCAAATAAGTCTTGCATATATAATTGCACTACTTCTTTACCTTTTAGCTTACCAGTATTAGTCAGTTTAACACTTACCTCAACTGTGTTGTTAGAAACTACGTTAACCTTTAAATTGGTATAATTAAACGTAGTGTAGCTCAAACCATATCCAAAAGGATATAATGGTGTATTGCTTACATCTGTATAATGAGACCAAAATACCTCGCCTGGTGAAGGCATATTTGGTCGTCCTGTACTTTTACTGTTGTAGTATAATGGTAATTGACCTACGCTTCTTGGAAAAGTCATTGGTAATTTACCACTTGGGTTATAATCTCCATACAACACTTGGGCAATAGCATTACCACTTTGTGTTCCTAAATGCCACGCTTCAACAATTGCTGGTATATGCTCATCAGCCCAATTAATGCTTAACGGTCTTCCATTATTAAGTACTAAAACAATGTTTTTATTTACTTTATAAACCTCTTCAAGTAATTCTTGCTGAACTCCAGGTAAATCAATATCTGCTCTACTTCTTCCTTCTCCACTTTGAAACCCATGCTCTCCTAATACCATAATAACAACATCTGCTTGTTTAGCAACTTGTTTAGCTTCGGTAAACCCACTTTTATCAGATACATTAATATCTAATTCTCGTGCAAAAACAGTCTGTCCATATACCAAATCTGCTCCTTTAGTATACGTAATTTGATTTCCAGAATATGCTTTTAATCCTTCTAAAACTGAAACTGCTGTTCCATCATCGGCTCCAATTCTCCAGCTACCCAACGGACTTGTTTTATCATTAGCTAAAGCTCCTATAACTGCTATTTTTTGTCCTTCCTTTTTTAAAGGCAAAACATTGTTTTCATTTTTTAATAACACTATAGATTTTTTAGCCATATCCAACACTGCATCTTGAATTTCCTTACTACCTGTTACGCTTTGCTCTCGCTCTTCGTTACAGTATTTATAAGGGTCATCAAACAATCCTAATTCAAATTTTACTCTTAAAATTCTTCTTGCAGCATCAGTGATAAATTGCTCGTCTACTTTACCTTCTTTTACTAAAGTGACCAACTCATTAACATAAAGGTTTGATTCCATATCCATATCAGAACCTGCATTAACCGCTAATTCTGTAGCATGAGTACCATCTTTAGCATGACCATGTGCAATCATTTCTGCAATTGATCCCCAATCTGACACTACAAAACCTGTAAAATCCCATTGATGTTTAAGAATTTCTCTTTGTAAATATTTATTACCTGTTGCTGGCACACCATTAAGCTCGTTAAAAGAATTCATAAAGGTTCTAACACCTGCTTCATTTGCTGCTTGAAATGGTGGCAAGATAGTATTGTAAAGTGTTGAAGTACCAACATCTACAGTATTATAGTCTCTACCTGATTCGGCAAAACCATAGCCAGCAAAATGCTTTGCACAAGCTGCAATAGTGTTGTGAGCTGAAAGGTCTTCGCCTTGAAACCCTTTTACTCGCGCAACAGCTATTTTACTTGATAAATAGGTGTCCTCTCCAGATCCTTCCATTACTCTTCCCCAACGTGCATCTCTTGAGATGTCGACCATTGGAGCAAAAGTCCAATTTATACCAGCAGCTGCAGCTTCTTCAGCTGCAACTTCTGCTGATTTTTTTATAGCTTCTAAATCCCAACTAGCTGACTCAGCTAATGGAATAGGGCTAATCGTTTTATAACCATGAATAACATCAAACCCAATAATTAACGGAATACCTAAACGTGTTTCTTCAACGGCTATTTTTTGAACAGCTCTCACATCCTTTACGCCTCTCACATTAAGCATTGACCCTACTAACCCTTTTCTTAAATCGTCATATTTTTTTGCCGCATCACCATTTTCAGGCACTGGACCAGTAACATCCCAAAACCCATTGTACTGGTTCATTTGCCCAATTTTCTCTTCTAAAGTCATTATAGCTAAAAGGCTATCTACTTTAGACTCGATGGTAGTATTAAGATTAGTATTGACAGTACTTATTGCCAATTTTTTCTCATCAGTTTGGTTGCATGAAACCAATAGTAGTCCTATACAGACAAGCTGCAAATACGTTTTTATATAGTCTTTCATTTCTTACTGGTATACTCTTACATAATCAACTTCCATAGTATCTTCGGTAAATGCAGGATCAATTGTTCCTCCTAAAGTTCCTCCCATTGCAACGTTTAAAATCAAAAAGAAATCACTGTTGAAAGGTAAACCTGCATTATTACTTACAGTATGGAAGACAGTATCATCAACTAAGAAAATAATTTCGTCTGTTCTCCACTCAACAGTATAATTATGAAATTCTGTTGTTGAAGTTGGCGCACTTGTACTAGAAGAATCTCCAGCTCCAGGAGATACTGCAGGATGATGAACAGTTCCTAGAACTACATTTTTGTCTTGTCCTGTTTGTTCCATAATATCTATTTCACCACATGCTGGCCATGTATTAGTCTGGTAATCTTCTCCTAACATCCATATTGCTGGCCAAGTCCCTTGTGAAGCAGGTAGTTTTGCTCTTACTTCAACTCTACCATAAGTAAACTCATATAAGTTTTCAGTTTTTAATCTAGCAGAAGTATAACTTCCTCCATCGGCTTTTGCAGTTATTTTTAGCAAACCGTCTTCAACAATAACGTTATCAGATGCGTTTGTGTAAGTTTGAGATTCGCCATTTCCCCAGCCACCAGCACCTAAATCATAGGTCCATTTTGTAGCATCAGGAGCTCCATTAACATCAAAAGCATCTTCCCAAACTAAATTATCAAAGTCCGTTTCGAAAGGATCTTGTCCTGCTCCTTCTTCTTCTGAAGTAATAATGAACCACCAATCGAACTCTCCATTTCCATCAGTAGTTTTTAATAAAATTTCATTTGGAACAGAGCGATCTACAATTTGATAATTATGGTTACCACCACAGTAATAGCTTATAAATGCTAATCCTGATAAACTTAAGGTTTCTTGTCCTCCAGGAGCAATAAGCGTCCAAGTCTCAGAATAATCATTATAAGGGAAATTTTCAACATCAGCTCCATTAATTGTTCCTGTACCACTTCCTAATTCACTTACAAGACCATCACGACCAAAAATGGTTCCTGTTGGATCGTTTGTAGGATCATCATTAGTATTATTGGTAATATGAGTGAAAGTTCCATCTGCATTAAATATAAAACGATCGTCATACATTCCTACTCCAACTTTTTCATTAGCTGCAGCTCCATACCATTCCGCTGGAATTTGTCCTCCTACTGGACCCAAGCCAAAATGTCCAGGTTGTTCAGATTTCATTCTCCAAGTTTTAGAGCCGTCACCAACTAGCAGTTCTAATAAATCTTCAGGTGGCGCATAAGTTGCTAAAACTTCTACAGTAACTAATGTAGAGCTTGATGTTCCGCCAGCACCATAAGCTATAACAACAATGTCATAGGTATTAATGCCTAAGTTAGAAAAATTCATTGCTACCTCTCCAATTGGTGAGTTTGCAGCAACCGAACCGTAAACAAACTTAAAGTTGATAGCATTATCTGCTGTAGCTTTAAAATTAACTACACCACTTCCATCACCATAAGGATTATCGGCATCCTGCCCTACAATTTCGGTAGTTACAACAATATTTGATGGAGCTACTATATCTCCAAAACTTGCATCATCATCTTGACAAGAAGTAGCTACAAAAGCTATTGCCAAAAGTGAAGCGAAAATATATCTTAATTTCTTCATAGTCTTATTTTTTAAATTTTTACAAGCTTATACTGCCAGAATACGCCTGCTCCAGCTTCAATAGAAACATTAATTGTATTACTGTCAATAAACGTTACACTATATGTGATTGATGATGGTGCATCAGCTGGATTGCTTAACTCACCTGAATTATTTGCTTTAGGCACTCCTATAAAAGCACCTACACCATTTAGTGTTACAGTTCCTGCTCCTTCATCATATGTATAAGTTGCTGGATTAGATCCATCATGAGGTGCTACTGGAGTTCCACATGCATCTCCTCCACCTTGCCAACCTTCAACCCAAGTATCTGCTCCAAGAACATTACTGAACGATCCATCAGCTCCAAAAACATATTGGTCATCATAGTAACAAGCTCTATCAGTTACACAAGCAGCATCACAGTTCCACCAGCTAGTGTCTCCAGGTGCTGGACCAACTCCTAAAGCTCCTGCTTCCTGAGCGACTTGCCATGTTCCTGCTAATGGAGATACTGGCTCTGATTCTTTAACTAAATGAAATTGCCAGAATACGCCTGCTCCAGCTTCAATAGATACTGTCATTTCAGTGTCGAAATTAGAAAGCTCTACATTATAAGTAATAGATGCTGGCGCATCAGCTGGATTACTTAATTCACCAGAGTTATTGGCTTTAGGCACTCCAATATAAGCTCCTACTCCATTTAATGTTATTGTACCATCTATATCATTGTAAACAAAAGTTGCAGAATTAGATCCATCATGAGGTGCTACTGGAGCTCCACATGCATCTCCTCCACCTTGCCAACCTTCAACCCAAGTATCAGTACCAAGAACATTACTAAAAGTTCCATCAGCATTAAAAATATATTCATCATCATAGTAACAAGCTCTATCAGTTACGCAAGCTGCATCACAGTTCCACCAGCTAGTATCTCCAGGTGCTGGACCAACTCCTAATGATCCTGGAGCAGTAGATAACTTCCAAGTTCCTAAAACACCTGTTGGTGTTGCTGATGGTGTTTTCCAGAAATAAATATTATCAATAAACACTGTTCCAGCAGCCCATGGTTCGCCTACAAACTTTAGTTGAAAAATCTCAGTTACTGTTAATCCTTGATCGATATAATCTGAAATAGGAATTTCAATACTTGTCCAGCTATTAGCATTTAATGCTACAGTTACTGGAGCTTCAGTAACTGTACCTGATGCGTTATTAATTAGTGATACTTCAATATCAGTCACTGCATCAGCAGTCCAAACATCTAAATGAAGAGATTCCATGTTAGAAACGTCTACCGAAGTTCCATCGGCTAAGGCAATACCTTGATAGCTTAAATTTACATATTGTAGCATTTGGTCTCCTCCTAAATCAAACATAGCCCAACCACTGCCTTGACCTCCTTGTCCCCAATCTGGAAAATAGTTAGTATCTGGAACATCATTATAAACACTACTAAATATTGATATTACATCTTCTTCAGCTCTTGAAGGTGGTGTTGGTGCCGATGCTAATGGTTGTAAAATAGCTGTAACTTCAAAGTCTTCTGAATATGTAGTTGTTTCAATAGCTGCTCCCATTGCTTCAATAGTAATGGTGTAAATACCAGCTTCTTGGTAAGTGTAAGAAATAGTTTCACCTATATTGGCTGAAGATGGCTCAGTTGAATCATCTTCTCCAAAATCAACTTCATAAAACATTGCATAATCTGCAGTAACAGTTACGTTAACTGTTTTTGATAATGCTGAATCGTTTTCTATAATAACTTCTAAAATCTCTGGAGCTTGAAATGACACTACAATTTGTTGTGTGATAGTAGTTGATAAACCATTAAGTCCGTTAGCAGTTATTGTTGCTTCGTAAGTTCCTTCTTCGTAAATATGGTCTACACTTCCTCCTGGTAGGATAACTCCTGAAGGTTCTGAATTATCACCAAAACCAATGTTAAAGGTTGTTACACCTTCTGCTAAAGGTGTTATGGTAACTAATCCTGTGTTGTCTTGTGTTACTCTTACAGATGCCGAAACATTTGTTGGCGCTTCAATTTGATTGACAAAATCTGTATTATCATCATCACTAGTACATCCAAATAATGTAAGGACAATGAGCGATAAGCCAAGTGTGTACTTTAAAATTTTCATAGTCTTATATTTTAGTATCCTGGGTTTTGTTCCCAATTTCCGTTTGAGAATTGAATCTCTTGTAATGGAATAGGAAATAATTCGTTCTTATTAGCTGTAAATCCTGGTATTTCAGTACCTCTTCCTGTTCTTACCAAATCAAAGAAGTGATGCCCTTCACCTATTAATTCTACGCGTCTTTCATGATAAATAGCTTGTGTTAAAGCGTCTCCTGTTGCTGTAACATTATGCTCTGTATCACCAAAGGCTCTTTGTCTTACTCTATTAAGGAAATTTTGAGCTTTAGTATCATTGATATTTCCTCTGTTAAAAGCTTCTGCAGCCATTAATAACACATCAGCAAAACGAATTGCTCTGTAATTATTAGGGTTTGTTAGGTTTAAATCTCCTGCTGCTTCAGTACTTCTAGTTCTAGGTAAATACTTTCTGTTGAAATAGCCTGTATGCTCATAACCTGTACCATAAGTAGCTCCTGTTTCATCTGCCCATGCTTGGATATCTAAAATTGCAACGTCTTTTCTTAAGTCACCATCTTCAAACTCGTCAACAGCTTCTTGAACAGGAACATTAAAGCTAAATCCTGGTGTAAACAGTGGGCCACTATAGTTTCTTACTCCACTAAAACCAACTGCAACATTACCTTCGCTACACTGTAAACAATCGAATCCTGCTCCTTCAACATCAGTATATTGAACTTCAAACACTGACTCAATTCCGTTTTCGCCTTCCATCTCAAAAATGGTATCATAGTCGGTAACCAAATCATACGGTCCATCCATAATTAAAAGGTCTAATACATTTGCTGCTTCTTGAAACTTATCTTGATATAAATACACTTTTCCTAATAATGCTTGTGCTGAACCTTTAGTTGCTCTTCCTGTTTGTGGTGCAGTGTAAGTAAGATTATTTACTGCGTAGATTAAATCGGTTTCAATAAGTGCATAGACATCTTCAACTGGTGACCTTGGTATTGTAGTTTCATCACCTAATTGAAATCTTGATTCCTTAATTGGAATGGGACCAAACCATTTTACTAATTCAAAATTGAAATAAGCTCTTAAAAATCTTGCTTCAGCAATTATTGTTTCTCTACCTTCAAAATCGGTTTTATCTTGAAATTCTAGAATATAATTTGCACGATTAACACCTGCATACATCCAGTTCCATATATCTCTTAGGTTACTGTTTACTGGTGTATGAATCATATCGTCAATTTGTTGCCACCCAACAACGTCAGTAGCACTCTCTCCTCCACATAAAGTATTATTAGAAGCTATTTCTCCTAAAATAACATTAGCATAGGTAGATTGAAGTATATCGTAAACTGCTATCAAGGCATTGTAATAATCGTCTTCTGAATTGAAATAGTTTTCAGAATCTATGTTATATGTCGATACATCTTCTAAATAGTCGTCACCACAAGCATTAATGGCTAAACCCATAACGATTAAAAGTGACAGTTTTTTAATTTTTCTTAAGTATGTTTTCATTTTAATCATTTTTTTATAGTGAAAGATTTAACCCTAATAAATACTGTCTTGATATTGGGTAAAACCCGTAGTCGATTCCTCCTCCAATTGCATCTCCAGAAGTAGCTGCAGGATCATACCCTGAGTATTCAGTAAATGTAAATGCATTGTTTACCGCTGCATAAATTCTGAATTTACTCATTCCTATTTTTTCTAAAACATTATCAGGTAATGAATATCCTAATTGGATGTTTTGAATTCTCAAGAATGATGCATCTTCCACATAAAAATCAGAGAATAATCTGTTAGTTGTTGAGGCAGTTGTAACTCTAGGTACTGTATTACTAGTACCTTCACCTCTCCATCTATTAAGGTATAAATTAGAACGGTTTACATTAGGTTGAGACCTCTCGTAGTTTCTAACCATTTCTTTTCCAACTTCAGCATACATATAGGTTGCAAGATCAAAATTCTTGAAGTTTACACTTAAATTCAATCCCATGTAATAGTCTGCTTGCGGTTTTCCTAAATAAGTTCTATCATCAAAATCGATAACTCCATCACCATTAACATCTGCATAACGAATATCTCCTGGAGCAGCTTCAGCTCCTAAAGCCAATTGTGAAGGATGTGCTTCAACTTCAGCTTGGTTTTGAAATATTCCATCTGTTTTTAATCCATAAAAATATCCTATTGGTTGTCCTACTTCCATTCTTGATGGTGCTAATTGACCCACGCCAAAAGCGCCTCCTTCAGGAATAACATCTCCATTGATTGAAATTACTTCTCCTTTTACATTAGTAAAGTTGAAATTAGCAGCAAAACTTAAGTTATCAGAAAAGTCATCTTTATAACCAATACTAAATTCAAACCCTTTACTACGTGTTGTTCCTGCATTAACCGTTGGGTTTCCTCCTCCTGGAGCAGCAGTTCCTAAAATACCTGAAACTGGTAAACCTCCTATAAGCAGATCTTCTCTATCTTCAACAAAATAATCTGCTGTAATGTCTACTTTGTTGTTAAGTAATGTAATATCAAAACCTACATCTAGCTTTTCTGCTGTTTCCCATTGCGCATTAGGATTTGGTAATCTACCATTTGCAACTCCTGTTACTAAAGCTCCATCCATTACATAAGTAGCTTCACCATTTAATAAAGCTCGGTATAAATCGGCTCCAACATTATTACCAAGTGTACCATAACTAGCTCTTAATTTTAAGAAATCTATTACTTCAGAATCTTCCATAAATGGTTCATCAGAAATTTTCCAACCAGCAGTTACAGACTTAAAGTAGTCTACTCTATTTTCTGGAGAAAAATCTGAAGCAGCATCTCTACGAACCATTGCAGACAATAAGTATTTGCCCATATAATCGTATTGCAGTCTTCCAAAGTAAGATGTTAGCCTGTTATCGTAAACATAAGAAGCATTTGATTTTGCATCACTTAATCCTGGTGTTAAACTTATATCTGCAAATTCCCAAGAGTTATTTGGTACATCAAATCCGCTTGCGCTTAAACCATCTCCCCAATTTCTTTGAGCACTTGTACCCAATGTTACTGTTGCGTGGTGCTTATCGGCAAATGTTTTATCGTAATTAATGAATGTTTCCCAAGTATAAGAGTTGTAGTGGTTTCTCGATTGGTCAACTCTACTTCTAGGATTGTTAAATACTTTTCCTGTTCCGTACTCAACAATTGGAGCAAACGATTTTCCTTTATCAGAATATACTTTGTATCCAATTCTTGAGGTCACGGTCAATTCTTTTAAAGGTTTGTATTCTAACTGAAAATTACCTTCAATATTAGTTCCGTTGTAACTGTTATAAGTATTTCTTATTTGTGACAGTGGATTAATAACTTCGTTTCCTAAAGTACCATTCCAATCTTCTTCATCTACATTAAAAGTTGGCGCATAGTTTAAAGCATTGAATAATACCGAACCTAAAGCGTTCTCTGAAAACCCTCTACTTGATGCTGTAAAATAATTGGCATTAGTTGTAAACTTGAATTTTTTAGAAATATCTATTCCTAGGTTAATCTTGATGTTGTTTCTAACAAAATCAGATTTATCTCTAGCTACTATACCATCTTGCTCCAAACGCGAAGCTCCAACATAGTAAGTAATTTTTTCACCACCACCAGACAAACTAACATTATGGTTAGTTATAGGTGCATTACTAAATACTTCGTCTTGCCAATCAGTTCCGGCTCCTAATCCTGAAACATTAGGATAAGGTAACGCTTGCCCATTAGCAGCATAACTTTCATTAAGTAATAAAGCATACTCTGTAGCATTTAAGTAAGGAAGTGTACGTGTTGTCTCTTGAGTTCCTGTATATGCATTATATGAAAACTTTGGTGCTGAATTTTTCTTACCTGACTTTGTAGTAATTAAAACGACACCATTTGCTCCTTTAATACCATAAATAGCTGCTTGAGCATCTTTTAACACTGTTATCGATTCAATATCATTTGGACTTATAGTGTTAAAGGATGACACCTCATAACCATCAACAATGTAAAGTGGCTTGTTACTACCATTAGAGCTAATACCTCTAATTATAATATTAAACTCAGCTCCTGGAGAACCCGAAGGCGAGTTAACAGTAACACCTGAAGATGTACCTTGAAGTGCTATTGCTGCATCTACAGGTTTTAAATCTTCTAAAGTTTCAGATGATACTAGAGACACAGCTCCTGTTACATCTTTTCTCTTTTGTGTTCCGTAACCAATAACCACTACCTCGTCTAAAGATTCGGCATCTTCAACTAAAAGAATTGAGATTTCTTGACTACTTGTTATAGTTACTTCTTGAGTTTGATACCCTAAATAAGTAACTACTAAAATTGAATTAATTGGCACATCGTTAATTGAGAAATTTCCATCAAAATCGGTCGAAGCACCTTTTGCTGTGTTTTTAACAACAATATTTACACCTGGTAGTGGTGCATTTGTTGCTACATCTTTTACATTACCTTTTACGTTAATTGTTTGCGCATAAGAAAATGCGGAAAACATAAATAAGGCAATAAAAGCAATGAAGTATGTTTTTTTCATATAGATTGAATATTAGTTGTATGGTAAAATTATCACATTACACTAATAAATTATCAAAAACGCACGCTACAAAAAACATACAAATCAAAAAAAATCACATTTTTTTACGAATTTGACAAAAAACCCTTACTGTTGTTAGGTTTTAGAAGCATTACAAAACACCAAACTACATCGTTGTAGATTAGCTATTTGCATAAAATGTTGTGGTAATGTATAGGTATTTTAACTATTTGTTTGGGTGTTATAAATCCAAGATATAATTTGTTAAGCTCACATCATGCTCTAATTCCATTTTTTTGCGAAGCCTGTATCGTTTTACTTCTACACTTCTAGGAGAAATATTTAGTAAAGGTGCTATTTCTTTTGAACTTAAATTTAGTCGCAAATAAGCACATAATCTTAAATCGTTTGGAGTAAGTGATGGGTGTTTAGCTTTAATCTTCTTAAGAAAATCTTTATCAGCATTATTAAAGGCTTCCTGGAAGAGTTTCCAATCGTCTGTATTATTAAGGTTTTTATCAATGATTTTAATAACAGGTTTTAAACCCTTTCCTTCTTGGGCAGCTTTAAGTTCATCTTTAATGTTATTTAAAAACTCATTTTTCTTTATCAAACTCATTGTAGAAATAGCCAGCTCTCGGTTTTTATTATCAATGTCTTGTTGTAGCTTTTCGTTCTTAAAAGCCATAAGCTGTTGTTCATTTTCTAATTTCTTAAGATCTAATTCGCGTTGAGTCCTTTCTAATAGTTTTTCACGTTGCTTTTTGTAATAGTTTTTATATACATTATGCATAAAGAATGAAAAAAGCGCAACACTAAACACATATAAAACGATCATTGTATTGGTTATATACCAAGGCTTTGCAATTGTAAAATTATAAGACGCTACATTAGTTGTAATAGTATTACCTACTCTTCCTCTTACATTAAAAGTATAGTTTCCGTAGGGTAAGTTTTTGAAAGACTCTTCAGAATAGTTACTCCACGAACTCCAATTATCATAAATTCCCATAAGCTGATATTGATACTCTGCCTCAGAATAACGGTTGAATTCGGAAATACTATACGAGAATGTTATGTTGTTTTCTTTATTTTCAAAATTTCCTGACACAGATTTATCTATAGCACTTTGGTCTCCATCAAGAGCACTCATTTTTATTGTGTTGATGTCTATTTTAAACTTTCGTTCTTTAAGCTTTTCTAAATCAACTACAATATATCCTGATGAAGACCCTAAAAGGTATTTTTGACCATACAAGTAAGATATATTCTCATAACCTGTCATTTCATTTCTTAAAGAACTTGGTAAAGCAATTGAATGTATTTCTGGGATATGACTTAATTTCCCGGGTGTAAGATAGTTAAGTTCCTTATCAGAAAAACTCCAAAGCCTATTCGTGTTTTGATGCGCAATCAACTTTCCTGAAGTGTAGTTTTGCTCATTAAATAACTTACTGTATATAGAATCTCTTTGAAATGTACTGTTTTCAGAATCATATTTAAAAACCCCTTTTTTATAGGCATAATAAATTGAATTGTTAAATTTTACTAGACTAGAATTATAGCCTTTATCTACAGTACTATCTTTTGTGAGTTTAATAACTTTGGTTAAGGTTTCGTCAACTTTTATTTTAAAAACTCCTTTGTACTCATGACTTACTAGAATCTCATTATTTTGTGATTGCTCAAAATACTTAGATGAATTATTAAATCCTTCTATTTTATTCCTGAAAGTCCAACCTAATGATGTTTTCTCTAAAATGTTCAACCCATTATAATTTCCTTGTAACAGTAGGTTTTCAGCATCTTTAATAGGTTGAATATCCCAAGTACCTTGCACATTGGAAACTAATTGTGCTGAATCATTTTCTACTACATAAGTTCCCATATTATGACCACAAAATAATTGGTCATTTACAACTCTTAAACACCAAACCTGTCCTTTAGTACCTTTAATAAATTTAAACGCTTCGCTGCTATCTTCTTTTTTGTAGAAAAGCCCTTGATTAGTTCCTAAATAAAGGTTTCCATTGTAAACTGCAGAACAATACACAGTTCCTAAATCGCCTTTTATATCATTGTAAATTCTAAACGGAGAAGTAATATTAACACAGTTAACACCATTATCTAGACCAAGCCATATATTGTTATCCACATCTTCCATTAAAGATAATACAGTATTATTACCCAAACCATCTTCGTGACTTATGGAATAATTAATTATACCATTTTCGGTTAAATGCAATAAACCGTTTGATATTGTTCCTAAAGCAAAACTGTTATCCTTAAGCTGAATGCTACTATAAATCGTGAAATTTGATAATTGAACGTTGGCAGGAATATTCCATTTTCTCAATTCATCATTATTGTAAACAAATAATCCTTCTGATTGCGTATGTATCAACAATGATTGCCCTTGTTGAAATACATTTACTATCCTACTACTCTTCAATACTTCATTGTTACTTACTAATTTAGGTAAACCGTTTTCTAACTTGAATAAACCTTTGCCATACTTCTGAAAGTAAATACTATTACCTACCTTGTACATTTTAACAATTTCAGTTTCGCATTCAATAACCTTTATTGTTTGGTTTGAAATATTATAAATGTAAATTCTATTTAAAGACTGAAACAATACCCAATCATCAACTCCTATGATGTTCCAAAACTGTTCGTCTTCAATAAGTGGTTGCTGTAAGGTTTTAGATATTGAGGTATAATCTAAAGTTCCAAATTGATTATGCGACCAATAACCAAATTCCATATAACAACCTGTATAAATACGCTCATTAATAGCTTTTACTGAACGCATAACAGTTTCGTTAGGTGAATTATAAAGTGTCCATACTGCTCCATTAAACTCTAGAAGACCTTTATTATTTGCTACATATACATATCTATTATCTGCTTGGGTGATTGACCAATTTTGATTTCCAGCATTGTAATCTTTGGTAGTAAATACTTCAATTGGAGGCAATTCATCTTGAGAAAAGCAAACACTATACTGTATAGCTATAAGAAAAAAAGAAAGTATATAGGTTTTAATTTTCACTCCAATTTATATTATTAGTTACACAAGTATACAAATAAAAAAACACAACTCTCAAATTACACAATCATTGGTCAATGCTATACTTGTCAAGTTATTTTAACAACTCTATAATTTATTTAACAATTGTTTAACTTCGTTTAGTTCGGATTGTTCCGAACTTGATATATTTTTGCATCATAATTTTTTAAAATAGTATTATGACGAAAGATATATGTAGCAAAAAAATGGCACTAGTTGAAAAACTTGGTGTACACTTAGAAAGTCGCGAAAAACTTGCTCCAGTTGCTGCACGTATAATGTCGTACGTGATTTTAACTGGTAAACGAGGTTCTACTTTCGATGAGATGGTAGAAGTATTGTGTGCAAGTAAAAGCACTATTTCTACTCACCTAAATCACTTACAAGATTTAAAAAAGATTGAATACTTCACTAAAACTGGTGACAGAAAAAAGTATTTCATCATTAATAAAGATTCTGTTTTACATCATATTAATGAAATGATTAAAGAATGGGAAGAAGTTGCTACACTTCATAAAGAAATGAAAGCATACAAAGAAACAATTAACGAGCATATTACAGATGAAGATGAAAAATTTGACCTAACCTTTCATAATGATTATTTAAGATTCGTTCAAGATGCTTCAGCTTCGATAGAAATTTTAAAAGAAAACCTAATTAAACATAAATTTAACCTTTAAGACAATGAAAACAAATAAAATAGCATCAATATTAACCTTAGCCAGTGTGTTTCTAGTCATGGTTAGCTGTGGTAATAAAGACAATACCCAAGCAGCTGCACCACAACAGCAACAAGCCTTACCATTTCCAGTAACGCAAATTCAAACGCAAACAGTAGAAGGCTATAATGAATACCCTGTAAACATAGAAGGTATTGTAAACAGTGATGTGCGTGCGAAAACTTCGGGTTACGTTCAAAAAGTATTGGTAGACGAAGGTTCTAGAGTACGCAAAGGTCAACCTCTTTTTAGATTAGAAACACAATCTTTAAGTCAAGATGCCGAGGCAGCAAAAGCACAAGTAAATGTAGCTCAAGTCGAAGTAGATAAACTTAAACCTTTAGTTGAAAAGAACATTATTAGCTCAGTACAGTTAGAAACTGCTAAAGCCAATTTAGCTCAAGCCAAAGCTAATTATAGCAGCATTGTAGCTAATATTAGTTATGCAACCGTAAAGAGTCCAGTAGATGGTTACGTAGGTTCAATCAATTTTAGAGAAGGTGCTTTAGTAAGTGCTGCTGATGGAACACCACTAACAACGGTTAGCGATATTAGTAAAGTCTATGCGTTTTTCACTTTAAACGAAGCACAATACATAGACCATTTAAAACGAATGAAAGGTCAAACAAAAGCTGAGCGTATCAAAAATTCGCCAGACGTTAGTTTAGTATTGGCAAATGGCGATATATATTCTGAAAAAGGTCGTATTCAAACCAGTACTGGTCAAATTAGCGAAACAACAGGTACCATTAAAGTAAGAGCTGCTTTTAATAATCCAAACGAGTTATTAACCAATGGAAATAGTGGTAAAATACGTATTCCTTCAACTTATGACAATGCTGTAGTTGTACCACAGTCTGCAACTTATGAGCAACAAGGAAAAGTAATGATTTATACTTTAAGTGAAGACAACAAAGTGAGCAGTAAAATTATTGAAATTGAAGCCAAAGTAGATAACTTATATGTAGTTAAATCTGGTATAGATGCTAATACAAAAATTGTAGCTTCAGGTGTTTCAAAATTACGTGATGGTATGGCAATAGCACCACAAGAAATTCCATTTAGCGAAGCCACAAAAAAAGTAGCTACCTTATTTAAAAACTAAAATCATTTTATAAACATATTTATTAGTTATGTTAAAAACATTTATTGAAAGACCTGTCCTTTCAACAGTAATCTCTATTATTATAGTTGTACTCGGTGTTATCAGTATAACATCCCTTCCAATAGAGGAATATCCAGATATTGCACCTCCAACTATTAAAGTTACAGCAAACTATACAGGTGCCAACGCTGAAACCGTTTTAGAGAGTGTTATTGTGCCTATTGAAGAGCAAATTAATGGTGTAGAAGGTATGACGTACATTACCTCTACAGCATCAAACAATGGTACTGCCGAAATTACCGTGTATTTCGACCAAACTATGGATGCAGACATTGCTGCGGTAAATGTTCAAAACCGTGTAGCTCGTGCAAATCCGTTGTTACCTTCAGAAGTTATCCAAACTGGTATTGTAACGCAAAAGCAAGAAACTAGTGCATTAATGTTTATTGCTATGTATTCTGATAGTGAAGATTATGATGCTACTTTTATTCAGAATTACTTAAAAATAAACGTAATTCCTGCTATGCAGCGTATTAAAGGTGTTGGTGATGTATCTGTATTTTCGCAACAAGATTACGCAATGCGTGTTTGGTTAAAACCTGAAAAATTAGCAGCTTATAACTTAATTCCATCAGATATTACAGCTGCTTTAAACGAGCAGAATATAGAAGCTGCAGCTGGTGCTTTAGGTGAAAATAATGGTGAATCGTTCTCTTATATTTTAAAGTATAGTGGTCGATTTAAACAAGAAAGTCAATATGCAGATATTATAATTAAAGCCTTAGGAAATGGCGAATATTTACGCTTAAAAGATGTAGCAGATATCGAATTAGATGCGCAATCCTATTCATCTAACGCTACAAGTTTAGGACATCCAGCAGTATTTATGGGAATTTTCCAAACCAAAGGATCTAACGCTGCCGAAATTATTGAAAACATTAAAACCACTTTAGACGATGTAGAACAAGGTTTGCCTGATGGCTTAAACTTCTTTGTGCCTTACGATACAAGTTTATTCTTAAACGCATCTATGGACAAAGTAATTAGCACACTTTTAGAAGCCTTTTTACTGGTGTTCTTAGTGGTATTTATCTTCTTGCAAGATTTCCGCTCTACATTAATTCCTGCAATTGCAGTACCAGTCTCGATTATTGGTACCTTCTTTTTCTTGAATGTCTTTGGCTATTCCATAAACCTATTAACGCTTTTCGCATTAGTGCTGGCTATTGGTATTGTGGTAGATGATGCCATTGTTGTAGTAGAAGCAGTACACGCCAAAATGGATAGTGGTGAGAAAAAACCGAAAAGCGCCACTTTAAAGGCTATGAGTGAAATTTCGGGTGCTATTATTTCTATTACACTGGTAATGGCAGCGGTATTTATTCCGGTAACTTTTGTAACTGGTCCTACAGGTGTATTTTACGAGCAGTTTGGTGTTACTTTAATTATAGCCATTTTAATTTCAGCAGTAAACGCCTTAACGTTAAGTCCTGCATTATGCGCATTGTTATTAAAAGAACATAAAGACGATGAAGAATTAAAAGGAAAAAATGCACTTCAAAAATTCTACACGTTGTTTAATAGAGGATTTGACGCAACGGTAAATAAATACGGAAAGTCACTACAGTTTTTATATAAAAACAAGTTTGTATCAGTGATGCTATTAATCATTGCTGGTGTAGGTATTTACTGGGCTGCAACAACAACACCAACAGGATTTGTGCCAAATGAAGATAGAGGAATTATTTTCGCTAACATAGAATTACCTGCAGGTGCATCATTAGACCGTACCGAAGCAGTAACAAAAGAATTATATGCAAAAATTAAAGACATTGATGGTGTTACAGATGCTAGTTTTGTTAAAGGACGAAGCTTAATTAGTGGTGCTGGTAGTAACTTTGGTATTGGTTTCGTGAAGTTAGACGATTGGTCTGAAAGAGAATCAGAAGCCTTATCTGCACAAGCCATAACTGGTAAATTATTTGGTATTGCGGCTACCATTCCAGAAGCAAAAATTATTTTCTTCTCGCCACCAAGTATTCGTGGTTTTGGTAACTCAGCTGGTTTTGAGGTGAATTTATTAGATAAATTTGGTGGTGAGTTTACCGATTTAGATAAAGCAAACCAAGAATTTGCAGCAGCCTTAATGAGTCATCCTGAAATTCAGTATGCGCAATCAGCATTCAATACTAATTATCCGCAATACGAAATGGAAGTTAATGTGCCTTTAGCAAAAGAAAAAGGTGTGGCTATTAACAGCATTTTCGGGACGCTTCAAGGTTATATTGGTGGAATTTACGCTTCAGATTTTAGTCGATTTGGTAAACAGTATCGTGTATACATTCAATCGTTACCAGAAGACAGAGCAGATGAAAACGACCTTAACAGTATGTATGTGAGAACAAGTTCTGGTGAAATGACGCCAATTACACAGTTTGTAACCTTAAAACGTGTGTATGGTCCGCAATCGGTAACGCGTTTCAACCTATTTAATTCAACAAATATAACAGGTGCAACTAATCCTGGATTTAGTACAGGTGATGCCATTAGAGTGATTGAAGAAGAAGTAGCAAAATTACCAAGTAATTACACCGTTGCATATTCTGGTTTAACACGAGAAGAGGTAAATGCAGGTAACCAAACTACGTTTATTTTCATCTTAAGTATTCTGTTTGTGTATTTCTTATTAAGTGCGCAGTACGAGAGTTATATTTTACCATTTTCGGTTTTATTATCGCTACCATTTGGTGTATTTGGTGCGTATATAAGTACAAAATTCTTCGGGTTGGAAAACAATATTTACTTCCAAATTGCACTGATAATGCTGGTTGGTTTGTTGGCTAAAAACGCCATACTTATTGTTGAGTTTGCATTGCAAAGACGTAAACAAGGTGAAGGTATAGTAGATGCAGCTATTCATGGTGCCAAAGCACGTTTACGACCAATTTTAATGACATCATTCGCCTTTATACTTGGGTTAATGCCGCTAGTATTAGCCAAAGGTGTTGGTGCCGAAGGAAACAATTCTATTGGTACAGGTGCAGCTGGTGGTATGTTAATAGGAACCCTATTAGGTGTATTTGTTATCCCAATTTTATTCATCTTTTTCCAATGGTTACAAGAAAAAGTATCGCGTAAATCCGTTATTGAAACTAAAGAAGCTTAATTAATTATGAACTCTATAATAAATAAAACCTTAGTTGTGGTCGTTATGGCCACAACTTTACAAAGCTGTTTTGTTGCAAAGGACTATACACGTCCTGAATTAGATGAAACAGAACATTTGTACAGAACTGATAACTTACCACAAGATAGTTTGTCTATGGCAGATGTATCATGGAAAGATATGTTCTCTGACACTTACTTAAAACAATATATTGAAGAAGGTCTTCAAAACAACTTGGACATTCGTGTGGCTATTCAACAAATAGCTGCTGCTGAAGCTTACATGAAACAAGGTAAAGCTGGTTATTTTCCAACATTAAACGCAAATGCACAGGTAACCCATCAAGAGTTATCTGAAAACAGTCAGTTTGGTGGTTTGTTTTCATCTTTAGATCAATATGAACTTTCAGGAAGTTTATCTTGGGAAGCTGACATTTGGGGAAAGATAAGAAGTAATAAACGTGCTGGCGAAGCTAGCTATTTACAAACAGTTGCAGCTCATCAAGCTGTTAAAACACAATTAGTTTCAGCTATTGCTTCAACCTACTACCAATTGTTAGCTTTAGATGCTCAATTGGAAATTACAAATCAAACTATTGCAACAAGAGATAGCAGTGTGTACACCATTAAAGCGCTTAAAGATGCTGGACAAGTGACTCAAGTTGCAGTGGACCAAAATATAGCACAATACAATAATGCAAAAGCACTAAAAGTAGATTTGGAAGTTGCTATTTTTAAAACTGAAAATGCTTTTAATTTATTATTAGGAAGACCAGCAGAAACTGTTAACCGAAGTGCATTAACTCAACAGCAGTTAAATGCTGATATTAAGTTAGGTATTCCTGCTACTCTACTTAGCAACAGACCTGATGTTATTGCTGCCGAATATAGTTTAATTAATGCCTTTGAATTAACCAATGTTGCTAGAAGTAATTTTTACCCATCGTTAACCTTAACAGCAAGTGGCGGATTTCAAAGTTTAGAATTAGATGAATTATTTAATGCCAATTCATTGTTCGCTACTCTTGTTGGAGGATTAACACAGCCAATATTTAACAAGAGACAAATTAAAACTCAGCATGAAGTAGCTGTTTCTCAACAAGAACAAGCCTTATTAAACTTTAAAAAGACTTTACTAACAGCTGGTAACGAAGTATCAAATGCATTATACGATTATGATGCTGAAACTGAAAAATTTGAATACAGGCAAAATGAAGTTGAAGCGCTACGACAAGCTGAAGCAAATTCTGAGGAATTACTTAAAAATGGTTATGCAAATTACTTAGACCTATTAACTGCAAGAGAAAGCGCTTTAAATGCTGAATTGAATGTTATTGATAATAAACTACAGCAGTTATTAAGTGTTGTTAATTTGTATGAAGCACTTGGTGGTGGCTGGAAATAATAATGATAAGTAAAGAAGAACTTTTGGAATGTTCGGTGGCTAATTTTACCACCTTTGGAAGCAAGCGTTTTACTATGGACGAGTTGGCGCACTGTTTGGGTATTTCAAAAAAAACTATTTACAAATATTACAGTAGTAAAGAGGAGCTTGTTATAGCTAGTGTTACGTGTTTGATAGACTCTTTTAATGAAAATATAAAGGAAATAATAGCTAAAGAACAAGACCCTCTTTCTTGTATTATACTATTGTACAAACGAGGGTTTGAGTATTTAAAACACTTTAAACCTTCGTTTATTTTTGGCTTAAAAAAATATTACCCTGAAGCCAATAAAGTCTTTGATGATTTTAGAGATGAGTTTGTAAACGAAATTGTTTATGGGCTACTACAAAAAGCTCAAGTATTTAAGTTTATTAGTAGTGATGTGAATATAAAATTGTTTTGTGAGTTGTATTTTAAGAGGTTTGAAGAAATTGCTTTTAAAGACAATACGCTTTTTGACACTTACAGTAATGATGAGCTTTTAAATCATTTTGTGATTTTTAGTTTAAAAGGAATTATTAATCCTAATTACGAAAATCCTCATTTTAAAAAAGCCTCCTTTTAATACAAAAAGGAGACTTCTCTACTAATCAATTCAAAAAAACACTTACTTTATTATTGAGCTATTAGGTTTAAAGAAACCACAAGCAAACTACCTCCTCCAGAGAATTTTTCGGCCCAAACCTCTATGTAATCGCCTTGAGACAATTCAACTGAACCCACAACAGACACAGCTCCTACATCATTATTTGCTCCAATTTCTCTATAAACTTTGGTATCTTCTAAAACACTTCCATTTTTTGCTATATAGAAGATATAAATTGAGTTATTGTTATCACCTTGAAAAGAAATACTAGATGATATGTGAAAGTTTCTAGTCTTAACACCATCATAAACAATTCTATTATCAACAGGAGCACTAAATCTAAATAAGTTATTAGATGTTGAGGTTCCTACAAGCTTTGTCTCAACTCCTGATCCTATTGACCCAAAATCTGTTTCAAAGCCACTACCAATTGGTGCATCTAGATGTATATCTCCACTTGCTACATTATCAGTTTCTAATTGAATTCCTGGACAATCCACATCCCAAGCTGTAGTGAAGTTATAACCAGGATATGTTCCTACTGTATATGGGTTCACTCTTGTTCCTGCACCTGTAAAACTTATTTCAGAAAGCGAAGCAGAAATATTAATTGTAGGGTTTGCACTTAAATCAATTCCTGTTTCTCCTGAATCAGCTACAACTCTTCCATTAGCCAATTGCAAATTATCAAAAGCACCTGAAAGAGTTAAAAAAGTACCTGAATTAGTATCAGTCCAAAACACTTTATCCATATACAAAGACGTGATATTTGAAGCATCAATACCATCACTAGAGTTAATGAGCTGAAACACCTCAAAATATACTATACCTAAGTTACTTAATGTTCCTATTGAAGATGCTCCATTAATAATTACACTATATCCAACAACACTTTCTGCTCCAGACCCTGTGATATCAAAAACTTGTTGTCCATTACCACTAATCACAACATCTTTAATACGTCCACCTTTACTACCACTAAACAAAGCTGAACCTGTATTATTTACAAGAATATCTTCTCCTGTGTCATGTCCTTCAATATATGCTCCATTTAAATCTATTGGGTTATCTATTAGTATTGTTCCGTTGATTTCATATAAGTAATTTTCGTTTAAAACATATTTTCCACCTGATAATTCATCAGATAAATCAGCAACACTTTTAACCAACTTATAATTAGTTCTAGTTTCTGCTCCCTCTAATGGCAACCAACTTCCTCCATTATAAAAATAAAACACATTTTCATCGGTATCGAATACCAAAAGCCCTTCAGCTGGACTAGAAATTGCAGTTCTTTGAGTAGTGGTCATTCGTGGTGTTAACATTCCTTTTTCCGTAGAGCTTATATCTAACATTGAAGAAGGATCTGGATTGGTTGTTCCAATTCCAACTTGAGAAAAACCGTTGTAATTAAAACCTATGCATAAGGTTATAATAGAGATTATAAATTTTATTTTTTTCATAACTAGTAGTTTAAGATTTTTTGGGTGTGTTTGCTATTAATTGTTTCTATCTGTACAATATAAACTCCATCACTTTCACTAAATGGAATTGATATGTTTGTTTTATTATTAAGGCCCTTATTTAAGGCTAATATTTCTTGACCTAATACATTAAATACTTTTATAGATTTAAGTTCTACTCTATTTGCATTGCTTATAATTATATGCTCATTACCATCATAATAAATTTTGACATTTTCAATATCGTTGTCATTATTAGATAAAGTTGCTTGCGGCATAAATACTATTGAAAATCTATCTAAATATTCGCCTATTGGTAAATTAACACTGTAGCTAGACTCGGTTAAATTATGAGTAGTGTTTAATACATTATCTTTTAAATAAACATTTATCAGAAAAGTTTTCAAGAGCATCAATCATGATATTATGTGTTCCATTTTCAGAAATTAAAATACCTATAGGGAACTCTAACGTATTTTGATAATCATCTAAACCTTGAATTGCATATTTTTTAGTTAAGTCGTTATCAATAATAAAAAACATATCATCTTCTCTATGTCTATTTAGCAGTGCATCATAACCCAAGTTATAGTTTATATCAGCTGGTGAGTTTGGTAAAAAACCAAGTAGTAATTGCCTGTGAAATCCTTCTGGATCTTCGTAACCTAGTCTAATGTATTGTTTAACTGATTCTTGCTGGTTACTATCTGTTGTACTATAAAAAATAGACTCTTCAACTACTTCAGACTTAAATGCTCTTTGAGAGTTATTAAACACAATAGAACCTGTACCATAAGCTTCAACAAAAAAGCCCTGACCAACTGGCACATATTGTTTTGGAGCTGTAACACTACCTGAGCTACCTAGTCCACTTATTAAAGGTGATGCTATTGAAGGAGGTGTACCTCCTGTTAAATTTCTTATTGCATAACCTCCTAAATAATCGGTTAAAGCATGAGAAGTTGATCCTCCATCAACCCAAAAGTAAAGCGCATCTAGAAGTAAAATATTATCATTAATAAACTTTTCAGAATCAAGTGCAGAAGGATACGGATTCCCTAACAATGATTGCTCTCCTGAGTTTATTGCAAACGAATAATCTCCATTATTTGGCGCACCATAATACACATAATTTTGTTCTGACAATAGAGTGTTTGTCCCTTTCATGGTATAACCTTGTCCAGGGTTTAAAGTGCTGTTTTCATCTAAACTTACCCAATCAGAATATGCTCCTGTACCTTGCATGTACTGATACAACCAATAGGTATTAATGGTCAAAGGTGTAATTACATTATCAGATCCGTCAACTACTGATGGCAAACCATTGTATGGCGAACCAGAATTAAATGAAGCTTGTTGTGGATTAAATGAATTAATACTAGAATCTGTACCATCAAACTTTCCGCCTAATAGTGAAAATGTACCACCATTGTTAATTGGAGACGACCAATAGTTAAACTTATAGGCTGATGAGTATCCTTGTTGGTCAATTAACAACTTTCCTGATGTAATTGTATTAGCATCAACACCAGAGTGCGCTTGGATTAGTTGTGCTTCTCCTACAAGTCTAATATCTCCACTTGTAAAATTTACAGCATTTTCTACATTTAAAGCAAATCCATCGTTTACTGAAAGTCCTTTAGTGTTAGTTGCTGTTACATCAACTTCTAAGTTGTAAAAGTTAATTTCATTAGATAATCCTGAAATGCTTAACAAAGGATTACTCGCACTTTTAAAATAAGTAGTTCCTGAAGTGGAGGTTGTAGTTCCGTTGTTTACAAAGTTGTTGTTTAGGTATAAATTACCATCGTTGTTATGAGTTCCTGTTGTTTTATTAGTGTATTCATTTTCAAAATAAACATCAGTTGATGCTGAGATTTCAAATACTCCTTCATTTGAGATTTGCGAGTACCCAAACGAAAAGCAAAAAAGAGCAAGAAAACATATTTTAGTGTAGTTTTTCTTCATAAAAAAAGGCTATAGTTAATAAAGTAGATTGGGTTAAGGTGTAATTCTTAAAGCATCAGAGTTATAATTTTCTTTGTGATATTTACAGTTACTTGAATAGGTTTCAATTTTAGAAAACACCTTATATAAATGATCTTTTCTTAAAGGCTTGTAGATTAAATCTTCACAGAGTAATTCGTTTTTTGCCTTTATAACATCTTTTAGGTTAGTTGTAGCTGAGAGCATATAAATTTTTATCTCTTTCCTTTTAGGCTTCTTTAGTTTTTTAAATTCTTCTAAAAATTGAAAACCATCCATAAAAGGCATACTAATGTCTAGTAAAATGATGTCTGGTAAGGAAAGCGTTGGGTAAACAGTTTTACCGTCTAGAATTTGCAAAAACTTAAGCGCAGAATTTGCGTTTACAAAGGTTCGCACATTGCAATCTGGCACAACCTTTTCAATTGTTTTTTGACTAACAAATAAATCAATTTTATTATCGTCAATTAACATAATGTTCAACTTCATAAGTAGGGAGTTTTAAAGTTAGTTATTTAGGGTTAAAGAGATGAGTACTCCTTTGGGGTTTTTAAAGTACTTGCTCTTAATTCTTCTATTTCATTTATAATATTTTTTTTAAGGTTTTGTTTTATAATTAAAGTTGCTGAAACTACAATTCCTAGTTCATTAAAATTTGGGGAAACTAGTGTAGAATAGTTTATTTTTTTTCCATTTGCATCAAGGTCATAACTTTCAAATTCACTTAAAGTCTTGTTAATGAATACGTAATCAATATTTCTCTTAAAAACTTCAAAAAAATCAATGTTAATATAGTCATAAATATATGTATTTATCAAATCTTGAATGCTTTTATTGTAACATTCTTTACTAACATTTAATATTTTTCCGTGTTTGGTAATTGTAAAAACATAAACAGGCATATTGTTAAAAAGTGTTTTGCTTTTTATGTTTTCTTCTTTTAAGTTTTTATTGTCTAATTTATATTGGGTAACGTCATTATATATTGCTAAATACCTTGTATGTTTTTCTTTTTTAGTTTTAAATGGAATTATCGTTGCATCTAACCAAATTTCTTTACCATTAGATAAGGTTTCGCTTAGAGTACCTTTCCATGTTTTTCCCATTTTTAAAGTTCGCCATAACCCTTTATACAAAGGATCTGAATGCAAATGAGACTTAAAAAGTGTATGCGATTCTCCTACTACTTTATCACTATCATACTCTAGTGTTTTACAAAAAACATTATTAGCATACTCTACTCTTCCTAAATCGTCTGTTATGGTAACCATACAGTTAGACTCTAATTGAGATAATATTATATTTTTAAGCTTATTCTCTCCCATAAAAGTCATTTTTAGTTTCTGTACAATATTGTTTTGCTAATCTAATGTCACCGAAAATGCCATGAGGTGTAGTAGAATCGTATATTCTTTTATAAGAAGCAATTAAAAGTTTTGCGCCAATAGAATTAAGAATAAAAGCTTCAGAAATTCTTAAACTTTTTAAAATTGGGGAATTAGCCATTAAATTTCCTGCTTCAGGTGTAAAGGCTCCTTTAACACCTCTTATATCTACAACAAAAGGCATTGGATTACCCTGACACATTTTTTCAATTGCTTTTATATATTCTTCTACTTTATTCAAATCTAATTTGCTGTAATTATCCGTACTTAAAAATTGACAAAAAAGTATACCATCTTCAATCCAAAATTTAGTATTACCTACTTTCACAACTTTATGATTATCCATACTTTAACTTAATCCGTTGAAAATAATATTGTTTTTATCGCAATGCCTTATTGCCATCCTTAACGTCTTAAATACTCTATCTGGAATTATAGGGTTACACATAAAACTATAAACAGTTAACACTCCTTTTAAAAGATAACTATCAACTAAAAATGTCTTAGAAAGCACTAAAGAATTAAGTATTGAGTTATTCACTAAAAACTTAAATATCTTAATAGCTTTAAAAAACCCTACATTTTCAATATTTATGATAATAGGCATATATTTTCCTCCTGATAATGAAGCTATTACTTTAGAGAAGATTTTTTCAACAGCAGCTTCCGTTTGGTTAGAGTCATAACTATTACTTACCTCACAATAAATAATATTGTCTTCAACCTTAAATCTAAAATCATCTATTCGTATTTCACTCGTCATTATCCTGAATTTGAATCATTTAAGACAATACCAATGCCAAAAAATGACCTCAGAAAGAAAAACAAATACAATTCATTGATTTTCAAACACTTAAAAACATTGAGTTTTTTTCAATGAAAATAAAACGTGTCGGAATACCGTGTTTTTTTTATGGAAAGAAAAGATACTCACGGAATACCGTGAGTATTACGTTAAGGTTTTTGTATTCCTAGTTTGGTCATTTTATCACGTAAGGTACTAGGTTTTAGTCCCAATACATCTGAAGCGCTTTTTAGACCACTAATTTTCCAGTTACAACTTTCTAACACTTCTAATATGTGAGCTTTTAAAACAGAGTTTAAAGATAAGTCCTTACTATTGATACGTTGTTTTGATTTTTGCGTTGAAGTTTCAAAACCTGGTATCATTAAAGTTTCTGTGCTTGTTAGTATTACAGCTCTTTCTATTAAGTTTTCTAGCTCTCTAATATTCCCAGGCCAATTATAAGTCTTCATTTGAGCCATAGCTTCATCAGAAATATACTTTATTTGCTTTTCATAAGCTTTATTGAATTTATCTACAAAATGCTCAACCAATAGAGGAATATCCTCTTTACGATCTCTCAATGGCGGAATACTAATAGGGAACACGTTAAGCCTAAAATACAAGTCTTCCCTAAATTGTTTTTTCTCAATTTCTTCTTTAAGGTTTCTGTTTGTAGCTGCAATAACTCTAACATCTAGCTTTTTTAAGCCAACTCCTCCTACTACCTCAATTTCGCCTTCTTGTAAGAATCTTAAAATTTTAGGTTGCATGTCTATTGGAAGTTCTCCTATTTCATCTAAAAAAAGCGTTCCACCATCAGCAAGTTCAAATTTTCCTACTTTATCACTAAATGCTCCTGTAAACGACCCTTTTTTATGTCCAAACAACTCGCTCTCAATCAACTCCCTTGGAATAGCTGAACAGTTTACTTTTATTAACGGTTTATTATTTCGGTTACTTGTATTGTGAATTGCTCTCGCTAATAGCTCTTTACCTGTACCAGATTCTCCTAACAATAATACAGTAGCATTTGTTGGAGCAACACGCTCTACTTCTGTCAACACATTACTAAACTCAACACTACCATATACCATTTCTTCATAATTGAAGACAAGGTCTAACTCATTTCTTAAATAAACGTTCTCTTGTTCTAACTGCTTTTTTAATTCATTCAACTCTTTATTAGCCTCTAAAAGCTGAGTATTTGTTTTCGCTATTGTTTCTTCGGCTATTTTACGTTCATAACTCTCTACCATTAAGGACACCACATTAGCTATAGAACTTGCAAACTCTTGTTCTTCAATAGTCCAATCTCTAGTCTCCTCACCAACATGCTCAAAACAAATTATACCATAATACCCAGTTGTGCTGTTTATAAACACATCCATTAACGATTTAATTTTATTAGGTTTAAGGTATTTTTCTGAAAACCGCTTGGTGATGTTATCGTTTTGGGCATCAACCACTAAAATAGATTTATTGCTTTCTAAAGCCTTAAAATAGTTTGGGTTGTCCTCATAATTTATGGTGAAGTTTTTTTCATAAGAGTTTGATTTTAATTCATATAATTGCTCACAATGTATCGCATTATTATTATCATTAAAACTCCAAATACTTACACGACAAACATTTAATGTTTCGGCAGATAGTTTAGTAATTGTCTTTAATGAAGATTTAAAATCGTGTCCTACTAATTCAGCTAATTTTAAAATTACATCTTTTTTTTGTGAAGACTGTATTGCACGTTCTTCTAATATTTTTTTAGCTTTTTCTTCCTCTGAAATATCTTTCATTGTTCCAAATAAAGCTGTAATTTCTCCAGTTTCGTTTTTAATAGCTCCTGTTAAAAATGATGCTAAAAACTGCTCTCCATTTTTTCTTATAATTTCATATTGAAGTGATGGAGACTCTCCTGCTTCTATTCTTTTTTTATCAACAAGAATTTTATTGTAATCCTCTTTTTTAGTAAATGAGTAAGGTAATTGCATTCCAACCAATTCTTCTTTGGAGTATCCTAGAATTTTACAAGTTGAGTCGTTAACCATTATAACTTCCCCTTCAAGATTAGTTATAATTAAACCTTCTTGCATGGACATAACAAGGTTACTAGTAAACTCTTTGGCTGCTCTTAAATCGAGTTCTGCTCTTTTTCGTTCAGTAGTATCTATTATTGTTCCAAAATAAGATTTTATAGTTCCATCAGAGTCTTCAATACTAGAAACCATTACATCAACATTAAAACGGGTTCCGTCTTTACGCATGTATATGGTTTCAAAATTATTTAGTTCTTCTCCTCTTTCTATTTGTTCGTGACGAAGGTTGGACTCATCTTCAATTTCTGGTGGTGAAAAAGGATATGGACATTGCTGACCAATCAATTCTTCTTCAGTAAAACCAGACATCTTACAAAACGAAGGATTCACTTTGGTTATTTCGGTTTCCATATTGAACACAATTAACCCTTCGTTCATTGATTCTATTAAAGATTCAGAATAGTCTCTAGCTTCTTTTATTTCTAATTCAGCCTTTTTTTGTTTGGTAACATCTCTAATAATTCCAACAAGAAACTTATTACCTTCTTCATCTAAAAAGCGAGTTTTTTTAGTCGATAAATATTGTGTTTCTCCTCCTCTTAATGTTAAGGTTTCTTCATTAACATTCTCTTCTCCTGTCTTTAAAACATGCCTATCTATTTTTAATGCTAATTCGGCCTCTTCAGGCTCAACATCTTCTACAAGTGTTTTTCCTATTATATAGTCTCTAGGTGAATCAAACATTTTACAAAACTCATTATTAGCTAAAATAACTTTACTATGCTCATCCTTAACAAAAACAGGGTCTCCTATTTTATTAATAATATTGTTTAAGTATTTTTCACTTTTGGCTATTAAACGTTCTGCAATTTTTTGTGGTGTTATGTCAATAAAATACAAAGTCAATCCATCAGCATGCGGATACACCTTATTGGCAAACCATTTATTCAAAGGCTCGTAATAATCCTCAAAATATTGGGTTTCTTTTGTCTCAATAGCTTTGTAAAATGCGTTGTAAGTTGGCAAACCTACAGCTTCAGGAAATACTGTCCAAACGTGCTTTCCTATTAGTTCTTTTGGTGATTTACCTAGAATTTCTCCTGCTCTATTGTTTGCATAAGTGTAACAAAGATTGGTGTCAAACGACACTAATCCATCAGAAATATTATTTAATGTACTTTCTATTTGCGAGGAAATGTTTCGCTCTAGCATTAAATTGAGATATCGTTTTCTATAATTTAAAACCGAAAAAATGTCTTTATTAGATAGCTCGAGTGACTCTATATCATAATCAAGATCAGAAATTGATTGAAAATATTTAAGATAAGCTATTACTTTAGACTTAGTATTTTTTATGGCAGCCAAAAAAACTAAAACAGGAAATTCTTCTCCTTTTTTATGCTTATAAACAGCTTCAAATTCACGTTTTAAATGATCCTCTTGAAAATCTTTAAACCTCTGGTTAAACTCATTAATATATTTTTTTGGCCAAAATGGAAATGGAGTTTTAATATTTAGTAACTCATTTTTATTAAATCCTGTTATACTACAAGCCGCAGCATTGACCATTAAAACTTCCCCTTGGGTGTCAGTAATTAAAAGTCCATCCTGTAAGGATTCAATAAAATTTTCAGAAAACCCATAGGAATTCTGTAGCTCTAGAAGTAATTTTTTCTTTGTGTTGCTCATAAAAACATATTTAATCCCTCTAATGCGCTTTGTTGAATTAACACCTGAAAAAATACCGCTTACTATATAAGAAAGTATTTAAGAAATTAAAGTACTTCTTTTATCATAAAAAAACTAATTTAATCGATAAAAGGACAAAAGAAATATTTATCGGTCTTTTTTAATCCACTCAACAGTAAGTTAGCAATTTAAAAAAACGTAAAGCACTGTTAATCAAAATACAACAGTTAAAATTATCTTAAAAGAAAATTATCCATTCATAGGCGAAAATTGTCCATTTTAACACATTGTTTTCTTCTTCAAATTTGCAGTGTCAATAATGACAAACAATTTAAAATATAAAAAAATGGAAAATTTAACTGCAACGGAATTTAAAGTTCCAACACGAGAAGAAGTATCTCAAAACAATCAAGAAATTTTTGACAATTTAAACAAAGCTCTAGGCTTTGTTCCAAATCTTTATGCTACAATAGCATATTCTGATAATGGTTTAAAACGCTTTTTAGACTACCAAAACGCTAAAACCTCTTTAAACAACAAAGAAAAAGAAGCTGTAAACCTTATTGTAAGTCAGGTAAACGAATGTGTGTATTGCCAAAGTGCACATTTAGTACTTGGTAAAATGAACGGGTTTAGCGACGAGCAATTACTAGACATTAGAAAAGGAACAAGTGATAACGCTAAACTAAACGCTTTAGTAAAATTAGCAGCTGATATCACTGAAAACAGAGGAAAAGCTAGTAATGAAAATGTTGCTGATTTCTTTGCTCAAGGTTATACCAAAGAAAACCTTGTAGATGTTATTCTTCAAGTAAGTGACAAAACAGCAATGAACTATTTACACAACCTAACTAAAGTGCCAGTAGACTTTCCTATTGCTGAAAGTATTTAAAACATTCTAAAAAAACAGAGTCTTTTCTTGTTGAAGAGGCTCTTTATAACTCATTAAAACAAAACACAATGAAAACACATAGTATTAATTGGCGAAATGCCATTTTAGCAGGTATCACAGGGACTTTAGCTTTTGATTTGATAGGTCTTTTATTCACAGGAACATGGTGGGATATTGCAGGAATAATAGGAGAAAAAACAGGATTAGGTTTAGCGTATGGTGTATTTGGTCATTACTCTAACGGTATATTATTAGCTGTTTTATACGCAGGAATAGCACCATCATTAATTGGTCCTAATTGGCTTAGAGCTCAAATTTTTGTAATTGCAGAAACCATAGCACTCGTTTGGTTTTTTATGTTTCCACTTTTAGGTGCTGGCGTTGCTGGTTTAGAAGCTGGAGCAATGCTACCAATAGTTTCAATGGTAAGGCACTTAGCATATGGTGTTCCTTTATGGTTCTTTATTCATAAATTTCAACAACAAGAACTAAGTAGTAAAGCCACAATAAAAGCCTAATGATAATTAATCCAATACACAAACAACCTTTTTCATTCTAAAATCAAAATGAAGAAGGTTGTTAACACAACCAAAAACACATTAAAAATGAATACAGAAATAAAACACCCAATTCCTCCATTTAATGAAGAAACGGCAAGATTAAAAGTACAAATGGCTGAAGATGCTTGGAACTCTAAAGATCCAGTAAAAGTATCTAAAGCATATACTATAGATTCTGAATGGAGAAATAGAACTCAGTTTATTAACGGAAGAACTGAAATTATTGCGTTTTTAACCAAAAAATGGAATAACGAAAAACACTACAAACTAAAAAAAGAGCTTTGGGGATTTAAAAACAATAGAATGGCTGTAAGGTTTGAGTATGAATTTCAAGATAATAACGACCAATGGTATAGAGCCTACGGAAATGAGCTTTGGGAATTTGACGAAAATGGGCTTATGCAAAAGCGCTACGCAAGCATAAATGATTTAAAAATTGAAGAAAGCGACAGACGATTATAAAACCTAACAATCAACAACACAATGAATAGAAGGCTTTTAGGAAATGTATTAATTGTTATACTCCTTGTTTTATTAGGTTCAGGTATAGCTATGTACATCATACCATTTAGCAAAGGTCTTGCTTCTTTGCATACAGTTTTTGGTTTCTTGTTTGCATTAACTATGGTATTCCATATAATCAATAACAAAAAACCACTCTTTAACTACATCACGGGAAATAGAAAACCACGTTTTCAAAAACTTCAAGCGCCATTTATTTTTAGCATTATTGTAGCTCTAGCTTTTGGTCTATATTTTAATATACCTTTATTAAATGGCGTTTATAATTTTGGTAATCAGTTAAGAAATAAAAAACTGGGGAAAGTTAAAACACCTTTTGAGTATGAAGTCATAGAACTCTCTAATGCTAATGGTCATCATAATTTTGAAATAGAATTAAAAAAAGGCAATGCTTTTCAATATCCTTTGTTCGCTATATGGTTAGAGGATAGTCTTGGTAATTATATAGAAACGCTTTATATTTCTAGAGTAATAGCATCAAGTACATTTGATTATGGTAAAAACGTTGACGGTAAATGGCAATCTGCAGTAAAAAGACGTCCTGAAGCTTTACCATATTGGTCTCATAAAAGAGGTATAAAAGCATCAGATGGTTTATATGTGCCGCTTAATAACGCTACAGATATTGATGCTGTTTCGGGTGCAACACCTACAGGGAATTTTATTATTAAATCTAAAAGTGATTTGAACGATTTAAAACACTATAAAGTAATGCTAGAAGTAAATCAATCTTACGATTGGAATAACTATTACACCAAAGATAAATTTCCTGATGATGACATATATTCTGGTTCTGGTCAAGTTGGTCAACCATCATTAATTTATGCTACAGAGGTATCATCTCTCAACATTAAAGACAATACGTATAAAATAATGCAACTTATAGGTCATGGACATCATTCAGGAAAAAATGGCAACCTTTACAAGGATCTTTCGCACATTAGCACAGCAAAACAAATTATAGATAGAGTAATTCTAAAAGTACACTAACAAGCAATAATGATTATGGAACAAAGAGATAGCTTTACGCTCACAAACCCACAAACAGGTAATTTAGCATTCAAACTATGTTATTTTGAACGTAACAATCCTTTTGACCATATAGACAAACACAACTATTACTCCCTTATTTGGATACAACAAGGTAGCGGAATTATAAAAGCCGATTTTAACACTTATAATTTTACGTCAAATACGTTATTGTCGTTTTCACCTCATCAACCTTTTTTACTTGAAGCTGAAAGTCCTTTGAGTGGTTTAGTCATAAATTTTCATCCAGATTTTTTTTGTATTCATAAACACCATAAAGAAGTAGCTTGTCATGGTGTATTATTTAATAATATTTACAACCCTCCTTTTGTAGATGTAGATGCTAAAGCCCAAGCCAATTTTAATATGGTAGTAGAACAAATTAAAACTGAGATGCAAAATCCTGCTCTAGCACAATATGAATTATTGGTTTCTTACTTAAAGATTTTTTTAATTACTGCATCAAGATTAAAAACCGAGCAACAGTCTGAAATACAAAAAGAACGTAGTGATACAGAAGAACCATTTATACTTCAAAATTTAAAAAACTACATTGAAACACATTATAAAACCAAGCACTCTGCTAGTGAATATGCTGATATGCTTGCAATAACACCCAAAGCTCTTACCAAGTTAACCAAAGCCCACTTTAACAAAACACTAACCGATTTAATTTCTGAACGTATAATTATAGAAGCCAAACGAGAACTCTATTTAACCAACAAAACCGTAAAAGAAATAGCTTTTGAATTAGGTTATAATGATGAATATTACTTTAGTAGATTTTTTAAGAAAAATGCCGAAGTATCTCCTCAATTGTATAGAGACACTGTAGGATTTGATAGAATATCAGCCTTACAATAATATAACTCAAAAATAGTATCTTTATTCATTCAAACTATTTCAATTACTACTATTGGTGTTTGGGTAACCTTGAAAAGTTAATGAATCGTGAAATAATAGACATAAACGACTGCACAATTTTATTAGAAGAAGCTTCAACTAATACTACTTTAGTTGATTCCTGCTTTTTTGACGAACCAGTAATAGCTATAGCATTTTATGGTGCTGGCGATGTTGGTTTAAACGTAAAATACAACGAAAAAACTAAAACATTTCATCATACAAAAGGTATGGTACTTTCGTTTTATGCTGATGAAAAAGTAGAATTTGAGCACCTAGTTTCATCACAAAAACCATTACAATGCTTGGTGATAGCAACGAGTTTAAGAAATTTAGATAAGCTACCTAATGGTGAAGGTCAATTTCTAGAACAATTTTTACACCAACTAGTACATCCAAAAGATCATTATGTTGAAGGTCCTGTTTTTAAAATGAGCCCTGAAATGTTTCTATTAGTTGAACAGTTCTTTAGCAACACTTATGAAGGAGGCATTAAAATGATGTTTTACAAAAGCCATATGACGGCTTTACTTTCACATTACTTCGGACAATTAGCAAGTCAACAATCAACAAAAATAAATGTTGAACAACTTGAAAAAATTAATCTTGCGCAAGAAATCCTATTATCTGATTTAGAGAACCCACCTTCACTTACCGAACTTGCTCATAAAATAGGCACCAACACTAACACTCTAAAAAAAGAATTTAAAGCCCAATTTGGTGTTCCTGTTTTTAAGTACTTACAAAATGAGCGTTTAAATAAGGCACACAATCTCATAAAAAAAGAGCGCACAACCATCCAAGAAGCTGCTTGGGCTGTAGGTTATGACAGCCTAGGCTCATTCTCAAATGCTTTTGAAAAAAAATTTGGATACAGACCTAGCCAAGTCTAAAATGCTTTTCGAATAAATCTTAATGCTTTTTAAATAAGTAGCTGATTTACAATGGCTATAGATTTGCATCATAATTAAAAAATCAAAAATTATGATTTGCAATCGGTTACTTAGTATTATATGCGTCATTATAGTATGGGTTTTGGGTGTTAGCTTTTATTTGACATCGTTTTACATCAACATCTTAGAAAACCCTGAGCGACAAGCCAATATTATATTAGCATTGTCAATTGTACCAAGTGCTTGTCTTGGAACCTATTTGTTTTACAAAAAAGGACAAATGAAGCCTTCAACATTAGCTCTAATATTTGTATTTACTGCTGTTTTACTTGACGCTTTAATTACTGTTCCTGTTTTTATAATTCCTGAAGAAGGTGGTTATTCTAGCTTTTTCTCAGACCCTGTATTTTATGCCATTGCAGTAGAACTTTACTTTATAGTATTCTATTTCGGGAGTCATTTAACTAAAAACAAAACATCATGAAAACTTCAGTATTTTTTATCACAGTTTTACTAAATGCTCTTTCTGCTGGATTCTTCTTTGCTTGGTCAGTTTCGGTGATTTTAGGAACAAAAAAAGTTGGTGACCTTACTTATCTAGAAACCATGCAAAGCATTAATAAAGAAATTCTTAATCCTGTATTTTTTATCGTTTTTTTCGGGAGCTTAATCACTCTAATTTTAAATGCAGCTCTACAAAACAATAATAAACTAATGTTTTGGCTCTTATTAACTTCTGCTATTATATATCTCATAGGCACTTTTGGTGTTACTGCATTTGGAAATGTGCCCTTAAACAATGAATTAGATGCATTAGACATCAAAGCATTAAATATAAACGAATTAAAAAGCTTCAGAGACTATTACGAAAGTAACTGGAACCAATATCATAACATAAGAACCCTATCAAATATGATTTCATTTATTCTTTTACTCATTTCAATTTTTATTCAAAAACTATTTTAAATCAATCAAATTATGAACAGTAACATTTTAATTATCGGAGGAACAGGGAAAACTGGTCGTCGAGTAGTAGAGCAATTACAAAAGAAAGGTATACAACCTAGAATTGGATCAAGACAAGCAACACCAAGCTTTGATTGGGACGATAAAAACACTTGGATTGAATCCTTAAAAGGCATTGAAAAAATGTACATCACCTATTACCCTGATTTAGCAGTTCCAGGAGCTAAAGAAGCAATAGAAAGTTTAACTTATTTAGCTAAAGAACTTGGTGTAAAAAAAGTTGTTTTGCTTTCAGGAAAAGGCGAAGTTGAAGCTGAAGCTTGTGAAGCCATTGTAAAGAATTCTGGTGTAGATTATACCATTGTAAGAGCATCTTGGTTTAACCAAAATTGGAGCGAAAGCTTCTTTTTAGACCCAATACTTTCAGGAGAAGTGGCTCTACCAATGTCTAATGTTCTAATTCCGTTTGTAGATGCTAACGATATTGCTGAAGTAGCAGCAACAGTACTATTAGATAATAATTACAATGGAAAAACAATTGAAGTAACAGGTCCTGAATTAATTACTTTTAAAGACATTATTCACACAATCTCTACAGTTACAAATAGAAATTTAACCTTTCATGAGATAACTTTAGAACAGTACATTGAAGGCATGAGGCAAATGCAGTTACCTGAAGATGTAATTTGGCTAATTGAGTATTTATTTAGTAATGTACTTACTAATCCAAATAATCAAAAAATTAGCAATGATATAGAACAAGTATTAGGTAGAAAGGCTAGAACATTTTTGGAATACGCTAAAGAAACTGCTGAAACCGAAGTTTGGAGTACTGCTGAGATTATCAAATAATTTTTTTTCAAAAAAAGGTATACTCTTTATTACACTATCTTTGCTTTTTTAACGCTCACTAAAAGTTAAAACGCTTTAATGGGCTAGCGCAAAAATATGCAACACTTTACACATTACTTTTTACACTTAGTGTTTCCGTTTTTAATAGCCTTTATATTCTTTAGGAAAGACTGGAAAAGAGTATACTTTATTTTATTAGCGACAATGCTTATTGATTTAGATCATCTTTTTGCAAACCCAATATTTCAACACAATAGATGTAGTATTAATTTTCATCCACTACACACCTACTATGCTGCTATTGGTTACTTTGTATTGCTGTTTCTTAAAAAACCACTAAATATTATAGGCATTGGTTTACTGTTGCATTTAATAACTGACTTGATTGATTGTGTCTTTACTTATAGTAGCTGCAAATCTTGTTTAAATAATGCTCCAGCTATTAAACTTATTGAAGGTATATCTAAATTAATTGGATTAAACTGAAAAACAAGATTGTTATAAAATTACTGATGCAATGTTAATACAGTGTTTGTATTTAACTGTTTTAGTTTTAAAATAACATCAGACTTAAAAAGACCTATTTTTCTAAAAAAGTTTGGTTTTTTATCTACAACACACATTATTTCATTGCGATGAGATTGTGCATAAGCCTTAAGCTGATTATTAGTTTTAGCATATTTTAAATCAACATGTGCATTTTGAAATTTACTTAAATACAGCATAAAGGCTTCTAAATTATCCTTGATTTGCTCTGAAAGTTTATGTTCTTCTTCTAAAACTAGTATTCCTATTTCAACTTCTAAACCTCCAAGGCTTTTTCTAAATTGATCAAGTTGCTCATTGTTTAGTTTTTGCTTAAAATTTGAAGCTATGGTTAAACTTAAGCGTTTGCCTAACTTAACATTTGAAGGAATTATTAAAATTGGACAGTCTCTAACACTGTTTAAAATTTCATCATTAGTTTTTTCTACTTTTTTGTTTCCTCCACTGGTTAATAAAACTAAGTCGACACCCAAATGAGCTTGATGTTTTTTTACAGCATTAACTAAACTAGAACATTCAGTTATTGCGTGAAAATTATGAGACTCTACTTTACTTAAAGAAATACAACGTTCTATTAGTTTGCCTAATTTACTCTCAGACTCTTGTTTAGGTTTTTCATACCACTCTTCATCGGCATGCAGCAATTCTAAAGCATCTAATCCATTAACACTAAATGTGTAGGCATGCAAAAAATAAAATTCACATACTTCGTGCTTAAAGAGTTTTAAAATAGCGTCAATAGCTTTTTCATTTGCAGTCGAAAAATCAGTTGGGATTAAAATTTTTTTCATCTTTTCTTCAGTTTTAAATATTACTCTTTATACTTAGGCTAACCGCAAAGTCAATCTCTTTGCGGTTATAAAAACAAAACTAACAACACTATAACTCACTATTAACTAATGAATGATGTTAAAACCGCCTAAGTATTTTTCTTTTTTAACTTACCTTCTCTTATAGGTTATCAATGTTTTATAAATAGCTGTTTTCAACTCATTGTAATCTTTTATCAATTGTTGATATTGCTGTCTTTTATTTTCATGCTGTTTTGCTCTAACTTCATCATAAGGCACTTTACCATATTCAAACTCGGTTTTTAACGATTGCTCATATTTACACAAAGCAGCAACCATTAAAACATTTTTTCGCCTTATAGACTTTACATGATTTACAACAGCTAAGCTTTTTATTAATTGAGTACCTATAGTATTTAAGTAGGTTAAATCTTCATTGTTATTTTCTAAAACTTCAAGCCACTGCTCTATTTCTTTAATATCCTTTTTTATACAAAGCCTTCTATAGGCATCTATTATTGTTTGTTGAAATTGCATTAAACAAACGGAGGAATTAAGTCATTTTTAAAAGCGCAAACTTGCCTTTCACTTTTTTAAAAAAATCATCTTTTAAACGTCTATATTTATCTAAATGATAGAGGTAACTTCTTCGGTAACTTTCGTGTTCTGTTATATATACCATATCACATTGTGTGTCTTCACACTCAACAATATGACTTCGTGATACAGAGTATTTCACTAAAGCATTTAGAAGCGTATCGTTTTCTTTTTGTTTTTTCTTAAAATGTGCTAAAACGTTTATATTATTTATTTTATCATCCATATTGTGTGTACAAATAGACACCAGATTAGCAAGCTCTTTTTTTATGTATTCTAGATGAGCTATCCAGTTATCTAACTCTACACTATTGATTTTGTGTGTTAAATCAACATCAGTATCATGATTATAAATTTCGTTTTCTACTTTTTTCATAGTTTACCTTAAATTACTGTACCTACGTCACTAAGTGTCTCTTCTTGTTCAACTTTTACAATCTTAACTTCTTGCTTACCATTTGGAAAATCCCACAGAACCGTATCACCTTCAGAATAACCAAATAGCGCTGAACCCAAAGGCGTTAAAACAGAAATTTTATTGCTCTTAAAGTCTTTTTCTATTGGAGTAACTACTTGTATTGTTCTTTGTATGTCATTACTAAAAGCTACAGTAACCATACTGTTAAACCTTACTATATCTGTAGGCATTAATTCGTGATCAACAATATGAGCAGTCTTTAACTCTTCAGAAAAACTCATTAAGCACTTCTGTGTTTCGTGATCTTCAGCATATCCTGATATGTTGAGTATGCGCTTTAAATACACATACTCTTTTTTTTCTAGTATTAGACTTCCATATTTCATCTTCTTTTCTATTTAAAATTAATTAAGGGAAAATACCTCTTTGAACATAAGCTCTTTCTATACGCTGAATAGCAATACAGTAAGCAGCTGTACGCATATCAATACCTTCTTGTCTTGAATAGTCATACACCTTATCAAACGACTCTTTAAGCTTTTTATCAAGTTTTGCCATAACCTCATTAAGTTGCCACAATTCTCCGTTTCGGTTTTGTAACCATTCAAAATAGCTTCCTACTACTCCACCTGAATTACATAAAATATCAGGTATAATAGTTATACCTCTTTTTAAAAGAATTTTCTCTCCTTCAACATTAGTTGGGCCATTAGCTCCTTCAGCAATTAACTGTGCTTTAATTTTTGAAGCATTGTCTTTGGTAATCTGATTGCCTAATGCAGCAGGAATACAGATGTCGCAATCAAGTCCAAAAAATTTATCGTTATCTACAGGTTGAGCTTGAGGAAAATTAACGATACTTCCTTCGTTAATTTGACTGTAGTTATACAAGTCTTCAACCTTTATTCCTTTTGGATTTTGTATACTTCCGTTTGCATCTTGTACTGCTACTAATTTTGCACCATCTTGCTCTAAAAAGTAAGCTGCCCAATAACCAACATTGCCAAAGCCTTGTACAATAAATTTTTTATCGGTTAATACTTGAGCATTTTTTTCGGCCCAAAACTTTATAGAAAGGTAAACCCCATAACCAGTTGCTCTGTCACGTCCTTCTAAGCCACCACTACCTGCAGGTTTTCCTGTTACTACATGCTGGTTTGCCGAACGTTGCGCTGGCGGACGCGTACTCATGTACGTGTCAGCCATCCACGCCATTGTTTGACTATTAGTATTTACATCTGGAGCTGGAATATCATGTTCTGGACCAATATTATCTGCTAACGCATAAGTAAAACGTCTTGTAATACGCTCTAGTTCTGATTGGGAATATTTTGAAGGGTCTAATTTAATACCTCCTTTTCCTCCTCCATAAGGCAATCCTGCCAAAGAGGTTTTCCAGGTCATCCACATTGCTAATGCTCTAGCTGCATCAATATCAACTGTTGGATGATAACGAAGTCCGCCTTTATATGGACCTAAAGCATTATTGTGTTGCACACGGTAACCTGTAAAAACCTCAACATCACCATTATCCATCTTTACAGGGAAATTCACAATAATTTCGTTATTGGTAATGCTTAATATTTTTTTGATATTAGGATGTAGTTTTATTTGGTTTGCAGCACTTTCAAACTGCTCCATAACATTATCCATCATACCTCTTACAGGCACTTTCTTTTCTTCTTTTTTTATTTCTTTTGTTAATGTTGTCATTCTTTTTGCTACTTCTTTTATTGAATTTATTTTTTTAATTGTTATTTAAAATATCTGTTGCTTATGCTTCTTTCGTGATATTTCTCGTTTAAATACTTGTTAATTCTAGAGGCTTTTTTATTGCTTATTGCTTGCTTTGGAATAACAGCTGCTATTAATGTATTTAAGTTCATCTTCTCTTTCTTTTTAAAAAAATTAAACTAATTCTGTTTCGAGTTTTGCTGTCTTATTTAAAACTTCGTTCTCTGGTAAATGGTTTTCTTCAAAACCTTTTTCATCATACTCACTACAAGACCATACCTTATCCTTTTGAGTTGTTAAAACACAACTAGACATGTGTAAACAACTTGGACAAATATTAATGTGATTCATATAAAAAATGATTTAGTATTTATTATGTACCACTATAGGCAATGCATGTGCCAAACGAATTACACAGGCATATAAAAAACCTCAAAACCCTTTATTTACAAGGCGTTTTGAGGTTTTAAAAATTGCTTTTCACTTTTTTACACTGGTACTTATTTCCCCTAATGTGTAAAAACGTATCAGCCAAATTTTAATCCATAAGTTTTTGTCGGATAGTTTTTCTATCTATTTGAAGAATCTCTGCTGCTTTAGTTTTATTGTTTCCTGTAGCTCTTAGCACTTTTTCTATGTATTTTTTCTCCATAGCTCGAAGTGGTACAAGCTCATCAGTTGGTGTGTCAATTGTATATTTTAACCGCTCAGGAATATGTTCAACATCAATTATTTTGTCACTCATAATTACTGCTCGTTGAACAATATTTTCTAACTCTCTAATATTTCCTGGCCAATCGTATCGTTTTAGTATTTGTAGTGCTTCTGGAGTTATTTTTAAAAACCTATCTTTATATTCAATACCATACTTTAAAAGAAACTTATCTACCAATAAACCAATGTCATCTTTACGGTTTCTTAGAGGAGGAATACTTATTTCTACTACTGATAATCGATAAAACAAATCTTCTCTAAAGGTTTGATTTTTTATCATACTCAACAAATCATTATTTGTAGCAGCTATAATACGCACATCTATTTTTTCGGCTTTGGTTGTTCCTACTTTAATTACTTCTTTTTCTTGAAGTACGCGTAGTAATCTAGACTGAACTGCCAATGAAGCGTTACCTATTTCATCTAAAAAAATTGTACCTCCATGTGCTGCTTGAAAAAACCCGTCTTTGTTAGTTTCTGCTCCAGTAAACGCACCTTTTACATAACCAAATAACTCGGCTTCCAAAAGATTTTCAGGAATAGCACCACAGTTTACTGCTACAAAAGGTGCTCTTGAGAATTTCCCTTGATAGTGAATAGCTCTTGCAACAAGCTCTTTACCTGTTCCACTTTCACCTTGTATATAGATTGTTGCTTTATTGTTTTTAACACGATCAATAATTTCAAAAACAGTTTTTATGCTTTCAGAATTTCCTATAATATCTCCATAAGCCTTTTGCTCTGTAGTAATTGTGTTTTTTTCGTCTGCAGTGGTTTCAGAAGTTCCAATCGCTTTTTGTAAAGCTTCTTTTAATTCTTCTTTTGTAAATGGTTTAGTAAGATAATCTACAACACCAGATTTTATAGCCTGCAACGACCCTTGTACCGAAGGATAACCTGTTATTACCAATGCTGGCATTTTAGGGTAATGCTCTGAAGCAAACTTAATAAGTTCAAAACCATCAACCTCAGGCATTTTTAAATCTGTAATTAATAAATGTATATGTGTATCTCTCAAAATCATTACAGCTTCTTTTACAGACACAGCCTTAAAGACATGATAATTCCAAGATTGTAAATGTCGTTGTAATAATTCTAAAATATGAATATCATCATCAACTATAAGTATATTTTCCTTTCTTAATTTCATAATACTGCTACTTGTTTATAGGCAATTTTATAATGAATAATGCACCTTTATCTGAATTGTTTTTAGCTACTATAGAACCTTTATGAGACGCAACAATACCATGCACAACACTTAGCCCTAAACCTGTTCCTTCTCCATGAGGTTTGGTCGTAAAAAAAGGCTGAAAGACTCTATCTAAATCGGTTTTTTTAAACCCGATACCTTGGTCAGAAATTTTTAAAACTATATTGCTTTTTGTACTGTAAGCTTCTATCGTTATCATGCTGTTTTTTGGTGAAAAATAAATAGCATTAATTAATAAGTTGAAAAGGATTTGAGTCATTTGAATTTGGTCTGCACGCAAAAAAAGTTCGTCTTCAAAAATTTTCAATTCATAATTAACTTGTTCTTTTTTAAAAGTTGCGTCTAAAAGTTTAATGGCATTATGAATACTTGGAATTAAATCTATCAGTTTCATTTCCTGAGGCATTTCGCAAGCAAAAAACATTAACTTTTTAACAACTTCTCTCGAAAAAATAGCATTTTGAATTATTTTATCTAAGTCGGAAACCGCTTTTTTATTAGACTTTAAATCTTCTCTAAGCAACTCACCAAATCCTAGAATGTTAGCTAAAGGTGTATTGAGTTCATGTGATATTCCTGCGGTTATTTTTCCTAAAATATTTAAACGGTCAGCATGCTCCATTTGGCGCTTTAATGAAATCTCATTTTTTTGAATTTCTATACGCTCCAAAAGGCTTCCTATTTTTAAAGCCACACTGTCTAATAGTTGTTTTTCTTCTCTTAAAAAATTAATGTATTGTGCTTTAGACTTCTCTAAATAAACCTCTAGCTTCCCTCTTTCAGTATTAAAAATATTGATAGTTGAGCTTATCTTTAAATCTTTATCAAGAAAATCATTTGTTGCGATTTTTATAGACTCACAATCAATTAAAACATTAGTTTTTTTAGGGTATTGAAACGCTTTTTTTAAACTAAATGCTATGGCTTTTAAGGTGTCTTCAACCAGTTCATAATCTGAATTTGCTATAATTGAAGACACCTCATATAGGCAAGTTAATTCTTTTATTCGCTCTTTTAAGGCTGATTCAGTTTCATTCATCATATACTACTTCTATTTTTATATCCTTCTAAATTCAACCTCTTATTAGACAAACAAATTTACTCAATTTGACGATTTAACTGTTCGTTTTCTTAAAATAAGATATCCTAAAACAGCTGAAATTATAGAGCCTATAAGTATCCCAATTTTAGCAGACGAAATAAACTCTGGTGTTGAAGCAAATGCTAAACTAGCAATAAAAATAGCCATAGTAAACCCTATTCCTGCTATAAAAGACACACCAAAAATATGTCTTGTAGTGATATCATTTGGAATTTGTATTAAGTTAAGTTTTTGAGCTAAAAACACAACAAGCGGAATTCCAAAACCTTTACCAAGTACCAAACACAATACAATATTTACAATTAAAGGAACATCAAGCTCGACTGAACTATTTATAACCACACCAGCATTAGCAAGTGCAAATAGCGGAATGATAAAATACGCTACCCAACCATGAAGATTATGTTCTAAATGTTGTAATGGAGACTGAAATTTGCTCGACCAATCTTCTAAATCATCCAAGTGTTCAATTTGTTCTTTTGATAGAATAGGTTTTTGTAAAACACTTGCTGATTTTATGTCATTGAAAATAGTTTCCAACTGAGTTAAAAACGTTGATGTATCAATCTTTTGTCTTATAGGAATTGAAAATGCTAATAAAATACCTGCAACAGTAGGATGCACTCCCGATTTTAAAAACAATAACCATATAATAACACCTGTAAAAAAGGTTACAAACCTAGAGTAAAACCCTCTAAAAGACAGTATATATAAAAAACCAAGTAAGGCTAACCCTATTAACAATAACACAGTATTAATAGTACCACTGTAGAAAATGGCAATTACCAAAACAGCTTCAATATCGTCAACAATAGCAAATGCTATTAAAAACACTTTTAAACTTAAAGGAACTCGTTTACCTAAAGCATTTAATACTGCTAAAGAAAATGCAATATCAGTAGCCATAGGTATTCCCCAACCTGAAAATGTTTCAGGATTATTGTTAAGTAGCACAAATAACGCTACTGGTATTATTGCACCTCCTAAAGCTCCAAACAAAGGAAAAGCTAGCTTTTTAAATGAGTTTAGCTCGCCTATTAATACTTCTCGTTTTATTTCTAACCCAATAAGGAAAAAGAATATTGCCATTAACCCATCATTAATCCAAAGTAACAATGGTTTTTTAAGCTCAAAATTTTCAGAAGCAATTCCAATTTTATACTCCCAAATTGACTTATATAAATCACCATAACCCGAATTGGCCCAAACCAAAGCGATTACAGTAGTTAATAACAATAAAATACCACTCAATCCTTCAACTTTTATAAATTTTTGAAATGGTGAAAGAAATACTCTTTTAAGCATAGGCAATTTTATTTATAAACGATTAAATTTTAATTCTCTTTTTATCACAGATAATATACCAAATTCGCTTTAAAAACTGAACGCTTATCGTCAAATACTTTAAACTTAAGTGGTTCTTTACAAAAACTTTTTATCTCAACTAAATCGCACTGGGTAAATTTTACCCGCTAGAGTAAATTTCACTCAGTAGAACCTTAAAATTTGTTGACTATAATTATCCTGATAGCACTTTAAGTAAAATGCCAAAAGCTGTATCTTTATTCCATAATTTTTTTAAAACTCATAAAAAAACACCAATAACTCGTGACTGAAAAAGAAAAAATGCTGAATGGAGATTTTTACAACTCTAGAGATCCTGAATTAATAGAAATGTATCACAATGCCCGAAAATTATTAAAAGCATACAATAATCTAGACTCTAAATTACTTGATGAACGCAATACTATTTTAGACACGCTTTTTGAGTTTAAAGGTGCAAATGTTTGGATTGAAACTCCTTTTTTTTGTGATTATGGTGCTAATATTTCAATAGGAAAAAACACATTTGTAAACACCAACTGTATGTTTTTAGATAACAACAAAATTTCTATTGGTAAAAACGGTTTGATTGCACCTTATGTTCAAATATACACAGCTACACACCCTTTAAAAGCTTCTGATCGTATAATTGAAACTGAAGATAATTCTCGTTACCTTACCTCTACTAAACCTGTAACCATTGGAGACAATGTATGGATTGGTGGAAACTCAGTAATTTTTCCTGGAGTAACCATAGGCAATAATGTAACCATTGGAGCTGGCAGTGTTGTTACTAAAGATATTCCTGATAACGTATTAGCTTTTGGAAACCCTTGTAAAGTTGTTAAGCAACTATAGCAGTTACATACAATCTATAATAAAATTAATTACCAATCAGATTTATTATCTTTAATACCGCAACTAATCTGCTGTGATTAATGAATAAAGTATTATTAACTGGAGCTACAGGATATATTGGAAAACGGTTATTACCTGTTCTAATAGAAAAAGGATGCTTTGTTGTATGTTGTGTAAGAGACAAAAATAAATTTCATATTGAAGATTCTATTAAAGACAGCATTGAAGTAATTGAATTAGACCTCACTAAAAAAGATACCTTTAACAATATTCCTAAAGATATTGATGCTGCTTACTACTTAGTGCATTCAATGTCAACTTCAGATGATTATTTTGAATTAGAAAAGCAGTCAGCCATAAATTTTAGAGAAGCCATTAATACTACAAGTGCAAAACAAGTAATTTATTTAAGTGGTATAGTAAACTCAAACTCTCTATCTAAACATTTACAATCTAGAAAAAACGTTGAGATTGAACTCAGCAAAGGCAATTATGCACAAACTACTGTACGTGCAGGAATAATTATTGGGTCTGGTAGCGCTTCTTTTGAAATTATTAGAGATTTGGTAGAAAAACTACCAATAATGGTTACACCCAAATGGCTAAAAACCAGATGTCAACCAATAGGAATTTCAGATGTCATTAAAATTTTAACTGGTGTTTTAGGGCATAACCAAACCTATAACAAAAGCTTTGATATTGCAGGTAACGAAATACTTACTTACAAAGAAATGTTATTAGGCTTTGCTAAAGTGCGTGGTTTAAAAAGAATGATTTGGACAGTGCCAGTAATGACACCTAAGCTATCTTCATACTGGTTGTATTTTATTACCTCTACTTCTTACAAACTTGCTGTTTCATTAGTTGACAGTATGAAGGTTGAAGTTATTGCTAAAAATGACAGCATCATAAAATTGCTCAACATTACACCTCTTAGTTATGAAGAGGCTATCAAAAAAGCATTTAGTAAAATAGAGCAAAATGAAGTGGTTTCTAGCTGGAAAGATTCCACAGTAAGCGGAAGAATAAATTACAGAATATCTGACTATATAAAAGTACCTCAATTTGGATGCTTTATTGATGCTCGAAAAAGACCAGTTGAAAATCAAGAAAAATGCCTTGAAAAAATATGGAAAATAGGTGGAAAAACAGGATGGTATTATGGCAATTGGTTATGGAAGCTTAGGGGTTTTTTTGACAAACTATTTGGAGGTGTTGGTTTAAGAAGAGGACGCACAAATATTTACGACATAAACTCTGGTGATACTTTAGATTTTTGGAGAGTACTTTATGCTGATAAAACTGAAAAACGTCTCTTATTATTTGCTGAAATGAAATTACCAGGTGAAGCTTGGTTAGAATTTAAAATACAAAACAACACTCTTATTCAAACTGCTACATTTCGCCCAAAAGGCTTATTAGGTCGACTCTATTGGTACTTAGTATTACCGTTTCACGGATTCATTTTTAAAGGCTTAATAACCGAGTTAACTAAAAATGATAACTCATAAGCCTCTTCTAGTTCACATTTACTACTAGATCTAACAAACTTCTTTTCATTTAAAAAATTGAAAATAAACCCTTTACAAAAACCATACTTTTTAAAATGATTTTTAACCGCAACCAAGTTGCATTATTGTTTTTTTATTCTAGTTTTGCAACTTAGTTGCTTTTAAAATCTAAATTCAACTAAAAATAATTAACTAAATACTTTAATAAAATTAAACAATGAACAAAAAACATGTATTTTCTTTAGCGTTAGCGGTTTTATCAATTTTTGGCTTCCAATCTTGTAGTAATGATGATGACAATTCAGGAACAAGTTTTCGATGGAGTGATCAATCTGTAGCAGGAACTCTAGCATCAACAAACTCTCCAGATAGATATAGTTCGTACATAATAATATTTGACGAAGAAGAAACTGGAAAATTAATTACATCTACAAGCGAGTTTGAAGGTACTTATGAATTAAGAAATGACTCTCTTATTTTTAACACAAATGATACCGAAAAATGGTTTTTCTTTGACGTAATTGACAATGAGTTAATTAGCAGCAAGTACGAAGTTAGATTTTATAATGAAGACGGAACATACAACCCTGCAGCAGTACAGTACAATTCAACTTTTTATCAATCAGAAATTCCCGTAAGTAATGAATTAGTTGGCAACACTTATGTAGGAGATCTATATAAGTTATTTACATCTGGTGTTTTTGAAGAAAATTACAACATCGGTTTTGACCCTACTGGTGACTATTATGTAAGTGGTCAGGAAGACCATATTCATTATGAAACATATAACAATATAGCTTTTAGATCTGAAATTAATGGCAAAAAAGAATTTGGTGTTCTAATAAATGGAGAGCTTGTTGTTTCTGCTCTTGATGGTAACGGATTTTCTTATTGGGGAACCTTTGAAAAACAATAAACTAAAATTAAACAGCTTATTAAAAAAGTCACTTAAATGGTGGCTTTTTATTTTTTAAACTGATTAGAGAGATAGTATAACCAACATTTAGTAAGTTTAACTCAATTAAATCTAAACATAAAACTCATATACAAACCTAACCTAACATGCCTAGAGAATTTGATTCATTTATTATAGTCCCTGAATTTGCTGAAAAATCTATTATGCATTACGATGACTATATTGGTAAAAAAACAGAAGATTATCCTGAAATGGCTTTGTTGCAATTTAAAAGTATCATCGCTTCATTTATTCATGATGCCACTGAAAAAGAGGAAAAAACAATTACTTTTTTTGAAACACCAAACACTAACATAAAAACTCATTTTCAGAAAAAATTAAAAACTATAGACAAAACACTAAAAATAAATACTAACATTTTTTTAGACACTATTAGTATTCTACCTGAAGACAACAACAACTATCATTTAGCAAAACTTACATTTATAGCAAACAACAAAAAAATATGTATGTATTCGTATGGTCCTGAGGTTATCAAAATTGAGAACTAACAATTACAAATACACTATCTTTAATCCTCCAACAAGAGAACACTAATAAATATCTATGAAACAAAATATTTTAATGCTCTTCGTATTAGTAGTTTTAGTAAGCTGTAGCTGTAGCTCGTTAAAAAAAATACAACTAATGAAATCTGGTAAAGTTAGTAATAGTAACTTTATGGAACGCATCAGTTTTGACTATGGTGCTAAACTTCCTATTGTTGAAGCCACTATAAATGGACATAAAGGTAGATTTCTTTTTGATACAGGAGCACCAAATGTGCTATCAAAAGAGTTTTCCCAAAAACTTAATTTAAAAAAATTAGCCTATGGTAGTGTTGGCGATTCTGGAGGGAATGTTTTAAACAATCAAGCTTTTATACAAATTGAAACTATTACTTTAGGTAAGGTTACTTTTAAAAACACAGGAGCAATTATTCAAGACTTAGGAACATCACAAGCTATGAAATGCTTAAATATTGATGGAATTATTGGCGCCAATTTAATGCGAAATGCCTTTTGGAGAATTGATTACCAAAACAAAAAAATTGAAATCACTGACGATTTAAATCGTTTTGAACTAACAAACGAATATTCAATAATTAATTTTAAGACCAAAACTCAAGGCACACCTTTAATAGATTTAGATATAGATGGTATAAAAGTCAAAAACTTAACATTTGATACAGGATCAAATGGTCAAATGTCAATACCCACAAGTGCTTTACAAGCGCTACAAAAAACTAAAACTGTGAGTTCAACATATTCAATAGGCTCAACAACTTATGGTGTTGGCGGAAAAGCTAAAAATGACACTCTCTTTTATGGTATTATCGATACAATTAAAATTGGAAATTTAAATCTTGAGAAGAAAATTATAAAATTCAGCACTCATAGCGATAATATTGGAAATAAGTACTTTGAGAACTATAATGTCGTTTTAGATTGGAAAAATGAAAAAATTTACATGAAAGAATTACAAAATTACCAACACGACTCCTTAATCGATTTTGGCTTTGGTATTGATTGGCAAGACGATGGCATATACATTGGCTCTATTTACACAAACTCTGATGCTACAAATAATTTACAAATAGGTGATAAAATACTAAAAATCAATAATCAAGAATTTACAAACTTAAGTAACGACACCATTTGCATCACTTTTAAAAACAATGATTGGGATTACGAAAAACAAGACAGTATTATAATAACTGTAATGCGAAATGACAAAGCCCATGAGTTTAAACTTAATAAGAAACAACTATTACCAGTTGCCATAAGTGATTAAAATATTAACATATTTTCCCTCTGATTATATCAAATTATTTATTTTCGAAGTGTAAAACATTTAATTACACCATTATAGTTGAAAGCATCTTCTAAATCTATTGCTGTTCTGCCATTTGTCAATATGAGTAACGATATTGACAATGAATATTTTAGTGATGGTATAACTGAAGAAATCATTAATGCTTTATCTAATATTAAAGCACTAAAAGTGATTGCGCGAACATCTTCTTTTGCCTTTAAAGGAAAACAAGTTGATGTTAGAGACGTTGGAAAAGAACTCAATGTTTCAACCATCTTAGAAGGCAGTGTTAGAAAAGCGAATAACAGAGTACGTATTTCAGCTCAATTGATTGACACATCAGATGGTACGCATTATTGGTCTAAAAATTTTGATCGCGAACTTGATGATATCTTCAAGTTGCAAGATGAAATTAGCCTCTTAATTGCTGATAAAATACGAGAAAATTTTGGACACTTTAATGTTGACGATTCTCTGGTAACACATCATAATATTTCTACAGAATCATATCACAATTATTTAAGGGCTAAAAAACTTATCTCACGCTTTAATAAGGTCGATGTGTTTAAAGGAATTTCGATTTTAAAAGAAATTATAGAACAGCATCCTACTTTCGCATTAGCACATGTTAATATCCATTACGCATACAATATACTTGCTGCTGGCGGATTAATGCCTGTAAAAGAAGCTTTTGAAATTGGCGGGAATTATCTTGAAACAGCCCATAACCTAAAAGTAGATTTACCTGAAGTACATCATTCATTAGGTTGGGACGCCCTTAATAAAAAATGGGATTTTAAAGCGGCTGCTTGTCATCTTAAAAAAGCTTTAGAATTAAAACCTGGTTATTCCGATGCACATCAAAAGCTTTTCATAACCTTAATTTTAGAAGGAAACCTAGAAGAAGCAAACACCCATATAAATACTGCATATACATTAGATCCGCTTAATGATTTAAACAACTATTTTAAGGGCTACAATGCCTATATTAATAAAGATGAAAACGCTGTAAAAAAGCATTTTAAAAGATGTTTTGAAATCAATAACAAGTTTATTGTTGGTTATGGCATTTATGCCTTGGCTTTAGCGTATCACAAACAACCAAAGCATATTATTGAAGTTGCCCAAAGTATTCCAGAAATGGAAGGCTCTAAAATGGAGCAATTAATAATGACAACTTTAGCGCATGCAGTAATGCAAGACACTGCAAATGTTGAAGCGAATTTAGAACTGCTAAAACCGTTACTGAACACAGATAGTCGTGAGCGTGTACGCTTTTTCTTGATTTATATTTACACGCTTTTGAAGCAATATGACAAGGCTTTAGATTTAATTGATGAAGGCATCACACATAAAGAGCCTTTAATGACTTTGGTTAAAGTTGATCCCTTATTAGAGCCTTTACACAATCTTGAACGCTTCAAAAAACAGCTAGACGTCATTTTCGCTTTATCCAACGAAAGTAAACCACAAACCGAAAGCACTGAAAAACAACTACTTTCTAAAACCCAAATAACGCATTACAAAACAGCTATTTTAGATTTAATGGTCAATGAAGAATGCTTCCTAAACACCACATTGTCTTTACGAACATTAGCTGATAAAATCGATATTCACCCAAATCATTTATCATGGTTGCTTAATGCGAGTTTCAAGAAAAACTTCAACGATTTTATTAATACCTACCGTTTAGAATATTTTAAAACCATTGCACTAAAACCCGAGTTTAAACACATCACCATTCTTGGTTTGGCTTACGATAGTGGCTTTAATTCTAAAAGTGTATTTAATACTTTTTTCAAAAAAACAGAAGGTATTACACCTAGTAAATGGGTGCAACAGCATTCTAAGTAAACCTTTCTTCTTATAAATTCCGAACGTTCTAAATTATAATTTAGCACGACGGATAACTATTTATACTTCAATTTTGCAGTATCAAATAATCAATTAAAAACGAACAGTTATGACAACTTTACACAAACTTTTAATGGCATTTATAATTGCAATTTTAATGCTTTTCACATCATGTTCAACCGATGATGACAACAACACAGCTTCCATTAATTACACAACTGCTGAAAATTTATTAACCAACATTAACTTTCAAGGGTATGCCATTATCACAAAAAATGGAAACGATTTGGTACGACAAGGTTTTGGCTTAGCCAATGAAAACACAGCACTTCCTCAAGATTACGAAATAGCATATCGTATTGGTTCGGTATCCAAAACATTAACTGCAGCAGCAATTATTCAGTTAAAACGCGATGGTTATATTTCAAATTATAATCAAACTTTGGATGAATTTGATCCTGAATTTCCAAACGGAAATCAAATTAGTATTGCACAACTGTTATCGCATCAATCAGGTATTCCAGACTATCAATTTGTGGTTGAAGACGCTACAGAACAAGGCTACTTTTTTGATAAAGAAGACGTCTATGAAGTTATTATGGAACTAGTTACAGAAAACGGACTCAACTTTACACCTGGCGCAGGAAAACAATACAGTAATTCCAACTACCTCATTGCGGCTTTGTTGGTTGAAGAACTTACTAATATGGCTTATCACGAGTACATTCAGCAGAATATTTTTAATCCTTTGCAAATGACAAACACGTACAGAGGCACAGACAACATTAATCCAAACACACATGCAGAAGGCTACAACAATGGTAGTACCAACAGTGTTTACCCTATGAATTTAGCGTTTGGCGCAGGCGATTTTAGTAGCACACCAAGAGATATGGAAACATGGACAAATGCAGTAAAAACGAATTGGTTTTCAGCTGAAGAAAAAGAAGACATATTTGCTCAAGATGTACCAAGCGGCTATGTAGATTTTGGCTTAGGTTGGTTTACCACACAAGAGGGCAACACCACACTTTACTGGCATGGTGGCGACATAGATGGGTATTGGAGTATGATTGGTTTTTTGCCAGAATACAACGCTACTATTATATTATTAAGCAATCAACAAGACGATTCTGGTGAACAACGCAATACCATAATTCAGCAACTGTTAACTAATGAATTTAATTAAGGTTCAATCTTAAACATCACACAAAATGCAACATACCAACATACTATTAGCAGGTGCTACAGGCTATTTAGGCAAGCATTTATTAAGGGTTTTAATAGAAAAACAAAACCAGGTGGTTGCTATTGTCCGTAAGCCAAATCAGATAGATAATCCTAATGAAAATTTTCTGGAAATTAAGCAGGCTGAAGTCACCAAACCAGAAACCTTAAGAGACATATGTAAAGGTATAGACACGGTCATTTCAACCATTGGTATTACGAGACAAAAAGATGGTTTAACCTATATGAATGTCGATTATCAAGCGAATATGAATTTGCTTGAAGAAGCTAAAAAATCTGGTGTGAGTCACTTTGTTTACGTCTCTGCCATTAATGGTGATAAACATCGAAATTTGAAGATTTTTGAAGCAAAAGAGAAGTTTGTTGATGCTTTAAAAGTTTCAGGGTTAAATTACACGATTGTAAGACCTAACGGGTTTTTCTCGGACATGAAAGACTTTTTACAAATGGCAAAATCAGGTCGTGTGTATTTATTTGGATCAGGAAATCAAAAATTCAACCCAATTCATGGAGAGGATTTAGCAAAAGCTATTGTCGATAACTTAGAAGATTACAATAACGAATTAACCGTTGGAGGTCCTGATATATTAAGCTTAAATGATATTAGTAAACTCGCTCTGACTTCATTAAACAAGCCTATAAAAATAACGCATTTACCAGATTGCTTAAGACGATTCACCATTTGGACTTTAAGAACTTTTACCAGCGTAAAAACCTATGGTCCTATTGAATTTTTCTTAACCTTAATGGCTGAGGATAATATTGCACCAACTTATGGAGATTATCATTTAAAAGACTATTTTAGAGAAGAAGCTAATACACTAGAGATATGAACATTCCAGATCCAAATACCGTTTTCCCGTTGGCCAATTACGATAAGCTTTGTTTTTTGAAAAACTACATTAAAAAACCGAACATTAAGGTTGGTGATTACACCTATTACGACGACTTTGAAGATGTTTCAAATTTTGAAAAAAATGTGAAATACCATTTCGATTTTATAGGTGATAAACTCATCATTGGAAAGTTTTGCATGATTGCTTCAGGTGCTATCTTTATTATGAATGGTGGTAATCATTTAACCGAAGCCACATCAGCCTATCCGTTTGCCATATTTGGTGGTGCGTGGCAACATGCTATGGAGGGTAAAAGCTATCCAACCAAAGGGAATACTATAATTGGTAATGATGTGTGGATTGGTCATAATGCTACCATTATGCCTGGTGTAACCATTGGTGATGGTGCCATTATAGCCACAAAAGCAGTGGTTGCAAAAAACGTAGAACCTTACACTATTGTTGGCGGAAATCCTGCTGAACCTATTAAAAAACGTTTTTCAGAAGACACCATTTCTAAATTATTGGAACTTAAATGGTGGGATTGGGAGATTGAAAAAATCACTAAACATGTAGATAAACTTACTTCCCATCCCGAGGAGTTGTTATAAATAAACCCTAAGAACTAATAAAAGGCTTAATAGTAAAACTGTTAAGCCTTTTTCTATTCATGTAAAAATGAAGGATTCGTACTAAATATCAAAAAGGTACCGAATCATAATTCAGAACGATTAGCCTTCACTTCTACTGCATCTTTGTACCATCAAAATTTCAATCAAAAAACGAACAATTTAAACATCAATCACAATGAAAAAATTAGTAATTATCTGCCTGTCACTTTTTACAATTCATGGTTTTGCTCAACAGATTTCAGAACCAGAAAAACACAACAACGCGGATTTAAAATATAGAGTCAGTTTTCCTGCCATTATTTTAGGAAATATTGGAAAAGATGGCGAAAGAACCAACACGCAACACATTGAATTACACGTTAAACGTGAGCTTGATGTCAAAAACATCGTTGGTGTTAAATTTGCCACTTGGCGCTTATTTCAACCTATGGGAATTCAATGGTGGGATGGACTTACAGATAAAATAGATTCTGAAACCGAATTTTATCCTGGCTATTTACGTGAAACAGGTGTAGGTATCTCATATCAACGTATGCTATGGAAAGGGTTATTTGCTTCAATTGAAGTATTACCATTATACAAAACGTATTTAGATCTTAATGACAAAAAAATAGCCAACGGTTTTAAACTTTACAATTCGTATCATATTGGTTATCATTTCGCTTTTGGTAAAAAGAAACAATTTTTTATAGAACCACAATTTCATTGTAATGTTTGGCATTTTGACACCAATACGCCAGATTCTTTTAAGCAACTCGACAACAAATGGGATTCTTATTTCTTATTTGAACCCAACCTTTATATTGGTATAAAATTTTAACTTATAAAACCATCTTAAAATTCTAAAACTAACATTATGAAACATTTATTTCTAGGTTTAATATTTTTAGTTGGATTATCAGCTATTGCTCAGCAAACAAAAGAAACAACAATTATACAACTCTTTGAAAATGAATTAGAAAGAGAGAATATAAAAAGTGGAATACTACACGTGTATTCTGAATCTCGTGGCATTAACATTCAGATTGCGGAAAGTAAAGAAGATTCTATTTCAATAGATCATCCATTTTACACAGCTAGTATTACAAAACTATTTACCGCAACAGCTATTGGAATTTTAAAGGATCAGAATAAATTAAACTTTGAAGACAAAATCGCTCAGTACTTACCAGATTCACTGATGAATAACCTTCATGTATTGGATGGTAAAGACTATTCAAAAGATTTAACCATTGCACATTTATTACAACACACGTCTGGTTTACCTGATTATTTCACAGATGAAACTAAAGACGGAAGTCCGAATATCATCAATCAACTATTAATGAATCCTAATAAAATGTGGTCTGCTGAAGAACTGATTCAGTTTTCAAAAGAAAAGATGACACCTCATTTTGTTCCTGGCGAAGGTTATCTTTATACAGATACTGAATATGTGCTTTTAGCCTTAATTATTGAAAACACAAGTGGTTTAACTTTAGATGAGTTCTTTAAGCAGCGTATTTTTCAACCATTAAAAATGAATAGTTCTTATGTCAACTTAAAGTCATCTTCTATAGAAAACAAACTTACAATCGTTAAGTTTTATGCTAGTCAATTTGAATTATCGTCTCTTAAAAGTCTGAGTGCCGATTGGGGAGGAGGCGGTTTAGTCTCAACAACTCACGATTTAATTACGTTTTTAAAGGCTTTTAATACTAATGCCATTGTAAAGAAAGACACACGTTTTGCCATGCAAAATTGGGTGACTGAAACAAAAGGTATGGAATACGGTCTTGGGATAAGACAAGTTTCTGTTGGTGAATTAACTAATACAGAAAGCGACTTACAACTCATTGGACATTCAGGATCTACAGCTTCCTTCTTATGGTACTGCCCACAATTAGATACATATATTTCGGGTACTTTTAATCAATTAGAAGTTTCAAAAAATGCTTTACTTTTGGTTATTGATTTACTAAAAGCAGTAAAAAGAAAATAAGTTTCATGAATACATTTCAAAAAAAAACAACCTGTCTTTTAATTCTTTTTGTCTCGATGTTAAGTACAATGTTAGCTCAAACACCAAACAAAATAGATTGGAAAGAAGACTTACAAATTTACAAAGCATCTTTAGAAGACAAACATATAGACCTTTACCATTCTGTAACTGAAGAAAAATTTAATGCAGAATGGAGTAAAATTTATGACAGCATTGGTTTATTAAACGATTTTGAAATTACCTTAAAATTAATGCAATTAACAAGGCTTATAAATGATGGGCATACAGCTGTATCACTTCGTAACTATGATATCCACGACTATCCCTTCAAAATAAAACATATAGAAAATCAATGGCGCGTTGTAAAAATTAATAATACTAACAAAAACCTATTAAAATCTACACTTGTAGCTATTGATGGTGTTCCAATAGACGAGGTTATGTCTAAGGTTTCAAAAGTTGCTCAATTTGTTGAAAACGAACATTCATTATTAGTTAGAACTGGAAACTATGCAACCATAAGCGAATTGTTATATGCTCTTGGTATTACAGAAAAATCAAACTCAGCAACATTTACTTTTCAAGACATAAACCATCAAAGTATAGATTTAAGACTTGACGCTTTAAATCAAACAACTTCAAACTCTGATTCTTTTCAAGAACTTGTTATCGGTATTCCTGAAATCATTAAGCCTGAAAACCTCTCTTTTGAGTATTTATGGTATGCTCCTATTCAAAACACAAATGCGGTTTATATCCGATTTGATAGCTACCCTTCTTTTGAAAAAATGCAACGTTTTAGCGAAGAACTGTTAGGCTTTATTTCTAAAAATAAAATTGAAAAAATTGTAATTGACATGCGCAATAATGGTGGTGGTGATTTGTATGTTGGTATAGCACTAGCTTATGCTCTAAATTTGTCTGATACTGTAGATTGGAAACAAGGCGTTTATGTTATGACTGACGCTGTAACATTTTCAGCAGGAACTAGTAATTCTGCTCTTTTTAAACAGTTACTAAATGCAAAAATAATTGGACAACCAACAGGTTCCAACCCAACTGGTTATCAAGACATGGATCAGTTTGAATTACCAAACTCTAAACTTGTTATTACCTATTCTAAACGAAGATTCAATTTATCAGAAACGGTAACCCAAGGTATTTATCCAGATGTAATATTAAATTACAATTGGAAAGACTATCAAAATGGTTTAGACACTATGCTGCTATGGGTTATAAAAGACATTAAAAAGAAGGAATAGTTATACCTTATCCTTATAAAATATATAAATCCAAATAGACCTCGACAATTTAAAGTTAATGGTTCCTAATAAAACAGCTATTGTAGCAATAATAGCAAAAACTCGTAAAGGTGATAAATCAATAAAATACCAGAACACCACAAGACTCGCAATCATTTGCGCTACAGCAAGTCCGTAACTCACAAACATAGCTCCAAAAAAGAAACCTGTTTCGCGTTCAAACTTATAGTTACAAACAGGACATTTATCATTCATTTTAGGAATATTCAACAATAAGAGATTACCTCTATTATTAAAAATTTTACCGTTTTTACATTTAGGACATTTACAAGTCAACGCAGCAATAACATTAGGCATAAGCAACTATTTTATTAGCAACAAAAGTAAAACCTCTAATCCTTTTTACATATATAGAATTTGCACTATTATTTGTACTTTTAGGACATATTATGCAAATTCCTATTTTAAATATTAGTCAGTTTAAAGAATCTACGCCTCTTAATGAAGTGTATATCAATTCATTTTCAAAACATATACAGCGTAATAAAGATTTAATAAATAAGCCACACAGTCATAACTTCTATCTGTGTGTACTATTCACCAAAGGCACAGGCATCCATGAAATAGATTTTGATTCTTATGCTATTAATCCAGGTAGAGTGTTTTTCTTAAAACCAGGACAAACTCATTTTTGGAAGTTTAAGACACAACCCGAAGGGTATATCTTTTTCCATTCGCAAGAATTTTATGATCTAAAGTTTTTAAATCATACCCTACATTCATTTCCGTTTTATTATTCTTATCAGAATCCTCCTGTAGTAGATTTAACAAGCCAACAGCTCTCATTACTACAACTTAAGTTTAAAGAGGCTTACACCGAATATATGCAACCTAACCTTTTAAGAGAATTAAAAATAGTAAACTTGTTTAGTGACATTTATATTGAACTCACTAGAGCATATACCACTAATATTAATTTAGAAAAGCTTAAAACATCTCAATATTCGCAAATATTAGAGAAGCTAGAGCATTTAATAAACAATCATTTCCTTAAAGAAAAACTACCAAAGTTTTATGCACAAGAACTTAATATAACTACCAAGCATCTTAATAGAGTGGTTCAAAAAACCATTAACAAAACTACAAGTCAGCTTATCTCTGAGCGAGTCATCCTAGAAGCCAAACGATTAATTGTGCATTCTCATGATAACTTAGCTACAATTGCTTATCAGCTCGAGTTTTCAGACTATGCCTATTTTTCAAAAGTATTTAAATCCAAAACCGGACTAACTCCTTTAGAGTTTAGAAAAAATTATAACTAACAAACAGATTAACCTTTTAATAAACCATACAGAATTATATATAACAACGTAGATTTAAACAAAACAAACGTAGATTTGGAAAACTATCTCTTTTAGTATTTGCTCAACTTTGTATCATCATTAAAAAACTACAGTAACATGAAACAAAAAACAGCAATTATTACAGGTGGCAGTAGAGGTTTAGGACGCGATATGGCTCTTAATTTGGCACAAGATGGTGTCAACATCATTTTTTCATATCACAGCAACCAAAATAAAGCCAACGAAGTTATTTCTGAAATTGAAGCTATGGGTCAAAAAGCTGCAGCATTTCCTTTTGATGCCAACAACCCTAAAAGCGGACAAGATTTCATTAATAAAGCAACCAACTATTTACAACAAGAAAATGGAAGCAAAAACTTTGATTTTTTGATTAACAATGCAGGCACTGGAACGTTTAACTTAGTACCTGACACTACTGAAGTTCAATTTGACGAAATGATGAACATACACCTAAAAAGTGTCTACTTTTTAACACAAGCAGCTATACCATATCTCAATAAAGGCGGAAGAATCATTAATATATCAAGTGGTTTGGCACGTTTTAGCCTACCAGGAATGTCTGCTTATGCTATGATGAAAGGAGGAATTGAGGTCTTTACACGTTACTTAGCTAAGGAACTAGGTAAACGTAACATCACAGCCAATGTGATTGCTCCTGGAGCCATCGCAACCGATTTTGCTGGAGGCAGCAACAAAGACAAAGAAAAAGCAGACTTAATCTCTAGCATTACAGCACTTGGTCGTGTAGGTAAAGCCGAAGATATTGGTGGAACTGTCGCTTTCCTTTGCTCTAAAAAAGCAGGCTGGATTAACGGACAGCGTATTGAAGTATCTGGTGGTATGTTAGTGTAAAATCTTTTCTTAATTTTATAGCTAATGAAAGACTTAAAACACTTTAAAAAGGTAAGTGATTACCATAAACAAGCCAATATAGCTGCACCTGAACATCCATTAATTAGTTTAGTGGATTACAGTCAGGTGCAGTATCCTTCAAATATTGAATCTCTAAAATGGAAACAAGATTATTACACTATTGGCTTAAAACGCAATGTGCCTTACAAGTTCTTTTATGGTCAACAAGAATATGATTTTGATGAAGGTGTGATGACTTTCATTGCACCTAATCAAATTATGAGCTTAGGAGAAAATCCTAACATTAAAACCAACACACCTTCGGGTTGGCTCCTATTGGTACATCCTGATTTTTTATGGAACTCGTCCTTAGCAAAAACCATAAAGCAATATGAGTTTTTTGGATACACCGTAAACGAAGCATTATTCCTTTCAGAAAAGGAAGAACAAATGATGTTAAATATTTTAATGCAAATTCAAGGCGAATACCAGTCTAACATAGATAAATTCAGTCAGAAAATCATAATTGCGCAAATAGAACTACTCCTCAATTATGCTGAACGTTTTTATGAAAGACAATTTATTACCCGAAACATTTCTAATCATCAAATATTAAGTCAACTAAAAAAGGTACTTGCAGAATATTTCAATGATGACCAAATAATTGATAACGGCATACCTACTGTACAAGATGTTGCAGACCGCTTAAACTTATCGCCTAACTATTTAAGCAGCATGCTCAAATCCTTAACAGGACAAAGCACACAACAACATATTCATAATACAATTATAGAAAAAGCTAAAGAGCAATTGGCAACACCGCTACTCTCTATTAGTGAAATAGCCTACAACTTAGGCTTTGAACATCCAGCTTCATTTACCAAACTTTTTAAAAATAAAACAGACATGTCTCCTTCAGAATTTAGAAAAACGTATAATTAATAACTAGAGTAAATAGCAATCAAATATTTACTTAAATAACAATTCTTAAAAAGATGCTTCTATAGCTTTTATTTTTTGATTTACAGCCATTATTCTTTATTAACATCCTTAAACAATTGATCCACTCTAGACTTCAACACATCATTTGGTAATAAGCTATAAAATTCCTCAAGCAAGTCTAAAGACGTTGGTTTTTTTGGATACTTGTTATTAGCTAAAAAGTTCCTTAACGCTTGATTGACTTTGTCTTCACCGATTAATTCAGATAATTTCACCATTGCAATAGCTCCTTTTGAGTAAGCTATATGTGTGGCTCCATAAGGTACTTTGTACAACGGTGGATCTCCGTAAAGTCCCTTTTCGTTATCATAAATTTGTTGATGAATTTGAACACGTTCCATCATACGCTCTTTTCCATATAGTTTTTTGTAAATCATCATTTCGGTATACATGGCAAGAGATTCTGTAAGCATGGACGCTCCTTCCCTTTCATCTGGGTTTATTTGGCTATTTCCCCACCAAATGTGAGCCAACTCATGACCTGCCAATTCATTGATAACATCTTTACTTGGGTCACTATCGATATTAGCGTGGAAAATCATGTTTTCGGTCATAAAAATGGTGGCTGGATAGGCTGTAGCAGCGAATCCGCTCGTAAAAGAAGACACCTCAACAAAGCTTATTTTTTCAAATGGGTAAGTATTAAAATTATCGATACAGTAATCTAAACTCAATACCGTATTTTTCAGTAGTCGGTCTACATTTTCAAAATGCATATCATGATAAAGCACTTCAATCTCTATATTACGATGCATCATAGACTGCTTTTGGTATTTAGCAGAAGCTACTGCAAATCGAAATGGAATACTATCGGCTTTATATTGTGTAAATGCCCTTTCGTTTTCAGACCAAGTTTTAACTACATCACCAATTCCCATTGGTGTTTGGTGGCTTTCCGTAGACACTACCATATCTAAATTGATAAAGTCATTTTTAAAAACTTCTGGTGCTTCAAGTGTCTTTAAAGGTGTTGGATTTCCAAGTTCGTAGGCTTCTCTTTTTTGCTCGTCCTCTATCTCTTTATCTGATTGGTATCCCAATGATGGATAATAATTACTAATACGCATAAACGAACCATTATTCACGATAGCATTAAACGATTGATGTCCATTGACAGCATACCATTTGTATGATAAATGAAACTCTAGAATCGCTGTGTCATTTGGCAATAAAGGTTTATTAAGCTTGATTTCTGACACATGCTTATCGATTGAAATCTCTTCATTCTGTATTTGAAGTTTTGCGTTCTCTAATTTTAAATCAGCGTGAAAATTTAATAGAATCTTATGTATTGGTTCATCTGACAGATTTTGAAGTCTATACTTGCCTTGAATCTCATAAGCATTTTCAGAAGGATACAAATCTATTTTTGTATCTACATCTGTAATTGTAGGTTGAGATATGTTTTCATAATGACGAAAATTCTTTTCATAATTAACAGCCTCAACAAGTTGAGCATCTTCGTTTTTTGGTGCATAACCCTTCATAAAATTGAATGCTGTAAAAACGCTTAATCCAAAGAAAATAACGACAATAAATGATTTGATTTTAGTCCATTGTTTTGATTTCAAATACGAATTAAAAACCCACAATAACCCTAAAAGACAAATTCCAAAAAGCGATCTATTTATAAAAGCTGACAGGTAAGCTCCATAACCATTTAGGTCACTAAATACACCTTTGAATCCTGAAAACACATGTAATAATGGATAGGGCAACAACATCTTTATTAATGGTGTCGTAAAGACTACAACCGCTAATATTGAAACGCCTAAGGCTACATATTTGCTATTGATGATACTATTGATAAGAAGTAGCAATGTACCAAAAAGAAAAAGCGGAATTGTATTGAATATAATAACTCCAAAATAAGCCAACCAATCCATTTGTGAATATCCATAACCGAGTTGAAAAACTAATGCTAGTACGATAAGTAACGTTGTTAAGAACACCAATAACACAACCAGTGACATTAAGTGGCCTTTCAGTTTTGCTTTTGAAAAAAATGCACTGTCTTCAATTAAGTAAAAATTGGCAGAACTACTTCTCCAATACATATCATTAATGAAATACACTAGAATGAATCCTCCTAACAAATGAAAACTTTGAGAAATAGAAGTCGCCAAAAGTCCAGAACTGGCATAATAATCTGGTAAACGTATGCCTTTATCGATATCTGAATACATTTCCATGCCAACGAAAAATACCAATAGCATAGAAACGGCAACTATAGTTACGCTTTTAAAAAGGTAAATCAAATCAACTTTTGCAAAGGAAATGATTGCGTTTAATTCTGACTTAAAACCAAAATTAAGAGCAGGCGTTTTGACTTTTGTTAATTTGACTATTGCGTCTTTAACGCTATGTTTTTTACGCTTCAATGTCTTTTTACTTGTTGCTTTATTAAACACATAAAAACGATAAGAAATCACCAAAAACAGCATTGACAATACCAGATAAACTATACGATTGATAGCTAAAAAGCCTTTTAGTGGCACGATGAACTGATTTTTATCAGTAACACTTAAGTCTCTAGCTTCAAAGAAATAGGCAGATGTTCCAAAAGGGTCTAACAATGATGATAGTTGTTGTACTTCAATAGATTGCGGAATACTTCCTGCCATAAATGGCGAATTAGAAAACACCAATAACACCATATAAAGCACATACAGAAGTAAACCTCCAATGACCACTAATAACTTCTTACGTGTTGTGTAAGCAATCATAAACAAGACGCTACAAACAAAAAGGCAGTTTAAAACTCCGAAAATTAAAAAGGGATAGAGATACGACCAAAGACTAAATCCTAACTGCATTTCGCTTCCTGTTCGTATGTTTTGACCAATAACGAAACCAATAATTAAGATTGAAAAACTTAAAAAAGTTTTTATCGTAAATCCTGAAAACTTTCCGATTAAATAGGTCTTAAGGGAAACAGGATATGAAAATAACATGATATCAAATTTTGTATCCCATTCCTTAAACAGAATCTCTAAGGCGAATAAAATAGCCAAAAATATCATGGACAGACTCAACAAAGCCATCATAAATCCAATGGTGTATGGTGAATTAAGATAAATGCCCTCACCAGCAGTTAGGTTGAATTTATAGCCACAAAACCATCCTATAAACAGTAATAAAACACTTGTTAAAGCTAAGACGTAACGATTTCCGCTATGCTTTAATTGAAATTGAAGTATAGCATTCATAATTAACTGTTTTGAGAAAGCACATTAAAGTAAACATGCTCTAATATTGGATTAATTGGTGAAAACCCTTCAGGTTGTGAAGGTGCAACTACTGTAATTTGAAGTTGACGTTCTATTAGTTGCTGACTGATAACATTGAGATTTGATTGGTACATTTCCAAGTCTTCATTAGCAATACTTTTTGACCAGATTTTACCTTCTAATTCTTTGATTAATTCTTTAGGCTTTCCTGTTTTAAGAATTCGACCTCTATTCATTACAGTCATTTCAGAACACAAGTTTTTAACGTCTTCAACCAAGTGAGTAGATAAAATCACAACAACCTCACTACTAATATCACTTAAAAGCGTATTAAACCGATTCCGTTCTTCTGGATCCAGTCCTGCTGTTGGCTCGTCTACAATGATGATTTTTGGGTCGCCAAGTAAAGCTTGCGCAACCCCAAAGCGCTGTTTCATACCACCAGAAAACGTGTGTACCTCTTTATCTCTAAAGTTCCAAAGGTTCACCTTTTCCAACAAATATTGAATCTGTTTTTGACGTTCAGATTTGTTATTGATCCCTTTTAAAATAGCTATATGATTTAATAAATCGTATGCATTCACTTTAGGGTAAACTCCAAAGTCCTGTGGCAAGAACCCTAGATTTTTTTTAATATAATCTGCATCTTCTACAACATTAATATCATTAAAGGTAATTGATCCTGAAGTTGGTTTTTGTAAACCTACAATGGTTTTCATTAAAGACGATTTTCCAGCTCCATTAGGACCTAACAAACCAAACATCCCATTCTTTATTTCTAGGGAAATTCCGTTAATGGCATTATAACCATTTTTATAAGTTAGATTTAGGTTGTCGATTTTTAATGTATTCATAATGTTCATTTTTGATTGATTATTAATTGCTTTAGTTTTTACGCAATTTTTCTATTTCCTTTTGCAAATCATCTTCTTGTCCAAGTTTATATCGTTTTGAAACTTCAACTCCGAGGAGATAAGTGTCGATCGCTTTTTCCTTTTGGTTGGTCTTTTCATATAATTTTGCCAATTGCGTCAATAATCCAATGTACATTGGATAGGCTTCTGAGGCTTTTTTTAGTACAGTTATAGCTTCTAAGTCATTCTCTTTATTGACCAGAACCGAAACAAGATTAAAATAATCTTCAGCAGGTCGTCTTGCCATATTGCCATACTTGGTTTTCAATTGTTCTTCAGCATCTAAAAAGCTATTATCACTAAAATTACTGATTAAGTCTTCATTTAGTTTTAAATCAGAAAACAAAAACTTTAAACCATTGTAGTTCAACAGTAATCTAGATGCCATATGACCTTCATCACCTACCTCTTCATGAAGCCATCTAAAGTTTTTTGGTTGGTATTGTTTTACAACATCAACATACCTGATCAACTCTTGTTGCATTCCCCAACCGTCTCCACCACCAATTCCGAAGTAGACTGTTTTGTTTAGTATCCTATTGGATTTGAAGAAGGTTTTTGCCTTTTCAGTCATTTCTTCTTTATTCCACCAAAGTGCTGGTGATTGAATAATAAACGCATCAAAAAGTTCTGGGTTTTCCATGAGCGTGTAAACGCTAAACAAACCTCCAAAAGAATGACCTTCTAAAATACGATAAGGATGTGTTCGATAATTGTTATCTACAAAAGGAATCAACTCTTCACTTAAAAACTCTAGAAATTTTGGTGCACCTCCACTCTGTGGTATTCCTGAATTTCCAGTGCTTCCTTGTAAATCCTCTCCAGCTTTTGAAGGAGTAAAATCTCTATTTCTGTCTAAACTTTCTATACCAACCACAATTATAGGTGGAATTAATCCCGACTCGGTTAACAGCTCAACAGTACCAACTGTGTGTTTTATGTTTTGCAAACCATCTAAGACATATAGCACTGGATATTCTGCTTGGTTATCATGATAGCCTACAGGTAAAGAAATAATTACAGGGCGTTCTTCCTTTAAAATATCAGACTGAATTTTGTGTTGAGTTCCTAAACCCAACAATTGATAATCTTCAGTCATTTCTATTTTATTAGCTAACTGTGCGTTTGATTGATGACAAGACAAAACCACAATGGTAATAAGTATAATATGCTTAATTAATTTAGCTTTCATAATGCTAATTCTTTTAAATTCTTATAGGATTTTGTTGTTCCCTTTGTAATCATATAAAATGTTAATCCTACCTCACCAAGAGCAGCTGCAACTCCAACTATTAATGCGGTATAACCTTCATAACCTGGAACATTAAAATTTCCAAAAGTTTCAATAAGATAACCAGCTGCAGCACCTAACAACAAACCGCCAAATAGTTTTGGAAACACATTGGATTTGTATATAAGCATAGCCAGTAACAAGCAATGAATACCAAAAAATCCACCAGCAATTAAGTATCCGTAATGATGCGCTTCCATCAATAGACTGCTCATTTCCTGAGCTTGTGCTTCACTAAATGCGCTTGACATTCCGCTTGTTCCAAGCACCTTCAAAGCCATGTAGTGATTCAATAAATTTAAACTCCCTATCGCTGGATGTGCGATAAGTCTAAAGGCCGAAGACACCATGGCTAAAGTTTTATTGAAAGGTTTAAAAATCTGATACAAGAATACCGAAATGACAACATCTAAAAGGAATGCTATTAAATCTGTTGTTAAACCTAATTGAAACAAACCTTTATTTTGAAGTATATTATTTGCGGTTTGTACAGCATTACCTGGCACAATAAGAGTTCCTCTAACATACCCTTGACTAAAACCAGCACAAATTATAACCAACAAGTAAAGTAATCCTGTGAGTCTAATCTGTTTTATACTCGCTAACGCTTTTACACTTTTCATGATTTCGACGTTTTGATTTATAAGCAAAATTCAGAAATAGGCACTTGTTTTTATTGACTGTTAGTGCCAAAGATTTGATAATTTGGGACAACGCACTTGTATACGTTTATGTCACGCAGTAATTAGTTCAACTCTTTCAATAATTTCTCTGATTCTTCTTTCATCAAATCTTTAGAAATCAAATCGTTTGCAATGCGTCTTGCTTTATCTTTCTCGCCTAACGACACATAGGTTTTGGCTAATAAATACTGTAGATTTTCATTAAAGAAGTGAGGTGAAGTCAACTCTACTAATGCAATACCTTTCCTCAATTCCTCATTATTTTCAGTCGATGCTAAAATCTTGTAATAACCATACGCAGCTACCAATGGTAAATCGTAATTAGCATTGTTCTTATCGAGTTCTTCTTCAGCCCAAGCTATAGTTTTGGTGTTATCCAACACGTCCTGAATTAAATAAGCACTTCTTTCGTCATTATAAAATTCCCTTTTTACAGGCGTAAGTCCTAAAGATTCCACAACAGCTTCTGCTGATTTTGTTGTTGAAAAAGGATTTTGACCTGTTACAAATTTTCCTGAAACAACAACTTTTGAAAGCATAAAATCGGTTTGTTTAAAAATAGCGCCTCTTGATTCTAATTTGGTTTCTAAACTAAATGGAAACTCCTTTACCCATTTTTTTCCGAAAAGTTCTTCTTCTACGTTACAAAAACTAGTTAATTCCACACCGTTAATAATATAATCTTTATCATCAACCACATTTACAAAAGCTGCTGGACCGTGACACACAGATGAAATAACAGTATGCTCTCTTTTGTATAAATTCAATATAATTTCCTGAAGAGAAGGGTCGAAAGGCAAATCAAACATAGCACCTTTACCTCCAACAATATAAATAGCATTGTAGTCATCGGCATTTATGTTTGCCGTAGCTATGGTGTTGTCTAATAAGCTTAAAGCCTGTTTGTCTTCCAATAGTGTTTTGTTGTATAACTTTTCACTGTTATACTTATCTGGCTCTGCTTTGCCGCCTTTTGGGCTAGCAACATCAATAGATAAATTATTGTTTTTAAAAATTAAATACGCTTGAGAGAATTCATCAAACTCATAACCTGGTCTTACAGATCCCATATCTTTTCCGTAACTGCTTACCACCATCAAAACCTTTTTCTTGGTATTTTTTGTTTGAGAAATTAGGATGATTGGTAAAAAAAGGACGATACATAAAATAGTTTTTTTCATTTTTTGATTGTTTTGATTGAAAAAAGAACACGAATGAAAAGCAAATTTGTTACTTCAAACATTTTTTAGTTCAATGACAAATGTCAAACAATCTATGTTTTATGTATTGACTTTTTAAGCCAAAAAATTGATTATTGAGGACAGTATAATTGGCTACAGATTTTTGCGATATTCATTAGGCGCTTGACCTGTCCACCTTTTAAACGCTCTATTAAAAGCGCTTTGTTCAGAAAACCCTGTTAAGAAGGCAATTTCACCAACCGATTGTGATGAATTGGAAAGTAATTGAGTAGCGGTTTCGTGTTGATTTTTTTGAATAAGTTCTCTAAAAGATAAATTTCTATCTGCCAATCTTCGTTTTAAGGTTCTTGCACTCATACCCAAATAGTCACCAACCTGTGAAATGCTTGGTATACCACTAGACATGGATTCTTTTAGTAGTTTATTGATTTCAGAAGTGAGCACATCTTCTTGTTCGCTTAATTTTGATTTTTCCTGCTCCATACGTTCCAGCAGAAATTGATGAATAAATTTATCGGCTTTTATAGTAGAGATCTCTAACGCTTTAGAATTAAAAATCAAAGTATTTTCAGTTGCATTAAAGTTTACAGGGCAGTCAAAATATTCAGAAAAATAATCACTATTAGAAAATGAGTGCTTAAAATTAACTTCTATAGGCTTAATGTTCTTACCTGTTACTTCATTTAAAATTCCAACCAGCATTACAAAAGAGGCTTCATTAGCTGTTTTTATACCAGTTCTATAAACCTCTCTATTTAAAACAAGTTTAGTTTTACCTTCACTTTCGTCCAACTCTATACTACCGTCATCAGTAACCAGAACCATGTAACGCTTTACATTGTTTAACACATCGATAGCTTTTAAGCATGTTTTCCAAGATAAACCTAACGTTCCATAATCTGTAGTATCTAGTTGCTTGCCTTGTCGTAATCCAAAACCTGCTTGTAGCTTATCTGATGCTAGCTCATACACTTCTAGCAACAATTCCATTGGCACACGCTTATTCTCTACTTTATAGTCTAAAAAGCGATTAAGTTGTACTTTGTCTAAACCTTCGGATAAGGCAAGTTGAATAGCTTTGTTATATATTGTTGAAAAAACAACTGCCATAAAAAAGATGCTTAGGTTTTTAATGACTTTAAACTACTTTATTTAAGGACAATGACAGACCTTTTGAAGTGTCTAAATATCAAAAATTGAAACCAAAAAGATAAACAATTTTTATTATCGCTAATTCTTTTAGGGAATATTTTGGTTGAATTGCTTTTAAGTGAGTTGTTTCCCGACACATAAAGTAACGAACGCTACCTGTATTCATTGTCATAGCGAATGTACAATACAAATTTGGCGCAACAGATAATAAGTTAACTTAAAAATAGAATAAAGAACAATAGATGATAGTACTTATCTAACCAGAATTTAGCCTTCACCTGTAACTACACAGTATTTTAAAATCAATCACTTTTTAGGTTAAACTCTAAAAGCGAAATAGGTATGTCTCCATACTTCAATAACTCATTATGAAATTTTATATATTCAAAATCTTCATTCTTCTTTGCTTCATTCAAAAATTTAAGAAATACATCTGAACCATATTTATACGTAATAACTTGGGCAGGCCAACGTTTCATTCGATTAATTTCTCTCCAGCCAACAGCATCTTGATCTACGATATGCGCTTTCCAAAAAGAAATTGCCTTTTCGTCTGACCAGCCATAATAATTTATACCCACATCCAAAACAACTCTAACAGAGCGTATTAAATCCCATTCCCATTTACCGTATTCATCATATATGGTTTTATAAACACCTAACTCTTTACCAAAATGTTCCACATAAGCACCCCAACCTTCTACAAAACCAGAGTACCAAAACAATTGCTGTATATCTGTACGTTTTATAATAGCATTAACCATAATTTGGTAATGATGCCCTGAAATGCCTTCATGAATATAAATCCAATCTAACTGACGCTTATTAAAAGGTTGGTTAAAATAATTAAAATAGAATGTGCTATTGTTATAATAGGCTGGAACTTGTGAAAGAGACTCATTAGTACCTTGAGTTATATTTACATCAGGTATACTATCAATATATGGGAAAAAATTTGTTGCTTTTTTGGCAACTTCTCTTTTGGTGTTCTCAAATGCTTGCTGAATATCCTCAACATTATGCAAAAAAAATGAAGCATGGTTTAAATACTCTTGAAAGGCTTTTTCTGAAAATCTAGACCTACCTTGCAAGTCTTTCATATTGGACTTAATTTTTTCAATCTCATCTAATCCAAATTGAAACATTTCGTCTGGTGTTACAGTTATATCAACCCATTTTTTCAATAAATAAGCATACCAATTTTTTCCATTCTTAATAGTGTAAATACTCCTTTTATCATCCAACTCAATTGTATCATCCCATTGTTTTTCCAAAGAGATACGTTCTAAATTCAATGCAACTTCGTAATTCATAAGGTGATAATCTAGTTGCTGATATTCATTTAAGTTTTTAACATCCACATTAGTTAATTGCTTTGCAACCGTTTTAAAAAAAACCTCCTGCTGAATTATATTTTCAATTGGTTTAATAGACTTTAAATTTTGCACATAATTGGCTTGATGATAAGGTATTTGTAATGCGATGTAATTCTTTACAAAATCTTTGCGAACAGCTTCAAAGCTTTTACTCTGAGAACATAATAGTGGTGAAACCAATAAAAGAATCACTACACTATGTAATTTACTATACGTCTTCATCTCAATCTTCTGTATTAAATTGAACTGTAAATGTTAATGCTATTAAAAGCTGGAGTACTTTTCTTTCTTAATGATACAAACTTTACCTCATTAGATGAATTAGCAACCTATGTGAGTTTAATGAGCTTACCATTATCAAACCATATAAAACAATTAGCATCTTTCTTTTCGTTACTATTTAACTTTTGCTTTCATCCATTTAACACTCTCTTTTCCTAACGCGACACTGTAATTGTCACGTGCATGTGTCATGTAAGTACCATTTCCTAAAGTTTCGGCATTATGTTGCATTGAGTCAAAATTCACAAAACCATGGTCAGCTTTCTTAACTACAATAAATTCTCCTTTACCTCCATTTTTATTAACTATATCAGCTATTTTTTCTGCACTTTTTGGACTGATTGCTTGAATATCGAATTCTCCGTACATTGCCAAAACATTGGTTTTTACTTTTGTCCAGGCTTCAGGAATATTAACATCTGCTAAATTTTGCCAAAAGTCGAAATGCCGTCCTATGTATTGGTTTTGTCTAAAATTGACTTCATTATCTCTAAAAAAAATGGCATAAACTTCGTTCTCAAGAATTTCTGAACCTGAAAGTTTATTAATTAAAAAGTCTTCATTAAACTTTAAATTAACCTTATTATCTTCTTTAATTTGAGAATCTGAAACACCAAAATGCTTTGGTTGTATGGTATATAGATCTACCATATAATCGTACCAATTCTGAGCTATGCTTCCGTAGATTAAAATGCCACGAGGTGATTTCATTTCGTTTAAAAGTGGTGCAATAACACCTCCCATTGAGTGTCCAAACATAAAGATGTTATCAGTATCTATTGTTTCTTGTTTCAACAAGTCTTTATAACCTTCTTTAAATGCAGTAAGCTCTTCATCAAAACTTATTTGCATACAATGCTTACTGCTCTTACTATCTCCTACTCCTGGTTTTTCAACCCTATAAACTGCAAAACCAGCATTAACCCAATCAGACATTAACTTTTTTGCCGGATTATCATCGGTAGTTGTTTCAACAGTTCCGCAGGTATAACCTTGTAAAAAATACACAACAGGAGCCTTAATTTTATGTTTAGGTGTTACTAGAATACTTCTTAGTACATTACCTTCATAAACCACTTCACCATAGGTAACATCTCCATTTTCAAAAGTTTCTATAGGTCTACCCAATAAAGCAGTGGATTTAATTTTCTTTGAATTGCCTGAATAAAACTCGGCTTCAATAATATCACCTTCATACAACTCACCAGTAATTGCTAAAACATCTTGAATTGTTCTAACAGATGACCCATTCAATTTTGTAAGTACATCATCTTGCTTTACTCCTAAATTTGCGAATGTTGAGTTTGGCATAACAGCAGTAATATGCACTCCTGTTTTAACCTTAAAATTGTTCTGTATTGCAATACTGTCGGTTAATGTTTGCATCATAACACCTAACATACCTTTGCGTTTTAATGTTTGAGATTGTAATGTTATTGAAGCAACTAATACAATGAGAACATATAAGTATTTAATTTTCATATTTAAACTTGTTGTTATATTGATTATCATATTAAAAATGGCAGAGATTTATCTTGATGAGAAGCAACCAGCAAACTTCCTTTAATCTTACAAACTCTCCCTATTTCATTCAAAGACTTCTTCAGCTTCTTGGTAATTTGTATGTGTTGTTTTCAATTTCGACATTAATTTCCTTTAATCGTGATTGAAATTGTTCTGGTGTTGTATTTAGTGCTTTTCTGACATCTTTTAATGCCGCTTTCTTATTATTCAAAAAATATTGACTAAGCCCTCTATTTAACTCTAAAAACCACGTATCAGGATTTGATTTAAGTGAAATATTACAATACTCTAATGCATCTTGATAAAATCCATTTTGAAGCAAGAATCTACTAAAACCATTTGCCTCATAAACTGATGCATTCAATTTCATTGCTTCTGCTATAGTCGTTTTGGCTTCTTCAGTTTTGTGCAATTTTGTTAACAATCTGATCTTAGTTGACATGTTCGTTAAATTCTTATCTGCTGCAAAACCTCCATAACCTCCATCTATTGATCGGTTAACCCACTGCAGTGCTTCTTCTAAATTGGTATTATGTTCTAAACACCATAATGCAGCATCGTTCCATGACTGCCAATGATACGTGTTAATACCTCGCAATTCACTTCTAAAACTTTCCACAACAGTTGTATTTAAATCAACTTCTACAGTAAATGGAATTCGTTTTTCTCCCCATTCTAATCCAATTACCAATGTGTTTTCAGTTCGATTTAAAAACTCGTAGTCAAGTTGTTCTGACTTCGGACAAGATTCCGATGGTACAGAAACCCGAAGGCTAACATCATTTTCTACATCTAAATAATAACTTCCCCATTGGTCATAATTGTGTGCGAATAATAAATCATAGGTATCACCTTTAGGTATTATATGAAATCCATATTTACCAGATTTTAATAATTTACCTTCAATTTTCACATCTGTACTAAATTCAATAACAGTTGCCATGTTAGCTCCTGCTCTCCATGGAATAGGATTACCTTGCTGTGGAATGATACCTGAGTTGTTCCAAACATCCCTACCTTTTAATGCTGGACTACTATAATCTATTGTGATTTTTGTGACTCCAAGCATTTGGCTCTCTTGAATCTTAGGGCTGGTTTGAGGTATACTTAAAGTGTGAAATTGCGCATATAGACTTATGGTGCACAACAATGCAATAGCAGAAAATACAAACGATTTATTCATTTTTAGTTTTTTTAAAATTTTAAGCTAAACTATGCTGATAAAGGTTGTTTAATCTCCTAATTCGTGAAATGTGGAGATATTTTTATGAGGATTTTAACAGAATCATTTGAAATCGAATAAATATATTTGTAAAAAAAGATAGGATGGACACATCAATAGCGTTAATAGTTTTTTCAAGTATTGCAGTTACTTCCTGTGTCTTTTTGGCTAGTTATTTTTTGTTTATTAGGAAAGAATCCAAACTACAAGATTTGACTTTAGGACTGTTGTTCATAGCTATTGCGCTAAGAATTTTAAAGTCTATTTTTTATTATGTCTTACCAGAAATTTCGCCTATTGGAACTGCTTTAGGCTTTTTAGGTTTTGCTCTTATTGGACCTTTGGCTTTTACTTATCTTTCGCTTAATAAAAACAATCATAAAACCTTAAAACCAATTCTATTATTGCATGTTTTATTCCCAGTGATTGGTTTTGTTATCATACTCATCAATAGCAATTTTGCCTATGATATGTATTTATTAGCAAACGTTAGTTTTGCTACCTATCTAGTAATATCTGCTATTACATTCATTTCAAAACCAAAAGAAAATAATTTAACTCAATGGCATAAAGCTTTGTTTTATGGTTTAGTAGCTTTATCCGCAGTGTTGATTTATCAGCTTTTAGGAGAAACAATTTCAGCATATGCAACAGGTATTGCGCTTTCTTCAATAGTTATTTACTTTTTATTTTTCTATGCATTACAATCGCCTTCAGTTGTAAAAAAATCAAGTTCTAAAGTTATACCAGAAAAAATGATAAGAAAAATTACAAAGGCAATGGAAGACGACAAAATTTATTATCAACCTGGTATCACATTAGCCCAATTTGCTGAAGCGATTGATGCTCCTAATTACTTAGTTTCTAGAGCTACAAAAAAAATATATAACAAAAGTTTCCCTGAAGTCATCAATAGTTTTAGAATTAAAGCTGTGAGAGATAAACTATCACAACCTGAATTCATGAACGAAAAAATTGAGGATCTCGCCTACGATGTTGGATTTAATACCTCTTCTGCTTTTTACAATGCCTTTAAAAAAGAAGTAGCTATGACACCTAGAGAATATCAAACCTCAATTATGACTAAGAATTAGAGCAAATAAAGTACTTTCAGGACTTTATAAATGTTGATAACACTATTACTTCCCGATACAGAAAGTAAAATCAATTAAATTTAGTGCTATTTTAAATAATCGAGACAAATATGATACAACTAACAATTTCTGAATTATAGACTTTTTATTCTAAATAAATTCACTAAATTAAAAAACTTAAATCCAACTGTTTTTTGAGCTATCAAGAATCACATAATTTAATTCTTAATAATATTTCTAGGTTTATTGATTTAACCAAATTAGAAAAGCAAAAATACCTCTCTTTACTCACAGAAATAAAAGTAAAACGAAAAGCATTTTTAATGCAGGCTGGAGATATAACCAAATATGAATATTTCATAACTAAAGGATGTTTAAAAGTGTACACCTTAGATGAAGACGGTACACCTCACATTTCTATGTTTGCTTCAGAAGATTATTGGACAGGCGATATGGCAAGTTTTATGACCAAAAAGCCTACACGCTACTTCATCAAAGCAACTGAAGATTCTGAATTACTAGGTATCTCTAGAGTTAATTATGATTTGATTTTTAAAGAGATACCAAAATTTGAAAGATTCTACCGTATACTCTATCAAAAGTCACTCATTAGTTATATTAAGCGCTCAAACGATGGAATTTCCTTAACAGCTGAAGAACGCTATCTAGAGTTTAAAAGGAAGTATCCAAACATTATCAATAGAATAACGCAAAAGGACTTAGCAGCTTATATTGGCATTACCCCAGAATTTATGAGTAAAATTATTTCAAAAGTGAATAGAATGTAAAAGTCTTAAACTAGTTCATTTTTTTTCATGTATTCCTATCGGAATTTTGAAGCATGAAAAATATTATACTCATAACCACTTTTGTATCCTTAGCATTTTCAAATCTTTCTTATGGGCAATTCACACAAGTAGAATTGTTTACAGGTTTAGATAAAACAGATTTTACCCTTTACTCTAGTTATGCTATAAACAAGAGCGAAACACTTAGTCTAAACACCTTGGCGTTCTTTCAAAAGTTTAAATCTGAAGCCAACAAAGAGTTTGATGAGATAGGTGTACAACCAACACTATTTTGGAATATCAATAAGCATATTGCTATTGGGCCTTCAATTTACTACAACAGTTTTGCTGGATTTGCAGAACGCTTGTCTGCAAAACTAACCCTAAAGAATTCCCGAATCTTATTCGTCACCATTCCTACAATGGCCTATTCTGAACAAAAGGATGCTAGTTATGCCGAATTGCTTGTTCAATTGCAATACAATATACCACTTAGTAACAAGGTATCGCTTTGGTGTAATGGACAACTTTTAACTATATGGGACGAATTTGAAAAGCACTCAAGAAGTTTTCAGCAATTGAGGATAGGTATAGAAATTAACACTCACCAGTTTGGTTTAGGTCTCGACATTGATCAATATGGACCAAAACCAATAGAGCAATCATCCTTCGGTTTGTATTACCGAAACACCTTATAAATAATTTTAAATCTTAAATATTATGAAAAATTTAGTAAAAGTTTCACATTGGGTAGCATACGGATATCTAATCTATGCATTTGGTTATGCAAGTCTTTTTAAAGTTTTCCAAAAACAAAGTATGATGGAAAACATGAGCAATTTTGGTTTCGGAAAAACATGGACCTTATTTATTGGTTATAGCGAACTGTTGGGAGTAATTGGTTTGATTGTTGGCTTATGGGTGCATAAAGTTAAAAATCTATCAACTTTATGGTTATTGCCGTTTGCAATTGGCGCTTTGATAACCCATTTTGCACATAATGACTATGAATATTTTTATACATCATTATATTGTTGTATTGCTTGTATGGCTCTGCTTGTTACAGATAAAAATTTCAAAGTAATACTATAATGATTAAAACTCCAAAATTTTAAAATAGTCTATAGATTATCTAATCTAAAAAAAGTAATCATGAAAAAAATAATCACAATTGCAGGTAGTAATAGTCAAAAATCAATTAATAAAAGTTTATTAAACTATACATCAAGTTTGTTAAAAAATGTAGAACTAATCACAATAGACCTAAATGATTATGTCTTGCCAATTTATGGAGTTGACTATGAAACTGAAAATGGAATACCTGTGGTAATTAAACGCCTAGATGAACTCATTGATAAAGCAGATGGTTTTATTATATCACTTGCTGAACACAATGGATCTTATACTGCAGTTTTTAAAAACATCATCGACTGGCTTTCGCGAATCAACATGAAAATATGGCGTGAAAAACCTATGCTACTTATGGCAACCTCACCTGGAAGCAGAGGTGGTACAACATTACTGAAATCTGCTAGCGCATACTTTCCTTTTATGGGAGCCAAAATTACAGATACATTTTCATTACCATCCTTTTATGACAATTTCAATAACGCAGAAATTGTTGACCAAAGCTTAAAAGAAGACATCAGTAATAAGGTTAATAAGTTTCAAACTATAATTTGATAAAATATGATACTATCATCAGAATTTCACAAAAAAGAAGTAATGAAATGGGATATCATTCGTCGTCTTGCTTTAATCAATAACAATCAAAAAATGAAAAACATTATTTTAAGTATTACGCTCTTATTACCTATACTATTATTTTCTCAAAGACATGAAGGTCAAAAAAAAGTATTAATGGTCGTTAGTAGCTACGGAAAAGATAAAGGTGTAATAAGACCAGGATTCGAGTTTGATGAGTTCTCGCAAGCCTATTTAATTTTCAAGAATAATAATTTATTAATAGATGTAGCAAGCCCAAAAGGAGGAAAAGTTGATGCTGACCAGTTCAATAAAGAAAAGCTTTACAATAAAACATTCCTAGAAGATAAAAACGCTTTAAAATTATTAGAGAACACCTTAGCTACAGCAGATGTCAATGCTGAAGATTATAATGCTATTTATATTGTAGGTGGTAAAGGTGCCATGTTTGATCTACCTTACGACCCTTCGCTTCAAGATATTATTCTAAATTTATATAAAAGAGAAAACACTGTGATTTCCTCTGTATGTCATGGTCCTGCAGCCTTTGTTAATGTCAAGGACAACGATGAATATATCATTAATGGTATAGAATTAACCAGTTTTTGTAATGTTGAAGAAGAACTCTTTGGTAAAAAATGGGTAAAGGAATTTCCTTTTAGCTTAGAAAACAAACTAAAAGAAAGAGGTGCTAGTTTTGAACAAACCGATTTCATGTTATCTAAAGTGGTAGTTTCAGGCAAATTTGTGACAGGTCAAAATCCTTTCTCTACAACAAAATGCGCAGAAGCTGTAGTAAAATCTCTAGGAAATAATCCTGTGTATAGGAAATGGTATGATGATGAAAAGAGTGTTTACTTAATTCAAGAACTACTAAATGATGAAAAGACTATTAAATGGGCTGAAGAAGAATTGGAAAAGAACAAAGCAAAATACGATATATCTTTAATCGCAGCCTATGGATATTATAAAATACTGGCTTCAGAAGAAAACAATGAAGAATTAAACAAGGGAATTGAATTGTTTGAATTAGCCTCTCCACACTTTTTTAATGAAAATTTACACTTGTTTTTAGCTAAAACTTATGTTTCAATTGGAAACAAAGAAAAAGCCAAAGAACTACTAAATGAATTAATTTTAAAAGGACTACTAAAAAATAAGGCTACCAAGTTGTTAGAAGAATTACAAGAATAATTACGCAACAAATATCCTATACCCTAAAAATAAAAAACATCTCATACTTAAACAGAGCATGATGACAACACCTTACCCATTAATAAAACCAAAATATTATATATCATTAATAAAGGATTTACTCCGTTTTATTAAATACCCTGAAGATAATCTCACAGAAAATAAAACCGTTAAAAATAAAGTCTACGACACCATAGGACTTTTCTTTATAAAAGTTATTTTCTCAATAACTGTAGCCTCATTGTTACAGTTTATTTATGAACCTGAAAATTTAACCTCAACAAGTATGACTAAAAGATTTCCCCCTCTACTCTTATTAGTAGTTGGTGGGATTATTTTACCATTATTTGAAGAAATAACCTTCAGGCTGTCTTTAAAGTTCAAGCCGATTTATTTTGCGTTAACATCTGGGACATTTACATATTATATACTTACCAAAGCAGTTTTTAAAAGCCGATTATCTATGATAGACGACACATTTTGGTATAGATTCTTAGCAGGAGCTTTCATATTATTAATAGTGTACGTATTATCCAGTAGAAGACCTACAAGACAAGCTTTACAACAGTTTTGGAAAAAGCAATTTAAGTGGATTTATTACGTATCATGTATCAGTTTCGCTTGGCTACATATTTTTAATTTTGAACTAAACCTCATCAACCTTTTATGGTTGCCCATACTTACATTACCGCAATTATTTAGCGCATTTATTGCTGGTTACACAAGGATAGTCTTCGGTTTTCAGTACCCTCTCTTTTTACACATATGTACAAATGTTTTATTTTTATCGTTAACATTCTTACCTCTTGATTAATACAAATATAAAAGCACAAACAAAACTGTAAAAAATCATTCCTAAAGAGTAAATAAAATCAGTTTGATTTTATTTAAATTAACTACATATTATGCTAAACATCTTTAACTCATGTCAAAAAATAAAATCATTATATACACCTAAAATCATTGCAGAGGTAAATAACGAGTACATCAAATTGGTTAAGATCAATGGTAACAAAGTGCCTTGGCACAATCATAAAAATGAAGATGAGTTATTTTTCATTATTGAAGGGTCATTATTGATGGAAATAGAAAACAAACCTAGTTTTAAAATGCAAAAGGGAGATTTATTTGTTGTTACTAAAGGTCTAAATCATAAAGTTTCTTCGCAAAAAGAGTGTACAATAATGTTGATTGAAAGTAAATCTACTTTACACACAGGAAATGTAATATCTAAAATTACAAAATCTATAGAAAGTCAAAAAAAATGATACTAGTATAATTGAATGCAATTAAAAATTATAACTAGTAATTGATTTGGTTAAATTAAATGATTTCATCTCTTCTACATTATTATGCTATACTTTTTGCAAAAGGATAATTACTTTGATTAAAAAAACTGATTAACTTTACAATTATGGCAAACGAAATAGTTGAAGGTATAAAACAATATATTGACCTTACAGATGAAGAAGCTAAGATTGTAGAAAACTGTATTCCATTAAAGCAATTTGATAAAGGAACTGTTCTACTAAGAGAAGGTCAAATTGCAAAAGCATCTTATCAAAATCTTTCTGGTTTGGTTCGTAAATATTATATTGTTAATGGGGAAGAAATTACAACAAATTTCTACGAAGAAAACACATCTATTTCATCTTTGAACAGTTTAAATAAACAAGAACCTTCTAATCATTATTTAGAATGTATAGAAGATTGTAAACTAGCAATCTTAACCAAGGAAAAAGAAAATGAACTCATTAAAAAAATCCCTCAATATGAAGCCTTATGTAGAGCTTCGGTTGAAACAGATTTAGGAGATCACCAAGAAGCATTAGCCCAATATTTAATTGCTTCACCTGAACAGCGTTATCTTAGCTTACTAAAAGATAAACCTAATTTACTAAACCGAGTTCCTCTTTACTTATTAGCTAGTTACATTGGTGTTAAACCAGAGTCTCTTAGCCGCATACGTAAACGAGTTATGAAAAATAAAAACTTCTAAGATTCTTCTAAATAAGAAGTAAGTTTATGTTCTTTGTTAACTAAACCTAAATTACGTTTTGAAAATCCTACAATAAACAACCAAATAGTGAATGACAATTCGCCAATAACACCAGTTAAAACAACACTTGCTTCAAAATAAATTTGATAATCATAATAAGCATTAAAATTCAGCTTCGCAATTCCATCAACAAAATATCCAAATGCAGCTATAATTAGTAAATACGCCAAAAAATTAGGTATATGATTAGCTTTTATTGCTAGATATCCTAATATCAAAAGATGAACTCCAAAAAACAACAAACCTACAGTCCACATTTCATCAAATGTTGATAATAAATCCATCACTGCTTTAGATTGTTCATTAGAGTAACCAATGGTATTTGTAATATTGAAAACCTCGTTCAGTTTTAGTAAAGCCATTCCAAAAAACAGCGCATGAAGCATTCTAATACCTGAAGCTATATAAGACCAATTACGATTAACTGCCTTAGTAAGGTTAAACAAAGACGCAATCAACACAATATCAAACAGTAACATCAATAAAAAACTCAATAAACCATTTCTAAATAAGTTTAGATTATTGGAGATATTGGATAGTGTTTTTGAAGGATTATCTATTTCAATTAAGCCTGATAAAATCGCGAAATTCGCATAAAAACCTGTGAAAAATATCATTGCATAAGCAAAACCTGAAATTTTAGCACTCCTCTTCATAATACTTTTTTTAATAATTCTCTACAAAACTAGACTCTATTAACAAGTTAAAAAATGACTTTAGTTAAGAACAAAACCTCCAATAAATAGTATTTTAACCAAATGTCTTCAAAATTTAGCTTTTTTGTATTTTTAACCATCAGTTTCTTTTTATAAAATGAAAATTAGAGAATTATCTTTATTTTGTTTAGACCTTAATGCTGAAAAAGCATTTTATAATAACACCTTAGGATTTCCTATAACAAATGAGAGTGCAAATAGTTTTACAATAAAAATCGGATGGAGTAAACTAAGCTTTATTAAATCATCTATTCAACATAAGTATCATTATTGTTTTTTAATACCCTCTAACAAGCTTAATGAAGCTTTTAACTGGTTAGAAAAAAAAACTAAAATCTTAGAAATTGAACCCAATAAAAAGATTCAAAATTTTCAAAGCTGGAACGCCTACTCATTCTATTTCTATGATGCCAATGGTAATATTGCTGAATTTATAGTTAGAAAAGACTTAAAGAATGACACCAAAGACAGTTTCAGTATTAACGATGTACTATGTGTAAATGAAATTGGAATACCAACTACAAATATTCAAAAATATAATGACCTTTTAGTTGAAAAAATGAACTCACCTTTTTGGAAAGGCAATACCATTAGTTTTGGGACTAATGGATCTCAAGAAGGTCTATTTTTATTACCTAACTATAAAAAGAGATCGAAATGGTTTCCTACTGACATTTCCATAAAGCCCTCTCCTTTTAATGCCTTAATAGAGAACAATAACTTTTTTTATAAAATGAATTTTCTAAATGAAAGTCTGATAATTAAAAAAAATGACTGAAAAAGATCACATATCACTACTAATCAATCATATTAAAAAAGATGTCGATCTAAATGAAAATGATATAGAAGCATTCACCCAAATTCTTGAAATTAAAGAACTAAACAAAAAGGATTTTTTGTTTCAACCTGGTGAGACCTCTAATTCAATGAATTTTATTGCCAAAGGATGTATGAGAAGCTATTACTTAGATGAGAAAGCCCAAGAGCATACTTTACAATTAGGAGTAGAAGAATGGTGGATAAATGATTTATACAGTTACCTGAGTAGAAAAAAATCAAGAATGTATGTGCAGGCTTTAGAACCTACAATACTTGTTCAACTTCCTAGACTAAAATTGGAACAACTTTATCTGGACGTTCCTGCAATTTCCCATTTCTTTAGAATTAAAATTCAAAATGCGTATGTTGCCATTCAAGAGCGCGTTATAGACAGTATGAGCGACGACGCTTACGACAGGTATAAGGATTTTATCAAGTCTTACAGAGATATTGAGCAACGTGTTCCTCAATATATTATAGCGTCATACTTAGGAGTAACACCTGAATTTTTAAGTTACTTACGAAAAAAACACTCTTAGATTCTTTCTTAATATACCTTAAGTTTTTCCTTTAAATCAATCTATAGTTTTGACCCATAAACAATTATAAGGGTCATGAAACGATTTATTGTCTTTACTCTCTTTACTTTACTAGGTACATTTTTAGTCTATTCACAGAATACTAAATTTTCACCTGAATTTACATTTGGTAATCGCTCTATTGGCTATCAACATTACATTGGATATGATTTATCTAAGAAATGGTCTATAAATAATATAACACTATTTGACACCGAATATAACAATGACAATAACAATATGTTTTTTATTAGAAACATGTTGTCTTATGCCATCAATAAATCATTTAAAGCTAATGTAGCCTTTGGAGTTAAAAATCCTGGCGGCTTCAATACGATAACCCTTCAGTATGCTTTAAACACAAAAAATTTCTCACTGAATTACAATATTGGTACTACTTACCAAAATGGTTTTACGCTAGAACAATCTTTAATCTTAAACTATAGTAAACGAATCAATACCGCTTATAAGTTTTTCACTAGACTTTTCACTGTAATGAATACTAATTTAAAATATTTAGATAGAGGTATCCAACAACTAAGAATAGGAATCAAGAAAGAAGCCCTACATGTTAGTCTAGCTATAAATCTAGATCAATTTAAAAAGGCCGAAAAAACTTTAGAAAACTTCGGAGTAGCATTTAAATATAATTTTTAAACAAGACATATTATGAAATCAAAATTAGACATCGGATTATTACTATTAAGAACATCAATTGCATCAACTATGCTAGTATATGGCATCACTAAACTCATAAATGGTGTGTCATTTATTTCAGGCTTATTATCTGACTATGGTTTGCCTTCTTTCTTTAGTTATGGTGTTTACATTGGTGAAATATTGGCACCATTGTTAATAATCATTGGTTATAGGACAAAACTAGCTGGATTGATTTTTGCCATTAACTGTTTAGTAGCCATCTTAATGGTACAATTACCAAACTTTTTTACCCTTAACGAATTTGGTGGCTGGTATGTAGGTCCAATTGTTATCTACTTTGTTTTTGGACTCGCTATGTTCTATACAGGTGCTGGTAAAATTGCGCTTTCTTATACAAACAAATGGGATTAAAACACAGAACCATGAGACTCTATCTTTTATTTATCCTAGCACTTTCAGGTGGTGTATTTTTAGCCATACAAGCTGGGTTTAATTCACAATTGGGTGGATTACTTAAACAACCTATCATAGCTGTCGTTGCTTCATCAATAAGCAGCGTCGTTTTTGGACTTGCATTTCTCTTTTTTACTGAAAAGGGACTTATTCAAACTTTAACCTCAACACAGGTACCATGGTATCTATGGTTTATCGGAGGGTTGTTTAGTGTTATCGGCATATACATTTACTTCTATACCATACCTAAAATAGGTATTTCAAAAATGATTGCACTTGGACTTTGTGGTCAACTTATTTTTTCATTAATCGCAGGAAAATATGGCTGGTTAAATCTACCTGTTGAACCCTTAACTAAAAAACGAATTATTGGTGCATTTGCTATGCTCATTGGCATTGTACTACTTAACACTAAATAATTAATATGACAACAAGACAACGTAACATTAGCAACCTCATTGATTTATGGAAAAATGCTACACAGCCATTTAACACCTATAATGAAGATGAATTTATAGGCTATTGCTTTATTAAAGACTCTCAATGGCCCAATAAGATCTGGCTAAAAGAAACTCATAATATTAGTATACTAAACGATATTAGCTTAATACTAAAATCAAGAATGGATAATCTTACCTTTTCATATTTCGATAAGGATTCTGATAAGGTGAATCTAATTTTTGATTATTACGGATTTGATCAAGTTTCTTCTCAACATGGAATGTCTTTAGACTTAAAAGAACTTCCCTCATTTAAAACAAAAACGTATTTGAAATTTGAATTAGTTACCGATTCAAATAAGGCTGAGATATGGAGTAAGGCTTTTGAAATGAGCTTTGGTTATAAAATCTCCGAAGAAACCATAAACAAGACATTTCAAAAAATTAATTACTACAACATATACTTTAATAATGAGATTGCCGGAACTGTAATCTGCCACAAAACACTAACAACATTAGGCATACACAGTTTAGGCATAATACCATCAATGCGAGGCAAAGGCTTAGCCACACAAATTATGTACAACATTCTTAATGAAGCTAAAGCAAATGGCTTAGAACTTGCCACTTTACAAGCCTCTCAAATGGCGAAATACATGTACGAAAAGATGGGATTTACAACGGACTTTTTAATGCGTAATTATAAACTAAAAACAATATAAAATGAATTTATTAGAACATTTACAATGGCGTTACGCCACCAAAAAATTTGATCCTACTAAAAAAGTATCTTCAAATGATCTTGAAAAAATCATACAAGCAATTCAACTTTCTGTGTCTTCTTACGGTTTACAACTGTATAAAGTTTTGATTATTGAAAACCCTGAAATTAGAGAAAAATTAAAGCCAGTTTCCTGGAATCAAAGTCAGATTACAGATGCTTCGCATCTGATAGTATTTTGTAACTACACAGATGCTACATCACAAGCTATTGATAATTTCATAGAACAAACAGCAGTTACTCGAAATCTAGATTTAGAACGCCTAAACGGTTATGGTGATTTCATAAAGTCTAAACTCAACGAGAAATCAGATACAGAAAAAACTAATTGGTTAAAATCACAAACGTATTTAGCACTTGGGAACCTTTTAAGTGCTTGTGCAGAATTAAAGATTGATTCTTGCCCTATGGAAGGCTTTGAACCTGAAGCGTACAACGAAATACTTGGTTTGAATGAACAAGGCTTAAATGCTGCCGTTATTTCACCTATTGGATACAGACATCACGAGGATGATACTGCAGAATTACCTAAAGTAAGAAAGCCTATTAATGAACTTTTTGAAATTGTTTAGTTTAATTAGATTTTTGTATTAAGGGTTTAATCATAATGGTTAAGCCCTTTTTTGTTTAGCATTGTAACAAAGTAAGTACACTGTCGGATTTTTAATGACTAACCTACAGAATCTGCACTTACATTTTTTTATGATTATACTTTTGTTTTATTTCTAAGCTGCTATTTCTCATTAAACACGTTAGTAAATATTTAATCTATTTTGAATCAAAAAGTATTTTAGCATTTACCCAATACACCTCTCCTTTTTCAACACCTGCCCATCCTTTTTTTTCAGGGTTGTTATATCTTCTTGAATAGATAAAGTATTTTCCGTCAGAAGACATATATGGACTATAGTATCTCCAATTACTCTCGTATTTTAATGGTACCTCTTTGGGTTTTGTCCATTTACTATTTTCATAAAAGGTTATTTGAAATTTACCCTTTCCGTTAGTAATGGCATATCGCTCATCTGGTGAAACATATGTTATTAGTTCTTTGTTCTCGCTCTTAATATTTATGACAATAGGTGTTTCAAATTTTCCATTTCCTAAATATTGCGCACGGTACGTTTGCATTCCTCTTTTATTATTTGGTCTGTTTGAACGAAAATATAAACTCCCATCCGCCGTAACAACAGGATAAGTTTCAAAATATTCCGTTGAAACTGAAAAATCTACTTTAGAAGCTAATTGCCATTTACCATTTACTTTTTCACTTTTATAAATATCTGGTGGTATCGTGTAAAGTTCTTCTTTGGTAACGCTATTGTTATAAAGCTTTGGGTCAACACCCAGAAAATACATTGTCTTTCCGTCATTAGTAATTGTAGGGTCACAAGCAACTGAAACTAAAACATTATCTCCATACATTTTAATGGGTTTAATATCAGACCACTCTCCATTAATAAGTTCAGAATGATGAATAACAAAGCTACTGTCTACAATTCTTGAGAAGAACATTTCTGTATTATCATTGTTAAAAACCACATTCAACTCGACATTGTCAGTATTAACAATTGATGGTGCAAATAACTCAGGAACTGTTGAAGGAGGATCTTGATCAAAATATGAAATAGTACTGTTTTTGCAACTAAAAAAGGTTACAATTATTAAGAAAAACAATAAGAATTTATTCATAAAACTAAAATGTTTACTAGTGGTTAATTTAAATAGATTTTTTGTTTTTAGATTAATAGATTTTACCATTAAAATCTTCATACTGAAATAAACCTGATAAGAGACTTACCATAAGTTTTCATTTTTGTAAAAATCGATTCGTTGTTGATGTAAAGAACTAAATTACTAGTTTTAATTATTAAAAGTCAACTTATTAAGTTGCAGGCATGAGTTTTCACACCAAAAGCAATCTCCTTCTACAGGCTTAAGTTCTATTGCTTTTTTATAGCTCTCCCTTGCCTTTGCAAATTGTTTCGCTTGATAGTAAATATCTCCCATAGTATCCCAAATATTACCATCATTCGGAAATAAGTTAGTGTTGAACTCTGCAAGACAGATTGATTTTTTAAGCTGCTGTTCCCTCATATATATTCCACTCAATCTATTTAAAATAACTGGATCACTGATTATTTTTCCGAATGTAGTATGTAACTCCTCTCCCAGCTTTTCAATATCATCATCATAGTTTTCAATGTAGTTTAAAAGCTTAGTAATTTCATTATTTGAAATAGGTACGGGATTATAATCTGGATTAAACAGCATTTTCTTTATTCGATATGGAATTAATGAAACTTCTCTAGTTGATGAGTTTGTACCAAATAAAATCAAGGCATCTTCTTGTGGAAACCAAATAAAATCATAGTATGACACACCATTGAAGCCATTGTGCATCACGATTTTTGTGTCTCTTGAAGACTGATACGTCGTCCAACCATAGGCGTAATAACTTGTTGCTTCTTCGTCTTCAGCTATATATGGTTTAATTAATTTTTCTGTAGATGCTTTACTAAGAACTGTGTTATTCTTTAAGGCTAAATACCACTTGTACATATCGTTTTGAGTGGAATTAACCCCTCCATTAGCTTTTAATGGCCAGGCTATTTTATTGTCTGCTTTATACTTTTCAACATGATTTCCTTTATTAATTACATTGTAAACATATTCATTAGCAATAGCCTTATTGTTCCATTGGGGTAATAAATATCCTGTGTTATGCATTCCACTGGGATCAAAAAGTTTTTCTTTTAAGTAAGCTTCATAACTTTTACCTGAAACAATTTCTATGATTCTTCCTAAAATACTGTAGCCAGAATTAGAATAAGAATATGTCGTTCCTGGCTTAAAATGTAGCTTAGCATTAAACAATTCTTCAAAATATTCATCCTTAGGAATATGATCAAAATCACCATCTCCAATGCCATGTCCAAAACCAGCAGAATGTGTCAGTAGTTGATGAATTGTTATCCCACTTTTATCTTTTGGAATGTTCTTAAAGTATAGTCCCAATGAATCTGTTACACTTAATTTTTTTTCTTCTACAAGTTTCAGTATTGCGGCACCTGTAAATTGCTTGGTAACTGAACAAATATCAAAAACCGTTTCTGGTGTGTTTGGTATAGAATTTTCCTTATTTGCAAATCCATAACCTTTATTAAGAATAATAGTATTGTCTTTAACAATCAACACAGCACCATTGAAACCATTCATTTCGCTTTTAGTAAGATAATCATCAATGCGTTCACTTAATTGAATTTCATTTTGCTGAGAATTTGCGCTCAAGGATATTATAAAAATCACTAATAATTCAAAGTATTTAATTTTGTTCATTTTTTAATTTATTATTTTTAATTATCCAATCTGAAATCACATCTAAAAACCCATCCACAAATTCCTTTTTTAGTTCTGAATATTCTTCACGTTTTCCTGTTCTTGCATTTTGAAAAAAATGATTTGCATTGTTAAACACTTTAAAATCATAATTAACACCTGATTTTAAGAGAGCATTCTCCATTCTATCCTTATTTTGAAATATAGGAACTTGAAAATCTAACCCTCCAAAAAGACTTAATACTGGAATATTTAATTGTTCCAAATCTTTGGAAGGATCATAATAGAGAAATGACGTTAACGATGGCAAGCCATAAATGATTTTAAACTCATTGGCTTTGTCCGTAGCTTTTTGCCTTATTTTTAATGAGTTCACTTCTCTTTCTGAACTTGTTTTATATAAAATAGATTCGGTTGTTTTTCTAAATAAGTGGTATGCTTGCTCTATATTTTTATCATCTTCAATAGCTGTCATTAATTTGTTATGTGCTGAAACATCAGCTTCAATCAATGTTTTAGAAATCTCTAAGCCACTATATTCCTGTCTAATCTGATAGGTTACCACTTCTACCAAAGGAACTGATGGTGCTGCCATTAAAACGACTTTTTTAACGGACTCGTTTTCAACAGCAACTTTTCCAGCTAGGATGCCTCCTTGACTATGACCAAACAAAATAAAACTATCAAAATTGTTTGCTTCAGAAGATTTGAAGTATTCTATAATTCCTTCTAAATCATTAGTTTGATCTTCTATTGTACTATTTACAAAATCTCCAGTACTTATACCTACTCCTCTATCATCATATCGAAATGAAGCAATACCTTTTGATGCTAGGTGTTCAGCAATGACTTTAAAAATCTTAAAGCCTTCTAAAGTTTCATCTCTGTCTTGCGGTCCACTTCCTGAACTCATTATGACTAAAGATTTTGTATTCAAATTAGATGGAATAACAAGTGAGCCTCCAATGGAATTATTTTCTAATTTGATAACCAAATCAATAAACTTTGAATCTTCATTAGTTGTGCCTTCACTTGAATGACAAAAACATGTTATAATTAGAAATAGTATTAAAATGGGTAAATGTATTCGTGTTCTCATTTTTGATGTATTGCATTATTATTAGTACCCTTAAATAATAGATCAAATCCTGATTTTAACGATTCATTTGGCTGCACTCTATAAAATTGCTCAAGAAAACTCAAAGACATTAGCTTTTGTAATCCTACGGTTATTTTTTATTAAAGAGGATTTACCAATACCATTAAGACCTAACAAACCAAAAATCCCATTATTTGTTTCTTGGGAAATTCCGTTAATGCATTGTAACCGTTTTTATAAGTTAGATTTAGGTTATTATTTTTAATATATTATAACATTCTTTCTTGATTGATTGAAAGCGAGATTAAAGTGAATTCATCATAGCTAATCAGTATTTGATTCTAACCAATCATACTTTCTATACGGAAAATAAAATCCAGACCTCTCTGCTATTTGATAAGCTTTATTCATAACTTTTAATATGGATTTTTCATCTTGCTTTGTTTCTATATCCATCTTGAATAATTCTTCACTATTTGTTTTTTTCATTATCCTTTATAATAACAGAAGCTATTTCTCTAACTAAAACAGTTGGCGAATTACAATCACAATTACTAAACCCAACAACATAAATATCTAAATCTGGCACATACACAGCCATAGACTTAAATCCAAAAATGCTTCCTCCATGCTCTCTTGTTTTTACTGAATTTATCTCTTTTAAATGCCAACCATAACCATAATTAATTTTTGTACCATCATTTAGAGAATGGTTCATAAATACTATTTCTTTAGTTTCTTGTGAGATTAGAATATTGTTATTAATAGCTTGTTGCCATAATAACATATCATCTACTGTAGACATCAAAGCTCCTGAAGCATAAGGGATGGTAAAACTTACATCAAACTTATTTTTATAAGCCTTACCACCATGATAGCCATAAGCTCGGTTTTTGATTATCTTACTATCACTAGCATAGTAAGAATGATTCATACCTATTTTATTAAATATTTGCTCTTCAATAAAACTCTTATAGTCTTGATTTGACACCAATTCTATGATATAACCAAGAAGCGTATAACCAGAATTGTTATACTTAAACTTTTCGCCTGATAGAAAATCAGATGGTTCATTTTTGAAAAAATCAATCAATGCTTTAGGTTTCAAATCGCTCTTTGCAATTGACATAATTAACTTCATTTTTGTAAAATCCTTTATTCCTGAAGTATGAGTCAATAAATGATGAATTGTTATACTATTCCCATTTGGGTAATCTTGAAGATATTTCGAAATAGTGTCAGATACATTTAACTTCCCTTCTTCTTGCAACATCATTATAGCTATAGCAGTAAACTGCTTAGTCATAGAACCTATCTGAAAAACGTTTTCAGGAGTCATGTCAACATCTAGTTCAATATTAGACTTACCTGTAGCTTTTCTATAAATAGTTTCTCCTTTTTTTGACACAAGAAAAACACCACCAGGACCATTACTATCATTATAAACTGTAGATAATAGACTATCAATTTGCTTTTCTATTTTCTGAGAAAAAGAAACTTGAAACAGGAATAAAAAGAGTATGAGGGATGATATTCTTTTTGTTAATAGATTTTTCATTCTGTACGTTTTTATCTTCGACGATTGCTAATATGATTTAGTTTCAATTATTAATTGATTTAGTAATCTAAACCAAAAGGCATTCTAGTTTTGACTATAGTTTTCATTAATTGAGGTAAAATTAGAATAGTTATAAATCTAAAATCTTAAGGTATCTTAAGAAAACATCTAATCATTAAAACCACTAAAATTATTTGACGAATTTATGAAGATGAAAGCAATAAGAAATTGACTTTGGTTAAGAAAATAGCTACCCACTTATAAATTATTAAAATTATATAAATATTAATTGTGAGATAAAAAATAGGGTTTTAACAATTTTTCAAGATGGTTTTTTAACAAAACATAAGCTAGTTTGTTATTTTGTAAGTAAAATGACTGGCATCTATTTACAATACAGGAAATAAACCAATTGAATTTGATAATATTTTAAACAATCGAGACAAATTTGATACAGTCAAAATTAAATAAGCCTTATTTTTCTCATTTTGTTATTATTGCTTTACGGTCGTTTTTAATGAAATGTTATCTTACGATTACAGGTAACAGTCGCGATTATGTGCATTGTGAATTGAAAAGCGTTAGTTTTCAATCTTACATGAACGTTAGCTAGCCTAACGGTGACAAGCAAGATTATGTTTTTTTTATAAATATTCAAACTATGAGTGGAAAAGTAATCCGAAACTTCGATTTATCACATCAGCCCACATTACATATATTATTGTGTACTGTTTTTACTCTATCCATTTAATTGCATTTTCAGACATTTTCTTATAATTGTGACCTACATTTTTTATGGTATCAATTTCCCAATTAAACACCCAGCTATTCTTGTTTTTCATTTCAATATTTGTATTAAAAAAAGTAGTTCCGCGTTGCAACCTATGAGAGCCTTGTTCCATTGCCAAATCTGTAGTTCTAAAAGTTCCTAAATTTGGATCATTATCTAACTCTCCTAATAAAACAACCAATTTTTTACGGTAAGATTCTGCCAGATTTATTTCTACATTTTTAATACCATACGGAAACTCAAGAGTTGCATTAGGTAATGTATAAAAGCCCGAATTTGCAGAAATAGCTGTTCTTATTCTTGCTTCAGGCATTAACAAGACCATTCTATGCACAAACTGACCTCCTGCTGAATGTCCAAAAATATCATAATGGTCATTAGTAATATTATTGGTCATTTTGATATGATCAAAAATGTTTTCTACCACTGTAAATGCCCATTCACTTTTCGGGTTTTTAGTCCCAAAAAAGGTAAACAAATTTCCTTCTTGGTAATCGTTGGTTGTATATTTTGAAAACTTGTTATCAAATTCAGGAGCTACAATTAATAGGTTATTAATATCTGCCAATTCAATCCAAGCCTGTAGATAATCATCTGCATTTCTTCCTCCACCATGCATAACAAATACTATGTTATCTTGGTCTTTCCAACTTTCCGGTTTATAGGTCCATACTTTAATAGATTTTCTATCACTATCTTTGTAAGCATTGATAACAAAAGCGTCTACTCCAATTTTAATTTTACTACTTGCTGTAATTTCAGGACCTTTAGGAAGTACATAAAGGTAAATGTAACCTGCAACGGAGAAAAGTAAAAAAATAGAAAAAGTATATAAAAACACCTTTTTTAATATTCTATAAAAATTATTCATTGATTCGTTTTTTGTTTATTGATATTTAAATTGCTTTACCTATTGCCTGCTTTTATAGTATCAATTTATGTTTTTTATTCAGATAATCTCATAATCATTTTTCTACCTCCAAAATCTATTTCGTGCATGAGTAATTTTCTGGTTCGGGTATCAATATAATATGTGTTCAACACATTATTATCTGAAATATCATCAGTAACCTCAACTTTCCAAACAGGGATGGATGTCTTGTTAAAATTAAGCGTCGTTTTTTTGGTATTTTTTACTGTTGCTGCAATTACTCCTACTTTTGATTTTGGATTGTAATCAAAAATGGAAATAGATGCAGAATAGCTATCCTTTAAAGGAAGTAAACGTATCAATTGAGGATAAAAGTTACTATCAAAGAATGGCTGTTGGGTTTCTTCTAAAATTTCTGTTTTAATAGCTGTTTTTTTATCCAAGTAATAACCTTTTATCTGCTTATCAAATTTCAAAACCATATCTCTTTGCTCATTGTAAGAAGCATGATAAAGTGGCTTAAAACTTCCAGCAGCAACCGTTGTACTGTCAACCCATTCACTTTTAGATTGCTTCATTTTCACTTGAGTTATAATATAGATAACAGCATTCTTTTTTTGAATTTGAGTTACTACCTCACCTATTTTGACTTCTGTAGTATCGGTAACAACTAACCAATCCATTACATAAGTTTCAGATTTCAATAAAGATTCATCAGCTGAATGACTTAATGGAGTTAATTGTTTCTCCTGACCAAAAATTGATAGCGTTGTACTTATGATGAATATAACTAAGTAAAGCGTGTGTTTCATTTTAAAGTTTTTTTAGTTTGCGTTATTGAGTTACAAATTTGACCATTACTTCTATTTCTCAAAATGGATAATCGACGTTTATAGATGGACAATTTTCCTCTTTTTTAATTTTTTATTTATTAGCTTCTATTGGCTGCCAAACTCCTGTTTTTGCAGTTTCTGTTGCATACGCTAAAAACGTTTTTGGTTTTCTACCTAAAACCTTTTCAATATCGTTTGTTATTTTTTGATTTTCTGGGTTGGTTAACACGTGGCTAAAGAGATATTCAATCAACCAAACGACATCAGCTTCTACTTGCATTTGTTTCATACCTTCAACATACTGCTCTAAAGTGATTTCGTAAAAGTTTAAATTTCTTTTACTCACGTTTGAAATGGTTTTAACAATATCCTTAAAAGTGATAAGCTCTGGTCCCGTTACTTCAATAATTTCTCCGTTATAAGTATCATCTAATAAAACAGTGCTAGCAACTTCTGCAATATCATCAGCATCTACAAAAGGAATTAATACATCTGACAAGGGTAAAGCAACGTCTCCTGTAAGTATAGGGTCTAAAAAGAAGCTTTCGCTCCAATTTTGATTAAACCAAGAGGCTCTTACAATAGTATAGTTGACACCTGATGTCATTATAATTTTTTCACAAGCTTCAGCTTCAGTTTCCCCTTTTCCAGATAATAAAACAACTTTTTTAACGCCAAGTTCTTTAGCTAAATATGTAAAGCTTTCAATAGCCTCCTTGGCTCCTGGTACAGCTAAATCTGGATAAAAAGTGATATATACACGCTCTATATCTTTTAAGGCGTTTACCCAAGTTTCCTTATTATTCCAATCGAAACTTGGAGAGGCATTTCTGGATCCAACTCTTGGTTTAATACCTTTCTTTTGTAATTGCTTGATAACTCGACTACCTGTCTTACCTGTAGCTCCGAGCACTAAAATGTTACTGTTCATTATTTGACTTTTTTAATTATGAAGCAAAAGTCACACTAAATGAAAGGAATAAGTTATTTCAAAAAGAATTTAATTTATTCTAAAAGGAGTTTATTTAATTTGGCTTGGTCTATATCCAAATTTTTTCTCGAAAGCATTTGAAAAAGACCCTAAACTGTCATAGCCAACTTGCCATGCAGCTTCTTGTACTGTGGCTTTCTTATTGTTTATTAAATCGTGAGCCATTTTTAAACGTTCGTTTTGTAAATATTTAAAAACGGGTGCGCAAACAATGCTTTAAAGTTCTTTTTTAAATTATAGGTATTTAAGCCTATTTTACGAGACAATTCTGAAAGCGTAGGTGGATTGTCTAAATTATTAACCAAAATATCTTTAGCCAAATACAGCTTTTCTCTTTCTGCTGAATTTATTGTATTTGTTTTTAAGGAAGCTAGTTGTCCAAAAAAATGCGACAATAAAGCGGTCATTTGACTACGAAAGAACATCATTTTTGTTTTTCCTACATATGTCATATTAAATACGCCATCCACAATTTGATCCATTTCTGGTGTCATAAAAAACTTTGGTCCCTCTACATAATGATCAGAAGGATTGACCAATTCATTCAATAAGCTCGAAAAAATTTCACCTTCATCATTGGGTAGTTTATCTAAATTTCTAATTGAAGTTGCTATTAGTAAACAACGTAAAGGTTTTTCCGGTGATACGGTATGCACAAATTCTACTTGTTCGTCTGCATAAAAAGACAAAGCCAATCCTTTGGTTTGTTGAAATTGCTTTTCAGTGCTTTTAAAATTAACAGAAATATCTACATTTCCTGATCCATAAAAGGCCACGGCAATTACAGGTTCATCAAATCGGCAAGCATCGGTTATCACTCTTTCCGAAATAGCCTCCTCTACCAAAATAGTAAAATCATTAATATGTATAAAATCTCTGGTCATCGATACCGTAAAGTTAAAAAATAGCGAAAAGTAATTGCATGCTTCAAACAATTATTTGAAATGCGTGTTTCTTTTAAAACAAATCATTCTCCTTTCTAAATAAACTACAAGTACATCTTCTACATACTTTCGAATAGATTTTTACCGTAGGGAAAATTGTCCATCCATAGACGTAATTCATCCATTTTATGGCTTGTGTGTTATTCTCAATTTTGTAATGTCAATAATGACAAACAATTTAAAAACAAAAAAAATGGAAAATGTAACCGTTTCAGAATTTAAAGTTCCTTCAAGAGATGAAATAGCTACAAGTAATCAAGAAATTTTTGATAATTTAAACAAGGCCCTAGGTTTTGTACCAAATCTTTATGCCACTATGGCCTATTCTGACCATGGTCTGGGAAGATATTTAAATTTTCAAAATGCTAAAACCTCATTCTCTAATAAAGAGAAAGAAGCAATTAACTTAATTGTAAGCGAGGTAAATGGCTGTATTTATTGTTTAAGTGCACATACTGTAATTGGAAAAATGAATGGCTTTACAGATGCCCAATTGCTAGATATTAGAAAAGGTACAAGCGATAACGCAAAATTAGATGCCCTAGTAAAACTAGCTGCAGACATTACTAAAAACAAAGGAAATGCTGATGATGAGAATGTTCAAAATTTCTTTAACCAAGGCTATACTAAAGAAAACTTGGTTGACCTAATTCTTCAAGTAAGTGATAAAACTGCCATGAATTATTTACATAACCTTACCAAAGTTCCTGTTGACTTTCCCGTGGCCGAAAGTATTTAATCAAATATGGGAAGTTTGTAAAACAAACAGACTTCCCTCTTTTAACTTTTTAAAATGCAATTACAATGAATACACTAAAAAATATTTTGAGCTTTTTAAATAAGACTCCACAAGAAAAAATAGGTAAAACTCCAGAAGGTTTTTGTCCCAATTGTTGGGGAAGACAAGAGTATGGCGGAAACTTTTTCAAAGCCTTAAAAGCTGAAAAATTAGAAAACCTAGAGCGTAAAAAGGGTTGGATTACAGCCTACGTTGAGCGTAATCTTAAACACATACAGTTACAACACAAAGAAAAAAAGCAGGTTTGTAACGTGTGCTTTGAAAGTTTCGATTGCTAATATCCTATTTTGATTTATAACAACTAAAAACAACATCATGAAAAAATATCCGCTACCACCTTTTAACGAAGAAACTGCTAAACAAAAAGTGCAAATGGCAGAAGATGCTTGGAATAGTAAAAATCCTGAAACTGTAGCCCTAGCCTATACTCTAAATTCAGAGTGGCGAAACAGAACCCAGTTTATTAATGGACGTGAAGAAATTGTGCAGTTCTTAACCAACAAATGGAACAAAGAAAAAAATTACAAACTCAAAAAAGAACTTTGGGGTTTTAGAAACAATAGAATTGCTGTAAGGTTTGAGTATGAATTCCAAGCTGAAAATAACCAATGGTATCGCGCATACGGAAATGAATTATGGGAATTTGACGAAAACGGACTTATGCAAAAAAGATATGCTAGTATTAACGACCTAGAAATTGAAGAACAAGACCGAATCTTATAATTGTATTTAAAAAAATCTAATTGTTATCAAAACAACTTATTATGGACAGAAGACTTTTAGGAAACATATTAGTATTTACACTACTTGTATTATTAGCTTCTGGGTTACTCATGTATTTTAAACCCTTTAGCAAAATAGTAGCGTCAGTACATACCGTTTTTGGATTCTTATTCATTTTTGCTATGGTTTTTCATATTATAAACAACAAAAAACCATTATACAATTATCTTTCTGGAAAAAGAAAATCTAGTTTACAGAAGCTTCAAAGTCCTTTAATTGTGATTATAACAACGGTTATTGTAACCGCCTTATGTTTGAATTTACCTATCTTTAATGAGGTATATAATTTTGGAAATGAATTGAGAAATAAGCAATTGGGAAAAGTTGAAAATCAATTAGATTATCAAATTATAAACCTTAATAATGAACAAAACGGTTTGCAGTTTGAAATAGAATTAAAAAAAGGAGATGCTTTTCAATATCCTTTATTTGCCATTTGGTTAGAAGATAGTATAGGTAATTATTTGGAGACCCTTTATATTTCTAGAGTGATTTCCTCTAGTTCTTATGACTACGGAAGTAAAGTAAACGGAACTTGGGAAGCAGCCATAAAACGACGCCCAGAAGCACTGCCATATTGGTCTCATAAAAGAGGCATAAAAGCTGCTGATGGTTTGTATGTACCGCTTAACAACGCTCAAGACATTGATGCTGTTTCTGGCGCCACCCCAACTGGTAATTTTATAATTCAACTAAATAGTAAGTTGGATAAGATAAATAATTACAAAGTAATGTTAGAAGTCAACCAATCGTACGACTGGAATACATATTATTCTGAAGACAGGTTCCCAGAGGATAAAATCTATTCAGGAACAGGACAAGTAGGTCAGCCTTCCTTGATATACGCAAGCCATGTTAATGATGGAGATATCAAAACTAAACCGTACCATTTCATGACGTTAGTAGGTCATGGTCATCATTCTGGAAAAAATGGGAAACTGTATACAGATTTATCTAATATCACAACGGCTAAAAACATAGTGGATAGAATTATTTTAAGTATCAAGTAAAGCTTCAAAATAATTTATGTGCATTGTTTTAAAAACAGACATTCATCAATTTTAAATACGTAAACATGGAAGAAAACAACTGTTTTACACTTATAAACCCGCAAACCGGTAATCTCGCATTTAAACTTCAGTTTTTTGAAAATGAAAACCCTTTTGATACGATACAACGGTTAAACCACTATGCTGTCATTTGGATAAAAGAAGGAGCAGGTAATGTGCACGCAGATTTTTCAGACTATACCATAAACGCAAACAGTTTATATTCCTTTTCGCTTTACCAACCTTTTCAATTTAAAGCTGAAAAACATTTGAGTGGTGTAGCACTTTATTTTCATCCAGATTTTTTTTGCATACATAAACACCATAAAGAAGTGGCTTGTAATGGTGTATTGTTTAATAATATTTACAATTCTCCATCAATAAAAATAGATAGTAAAACCGAGATAAATTTTAACATGCTAATTGAGCAATTAAAATTAGAAATGCAAAATCCTGCGTTAGCACAATATGAACTTTTAGTATCGTATTTAAAAATTATATTGATAACCGCATCTCGATTAAAAACAGAACAACAAGACGCAGAAAACGTTGAGACTAATAAACATGATGAACCGTTTATTTTACAAAATTTAAAAAACTTTATAGAAACACATTACAAAACCAAACACACCGCTAGCGATTATGCTAACATGCTAGCTATAACCCCAAAAGCACTAACCAAATTAACAAAATCTCATTTCAATAAAACGCTAACCGAGTTAATCGCCGAACGCATTGTTATTGAAGCTAAGAGAGAACTGTATTTAACAAACAAAACCGTAAAAGAAATAGCCTTTGAATTAGGCTATAATGATGAATATTATTTTAGCCGATTCTTTAAAAAGCACGTAGACCTATCACCTCAACTCTTTAGAGAGCGCATCGATTTTGACAGTGCTACTTTTTCTTGACAAAAAAGACTTTAACATCAATATTTCAATCAAAAAACGAGCATTATGACAACATTTTATAACATCCTATTTTCATTACTCTTAGGACTCCATATTGGTTTTTCGCAACCTGCTATTGATGCAGAAATGAAACCTTCCAACTGGGAAACACCAAAAAACGCTAAATTTGAAACTTTTGAAGGAAAACAAACGCTTCTACTCGATGGTAAAGCAACCTTAAAAAACGTAACATTTATTAACGGCACTATACAAGTAGATGTATACGCAAACACCAAGCGCAGCTTCGCAGGAATCTTTTTTAGGAAACAAAATCAAACCATGGAAGAGGTTTATATGCGGTTGCATAAATCCAATCAAGTTGATGCGGTTCAGTACTCGCCTACTTTCAATAATGAACTCACATGGCAATTGTACCGAGAGCATCAAGCGCAGTTTACATTCAAGCAGAAAGGATGGAATACCTTGCGCCTAGAAATAAAAAACAGAGAATTAACGGTTTTTGTAAATAATGAAAAAGTACTAACCGTAGAAAACATGAAAACCGATTTCTACGAAGGATCTATTGGACTATTTTCTCTTTTTCCAAATCGATTTACCAACTTCAGGTACACTCCAGATACTAAAAACCATAATATCAAGCCCAATAACGCGAAACTTTTAAATACTTCATTTATTACAAATTGGAAAATTACTCCTGCGAGACTTTACAATGAAGCAGGTTTTAAACTCAAAGACAAACTATTCAAAAAAACTTTGACTGTAACTACAGATGAATCTGGATTGCTGGCTATTTCTAAATATTTAGATAAAAGTTCTAGCGGGAACTTTGAAAAAAACGACGAGATGTATACCATAGCATCAACTACAATCGAAGCTAGTAAAAAGCAAACCAAACGTCTTTATTTTGATTATAGTGACAAAGTAATTGTATACCTCAACGGACACCCAATTTTTAAAGGGAACAACGCTTTTCGTTCTAAAGGCGTTCAATTTATGGGGCATTTAAATGTAGAAACCAATAGCTTATATCTACCACTTAAAACAGGCAAAAACCTGATTCAATTTGTGGTTATTGATAAAGCTAATGGCTGGGGATTAATTAGTAAATTAGATTAATTTTAATGAACTGTTTGCGAAAAAAAGTACTAGAACAAACCTCAACACTGTTAATTAAATTTCTAAAAAATATGCAACCATTAGAAAAACAATTCATTGAATTTTCAAATAAATAGGTTTGTAATTATTCCCTTTACTATTTTCATATATATTAAATAACCCTTTATATACCTCATAAGAAATGAACATAGAATACAGTTACGAAAAAAGACCAACCACCGAGCAGATAATTGAGCTATATGACAACACAGGCCTACCTCGGCCAACTTATGATAAGGAAAGGATACAGAAGATGTTTGAAAATTCAAATCTTATTGTAACTGCTTGGGACAATAACTTGCTAGTTGGTATTTCTCGATCCATTACAGATTGGGTTTGGTCTTGTTATCTTTCTGATCTAGCGGTTAGAAATGATTACAAAAAAAGAGGTATTGGAAGAAAACTTATAAACTTAACAAAATCAAAAGTTAGCGAACAGTCAATGATATTACTCCTATCTGTTCCTACAGCATTGGAATATTACCCAAAAGTTGGATTTAAAAAACAAAAAAGTAGTTTTATTATTGAAAGAGCAGAATGGAAAATTCACCAATAGAAATTTTTAAGAAATGGTTTAGCGAAGAACTTCATTTGACTAGGGCTCGAATTCCGTCAGCTGTTTGTTTATCAACTAATGGGAGCGATAACTTTCCAAATGCAAGATTTGTATCCTTCAAAGAAATAGTAAATGATTCTTTTATTATAACTGGCCCATTAAATTCTAAAAAGGGGATTGAGATAAGTAGGAATAATCATGTAGCATTAACCTTTTGGTGGACAGAGACAGAGAGACAAATAAGAATTCAAGGAAAAGCGACAAAAATAACTGAAAAATTGGCTGACAAATACTTTGCAGAACGTAATAGAGAAAGTCAAATCGTCTCCATGGTAAGTAATCAAGGGGAAGAAATCACCGATATTAACATGTTACACAAAGCATATCAAGAAATGGAAAACATTAATAAAAACCATGCTTTATCGAGACCTGAAAACTGGGGTGGTTACTTCATAGAACCAATAAGAATTGAATTTTTAGAATTTAAGTCAACTCGCTTTCACGACAGAAAACTTTTCGAATTAAAAAAAGGCATATGGAATATGAAACAAGTACAGCCTTAAATGCGGAATATTAGTTTAAAAGAAGACTATTGAAAGTAATTTTAAATTGAGTTAAATTGGAAATTGCAGAAGAACAGACGTATTGTTCTAAATGAATTCTTTAAATTAAATGAAATCAAAAAACATTTTAGTTATCGAATGCCTAGAAAAATCGAACACAAAGTTGTAAAAAATTTAACACAATCTAGACATAACGTATGAGTTGTGAGTAGAAAAACAAATCCAGCTTTTGATTGGGAAAACTCAGAAAGCTATGATGCAGTTCTGAAAGATATGGACAGAGCTTACATAGTCTATTATACTGATTTGTCTATTCCTTAATCTAGAGATGTAATAACAACGCTAACCGAAAAAGCATTAAAGCTGGCTTAGAAAAAGTAGTATTGCTTTCAGGAAAAGGGGAGGCTTAAGCCGAAGCTTGTGAAGACACCTTTGCTAATTCAGGTTTAAACTACACTTTGGTTAGAGCCTCCTAGCCTAACCAAAATTTTAGTGATGGTGTATTTTTAGATTTTATTTTAGATGACGTTCTGGCATTACCTATGCTAGCAGCAAAAATTCCATTTGTAGATGTAGGTGACATTACTGATGTCGTTTCAAAAGTCATCATCGATGATGCGTACAATGGACAAACCATAACCGTTACTGGTCCGCAAAAAAGAACGTTTAAAGAAGTTATTGAAATTATTACTGAAACCTCCAATAGATCAATTCAATTTGTACATATTTCAATTGACGATTTTAAGGAAGACATGCGAAAAGCAGGGTTACCAGATTCATACGTTTGGCTCTTCGGTTATCTATTTAAAAAAGTAGCATTTTAAAAACAAGAAGCCAGATAAATAACATCTGACTTCTCTAAATATATAGCTATTAATTAAAGGGATTCTTATTACTATAAACCTTACGATTCTCTTTTACATTTTTATAATTTTTTTAGAAAAAGATTTACCTGAGTTAACATTAACTTTAAGTAAATAAACACCTTGAGGTAAATTAGAGACATCGATTTTATTTTGTCCAAAAGTTTCAACAATCAACTTACCAGTTATATCAAAAAGAGAAAATGACTCAACTTCTGAATTGGATGAATTAATTGTTAATGTATCACTTACTGGATTAGGAAACACCTTGATAATATTATCATCAATTTCTGGTTCATTAATTCCTAAAGCCTGAAAATCTAGTACGTATTTCACTAAACCTAAATCAATTGTTGAAATATAAATTTCGGCATTGCTTGAACCATTGAATTTAACTTTAGATGAGGTAGAACCAACCGAAGATAACTCTTCATTTTCAATACGAGTCCAGTTTTGACCTCCATCAGTTGTGAAAACAATAGCATAATCAGAAACTCCAGAAGAATGAATTGTTCCAACCATATACCCTTCTGAACTATTAGAATAAAAAACCTGATGAACCAACTCTGTATAAATTTGATTCCACGTACTACCTCCATCAACAGAACTAAATATTCCTTTATTAGTTGCAACTGCTAAATGCTGAGAATTAAATGGATTACTATCAACATTCAATATTAAATCATAACCAGGTATTAATTGCTCCAACCCAGCATTAGATAATATCCATGTATTTCCATAATCTTCCGTTCGGTAAACTCTAGTGCCTATAGTAATTAATACATGACCTTCGTTTTGAGGGTCAAATTGTATCCCTCTAATAAAACCATTATCTGGTAAAGTTATATTCTCAACCTGTACATTTGTTAAGTCACCAATATTTGCACTAATAAGCTCTGAGTATCCAGAGGTATTTGAGAGTGAAATCCAAACCACATTATTATTAAATGGGTTAGCTTTTACAGCATCAAAATAATTCATAAAAGTGTTTAAAATTTGATGTTTAGTTTGACCATGATCATTACTTACTTCTAAGTCTGACCCAAACCATCCTCCGCTAAAAGTATAAACTCTACCTTCAACAAAGTCATCAACATATAAAGTTGGCGCATCATTTTGATTATACCAATCTATTGGAAGAATATCAAAACTATCTTCAAGTCCATCAGTTAAATCTCTATGAATATAACCATGCTGTACACCATAGTATAAATGTTCATTTCCATTCAAAAAAAGCCCCATAGATCCAGTTGAAAGGAAAAAATTGTTCTTTGACCAGTTCAATGTTACTCCTCCATCAGTTGAAAATTGCGGGTGGTAATCACTATTAATAAACACTTCATTTTCATTAAATGGATTAAAGGATAGGTCTGTTCCATAGTAATACCCATGAACGTCGTCTGAACTGTGAACATGGTTTTCCCATGTTACTCCTCCATCATTTGAAATAACTATTTCATTCTCTTCTAAAATAACAATCTTGTCCTCTACATTTGGGTTGTAAGCGATAACTATAATATCATTTAACTGTTCATCTGTCCAAGGTAATGCTACTACATTCCAAGTGTCTCCTTGATCAGTAGATCGATATAAATTTTCAACTGTATCTCCAAAACTAATACCTGTACCAACTAGCACTTCATTTGCATTAAAAGGATCAAAAGCAATAGGTGCCAAAACAACACCAGGCAACTTATTTATCCATGTTTGGCCTGCATCATTAGAAACAAACAGGCCTCCATCAACATCTGTTGGACCTAAACCTCTTGTTAAAATTAAATTATTAGGGTTAATAGGGTTTATAGCTACATTATTTATTGAGACTCCATCATAATCTGTTTTTGAATATACTAAATCCCAATTTTCTCCTCCATCTGTAGTATAGTAGGTATTTTCTAAGTCTCCAAAATTTAATTTTGTATTCATCAAGATTATATTTGAGTCACCTTCATAAATACTATATGATTTAACATAACGATCGGTTGAAGCATAAGGGATTTCTATCTCTTCTATAACTTGATTTGTTGCTAAGTCATAAATAATGATGGTGTTATCTGAAGATGATTGATTGAACTTAATAAAACTTAATGCAGTATTGTTATTAGTCATTTTTAAGTCTTTAAACTTAGTGACGTCGTGTATAGACATTGAAAATAATATCTCCCAGTCTATTCCATTATTATTCGACACTAATATGTGGTTATATAATGAGATTGCATACAACCTATCTTCAATATTAGGATCGTAAGTAATGTTAAAGATACGTCCATAATTTGATGACCCTATAGGTTCGACTTGTGAGTAGGACATTTTAGTTGACAACAATAAAGCAACTAATAGAAATAATGTAGTTTTAATTTTCATGTGTTTATCAGTATATATTAATGGTGCTAAAGTGAAAAATCATCTTTAACTTTCAGAAAAATCAACACGAAAAAGTGGGACATTTAATTATAATAAGTGGGACATTTTTAGATATGGATAAACTAAACCTGCTTTAGTTTTCTAAAAACCAGACAAATAATCATATAACAAAGAAGTATCTTCTAAATTCATTTTTTTAGCTATTCTTTGCTTACGTTTTCTACAAGCATCAGGTGTAATATTAAAAATGGAGGCTATTTCTTTAACAGATAAGTTCATATATAGATAACAAATGAATCGTACATCATTTGTGTTTAACAATGGATGCTTTTCTTTTAACGTTTTTAAAAAACCATAATTTGCTTCTTCAAAATGTACTAAGAAATCCTCCCAACCAGAATTATTATTTAAATGTTTTTTTAGTTGTTGAACTAACTTTTTAATATTACTATTATTTAATAAGTCAGGATAACTATTTATAGATTGAATAATGTCTTGTAGTAATTCATTCCTACTAGCCATATTAAGTGCTTTAGAAGTTAACTTTCTATTTCTAAATTCTAATTCATTCTCCAGCTCAAGCATTTTAATCTTTTGATTTCTTTCAGAAATAATTCTCTTCTGCTTAGCTTTAGTTACATAGTTTCTCCAAGACCAAAGAGAAATCAAAAGAAGCAAAACTACGGCAGTTAATGATATATAAAACACTTTACGCTCCTGCTGAAGCTTCATTTGCTTTTCTATAATTTGTTGCTCATACTGCTTAACGTTAAACTTCACACGACTACTTTCAAACTGGTCTTCTCTTTTTTTATAATGTAAACTATCTTTAAAAGACATTACAGAATCAGTATAAGTCCTTGCTTCTGAAAAAGCATTTAAGTCGTATTTAATCTTAGATATATGTTCAAAAATATCAATACACAACTCTATACTTGTATGTTGATTTTTTGCTTTTAACACATACTCCAAAGCCTTGTTTATTTCACTTTTTTTATAAAAAATTTGAGATAATAATAGATAAGAACTTGACTCGTGTTCAAAAAGTCTATTAGCTTTTAACTTAGGAATGATAGTATTCAATAACTTTTGAGATGTCAAATAATCTTGTTTTAAATAAAGATTTTCAGCTATTGCATACTTTACTTGCAACAACATATTGGTATCCTCCAAATTGTTTTGTGCTACACTAAGATATTCATAAGCCAAATCAAGTTCTCCTAATAAGTTTAAAGTTAACCCTAAATTGATCGCATATAATGCGATTTTCTCTTTTGCTTCAGAGGCAGATGCAATTTCTAAAGCCTTACTAAAGTATGTTTTTGCGTCTTCAAGTTTGTTATCATTGAAATATAAAATACCTACATTATTCAATACAACCATTTCCTTTTGGTTATTTAGATGTTTTACAGCAACATCATATGCCAATAAATAGTTATCTAGAGCCTCTCCATAATCAGAAAGCTGGTAGTAATTTGCTCCAATATTATTTAAAGCCGAAAACAACTCCTCATTCCAATCATTATTTGATGCTATTGTTTGGGCATCAATTAACATTTCTAAAGATGCTGAATATTCTTGACGGTTTAAAGCTTCAATACCTAATTGAATTAATTCTTTACACTCCTCTTTTGTTTCTTGTATTGGTAGTATAAAAAGACAAAAAATAAAAACGATATAATTCATAATATTAGTCCAAGATAAAACATGTTCATTTTATTATACAGAACAGCAATGCATTACTTTAAACTTGGAATTATATTTATTGTCGAGAGTATAAATAAATTTATTTAAATCCGATATAGTTTACTATAAATGATAAAAGTAAAAGCTAAGTTTCCTTTTTTACATTTTAAAAATTCTATAAGATAATATTGTGTTCTAATAGCATAAAAGTATTAATATTTTCAAAAAACTCTGATTAATTTTTCCTCTTTAACTTTTTGAGTTGGTTTTTAGAATTTTCACACCAAAAACAATCATCTTTATATATACTTAAGTCTTTCCGCTTAAATTCTGTCATAGCGGATTAAACTTTCCTGAATCCCCAACTATTAAAACCCTAGGCTATCTTGTTTAATATCAAAAAGTATGTTCCTAAAAATTTCTCTATCTCTTGAAAGAATAATGATTGCCCTTATCCTAACAAGCAGTTCAGTAGAACAAAAAGAAGAAAAAAAATTTTATGAAATTTTGGTTAAGAATTAAATCGTACAGGTATTAATAAACAATAATTTAAATCGATTTGTTATGATATACTTTAACGAATTACTTCCCGATACAGAAAATGACATCACAACACATTGCATTGATTTACAATAAATTAACTTAAAAGTAGAATTTATGATGTACAAATAATTTACAAAAAACACTTATTTAGTTTTCGAAGTTACATCTATACTTCTTTGTTTTTTCATTGAAATCTCTAAAGTTTCGGCTATTTTTTGTTGCTCTATTTCATTAATTGGTTTTAATCTCAAGAAATTAAACCCAAGTCTTCTCAAAATAAAATATGGCAGCTTATTTTTATTAAAGTCTTCCTTTAATAATTTCACATCCTCTAGAGGAAAATAAGTAGAGTAATCTAATTTATTTGCAATACTAATAAGTCTTATTATATTATTATCTTTATTATCATTTTCTACTTGATTAAACGTTAATTTCAAGTCTTTTGACGAAATAGAAATAGAAACCTTTTTAATAACCGAATAAGAAACCATATAAAGCATATTAAACATTATCATTTTAGCTAAAAGATCCTTTTCATTTTCAGTTATACTAGTATCCTGATTAATTAACTCAAGAATTTCTTTTCTTAAATGCTCTTCTCCTTGTAGTAGAATTTCAAATATTGATGATAATGTTTTTATGCTTAAAAAATAAATTTGTTCAACAATAGCATTTTTATCCTCACCTCTTAAAGATGCATATCTATTTTTAAGAATGTGACCCAAAATCTCGATTGATTTATATGAAATATTAACTTGAGAAATAAAATCAATGTTGGCAGAAACTTCTTCATCTATCACAATATCTTCTTCCCTACTTGTTTCATTAACACCGTCCTTCATGTCCAACTCCTCTTCTTTGTTTTCTGAATAAGTTTTTGAGGTCTCTAAAGATAAGCCTTCAGATGTTTGTTCTATTAAATTATTAATATCACCAACATCTGTATTAAAATTCATGACTTTTGCATTAGTAAAAATAGTATTAGAATTATCAACAACCATGTCTATTATATATTTCGATTTAGAATGATGAGAAAGAAATAAATAAATATTTGCAGCATGGGATTGATACAATTTTTGAGATAAAATCTTTATGTCTACTCTGACATCTTCATCCTCTATATTATCGGACAAATACTTACCAATAAAATAAAAGTATATGTAAGTATATTTAAATTTATATAAACCATCAATAGTTAGTGATAAAATTTGTGTTTCTAGAAGTATTGAATTGTACTCTTTAAAGCTAACATCAATATCATATAATGAATTAAAATTCAAGTGAAACTCCATCAACTCTTGTTCTGTAATCTTCAAAATTCTCTTCTTAAAAAGCCAATATGACAATTCTGATAAATAAGAATACATTTTTTCAATTTCTTTATTCTTTTTTACCTTATCTCCAATGGCTGATTTTATTAAAACATCATAATAGTAGCCAAAAGTACTTTGCTCTAAACTAGCTGTTGTTGTTAATTCATTGGATTGAAGAACAATAAGAATATAAATAGGGAAAGAAGGAACTAAATTTTTACCAATTATGGAATCAATAATTTTTTCAACTTGATAGTAATTATTTACTTTATCTTTTTCATCGATATATTCATCTTCATTAACTAAATCAGACCATTTTTTTATTAATTCAAATCTTTTTTTTGAGCCAAATTGTAAAATTTCAAATATATCAATGTCAATATTTTTCACATCCAAAAACTCATTAAGAGTCAAATACTCATCCCAAATAATTAATGTATTATAATCTGATTCAAGAATATTATTTATGAGCGCTTTTTTATATTTAAATTGAAGCTTCGAATTTTTAAAATCATCAATTATTAAATATATTTTCTTCTTGCAGTCTGAAGAATAGTTGGCATATTGTTTCTCTATTTGTTTTGAAATTAACTTTTCAAGTTTAGATACACTGGAATCTTTTAAATCCTCACCCTTTATATAAATAGGAATAAATGAACCTTCATCAAACAACTCTCTATACATAACCTTACATAAAGTTGTTTTACCTGAGTTTTCTTCTCCAAATACAATAATATTTTTAAAAGTTGAATCTTGTGTTTTACCGATTAAGAATGATGTTGTTAAAGTATTATTATTCTCTTCATTATCAACTACATCAAACCTTTCTAAGAAAGGTTCAACATAAATATCATTCAACTTAATATCCTTTGAAGATCTGTTTGTAAATTTTGCTCCTGCATCAGTGAGATAGCTGTTAAATGAGTTAGAAATCATTATTTTAGCCTGCTCTTGAGAGGTTGAGAGAACTTCTCTTTTTTGAATTTGCAAAACAAGTTTACCATCATTCAATGCATTATCTGTATTGGATATAAAAATCTTCTTATCATCATCATATTTTCTAAAATGACAAGTAACATTATCCCCAACTAAATATTCTACAATCGAATATCCATTCTTGTAAACTTCAATTTCTGAATTTTCAGCTGTTAATGATTTTCCGACCGATATAAAATAATCGCCGTTAATTCCACTGATATAATCTGTCTTTTGTTCATGTGTATGACCTATTAAAACTATATCAAATTCGTTTTGAATCTTTTTCTCAATTTCACTTTGCTCAACATTTTTAGATAGATAATTCAGTGGATGGTGGACAACACATATTTTTAAGTCTACCTCATCAATAAAACTTAATGAATGCTCAATTTGTTTAATTCCAATTGCTATATTACCATCATCATTATCGTCATAACAAAGCCAACTAGAGTTTAAGCAAGAAACTCCGATTTTAGAATTTTCTCCTTCTATTATAAAAGTATTGTCTAAATCTGATAACTGTTTTTTTGGATAATTAGAAAAATAACCTTTTGAAAATTCATTATAACCTTTCAATCCATTTATTATATATGTATCTTTATTATAAAGGTCGTTTAAAAAACCATTTAAATTACTTTTAGACTTTAGTAGATTTTCTTTGAATGGAAAATCCACATATTCCTGCAAAGAACTCCTTTTAACTTCATGATTCCCTGGCACAAAAAAGACTCTATCCTTAAGCATCGGAAAACTATCAGTAAGTTTATTTAAAAAATTATCAACAATTTCATACGGATTCATTTCTTCAGGAAAATTCCTTCCCCCTTGATTTAAAAAATCTCCGCTAAAAATCATTAGAGTATCCTTATCTACGTACTTCTTTAAATCTTTTATTAAAGCATTTATTAAGTTCTTGTGGTTTAAATCAAAACTTGAATTATCTATATGTAGGTCACTTAAGTGTATTATTTTCAGCATATCATTCGTTTAAATAAAAACAATAAATTTAAAGAAATTTTTAGCTGAAGAAGTTAGTAACAAAATATACTAATCAACTATTTATCAACAAACATCTATTTTAAAACTTCAATTATATTAATAAGCACTAAAGTCAATAAGCTCATAAACCATTGATATTATTGATTAAATTAATCGTAAGTAGTTTTTATTAGTAAATATTAGCAGTCTGCTATTTACCAATACAGAAAGTAAAACTATTTATTTAATAAGGTTTTAAAAACAATAAGTACAAATTTGGTACACTAAAAAATTAAAATAAATCAAATTTTATTTTCTTAAAATACTATTAACTTTTGCAAAATCTCCAAACTTAGTCCTTTACTAGTATAAATAAGAAAGAAAAAAGTCAAATCAAATATAACCCTATTCTTTTCAGATAATAACATGACCATTAATTTTTTAAATATGGATATCTTTATTCTAAATTTTGATAAATAATAACTACTGTCATAGTATAACAATGAACTTTTTCATGATTTTATTTAACTCTAATTGAGTTAATGCCTTTCCTCATTTAGATCTTTGATTTCATTCTTTTACATAAAAAAGTGAAATTATCGTCATTTAACAGAAGTGTTAAGCCAAGAAGACTATTGCTATATATAATGTAAATCTTATTTTAAAACTTTTCTATTGGTTAAAATGTAATTTCTCTTGCTATATTTTTTTGTAAACATTAGTCAACATGTTTAATATTTAATAATCTTTTTGCAAAACGAATTGTTTTTACTTCTTAAAAAATACACATCAGACGGCAAGTCATTAAAATCAATCGTTGTATTTCCATCTACTTTTACAGTCTTTAAAAGTTGTCCTTGCACATTATACAGCTGAAAGGTTAAAGGTGTTTTTGATGTAATGGTTAAATACTCTTCCACTGGGTTTGGATACATCTTAAGTGCATCTATAGTTGTTGTTTCTATTCCCAACGTTGAGCAGCTATCACTATAAGAAGCCGTAGCATCTTTCTCCCAACTACTACCGGTTGGTGGTGTAAATCCATTATCTATTTGAATACAGGTTAAACTCGGGTTGTTTTGCGCTTGAAACAGGTTAAAATTGGTGTTGTTGGCATTGGCAACATTTAAGCCGTGTAAATTGTTGTTATAGCAGCTTAAAGTGTATAAGTCGCCATTAAGCGATACATCTAAAACTAATAAGTCGTTATCGGTACAATATAAACGTTCTAAATATTGGTTTTGATCTACATCCAAAACCGTAAGCTGATTATTACTACAATCTAAATAAGTAAGTTGTGTATTATTACTTACATCTAAAACTTGTAATTGGTTTTGAAAGCAGTACAAGGTTTCCAAGTTTGCATTTTGAGAAACATCTAAAGCTATGAGCTGATTGGCAGCACAGTTCAATTCTTCTAACGCTGAAAAATCCTGAATACCGGTTAGGTCGCTAATGTTTTTGGCATAGACATTTAGGTTGGTAACTGTGCTAATATTGCTTGTCAATACTTGTCCGTCTATTACGGTATCGTAACCCAAGTCTATAAGTGCTTGCTCAAAATTGGCATCAGGAATTGCGGTATATGAAGGATTACAGTCTTCAGAAAAAACGGTTACCCCATTTATTCCAGAACTTAAAATTGCATTGGCATAAGTGACATCGTCAACCTCAACACAACTTAAATTAGGATTGTCTTTTGCATCAAAATAAGAAAAGTTGGTATTGTTCCCATTTTTAATGTTAAGTGATGTGAGTTGATTGTCTGAACAAACAAGTGTTACTAACTGTTCATTTTGGCTTACATCTAGTGCTGTGAGTTGATTATTTGTACAATAAAGCAATTCAAGATTTGTGTTTTGACTTACATTTAAGGATGTTAGTGCATTTACATAAGTATATAAAGTTGTTAAATTGCTGTTTTGACTTACATCTAAAGCCGTAAGATTGTTTTTAGAACAGTTTAGATACTGTAACATTTCAAAATCTTGAATGCCTGTTAAGTCTGAAATCGAGAGATTTGAAACATTTAAATACGTTATCGCCTTAATACTGGCTGTTAAAACCTGCCCATCAATAGCAGTGTCAATTCCTAAATCTATCAGGGCTTGTTCGAAGTTGGAATCTGGAATGGCTGTATAATAATCAGAGCAAGTTTCAGAAAACGATGCCGTGGCATCAATGTTAGTCCAATTTGTTGTTGCATAATTGGCATCATCTACATTGATACAGCTTAAATCAGGATTGTTTAATGTGTTGAAATATGTAATTTGACTATTGTTGCCATTTTTCACATCCAATGCTTTCAATTGGTTATTGTCGCAACGCAACCAACTCAAGCTAGAAGTCTGGCTTAAATCTAAAGCAGTAAGTTCATTACCATAACAATTTAATATTTGTAATGTGGTATTGTTTTGTAAACTAATAGTTTCTATATAATTATTAAAACAATGCAACTCTTCAAGCACATTGTCCAAACCAAAATACAGATAAGAAATTTGATTATTGTAACACGATAACGTCTTTAGGTTAGAGCTGTTTTGAAAATCATAAATATACAAGTCTGTGATTTGGTTGTTATAGCACGAAATCGTTTCTAAATTAGGATTGCTTCTTACGTCCAAAACCGATAAAGAATTGTTTTCGCAAGCCAAGATTTCCAAGGCTGTAAAATCTTCTATACCACTTAAGGTTATAATGTTTTTAGCGCTTACATCCAGCGATGTTATGGTATTAATATGATGTGTTAATACGAAATTATTCAAAACATCGTCGTATCCCAAATCTATAAGCACTTGCTCAAAATTGTCATCTGGAATGTAAGAGTAATAGCCTAGACAATAACCAGAAAAACTTGTTGTTGTATCAATATTGGTCCAATTGGTTGTAGAATATGCTGCATTATCTACCTGAATGCACGACAAGTTTGGTGAATTAGTGGCATCAAAAAACGTTATCAAGTTGTTGGTGCTGTTTTTCACGTTTAAGGTTGTTAAGTGAGCACTGCCATTAACATCCAAATGTGCTAAATTAATGTTTTGACTCACATCCAAAACTTCTAATGAATTCCAATATATTACGAGGTACTCAAGATTGATGTTATTGCTCACATCCAAGCTGGTAAATGGGTTGTTGGCACAACGTAAATCGACCAAATTAGTGTTTTGACTTATATCCAAAGCTGTTAAGTCATTTCCCGTTACCCACAAACGTTCTAATGCTGTATTCTGTGAAATGTTTATTGAGGTGAGCTATACACAACACGTTAGAGCACATTTGACGCAACCATTTAGTTATTCCTGTATCTACACAAAATAATATTTGTTTTGAAAAAAAATTCTTCTAATAATTATTACCTTACTCTTTAGTAATCAAATTATTGGTCAAAATCAGGCTATAAAAATTACTAATATTAATACGAATAAAGAAAAAATCATTGAAGAGAACAAAAGAATAAAGTTAACAACATTTGATGGTCTAAAAATTAAAGGTCTCTTTAAAATAGAAAATAGTAGTACAATTTTTGTTGACAATATTCGCATAGATTTGTCTGATATTGATGCATTAAAACGTAATCCTCTTTTGACTTCTATTTTTACTTCTGGATTTCTTATTTACGGCGGTGCTCTAACAGCTGGTTTTGGTGTTTTAATAGGTATATTGGTTGATTCAGCTACTTTTTGGCTAACTATTCCAGCAGCTGGAATGATTTATACTGGAATAAAAACCACCAAATTTTAACAAGAATCATAAAACTGATAAAGGTTGGAAATTTGAAATCATAATGATACCTGGTTAAAAACGTGCTACAACAACGTGTATAGTCCATGAGTAACATTTGCAGTCGTTTTCAAAGACAAAGTCTTTGGCAGAATATAGTTAAGCGTGATGTTCACTTCCTGTTCTGACACCACTATCCTTTCGGTTATGATTTCTATGATGTTACGTTTTGTCTCTTGGTGAGCTTACCCAATTTTTTACAGTGAACGAGCTTCTTTAATAATATATCTACTTGATTTAAATTGGTCTTTCAAGGCATAGATCTCGCCTTCAATTCGTGAGATTCTGAGTTTTAATTGCTGCACTTGGTTGTTTGGTTAATCGTAGAAATCTTTAAATCTATCAGTATCAATTTGCCCTTTTCGTGAAGTTCAAAAAGCTTGCTAATCTTGTCTTCAAGTTTTGTATTTCAGATTTCACATTTTCAATGTCTTGTTCCTTTTCTCTAATGATAGTATGTGTTCTATCAAAGTAACGTTTTACTTCTTCTTTCGAAATGATAAACTCTGTCAGCTGGTCTTTAAAAATGACTTCAATATCTTCGACATGGATTTTACGTTTACACTTCTTACAGGTATATTTTGGGTTTGACGATGTCGCGTACATCCCTCCACTACATTCACAAATGAGATAGCTGGTAAATAAATGCACCTTCTTATTCAAAGGCTGTACCTTTTCTTTTCTTGTTTACGGATGATATCATTTACGGTGTCCCATGCTTCGTCTGATACGATTCGTGGTGCTTCATGGATATACCATTCCTCTTTATCTCGCATCACGGTTTTTCCGTCATTATCTATTTTGGTGCAATGTGAACGTCTAATGCCTTTTGCGGTTGAGTCTTATAATAGTCGTAACGGTAGCGCCCGTAAATTTACTTTTTCTCTTGGTTCGATACCCTTTGTTATTTAATATGTTGGCTGCCGTAGCATGACGTTTATGTTCTAAAAATAAATCATACATCATTTTGCTGATTGGTGCTTCATGTTCATCGAGTGCCATATTATCTTTACCTACTCGTTTATACCAAAATGGAATATCTCCCATGACTTTTCCCATCTAGGCTCTGACTTCAACAAATGATTTAATACGTTTAACAATGTTTTCTCGTTCCCATTGGCTCATAGCGGATATAATGGTATAGAAAAAGCGGCCTGATGATGAGCTGGTATCAATAGATTCTCCAAGAGATATCAAATCGGCATTATACTTTTGAAAATAATCTGAGAACTCCAAGAGTTCTTTTTCATTTATAGAGCGACGTGAGATTTTAAAGAAAATCATAACCTCCACTTGCCCACTTTGGATATCTTGCATCATTCTCTGTGCTTCATGGTGTTCCATCACACTTTGCCACTGACGGCTTCTAAGTGGTACTCTTCTAAATATCCCAATCTTTGAGTTCAGCATACATCTTAGCCTTTTGCAGATGGTGTTCTGGACTATCTGAATTCTGTTATAATTTTGTGGAAACATGTATCCACACGCCAACTCGCTTTTTCATGATTATCTAATCTATTGTTAATGAACATCTAACCTAAACTTTTGTTTTAAACATGAAAATTTCATCGACTTTTATTGCAAACGCAAAAACCCTACATGTACACGCCCATTTCTCAGAAATCCATGAGACAAAATAGTACTGTTAAAAATACAGATACACAGAATATTTCTTTCATTAGAAAGCTGATAAAAGATGAACCTGAAAAGGATATTATCAATGCAAAAGAAAGTTCCATAGGCTTTGCTTCACTCATGAGTTTTGTTGTACACGCATTATATAGATAATTATATCTTATTCCCTAAACTAAAGATTACCCTAAAAATGATGAAGAAGATAATTGACTGGTTAGGTTATGTATCTCCTGTAGGAGTTGATAAAGATACACTTGGAGGATGATTATGTATTTACAGGTGCAAACATGGATTAAGACAAAAAAATATTTCAGATAAACTGCAAATTGATATATGCATAGTAACCATGATAGAAAACAATATCAAAATTAAAAATTGCAATCAAGACAGACTTAGTGACTTTTTAAAAAAGTAAAAGTGCCCACAACAAAACTTAAATAATTGCCCTTTAGCTTCTTAACAAAAACAGAATCATTTAGCCGTAAAACACATTTGTAATGAACTTGGTTAGTAGCCTTTAAATAGGCTTTACTGGTTAGATTTAACAAAAACTGTAAGTTTATGTGTAACATTATTTTATTTGCGATAATATTTTTGATGCTATTATTGATATACAATACAGAAACATTAGCAAAATCTTACATTATATTTCTAGTGAGAGTCTGCTACTAAGAAAGTTGATTCTGAATGAACTGACTAGTTACTCATATAATGAAAACCATGGATGATTTAGTTTTATGATCCAAACATCTAACTTCAATTGTTTTTATTACTTTTAAGCATAACTATTTCATCTTTCAAATCATCAATTTTAGTCAGTAGCTCTCTCATGACTGGGTTTGATGTTGAGGAATTTCTCAACTCTTCCTCTCTAAATCCTAGAATAGTATCTATTCTTCCTATAATTAGAGACAATAGTATGAAAATCAAAAACAGAATAGGCAATGATAAATAGAGGTTTTCAAATATTAGTTTACCTACTGAACTGTCTTTATAGGCCTCTAAAAAAACAAAACCTATCATAATAAACTGAATATAACCAATATACATTCTTGCTCTATCTATGTATACTTTCCATCGTATTAAGGTTCTTTTATTTGGTTTCATTTGATAGGTTTATTAATTCTTTTTTAATCATATAAGGGAATACTTCATCAAAACGCTCAATGTAAGGTTCACCCATTTTATAATTTACGTATAGCTCTGCTAATTTAAAATTTTCAAATGCTTTTTTCTTATTACCTTGTATCTCATATACTAAACCTAATTGATAATAGGCTTCTGGAAATTTATCAACAGAAGCTATCGCTTTATTATAGTATTCAATAGCTTTATCATATCCTTTCATCTGGGCATAAGACCTGCCAATGTAAAAGAAAACCATATAGTTATCATTTATATCAAACCCTAACTTATTCTCTTCTATGTTCACTAAAGTCAAGGTTTCTATAGCCTCATTATATTTGCCAAGTTTATATAAGGCTTGACCTTTGTGAAAATCACATGGTTCTCCCCAACAACTATTATAAGTATTTCCAGTAATCTTTTTTATTAAATTCACATCTCTAACCACACCTTCATAATCTCTATAATAATAGAGTAGTGTCCAAGCCCTGTACTCTAAAACATCAGCTTTACCATTAGCAGTATCAATTTCAACAGCTTTATTTAAAATCTCCATTGCTTTTATGTGTTCTCCAACTTTTTTATAGGAGTATGAAAGTCTTTGCATATAATCAACATTATTTGGTTGGGCCTGTAATGCTGAATCTTTGTACTTTCTATATAGCTCAGATGGTTGTAAAAAATAGTTTGAGGTTTCATGAAATTGTTTCGCTAAAGTGATACGATCCTTTTCACTTATTGAAAAACCATTTTTGTTTTTAATCCCTTCACATGAAGAAATGAATAAAAAAACAAATAAATAAAAGATTGTATTTTTTAAGGGCATAGATCGACAATTTTTCCGTTATGGAGTTTAAACATTAAAAAGGCATGTATATCTTTATAATCTAACCATTCGATTTGAGAATAAGAAGAAGGAAAATCATTCAATGTACTTACTTTACTAAGAATATGTTTAATTATTTCTTTTTGAAAGCTCATTTTTTTAAAATCTCTGTCCATTTGTATCAAACCAAAATGACCGACATCTCCATTACAATTAATAGTAAATTGAACAATTATATATCCCGATTTGTCTTCTGTTATCGGTGCATTTTTACTTACATAATCAATCAAAAACTGATTCCCTTTATTAAAAGTTACATCATCCCCAAAATAATACTCTCCTTGATAGCCATCAAAACAATTTGAATATTTATTTGCATTGCTAATTGAATTTACATAATCGTCTTCTTTAAAAGAGCTTTTATAATAACTGATATCTTTTATTTCACTTGAAGAAAAGTCTCTTAGGTCTATTTTGCCTGGTCTATGCTCAACAATTTGAAATATTGTCTGAGGGTTGTTTTCTTCTTTTTGAAATGATAAAAAACATATACTATCAATTTTAAACAAATTATAACTTTTTGTTTCAAACTCTGAGACTGTTTTTATACCTTGATAATAGTAATCGGTCAAAACATACAAGCTGTCTTCTTTAACTTTAATAGTCTGTTTTATTTCCAAATCCTTATTAGGGTTGCTATTTTCATCCTCAACTACATTGTATTCCCAAATAGTGTTTTTAAAATCATTTTTTAACAACCTGATATCTATATCAAAATCAGATTGAATTTGTACAAATTTGACTGAATTTTTAGGATTGGGAGCTCCATTTTTAAATGGTCTAAAATTTAAAGTATCCAATAAATCAAAAGCGTAAAAATTATCTTTTTTTCTATTCAGTACATTAAAATGCTTTTCTTTGAATTCAATAGTTTTATTTTTTTCTATTCTTTCTCCTTCTGTTCTATCTATCAATAAACCACTATTGTTAAACAAATACAAAGAATCACTATTTTGTTTGACAATATATGGGTATGGAACCATTTGATCCATAATTCTATATGCACCAATATAATGAGTTGTTTTATTGTTGCTTTTATTACCGCAGCTAGATAGTAAAGCAATAAGGAGTAACGTTTTAAATATTGACTTCATTTATTGTTTAAAAATTTCTTTAAATTGATAAAAGAAACGCTCTATTAAGCGCAAATCTTCAGTAATAATTTCAGCTGAGCCACGCATTTCTTGTTTGAATTCTATTTCCTTGTTATACGAAGTAACTAATTTACTTGGTAATTCTACATCTACAAAATACAACCCTTCATTATCTGGAATAAGTGACATGCTCTTAATCGTTCCGTTTAGAACACCAAATTCTTTGTCTGGATAATTTTCTAACTTAATATTTACTCGTTGACCAATTTTAACCTTTCCTGAATTTTGACTTGGGGTTTTGAGTTTAGCAATATATGATGAGCTTTCATTTGGGATGATTGTAAATACTAAATCACCTTGATTAACGGTTTGATTAGTATTCCAAACATTTAAAAATGAGACCTTACCATTTATATTAGACTGTAAAACGTAACGATATTCCCAATCTTTAATGGCTTTTTTAAGTTGATTAAAAGATTGAATCACATTTTTAAGAAGAGTCATTTCTTCTTTTACACGATTAATTTCAGTACCCTTTGAGGTTTTATGAGCATTGCTTATTGCTTCTCTCATTTGAGAAATGGACGACTCAAAATTCCTATAATTACGTTCCGCCTGTGCGTATTCTAATTGCTTATTTTCATAATCTTGTGCAGAAATAACACCCTTTTCAAATAAGGATTTATTACGGTTTAAATCTTTTTCTTTGAAGGTCAGTTCTGTTTTATTAATTTCTCTTTGAGATTGGAGGCTACTTAAACGTCTATTGAGTTCTGAAAGGGAGTATTGATTTGCTAGGGCTTCATTTGAAAACGGTTCCAACTCTTTATTGAGCTGATACTGAATATAACTATTTTCAAATAAGGCATATTGAGATTCAATATCACCCAAAAACAAAATAGGCAAACTATCAACAGGAAATGTAAAAGAGGTGTTATTGACCTTGATAGTATCTATTACAGATTTTAGTTTAAATACATCTTGGTAATTGGAAGTATTTTCGATAACCGCCAAAGGTTGTCCTGTAGTAACGTTTTGGTTGTCTTCAACTAAAATAGCATCCAGTTTTCCTGTTATTTGCGCATATTCTTTTTGTGGTGGAATTTGTGTTGTAACCGTTGCTTCAGATTCTATAACGTCAGGGTATTTTACAAACCAAGAAATCAATAAGAGCATCACGATCAAAGACAGGAACAGTACATTGCCCCAACGTATCATCCAATGGGGTACTTTGGTTAGTATTTCCTGTACTTCTTCGCTTCGTAATTCTATATGTTCTAAACTATTGTTATTTGGCATTTTATTTACCGAGTTCTAATTGGTTTTTTACTAAATGGAAGTAATTCCCCTTGTTTTGTATAAGTTCTTGATGATTGCCTACTTCAACTATTTTTCCTTTATCTAACACCACAATTTGATGAGCATTTTTAACCGTACTTAATCTGTGCGCAATAACCACTACTGTTTTATTTTCAAAAAAAGTATTTAATTTTTCCATAATAACCTTTTCGTTATTCGCATCTAATGAACTGGTCGCCTCATCAAAGAATAAGAAGTTAGGATTTTTATATACAGCCCTTGCGATTAATAAGCGTTGTTTTTGCCCTGTACTAAGCCCAACACCTTCCATACCTATTTTGGTGTTGTAGGATAGCGGTAAGGTTTCTATAAACTCTTTAATGTTTGCAATATCAACAGCGTGGGCTAATTTCTTTTTATCGACATAATCTTCGCCAACTGCAATGTTATTCGCAATGGTGTCATTAAAAATATAACCCTCTTGCATCACCACACCACATTCATTTCTCCATGTTTTTTGAGAGATGTTCTTTAAGTTGTGATTACCTAATTGTATCTGTCCGTTATTTGGGTTATAGAACTTTAAAAGTAATTTCATAAGAGTAGTTTTTCCACTACCGCTTACCCCAACAATAGCAGTTACTTTGTTAGCAGGGATTGTTAAATCTAAACCCTGTAACACCAATTGGTTTGAACCAATATATCTAAAATCTACTTTTGACAGTTCTATATTAGCATTTAATGGAATTTCTACTATTTTTTGTGTATTTAGCTGTTCTTCATCTTCTTTGTTATGAATTTCGGAAAGTCTATCTAACGAAATTTTAGCATCTTGTACTTCACGAATAAAATTTATTAACTGAGCAATTGGGGAATTTAACTGACCAACAATGTAACTTATGGCTAGCATCATACCCAAAGTTATTTCACCATCAATAACTAGTTTTGCCGATAGTACTGTAATGAGTATATTTTTAAGCTCATTAATAAAACCTGACCCTACACTTTGATATTGCTCTAATGCTAATCCTTCAATTGAGACTTTGAATAATCTTGCTTGTATAAACTCCCAACTCCACCGTTTTTGTTTTTCGGCATTATGAAGTTTAATCTCTTGCATTCCATTGATAAGCTCAATTACTTTACTCTGTTCTTGACTCACTTCTGAAAAACGTTTGTAATCCAAGTCTAGGCGTTTTTTAAGAAAAATGATAATCCACAGAAAATAAAAGAAACTCCCTAAAAGGAAAATACCAAAAAGCATCAGGCTATAATATGCTAGCACTAAACTAAACACAAATAAATTAACCATTGAAAATAAAACACTCAAAGAAGACGTAGTTAAAATTCGTTCAATACGCTTATGATCGTTAATCCGCTGCAAAATATCACCTGTCATCCGAGTATCAAAAAATGCAATAGGTAAATTCATGAGTTTAATAAAGAAATCCGATACTAAAGAGATATTAATGCGAGTACTTAAATGTAGTAAGATCCAACTTCTTATAACTTGAATAGTAGTTTGCCCTATAAACAAAGAAAGTTGAGCAAATAAAATCAAGTAAATAAAATGCATATCTTGATTTTTAATACCAACATCTACAATACTCTGTGTTAAAAAGGGGAAAATAAGTTGCAATAAACTTGTGGCAATCAAACCAATAATTAGCTGCCATAAAAATTTTTTGTACTTAAAGATATATTTTGAAAGGAACTTAAACCCAAAATTAGATTTATCCTTTTCGAAATCAGAATCGTAGAATTCTGCTGTTGGCTCTAGCAATAATGCTACACCTTTTCCAGTCAGTTCTTTTGCATTGTTAGCTATCCAATAATTTAAAAATTCATTTTTATTGTATTTTAATAAACCATGAGCTGGATCTGAGATGTAAAATGTATTATTCTTTATTTTGTATAAAACTACATAGTGATTTTTATTCCAATGCAATATACAGGGTAACGGTGCTTTAAATAATTTGTTCAGGCTAATTTGAACTTTTAGTGATCGAAACCCAATTTTTTCAACCGCTTCACTCAAGCCTAATAAACTACTACCAAATATAGCCGTTTCGCTTAAGTTTCTTAATCTTTGAATTGTAATTACTTTTCCATAATGTTTGGCTATTATCTTTATACAGGTTGGACCACAATCTTTAAAATCATATTGTTTATAAAACGGAAATTTTTTAGTCATTATTTTGTATTATTTCTTTCATATTATAATAACTTATAGCTTCTTTTTTTAATGGATTGGTGGTCCATTCTTCCCATTTATTAGTATATGGATTATAGCCACATTTTAGAGGTTTTGAATGAATGTCTTTAGGATTTTCTCTATATGCCCTACAATCAGTACATACATATCTAAATTCGCAATCCTTACAAATATTTATTTGGTCTTTTGTGATATTCCAATATTTATTAAAATCTTTATGGCTTAATGATTCTTTTAAGGTAGTGTTTTTAATATTACCATAATTTTGAAACATACTAGGACAATTTTTAATATTACCCATTCTGTCAATTGAAATTTTACGATTTAAGCACGAATTATGGTTCATTGCTTCAGTAACGGAGCTTATATTAACTGTAAAATATTTTTGATGAATAACACCGCAACATTTCTCTGAAAAATAATTTTCGGAGGTATAAACCAAAAAAGCATTATCATTAACTTCACTCCTTATAATTTTATCTTGGTCAGAATTATATACTATTACACGCATTAATCTTGAAAAATTCTTTATTAATGTCGGTAAATCATTTTGTTCATAGATTGGATTATTTTTCAATATGAATTCAACTGACTTAATAGGAAGTTTATAATCCTTAACAAACTTTAAAATTTTTCTTAATGTAATTATTGACACCTTTTCATAAAAACGAAACTGAACAAATTCACAGTTAAGACTTCCTAGTTCATTAAGAATTTGAAAAACCCTTGTCGCTATAACTGGACTAAAATCAATAATTGAGTTTGTAATTTTAGTGTTGTACGACCATTTAGTATTCAACTCAGGGAATGAGTTTGGGTGGTTTGAAAAAAAAATAAACTCATTTTCACTAAGAAAGTCCATATACTCATCAATGACTTCATCATGTTGGTGATTATAAAAAGTTTTTATTTCCTCGATGGTTTGTCCTTTATGATTATTAAGAATTTCGTATAAAGAATTAGGAATTAATTTAATATTATTTCTTCCCAAATCACAGATAATCGACCTAGAATATCCCTTTACTAAAAGGCAATTACTATGTAAAACTAATTTCATTATTTAAAAATTTTAGAAATTGGTTTCCAATGAAGCTCTGAAATCACTTCTCTTTCAACATCGTTCCCTATTATAATTTCACATTTTTGAACCATAACTCCTTTATTAACATAAGATTTTTTTGAAACAGCGAGCTTATGACTTGCAGGGTATTTTTTATTTTTCATAATCTACCAAATAATCATATATGATTTTGTCAAGTTTATAATTACAGTTATAACTCAAATCAAAAAATTGTCCTACTGGATTGACTTCTAAAAATATGTAATCATTATTTTCATCTACTATTAAATCAATAGAACCTGTGTTTAAGTCTAATCTGTACATTAATTTCTTAATCTTAGTTTCTATATCCTTAGGCAATGCAAAGCGTGTTTCTCTATTTGGTTTGTCCAAGTTATAGTTTCTATAATCATCTTTTGTTTTGTCATCAATTTGAGAAAATATAGCTTTAGAATAAACTTTATTATTTAGGTAAAAAGCTCTTATTTCATACTTTTTAATAATCTTTTCTTGAAATAACGATATAGACAACTCTTCCTCTGCTAACAGTTCTCTATCATAATTAAAAGTGAAGTAATTTATTTTCTGTTTATCTGTAGAAAAATTATTCATATTGACAAGAAGTTTGGTTATGGCTGGTTTATCTTTAAAAAAACAATCTACATCATTAATTTTATCTGTTAACATTGTTTCAGGTATTTTTAATCCTATTTCTTTGGCTAAAAGGAGAACTTCTAACTTATTCACGCTTATTTTGAAAGGATTACCAAGACATTTAATTTTTGAAAAAATGAGACTATTAAAATAGGTTTCTATAATGTAATGTGTTTGGTTATGAAATTTTTTTATTGCTTCTTCATCTAATCTATCTAAGTAATCATAGTTTAATCTAAACCTACCCCTTCTAAACCATACACTTTCAATACTTGTTATTGATAAATTATAATCCTCAAGTAAAAGCACAGGACAGTCAAAACCGTTTCTGAAATCTACAGAAATAAAACTGCTTTTATCAATTACAATTACATCCTTTTCATGATAATTAAACCATTTTAGAGTTTGATTTGTTGGTTGATCAAATTTATCAGAGATTATTATATGCATCAATATACTATTTGATAATAAAGCTTGTATTCATCATGGGGCTCTGTGTTAAAATTTATCTTAATCAAATTTTCTTTCCATCCATATTTGATTAATATATCTTTTGCTTGATTTAGTAATGAATTTTTTAACGTATCATCTAAAACAGAACTTGATAACTCATAGAATAAATCTTCTGAAGACTCTGACATTAATTTAACACTAGCAATTGATTTAAACTCTAATTTTGTTAAATCCGAATCTTCATCTATTAAACCTGTTTTCTTATAATCAATAAATCTGAAAGGAGTAATAAATTTCTCAATATTCATATATTCAATATCATTTATGTAATATTTTTTTGAGTAACCAATAATTCTTTCAACTCTACTCCAATACTCTTTTCCTCTTTTAGCACTTTCAAGTGCCATTTTGGTATATTTAACATACTGTTTTTCTGGCATATGACCAATAAGAATACCTATGTTTGGATTTTGAGGTGTTCTAGCTAAATATTCATAACCTAACCATTCCCCTACAGAATCAATAATTTTGGAAAACTTAACAACGTTTATTGAGTCCGATTTTTTCACAATAGAATCCCAATAAAATTGTCTTTTTCTTAATTTTTCAGCATAATTTTCATCAGAGGGAAATTGTAATCCCTGTTTTTTAACTACATCATTGAATTCTTCTCTTGCTGCCTGATCTTTGTACATGATATCACTTAACTGATTAATTAAGCTTTCATTTGCTTTATTACTCATATCATCTAGGCTTAAATTTTTACAATAATTTTTATACTCATAAAGAAGTTTTCCCTTAGCATCTATTGTCTTCAAAGAATCGAAAAGTGTCATTATTATTTTACAATCATTACTTTTTAAACTCTTAACTAGTCCTAAATCCCTTATATAATCATCATAAGTAATATTTATTAATTCATTTGAATTGTATTTTGTACTATCCTTTTCGTTTTTATTACTACATGCAAAAAACAAAGAGATAATAGTTATATAACATATTGTTTTCATACTACTTTTTTACACAAAAAAATCAGATTATATTAATAAACAATCTGATCTTTTTATTATTGTTTACAGCCTTAGTTTATGGTGCTATAATTTCAACTGTCTTTATGCCTCTACCAATGTTTGTTACTATAACAGATCCTGCATACGAACCATCATCTCCATAAAAATCTGTCTGCTCGTCTGGAGAATTCCATTGACCTTCTGTACTACAAGTACATGTTCCTCCTGACCCTCCAGTAAATTTTGCTCCTTGCAGATCGTTAATTTCAAAGTCTTGAAATTTGTCTAAACTTAATTTTTCCATAAATATAAAAGATTTAAAATATTGCCTACTCTGTCAGCTTTTCGGCTTCCGCTTTAATTCAAATTAACTTAAAAAGTAACAATATATTGTTACTTTTTAAGATTTTTTTATCAACATCTCCTTTTAACCCATTTTTTTACCGATTAAAGATATTTTAGGTCTCCAATTATTAATTCATCGTAATTTTATATTGCTATTAATCTTTCTGAAGTGGATATTGAATTGCGTAATGACATCCAAAAAGTATTGGGAGAACGAATAAAAAAGTTCAGGCTTCTTAAAGGGCTTCGACAAACGGAAATCGCAAAAAGCTGTGGCTTTTATAAGAGCGGCTACAATAGCATAGAGCTTGGGCTTCGGAATGTATCTCTTATCAATATTTACAAAATAGCTTTTGCATTAGATGTTCCTGTATCTTGCTTTTTTAATGATGATGAGTTTTATAAATTTCTTGAACTATACAATGAGAATCAGAAATAACAACCTTAATTAGAGATTTTTTATTTTTCATATCCTTAAAAAATGCACATGACATGTCTTCTCAGAAATGACTAAATAAGACATAAAATATCTAAAAGAATTTATTTGTTTAAAAAACTACTGAATTTTAAATTTTTGTTATTTCTTTATAAACCTTATCCTTTGACTTTTGTTATTTATACTGAATTAATATCAAAATTAGCTTTAATTTTTATGAAGTTGGGGATTGGGTTTGGGTATATTATAATATCTAAATCGTTCTTCATATAATTTAAGTATATCGCAATTTGAAGAGTACTTAATTTAAAAATGAATGACTGGACTAAACTTGAAAATGTCCGAGAAAAAAGGAATTCCATATAGAAGTACTTAATTTACAAATTAAAAATTTGAAATCCGAAAGGACTCTATGTCGGTTGGTCATTTTCAATCTGATTTATTTAACCCTGAATAGTCAATTAAATGAATTAGCTCCTCAATTACAATTCTTAAATCTTCGCTAATTTTATCCAAATCATGCTTTTTTGCACTAAACCTTCTATTATGGGCACTCAAATCACCAAGCTTTTTAATTTTTGGAAGACTATTTATTGTATTCCTACTTAAAGACCATTTGGGTTCTTTAACAAAAAGGTCTATTAAATCACCCAAATAGAAAAAGTAGTTATCTTTATTTTTTATTTTATTGCTTATAGAATTAAACTCAAAGCATTCTATTATTAGTGTTTCTAAAAGTTTTCTAATCATTACTAATGAAGCATCGTAAAGTCCAGATTGATAACATAGAGAAGCTTGATTGCCGATGTTAATTATATAGCCTCTAGTATTACTCAACAATTCAAGAGGAAAAAGGCTCTTATTCTTATAGGCTTCATCATACGAATTTAAATCGAAATACGGTTTTGTCTCTAATTTCTTTTGAGTTTCTTGATACTCTTTGATACTTTTCTGTTTATATAAAAATACCTCATCTATTGAATCAAAGTTCATATATGTATCAAAGGAACTATTACCTATAGTAATTGAATCGTAACCATAACTATCACTTTTGGAGCCTGCACCATTCCAAAGATTCAAACCTTCATTTGAAAACAACTTATATACAATTTTTGTCAATCTTCTTTCTTCATTTATGCAGTCTGCTATAAAATTTAAATCAAAGCCTTTTTTGTCGACATCCTCAAAGAGTTCATTTTTTATGTATAGAAATGTTTTATTACCTATATCGAATGCTTCTTTTTCAAGGTTTAGCGCAATTAAACCTTTTAAAGTTATTTCAACATTCTCTCTAATTAATTTATCATCAATTTTCCAAGGCTTGAAATCCTTCGGGATTCTATTTAATGTTTTAACTTTTATATGCTTATAAGAATCGAGATAATTATGATTTTTCAAATGGTTCCAGCATTCAGTTAGCCAGATTTCTTCACTTTTAGTTATTTTTATTTTTGGGAGATCTTTGATTGTCATTTATTGATTAGAAATATAAATTGATTAAGTTTAATTCTATATGTTATTCAATATATAGTAATTGTTTTATAAAAAACAGTCTTGCCATATGACTTAATAAGTTTCTTGTAATAGTCATTCCGAATTATTAATTCTGCCCCATCTAATAACGGAATCTCATCAGCAATTCCTGTAATATGACCATTACCAATATAGTTTGTTTTCCAAGAGTTATATTTTAGCACTACTTCTCCTAATTCGTTTTCTGCAGAAAAACCATTATTGAATTTCACCCTTTTTAAGTTTAAGGTGTTCATTAAATTGGGGTTTAGGATTATAAGGTTTAGCTCTTCCAAGTGATGCTTTTTTTGAATAAATATATATGTGATCATTTCATTATCAAACACTTCACTTAAACTATATTTCTCATTAGGCATACTCTTTAGGTGACCAACAGGAAGTTCCTTTTTTTTATTTCTATCAAAACAAATAGAACCAAAAGTCTTGTATTCAGCTCCATCTTCAAACCTACCTTCTTTAAATATTTCATTTTCGATATGAGCTATTCTAATCCACTGCTTATCATCATTAACAGGTTCTTGACTTATTTCTTTCATTGAATGAGGAAGCTTTAATTCTTGTGGTCTGTAATAACTTGAATTGGTCTGAGATATAATGTTTTTTATATCTATTGTTAAATCTTCAAAAATTATTCCCTGTTCATTATAATTTTTTAATTCCTCATATAAATCTTTATTTAATAGTTCCAGGATATAATCGTAGTAGTATAAATTATTAACGTGAATTTTATTAGATCTTGAATAATATAATTCTAAATAATCTCCATATTTTGTATTATAAGTTCTTTTATATTTTCCATATATCTGGATGAGATTTTCTGGAAACCTTTGAAATAATTTTAAGTGTCTTGAGTTTAATTTCAAGAAAAATTCAAACTCACCTTCTTTTATTTCTTCATTATAAATCAAATCTAAATTTTGAACTATTATGGCATCTTTTTTCTTTTTGGAATACATTAATTCTATAGCAGTATCGAATAGATAATAATTTAGCGGATATATACGATCTATTTCAAATTTGAAATTGTGTTTATAATCTGGATTTTCTTTGTTGTATTCGTATAGTAAGGTAATTATTGAAATCAAAATTGACTTTAAATATTTCTCTTGATTTTTAAAAAACCATTTTAGAGGTTTTATAAGTAATTCTGGGTAGTTATATAATAAATATGATATACCAGATAATGTATGTTGAAATCTTTCTACTGTATTGGAATTGAATCGCGTTATTAGTATACAGACAAATATTTCTTCAATACCCATTTTACCTTCATTTTTTAAACTCTCTTCCCATTCATAATCTGATTTAGAAGGAAGTCTTTCACTCATACAATGAAATAAAGTATTCCATATTTTTTTTATTGTCGTCTTATCTTGATTTGTTTTTATAAAAGCATTAATTAGATTTCCCCCTATACCCACGCTAAACCCTTTTGATAGCTTATTCTCTAAAAATTCATTTAAAAAACTCCAAACAGCTTCATTATCTATTTTGTATGCTTCATTTAAAGCAGATATGTTAGTAAACTCTTCATACCAAGTGCCCCTATCATATACAAAACAACAAACCCAATAGTATAATGTTATTTCATTTTTTTTAGTGAATAAAACTTCATAATCATAATTATGTGTAGAAGAATACTTCCCTCCTTTTACTATCGTTTTAATTAAATCTTTTAATTCCTTTGTTAAGGAATTGAATTGATCAAAATAATAACATAATGAATTGAGCTCTTTTTTATTTATTCTTTTTTCAAAGAGAAATGATTTCATTTCTTCTGGTTTCATTTCAGAAAAACATTTTCGGTCTTCATATTTAGATTTAAATACCTCTATAATATTCGAATGACTTCTCTCTTTTTTCTTTGGGATTTTATTATTGTGTTTAGGTGAAATAACGCCTTGTTTATTTTTAAAAACATTATTTAATCTTTTTAAAAACTTGGACGAAAAACCAGTTGTAGAACTTTTGTCAGATTCAAATTTAATGTAGATAGAGCTTAGAAAGCTTCTTGAAATTATTGGATGTTCTTCTTTTGTTAGATCATAAATATCAAGGCATTTGTTTAAATGACTTTCTGATGATTCTATAATAAATGTTTTAAATAGAAAAAGCTTAATAATTGGTTTAACTTCTTCTTCAATTTTATTTAAAATATTTAACAAACTTGTTTCTAAACGCCAATCATATCTTGAATTGTTTAATTCATTAAGTAAATAAAGACTAGAGTTAAAAATATCGTTTTTACAAAAAGCACTAAACCAAGAAACAGGATAATGCCTAGTCTCTTTTCCATCTGTGTGGTTTACAACAGATTCGACTAATACTTTTGTTTTTTTGAAAGCCTCTAAAGCAAAATCTTTTCCTAAACTATTTATATTCTCTAAAGAAATAATTAATTCTGATAAAGTTATATCTTTCCTAAAGGTATATCCTATAGAATACTTAACTCCTAAATTAAATGCTTTTTCAGCTTCTTCTAACTTATTATTTTTGGAATATAATTGAGATAGAAGAAAATTATATTCTGCAACATAAGAATGTAAATGATATTCACTTTTGCTTTTGAGTTGTTTCTCTAAAACAGACAAAATAAGTTCAATATTATCTTGATTAGAATACTCTTTTAATAGTAGAAATAATTCATCTGGAGGTAAAGGGCCTCCAAGACTGCCTTGCAAACTTGTCGTAGTTTCATCAGACAACTTTACAAATATGCTTATAATCTCATTCCAATTGGCACTTTCATCTATAAGGGACAAACCTAATCTATATGATTTATAAATATCTTCTCTAATGGTGTATAAATCACAAGTTCGAGGCTCTCCTATAAAGTTTTCTGTATCTAGAATTAAATAATTGAAAATACGACTCAGTTCATTAAAATTACTTTCAGAGTTTAAATAAGCTATATTTATTTCTATTAAATAAATAAGCCAATTGTAAAACCAATTTATATTTCTAAATTGATTAATTACATAATCAATTAATTTTTTATTGTTATGATTTAGTTTAATAAAATTGATTAATTCACTAATTAAATCTTTATCTTCCTTTTGTATATAAGAACAATTTAAAAGCTCTTGACAGGTCTTATTTATATCTATATCATTTTCAAAAGAATCATTTTTCGACAAAACATTTAATACAATTGCATTTTGCTTTAGTTTTTCAATGAATTCTAAATCTTTTGCTTTGAAAACTTCATTTTTAAATACATCTTGGTATTCAGGATATTCTCTAATTTGAGAGCATATATGGATTAACCCTTCGTTATTTTTATTGTCAATATGATATCTTATAAATAAATGAAAATCTTCAATCTCAATATTTTCTCCTTTTATAAAGTATTTATCAAAATAAATATCCCATATAGGACTATAATTATTTATGCTACATAGATAGCAAGACTGTAACCCTAATCTTGGATCTATTGTACGAAGTCCATCAAAACTTAAATAATCATTAACAAATTTATATCCTTTAAGACTTCCTAAAGCTTCTATGTAATTATTATAGAGTTCATAAAAAGTATCCTGGGTAGTACTTATTATCTTATTTATTTCAGAAGTGATAACAATCTTTGAATAATCATTATTCTTTATAGATGCATATACAAGGTAATCGTAGTTTTTTTCGATTAACTCCCAAGGTTGACCATTTATAAGACTTTTAAAAACAAAATCTATTGAAATGTATTTCCCTATGGTCTCATAATGTTTTCCATCACTTAATAAAGAAAGGTAATATCTATATGCTTTTTGATATTCAAATAACCCTTTTTCATCAAACCAATCTATAATTGGTGAAAAAACATTTTTTTCTATATTAACATTTCTTTCCTTTAAATTATTTATTATGAAACGTCTAAAGCTTTCGTGATAAATTATATATCCATTTCTTGAAAAATTATATTTCAATATAGGCGTTAATGATTTTAGAGAACTTTCTACATCATCCCCATCACCAGTTATCTCTATTAATTCTGATTTTGTTAAACCAAAATTAACACCAGATAAAACTCTTGGAACTTGTTCCTTTGTATTCAGTCTATCTAATAAGTAATTATAATACAGCTCTAAATTATAGGAATAGTTTGGTAATGAGCTTAAAGAAGCTTTAGATAGTGTGATATTATTCTCTTTAATTTCTTTAATAAGATAACTTAGGTAAAGAGGGTTTCCTGTGCTCTTATTTAATAAAAATTGTGATAAGTCTATCTTAGAATCACTTAAAAAAGCATCATCAAGATTTAGCTTAAGCATTAATTTTTTTACTTGTTTTAATTGCCAACTAGGAATTTCGTGTTGTGTAAATGAGCTTATGAAATCTAGATCTTCTATAGGTTGTGATGTAGCAATTATCTTAACTTTATTGGAAGTTTTAATTTGATCTAAACAGGTAATAATTTCAGTTTCTTTTTTTGTTAAGTCATTAAAGTCACGAAATTCATATATTCTATTTATATGATCTAAGCCATCAATTATAATAACTGTATCTTCAGAAATATTTAGTAATAATTCGTTTAATTCAGATAAACTACTTCCAAATTTATTTTTCTTTTTTTTATGTAAATTAGGAAAAGAATTAAGTATGTCTGAAATTAAATTACCATAAAAAACATTTAATTTAATTCTTTCTTTCTGCAGTTCGTCTTCTAAATCAGTATAACAATAATGTTTTACTACATTAATGTTTTTCTTTTTTAAAAACTTAATTAAATTGTTTACAAACCAAGATTTACCACTACCTGGTTCTCCAGTTAATATAATTCTTCGCTTTTCATTTAAATAGTTGTTTAGTGCATCTAATCTGCTTTTTAGGCCAATATTCTCTTTTGGATTAATAGGAAATATTTGTTTTATAGAACCGAAATCTCTTTTAATATTTAGCTTATTAAAAATTTGTTCAGTAGTAAGTATTTGTTGGCTTATTCTATACTTTCTAATTAAGTGTAATAATCGATTTATAAAATCAATAGGATGTGTCTTGTCGTTAGGGTACACACCTATACCTAATTGTTCCGTTTGTCTTAAAATTAAAAGCTCTAAATCATTGGGTTTATCAAAGTCTAGGCTAAATTTCGGATATTCTACTTCAATAATAAGATTCTCACAAAATTTGGCAAATAATTTCTTGTCAATATTTTTAGATTCAATACCAAGTCTTTTCCAAGAATTTAATGGTTTATTTTTTTTCCAAAGTTCATCTAGGTTTATTTTATATTGTGAAGTATTAAAATTTTTAAATGATTTATTAGAGTTGTCAATACATAAGACCTTTGTCAACTCATTATCAATTGGTTCACCCCAAGCTAAACAGAGCCTTATATCTTTTATTTTTTCTTTTTCTGGGTTAAATAACCAAGATTTATATAATAAATCTATGGCGAGATTGTATGTTCCTTTTGCAGATAAATCCTGTTTTTCTAATATGTGATTGTCACTATATTTTATTTGTTTTTTTAATACCTCTTGTCCTCTTATGATAGTTAAATCGTCAAACTTATCTTTTTTAAACTCTTTTTTATCAATTTTAAAACTGCTATTATGATCATCAATAATTTCTTCTATTATAAAATAAGCAGTAATCAAATCTTGGTATTCATACCCCTTATGTGCTTCACTTAATGCCATATATAATAATATTAACCTTCAGGAAGTACATCTTTAAACTTATCTATTAAGAGATTAATAGGAAATTTATACTCGTTAAACCTATTACTTATTGGAGATAATCTTTTATAAAAAGCTTTATTAGCTTGTATAATTCCTTCTCTTCGATTTGGATTATTTACATTAATCACCTTTTTCATAGCTTTGTGATGAACATCTATGATATTCTTAAAATTACGATCTTTTAATTTTAGGTGAGGTAGCCAGTAGATTAATGTATCTATATCAATAAATGTTAGATCCCTAATTAAACTTGGATTATAATTATCCCCTAATTTTTCTTTTACTAATTCTAAATACCACTGATTTAAGATATGATTCATTCCCATTATTTCAAAAATTCTGTCACTAACTAGCAATACAGGGTATATTGTTAAGTTGTTTTTATTATTTACATATTCATCAAATGGAAATTGATTATTTACTATTTGTTCAATAGATTTAACAAGTTGGCCAATACCTACTGCCCTATTACCATCGTGAAGAAATTTTTTCTTTAATAAGTTACGAATTTCATCAATATCAGATGAACTTTTAATGCCACCAGCTACTAAAACATCTTTGTTTTCAAAAAGATAAATTCTTTTGTTATGACGAACATAATAATCTGGTTCGTTATCTGTAGTTTCTGCAATTTGTCTTTTTATCATATGTTTCCAATGAAAAATTTCATCCAATACATTTTTCATAAGAAATTCTTCAGAAAACTTCATATTATAAAAACTAAAAAATGCTCCACTTCTTTCAGATAAATTATGATGTGTATTATATGCATTCTTTAAAATGAATTTAACACTCTTAAAAAATTTATCTACAACAAAAAAATAATCAATAATGGAAAATGTATCATTATCTATTCTATAAATAGGATGGTTTTTTAAGTTTGTAAAATCTGTAGATTCTTCTATTTCATCAGATGCTAGGGCAGTCAAGAAACGTTTATGTTCAGGTTTTTCAATAAAAAGTTTGTATTTATTATCAAACTTCAGTTTTAGAATAGTGCCTAATAATAATTTAACTTGTTCGTTTAACCCAGTTATATCAGATTCTTCAAAACTTTCAAGTAAAGCAGCTTCTAAGTAATTATATTCTACATTTGAATTAATAAATTCGAGAATGTATTCAAATTTCACTATTGTAGCATATAATAATTTTCCAAATTCTATATCACTATTTGAGTAAACTCCAATGTCCGCTGATGAAAAAGCCATTGTAATAGACATATCAGCCATCTTATCTATAGTAGCTTCTGAGTCTCCGAAGTTTTGTTTTTCATTTACTTCTTTATTTATAACAAGGAACGCCTTGAAAATATTAATTTCATCGGCATCTCTATCATCATTAGTATTACCGTTCAACAAACTTTCTTTATTAGCTAAAATATGTTCGGCAAGTCTCAGACTAGCTTCTCTAGATATCACTTCTGGAGGTTCTGGTATTCGGTTCTCTCTACCATATTTTGTTACTCTTTGAATAATATCCCAACTAACGTCTGGGTTTGAAAAAAAAGTGTCAAAATTTGGTTGCGGTTTTGTATTACTAAATCCTATAATATTTAAGAGAGTAAATTTTGATATATTTCCCAAATATTCTAATACATCTTTTTGTTCTTCGTCTGGAAATACATTTTCAAATTCTAATCGTTGTACTATTTTTATCATAGACAGCAATTTATTGAATTAACAGTTAAAAATTTACGGGATTGAGTAATTAATTGAAGGAAAGAAAGAATCAGCTTATTTGTAAGAAACCATAGGAACTAAAGAAATTAGCAAATTTTAATCAAAAAAACATAAATTAATTCGCTTTAATTAAAATAAGATTAATATCAATTCATTCAAATGTAAATACTAAAATCATATATTTGCTTTAACATATAGAATATAGCGTTAGCTATTTAATCTTGTTCGAAAAAACTGGTAATTTTTGAATGTGTACAAGATAAATGGACTGATGCTCACGTAATGGCGTGGGCTGTGTTTATTTGTGCACGGGTATACCAGTACCTTTCGAACAGTAAGCTACAGTTCCACGCTTATTATTTTTAACTAACTTCACTTTGGAACTGGGTGATTATAATATTAAATATTATGAGATACCAAATTTTCAGATTGATGCTCTTATCAATTTTAACTTCAACCTACTTAGGTTGTTCTTCTGATTCCGATTCAGAAAATTGTGAAACGATTGTATGTCTTAATGGCGGTACTTTTATGGATTGTGAATGTAATTGCCTTGAAGGTTACACAGGTAATAATTGCTCTGATCAAGTAACACCAAGCAAAGTAATTATTAACAAAGCTATTGTAAGGGTATTTCCAAATACGGACAACGGTGAGTTTTGGGATGCGGCAATTCCAGATGCAGAAGCTGCATTACCTGATGTCTACATTACTTTTCAGGATTCTGATTTGAATGTTATCTATGATAGTCCTACGTTTTATGAAAATGCAATTTCTGGTGAAGGCACTTTTTTTGAGTTTACATTAACACCTTCACTTGAACTAATTACTTATGAAAATCCATTTTTAGTAAACATCTGGGATTATGATACAACTAGTGAAGATGACTTTATGACAAGTTTTGGCTTTTTTGCTTATACATCAAATAACAATTTTCCTGATGTAATCACTGTGGTTAGTCAATCTGAAGAAATATTGGTTGACCTAGAAGTAACTTATGAATGGTAACATATAGTCCATAAAACATCTAGATATAGTCTTACTTATGTCTAGATGTTTATTCTTTGGGATTCTGCTTATTATTTTTTTCAGAAATTATTAATTTTAATAAGAAAATAGTTAAAAAACCTGCACCCAAACCAACTAACATATTAAAAAGAATATTATTCTTATGCTTTAATGATTCACATTCTATTTGAGACAACCTTAAATCTTCAGGGAAATTTTGCTTTAAATCTAATTCATAACAGTTTATTATTTGATGTTCCATAGTTAAAAGGCTTTATCTAGTTTAATTATTTTAAATGCATTTGTATCAACCAAGGCATATGCATAATCATGAACACATATCCAGTTTATATTTCCAATCTTCATTGTATGTGTATTAAATCCAAAGTTTAATCCTGCTCCATCCATAAAATCATATGATTTAATCACTTCACTTTTAGAACCTAATATTCTCTGTAACACCTTTCTATTTGCATTTAATATATTCTCTGTTAAAGCCTTCGCATTTCGTTCTTTAGCAGCTTTGATATTATTATACTTGATTTGGTTCTCCCTAGATGCAAATTTTTGGTTGCTACGCTTTGGCACGAACTCCTCTCCTGTTAAAGGATCAATGGCCTTTTCTTTATTATCTTCTTTCATGATTTTAAATTTAATATAGTTATATGTAGCTTAGATATAAAAGGATTTATACCCATTCAGGTTAATGCAACGGCATATATGCCAACCTAACTGAAATCCATATGCATTTAACTTAATATGCGTATTATAAGGTAAATTTAGGTTTTACTTAAGTAGTCATTTGCCTCTCGGTCTATAACCGATGGTTTGCCTTCCTTAAGCCAATTCACAATGTCCTTTCTTGAAAATGTCAATGGTCGTCGTTTAGAAACAACCGGCATTTCAAACCGACAAACTTTAGAATAAATCGTTGCCTTTTTATAGCCTGTTAGTTGTTGGACATCTTCGACAAAAATGATATCGCTATTTGAATTTGATTTGTCCGAGATCTCATCATTATTTACTATTAGCTTTTTTGCTTCTTGAGCAAAAGCCTCTTTACTTAGCTCCATATATTCTCCTACAGTAAGTGAATATAGTGGTTTAGATAAATCTTTCATTCAATATAATTTTAAATTGAGTCGAGCTGTTTCAACCTCTCGAATCATAATTAATTATGCAACGATCGGAAGAAATTTGGGTCCCTTTCAAGACCCTAAACTCAAAAGGCACCTAAAAGGGATATGTTTTTTTAAAGAAGTTATTTACTCTTAATGTAATCTAATCCTGGAAGGTCTATTCTTTTTGAATTTGGAATATCATAGAAATTTTGTGTTAGTTTCTTATGAACATACTCAAGATTAAAACCAGAATGTATTTTGTTCTTACCATAGTAAGTAAAGTGTTTACAAATCCATTTTTCAGTATTGACTAATTTTCCAATTATCTGTTGATGTAAATGAAGTTGTCTAAAAACCATTACAAACTGGTTAGCATTGCTCTTAAAACAAATTTTATTTTTAATTTCATTTTCTGATAGAAGGGAATTCAACTTTTCATGTTCTTTATCGTCAAAATAAGGCTTAAGGACTTCAAATAACTTTGTTCGATTATATTTAATTCTCAAAATGATTCTATCATCTACTAAGTTGACTTCCTTTTCAACAGAACTAATTGCTGAATGGTTTCCAATCCAATCTTCAACTATTTCGATAACTCTGTCGCTAAGTAAATCATCCTTAAATTGTTTAGTGACTATTTTGAGAAAATCAAGGATTTCGGAAGGATTATTGTTAAAACTGGACTCAAGTTGAAAATTTAAAAAATTACTTATTTCTATAAGTTTAGAATCATATTGCCTCAATTTCAATGCAAACCAGAAATCAAAGTCAAACGATTCAGGCTTAATGATTATGTTCTGCTCATACTGGTAACAAGAATGTTTGTTGAAAAAATAATTAAGATCATACCTGCCATTTAAACTTTTGGAATCTCTCTTAAAATCATTTAGATGTCGTAAATAGTAAGTTTTGTCTGTTTTGGGAACGTTAACACCTAAATCAACCGTAAAGTTTACCTCACCTTTTCTTATTATAATTTCCTCTGCTTTATCGATAATTGTTTTAGCCAATCTATCAGAGGTATTTCCAACTAAGAATTGCTCATGCTCATGTTGCCAAATATCCGCTATTTCAATATTGTAGTAATCGTAGTTTGTTGCCATATTTAAGTATTAATGTCTGGTATTACATTAGCGGCCTCTACTTTCTTTTGATTTATGATTTTAGCATAAACTTGAGTGGTTTTTAACTCCTTATGACCAAGTAACTTTGAAACCGTGTAAATATCGGTGCCAAAGGTAAGTTGTAAGGTGGCGTATGTATGACGAGCACAATGAAACGTAATCGTTTTACTTATTCCTGCTTTCATAACCCATTGTTGTAGCTTTAAATTATTCCAAGCACTGTATCTCAAGCCTTTAAATACACGATCTTCATCACCCTGCCCTTCATTTAACAAATTAAATGCTTGTTCTGGTATAGGGTGCGTTTGATAGCCATTGGTCTTCTTTTGTTTAAAGCGTATATAATGACCTTGTTCTTCAGAGTATTGGACCTCCTTCCAAACCAATTTGTGTACATCAGACCATCTAAGCCCAGTAAGTGCACTAAAGATAAAAGCTTGTTTCAAGATTGGAATCTCGCATTCCGTATTAGCAACTTTTTTCAATTCTTCTAATGTTAAGAACTCTCGTTCAGATTCTCCTTGTTTAAAACCTTTAATATTATCCACTGGATTATTTGAGATGATGTGTTCTCTTGTGGCCTCTCTTAAGCATGCTTTAACTTTATTAAAATAAGAGTAACATGAATTTTGAGAGAGTGACTGATTACTTTTAGTTCTTGCCGTATGCTTTAAATAATATTTAAAATCCTCAAGCCATTTGACGTCTATTTCTCGAAAAGGCACAAAATCGCCTTTAAATTTTATCAAATGCTTCAATACACTATCCCAATTACCATAATTACCTGTAGATTGGTTATAACGTTCATCTGTCTTTTCAGAAAAATAAGTGATGAAATTTTTATTTAAGTTCTCTCTAGCTGTATTTGAAAACCCATGTGCATCATGTTGCATCTCTAAAAACTTCTTAGAACGAATACTTTCTGCCAGTAATAAAGTTTTTTTATTATGAGTTCTTTCCTTAGAGGTATTTGGTGAGGTATATAGGAATAAATTTAGAGATTCCTTTTTTCGTTTTTGCTTCGCCTTTGGTAGATAATAATCTAAATATAAACTTTCCTGACCGTCCTTTTTCTTTCGTTTTCTAATGGATACATTCATGTGACAAAATTTTGTACCGTTTTGTACCGCAAATTAAAAATGGTACAAATACAGGACAAAAATAGTTAAATTTAAACAAACAGGCAAAAGCTCAATTCGATAATAAAATTTTAAACAACTGTTTTTCAATTGTTTATATTGATTCATTTTGAGGTAGTTTGTAGAAGTTACTTTCCGATACAGAAATTAGCAAAAATATTACCAAGTAGGTCATCATTAGTAATCTCTCCTGTAATCTCACCAAAGTGGTAAAGCGTTTGTCGTATATCAATAGCCAATAAATCTCCTGAAAGCCCAGAGTCTAGTCCATACTTCACTTTCTGAACCTCTTCAAAAGCCTTTAAAAGAGCATCATAATGACGTGTGTTAGTTACAATAGTTTCATTATTACGTAAAGCACCTGTATTAATTAAATTCAATAACGAATCGGTTAATTGCTCTACACCAAAACCTGTTTTTGCTGAGAGTAACTGCACGCCTTCAATCTGTTGCTGTAATGTAGCAAGTTGGCTGTCATCAAGTAAATCTATCTTATTGGCAATAATAAGCAAAGGTTTTTGAGGGTACCTATTTTTTATTTTTTCAAGTTCTATTTGTATCGATTTTAAGTCAGTAATCCCTTTTGTACTGTCAAAGAGATAGATTGTGACTTGAGATTGTTCAATCTTTTCAAAAGTCTTTTTAATTCCAATACTTTCAACAACATCTTCTGTTTCTCTTATACCTGCAGTATCTATAAATCGAAACCCAATACCTCCTATAGATAGCTCATCCTCTATAGTATCTCTTGTAGTACCTGCAATATCACTCACAATAGCACGCTCTTCATTCAATAGCGCATTCAATAAAGTAGATTTTCCAACGTTTGGTTCACCAACAATAGCTACAGGAATTCCGTTTTTGATGACATTTCCAACAGCAAACGAGTCTATCAAACGTTTTAACACAAATACAATACGGTCAACTAAACTTTTAAACTGTGTACGATCTGCAAACTCAACATCTTCTTCAGCAAAATCAAGCTCTAACTCAATTAAAGATGCAAAATTTAAAAGCTCTTCTCTCAACTTTGCAATCTCACTCGAAAAACCACCTCGCATTTGTTGCATAGCAATTTTATGAGACGCTTCGTTATCACTAGCTATTAGGTCTGCAACAGCTTCTGCTTGACTCAAATCAAGTTTTCCATTTAAAAAGGCACGTAGCGTAAACTCACCTGCATTAGCCATTCGACAGCCTTTTCTAAGAAATAATTGAATAATCTCCTGTTGTATATAGGCTGAACCATGACAAGACACTTCAACCACGTCCTCTCCAGTGTAAGAGTTTGGATTTTTAAATACCGAAACTAATACTTCATCATACACTCGTTTATCCTCTACAATATGTCCTAAATGTATGGTATGTGTCGCTTGGTCTTTAAGTAACTTATTGTTTTTTACTGATTGAAAACAACTATCTGCTATTGCTATAGCGTCCTTTCCAGAAAGTCGTATAATAGCTATTGCACCACTCCCTGATGGTGTTGCCAAAGCTACAATAGTATCTTGATGAAACATCTTTGATATAATTTTTAACAAAAGTATTGTAAAATTACTAGTACTCACTAATTGAACCTAGTTTCTTTAGGATTTTATTAAGAAAAATCCATTGACATTCTCCTATATTCATTAGTATATTTGTGCAACTTTAAAAAGAATATAAAATGAAAAAAATACTTGGTTTTCTATTAGTAAGCTTATTACTAACTGCTTGTGAAACTACTGAAAAACCTGATGGATATGTAGTAAACGGAACTGCCAAAGGGGTTTTAAATGGTATTAGAGTTTACTTAAAATCTAGAGATGACAAAGGAAAAGAAATGTTTAAGGACACAGCTATAATTGTAGATGAGAAATTTAAGTTTGAAGGCAAAATTGAAAACCCTCAAATGTGGTTCTTACAAGTAAATAGCGTTCCTGGAAGCAAACCTTTTATGATTGAAAATGGAGTTATAAACATACAGGTTGAAAAGGACAGTATGCATACTACTAAAGTATCAGGAACAAAGTCCAATAAAGCCTTTGAAGAATATAATCTTAAAGTAAAAGAGCTTTCTCAAAAACGCAGAACCTTAAGCATGAATCATAGACAAGCTGAAAGAGGTACAGATTCTGCAAAAACTAAACTAATCAAAGAAGATCTAGACAAGCTCACTAACGAAATGATGAGCTATCCTTTTGAGTTCATAAACAAAAACAATGACAACTTCTTCTCTTTAGTATTGATTGAATCGTTATTAGGAGGTAACAATACCGATTTAGACAAACTCAGCAATGCATTTAACAATCTTGAAAGTGACATTAAACAATCAATCTACGGAATGAGAGTTAACACTAGAATAATAACCAAAAAACAAGAAAAAGAACGTTTAGCAAACCTTGAAATAGGAAAAGCTGCTCCTGAGTTTTCAGCACCAGACCCAGATGGAAAAATGCTTGCCTTAAAAGATATGAGAGGAAAAGTAACTATTATCGACTTTTGGGCTTCATGGTGTGGACCTTGCAGAAGAGAAAACCCTAATGTGGTAAAAGTCTACGAAAAATACCACGACAAAGGTCTTGAAATTATTGGTGTGTCTTTAGATAAGCAAGGTCAAAAAGACAGATGGCTAAGTGCTATTGAAAAAGACAAATTAACTTGGCATCATGTATCTAACCTAGCTTATTTTAACGATCCTGTAGCTAAACAATATGCGATTAACTCTATTCCTGCAACTTACATTTTAGATGAAGAAGGAACAATTATAGCAAAAAACCTCAGAGGTCCAGCTTTAGAAAATAAAATTGCTGAATTATTAGATTAACAACGCACAAGCACTAAAACAAAAAAGCCTTCAATTATGAAGGCTTTTTTGTTTTTATAACTTTCCTGTTTTATGCATCACAAATAAAATAAGTATTGGCACAGCTAATAAACCTACAAATAACAAATTGGTTTCAAACAACCAAGGTGCCAGCATTAGAGTTACAATATAGCCTCCTACTGCTCCACCAAAATGCGCATCGTGTCCTATATTTCCTATTCTGTTTTTCATTCCGTATATAGAATATAAAAGATACCCAATCCCAAAAATATATCCAGGTATTGGAATTGGAACAAAAAACATATAAAGTCCCATATTAGGCTCCAATAATATCGCAGAATACAACACACCAGTAACAGCTCCACTTGCTCCTACTGCACTGTAATAATATTCATCTTTATGAAAATATAATGAGAGTAAGCTCCCTAAAATTAAACTGGCAACATATACTATAATAAAGTTTAAACTGCCTAAATAAGCAATAACAACATCAGCAAAAAAGTATAGGGTAAACATATTGAAAAACAAGTGCATTGTATCTACATGTAAAAATCCAGAACTAAACATGCGTATTTGTTCTCCACGTTTTATACTTCCTACATTAAATTTATAGCGCTCAAAAAAGCCATAATCATTAAGTCCTTTGAAAGAAATAATAACATTGGCAGCAATAATAACAATTGTAACTAAACTTAAATTACCCATAAACTGTAAACGTTTAAATAGAATATAACATATATTTGCTGATGCAAATCTAATACTAAAAAATGCAATTTCTAGTTTACATTCTGGTTTATCCCTTTTTATGGCTTATTTCTATTTTACCATTCAGACTATTGTATGCATTTTCTGATTTTGTATATCTTTTTGTCTTTCGCATTTTTGGTTACCGAAAAAAGACTGTAAAAGAAAATCTTCGATTAGTATTTCCTGATAAATCAAAAGAAGAAATTAATAGAATTACCAAAGTTTTTTACCACCACTTATGCGACATGATTGTGGAGTCTATTAAGTCCATGACCATATCTGAAGCTGAAATGAAAAAACGCTTCACCTTTACTAATATTGATGTTATAAAAGCTATTGAAGAGCAAAATAAAAGTATCATTTTAATGTGTGCTCATTATGGGAGTTGGGAGTGGATATTTATTCTTCAAACTTATGTAAAATATAGAGGAAATGCTGTCTACAAGAGATTAGCTAATAAATATTTTGACCGATTAGTAAAACGTATTCGTGCCAAATACAACAGCTACCTTATCACTACTAAAGAAACTGTTCCAACGCTTATTGACTTAAAACGAAAAGGGATTTTAACGATAAACGGATTTGTATCAGACCAATCACCTAAGCCTAGTAAAGCATTTCACTGGAATGAATTTATGGGCTTAAAAGTACCTGTATATACTGGAGCTGAAATGCTAGCCAAAAAACTAGATATGGCTGTAGTATTTTTTAAGGTAAAAAAGCTAAAACGTGGATATTATGAAACCACTTTTGAAACTATTACACTAAATCCAAAAGAATATAAAGACTACGAAATCACTGATATCTTTTTAAAGCTGGTAGAACAACAAATCTATGAAGCTCCAGAGTATTACCTATGGACTCACAAACGTTGGAAACATAGAGACAAAGTGCCTGAAAAGTTTTTATAATTACAACTTAAACCAATCGTCAATTGGTGTATTATTTGAGTTTGTCGCGTTCTTATGAATAAACTCATTGGTCATCTTATTGTAGTTGTAATCTTCTGCCCAAACCTTATGGTTTGCTACCAATGCTTTTAAGCTTTCGCAAACATAATTTACTTCTTCAGTTGTTGTTGTTGGGTGAATAGAAAGTCGTATCCAACCTGGTTTTCGCGTTAGCTCTCCCAATGAAATTTCTTGAGTTAACTCGTGAGAAGTATCATAATCTACATGCAACAAATAATGTCCATAGGTTCCTGCACAACTGCAGCCACCACGTGTTTGAATTCCAAAACGATCATTAAGTAGTTTTACGCCTAAATTATAGTGTAAATCATCAATATAAAACGAAAATACGCCTAGTCTTTCTTCATGTTGACCTGCTAAAATATTTAAGTGTTCAACATTGCCCAATTCACTAAAAAGCGTAGTCAATAGCTCATGCTCTCGTTTTAGCATATTGTCAACTCCCATTTGCTCCTTCAATTTAATCGCTAAAGCAGTTTTAATAGTTTGAAGGAAACCTGGTGTTCCACCATCTTCTCTATCTTCAATATTATCAAAATACTTATGTTCTCCCCAAGGGTTAGTCCAACTTACAGTACCTCCTCCTGGACAATCAGGAATCATATTTTTATACAATTTCTTATTGAAAATCAACACACCTGAAGTTCCTGGTCCACCCAAAAACTTATGAGGTGAAAAGAAAATAGCATCTAAGGCTTTTGCTTCGTCTTCAGGATGCATATCAATATCTACATAAGGTGCTGAACAAGCAAAATCCACAAAACAAACACCTCCATGTTGATGCATCAGTTTTGCAATATCGTGATATGGTGTTTCAATTCCTGTAACATTAGAACCTCCAACTACCGAAGCTATTTTTAAGGTTCTGTCTTTGTATTGATGTAGTAATTTTTCAAGATTTTCTAAACTGAATAATCCTTCTTCTCCTGGTGGAATTACCTCAACCTTTGCGATGGTCTCTAACCATGATGTTTGATTAGAGTGATGCTCCATATGCGTGATAAAAACAACTGGTTTCATTTCGTCAGGAACAGCAGTGTAACTCTTAAGGTTTTCAGGCACTTTCAAACCTAAAATACGTTGAAACTTATTTACAGCATCAGTCATTCCACTACCACATACAATCAACACATCGTCTTCATTGGTATTAACATGTTGCTTTATAATTTGACGTGCTTTATGATACGCTTTAGTCATTGCTGTACCTGACACAGTGGTTTCGGTATGTGTATTGGCTACAAAAGGTCCAAAATCATTAGCTATTTTGTTTTCAATAGGTCTGTACAAACGTCCTGATGCAGTCCAGTCGGTATATATGATTTTTTGAGTTCCAAAAGGCGATTGAAACTCTTGGTCAATTCCTATAATATGCTGTCTGAATTGTTGAAAATACTGTTCTAATTCAGTGGTGTTATGAGTCATTTCAGTCGTCAGCATAAGTCTGTGATTTAAAAGATAAAGTTACTAATTTTTCCACGGAAGTTCTTTTACTAATTACTAATAGCTTTAATTTCTGAAATGATTTTATCTGCTAAAGTATCAGCTTCTTCTTGTGAAGGCGCTTCAGTATAAATTCTAATAATAGGTTCAGTATTACTCTTTCTTAAATGCACCCAACTATTACTGAAATCAATTTTTACACCATCAATAGTGGTAAGTTTTTCATGGCTATACTTAGCTTCCATTTGCTTTAAAATACCATCAACATCCAATTCTGGTGTTAATTCTATTTTCTTTTTGCTCATATAATACAAAGGATAAGTTGCCTTTAACTCACTTACTCGCATCTTTTTCTTTTGTGCCAACAAGCTTAAAAACAACGCAATCCCAACTAAAGCATCACGACCATAATGTAACTCAGGATAAATGATTCCTCCATTACCTTCTCCACCTATAATGGCATTATTTTTTTTCATAAGCTCCACAACGTTTACCTCTCCTACTGCACTAGCTTCATAAGTTCCTCCATGCTTTTCAGTAATGTCACGTAATGCTCTTGTAGAACTCATATTGCTCACAGTATTTCCCAGAGTTTTGCTCAACACATAATCTGCACAAGCTACAAGGGTGTATTCTTCTCCAAACATGTCGCCATTTTCATCCATAAAGGCTAAACGGTCAACATCAGGATCTACCACTATTCCTAAATCTGCACGTTCTTTTACAACAGCTTCTGATAAGTCGGTTAAATGTTCCTTTAAAGGTTCTGGATTATGCGGAAATTGTCCGTTAGGTTCGCAATATAGTTTTACGGTATGCACTCCCAATCGGTCTAACAATAATGGAATTGCAATACCTCCTGTAGAATTTACACCATCAACTACCACTTTAAAGTTAGCCGATTCTATGGCTTTTTTATCTACCAAAGGTAAATTTAAAACCTCATCAATGTGCATATCAATATACGCTTGGTTTTTTGTGATTTTTCCTAAACTATCAACATCAGAAAAAGTCATGCTATCATTTTCAGCAATTTCTAAAATCTTAGCACCTTCAGCACCATTCAAAAATTCACCCTTAGCATTCAACAACTTTAAGGCATTCCATTGTTTTGGATTATGACTTGCGGTTAAAATGATGCCTCCATCAGCATGCTCCATAGGTACAGCAACCTCAACCGTTGGTGTTGTGGACAAACCTAAATCTATAACATGAATTCCTAAACCTACCAAAGTGTTCATTACTAAGTTTTGTATCATTTCACCTGAAATTCTAGCATCTCTACCAACTACTACTCTATAATTTTCTTTTTGGCGTTGTTGTTTTAACCACGTACCATAAGCCGAAGCAAATTTCACAGCATCAATAGGTGTTAAGTTTTCACCAACTTGTCCGCCAATTGTACCTCGTATTCCTGAAATAGATTTTATAAGTGTCATGAATTTATTCTTATTTTTAGCAAATATACCATTTCAAAACCGTAAACCTAAAATCGTAATTCGTAAATTCGACCTATGAATTTTCTAGCTCATATATACCTTTCTGGAGACAACGAATTTGTAACTATTGGTAATTTTATTGCTGATGGTATTAGAGGAAAATCGTATAAAAAATTCCCAATTGATGTTCAAATAGGCATTCTACTACATCGCGAAATTGACACATATACTGACGCACATCCTACTGTAAGACAGAGCACAAAACGCTTGCATAAAAACTACAGTCATTACAGTGGTGTAATAGTTGATATTTTGTACGATCATTTTTTGGCAAAAAACTGGAAAGACTATTCCAATGTTCCTTTAGAAGTTTATGTTGAACAGTTTTATGATTCGTTAGAAGCTAATTTTGAAATGCTTCCCAATCGCACACAGCGAATGTTACCGCACATGATAGCTGACAACTGGTTGTTGAGTTATGCTAAAATTGAAGGTATACAACGCGTTTTGGATGGTATGAACCGTCGTACTAAAAACGTTTCTGGTATGAACACTGCTACTAACGAACTTAAGCAATACTACGCTGAGTTTGAAAGTGAATTCACTTCTTTTTTTGAAGAATTAAGAGCCTTTACCAAACTAAAACGAATAGACATAACAAAAACATTTCAGCATAAATGAAAAAACTCATTCTGTTCTCACTCTTCTGTATCACTTTAATTTCTTGTAACGAAAACTCTAAGAAACAAACCCAACCCAAAACGCAAAGAGGTTTAATCACTTCAAAAGCTATGGTAGTTTCTGCAAGAGCTGAAGCTTCAAAAATAGGAACAGATATTTTAAAAAAAGGTGGTAATGCATTTGATGCTATGATGGCTACTGAAATGGCTTTGGCTGTAACTTATCCTTATGCAGGCAACCTTGGTGGTGGCGGATTTATGGTTTACAGACTCAACGATGGCACTTTTGGCGCTTTGGATTACAGAGAAAAAGCTCCTTTAGCAGCAACAAAAAACATGTATCTTGATGAAGAAGGTAATGTTATAAAAGACAAAAGTACAGTTGGCGCTTTTGCGGTTGGAATTCCTGGTACTGTAGCAGGCATTTTTGCTGCTCACGAAAAATTTGGTTCTTTACCTATTACTGAAATCCTTCAGCCTGTAATTGACTTAGCCAATAATGGTTTTGTTATTACTGAAAAACAACAACAACGTTTTACAGAATATGACAGTATTTTTAATGCTGTAAATGAAAAAGAAATACTGTTTTCAAAACACACTAAAGCTAACGACACGATCAAAAACCTTAAACTTGCTGAAACCTTAAAACGTATAGCCAGCAAAGGAAAAGAAGAGTTTTATAAAGGTGAAACAGCGAAACACTTGGTTGATTTTTTAAGTCAAAAAGGTGGGATTATAACACTTGAAGATTTAGAGCTCTATGAAGCTAAATGGCGAGATCCAATTGCTTTTAACTACAAAGACATTAAAGTAGTCTCTATGTCTCCACCTTCTAGTGGTGGTATTTGTCTAGCACAGATTATGAAAATGATTGAGCCTTTCGACATTCAACAGTATGGACATAATTCGTTAAAAGCTATTAAAGTAATTGTTGAAGCAGAACGTCGTGCTTATGCTGACCGTAGTTTTTATTTAGGCGATCCTGATTTTGTAGATATTCCAACCAATCATTTGTTGAGTGATGTATACTTACAAGAGCGCATGAGTGATTTTTCTTTTAAAAATCCTACCATTTCCGATTCTCTATCTTACGGAATAATTCCAGGTTATGAAAGCGACCAAACCACGCATTACTCTATTGTAGATCAATTTGGGAATGCTGTATCTGTTACAACAACACTCAATGGTGCTTATGGTTCAAAACTGTATGTTGATGAACTAGGTTTTTTTCTTAATAACGAAATGGACGACTTTAGCAGCAAACCAGGAGTCCCTAATGTGTATGGACTTATTGGTGCTGAAGCCAATAGTATTGCACCACAAAAACGCATGTTAAGCGCTATGACACCTACAATTATTGAAAAAGAAGGCGAATTACACATGGTACTTGGAACTCCAGGAGGATCAACCATTATTACATCTGTATTACAAACTATATTAAATGTTGAGGAATTTGGTATGACAATGCAGCAGGCTGTAGATGCTCCTCGTTTTCACCATCAATGGTTACCTGATGAGATTAGAATGGAAGTTAACCGTTTTCCTGATGAACTTAAACAACAACTTCAAAAAAGCGGTTATCCTATCAATGAAGAAGCACCTCCTATTACCGCAAGAGTAGATGCTATTTTAGTGTTAGATGATGGCTCCTTAGAAGCTGGTGCTGATCATCGAGGAGATGATACTGCTGATGGCTTTTAATCGAAATAATTTAATAGTCAACGTACAATTGAATAGCAATTAAAAAAATCGCTTAACTTAACCTTTCAAAAATTAATATATGTCATCTAAAAAGATATTAAAAATAGTTGCTGGAGTAATCATTTTTATTACTCTACCTAGCCTTTTGCTTTTTGGATATCTGCATTTTAAATATGATGAAGACCTTCCTGTTGGCACACAAAATGAGCAAGCTGACGCTTTAGCAAAAAAAATGCTAACTGCTCTTGATTATGAAGCCTATAAAAACACGAAGTATATTGAATGGACCTATAAAAAACGTAGGCATTACAAATGGAAAAAGAGCGAACATTCTTGTACTGTTTATTGGGAAGAATACAAAGTTGATTTAAAACTTAATGAGCTAAACAGCAGTAAAGCTTACGTTCATAATTTTAAAGTTGAAGGCGAACAAGCTAAAAACTTGATTGCTGAAGCCCATACATATTTTAGTGAAGACTCATTTTGGTTGGTTGCACCATACAGAGTCTTTGATGAAGGTGTTACGCGTAGTGTAGTTAATGTAAACGGAAAACAAGAATTACTTGTAAACTACCAACCTGATGATACTTATTTATGGCAATTAGATGCAAACGGAATGCCTACCAGTTTTAAGATGTGGAATGATAAACTACCTTTTGATGGTGTAGAACTCTCTTGGAAAGACTGGACAACTACCGAAAGTGGTGCAAAGCTACCAACCTTTCACAAGTTTATGTTTTTTGGGATGGAACTTCAAGATGTTAAAGGCACTAAGTAATGCTCAAGAAAATATTCAATCTGGTTTATGATGTTCTTATTTTTATCTCAAACCTCACAGGATTTAGCTACAAAGAGGTAAACATTATTATTTGGTATATTATTATTCCTTTGTTTTGGTGCATACTTATTGACAAGATTATAAAACGTCATTACTTAAAAATTGCATTTACACTCATTGTAGTAATTACACTATTAAGCGTTAAAAGTTTTTCAGAATTTTCAAATCAATTGTTTGATGCATCTGCAGACTTTTTAAGAAGTTTTAATGCAGTAGGAAGCAACTACACCACCTCATCAGTTGTTATATGCGTTGTTATACCAATTGCTATCAGTATTTACCTTATCAAAAAAGCATTCAAAAAAGAATCTTAGTAATTAATTAACCTCCTTTTTGACCAACAAACTGTTGTGATTTTAATTTAAAAAGCACATTAAAGGTTGTTAAACTACCGTAACTCCTGGTGATGTATTGTTGTAAGTCTATTTTCTCTTGCTCATCAAGGTTTTTACTGGAGTTAATTTTTTGTTCCATAACACGTAATCTATCACGTACCATTGTTATCTTATGAAAAAAAGTATCTATTGGTAACTCTTTTCCTTGTAAACTTGTATCTCCAGGTTCCATAACAAGTTTACCGCCTTTCCATTTATCAGCAATTGGCACTACTTCACTTACATCACTCCAACGTTTTAAAATTTGCACTAAGCTACTTTCAACTTCAGAAAAACTAATAGTATCAACATCATCTTCGCAAAGCTCTATAACTTCAAAATCGCTATCGATATCAATAGTTTCTAATCCGTTTTCAATAAAAGTTACCCAATAGTGTTTTGATGTAACATTAGTCACTACACCTTTTCCGTATTCGTTATGGTTTATTCTAGAACCTATTCCTAGTAATTGCATAAATTATAAGTTTTATGTTTAAGTAAAATGCTTGTTATTTAAAATTAAAATTTTTGAATGCATCAAGACAAACTTCAATACATTCGCAGAGTTAAAAGTAGTTATTTTTTATACGAATCCTGAAAACTTACTCATCAATTTATCACACAAAACACTGTTTCATAATTGACATTGCTATTGCAAAAAACTACCCGCTAATGCAGCTATTCACTTCTATAAAATCATCTTGAGTATCTGCAATCACCATTAACACATCATTTTCTAACAGTTCCGTGGAACCTCCAGGTCTAATATATTCTTTACCTCTTTTTATCATTACTATAAATGCCGATTTAGGAAACTTAACATCAACTATTCGTTTATTAGCTGCATAAGAATGAGGTGAAATCACAAACTCTTGAAATGACGATTTAGGTAAATCTAGTATAAGTCTATCAACCTCAGTTATTTTTTTAGTTTCTTCTGGTAAAGCCACTTTTAACCAATTAGCAAATACTGAAAGTGTTGTACCTTGTATTAAAACCGATGTTACCGAAATAAAAAATACAATACTAAACATCATGTTTGCTTTATCAATTCCTGCTAGCAAAGGATATGTAGCAAATACAATAGGTACAGCTCCTCGCAATCCAACCCAAGAGATGTAAGCACGCCTTCTTAGTTTCATTTTAAAAAACATCAAACTAATAAAAACACCTATAGGTCTAGCAACAACAATAAGAAACAAAGAAATAAGTAGTCCGATACCTATATAAGGAACAATTTGAGAAGGAAATACTAATAAGCCTAAGGTAAGGAATAAAACAATTTGCATTAACCAAGCCAACCCATCAAACATCTTTAAAATTGTAGATTTATGAATTAAGTCTTGATTTCCTAAGTAAACAGCACAAATGTAAATAGCAAGAAAGCCATTACCTCCTATAAAATCGGTTGCTGAAAATGTAATAAACATTAGTGCTATTGCTAAAACTGGGTACAACCCTTCAAAGCCTAGTTTAATGGTATTTATAGTAAACTTACTCAATTTACCAAATCCAAAACCTGCTATACAGCCTATAACCATTTGTTGTAAAAATAAAGGGATGATTGACCACGCACTTTGATCTTGATTTACTACCAACGTTAAAAATGCAATAGTTAACACATAAGCCATTGGGTCGTTACTTCCGCTTTCAAGCTCTAGTGTAGGACGAAGATTAGTGCGTAACGAAAGATTTTTAGAACGTAAAATTGAAAATACAGCAGCAGCATCAGTTGACGACACAATAGAACCTAACAATAAACTTTCATAAATCGTAAAATCGGTAACCATCCAAACAAAAACACCTAGCGAAGTAGCTGTAAGCAATACTCCTAAAGTGGACAACATTAAACCTTCTCTTAATACTGGTTTAACCGATTTCCAACTGGTATCGAGACCACCTGAAAACAAAATAAAATTAAGTGACACAATACCTATAAACTGCGCTAGCTTAGGGTCGTCAAAATAAATCCCCACAATACCATCAGAACCTGCTAACATCCCAATCACTAAGAAAAGTAGTAATGTTGGCACTCCAAATTTATAGGAAGTTTTCCCCACAACAATACTCACAAAAAGCAATAACGAACCTATTAAAAGTATATTTTCAATTGTTATATCCATAAAGTTGTATCAGTCTATCTATTTTTTAGTTCCGCACTAAGAATTATTACATTTTCCAAAGGTCTGTCATTTTCATCGGTTGGCAAATTTACAATTGAATCCACTACATTCATTCCTTCAATTACTTCACCAAAAACAGTATAATTTTGATCTAAATGCGGAATACCTCCTATAGATTTATAGACTGCTCTATGTGCTTCAGGAATAGTGTAGGTTTCAAAATCAGTATAAGTTTCAGCTAATTGTTGTATACTATCATTAAGCTTAGTTGCGAGCTGCTCATCATTACCTTCACTTGCTATCTTTAATGCTTCAAACAAAGGCTTATGCGCTTTACTTTTAATTACATGAAAACGCGCAGTCATAGTGTTAATACGTTGTTGCGCAACAATAAGCAAGCTATCGTTATACACTTTACCATCAACTATAAAAAATTGCATAGCGCTTGATGCTCTTGTTAAATTTTCTTCTCTGGCAGTAGCCAAGGCACCTCGTTTATGAAACAAATTTGGTCTAAATTCAGCTGGTACAGTATAATCTAAATCACCTTCACCTAAAAACTTTCCTATTGGTGCATTTTTACTATCAGGATCTCCTCCTTGTATGACAAAGTCTTTAATGACACGATGAAACAACAAGCTGTCATAAGCATGCTCATTTATCAGTTTTATAAAATTATCTCTGTGCTTAGGAGTGTCGTTAAAAAGCTCTAAGGTTATTTCGCCGTAATTAGTTGTTAATACTACTATTGTATTACTAGTATCTTCTATTTTCTTTTTTTCTGGTTTTGAATTGCATCCTAAACACATAAGAATGCTTAACAGAACAAATACTAAGTTTTTGTTTTTCATTTTCACAAATCAAAATTTACACTCACTAATATACACTTTTATGCCTTTTAGCATCATAACATTGTACTTTTTTCCACATTACCTTATGACAACCTATATTTTAAAATTCAGCAAAAACTAATACGCTCAGTAATATCTTTTTAACAAAACTCTAAAACAGCTTCACTTCGTTTTGTATTACTAAATCTGTACCTTTGCAACTTTGCAATTCTATGAGTCAATTTGAAGAACATATAGAGGTTCAAGGCGCAAGAGTCCATAACCTCAAAAACATAGACGTTACAATACCTCGCGAAAAGCTTGTGGTTATCACAGGTCTTTCAGGTAGTGGTAAGTCCTCTTTAGCATTCGATACTATTTATGCCGAAGGACAGCGTCGTTATATCGAAACCTTTTCGGCTTATGCGCGTCAGTTTTTAGGTGGATTGGAGCGTCCTGATGTCGATAAAATTGATGGACTATCTCCTGTAATTGCTATAGAACAAAAAACAACTAGTAAGTCGCCTCGTTCTACAGTAGGTACTATTACCGAAATTTATGATTTCCTCAGACTTCTTTTTGCTCGTGCAAGTGATGCCTATAGTTACAACACTGGCGAAAAAATGGTGAGCTACAACGATGAGCAAATTAAAGCACTTATTGTAGAGTCTTTTAATGGCAAACGTATAAATATTCTTGCACCTGTTATTAGATCTCGTAAAGGTCACTATCGCGAACTCTTTGAGCAAATTGCAAAACAAGGTTTTGTAAAAGTGCGTACTGATGGCGAAATAAAAGACCTTGTAAAAGGTATGAAGTTAGACCGTTACAAAACGCATGATATAGAAATTGTAATTGACCGACTTAAAATTGATAATTCTGCCGATAACGATAAGCGCTTAACAGAAACCATAAATACAGCCATGTATCATGGAGACGATGTGCTTATGGTGTTAGACCAAGACACTAACGAGGTACGTTATTTTAGTAGAAGTCTAATGTGTCCTTCTTCTGGTATTTCTTATCCAAACCCAGAACCAAACAACTTTTCGTTCAATTCACCTAAAGGAGCTTGTCCAAAGTGTAATGGTATTGGTAGACTTTATCAAATCAACGAACGTAAAATTATACCAGACGACAGTCTATCTATAAAAGCAGGAGCACTTGCACCTCATGGACCACAAAAGAACTCTTGGATTTTTAAACAGTTAGAAACCATTGCGCATCGCTATGGCTTTAGCTTATCCGATCCTTACAAAAGTATTCCTGAAGACGCTAAACAAATGATTCTCTATGGTGGAAATGAAAAGTTTTCGGTAGAAAGTAAAACACTTGGTGTTACCAGAGATTATAAAATCGAGTTTGAAGGTGTTGCTAATTTTATTGAAAGCCAATACAACAATGCAGAGTCAACATCTTTAAAACGTTGGGCAAAAGACTACATGGATAAAGTAAAATGTAGTGAATGTGAAGGCTCTAGACTCAGAAAAGAATCTTTATACTTTAAAGTTAATGGTCTTAATATTTCTGAATTAGCTAACAAAGACATTGTTGATTTGGTAGATTGGTTTAATGAATTACCAAAACATCTATCTGAAAAACAGTTTAAAATTTCTGAAGAAATACTAAAAGAAATTTCAACACGATTACAGTTTTTGTTAGATGTAGGACTTGATTACTTATCACTTAACCGAAGCTCAAAATCGCTTTCTGGTGGAGAAGCACAACGTATTAGGCTTGCCACCCAAATTGGCTCGCAGCTGGTTGGTGTACTTTATATTTTAGACGAACCTAGTATAGGCTTGCATCAACGTGATAATGAAAAACTTATTAACTCGTTAGTTTCGTTGAGAGATATTGGCAACTCGGTAATTGTTGTTGAACATGATAAAGACATGATTGAACGTGCCGATTATGTTATTGATATTGGACCAAAAGCAGGAAAATATGGTGGCGAAATTATAAGTATTGGCACACCTGATGAATTAAAAACACATCATACACTAACTGCCGATTATCTTAATGGTAGTAAAGCTATTGAAGTACCAAAAGAACGTCGTGAAGGCAATGGAAAATTTATTGAGCTAAAAGGTTGTACTGGTAACAACTTAAAAAATGTTTCAGTGACTATTCCGTTAGGAAAAATGATAGGAGTTACTGGTGTTTCAGGAAGTGGAAAATCAACACTTATCAATGAAACCTTATATCCAATAATGAATGCGCACTACTTTAATGGCGTAAAAAAACCAATGCCTTACAAGAGCATTAAAGGTTTGGAGCATATTGATAAAGTTATAGACATTAACCAGTCACCTATTGGTAGAACACCTCGTAGCAATCCTGCTACTTACACTGGTACATTTAGCGAAATACGAAGCCTTTTTGCCAAAATACCTGAAGCTATGATTAGAGGTTACAAACCTGGTCGTTTTAGCTTTAACGTAAAAGGAGGTCGTTGCGAAACTTGTCAAGGTGGTGGTTTACGAGTTATTGAAATGAATTTCCTTCCAGACGTTTATGTAGAGTGCGAAACTTGTCAAGGCAAACGCTTTAATCGTGAAACCCTCGAAATTAGATATAAAGGTAAAAGTATTAGCGATGTACTCAATATGACTATTAGCGAAGCTGTAGACTTTTTTGAGCACATTCCTAAAATCCATAAAAAACTAAAAACCATAAAAGACGTTGGTTTAGGATACATAACACTGGGTCAACAAAGCACAACGCTTTCAGGTGGTGAAGCACAACGTATTAAACTAGCTACTGAACTTAGCAAGCGAGATACAGGAAACACCTTTTACATTCTTGACGAACCTACAACAGGCTTACATTTTGAAGACATTCGTGTACTTATGCAAGTGCTTAATAAATTAGCCAACAAAGGAAATACTGTACTTATCATTGAGCACAATATGGATGTTATTAAAATGATGGATCACATTATTGATGTAGGTTACGAAGGCGGAAAAGGTGGCGGACAAATTGTTGCTGAAGGTACTCCAGAAGAAATAATAAAACACAAAAAAAGTTACACTGCGCAATTCCTTAAAAAAGAACTAAATTAGCGTGTTACAAAAATAAGATTTACACTATGAGAAACGAACAACATCACAAAAGATGGAATGAAATAAAAACAAACGACTCTTGGGCAATTTTTAAAATCATGGGAGAGTTTGTTAATGGTTATGAAAAATTAAGCAGAATTGGACCTTGTGTTTCAATTTTTGGTTCTGCAAGAACAAAACCAGACCACAAATACTACAAACTAGCTGAAGAAGTAGCTAGCAAAATTGTAGACCATGGTTATGGTGTAATTACTGGTGGTGGACCTGGTATTATGGAAGCTGGAAACAAAGGAGCTCACATTGCTGGAGGAACATCGGTAGGACTTAACATTGAGTTGCCGTTTGAACAACATGACAACCCTTATATTGATTCTGACAAGAGTTTAGATTTTGACTATTTCTTTGTAAGAAAAGTAATGTTTGTAAAATACTCTCAAGGTTTTGTTGTAATGCCTGGTGGTTTTGGAACTTTAGACGAGTTGTTTGAAGCGATTACCTTAATTCAAACCAATAAAATTGAAAAATTCCCTATTATACTTGTGGGAACAGAATTTTGGAGCGGATTGATGGATTGGGTTAAAGCAACACTTTTAGAAACTCACAATAACATTAGCCCTAAAGACTTAGATTTAATTCATTTGGTGGATACTGCTGATGAAGTTTTAGAAATTCTTGATGCATTCTACAAAGAATTCAACTTGAGTCCTAACTTCTAAAAAAAATTGCTTTTTAAAATATAGTTATGAAAAAGAAGAACATAGCATTGCTTGTACTAGCTGGTATGCTTAATATTTATGGTCTCTTCTCGCAAGAGACCTTCAATGTTATGTTCTATAATCTTTTAAACTATCCTCTAGAGAACAATGTAGAAAACAGGTTGCAATACCTTAACACCATTGTTGATGATTACCGACCAGACTTATTTATGGTTTGTGAACTCAATAATGAAAATGGAGCTAATGACATATTAGCTATGATGCAAAGCATAAATCCTAATTATAATAGAGCTGCTTTTGTTCTTAATAATTCTGATGATAATCTTGGTAATCAAAATGACCTGCAAAACCTTATCTATTTTGACACTTCAAAATTTATTTTAGAAAGTCAGAATGAAGTGATTACTATTTATAGGGATTTTAATCATTACAGGTTAAAGTTAAACACTGTAAATCAAAGCACAAACCCTATTTACATTGATGTTATTGTTTGTCATTTAAAAGCTTCTAGCGGAACAGACAATCAAGCATTACGATTTCAAATGGTTGAAGATTTAACAGATTACTTAGCCACTTTTCCTGTAAACAGTAACGTTATTTTAGGAGGCGACTTAAATGTTTACACCCATTCTGAACCTGCTTTTCAAGAACTAATTGACACTTCAAACAACATTACATTTGTTGATCCTGCTAATAGAATTGGAAGTTGGCACAACAATAGCAGCTATATTGACGTTTTTACTCAATCAACCAGAACGCAAACTGGTTTAGGAGGAACTACTGGTGGTTTTGACGACAGATTTGATTTTATTTTAGCTTCAGAAAACATGCTTACCAATACTGATATTTTTTATGTAAACGATTCTTATAAAGTATTTGGTAATAACGCCAACACCTCTTGTCATAATCAAGAAATAAATTCAACCAATTGCTCAGGAACCGATTTTGATTTTAATATTAGAAATGCTCTGTACTATTTTAGCGATCACTTACCAGTGACTTTACAATTACAAACTACTGAGGTTTTAAACACTCACAGTCCTGAGTTAAAACAACCAATACGCTTTGTAGGTTCAAATATTTTGAATACTTCTTTTTTAGAACTAGAGATCCATTCTGAAGCACTTTTTAACACGACTATAACTATTTATAATGGTATTGGTCAATTGGTAAAAACCATTCCTTTAAAAAATTCGGTATATATTAGGGAAGATATTTCAAATCTATCAAATGGTTTATACTATATTACCTTGTCCCAATTTAACAGTAACCCTTTAAAGTTTGTGGTAGCGAATTGAAATCAGCAATAACTATATATCTACTTTTAGTAGTAAACCTTTGTACATGGGCTCAAAATAAAATTGAGCTAAATGCAAAGTTTGATATTCCTAATAAAACCCTGCATATAAAGCAATACATTTCCTATCAAAACACCTCAAAAGACACTTTAAAAACCATATATTTAAACGATTGGAACAACGCCTACTCCGTTAAAACTAGTCCGTTAGCAAAACGTTTTACTGAAGAATTTAACAACAAATTCCATTTTGCTAAAAGTGATGAAAGAGGCTACACAAATATTACATCGGTTAAAGAAAATGAAGGTGATGATTTAGAGTTTACTCGTTTAAAAAACCACCCTGATGTTATTGAAATCACACTTAACAACGCTATTCCTCCAGGAGAATCGTATAATATTCTTTTAAATTACAACTTAGTTGTTCCTAATGATACATTTACCAGTTATGGAATAACCGAAACCAAAGATTTCAATTTAAAATATTGGTATGTAACACCTGCTATTTATGATGGTGAATGGCATTACTATAGTAATAAAAATCTTGACGATTTATACCTACCAAAAACCGACTTAACGTTTGAAATTGAGCACCCAAGAAACTATGCGCTCATGACAGAGTTAAACACGCTTGCGCTTAACCAAACTGATAGTACATTAATTACTATTATAAATGGAAAAGATCGTATTAATTCGTTTTTATCTCTAGCTCGATTTCCTGATTTTAAATATGTAAAAACCGATAATGTAACTGTTATTACTAATTTAAAAGAAGAAAACTTAGAAGCACATGAAAGAGCTATTATAACTGATAAAGTACTCAGTTTTATTGATGACAACTTAGGAAAGTATCCACATGAAAGAATGTTGTTAACCGAAATTGAGTATAAAAAAGACCCATTGTATGGCCTTAACCAGTTACCAAGTTTTATTAGGCCTTTTCCTGATAATTTTCAATACGAACTGAAGCTTTTAAGAACAGCTCTCAATAAATATCTTGAAAACACATTATTGATAAATCCTCGTAAAGACTATTGGCTAAAAGATAGTTTTCAGGTTTATTTTCTAATGAAATATATTGAAGAACATTATCCAGACATGAAGCTTCTAGGAACATTAGCTGATGTTTGGGGAGTAAGATCTTTTCATGCTGCCGATTTAAAATTCAACGACCAATACCTGTTGTTTTTTATGCAAATGGCTCGTACTAACAGAGATCAACCTTTGGCAATGTCTAAAGATTCTTTATTAAAGTTCAATGCTAATATTGCAAGCAAGTATAAAGCAGGTTTGGGTTTAAAATACTTAGACGATTTTATTAATGGAAATGTACTTGAGCAGACTATCGTTCAATTCTTAAAAGAAACTAGGCTAAAACCAACTTCTTCTAAAGCATTTGAAACACTTTTAAAACAAAACACCTCAAAAGATATCGATTGGTTTTTTGATGATTATCTAACAACAAGAAAAAAGATTGATTTTAAAATTAAAAATGTTTCAAAAACCGAAGATTCAATAACATTTACTATAAAAAACAAGCGTAAAAATGCAATGCCTGTGTCGTTATTTACTTTAAATAACGATTCAATACTTTCTAAAACTTGGATAGAAAATGTTAATGGAAGTAAAACGTTAACCATACCAAGAAATGACGCTAATAAACTGGTTTTAAATTACGATAATGCAATACCAGAAATAAACCTAAGAGATAATCAAAAATCCTTAAAAGGGTTTTTCTTCAACAATAAACCATTTCAATTCCGATTATTTAAGGATATTGAAGACCCTCATTACAACCAAGTATTTTTAATGCCAATTGTAGAGTATAAAAATATTTACGATGGTTTAAATTTAGGAGCAAAAATCTATAATAAAACATTGTTGCGTAAAAAATTAAACTACAAGTTTTCTCCACAATACTCAACAAACTCTAAGACCTTAACCGGATCTTCAACTGTTTTGTTTACTCACAATATTGAAAACAACAACCTATACAATATTACCTATGGTTTAACCGCTAGTTATTCATCTTTTGCTGAAAATGCTTTTGTAACCATAGTATCGCCTACGCTTTCATTTTATTTTAGAGATGACAAAAACTTTAGGTCTAATAAGTCTAACTACATTAACTTAAGGTATTTAGATATTTCAAGAAAGCAAGAAGACAATAATCTTATATTGACCGAAGAACCAGATTATGGTGTTTTCAATATTAGATATATAAACTCTAACCCTGGTTTGGTTGATTTTTATAAAATTTATACAGACTTTCAAATAGCTAATAAATTTGGTAAAATAGCTGTAAACTACGAGTATCGTAAGCTTTCTGAAAATAACAGACAATTTAACTTTAGGTTTTTTGCAGGTACATTTTTATACAATAAAACCAATGCTAATAACAACTACTTTAGTTTTGCATTAGATAGACCTACTGATTATTTATTTGATTACGATTATTTAGGACGCTCTGAAGCTTCTGGTATTTTTAGTCAACAAATTATCATTGCCGAAGGTGGATTTAAATCAAAGTTAAGACCTGCTTTTGCCAACCAATGGATGACAACTATAAATACCAGTACAAGCATTTGGAAATATATTGAAGCCTATGGAGACCTTGGTCTTGTAAAAAACAAATACTCTGATGCTGAAGTCGTTTATGACTCCGGAATACGATTAAACTTAGTGCCAGATTATTTTGAAGTATTTTTCCCTGTATATTCCAATTTAGGATGGGAAATTGCTCAACCACATTACGATCAAAAAATAAGGTTTAAATTTACAGTAGATCCACAAGCACTTTTAGGCCTATTTAGAAGGAAGTGGTATTAGGAATTTATTAACAGATTCTTAATTTTTATCGATTTAATAGAGAAATATTAAAAATATTTGCTTTTTTTTGATATATTCTTAATATTATAACAAATTTAGGCATTGTAAAGAACAGAAAGTTTCCCTAAATTTGCAACTTAAAAACACCTCTATAAATGCATACTGAACCAAACACTATAAACAACATCACTTTTGATGATTTCAAAGCCGAAGTCATAAACGATTACACAGTTGCTGTTACAAGCAGAGAATGTAGTTTGTTAGGTAGACGTGAAGTTTTGACTGGTAAAGCAAAATTTGGAATTTTTGGTGACGGTAAAGAAGTCCCGCAACTTGCATGGGCAAAAGCATTTAAAAATGGAGATTTTAGATCTGGTTATTACAGAGACCAAACCTTTATGATGGCTATTGGTGAGCTAACCATTGACCAGTTTTTTGCTGGTTTATATGCACATCCTTCTATTGAAGCTGACCCTATGTCGGCAGGAAGACAAATGGGAGGTCATTTTGGTACTCACAGTTTAGACAAAGATGGTAACTGGAAAAACTTAACACAACAAAAAAACTCAAGCGCTGACATCTCTCCTACTGCTGGTCAAATGCCTCGTTTATTAGGATTAGCACAAGCTTCTAAAATATACCGAAATGTTAAAGGTATAGACGCTACTAAGTTTTCGGTAAATGGTGACGAAGTTGCTTGGGGAACAATTGGTAACGCAAGTACTAGTGAAGGTTTATTTTTTGAAACCATAAATGCTGCTGGTGTATTACAAGTACCAATGGTAATAAGTATTTGGGATGATGAGTATGGAATTTCAGTACATGCTAAACACCAAACTACTAAAGAAAACATATCAGAAATCTTAAAAGGATTTCAAAGAGACGATAAACATAAAGGTTACGAAATACTTAAAGTTAATGGTTGGGATTATGTAGCATTAATGGAAACCTACCAACAGGCTTCTAAAATTGCAAGAGAAGAGCACGTTCCTGTAATGATTCATGTGGTTGAACTTACACAACCTCAAGGCCACTCTACTTCTGGATCTCACGAGCGTTACAAATCTCCTGAGCGTTTAACCTGGGAAGCTGAGCACGATTGTATTTTAAAAATGCGCCAATGGATGGTTAGCAATAATATTGCTGATGAAGAAACATTAGACAGCATTGATAAAAACATAAAAAAACAAGTAAGAGAAGGTAAAAAAAGAGCTTGGAATGCTTACTTAAAACCAATCAAGCAAGAGCAAAACGAAGTTATTGATATTTTAACTAAGCTTGCATCTTCTAGTCCAAACAAGGTGTTTTTAACAAAACTTGTCAATGATTTATCTGCTATAAAAGAACCTATCAGAAAAGATGTATTTTCTTCTGCAAGAAAAGCACTTCGTTATGTGATTTCTGAAGAATCAGCAGAAAAAACAACATTACAAAACTGGATTAACACTAACTTAGACAGAGTACAACCAAAATACAGTTCGCATTTATACAGCGAAACCAAGCATTCTGTACTAAATATTAAAGAGGTTGAACCAACCTATGATGACAATGCAGAAGAAGTTGATGGACGTTTAATATTAAGAGATAACTTTGATGCCATTTTTGGCAACTATCCTGAAACCTTAGTTTTTGGTGAAGACTCAGGAAATATTGGTGATGTTAACCAAGGCTTAGAAGGATTACAGAAAAAATATGGTGAACTTAGAGTAGCTGATGCTGGTATTAGAGAAGCTACAATTATAGGTCAAGGTATTGGAATGGCAATGAGAGGATTGCGTCCAATTGCTGAAATTCAGTATTTAGACTACCTAATGTATGCACTTCAAATCATTAGTGACGACCTTGCTACATTGTATTACAGAACTTTAGGCAAGCAAAAGGCACCATTAATTATTCGTACTCGTGGACACAGACTAGAAGGTATTTGGCATTCTGGTTCTCAAATGGGTGGAATTTTACACTTAATGCGAGGTGTTAATATTCTTGTCCCTAGAAATATGGTTAAGGCTGCAGGATTTTACAATACGCTTTTAGAAAGTGATGAACCTGCACTTATTGTAGAATGTTTAAATGGTTACCGTTTAAAAGAAAAAATGCCTAATAACTTAGGACAACTTAAAACACCTATTGGTGTTGTTGAAACTGTTAAAGAAGGTGCAGATATTACTTTGGTATCCTATGGATCAACACTTCGTATTGTTGAAGATGTTGCTAAAGAGCTTCTAGAAGTTGGTGTTGATGCAGAAGTTATTGACTTACAGTCACTGCTTCCACTAGACATTAACCATGATATAGTGAAGAGTGTTAAAAAGACAAACCGATTAATGGTTATTGATGAAGACGTTCCAGGAGGAGCTTCGGCATATATTTTAAACGAAATATTAAATACTCAAGGCGCTTATCAATATCTAGACAGTCAACCTAAAACATTAACAGCTAAAGCACACAGACCTGCTTATGGTACTGATGGTGATTATTTCTCAAAACCTTCTTCCGAAGATATTTTTGAGGCTGTTTATAATGTTATGCATGAAGTAAACCCTTCAAGTTATCCAAAAATTAGGTAATTTGACTTCATTTACTGTTTGATGTATTCAACTTAAAAATCAAATAGTTATATTTACTTATTATAAGTTCTCCTTTTTCAAGGTGAATAATTAGGTTATTCATGATAAGACGCTTTTTGTTGATTATTTTTTGTTTAACTACTATTAGTTTGTTTTCGCAAAACGAATCTGCTATTTGGTATTTTGGCTACAATGCTGGTCTTGATTTTAACACTGGAGATGATCCTTCAGTTTTATTAAATGGGCAACTCATTACCAAAGAAGGATGCGCTACAATTTCTGATGCTAATGGTAGTTTATTGTTCTATACTGATGGTAGAACTGTTTGGGATAGACAACATCAAGTTATGCCTAATGGCGAAGGACTTTTAGGACATTCTTCTAGTACAGAATCTGCACTTATTATCCCTAAACCTGGTAATTCAAACTCCTACTACATTTTTACTATTGACAAACCAAGTTATTTTTTAACAGAAGACGAGCCTATTGATGGTGTTAATTATTCTGAAGTTGACATGACACTTAACAATGGCTTAGGTGATGTTGTTGATACTCAAAAAAACATACATTTAATCACTTATGACGTTAACAATGCTACTCAAAGCGAATATAAATCTTCCGAAAAAATTACAGCTGTAACACATAGCGACGGAAGCGCTGTTTGGGTTATTACACATTTTAGAAATAAATTTTATGCGTTTTTAGTTGACTATACTGGTGTTGTTGATACCCCTGTTGTTTCTTCGGTTCAACAAATGGTAGAGCCTAGGATTAATGAAGAAGGTGCAAATGTTACTGCTATTGGGTACTTAAAAGTATCACCTGATGGAGAAAAAATTGCAATAGCACATAGCTCAACAAATCTAGGTAGCCCGAGAAACGGAACAAAAAAATCAGGAAAGGTATTATTGTACGATTTTAATAACGCTACAGGTGTTGTAAGCAATCAAAAAAACGTAATTTCAAATACCTATCCTTACGGAGTTGAATTTTCGCCTAATTCAGAGTTACTATATGTTACTACTAGTGTTTTTGATGAGGACGATTTATTTGTTACAAGTTATTTGTATCAATACCAAACCGAGGCTGCTAATGTTGAGGCTACACAGCAAACCGTTAACAGTTCTTCAAATGTTGCTGGCGCTTTACAATTAGCTATTAACGGTAAAATTTACAGAGCAGGATATCCTGTTTTTGGAGAAGGAGAATACCTATCAGTTATAAATAACCCAAATGGTATTGGTTCTGCATGTAACTATTCTCATAATTCTCTTTTTTTAGAAGGAAAAACTGCTCAACTAGGACTTCCGCCTTTTATACAATCTATATTTCTTTACACCTTTGATTACGAGTTTACCTGTCTTGGTGATACCACTCATTTTTTTATAACTTCCGAAGAGCCTTATGATACTGTAGAATGGAATTTTGGAGACGGTCAAACCTCAACTAACGAAGAAGCTTATCATTTTTATGACCAACCAGGAACTTATACAGCTACATTAACCCTATCAATTAATGGTGTTGAATATGACCCAATGGTTAAGCAAATAAATATTTCAGAAGCTCCTAATGTAATGCAAAACACTTACAATTTGGTACAATGCGACTCGTATGACAACGACCCAAATGATGGTATTGCAACCTTTAATTTAGCTTTAGCCAATGAACCTTTAACCTTCAACACTTCTGAAGCTATTCAAGTTTACTATTACCATTCTGAAGCTGAAGCTTTAGCTGATGAACACAACTCAAATGCCTTAAACAATGTTTATGAAAATCAATACCAAGGCGAAATATTATACGCCAAAGTATACAAAGCCAATACACAATGTTTTAATATCGCATCAATAAGACTCGAAACCACACAGTCAGTTGATTTAAATAGTTTTGAACTTGAAACTTGTGATTTAGATAATTCTGGTATCGCTGAATTTAATTTAAATAATGCAGTTGAGAATATCGTAAACACCCTCAACTTACCTACAAATGTCAATGTTACCTTTCATGAAACACAACAAGATGCTGCTATTGGCATAAATGCAGTACCATTAAACTATACTTCATCTTCTACTAGCCTTTATATTAGAGCTGAAAATGATAACGTATGTTATGGTGGTGGCGTTTTAGAATTAATTGTAAAAGACTTTCCTTTAATTGACGACCAAACTATTAATGTTTGTCCTTCTGAATTTCCAATAATAATTGATTCTGGTTTAAGTAATAGTGATGTTTCTAACTTTAATTATCTATGGAATACTAATGATACCACCAATCAGATTTACATAAACGAACCTGGTATTTACAATTTAACAATAATTGACCCAACTTTAAACTGTGAAAAGCATATAACTGTTACTGTTAATCAAATTGAAACTGCTCAAGTAGAAAGCATAATTATAAACGATTATGATGTAACTATAAACCTCATCACCACAATTGGAGATTTTGTATTTTCACTAGATGACCCTAACGGAATCTACCAACCTAGCAATGTATTTACTAATGTAGAAGCAGGATCTCATACAGTATATATTAAAGACCTTTTTAACTGCAATATTAGTTCTGAAACATTTAATATTATTGGGTTTCCTAAATACTTCACACCAAATAACGACGGAAGACACGACACGTGGAATATAAAAGGATTAGACCCAAACGATTATCCTGATATTACAATTTACATTTTTAACAGGTATGGTAAACTTCTAAGAGCTTTCAACCCAAATACATCAAATGGTTGGGATGGTTTATTACATGGTAAACTATTAACACCTGACGATTATTGGTATTACTTAAAACTTCCTGAAGGAAAAGAATATAGAGGTCATTTTTCGTTAAAAATATAATCAATTAATAATTTCGATTTACACCAAAACTATGCTCACAAAGCAAGACAAACAGCAATTAAGAAGTAATATTTTTAAACACCTTGATGGTATTGCTACTGCTACTACTGCTCATACTTTGAATTCAAAAGGAGTATTACAGTACCTTTTAGAAAATAAAACGTGTAGTCTAACAGAATTAACCGAAAAGTTCAATGCTAACGATGGCTATCTCAATATTGCGTTAAGAATTTTGTCTGCTCAAGGTTGGCTTACTCAGCACCTAGACAATGCCAATGACAAAGTAGAGTACGAAATTAATGCTAACAGTAAAAAGGCTTTTGAACTTGTTCATTTATATGAAGATGCTGTAAAGCTTTTGGATTACTCGGTTAAATTTCCTGAAGACCGAATTGGTGCTGATGCATTTATCGCTCTTGAACGCATATTCAAAAAATTTGAGCAAAACTTTGGATTAGGCAAAGTAGAAGAAAACAGTATTGAACAACAAATTTTAAAACACATTGAAGGTGTTATTGTTGCTCCTATAATTGTGTTATTAGGAGTTAATGGTTTATTTCATAAATATTTTATGGAAGCCTCTTTTACTGCTGAAGAATACCATAAAGACCCAGAAAGTTTTAAGAAAATATTGGACTTTTTCACACATTTAGATTGGTTTACTAAGAAAAAAAACACCTATCAGTTTACCGACAAAGGATTGTTTTTTGCTAAAAGAGCAAGTGCTTATGGCGTTACTGTATCTTACCTTCCAACCTTTGTAAAACTAGATGAGTTGATTTTTGGAAATCCTATGATTTTAAAAACCGATTCTCCCGATGAAAAGGAAAAACATGTTGACAGAGAAATGAATGTTTGGGGAAGTGGTGGTGCGCATTCAACGTATTTCAAAGTTATAGACGAAGTTATTATTGAACTCTTTAACAAACCCATAGACGAACAACCAAAAGGCATACTAGATATGGGTTGTGGAAATGGTGCGTTTATTCAGCATATATTTGACGTTATCGAGCACCAAACTTCAAGAGGAAAAGTATTAGAAGAACATCCTTTATTATTGGTTGGAGCAGATTTTAACCAAGCTGCTTTAAAAGTTACTAGAGCCAACTTAATTAAAGCTGATATTTGGGCTAAAGTAATTTGGGGAGACATAGGACGTCCAGATTTATTAGCAAAAGATTTAAAAGAAGACTATAACATCGATTTAAAAGACTTACTTAATGTACGCACATTTTTAGATCACAACCGTATTTGGGAAGCTCCAAAAACAACTACTAACAGAGTTAGTAAATCATCTGGTGCTTATGCTTATCAAGGAAAACGCATTAGTAATAATTTAGTAGAAGATTCTCTGCTAGAACATTTACAAAAATGGAAACCTTATGTAGAACGTTTTGGTTTACTCATTATCGAATTACACACCATAAACCCTAAACTCACGGCTGCTAACCTAGGGAAAACTGCTGCTACTGCTTACGACGCTACTCATGGTTATAGCGACCAATACATTATTGAAGTTGATGTTTTTAATAGTATTGCTGAAGAAGCAGGTTTAGTTCCAAGTGAGCATTATTTTTCAAAATTTCCTGATAGTGAACTCGCCACAGTTAGTGTTAACCTACTAAAAGGAAACCTATGAAAGCAGCAACTGTAGTTAGCATTAAAAAAGAATTACAGCATCGTTCTTCTGAAGAATTAATAGAACTCTGCTTACGGTTATCAAAATTTAAAAAAGAAAACAAAGAGCTACTCACCTATTTACTATTTGAATCTCATGATGAAACAGGATACATTGAAGCTGTAAAATCTGAAATTGATGACTTGTTTGAACAAATTAACACCAACAGCTATTTCTACATTAAAAAAAGTGTCAGAAAAATATTGAGACTCATAAAAAAATACGCACGATACTCACTTAAAAAAGAAACCGAAGTTGAGCTTCTACTCTACTTTTGCAAGCAACTAAAAGCGTTTAAACCTTCAATAAAGCACAATGTAACGCTAACTAACATATATCAAAGACAAATTGTTGCCATTCAAAAAATAGTTGCAACACTACATGAAGATTTACAATACGATTACACTGTAGAATTAGAGCAATTAGAAGCTTAATTCATAATTCTAACCATTAATTCCTTAAGTAAATCGCTTTGCGGTATTGAGTTAGCACCAACACCTTTACTCTTTACATCAAACTCTCTTAGTGAGGCAATAACAGCACTTACTTTTTTCATTGGATAGTTACGTGCTGCTACAATATATTCGTTAGCAAAATAAGGGTTTATTTTTAAGGCAGACGCAACGTTTCTGGACGACTTATCATTTAATCCATGTAACTGCAATAGTTTAGAAAAATAACTATGAAGTAATGAAACTGTAACTACCATTGGGTTATCTTTTGGGTTTTCACCAAAATACTTAATAATCTTAAAGGCTTTTTTAGTATCTCTATCTCCAATAGCTTTGTGCAATTCAAAATTATTATAATCTTTGCTAATTCCAATATTTTGCTCAATATGCTCAGGAGTAATCTCAGTGCCTTCAGGAAGTACAATCTTTAGTTTTTCAAGCTCATTATTTATTTTGCTTAAATCGGTTCCTAAAAATTCAGCAAGCATCAATGCTGCTTTTGGAGTTATTGAATAGCTTTGACCAGACAACACTCTCCTAATCCAATCTGGCACCTGATTGTCGTATAGTTTTTTGCTTTCAAAGACAACACCATTTTTCTTTATAGCCTTATAAAGCGACTTTCGTTTATCAATTTTCTTGTACTTATAATTTACAACCAAAATAGTTGTTGGTTGCGGATTTGCAACGTAGGCTTCCAACTTATCAATAGTTCTAGAAAGATCTTGAGCTTCTTTTACTATAACCACTTGGTGCTCTGCCATCATAGGAAAACGCTTAGCATTACCTATAATATCCTCAACACTCACATCTCTTCCGTAAAGTACCATTTGGTTAAACCCTTTTTCCTCCTCGCTTAAAATATTGTCTTCAATAAATTCTGACAACTTATCTATATAATAAGGCTCCTCACCCATTAAAAAATAAACAGGTTTAATGTGTCCTTTCCGTATATCGCTTACTAATTCTTTGACTTCGTCCATTGAAAAATTTTCACCAAATTTGTAGTGTGCAAAAACTAAATTTTCCTACATACTCGTTTCGATTCAAAAATAACGAAAATAAAGTTTCTATTTTTGATGCTATTCGCAAAAAATTTGTGGTTTTACAACCTGAAGAATGGGTAAGACAACATTGTTTACAGTTTTTAATTGAAGAGAAAAAATATCCAAAATCTTTAATTAATGTTGAAAAAGAATTAACGGTCAACGATTTACGAAAACGCTACGATATAGTCGTTTATAACCCAAACGGACAAATACATTTGGTTGTAGAATGTAAAGCACCAAAAATTAATATCGACCAAACTGTCTTTGATCAAATTGCACGTTACAATTTAGAGTTAAACGCAACCTATTTAATGGTTACCAACGGAATTAATCATTATTATTGCCAAATGGACTTTGAAAATGAACGCTACGTGTTTTTAAGAGACATTCCTGAATATCAAAAATGAAAATAGCTGTCGTCATACTTAATTGGAACGGAAAGAAACTTTTAGAACAGTTCTTACCATCGGTTGTTGCTTATTCTCAAAATGCTGATATTTACGTAGCTGATAATGCTTCAACAGATAACTCCGTTGAGTTTTTAAAAACAGAATATCCTAACATTAAAGTTATTGTCAATTCTACAAATGGTGGTTATGCCAAAGGCTATAACGATGCTCTTAATACTATTGATGCTGATGTATTTTGTTTACTCAATAGCGATGTAGAAGTAACTCCTAATTGGCTTACACCTATTCAAGAGGCTTTTAGCAACGATAAAAACATTGCCATTGCGCAGCCAAAAATTTTAGATTACAAACAAAAAGACCATTTTGAATATGCTGGAGCTGCAGGAGGCTATCTAGATAAATATGGTTACCCTTTTTGCAGAGGTCGCATCTTCAACACTCTTGAAAAAGATAATGGTCAATACAATGATATTGCTACTATTTTTTGGGCAACAGGTGCTTGTTTATTTATAAAGCGATCTGTTTTTGGAGAACTCAATGGATTTGATGAAGACTTTTTTGCCCACATGGAAGAAATTGATTTGTGCTGGAGAGCCTACAACAAAGGGTATACAACAAAATACATTGGCACATCAAGTATATACCATGTTGGTGGTGCAACACTGAAAAATTCTAATGCAAAAAAAACGTATTTAAACTTTAGAAATAGTCTTTATACCTTAGTTAAAAATGCTCATGGCTCAATAATACCAAAAGTGTTTACTAGGTTACTTTTAGATGGTGTAGCTGGCATCAAGTTTTTACTAGAGTTTAAGCCTCAGCATTTTTTAGCAATCATTAAAGCACACTTTGCATTTTACGCAAAACTACCTAAGCTTTTAAAATTTCGAAATTCACAAAAAAAGAAAGAAAATTACTACCATAAAAAATCTATAGTGTGGTCTTATTACGTAAATAAGGATAAAAGATTTTAATTGTTTATAAAATTGTTAAAGTTTTTGTTAACATATACCAAACGGAGTAATCTTTTATATAATTTTGGTATGTTAAATTACAAATTATTTAATCACACACTAATTATGAAAAAACTAATGTTATTAAGTGTTTCAGCCATGTTGCTTTTTGGATCATGTGTATCTAAAAAAGAATATGCAGCACTTGAAGCGAAACAACAAGAAACACAAGACCTATTAAATACTGCAACTGTTAAATTAAACAGCTGTTTATCTGATAAGGCTTCTGCGATTGCAAGAGCTGAAGCTTTAGAAGACAGAATTTCTGACTTAAAAAAATCTAACGACAACCTAATTCAAAGTAACAAGGATTTAACGATTCTTACTTCAAAAGGTGCTTCTAACGTTGAAAAAACTTTAGAAAGCATGAAAGAAAAAGACCTTAAAATCTCTCGTTTACAAGATGCTATCACTAAAAAAGATAGTGTAATGTTGGCTTTAGTAACTAGCTTGAAAAAAGAAGTTGGTATTAACGATCCTGACATTGAGGTAAACGTAGAAAAAGGAGTTGTATTTATTTCAATTGCTGACAAACTTTTATTTAAAAGCGGAAGCTATGTTGTAAACGAGCGCGCTAAAGAAGTTTTAGGTAAAGTTGCTAAAGTAGTTAACAGCAAACCAAACTTTGAGTGTATGGTAGAAGCACACACTGACCCTGTTCCTTACAATAAACCACCATTGGTTGACAACTGGGATTTAAGTGTTAAACGTGCTACATCTGTAGTTCGCGTACTTGAAGATTTAGGTGTTTCTTCATCTAAACTTATTGCTGCAGGTCGTGCAGAGTTTGTTCCTGTTGCATCTAATGACACTGCTGAAGGTAAAGCAGCTAACCGTCGTACTAGAATTGTGATTTTACCAAAAATCGATGAGTTCTACGATATGATTGAAAAAGAAATGAAAAACTTAGAAGCTGGTACTAACTAATTGCTTCTTTATAGAAAAAGAAAAGCTCAACCATTGGTTGAGCTTTTTTATTTAAAATATTTCCAAACTTCCTTTGCCTTCCCTAACAATAATTGGTTCTTCTTCTGAAAGGTCAATAACAGTTGATGCTTCATTATCACCATAACCTCCATCAATTACCAAATCAACTCGGTTATTCCATTTCTCCAATATAAGTTCAGGATCAGTTGTATATTCCAAAACTTCATCTTCATCACGTATAGATGTTGAAATAATAGGGTTACCTAATTGCTTCACAATTTCTTGAGCAATAGTATTATCAGGCACACGAATACCTACTGTCTTTTTCTTTTTAAAAGCATTTGGTAAGGTCTTCGCTCCTGGTAAAATAAACGTATAAGGACCAGGTAATGCTCGTTTTAAAATCTTAAAAGTCGTAGTGTCTATTTGCTTAACATAGTCACTTAAATTGCTTAAATCATGACAAATAAATGAAAAGTTAGCTTTATCTAACTTTACGTTTTTTATTTGAGCAATACGCTCTAAAGCCTTAGTGTTTGTAATATCACAACCTAAACCATAAACCGTATCTGTTGGATAAATAATCAATCCACCATTTTTAAGCACCTTAATCACTTTAGCAATTTGCTTAGGATTAGGATTCTCCGCATAAATTTTCACAAATTCAGCCATAAATATGTATCTTACAGTTACATTACAAAGTAAAGCATTTTTATGATGTAATGCATATAAACAAATTTTGATACTAATTAAAAACACTTACAAAAGCACATTTACTATAAAAACATGTAACAATATTCAATTTTTAGAGTCTTAACTATATGCAAAAGATACTACTCATATTCATACTTTTTATCACTACAGGAAAAGCGTTTTCCAATTTTAAAGTAGAGTATGTATCTTTTACCGAAGCTGAAATTATAAACGATTATACTACTAGAATTCCTTTTAAGCTTATTGACCATTTAATTGTTGTTGAAGCTAAACTGTTAGGGAAAGAAGGTAATTTTATAATAGATACTGGCTCTGAAACTTTAATTTTAAACAAAGTTCATTTCCCAATAAAATACAGTCACAATAAAAAGAAAAACGAAACATCTGGTGTAGTGAATATTGTTGACGACCCTTTAGAAAGACAACTCAGTCAGTTTGTAATTCAAAATTTGATTTTGGAAAACAAAACCTCTGATGTTATTGACCTTTCTCATATTGAAAGAACAAAAAAAATGAACCTTTTAGGTGTTATTGGTTTTAACATATTGAAAGACTACGAAGTATTTATAGATTTATACTTAAACCAAATTACACTTACTAAAACAGATAGGTTTGGCGAAAAACTAGATAAGTATGTTTATCTAGAAAAAATAACAGATAGCATTGATTTCAAATTAAAAAACCATACTATTGTACTCAACGCAACGGTAAATGGTCAAAACTTAAAAATGGGATTGGATAGTGCTGCTGAGCTTAATCAAATAAACAAATCAGTTAGCAAAAAGGTTTTAAAATATTTCCATCCTAAAGAAAGACTCATGCTTACAGGAGCAAGTAATTCCAAAATTGAAGTTTTGGCAGGGAAATTGCATCGTGTTAAACTGAGTGAAACTATTTACTTTGGCCCAATGAACACAATATTGACCAATTTAAGTAAAATGAACGAAGCCTTCGGAACCAAGTTAGATGGTGTTTTAGGCTTTGAGTTTTTTCAGCAGAAAAGAACAATTATAAACTATAAAAAAGAAAAACTTTACTTCGTAAAGCATCCAAACATAAAGGATTGAAATTAGTCATAACATATTTATGCCTTTGCTTTTTAAGCTTAAACCTCGTAGCACAAAATGGCAACACTTTAGGCTACAAAATTGAAGGTGAAGATGTCGTGTTTACTTTTGATGTTAGAGACTACAAAGAATACACCAATGAGCATACTGGCAGAAAGATGGACTTTAAAGATTTTGACATTGAAAATGTTGTCGTTTCTGGAGAGTTCAACCTTTGGTCTAGAGACAAATGGAAAATGAACAAAGTAGGTGAATACACTTATGAATTAAGAAAAAAACTTTCTGATTTTACTGATGAATTTTCTTGGGAGTTTAAGTTTGTAATAAACAATTCGTATTGGGCAGAACCTAGCAACAAGGTATCCAATATTGCTCCTGCAGTTGATAACCACGGAAACAATTACCACACATACAATCTTAAGATTTACACTGCTGTTCCTGATCCAAACGGAAATGCATGTTTTAAATTAAACGGTTATGAGAACGCAAAAAGTGTAATCTTAAGCGGTAGTTTTAACCGTTGGGATGAACACTTATTTAAAATGATCAAAACAACTAATGGCTGGGAACTTACCCTAGACTTAAAACCAGGAGAATATCAATACAAGTTTATAGTTGATGGTAACTGGATAGAAGACCCTGACAATCCTTCTAAAAAAAGAAACGAGTATGATGGTTACAACTCTGTTATCAATATACAAGTTCCTGTTACATTTAATCTTTTTGGTTTTAAAGACGCTAACACTGTAATTCTTGCTGGTTCTTTTAATGATTGGAACGAGCACGAAATAAAAATGACCAAAACCGATAAAGGATGGACATCTACCATACTTCTATCTGGTGGAAAACATCACTACAAATACATTGTTGATGGCGAGTGGATTGTTGACCCAAACAACTCTATAAAAGAATATGATGGTCATGGACACATCAATTCTGTAAAAATGGTTAAATAATTAACCCAACACTTGCAGCTTAGCAAATCGTAACAATAGCTTTTTTACACCTCCATTTTCAAAATTGATTTCTGCTTTTGTATCAGCACCTTGACCTTCAATTTTAAGCACTTCTCCTTTACCAAACCTAATATGCTCCACAATATTTCCTACAGTAAGTTTACCATCAAACAGATTCACTCCATCGTTTGTGGTTTTTGATATAGGTTTCAATTTAGGTGGAGCTACAAACTTAGGAGGCTTGTTTTCAGATTTTCGCTTAATGGGTTTCTTAAAACGAATTTTATCAGGTTCAACATCACCAAAAATATCAGGATTCAACATAGGGTTTTGCCTTGGGTCGTTTACTGGAGTTAATACCTCTAAGTACTGATCATCAATTTCTTCAATAAATCGACTTGGTTCAGCATCAATTAATTTTCCCCAACGGTACCTCGAAAGTGTATAGGTTAAGTAAGCTTGCTTTTCTGCTCTAGTTAATGCCACATAAAACAAACGTCGCTCCTCCTCTAGTTCACTACGCGTATTCATACTCATGGCACTCGGAAATAAATCTTCTTCCATACCTACTATATACACATAAGGAAACTCCAAACCTTTAGCCAAGTGAATGGTCATTAATGCTACTCTATCGTCGTCACCTGTGTCATTATCTAAATCGGTAGCTAGAGCAACATCTTCTAAAAACTCGGTTAAAGAACCTGTAGTGTCTGCCAGTTCTTTTTGCTCTTCAACAAAATCCTTAATACCATTTAAAAGTTCTTCAATGTTCTCCATTCTAGCGATACCTTCAGGAGTACCATCTTTATTGAACTCTCTTATCAATCCGCTAGCTTTAGTGACGTGTTCAGCAAGTTCAAAAGCATTAGCATTTTGGTTCATGACCTGAAAACTCTCAATCATAGTTACAAAATCCTGAAGCTTGCCTTTTGTACCAGAGTTGATTTTTATATCAACCTTATCTAGGTTTTGTAATACTTGAAATATTGAACGGTTATAACCATTTGCTGCAACCACCAATCTATCAATAGTAGTTTGCCCAATACCTCGTGCAGGAAAATTAATCACACGTTTAAGCGCTTCCTCATCGGCTGGATTAATAATCAACCTTAAATACGAAAGCACATCTTTAATCTCTTTACGTTGGTAAAAGGATAAACCTCCATAAATTCGGTATTCAATTCCTCGTTTACGAAGTGCATCTTCCATTGCACGCGATTGCGCATTGGTACGATACAGTATGGCAAAATCTTTATTTTTAAGCTGATTATTCATCTTATTCTCAAAAATAGAACTCGCCACATAACGACCTTCGTCACCATCGGTCATTAAACGGTTAACCTTTATTTTAGGACCTTCATCATTAGCTGTCCAAACTACTTTATCTAGCTTGGTTTGGTTTTTATCAATAATAGAGTTTGCTGCATTAACAATGTTTTTTGTAGAACGGTAATTTTGCTCTAACCTAAACACTTTTACATCATCATAATCGCGTTGAAAATTCAAGATGTTATTAATGTTTGCGCCACGAAACGCATATATACTTTGCGCATCATCACCAACCACACATATATTTTGAAAACGATCAGAAAGCGCTCTTACAATCAAATACTGCGAATGGTTAGTATCCTGATACTCATCAACCAAAATGTATCTAAAACGATCTTGATATTTGGCAAGCACATCAGGAAAACGAGTTAAAAGCTCATTGGTCTTCAACAATAAATCATCAAAGTCCATAGCACCTGCTTTAAAGCATCTCTCTACATAGTTTTTATAAATATCACCTAATCTTGGTCGTCGAGCAGCAGTATCAGCTTCAATAAGCTCTGGATTATTAAAATAGGCTTTAACTGTAATTAAGCTGTTTTTATACGAAGAAATTCTAGATCTTACCTGCTTGTACTTATATACATCTTTATCAAGATTCATTTCCTTGATGATCGAAGAAATCAATCGATCAGAGTCTTGTGTGTCATAAATTGTAAAGTTACTTGGATAACCTAACCTATCGGCTTCAAACCTTAAAATTTTAGCAAAAACCGAGTGAAATGTTCCCATCCAAAGGTTTTTAGCTTCGCTATTTCCAACTATATCTGCAATACGCGATTTCATTTCGCGAGCAGCTTTATTTGTAAAGGTTAATGACAAAATATTAAACGCATCAACGCCTTGACTCATCAAATACGCTATTCTATAAGTAAGCACACGTGTTTTCCCTGAACCTGCTCCTGCTATTACAATCATAGGTCCATCTTTTTGCAATGTAGGTGCTAATTGCGCATCATTTAACTGACTTAAATACTTCTCCAATTCAATTTCATTTTAAAGTGTGAAAATAACCAATGTTACTTAGTTACATAAACAGTTTTATTAATAATTATAAACAATTAAAGTATTGTAAAAAGGCTTTGACAAATTTTAAATATATTTAGAGTTCAAAACGTAAATAGATACTTCATGAAATTTCTACCAGCTTTATGTTGCCTTATCATTTCAAGCGCATTTTCACAAACAACTTTAGAACAAGATATTATTGATATTGAACCAAAAGTTATTGAATGGAGACATCATTTTCATCAAAATCCTGAATTGTCAAACCGAGAGTTTAAAACTGCTGAAAAAATTGCTGAACACTTAAAATCTTTAGGGTTTGAAGTGCAAACAGGAGTCGCAAAAACAGGAGTTGTAGGCATTTTAAAAGGTGACCTTCCAGGGAAAGTAGTGGCGCTTAGAGCTGATATTGATGCGTTACCTGTTACCGAAAGAAATAATTTACCCTTTAAATCGGAAGTTAGAGATACCTTTTTAGGTACTGAAACTGGTGTAATGCATGCTTGCGGACACGATACGCACATTTCAATTTTAATGGGAGTTGCTGAAGTATTTTCAAAACATAAAGACAAGATTAAAGGCACCATTAAATTTATTTTTCAACCTGCTGAAGAAGGTCCTCCTCCTGGAGAAGAAGGCGGAGCGTCTTTAATGGTTAAAGAAGGCGTTTTAGAAAATCCGAAAGTGGATGCTATTTTTGGACTTCATATTAACTCTGCTACTCCTGTTGGTACCATAAAATACAAACCTGGAGGTATGATGGCTGCTGTAGAGCGTTTTGTAGTGAATGTAAAAGGCAAGCAAACTCACGGTTCGCAACCTTGGGGAGGAGTGGATCCTATTTACATTTCTGCTAAAATTATTGATGGCTATCAAAGTATCATCAGTAGAGAATCTAATTTATTGGTTGAACCTGCTGTTATTACTGTTGGTAAAATTACAAGTGGTGTACGTTTTAATATTATTCCTGAAAGCGCTGAACTTATTGGGACTGTTAGAACCCTAGATGCTGATATGCGAACCAAAATTATTACGCGAATGACCGAAATGACTGAAACCATCGCCAAAGCTTATGGTGGTGAAGCAACTATTGAATTTCAAGAAAACACACTTGTTACCTATAACGACCCAGATTTAACCTCACAAATGTTACCTTCGCTAGAAAAAGCAGCAGGAAAAGATAATGTTAAACTTATGAAAGCAGTTACAGGAGGTGAAGACTTCTCTTATTTTCAAGAGGCTGTTCCTGGTCTTTACTTTTATTTAGGCGGAATGACACCAGGAAACACTGAAGTGTTTCCTCACCATACTCCAGATTTCAAAATTGATGACAATGGATTGATTTTGGGTGTTAAAGCCATGACATACTTAGCATTAGACTACTTAAACAATTAATAATGAATACGTTTTTAGATTTTATAAGTAACATAAGCTGGTGGATGTGGATGTTAATCATTTTAGCTTTAGTTGCTATAAGAGACATCTTTTTACAAAGAAAACACACCATAAGCCATAATTTCCCTGTTATTGGGCATTTTAGATATATTTTAGAACGCATTGGTCCTGAACTTAGACAATATCTTGTAGCAAACAATAGAGAAGAGTTACCTTTTAACCGTATTGAACGTGGTTGGATTTATGCGTCTGCTAAAAAAGAAAATAACTACGAAGGGTTTGGAACTGATAGAGATATTTATTCGCATCATCACATCTTTATCAACAATGCAATGATGCCTTATAAAATTGAAAAAGACCATCCTAATGCTGTTGACAAAACGTTTTTACCTTGTGCAAAAGTTATTGGTGCTTACAACAAGCGAAAAAAACCGTTCAGACCTGCGTCTGTAATTAATGTTTCTGCTATGAGTTTTGGTTCTTTATCTGCCAAAGCAGTTGAATCTCTAAACAAAGGTGTTCATATAGCTGGTGCTTACCACAATACAGGTGAAGGTGGTTTGTCTCCTTACCACTGTAATGGTGGTGATGTCATGTTTCATTTTGGAACAGGCTATTTTGGAGTAAGAGATAGCGATGGTAACTTTTCAATGGAAAAACTAGTGCAGTTAGTTAATGATAACCCACATGTAAAAGCCATAGAAATTAAGCTATCTCAAGGCGCAAAACCTGGAAAAGGTGGTGTACTTCCTGGAGCAAAAATCACTGAGGAAATTGCACGCATACGTCATGTAGAAGTTGGTAAAGACGTGTTATCACCTCCTAACCATTCAGCGTTTTCTAACGTTCCTGAAATGGTTGATTTTATTGAAGCCATTGCTGAAGCAACAGGTTTGCCTGTAGGTATAAAAGCTGCTATTGGAAAACTAGACCAATGGGAAGAACTTGCTGATATAATGAAAACCAAAGGTCATGGACCAGACTTTATAACTGTTGATGGTGGCGAAGGTGGCACAGGTGCTGCTCCACCAAGTTTTGCAGACCACGTTTCATTACCTTGGGTTTATGGGTTTAGCGATTTATACAAACTATTTCAGAGAAAAGGTTTAAGTGAACGTATTGTATTTATTGGAAGTGGAAAACTAGGATTTCCTGCAAAAGCTGCAATGGCTTTTGCTATGGGAGTTGACTGTATTAACGTTGCCAGAGAAGCCATGATGAGTATTGGTTGTATCCAAGCACAAATTTGCCATACCAATCATTGTCCTAGTGGTGTTGCCACCCAAAGCAAATGGCTACAAAGTGGTATTGATGTAACTTTAAAGTCACATCGATTAGCGCAATATTTTAAAACCTTTAGAAAAGAGTTTATAGAAATTACACATTCCGCAGGTTACGAGCATCCTTGTCAGTTTAAAATGAGTGATATTGATGTAAATGTAGACGACCATAACCTGTCTAAAGAATTAGATTTAACCTATCACTACGAAAAAACTCCTGTGCCTTTTAAAAGTATGCAAGATTTAAAAGATTGCATATATTTGGGAGGTCAATATAAAAACCAAAATACCTAACCTAACTAAAACACTATGGAAGTTGAAAAAATATTTGAAGTATTATTGTATGCTGTTCCTGCCCTAATTACTGGAATGATTGCTTATTACTTTTTTAAAGAACACACTAAAAACGAAGATGGTAGAAGACGCTTTTTATTACATAAAGACATACAAGTAAACACACTTCCTATCCGCTTACAGGCCTATGAAAGAATGGCTTTGTTTTTAGAGCGCATTACACCTTCAAAATTATTGATTAGAGTTATTCCAAACTCCTCAAATAAAGAAGATTACGAATCTTTAATTATAGCAACTATCGAACAAGAGTTTGAGCATAATTTATCACAACAAATCTACATGACTGATGAATGCTGGAACATTATTGCAGCAGCAAAAAACGCCACTATTCAACTGATAAGAAAAGCAAGTCTTTTAGAAAAAACTGACACTGCCAATAAACTTAGAGAAGTTGTTTTAACCGAAATGATGGAAAAGCGAGCTCCTAGTGACGCTGCATTATCTTACATAAAACAAGAAGTAAGCGACATGTGGTAAAACTCCACTACCTTTCATTTCTTGCTTTAGCATAATCATAACCTAATTGCCACCATTTAGTCATCAAGCGCTTACTGAAAATTAATGAGTTTTCAGTAAGGTCTGTTGGTGTATAGTACAAATTCAGCTTTACGCCTTTATTTCGTGCAGCAAGCTTGCCTATAACTATATCATTACGCTCTACTTGGTTTAGCAAATGCCCAAACAGGTTAATCATTAAGGAAAATGGATTTTTACCCAACACCTTCAACCTATCCATTTGTTCAGCTTCTAAAACAATAGCATCAATTTCAGTTGCTCCACGCTGTATAGCCTCGCGTATTGGCACTACACAACCCAAACCACCATCAGCATATTCATAACCGTTCACTTTAGCTAAAGACATAAACGGTATATAATTGCAAGAAATCCATATCCAATTACAAAACTCTTCATACGAGTAATCGTTAATAGACTTGTACTCTACTGTGTTTTTAGAAAGGTTAGACACAGTCACCACAACGTCCTCTTTGGTTTCTTTTATCTTTAAAAACTCTTCTTTAGTAAAGTTCTTCCTAATATTCCTCCTTAGTGATTTACTCTCTCCAAAGGTGCGTTTCATTCGAATAAACTGCCATAAAGAGTTCACAAAATCAATAGACACAAACTCTCTTCCGTCTTTTTCACGCTGCACAAAAGGACTTACACTAAAAATATCACTCTGTTGCACATTAGTAAAAATATCATACAACTTACCAATATCGTTGACAGCCAAATGAGGTATTAACAAACTTCCTGTAGAAGTTCCCAAATACATATCGTAAGTTTTCCCCTGACCTTCAATAAGGTACTGCGCAACTCCTCCTGCATACGCACCTTTACTTCCGCCACCTGATATTACTAATGCTCGCATTTTATTTGTTTTCTGCTCGTTTTAGAGTTCCAAAATACAAAAAATCAAGTTTTATCTTTCAAGTATTAGAATTATATTCGTTACCATGAATACCAATCTTCAAACACCTATAGATTACCTTAAAGGCGTTGGACCAAATCGAGCCGATTTACTTCGTAAAGAGCTTGGTATTCACACCTATCAAGACCTAATCAACTTATTTCCAAATCGATACATAGACCGAACTCAATATTACAAAATCAATCAACTGCAACGCAACAACGCTGACGTACAGGTTATTGGAAGAGTTACTAGCTTTAAAGAAATCGCTCAAAAAAGAGGCAAACGGCTAGTTGCCACGTTTCAAGACGATACTGGAGTTATGGAGTTGGTTTGGTTTAGAGGTCAAAAATGGATTAGAGACAGTATAAAACCAAACACAACTTATGTGATTTTTGGGAAAACCAATTGGTTTAATGGCACATTTAGCATGCCTCATCCTGAAATGGAACTGCTTGAAGAACACGAAAAGAATTTGCGCTCTGCAATGCAACCTATTTATCCTTCAACTGAAAAGCTATCCAATAAAGGCATCACCAATAGAGTAATTAGTAAAATTATGCAGAATCTGTTCCTGGAAACCAAAGGCAGATTTTCGGAAACCTTATCTGAAAATTTACTTTCAGAACTTAAATTACTCTCAAAAAGCGAAGCACTTTTTAACGTGCATTTTCCAAAAAACCAAGAGCTATTATCACGTGCTCAATTTCGATTAAAATTTGAAGAATTATTCTACATCCAACTGCAGCTTATTCTTAAAAATCTAATCCATAAATCAAAAATAAAAGGCTTTCCGTTTGAAAAAGTTGGCGACTATTTCAACACCTTTTTTAAAGAACATTTACCCTTTGAATTAACCAATGCTCAAAAGCGAGTTCTTAAAGAAATTAGAGCCGATTTAGGCAGTAATGCACAAATGAACCGATTATTACAAGGTGATGTTGGTTCTGGGAAGACCATAGTTGCGCTAATGTCAATGTTAATAGCACTTGACAACGGTTTTCAAGCTTGTTTAATGGCTCCAACTGAAATTTTGTCAGTTCAGCACTATAACGGCTTATCAGAGTTTTGCAACAAACTGAATATCAGTATAAAATTATTAACTGGTTCAAGTAATACTTCAGAACGAAAAGAAATCCATGAAATTCTTGAAAATGGCAATTTACAGATTTTAATTGGCACTCACGCACTGCTTGAAGATAAGGTAAAATTTAAAAATTTAGGGCTTGCAATTATAGACGAACAACATCGATTTGGAGTCGAGCAAAGAAGCAAATTATGGAGAAAAGGCCCAGAGGCATCTTCTGATAATGAAAGGGCAACTACTCCTCCACACATTTTAGTGATGACTGCAACACCAATTCCGCGAACTTTAGCAATGTCGGTTTATGGTGATTTAGACATCTCAGTAATTGACGAATTACCTCCAGGAAGACAGTCTATAAAAACAGTACATCGTTACGATAAAAACAGACTTCGTGTGTTTCAGTTTATAAGAGACGAAATTAAAAAAGGCAGACAAGTATATGTGGTATATCCATTAATTCAGGAAAGTGAAAAAATGGATTACAAAGACCTTATGGATGGTTACAAAAGCATTTCTAGAGACTTTCCTATGCCAGAATACCAAATCTCCATTGTACACGGAAAAATGAAACCAGCCGATAAGGATTACGAAATGCAACGTTTTGCTAAAGGCGAAACACAAATTATGGTAGCCACTACAGTAATTGAAGTTGGTGTAAACGTTCCTAACGCCTCTGTTATGGTTATTGAAAGTGCTGAACGCTTTGGGTTATCGCAATTACACCAGTTAAGAGGTCGTGTTGGTCGTGGTGCCGAACAAAGCTATTGTATTTTAATGACGAGCCATAAACTAAGTAACGACAGTAAACTACGTTTAGAAACCATGACCAGAACCAGTGATGGTTTTGAAATTGCCGAAGTAGACCTTAAACTTCGTGGTCCTGGTGATATTATGGGAACCCAACAAAGTGGTGTACTCAATCTTAAAATTGCCGATATTGTTAAAGACAAAGACATCTTACAAAGCGCTCGCTTTTATGCTAAACGCGTTTTAAACAGCGACCCAACACTAGGCTTACCAGAACACAAAGTCCTACTCCACACCTACAGGCAATTGAGCAAATACAAAAACATGTGGAATTACATTAGCTAAAAAAAGCCCAACTAAAATGTTGGACTTAAAAAACATAACTGCTCGTTTTTAATTGATTGATTGTCTTAAAATTAGACCATTACCTACCTCACTGCTGTTAGCAATTTGTTAAAGTACTGTATACAACTGTTAATTAACGCTTTTTTAAGAATACATCTGTTAATAACAATTCATAAGATAACTGTATGACTGTCAGATAAAAAAACTAAATTCGTTGAGAGTTACCTGCAAGCTAAAAAAGATGACGCAAACAGAATTTAGAAAAAAACTATCCGAAACAGCAAATACCGATTGGTTCAACTCTGTTGAATTCGAAATGAACTACTCACATCTAAATTTAAGTTTTGAATTCAAAGGATTTGGACACCTACACAAATTTGTAAATCAACAAATTAGAGGTTGGGGAAAATTATCAGAAAATTTACCGAATGAATTAATTGCTTCGAAAAGACATTTCGAATCTATAGAAAACCATTTAGTAAATTTTACCGACTCTTATAGGTCTCAAGAAAGTGAAGCGAGTTTAAAAAACTATTTTAGAAGTACTAAAAACCAAATACAAAATAACACAAATTCATATTTCACTTATGACTGCCCTGAAACCGACTTCTTAATTGAGGTTTATAAAAATCATCCAAAATCATTTATTGGAGCTTATTCCTATTTAACTGGTAATCTAAACCAAAACATAAATAACAAGGATAACCTAAATGGTTATTTGCTAGCTTATGAATTTACATTAAAAGATTCAACTGAAATTACAGAAAGAAGAAATAAAGATAAGCTATCTCTTTCCAGACTACGCACAAAGTTTGAAAATAGTCTTCCAGAATTAGAAAGTCAGTTGATTGAGCATTTAAAAAATAATACTAAAAAATATGAAGAGTATTCAAAAGCAATAGATGACTTTAAAGAAGATAAAGAAAAAACTTATTCGGACTGGTTTATAAATACAAAAGGAGATTTTGAGAAATTCAGCTCAAAATCGGACAAGAGATTAAAAGAACTTGAAAACACCTATCAAGAAAAACTAAAATTAGAGGAACCAGCAAAATACTGGTCAGAAAGAGCCAAAAAATTAAAGAAGCAAGGATGGATGGCTTTAGGTGTATTAATCGCTCTCATACTTATTGTAGTTTCCTCTTTAGGTAAATTGCTCTGGACAACACCAGAACAAATTTATGAGTCTTTTTTCAGTGGAGATAAAAGTGCCGCAATCCGATGGTCAATTATTTACATAACCTTCATTTCTTTTATGGCTTTTGCGATAAGAGCAGTTACAAAAGTAATGTTTAGTTCTTTCCATTTAGCTCGCGATTGTGAAGAAAGACACACTTTAACCTATTTCTATTTATCGTTATTAAAAGATTCAACGGTTGATAAAGAGGATAAAAAATTAATTATGCAAGCGTTATTCAGTCGAGCCGAAACTGGACTTTTAAAAGATGATGCATCACCCACAATGCCGAATGATATTGTCGGAAAATTTATGAGCAAATAAAAAACCAGTAAGCAACAATAATTACAAACTACTCACAACCATAGCTGTTGTGGATAATTGTCCCAATCAATATCTAATGAATTGAAAAAATTCTTAATCATATCAGGAATTATAATAGTTAGTTTGGAAATAGCTATTTATTTATTTTGGTACAAGGAATTATATAATATCGAATTTTTTGTTTTAACTGGACTTTGTCATTTTGCTCTAACTTCCATAGTATTCGGAATTATGACTGAGATACGACCAAAAATCAAGAGGAAACTAATTATCAATATTTCTTTTGGCATTTTCGCATTTTTATTTTTAATTATTTTTTTGAATACCAACAGAATACAAAATCGAATTGATAAAGAAGGAATTTACATTAAAGGTATCGTTGTAAAAAAAGAATATGGCGCAAAAAGTCCGCCATGGCTAACAACAAACTTTAAATATGATGGTAAAACTTATAAGTCAAATTTGTCAATAACTGACTCAAATGAATTTGAAAAGATTGAATTAACCGATTCAGTTTTGATTAAATTCATAAAAGAGCACCCAAAAATGAATAGAACTGAAAAACTCTTAAATAAATAGTAACTATTAGCAATACGCTTAATAATTAATTTACTAATTCTAGTTTTCTTTCAAACATTCCAAATCAACCTATTCTTATTTCCATATTCAATTTAGTACCTTTAAGCATTAATTATCTATTATGCTTACAAAAAAAGAACAAGGCTTTAGTATCATCTTTTTTATCATTGTTATTGCAGAGCTTATTTGCAGTAGTGTTGAAAGCCTAAATGGGTTGCATTATGTTACCAAACCAGCTATTTTGGTGTCGCTTATCGCCTATTTTTTAACAAGCAGTAATCACCTCAACAAAACCTTAAAGCTACTTACCTTATTTGCCTTACTGTTTTCTTTGCTTGGTGATGTGTTGTTAATGTTTGTACACAAATCAGAAGGTTATTTTATGTTTGGGCTTATCGCTTTTTTACTGGCTCATATTATGTACATCATAGTATTTTTAAAACATAAAAACCCAAACAAAAACCCTTATGTATTTACACTTATAGCTTTGCTGTATGCTGCAATACTGTTTTATATAATGTTTGATGGTCTTGGAGACATGCTGTATCCTGTAACGGTTTATATGCTAGTAATTTTAACTATGGCTGCAACTGCGTTTTTAAGACAAGGTAAAGTGCTACCACTAAGCTATACGCTAGTATTTTTAGGCGCATTGCTGTTTATGCTTTCTGATAGTATTTTGGCACTCAACAAGTTTTACAAACCCTTACCATTATCGAACATCAGCATTATGCTAACGTATGCTTTGGCACAGTATTTCATAGTGTTAGGCTTACTAAAAAACAAATAATTTTAAACTAGTGTAACAACTCACCTTTTATAGCTACATATAGTCAACTAACTGATTGAAATTTGGACAAACAACTTGAACATAGTTTTGTAGAACAGCTTGAAAAGCATCAGAACATTGTACACAAAGTCTGCAGATTATACACCAATAATCAAGAAGCGCACAATGATTTGTTTCAAGAAATAACTATACAATTATGGAAAGCCTATCCTAAGTTTAGAGGCGACTCAAAATTTAGCACATGGATGTATAGAGTTGGCTTAAATACAGCAATAACGTTGTACCGAAAATCTAAACGCTCCATACAAACACAGGAGTTTGAGAGTATTCAGTTTAAAATAAAATCGGAAGAATACGACGACACCGAAGAGCAACAACTAAAGCTATTGTACAAAGCAGTCCACCAATTAAACGACATTGAAAAGGCACTGGTGTTTTTATACTTAGAAGATAAAAATTACAGTGAAATAAGTGAAACTCTGGGAATTACTGAGGTAAATGCAAGAGTGAAGATGAACAGAGTGAAAACAAAACTAAAAACAATATTAAATCCGTAAGCTTATGGATGAGTTAGAATTATTAAAGAAAGACTGGAAAAAGGGAGAAGACAACTACCCAAAGTTGACTTACAATGAGATTTATAAAATGATATTAAAAAAATCATCATCTATTGTCAAGTGGATTTTTATTATCAGTCTTTTAGAATTTGCATTTTGGACAGGAATAAGTTTCTTATTGAAAGACAATAAGAACGCTAAACATTTTGACGAGTTAGAAAGCGACTTTTTACTCATACCTTTTGCTATTTTAGGTTATGTGGTTTTGGCGTATTTCTTTTATCTATTCTATAGAAACTACCGCAGAATTTCTGTAACTGACAGCGCAAAAGTACTTATGGAAAACATCCTAAAAACCAGACGTACTGTAAAGCAATATGTAGCTTTTAACCTTATTTTTATGATTGCCTCAGCAGTTATAGCGTTGTATATTGAATTTAGCCAAAACGAAGATGTTATTTCTAAGGTAGAGCTAGCTTCGGCCAATGGTGAAGCCTTTACATTCTACGCTAAAATTATAGGACTAACCATAGTTACTCTAGGTGGCGCAATACTAGTGCTACTTGGGTTTTACTGGCTTATTTATGGTATTTTACTCAAACGTCTTAACAACAACTACAGAGAGCTTAAAAAGCTGGAAGTATAGTTAAAAACAAGTTCAAAACAATAAAAGAGATAACCTAATAAAACTACCACTCACGTAGTTTGTTGAGTTCTTCTTGCGCTTGTAGTTCCTCTTGGGAAATCACCTTTAAAAACGAAGGATGTTGCTCGATAGCGTATTCTATTTTTTCAACAATTTCAGCAATACTTTCGTTATCGTAATCAATCTCCAAAGGTGCTTTTATTTCCATGCTTTGTAAGATGTTTTTCTTTTTAATACGCAATCCTTTTTTATCAAAAGAGCGTCTAAAACCATCAATTACAATAGGCACAACAATAGGTTTGTATTTTTTAATAATGTGCGCTGTTCCTTTTCTAATAGGTTTAAAAGGCGTTGTGGTTCCTTGCGGAAATGTAACAACCCAACCATCGTCTAAGGCTTTTCCAATATTAGAAATATCGCTCATTTTAACCTGTCGGTTAACATCTTGTCCTTCTGCTCTCCATGTGCGCTCAATACTTACCGAACCTACATACGCCAAAATTTTTGGCAACAAACCAGATTTCATGGTTTCCTTTGCAGCAACGTAGTAAATGTTCAGCTTAGGATTCCATAAATAACCTACATTTTTAATATTGTCTATTCTTCCACTTAAACTCGCATTGAACACGTGAAACATAGCCACAACATCTGCAAAATAGGTTTGGTGATTAGAAATAAACAACACATTGGCATCAGGAAGATTCTTGATAACCTCAGAGCCTTCAATTTTAAGTTCATTAAAACCTCTAAAGCGTCTGTGAGTCATTGCGCCTAAGATTCTAATGAGCCATTTTTTCAAAAAAAGAATATGTCCGAAAGGATTTTTTTTAAATAATCCCATAGATTTTTATTAGTTAGTAAGCTACAAATGTAAGAAAACTGTTATTTTATAACACTTGTTTTAACAAGTCTTTTAACTCGCTAAGCATCATTGCAGTGGCTCCCCAAACAATATGATTGTTCAATTTATAAGCAGGAACTTCAACATTTACTTTGTAAGAGGTTGGTACAGAAGTTTTAATCATTGTACTATCATCTAAAAAATGAGACAGCTCAACTTCTATCAAATCTTCAACCTCTTCTTCTTGTTTTATAAAACTAGGCATTGTGGTCGTGATTCCAAAAAACGGAAACACAGTAAAGTTGCTTGGTGGTATATACATTGGCGTTAACGCTCGCAACACTTTTATGCTCTGCTCCAATACACCAACCTCTTCTCGTGTTTCTCTCAAAGCAGTAAATTCTAATGACGTATCGTCTTTTTCAAACTTTCCTCCAGGAAATCCTACTTGAGCCGAATGCACACCTTTGTAGGTTTTTCTTAAAATTAACAACAGTTTTGCGTTTTGCTTGGTATCAGGATAAAATAATGCCATAACACCAGCGTGCTTGGAGTTTTTCATGGCTTCTTTTTGCTTTGCCATAAGCTCCAAACGATAAGGAGGCGACATTTTAATTTGTGAAGCTTCTCCTGGTAGTGGTAGATTTTTTATTTTTGAAACAGAATCTAAAAACGCATTAAAATTCATTATGAGAATTCTTTTATTGGTTTGCCTTTGTTTTGCCTTAACGAACTGTGAAGATAAAAAATCTTCTAAAAAAAATAATACAATACCTTCAACAGATACTACAGAAACCAAAAAAGAACCTCCAAAAACCGATACTATTACTGAACCTAAAAGAGAATTCCCTTATCTAACCGATGAGAATGCTATGGAGTTTTTCTTGGAGTACGAAAAGCACAACAAAGAAAACAAAGTACGAATTACGACAGATTTTGGTACTATAGACATCTTATTGTTTAACGAAACCAAATTCCATAGAGCTAATTTTATCTTTCTTACCAAGCAAAGTTATTTTGACGACACACAATTTTACCGAGTGGTCAATAACTTTATTATACAAGGTGGAAGCACTGACGATCCTGATGTTATGAACAAAAGAAAAGACATTGGTCGCTACCTCTTACCTACTGACACCAAACGTGGTTTTAGACACGACAGAGGTGTGGTGAGCATGCCAAGTAGCGAAATTGAGAATCCTTACAAATTGGCATCACCTTATGAGTTTTTCATTGTTCAAAAACCTGGTGGTTCTTACCATTTGGATGGAGACTATACCATTTTTGGAAAAGTAATAAATGGAATGGACGTAGTAGATAAAATCGCAGCACAAGAAACCGATGAAGCCGAATGGCCATTGCATAATATATACATTAAAAAGGTAGAAATTATAAAATAATTAAGAATCATTTTTATAGATTTTTAATACCTTCCGCAGCATAATACTAAACTACTTTCTAAATGAAAAAACACAATTTTTCTACGCACATTAAAACTTTGGGTTTATGTGCTTTAATCTCTTTTACAGCTTGTAAAGAAGAGAGCCAACAACAAAATGATGACGTTGCCATGAGTGATAATATTTTACTACAAGAATGGACAGGTCCTTACCAAGGCGTTCCTGCATTTGACAAAATGAAGGTTGAGGACATTAAAGAAGCTATGGAAATAGGAATGGAATTAGGCTTAAAAGACATTGAAGCTATTGCCAACAATCCTGAACCTCCAACTTTTGAAAACACTATAGTTGCTATGGAGCGTTCTGCTGAAGAGTTAGACCGAGTATCACGTTACTATGGTATTTTTAGTAGTAATGTATCTTCTCCTGAGTTTAGAGCAATTCAAGCAGAGTTAGCACCTAAACTATCAGATTACCAATCTAAAATTTCGCAAAACGAAAAATTATTTCAACGTATTAAAGCGGTTTATGATGCGTCACAAAAAACACCTTTAGGTGACCAAGAGCAACGTGTTGTAGATTTAACCTACAAGCAGTTTGAAATGAATGGTGCCAACCTTGATGCTGCTAAAAAAGCACGTTACGCTGAAATCAACAAAGAATTATCGTCATTGTACACTAAATTCTCTAATAATGTTTTACATGACGAAGAAAACTATGTGACTTACTTGAACAAAGACCAATTAGGCGGACTTTCGGATGGGTTTATAAAATCTGCTGCTAAAATCGCTACAGATAAAGGTCACGAAGGTAAGTATGCCATTACAAACACACGTTCTTCAATGGACCCTTTCCTTACCTACTCTACCAACCGTGAGTTACGCAAACAAGTTTGGGAAAACTACTACTCTCGTGGAGACAATGGTGACGAATACGACAACAACCAAATTATTGCTGAGATTTTAAAACTACGTAAAGAGCGTGTAGCGCTTTTAGGTTATGACAATTATGCTGAGTGGAGATTACAAGACCGAATGGCAAAAACCCCTGAAAACGCTATGGATTTAATGCTAAAAGTTTGGCCTGCAGCAACAGCAAGAGTTAAAGAGGAGGTTGCAGACATGCAAGCTGTAGCTAATGAAAATGGTGATAATATAACTATTGAACCTTGGGACTACCGTTACTATGCTGAAAAAGTTCGTAAAAAGAAATACGATTTAGATAGCGATGAAGTAAAGCAATACCTTCAATTAGATAAGTTAACCGAAGCAATGTTCTTTGTAGCTGGAGAATTGTTTAATTACAAGTTCACTCCTGTTGAAGAAGGCTCAGTTCCTGTATTTAACGAAGATGTAAACGTTTGGGAAGTTACTGATAAAGATTCAGGAAAACATATCGGTCTTTGGTATTTAGACCCATTTGCTCGTGAAGGTAAACGTTCAGGTGCTTGGGCAACTACTTACAGAAGTTACACGTCATTTGATGGTGAAACCAATGTATTGGCATCTAACAACTCTAACTTTGTAAAACCTGCTCCAGGAGAAGCAGTATTAGTGTCTTGGGATGATGCTACAACATTTTTCCATGAGTTTGGACATGCTTTACACTTCTTTGCTGCTGATGTGAAGTATCCAACCTTACAAGGTGGTGTTAGAGATTATACCGAGTTTCAATCGCAATTGTTAGAACGTTGGTTATCTACTGACAAGGTGATTAATCAATTCTTGGTACACCACGAAACTGGAAAACCAATGCCTGCTGAATTGGTTGAAAAAATCAAAAAAGCTTCGACGTTTAATCAAGGTTTTGGTACGACGGAATATTTAGCTTCTGCATTAATTGATATGAAATTACACTTAGCTGATCCAACCAATATAGATATTGATAAGTTTGAGCGTGAAACTTTAGACGAACTTGGTATGCCAAAAGAATTACCAATGCGTCATAGAACACCTCACTTTGGACACGTATTTTCTGGTGAAGGTTATGCTACTGCATATTATGGTTACATGTGGGCAGATGTATTAACTAGTGATGCATCAGAAGCTTTTGCTGAAGCTCCAGGTGGTTTTTATGATGAAGCAGTTGCTGAAAAATTGGTGAAGTATTTGTTTGCTCCTAGAAACGCTATGGATCCTGCTGAGGCTTACAGACTATTTAGAGGTCGTGATGCTAAAATTGAAGCATTAATGCGTGATAGAGGATTTCCTGTACCGCAAAACTAAATTAACAAAAAGGCGTTGAATAATTTTCAACGCCTTTTCTTTTATACTCTATGGAATTAAAATATACAATAAAAATTATAATTGCTGTTATCATCATTAGCGCAACTCTTTACTCTTATAGAAAAAGAAAAATTGAAAATAAAACCACTCCAAATGGTCTAAATAAAAAAGAACCAAGCGTTTTCATTAGCAATGAAAAGAAAAAAGAAAGTTTAGAGTACTTATATAAATGCATTGATATTACAATAAATCATGAAGACGCTAAAAAACTAAAATCATTTATTGCTGAAAAAGTTAAAAAAGAAAACCAGACTATCAATTGGGATATTAAAGAAGAGTTTATTAATCAAGAAATTATTAACTTTCAATATTATCAAAATGTATATTTCTACGGTTGTTTAGACTGGAAAGAATCTTCTGATGTACTTGAAAAGTATATTAAAACTGCTCTTAAAAGCAACTTTAACATAGATATTGATTTTAAAGATATTTTAAACACAGATGAAGACAAAACGATTCATCATGCTTTTGAAAAATATGAAAACGCGCTTAATGATAGAGGTATTGCCTTAAGAGATGTAGATATAAATAGTGATAGCTATCAAATTGTATTGATAAAAAAAGACAATTTAACCCAATTTACTTCGCTTATCGAAAAAATTGGATTTAAAGTCAGAAAAATTGAATGGGGTAATTCTTTAAGTTCAGATTAATACTACTTTAAAAATAAGATTGATTATGTTAACTAGCATCAACCCAAAACTCCCAATGCGTGACAAAAAAGCCACTAAAGTTTTTTACACAGAAAAATTAGGGTTTAAAGAATTTGGTAGTGTTGACTATGAAGGTTATCTAATGTTAGAAAAAGACAATATTCAAATTCATTTTTTCGAGTTCAAAAATCTTAATCCAGAAGAAAATTATGGTCAAGTTTATATTAGAGCCGAAAATATCGATAATTTTTATCAGTCGTTATTAGACAATAAAGTTAGAATACATCCAAACGGACAGTTGGAAATTAAACCATGGAAACAAAAAGAATTTTCAATACTTGATCCTGACAGTAATCTATTAACCTTTGGACAAAGCCTTTAAGCATCTAACTATGCTTTATCTTCTTTATACAAACTAGGTAAGCTTATTTTCAACCTCACAGCTAAAAGCCGAATAACAATTACAACTACTCCTGCTATTACAAACACAAAGTTAGAATCGGTTAAAAACTCACTAAGCAAGAAATAAGTAAGTCCACCCAAAATACAAGCTGTTGCATAAATTTCTTTTCTAAAAATCACAGGTATTTCGTTACATAAAATATCTCTTATCACACCACCAAAGCAAGCTGTCATGGTTCCTAGCGCAATACAAATTATAGGATGCAAACCAATGGTTATACCTTTTTCAATTCCAACCACAGTGTAAAGTCCAATACCAATAGTATCAAACAAAAAAAGTGACGTTCTTAAATAGTTAATATAGTTTTTAAAAAGAATAGCAAATAAGGTTGCTCCTAAAATAACATACACGTAAGTCATATTAATCATCCAAGACACAGGAGTTTGCCCAATAAGTGTATCTCTTAAAGTTCCACCACCTACAGCAGTTACAAATGCTATAATAAGCACTCCAAATGGATCCATTCTTTTATTCATAGCGACTAAAACACCTGAAATAGCAAAAGCAATAGTACCTAGTATGTCAATAACCTGAAAAAACATTACATGCTTTGTGTATAGTAGTTATAGTCTTTAAGTATGGTATCAATAAATTCAATATCGTTACCATTCACTTCTTTAATATCTATAACTTCAATTATTTTCTTACGCAGCTTTATAAGCGTTGTGTAGTCTTTGGCTGCTTTGGCAGTTATAAAAGTGTCTTTGATAATACGTGCATCATTATCAGACAATTTAATAACCGAAGGATATGTTGGTGTGTAAGTATCTTCTAAATCTTCAAGAATAGTATGACTGATATTTACATTATTCTTTAATGAAATTACCGATGTACCAGCAGCCATATCTCCTAAACGTTGACTTTTTTTACTAGTTACAATAGAGATTAAAGCGACAAAGCCAATAAAAAGCATATCAATTGATCTTAATGACCATCTCATTAAAAAATCAGGAAAAGATGCCTGATAACCGTCAATTTTGACAACTTTAACTTTCATAACCTTCTTACCCACTGTTTGCCCATCAAAAATTGACTCTAACGTTAGAGTGTAAAACAAAACTGGGATAGAAAAAATAGCAATCACAGCATTTTTAGACCAACCATCTAAGTCATCATAAATCGAATTAAAATCAAGAAGATCAAATATCACGTAACCAAACCCAACAAAATATGCGACTTTTATGATAAGGTCAATAATATATGACAAAATTCGCTCACCAACACTAGCTGCTGTGAAATTTATATTTACATTTTGAGTGGTGTTTATTTGTAACTCTACCATTTATTACTTTAATTTGATAGCTTATGAGAGAAGTTGCATTTATTAAACAAAATAAAGAAAAATGGCTCAATTTTGAAAAGGCTATTTTTGGAAAAACCCTTAAAAATCCTGATGAACTCGCATCACTTTATATACACTTAGTAAACGATCTTTCGTATGCTCAAACTTACTATCCCAAAAGTAAAACAATTCTTTATTTAAACAACTTAGCCGCCAAAGCTTTTCAAAAAATTTATAAAACCAAGCGCGAAGACACTAATCGATTTGTGCATTTTTGGAAAATTGAAGTTCCGCTAATTGTTTACCAATACAGACGTTATGTGCTTTATGCCTTTTTAATTTTTGCTTCGTTTGTGGCTATTGGAGTGCTATCTTCTGCAAACGATGATGGTTTTACTAGACTTATTTTGACCGATGGTTATGTAAACCAAACTAAAGAAAACATTGAAAATGGAAACCCATTAGCTATTTATGGCACTAATACCACTTGGGGAACATTTTTAGGTATTCTCTATCATAATTTAAGAGTTGCTATAAACAATTATTTTTGGGGAATTTTTGGTGGAATTGGTTCTATTATTATCTTGATGTACAATAGCATAATGGTAGGTACATTTCAACATATGTTTTATGAATTTGGTACTTTTTGGGAGAGTGTGAGAGGTATTTGGATACATGGAACTTTTGAAATTTTTTCAATGGTAATAGAAGCTGCAGCAGGACTAATTTTAGGAGCGAGCATTTTATTTCCAAAAACATATTCAAGACTAACCTCTTTTATAAATGGCTTTAAAGATTCATTTAAAATTTTTCTAAGTACTATCCCTTTTACTGTTGTTGCTGCTTTTTTAGAGGGTTATGTTACACGACACTATAATACTATGCCCAATTGGTTATCAGTAGGAATTATATTAGTTACCCTTTTTATAATTTCTTACTACTATTTGGTTTACCCTTTCATTTTAAACAAAAAACTTAAATCAACTTATGGAACTATATAAATCTAGAGGCTTTGGTGAATTCTTTCAAGACACTTTTGCATTTTTAAAGCAAAGCGGAAAACACCTTTTTAAGCAATTTTTTATAGTAAATGGAATTTTCCTCATCATACTTATGGTATTGGGTTACTTTTTTTCAAAGTTTTATACTGATATCGTTTTTGGAGGATTAATGTCTAATAATCCATCTGTGGTTGATGATTACATGAATGAAAACATGGGAATTTTTATAGTACTCATTATTTTGTTTTGTACTGTTGGATTAATTGCTGGTGTTGTCTCCTATTCGTTCGTTCCTATCTATTTAAAATTATACAGCGAACGTGGTGGCTCTAACTTTGAAACACGTGATATTGTTGACTTATATAAAAAACATATTGGTAAAATATTCATTTTTCTGGTATGTGCTATTTTAGTTAGTATTCCTTTAATGATTGTTTGCGGAGTAGCCATGTTTCTTCTAGTAATTACAATTATTGGTATGCTGCTTTTACCACTTGTTATTGGTTTTGTAGCGTTGTTTTATCAGTCTACTCTTATAGAATATATTGAAGACAAAAAAGGTATTTGGGAATGTTTTGGATATGCTTGGACCTTAATAAGCTCAAAATTTTGGGCTGCAATAGGTAGCGTTGGTATCTTTTTCTTAATGAGCTACATTGTACAAAACATTATTGCTTTAATACCTTACATTTTTGGTATGGCAAGCTTATTTACTACCATAGAACAAGGAGACACTATGAATAACCCACAGGAAATTGCTGGTACAATGACAGTAATGATGATTGCAATTTTCTTATTAACCTTTTTAGTAAGCTCAATACTAAATGTAATTGTTCAACTTAACCAAGGTATTGTGTTTTACAGTTTAAAAGAAGACAATGAAAATATAAACACCAAAAGCATTATTGATCAAATTGGTTCTGGTGAATAAATTCTTATTTATACATATTATCCTTTTCTACTTTGGGTCATTAACAACAATGTTTGGAATTTCTGCTTCTGAAACTGCGTCTGATTCTTTAGTAACTGACAATTCGCCTATTGAAAAACGTCATTTTGAAGAGTTAACCGATAAGTATTCTGGTAACGATTACATTTATGAACGCACAGTAGAACAGTCTGGTTGGTGGACTCGATTTAAACAATGGTTAAGCGATTTGTTTCAAAAACTATTTAATTTAAGTGGTGATGGGCAAGCATCGTCATTTACCGAGGTTGCTTTAAAAATTTTCTATGTGGTCGTTTTTCTACTGGTAGTGTATTTTATTTTTAGAGCAATTATCAACAAAGAAGGCACTTGGGTGTTTGGAAAATCTTCTGAAAAAAATATTGTTCCGGTTACTGATATTGAAAACAACATTCACGTAGCCGATTTTAAATCGCTTATTGAAATTGCTGAAAGTGAAAAGAATTACAGACTTGCAGTCCGTTATTATTACTTATGGTTGTTACGATCGTTAACCAATGCGCAACTTATTGATTACGATGTAGAAAAAACCGACAGCGACTATCTGTACGAATTACAATCAAAAACCAATAGAGATCAATTTTCTTACACCTCTTACTTATATAATTACATTTGGTATGGTGAGTTTGATGTCAACACACAACAGTTTGACAAAGCTAAACATGCATTTACAACCTTTATAAACAACGTAAAAGCATGAACAAAACCATAAAAATATACATAGGTCTTTTAGTTTTACTTTTTGTAGGAGCTATAATTGTTGAGTTTTCTACTCCTCCACCAGTAAACTGGACTAAAACCTATAACGAAAATCAAAAAATACCATATGGTACTTATATTTTACACAGCGAATTGGAAACCCTTTTTCCAACCAGTAAAGTGCATGATATAAAGGTTACACCTTATGAGTATTTTGACGATTACTACAGTTGGGAAGATAGCACCTATCTTACTGCTGGAAACTTTATTCAAATTAATGAGTTCTCTCCTACCGATGATGTTTCAGCTCAAGAATTATTGGATTTTGCGTCCTTTGGAAATTCCATTTTCATGTCAACCAGTTATCCTCCAAGGACATTTTTTGACAGTTTAGGTTTTCAAACTGACAACGATTATAGTTTTAAAGGTGCTGCAAATTTAAGTTTTGCAAATCCTAGGCTTAAACAGGATTCTATATCCATACAAAAAGGTATGAGCAACATCTACTTTTCAGAATTAGATACTGTTTACACAACCGTTCTAGGCTATCAAAAGTTTGACTCATTACAACAACGTGTCAATTTTATAAAAGTAAACTGGGGAAAAGGCAATATCTTTTTACACTTGCAGCCTGTAGTTTTTACCAACTACCATTTACTCAAAAAAAATAATAAGAAGTATGCAGCTGCTGCATTGTCTTACTTACCTGACGACACTATTTATTTTGACTCAAAAAATAAGTTTGGTAAAGATTTAGGAAGTTCGCCATTACGATTTATTTTAAGTCAACCACCTTTACGCTATGCTTGGTATTTAGCACTATTGTCTATATTTTTATTTATGATTTTTAATGCAAAACGAAAACAACGTGTTGTAAAAGTGATAAAACCATTAGAAAATACAACTGTAGCCTTTACAAAAACTATAGGAAACCTATATTACGAAACAAAAGACCACGACAATCTTGTCAATAAAAAAATAACTTACTTTTTAGAACATATAAGGCGTGTGTATTATTTAGACACACAAGTATTGGATAAAAAGTTTGTAAAGTCTTTAGTCTTAAAATCAGGAAAAGACGAAAGCGAAACTCAAAAACTCATCAACCTTATTGCACATTTAAAAGCAAAACCTAGTTGCAATGAAGATGATTTACTCAATTTAAATAAAGCAATAGAAGATTTTTATACCAAATAATTATGGAGCACGAAAACGAAAATCAAGACGAGCAATTACAACCTCAACAAGATGAGCAAACCACTCAACAACCTGTTGAAAACGCTATTACAGAAGACGAAAACATTAGTTTTAAAAACCGAATAGACCTTAGCGAGTTACAAGAAGGTATTGCATCAATAAAGCAAGAAATAAGTAAAGTTATTGTAGGTCAAAAAGGAATGATAGACATGCTTTTGGCGTCGTTATTAGCAAATGGACATTCGCTTATTGAAGGTGTTCCTGGTGTTGCAAAAACCATTTCAGCTAAACTATTAGCAAAGTCATTGGATATTGGGTTTAGTCGTATTCAATTTACACCAGACCTTATGCCTAGTGATATTTTAGGAACTTCGGTTTTTGATATGAAATCATCAGAATTTCAGTTTAAAGAAGGTCCAATATTTTCGAATATGATTTTAATTGACGAAATCAATCGTGCACCAGCAAAAACACAAGCTGCGCTTTTTGAGGTTATGGAAGAACGCCAAATTACTATAGATGGTAATAAATATAAAATGGATTTACCTTTTATTGTTTTAGCAACTCAAAACCCAGTAGAACAAGAAGGGACTTACCGCTTACCAGAAGCGCAATTAGACCGTTTTTTATTTAAAATAGATGTAGATTATCCTAACCTTGATGAAGAAGTTGAAATCCTTAACAGAGAACAAGCGCTTAAAGGCGATTTAAAAACCGATAAGGTAACGTCTCATCTTAACAAAGCACAAATTAAAAAGTTTCAGGATATTGTTAACCAAATCATTATAGAAGAGCATTTGGTAAAATACATTGCAAATATTATTGTAAACACACGTAACAATCCGTTTTTATATTTAGGAGCTTCACCAAGAGCATCTATAGCAATACTAAAAGCAAGTAAAGCATTTGCTGCTATTGCTGGACGAGATTTTGTAACTCCTGAGGACATTAAAAAAGCGGCAACTCCTGTATTACAACACAGAGTAATTGTAACTCCTGAACGCGAAATGGAAGGTATTACCACAAAACAAATTATTAATCAAATTATTGAAGCTGTAGAAATACCAAGATAATGCTTAAACGCCTAAAACCGTTTTACATACAAAACCGATTTTTTTATGCCTGCTTAGGTATAATACTGCTATTTATTGTCAGTTTTATTTTCCCAAGACTGTTCAATATTGTTAAGCTTTTGGTATTGTTATTAGTCGCATTAACCATTTTGGACACCTTACTGTTATTTATGGCAAAACGAGGTGTTGTTGGTAACCGTTTACTTCCTGAAAAATTCTCAAATGGTGACCAAAACGCTATTGAACTTACGTTGGAAAATTTCTACACCTTTCCTGTAAATGTTAGAGTTATTGATGAAATTCCTGTGCAATTCCAAGTTAGAAACTTTAATATTGAACGACGTTTAAAAGCATCTAGTGTTTCAAAACTACAGTATGAATTGCGTCCTGTTGAACGTGGCGAATATCATTTTGGAAAACTAAACATATATGCTTCATCTGTTTTTGGTTTAGTTGCAAGACGCTTTGTAAGTGCCGAAAACAAAATGGTACCAACCTACCCTAGCTTTATGCAATTGCGCAAATACGATTTGTTGGCAATTAGCAACAACCTGCATCAATATGGTATAAAAAAGATTAGAAAAATTGGTCATACCATGGAGTTTGAGCAGATTAAGGAGTATGTTTTAGGAGACGATTTACGCACTATAAACTGGAAAGCTACAGCTAAGACCAATCAGTTAATGGTTAATCAGTTTCAGGATGAAAAATCGCAACCTGTATATTCGGTAATTGACAAAGGACGTGTTATGAAAATGCCTTTTGATGGTTTAACCTTATTGGATTATGCTATCAATGCTTCTTTGGTAATTTCTAATGTAGCTCTAAAAAAGCAAGATAAAGCAGGTATTTTGGCTTTTTCTAAAAAGGTTGAAAACATTGTTGTTGCCGAACGTAGAACGTCGCAAATGAATCTTGTTTTAGAAACTCTTTACAATGTAAGAACCGATTATTTTGAAAGTGATTACGGAAGACTTTATGCTGATGTAAAACGAAACATTAACCAAAGAAGTTTGATGTTGTTGTATACCAATTTTGAAACTTTAGATGGATTACACAGACAACTTCCCTACTTAAAAGGTATTGCTAAAAACCATCTTTTGGTAGTTATTTTCTTTAAGAACACTGAATTAAACACGCTTATAGAAGACAAGGCAGAAACAGTACAGCAGGCTTATGACAAAGTCATAGCTGAGAAATTTGCTTACGAAAAACGACTGATTGTAAGTGAGCTTCAAAAGTATGGCATACAAAGCATACTTACAGCTCCAGAAGATTTAACCATAAACACTATTAACAAATACCTTGAGATTAAAGCGAGAGGATTATTGTAGAAAGATTACTCATTTACCAATACAAACGAAACATTAAATTAGGTGTTAATCCTAATGAAAACTTATCTATTCGTTCGATTTCATTTTCAAAATCGTTATTACCTATATATTCTCTATTAATGAGATTATTTTGGTTGTAAATATTACGAATAGACAAACCTACTTTTCCTTTAAGCTTATTTCGATTTGAAAAACTAAAATCATAAGTTGATGAAAAATCTAAACGATGGTAATTTGGTAAGCGTTCAGTATTAATTCCTTCATTAAACTCATATCCATCTTCGGTTACAGTTGATGCAGTAAACGGTTTTCCTGTTTGCCAACGCCAACCTAATGCCATTTGAAAATCAGATAATTTATAGCTTACAGCAGCTGTTACAGCATGTAAAACGTTTGACCTTGATGTAAACGCTCTTTCATCATTAAGGTTTTCATACTTGCTTCTAGAGTGATTAAACCCATAACCAATCCATGAATTAATCTTGTTATAACGCTTTTTCAAAAAAACATCTACTCCTACCACATCACGCTCACCAATATTGTATTGACTGTTTTCAGGATTAAGAAAACCAAAAGATAAAGCTGTAATATTATCCATAGTTTTATAGTAGCCATCAACATCAAGCATCCAACCTTTATTTTCATATATGAATCCCAAAGATGCTTGTTTACTATTTATAATTGGAAATTCCTTTCCATTAGCCAAACGCCAAAGTCGGTTTTCCAAAGACAAGTCACTTATAACCGTTTCATCTATTTCACTTAAAATTTGATGTTTAACTTCACCTGACAGTTGAAGCGTTAAGTTTTTTAGGAGTGTTTTGTAAAGCAAGAGTCTTGGTTCTAATCTAAAAGCATCCAACTCCTCATAATACGTAGCTCTTGCTCCTATGGACACATTAAAAAGCTTAGGGTTTTTATAATCGTAGTTGGTGTAAACACTATGAGTTTGAATTTTTGAATCGTCTTGATCCAGAATAAACTCAAGATTAGCTGTGTTCTTAAAAATATATCCAACATCCTTAAGCACATATTGATAACCTAAAGTTAGGTCTTGCTGAGAATTTAGTTGATATTGTATTTCTGTTGAAATCCCAGAATCATAAATAACATTGCGTTTTTCAAAATTGGATTGTTCTTCTTCATCTTCAAAAGTGATATAATTATAATCAAGCTCATATTCTGAAAAAAAGAGATTAGTAACTTGTTTCAACTTGGGTTGCCATTGAGCTTCCCATCCTAAACCATAACCTGAATTTGAGATTTGCATTACATCGTTGAACATTTTATTATCAGTACCAGAAACCGTATAATCCAACTCATTGTTTATAGAAATTATACTAGCAAAAATGCTATGTTTTGTATTGGGTTTAAAATTTAATTTTACATTGTAATCCAAAAAGCTAAAGTCGTTGTTAGAGTTTTCAACATCGCTAATTTTTGTGCTTTCAAAAACTTTTTTTGCCAATTGATCAAAAGTGTAGGATTGATATAAATTTGTGTAACTCGATCTTATTGAGGCTTGAACAGCTAACTTATTTTCAATAAGAGGCATTTCTAAAAACGCATCGGTATGAATACCATTTAATCCTATTTGTGCTTTAGTTGTATTTGCTACAGATTTGGTTGTTGACATATTAATAACACTCGAAGCGCGTTCACCATAACGTGGATGAGACCCTTTATTGATAAATTCGATTTCATCTGTAGCATACGAATTAAAAGGTGATAACATTCCAAACAAATGTCCTTTGTGATACATGTTGATACCATCCCAAATCACTCTATTTTGATCTAGTTTTCCTCCTCTTACAATAAGTCCTGAAGCTGTTTCATTAGGACTAATTACACCAGGTAATAATTGAATACTTTCTAATACATCTGGCTCAGTTAAACCAGGAAGAACACCCAAACGTTTAGGTTTAATTTTAAAAGAAGCATTCTCTTGTTTTGAAATTCCTTGCGTGAGATAACTAGTAATTACAATTCGTTCAAGTTTTTGAAGTTGCAAAGAACTTTCAATACTATGAACTATAATGTAACGTTTATTTATAAATTCAAAAGAAAGAGATAGTTGATTTTCAACAATAGAAAGTAAATCAGTTAGTGCTAAATACTGTGGTGTAATTGTAATACTTTTTCCTGAAGTCAATTGTGCATCATAAGACAATCTAATATTGTAAGTATGCTCTATAGTTTCAAAGGCAGATGCTAGTGGTTCTTCATTAAAACCAATGTAAAATTTAGCCTCTTCTTGCGAAAAGGCCAAATAAGACAATAGCATCATAAAGTAAACAATTATATTTTTCACTTCACTCCTAAATAGATAGTTTCTTTTTCTTTTTCATTATAAGGTATACCTAGCGATTTAAAAACAGTTTGCAATGCTATATTAATATCATTGTGAGGAAAACTTCCTGTAAATTCAATGTTGTCATTTATTTTTGAGGAATTAATAGTAATATCATATTGAGATTCTAAGGCTGAAATAACATACTTTAACGGTACATTTTTAAAGCTACTTTCACCATGAATCCAACTTGGATTAAGGTCGGCAACATTCCACTGCTCCAAATCATTTCCGTTAATGCGTCTTAGACTATTAGAAGGCAATAACACTACAGACTTCTCTTTACTCTCTACACGTACTTTACCTTCGTAACATACCACTTCAAACAAATCTAAATTTGTATTTACATTAAATTGTGTACCTAAAACCTGTACTGTTCCATTTGCGGTTTCAACAGTAAAAGTGCTTCCCTTTTGAACTTTAAAGTACGCTTCTCCATTGAGTTGAAGTGTTCTGTTTTTAGACCAATTCTTTTCGTTATAGCTTATGGTAGATTTGGAATTTAAAATAACTTCAGAACCATCTAAAAGTGCAATAGTTTTTTGTTCGCCAAAATTTGTTTCAACTAAAATTGTATCATTATCTAACAAAAAGAAAATTCCTAATAACACCACAACAGAAGCCGCAATACCCAACCACCAACGTTGAGTTCCCAACTGCCTTACCTTAACAGGCTTTTTATGAGATATTTGCTCTTGTATTTTAGCAAAAGTTGAATCGGTTTCAGCATTCAAATCAGCATAAGTATTAATACCCTTACGCAGCTTTAAAAAGGCTTTAAAATCAGCTTCAGACACCATTTCTTTTAACTGCTCATCTGAGATATCTCCAGCCAACCATTGTGCTAAATACGTATTGTTTGTGTTATGTAAATCTTGTTCTTTCATTATTTCAACTGTATATATGACAACTCACTTTTGTTATACCCTACTTTTTTTTAAAAAAATTAAATATTACCTATATTTTCTCGCATTACTAATAAGGCTGCGTGCATACGCTTTTCAACAGCTTTAACAGAAATATCAATTTGTTCAGCAATTTCTTTATAGGTCTTTTTTTCTATTCTATTAAGTAAAAACACTTCCTTTTGTTTCTCTGGTAATGCTTGTATAGTACGTTCTAATTTTTCCATAAACTCTTTTTCTAGTAAAATAAATTCAGGCGATTCGTTAGATTGATGACTCGACACACTATTTTGATGTTTTTGTACCACCTTATCGTGTTTTACCATATTTAAAAACGTATTTGAAGCTACTGAATAAATATAACTTTTCACTTTTTCAATATTGACTTTACTACAATTTTCCCAAAGTTTTACAAACGTTTCCTGAACGATATCTTCAGTTTTGTCCATATCCTGAGTTTTGAAAAACACAAAGTGTCTCAAATCTTTTGCATATTTTTGGTACAGATCCTTAAAAGTGTCTGACTTACAAATTGGGTGTTGGTTTTTTGACATTCACGAATAATTAAATCGGTGTGCTCAAAACTAAATAAAAAAAAATTGAGTAAAAAAGTAGGGTATTTTTTTTGTGCGTTGTCTTAGGTATGATTAATCGCTAAAAAAAATATGAACCAAAAATTTCTATGATGAAACATTTTAAATTATTATTTGTCAGTTTTGCTCTTGTTACAGGATTATTTACATCTTGTTCTAAAAACGAGCCAATTTCAGAAGAATTAAATATTCAAAAAACCGAAGCTATAACACTATCATTAAATAGGTTGTCTCAACAATTTAATAGTGATGGAAATGTAACTGCTTCAGGAAACCCTTCAGGTAACATAGTATTCGATTTCGGTTTTGATTTTGTATATCCTTTACACTTGTCTTTTAACAATAACAGTTCTGTTTACGTTAACAGTTTAGACGATTTAATTGAAATCTTAATCAATTCGTCAACCAATTTATACATTGATGGTATTCAATTTCCTTTTAATGTTGAAGTCTATGACGAAAATTCAAATTCAATAGTTGTAATTACTATTAATTCTGAAGCAGAGTTTTATGATTTGATAGAGAGCTTAGATTGGGATGACCAAGATGAGTGCGATTGTTACCAAAACTACAACCCTATTTGTGTTGAAGTTACTGATGTTGCAGGCGTTGTTTTTACAGTAACTTACCCTAATTCTTGCTATGCAATTTGTGATGGTTTTGATGCAGATGATTTTATTGATAGTTGTGAAGGAGATTACAATGGAAATACTACTTATGAGTGCTTTACGTTCAATTTCCCAATTTCAGTTATTACAGATCAAAACCTAACTATTACTGTAAATTCACAAGAGGAGTTAAACACTGCTGTTTACAACTCTTTCTACTTCGGGTTTGTATATCCTTTTAATGTAACTACTGAAGAAGGTGATGTAGAAACTATTGAAAACCAAGAGAGTTTTAATGATTTACTAGAAGACTGTTATGATGACCTTACAGATGATTGTGAGTGTTACCAAGACTATAACCCTGTTTGTGTTCAAATTGAAACACCAACTGGAAATTTAGAAATAATAGAATTTGACAATGAATGCTACGCTATTTGCGAAGGGTTTAGTGCAGAAGATTTTGTGAATTGCGAAATTGATGATGAATGCGACTGTGATGATGAAGAAAACATTACTGTTTGTGTTGAAGTGGAAGTTGATGGACAAATAGAAATATACAGTTTTTTAAATGCGTGTTTAGCTGAATGTGAAGGATATACTGAAGCAGACTTTGTAGATTGTTCAGGAAACACTGATTGCACAACAGAAAATGTTGTTATAATTCTGTTAGAATGCCCATGGACTTTAAACGGAACAACAACTTACGAGTTTAATTCTGATAATACAGTAGAAATAACTGGTTCTGGACTTTCAACCACAGGAGAATGGTCTATAGAAATGAGCAATGATGGTTATCCTATTGTAAGTATTATTTCAGACATTGGTAACTTTAGTGATGATTGGCACTTTGTGGATTGCAATCAAGTAAATAGTTTAACCGTAACAAGCTCAGTAAATCCAGCAGCTGAAATCTTATTAAACTGTGATTAATAGCGCTGATATATTAAGTTTTAAACCAAAAAAGCCACTCTATCGAGTGGCTTTTTGCTATTAATCAATTAACAAACGGTTAGATTGATTCGTCTAACCAAGCTTTCATCATCCAAACAGTTTTTTCCTGTTCAGTAATAAAATCACTCATCATCGAGTTTGTACCTTCATCATTAGCTTCATCAGAAGCATCTAATATGTTTCTTTCAATCTTTAATAATTCGGTTAATGAATCCACAATTAATCGTACTGCTTTTTCATCTTGAGAAACATTTTTCCCAACTGGCACCTTAGCGTTCTTAGTATAATCTTCAAACGTATGTAAAGGTGTTGTCCCTAAAGTAAGAATACGCTCTGCAATTTCATCAACCTTTAAGTTGGCGTCAGTGTATAATTCTTCAAACTTAACGTGTAAATCAAAAAAGCGTTTCCCTTTAATATTCCAGTGAATTCCTCTTAAATTTTGATAATATATTTGAAAATTTGCTAGCAAAATGTTTAAATCATTAGCAATTTCTTGTGTTTTCTTGGTTTCTAAACCTATACTATTTAAAGTCATAATTTACTGTTTTTTAATTCATTACAAATTTAAATTATAATTAACACAATCAGCTATAGAATTAATTGATAGTTTTTATATTTTTATAGCTAAAATTAATTAAATGACCATAACACAATTACATTACGTCTTAGCAATTGCTGAACATAAAAACTTTACTAAGGCTGCTGAAAAGTGCTTTGTAACCCAACCAACGCTAAGTACTCAAATACAAAAACTCGAAGAAGAACTTGATGTTTTAATATTTGACAGAAGTAAAAAACCTATTGAACTTACTGATGTAGGAAGAAAAATTGTGCATCAAGCCAGAAATATTGTTAACGAATCTGATAGGATACAAGATATTGTTGACCAACAAAAAGGGTTTATTGGAGGCGAATTTAAACTTGGAATGATTCCAACCATAATGCCTACATTATTGCCAATGTTTTTAAAAACATTCATTAAAAAATTCCCTAAAGTAAAACTTAAAATTGAAGAGTTAACGACTGAAGAAATTATAGAGCGTATAAACGAAGGTCACCTAGATGCTGCTATTGCTGCAACACCTCTTGAGGACGAAACCATAAAAGAACGTGTACTCTATTACGAGCCTTTTGTTGGTTACATACCTAGTAGTCATAGATTACATGAAAAGAAAAACATTGAAGTTTCTGATCTTGAAATTGACGATATGCTACTTCTTGAAGATGGTCATTGCTTTAGAGATGGTGTTATTAATCTTTGTAAAGTATTAAAAAACAATACCGATGAACATTTTCAGTTAGAAAGTGGTAGTATTGAAACCTTGATAAAACTATCAAACGAAGGTTTAGGAATGACGCTTTTACCTTATTTACATACTATGGAGCTTAATGATAACCTAAAACAAAACTTACATCATTTTGTAGAGCCAAGTCCAGCAAGAGAAGTGAGCATCATTTATCATAAAAGCGAGCTTAAACTCCAAATTATTGATGCACTACACAATGTAATTTCAGGAATTATAAGAGGTGCTATTGCATTTCAAAATGTTGAAATCATAAGTCCTTTAGCTGTTAAAGAAACAAAAAGAGCGGTTTAAAACCGCTCTTTTTTTTGAATTATAGTTTGTAGTTTAAATAGACTGAAAACCTATTTTTGGCTTCTACGTTTCCACCAAAAAAATCTTGATGTATTGGTAGTGTATACTGCAACCCTAGTTGAAAATCTTTTAAATTAAACTCTGACCCTAATGAGCAGTTGTACAAATGTCCATTAGTATCCGCTAAAGTTTCACCATATTGTTCAATTGAATCATAAACATCTCCTGAAATACCTACAAAAGGTGAAATATCCATTTTTTTGGTTTTCAGTTTATAAAACAAATTTGAGCTAACACTAAATTGATTACCAAACCTGTATTCATTTTTATTTTCAGATTTTAAGTAATATGCAAAAGTAGTATTGAGTCCTAAATTATTATTTCCGTAGTTATACATAACAGTCGCAATAGCATCCCAACTTCCTGTTCCTACCTGAAAACCAGGATTTACTCTATCAGTCAATTCTTCTTCAAACTTACCTATTGGCGCTTTAACACCCAATCCAAAATTAAACGAATGTCCTGTAAGTTCTTTATTAGTACTAAAATCTATAGCCTCTTTATTTTCGCTGTTACTCTTATAGATTTTTAAATTATACCAACCTATAAGTGTCATATCTCCTACACCATTAATCGACTCGGTATTGCCTTGAAACTTTCTGCTTAAATCTTGATACGGAATTATCGCGCTTACGTAAAATGATTTTCCTAACGGAACTCTAGCCCAAAGTTGATAAGTATTAAATTGCTCTTCACTAGTAGGCGAATTATCAAAAATTCCGTTTTTAGATTCGTACGTTTGATAAATGTATCGCAACCCAACAAAACTAGTCATTTGCAAATCGCCAAACGAAGCGCTACCACTACTTGTTGTGCATCCACACAAGTCGCAACTATAACTGTTTGTAAAGCTAATAATAGCGAGTATTAAAAGTATTGTTTTAGTATTCTGAAAATCTTTCATCGTTTAAAAATTCATTATCTGTGAGTGTTTTTAAAAAAGCTATTAGGCTTTCTTTTTCATAAGTATTTAGGCTTATTCCCAAAGTGCCATCATCACGTTGAAAGATAGGATCTACATTTCCATTATCTACCATTCCAGAGTCGTAAAAATTAAGCACAGCCTCTAAGGTTGAAAATCGACCATCGTGCATATAAGGGAAAGACACTTCAACGTTTCTTAAACTTGGTACCTTAAACTTATATAAATCGTCTGGGTTTTCTAACACATTATATCGACCTAAATCATTAAGCTGCGGGTTTACAGGCAAGCCATTATTTCTGTAGGTTTGGTCTGTAAATAAATCGGTAGCATGACATGAAGCGCATTTATTTTGAAACGTAGCACGACCATCTTGTTCAATTTGAGAAAGCATTACTCCATCTTCATTTCTAATGTATTTATCATATTTAGAATTTGATGAAATCATGGTAATCATAAACTGAGACAAGGCTTTAAGCATATTTGCGCTATTAACTTCACCATCTTGAAACGCCTTTCTAAATTGTTGCCTGTAATAAGGTTCTGCATTAAGTTTTTCAACCACATTACTCAATGTTTCACCCATTTCTAGTTCGCTAGTTAATGGAATTATAGGTTGCAAATCTAAATGAGAAGCTGCTCCATCCCACATAAATTCGTTTTGAAATGCTAAATTTTGAATAGGTTGTGCATTTCTAAATCCAATACCTCCATTAACACCATGACTTAGTGTGTGCCCATGATGCGTAAACGCAAAAGCTTGCTCATGGCAAAACGCACAAGGTATGGCATCATTTGCAGATAGTTTTCCTTCGTAAAACAAACGCTTACCCAGTTCTACTCCTGCTTCGGTTAATGGATTATTATCTAAGTTGTAAGCCATATCAGGAAAATTTGATGGCATTTCTACAACCACAGGAACAGGCACGTATGTTTCTGTACTATCGGATTTTGAACAACTAAAAACTAGCGTACCCAAAATCACTAATACTGAAAATTTAGTCTTCATAATTAGTATTATAAACACTCAAGAAGGTTTTTAGGCCTTCTTGAGTTACTATATTTTACTCATTATGTACGTGGTGTACACTAAAAGCATTTTGAAAATTATTTGCAATAACTGTTGTAGTTGTAGCATCAGTATGAACTTGACTATAACCGTTAGACAATTCTACTGAAGTTTCTCCATCAAATACCTTAGCAATATCAGCAACAATATGTACTTGAGGTGTAGTAGTTTCTCTTACTCTTACTGTATTTGGAAACTGTAGTGTAATTTCTCTATAATTATCTAATGAAGTACCAACACTTCCCATGTGAATATTTAATGCTTCGTCAGTTACTGTAGTTGATGAAAACGTACCATCAAACCTCATAAACCTATAACCTGTTGCCCAAGACCACATCATTCCTGCTTCTTCGGCTTGTGTTAAAAAATCACCTTGACCTTCAGCTCCTAAAGCATAACGGTCTTGGTCTATACCTAAACCAAAAGTAATTTCGGTATAGTTTGCAGCATCTACATTATCTAAATCTATATAAATTTCTCCAGCATTATTCCCTTCAGCTTCATCTACGATAAACACATTATCTGCAGAAGGATATGTAAACGTGTTACCGTTTTCGTCTTTTACCCTTACATTACTAATAATATATTTAAGAGTTTCCAACTTATATGACTCTGCACTTGACTTGTTGTAGCTAGTGCCAAAAATAAAGTCTTGATCACCTACTCCATTATCAAATTTTAGAGTTAATGTACCTGTTTGTCCTGTTAAATCTTCAGAGTTAGAATCGTCGTCAGAAGAGCATGACGATAGTGTTGCACATAAAAGTAGTGCAAATGTATATTTTAAAATTTTCATTTGTTTTAATTTAATATTCGTGTGCTGTTAATGGCAAGCACAGTTAAGCCTTGTATAAAAAACCGATATTAAACTTTAACAAATAGGAGGTTTATAGATACTGTAATCTATAAGGTGAGAATAATTATTTACGTAGTAGATGGGTTGTTTAGCTTTAAAAAACACAAGCTTTGAAAGCGTTATTTCTTCATTAGCTATTTGTTGAACAAAAACCGGATAAAATGCTTCAAACACCATTTGATGCGATTTACCTTTACCTGAATCGTTACTTGCCTTTTGAATTTGTGTAGCTAAATGACATTTACCATTACACTGTAGCTCTGGTTTGTCTTTATTAATACAATAGGTTTCAATAATGTAATCAATATTTAACTCATAGTATAATACTTGTCCAACATAATACATTGGTCGCAATGCAAACGAAAGAAGTAATATGGTTAAATATAGCTTTTTCAGGTCTTATATAATTTTCTACAAAGATAACACCAATATTCTACTATCAAGCTCTTTTTTACAAAAATAAAGCGACCATTTGGTCGCTTTATGTCAAGGTTTTAAATATATTAAACATTGATTTAATTCTGGGTTCTGTAGTACAAGTGATTGAATATAAATTCTTAACTCTTCAATTTCATAAGGTAATAATCGTTGAACAGCTTTTTGTACTTCTTTACAGAACAACGAAGCATCAAAACTAACTTTATTAAGTACCGTTTTGGTGTACTCAAACATTGCTCTTGCCATTTGTAATTTTAGGTTTTAGGGTTAGGTAGTTGTATTGTATAGGCTTAAAGTGTTTTTGTTTTTACATTCCTAAAGTACTAAAAAAATCGATTAGTTGTTTTAGTTAAACAAAATTTTAACACTAAAAATCCCTCATTAAATATAACTCAATACGTTAACGTTTAGAACCTATTGTCACCATCAAGTAAGTCTCCTAAACCACCAAGAATACTACCTTCTCCTTTACTTTTGCCACCAGATCTTGGTGCTGAAGCTAGTACTCTACCTGCTAATCTACTAAAAGGTAAAGATTGTATGTATACTGTTCCAGGTCCTTGTAGTTTAGCAAAAAACAAACCTTCACCTCCAAATACCGTATTTTTTATACCTCCTACAAACTCAATATCATAATCTACATCTTGAGTAAAACCTACTAAGCAACCTGTATCTACTCTTAGAGATTCTCCTGCTTTTAATTCTTTTCTAGCCATAGTACCACCAGCATGAACAAACGCCATACCATCTCCTTCAAGTTTTTGCATTATAAATCCTTCGCCACCAAAAAGTCCTCTACCTAATTTCCTTGAAAACTCAATACCAACGCTTACACCTTTTGCTGCACAAAGAAAAGCGTCTTTTTGACAGATGAACTTGCCTCTAAACTCCGTTAAATCTATTGGGATGATTTTACCAGGATAAGGTGATGCAAAACTCACATTGCGTTTACCTGAAAGGTTGTTATAAAACGCAGTCATAAACAAGCTTTCTCCTGTAAGTATACGTTTTCCTGCTCCAAGGATTTTACCTAAAAAACCAGTGTCTTTTTGTGAACCGTCTCCAAAAATGGTTTCCATTTTAATACCATCATCCATCATCATAAAACTTCCTGCTTCGGCTATTACACCTTCTTGTGGATCTAGTTCTATTTCTACGAATTGCATTTCTTCTCCGTAGATTCTGTAGTCTATTTCGTGTGCTGTCATTATATTGTGTTTTTAATTGATTTATAAATTAGTTGATGTATTATCTGTTTTGTTACAAATAGTTTTATAAAGGCCTCATTACATGAAATTTACAAAAATTCTCTACTCTTAATCAAAGATATTAAAACATAACAAACTAAAAACAAACAACTTACAAGTAAGCAGTTAAAATATTGCATCTATTTTATTCTGCTTTTCTTGGATATAAAAACTCAACTTTGGCATTTATTATTCTTTCTATATCATTCAAATTTAACTGAAACCAATATTCTTGTTTTTCTATATAATAACTGAAACAAAATTCCATTTCAGTTGTATCAAACCCACCATGATACCTTTCTGTTTGAAATTCATCTGAACTCTCAATTTCAGCCCATTGATTTATATTTAAATTTCTAGCCAAAATACTTTCGCAAATTTTTTTAAACTGTTCATCTACCTGAATTTTGATTAAGTCTGATTCATTTCCATAATAGTCATAGTAATGTTGAGCAAATTCTGTCTTCATTATTTTACTATTAATTCCGCCAAACTGAATTTCAAAATCGTTTCCTTTTTCCATTCCGCTAATTGCGCCTCCCCAACCAACTAGTTCTGTTCTGTTTTCAAGATAAACTTTCAATTTAGGGATCACCTGAGTATCAATAAATTTATATTCTTTATCGTCTTGATTTATTGTTACTTTATGCTGTTGACAATGATTTTTAAACAAGTTATATGGTGAGTCTACATTTTCAAAATTAATTTTTCCATAAACAACTCCCATTGGAGTATCAGCAAATTCAAAAGCAGTTGTTCCTATTTTAATTCCACTTAATTGTATTTCGTAAATTTTTTTCAAATTATTATCAACTAACTTTTAACTTTAATACTCCATTCAAAATTAAATACCGACACTTCCACTCCATCTTGGTTTACACCTTTTGATTGCATCCACAAGGTTTGTCCTTCACCAGTTTCAATAGCTTTGGCTATGGCATCATCAATTTTATGACCATCTGTACAACTAAATGTAATTTTTCCTGTTGCCTTTTTAGTAAAAGTAGCATTGTTATTAGCTACCAACATAGAAATAGGCTTACCGCTTTCTCTAATTTTTGCAAGTACCAGAGCACCTGTAGTTAATTCGGCAGCCATACCTTGAACTGCCCAAAACATAGATTTAAAAGGGTTTTGATTAATCCAACGGTGTTTTACAACTACTGTACAAGTGTCATTATTAATAGACTTTACACGAACTCCAGTAAAGAACACTGAAGGCAGTTTAAAAAAGTTAAAAGTGTTTATTTTATTAGGTGTGAGCTTCATTTTAAAAATTAGTTTTATCAAATCTAGACAAAATAATCCATAATTCAATTTGTTAATATTATGTTAAAATGTACTACTATGCGTAACATAATACCTTTTTTTAGACATATATTTGTATAAGATAATATTATACGTTTTAAAATCATGTTAGACAACCACCAAAAAAATATTGCAACTTTTATTCATTTATCTACCTTTAGTAGGTTTATAATTCCGTTAGGAAATTTTATTGGACCTATTATACTATGGATTACTAACAAAGAAAAATCGGAGTTTGTTGATAGTCATGGAAAGCAAGCCATAAACTTTCAAATAAGTATATTACTATATACCTTAATTATAGGTACGCTAACTATCCCGTTTTTCTTTTTAAAGTTTTTTAATGGTATTGACTTTATAGACTTTCATGGGTTTAATGATTTTCACATTAACATAGGGAAACCTTCTCCTCTACTTTACATTACGGGAGGTTTGGGTGTTCTTGCAGTTTTTGGATTTATCTTAGAACTTATATTTATAGTCATTGCAAGTTTAAAAGCACGCGATGGTGAGTTGTACAACTATCCATTAACCATAAATTTCATCAAATAACCATCAATCAATCAATCAAAAAATGAACAGTTTTTCAAATTAAAAATTTCTTTAGAACATGAAGATAGAAAACACAAAAGCACAAATGCGTAAAGGTGTATTAGAATACTGCATATTATCAGTCTTAAAAGACGATGATGCTTATGTAGCCGAAATTCTAGACACACTAAAAGACGCAAAACTGCTTGTTGTAGAAGGAACCATTTATCCACTACTTACAAGACTTAAAAACGCTGGTCTTCTTAACTACCGTTGGGAAGAATCAACCTCAGGTCCTCCACGAAAATATTACGGTTTAACAGAAACAGGAAAACTGTTTCTAAATGAGCTTAATACCACATGGAGCGAATTACAAAATGCAGTTAACCTAGTAACAAGACAAAAAAATAAAAAATAATGAATAAAACAGTCAACATAAATTTAGCAGGTATATTCTTCCATATTGATGAAGATGCATACTTAAAATTACAACGCTATCTTGAGGCTATAAAACGTTCATTTACAGACTCTCAAGGTCGATCAGAAATCATAGCAGATATTGAAGCTCGTATTGCTGAATTGTTCAACGAGCGTGTTCAAAACGAAAAACAAGTTATCAGAATAAAAGAAGTTGATGAAGTGATCTCAATAATGGGACAGCCTGAAGACTATCTTGTTGATGACGAAATTTTTGAAGACGAACCAAAAACACAATACAGAAGAACGTCACCTTCCAAAAAACTATTTAGAGATACTGACAACTCTTACATTGGTGGTGTTGCATCAGGTCTTGGACACTATTTAGGTATTGATGCCATTTGGGTAAGATTACTTTGGATTTTACTTACTCTAGGTTCTGGTGGTACGTTTGTGCTTATATATGTATTGTTTTGGGTTTTAGTTCCTGAAGCAGTTTCAACCGCTGATAAACTTACAATGACTGGTGAACCTGTGAACATCAGTAACATTGAAAAAAAAATTAAAGACGGATTTGAAAATGTATCACAAACGGTTTCAGACACGGTAAAAAATATTGATTTACCCAAACAAGGAAACCGAATAAAATCATCGTCAAAAACATTTTTTGACACTATAGGAGACATCATTATGTTTTGTCTTAAGGTGTTTGCAAAGTTCATTGGTATTATTTTAATAATCATTGGAGCCAGTACTTTAATAGGATTAATAATTGCATTATTTACAGTTGGAATTGCCGATTCTGTTAACGTCCCAGGAATTGAATTTATAAATGCTGCCAATGCTGCAAACACACCAGTTTGGTTAGTATCAATGTTGCTATTGTTTGCCATAGGAATACCGTTCTTTTTCATTTTCTATTTAGGACTCAAAATATTAATCAACAACCTAAAATCAATTGGTAACATTGCTAAGTTTTCGTTACTAGGTTTATGGTTAATGTCAATGATAGGACTATTTGTAATAGGAATAAAGCAAGCTAGTGAACATGCGTTTGATGCTAGTGTGACCGAAAACACTGAATTGTTAATGCTTAATCCATCAGATACTTTAACAATACGTATGCAAGGAAACTCGTCATACAGCAAACATTTTGGAAGACGTAGCAGCTTGTTTAAAACAGTGTATGACGATAACGACAACAAACTTATATACAATACTGATGTGCGACTTATTGTGCGTTCAACTAAAGATAGTGTAGCCTCTTTAAGTATTGAAAAAAATGCACATGCGAGTGATTATCAAAAAGCAAAATCAAGAGCACAAAACATTAATTATGATTTCATGGTAAATGGTAATGAACTTTTACTAGATGCTTACCTTACTACAGAATTCAGAAACAAGTATGGTGAACAACAAATTGAAGCTACATTGTATTTACCTGAAGGTACTGTGTTTTATGCAGATCAAAACACCTATTCGTTTCACAGAAACTCTAGCTATTACAGAGACATACTAGAAAATGGTATGGAAGAACATTATTTAAAAGTAACTCATGATGGTGTGGTGTGTTTAAACTGCGAAGACGATGAATTTAAAGTAAGAGTTGATGTAAACGATGAACACTCTGGTCTTAAAATAGATGAAGATGGTGTTAAAATCAAAAAAGACAGTGTTGAAATAGAAATCAACGACCAAGGCATTAGAGCAAAGGACGTAGATGTTAAAGTAAGAATAGATGATAATGGTGTTGAAATAATATCAGACGACAATTAACAATAACAATTCATCAATAAAAAACAACAATTCAGATACTTAGTTTATTAATCGTATATATAAAACTAGACCTTTGAACCTGTAATCAATCAAAAAACAAACAGTTATGACAACCTTAGCAAAAGTAATTATCTCCACAGTTTTAGGACTACTTATGATGTCCTGTAACTTTGATATGAATTTTGGAGTAAATGGAAACGGAAATGTAACCACAACCGAAAGATCGCTTGATGGTAGCTTTAGCGCAATAAAAGTAAGTAGAGGTTTAGATGTTTACATTACTCAAACCAATACCGAAAGTGTAAGTGTTGAAGCCGATGAGAACTTACAAGACATTATTATGGTAGAAATTGAAGGTGATGTTTTAAACATTTATGCCGAAGAAAATATTGGCACTTCAAAATCAAAAAAAATAATGGTATCTCTTGACGATTTAACTAAAATCTCAACAACTAGTGGTAGCGATGTATTTTCAACCAATACTATTAACACAAACACTATTGAGATTAAAACCACTAGCGGAAGCGACCTTGAACTAGATATCAATGCCGAAAGTATTGACTGTAGTTCAACTAGCGGAAGCCATGTTAAGCTTTCAGGTAAAACAAATAAACTCTACGCAAGTGCTACAAGCGGAAGCGATATAAGCGCACAAGATTTAAGTGCTGTGTCCTGTCAAGTAAAAGCAACTAGTGGTGCAAACATTACCGTAAACACATCAGAAGAATTAATAGCTAAAGCTAGTAGTGGTGGCGACATTAACTACTATGGTAACCCTAAAAAAGTAGAAACTAGCGATAATGTTTCTGGTAGTATAAGAAAACGCTAACCAACCTTTTTACATACAACTAACCAACCTGTTTTTCAAACCATTTCAACCTCTAGTTAGAGTTTGGGATGGTTTTTGCATATATTTGTTGTACAATTTTAAATTTATACAATGAATAAAATCCTTTTCGTTTTACTATTCAGCTTAGGTTTTACATCATCCTTTTTTGCTCAAAACAGTGAAAAAGTAAAAGGTAATAGAGATGTTACCATTGAACAAACCTATTTAGATGATTTCACTAAAATAATTGTAGGTGGCGACTTTTCAATAGAAATCATATACAACTCAAAGTCTTCAGTAGAAATTGAAACTGACAGTAATCTTCATGATATCATTAAAGTTGAAGTCGTTGATAGTACACTAACTTTCTCTACAACTCAAGAAATTTCTTCTAAAAAGAGATTGAATATAACGGTAAATTACAGCACTCCATTAGAGTATATCGAAACTAAAGACGATGCTGAAATTCGCTCATTAACGTCTTTAGAGCTTAACGACGTTGTCTTAAAAACCACAGGAACCTCCAAAGCATACTTAAATATTAATGCCAATAACTTTGAGTACACAAGTTTAGACAAAGCAAAAGTAAAATTAAACCTTACAGCCAAAGGTACATCAACAGTTGTTTTAAGTGATAACAGTAAGTTAGACGCTCTTGTAAACAGTAAAGAAGCTAAAATTGACTTATACCAAAGAGCGACTATAAACATTGAAGGAGATACTAATAATGCAATTATTAGAACTGATAATAATTCTGATTTTAACGGAAAAAACTTTACAACCAAAACCTGTACTTTAATCTCTGAAGTTGCTAGTGATGCGCACGTAAATGTATCTGAAGCTATCACTCTAGAAATTACCGGAAGCAGTGAAGTTTACTTATACAACAACCCAAAGATAACTATCAATAAATTTATTGATACTGCAAAATTGCTTAAAAAAGAAACTAATTAACTTTTAACCCTTTTTATTTAAATGAAAAAACTAATTGCCTTATCAATTGTTCTTTTTTCCATGGTTTCATGTAAAGAAGACACATCTAAAACCAGCAATAATTCAGCTGAATTGAAAGCTGAAGTTCAAGCGTTTTTAGATGATTACACTTATACTTTCGTAAAATTATATTACGATTCTGCACTTGCTGAGTGGGATGCCAACACACGTATTGTTGCTGGCGACACAACCAATGCTTACAATGTTCAAAAAGCAAACGAAGCCTTTGCTAAATTTACAGGAAGCACTGAAAATATTGAAAAAACAAGAAAATTTTTAGAGAATAAAGATGCTTTAGATATTGTTCAAGTAAGACAACTTAATACAATTCTTTATGCTGCTGCTAACAACCCTGAAACAGTTTCCGATTTAGTTTCAGAACGTATTGCTGCCGAAAATGCTCAAAACGAAACTTTATTTGGTTTCGATTTTAAAGTTGATGGCAAATCAGTAACCACAGGAGACATCGACAAAGTATTAAGAGAATCTAACAATTTAAACGAAAGACTTGCCAATTGGGAAACTTCAAAAGCTGTTGGTAAAGATTTAAAAGATGGATTGGAAAACTTAAGATCGCTTCGTAACAAAACTGTACAAGCTCTAGGTTATGACGATTACTTTACTTACCAAGTATCAGATTATGGTATGTCACGTCAAGAAATGCGTGATGAAATGAACAAAATGGTTAAAGAAGTTTGGCCACTGTATAGAGAATTACACACTTGGGCTAGATATGAATTAGCTAAAAAATTCAATGCTGAAGTACCTCAGTATTTACCTGCACATTGGTTACCAAACCGTTGGGGACAAGATTGGAGCGCACTGGTTAATGTTGAAGGTTTAGATATTGATGCTGCTTTAGCTGACAAAGAACCAGAGTGGATTGTAAAAGAAGGTGAAAACTTCTATAAGAGTATTGGTTTTGACCCATTACCTGCAAGTTTCTACGAAAAATCTAGCATGTATCCTTTACCTGCTGATGCACCTTACAAAAAGAATAATCATGCTTCTGCATGGCATATGGATTTAGAAAACGACTTACGTTGTCTAATGAGTGTTGAAGCAACTGCCGATTATTATGAGACTATTCATCATGAATTAGGTCATATTTATTATTATCAAGCTTACACCAATCCTGATGTTCCACCTTTATTACGTGGAGGCGCAAACAGAGGATACCACGAAGCTATTGGTAGTTTATTAGGTTTAGCTGCTATGCAAAAGCCATTTTTAGCTGAAAAAGGATTAGTTGATGCTAATGTTGAAATTGATGAAACTCAAAACCTATTAAAAGAAGCTTTAAACTATGTTGTGTTTTTACCATTCTCAGCAGGTGTAATGACTGAGTTTGAAAATGCTGTTTATGCTGAAAACCTTCCAAAGGATGAGTTCAACAAAAAATGGTGGGAACTCGCTCAAAAATACCAAGGTATGGTTCCTCCTTCTGAAAGAGGTGAAGAGTTTTGTGATGCTGCTTCAAAAACACACATCAACAATGATGCTGCTCAATATTACGATTATGCAGTATCTTATATTTTATTATTCCAATTCCATGACCATATTTCTAAAAATATCTTGAAGCAAGATCCACATGCTACAAATTACTATGGTAGCAAACCTGTTGGAGATTTCCTTAAAGAAGTTTTAAAATCTGGTGCTAATAATGATTGGAGAGAGTTATTAAAAGAAAGTGTTGGTAGCGAAATGAGTGCAAAACCAATGTTAGACTATTTTGCTCCTCTTATGGATTACTTAAAAGAACAAAACAAAGGCAGAACATACACACTACCAGAAAGTTTATAATATTTAAACTTTAATACATAAAAAAAACCGAAGCTATAAACTTCGGTTTTTTTTATCTCTATTATTTATGTTCTAGTTATAGGTAGAAGTACTAACTTCAAAAGTAGTATCTTTTGCAGCTAACCAACGTTCTGCATCAAGAGCAGCCATACAACCTGTTCCAGCAGCAGTTATTGCTTGTCGGTAAACATGATCGGCAGCATCACCACTCACAAAAACACCTTCTACATTAGTTTTAGATGTTCCAGGAACATTTATAATATATCCAGTTTCATCTAAATCTAAATAATCTTTAAAAATATCAGTATTAGGCTTATGTCCAATAGCTACAAAAAATCCTGTTGCAGGAATTTCGTGCTTCTCATCAGTTTGGTTATTAAACACTTTAACACCTGTAACTACTTGTCCATCTCCTAAAACCTCTTCAGTTTCAGTATTGAATAGTATTTCAATATTTGGTGTGTTTTTAACGCGTTCAGCCATAATTTTTGAAGCTCTAAACTCATCACGTCTTACAAGCATTGTTACCTTTTTACAAAGCTTAGATAAATAATGTGCCTCTTCACAAGCACTATCTCCTGCTCCAACAATCACTACTTCTTGATTTCTGTAGAAAAAGCCATCACAAACAGCACATGCAGAAACACCTCCTCCTAATTTTAAATATTTTTGTTCAGATTCTAATCCTAAATATTTTGCTGAAGCTCCTGTAGAAATTATAACTGTATCGCAGTGTATTTCTTTAGTATCATTTACCCATACTTTGTGAACATCACCAGAAAAATCTACTTTGGTAATCCACCCATCTCTTACGTCAGTTTCAAAGCGCTCAGCCTGTTTTTGTAACTGAATCATCATTTCAGGACCAGTTATTCCTTCAGGGTAACCTGGGAAATTTTCAACTTCATTAGTAGTTGTCAATTGTCCTCCTGGTTGTGCTCCTTGGTATAAAACTGGAGACATATTTGCTCTTGCTGCATAAATAGCTGCTGTATAACCTGCAGGTCCAGAACCTATTATCAAACACTTTACTTTTTCAATTGTTTCAGACATAATCGTATCATTAATTTTACTAAACAAAAGTAGGTTTTTTGGGCAAATCCTTACATATAAGTTATTAACAGTTTGTATACAACTATAAGTAAAAATTATACATAGCTACATATTTTTTACATTGAATAGTTTAAAAATACCAGTAGATTTTTGTAAATTTAGAAGGCAACACATTTAAAACTAAAACATTCTGTCATGAAACATTTAGCACTAATAATATTCACTGCTCTATTAGTAATTGCTTGTAAAAACAATGCAAATCAAAACGTCCAAGACAACACTAAAACACAAGATTCAATCAACGCGTCACTAGAAGGCACTTGGGAATTGGTAGGTTTTTATAACTACATCAACAATAAAGTATCCGATTCGTTTAACCCATCTACAGGTTATCGTCAAGTAAAAATGTATACCTCAACCAAAGTAATGTGGAGTAAAAATGTACCAACCGACAGTACTGAATGGTTTGGTTATGGATATTATAATATTAATGGTGATACGCTTACCGAAGTTTTGGATTATGGCTCTAAAATGATGAAAAAAATTATTAATGAACGAAAAGAATTTAAATACGAGCTCGACTTAAAAGAAAACACCTTTAGTCAAATTGAAGTTGATGATGAGGGTAACCGTATTTACTCAGAAAACTACAAACGTATTGAATAAAAAAAAAGCTGAACAAAACAGTTCAGCTTTTAAAGTCGGGGTGGCAGGATTCGAACCTGCGACCTCCGCGTCCCAAACGCGGCGCGATAACCGGGCTACGCTACACCCCGAATTTTGGTTATCATTTTTAGGACTGCAAATATATACCTTTTTTTAAAAACTGACACATTTTATCATTAAATTTAAGCTCAAAATCATTTTTATATGAAATTTAAAAAACAGTACATGCTTTTTATAGCATTATTAAGTGTTTTTGCTTGCGCTCAAGATAAAAATCCCGTAAATACAAACCACGATTACGAACTAGTTGTAAAAGAACTTAATATACCTTGGGGATTTGCATTTTTACCTGATAACTCAATACTAATTACTGAAAAAAGTGGTGAACTCATTCATTTTAAAAATGGTCAAAAAACTACTATCTCTGGTTTACCGGAAATATATGTAAGAGGTCAAGGAGGTTTATTGGACATTTGTTTACATCCTGAGTATAAAGATAACGGTTGGATTTATTTCACCTATGCATCTCCTGAAGGAGAAGAAAAAGGAGGCAACACAGCCTTAATGAGAGCAAAACTAAAAAACAACACTTTAGTTGATAAACAACTATTGTACAAAGCTAGTCCTAATACAACAAGAGGTCAACATTTTGGTTCAAGAATAGTTTTTGACAACCAAGGGTATTTATATTTTACTATTGGTGAACGTGGAGATAGAGATACAAACCCACAAGACATAACAAGAGATTGCGGGAAAGTTTATAGGTTAAATAGTGATGGGTCAATCCCAATAGATAATCCGCTTGTAAACACACCTAACGCAAAACCTGCAATTTTTTCCTATGGTCATAGAAATCCGCAAGGTATGGTTTTACACTATGAAACTGGTGAAATATGGACTCATGAACATGGTCCTAGAGGAGGAGACGAAATCAATATTATAAAACCTGGAAAAAATTACGGATGGCCAGTTATAAGTTATGGTATCAATTATAGTGGAACAAAATTTACTGACATTACCGAAAAAGAAGGCATGGAACAACCCTTTCATTATTGGGATCCTTCAATTGCTCCTAGCGGAATGGCTTTTATAACTAGCGATAAATATCCTGGTTGGAAAGGAGACCTTCTAGTTGGTTCATTAAAATTTCAATACCTTGATAAATGTGTCATCAAAGATGGTAAAGTAATTAAGGAAGAACGTCTTTTAGACAACTTAGGCCGTGTGCGTTCAATAAACCAAGGACTAGACGGTTACATTTATGTAGGCATTGAAAACTTAGGAATTGTAAAACTGTTACCAAAAAAATGATAAAAACCAAACCACTATTATTTATTATAGCTTTCGCTACATTAACGTTTTGCAATAGCAAGAAAGAAGATAAAAGCCCAGAAATACAAGAAAGTATACAACGTGGTTCTGAAGTGTACAACGACTTTTGTATGGCTTGCCATTTACCAAACGGACAAGGTGTACCACGCACATTTCCGCCTTTGGCAAAATCGGATTATTTAATGAACAAAAGAGCTGAAAGTATAAAAGCTATTAAGTACGGACAAAAAGGAAAAATAACAGTTAATGGTGTTGAATATGATAATGTAATGACACCTTTAGGACTAAGCGACCAAGAAGTTGCCGATGTAATGAATTACATTACAAACTCTTGGGGAAACACCAATAATAAAATGATTACCGAAGATGAAGTTTCAAAAATTCAGCCTTAATTTTTCTTGTAAATACTTAAATTTGCCTAAATTCTAAACAAAAAATATGCTCATTATAGGAATCGCAGGAGGAACTGGTTGTGGTAAAACAACTGTGGTTAATCAAATATTAGCTCAACTTCCCGAAGGTGAAGTTGGGGTCATCTCTCAAGACTCATATTACAAAGATACGTCTCATTTGAGTTATGACGAACGTGTAAAAATCAATTTTGACCATCCTCGTTCTATCGATTTTGAACTTTTGGAAGAACACCTTAAAGAGTTAAAAAAAGGAAATACAATAGACCAACCTGTTTACTCTTTTGTAAAACATAACAGAACAGGTGATGTTGTAAAAACCAAACCAAGAAAAGTGATGATTGTTGAGGGTATTCTTATCCTTACCAATCCAGAGTTGAGAGACATGTTTGATATAAAAATATTTGTGCATGCTGATAGTGATGAACGCCTTATACGTCGTTTAAAACGAGATATTTCTGAAAGAGGAAGAGACATTGACGAAGTATTATCGCGTTACCAAAACACATTAAAACCTATGCATCAGCAATTTATAGAACCTATGAAAGAGTATGCAGACATTATTATACCAAACAATAAGTACAATACTGTAGCAGTTGATATAGTTAAAACTATTATTAATCAACGCTTGTAACTTACAATGCCAAAAAAGAAAAACATAAAATATTTAAAACCTTTCAAAAATCTTTTTGTAATCATACTTGTGCCTTTTGCAATATGGATGCTGTTTTTTGACACTAACTCCTTTTTAATTCATCATGAATTAAATTCAGAAATGGAGGATTTAGAAAACGAAAAAGAGTATTATAAAAAGGAAATTGAAAAAGACAATAAAGCTATTAAAGAGCTAAAAACCGAAGAAGGTATTGAAAAACTAGCTCGAGAAAAATACTATATGAAAAAGGAAAATGAAGAGATTTATATCATTGAGTACGAAGATAGCTTAGCAAAACAGAGTAATGAAAAATAATCCATTATTTTCCACCTTTGATGATGTTTCATCAAAGCAATGGAAACAAAAAATTCAAGCTGACCTTAAAGGTGCTGATTATAATGATACACTAATATGGAAATCAAACGAAGGCATTGATGTAAGACCATTTTATCATGCTGATGAGTTTGATACACTTCCTGAAATTTCAGATGCTAAAGCAACACAATGGCACATTTGCCAAACTATTTTTGTTGCTGATGCTAAGAAATCCAACGAAAAAGCTAATGATGCACTTTCTAGAGGAGCCGAAAGCATCAAGTTTATTATTCCTAACACTAAAATAAACTTAGAAGAACTCCTCAAATCAATTGACACCAACACTACGCTACTCTATTTTGAATTACAGTTTTTAGATACTGAATACGTTACTGAAATCCTCAGCAAAACTTCAAAAGACAAGGTTTATATCCCAACAGATATTATTGGTCAATTAGCAAGAGCTGGCAATTGGTTTAAAGACTTAAAAACCGATCATTCTATTTTTGAAAGTATTGTAAAAAGTACCAATTCTTTAAGTGTTGATGTTGCTTTATATCAAAATTCTGGAGCAACTATTGTGCAACAATTAGCATATGCGCTAGCACATGTTAATGAATATTTCAATCATCTTGATGCACTACTTTCAACTGAAGCAAAAAAAGAATTCAACATTATTTTTAATGTTTCAGTAGGCACAAATTATTTCTTTGAGATTGCCAAACTTCGTGCTTTAAGATTGTTGTTTTCAACACTTGCCGAAGCTTTCAATTTTAATACACAGTGTCACATTTTTGCTACACCTTCAAAGCGCAATAAAACCCTTTATGATTATAACACCAATATGCTACGTACTACAACAGAGTGTATGAGTGCAATTCTTGGTGGCTCAAATTCGGTATGTAATTTACCTTATGATGCTATTTATCATAAAGACAACGAATTCGGAGAGCGAATCTCGAGAAATCAGTTATTAGTTTTAAAGCACGAAAGTTACTTTGACAAAGTCAATAATCCTGCCGATGGTAATTATTATGTAGAAACGTTAACTGAGCAAATTTCAGAAAAAGCCTTAGCATTATTTAAAGATATAGAAAGTAATGGTGGGTTTTTAAACCAACTTAAAGAAGGCACTATTCAACGTAAAATAAAAGAAAGTGCTACTAAAGAACAAGAAGATTTTAATGCTAACAAACTCATTTTATTAGGAACAAACAAGCATCCAAACCCTAACGATAAAATGAAACACGAGCTTGAGCTATACCCTTTTGTAAAACACAATCCTGTAAAAACACTTATTGCTCCAATAATTGAAAACAGGTTAGCTGAGTCAATGGAACAAGAACGAATTAATAATGAATAAACACAACATCATGAAGTTTAAATTAATTATTACATGCCTTATTGCAAGTTTAGTATTGTGGAACTGTAAGCAAGAACCAAAAACGCCTGAAGTAGATTACAAATATGCTAACAATAACGAATTAAAAGACTGCAAAAGTAAAGACTCTCTTCTACTTAACGAAGCATTAATGTCTTTTGAAAAAGATTTAATAAACGCTTACGATCCAAAAACCCAAAGTCCAAATAGGTCTTATGTTAGGTTTTTAAGCGATGTAAGAGTTAATAAAGTTAATTATATAGCTATCACATCAAAACACACAAAAGAACTGTTTGAAGCTTTAAAATCTAAATCCGATTTATGGAATACTAAAGAGGGTGATTATACTTTAAACTACGCTAACCCTTTAGTCGCTTGTATTGCTTCTAATATGCAAGAAGGTGATTTAAAAATTACTTTCAATGCTTTAGTTGACACTAATAGTATGAGCTACAGAATGTATAGCGAAGAATTAAGACGAAACACCATAAGCATAACAAAAGACAAGTATTTAGCTCTTTTTGTAGCATTAGATTTATACTATGCTAAACTATTTGGTGTAGACTTTAACAAACAACCAGAAGCAAACATAGATTTCAATAAGAAACCTGTAAAAAAAGAAATTGAATCAAAAGATTCGCATGAAGGTCACAACCATTAAAATAACAGTATTATTAATTGTTGTAGTAACATTTCAATCGTGTCTTAATGTTGCCAATGACGTCAAAAGCTGGATAGAATTAAATGCTGAAGACGAAATTTTTGGTAAATACCACATGCTTGAAGACGATGGCATAAAAATATATCTACCTGATGTTTTTAAACGTTACTCATCAGTAGAGTATCAACAATTACTAGATTCTTTAGCCACAAAAAAAGACTATGAGTACGAGTCTAAAAGACTAAAGTCTATGAGAGAATTGGAAGGTAATTTGTATTTATATTTTGATGAAACCACGCGTTCTACCTATAGTATAAACACAATGCCTTATATGCCACTTTACAAAAGAGACGCTCAATATTTATTAGGAATGATACGTCTTGGCAATGAAAGAGTAGCTGAAAACACCGATTTAAAATTCACTAAAATCACAGCCAAGTATAATGCGAGTAATGGTCCGCAAATTTTCAAAGTTGTACACAGAATTGATAATGAAGCTAAACAAACATCAACCTTTAGTACAACTTATATTATTTCGTCTAATCACAAAACGGTCTTCATTAACCTAACCACACCTTTTGACGTCTATTTTGACCCATTTCTTCAAAAAATGATTTTATAATGTCTAGAAAAAACATTCAACATATTACCATAAAGAAGCAAGAATCAAGAGCAAAAAACCAAAATTCGCTCCCTTTGGGAGAGATGTCCGAAGGACAGAGAGGGCTTTTTATGACTGCAGAAGACATAAATGTTCAATCAACCTACTCTAAAGATGACCTTAAAGATATTGAACATCTAAATTTTGTAGCTGGAATAGCTCCAAACCTTCGTGGTCCATACAGCACAATGTATGTTCGAAGACCATGGACTATTCGTCAATATGCAGGATTTTCAACAGCAGAAGAAAGTAACGCTTTTTACAGACGTAATCTTGCTGCAGGTCAAAAAGGATTGTCTGTAGCCTTCGATTTGGCTACACATCGTGGATATGATAGTGACCACGAACGTGTTGTTGGAGATGTTGGAAAAGCAGGAGTTGCTATTGATAGTGTTGAGGACATGAAAATTCTCTTCGATCAAATTCCGCTAGACAAGATGAGTGTATCTATGACCATGAATGGTGCTGTACTACCAATTATGGCATTTTACATTGTTGCTGCCGAAGAACAAGGTGTAAAACCTGAACAGTTAGCTGGTACTATTCAAAACGACATTTTAAAGGAGTTTATGGTAAGAAACACTTACATCTATCCTCCTACACCATCCATGAAAATCATTTCAGATATTTTTGAATATACCAGTAAAAACATGCCTAAATTCAATAGTATTAGTATTTCCGGATACCACATGCAAGAAGCTGGTGCTACTTGTGATATTGAATTGGCTTATACTTTAGCTGATGGATTAGAATACATTAGAAAAGGGCTTGATGCAGGAATGGATATTGACACCTTTGCTCCACGATTGTCGTTCTTTTGGGCCATTGGAATGAACCATTTTATGGAAATTGCCAAAATGCGTGCTGCAAGAATGCTTTGGGCTAAATTGGTAAAACAATTCAATCCTAAAAATTCAAAATCTTTAGCATTGCGAACCCATTGTCAAACCAGTGGTTGGAGTTTAACAGAACAAGATCCTTTTAATAATGTAGCACGAACAACTATTGAAGCTGCAGCTGCAGCTTTTGGTGGCACACAAAGTTTACACACCAATGCATTGGATGAAGCTATTGCACTACCAACAGATTTTTCGGCTAGAATTGCGCGTAACACACAAATATTTTTACAAGAAGAAACCCATATTACGAAAACTGTTGACCCTTGGGCAGGAAGCTATTATGTTGAAAAACTAACACATGACATTGCTCAAAAGGCATGGGAATTGATTGAAGAAGTTGAAGCATTAGGCGGAATGACAAAAGCTATTGAAGCTGGTATTCCTAAAATTAGAATTGAAGAAGCTGCTGCACGAAAGCAAGCTCGAATTGATTCTGGTCAAGACATTATAGTTGGTGTAAACAAATATAGATTACAAGAAGAAGATCCAATCGCTACACTTGAAGTTGACAACCAAATTGTACGCAACTCCCAAATAGAACGCTTAAAAGCCATTAAAGCAGAAAGAAATACCGGAAAAGTACAAGCAGCATTATCAAAATTAACTGAAGTTGCTAAAACAGGACAAGAAAATTTATTAGCTTTAGCTGTAGAAGCAGCTCGAGAACGAGCAACTTTAGGAGAAATAAGTGATGCTTTAGAAGCTGCTTTTGGTCGCTATAAAGCGCAAATTAAATCATTTAGTGGTGTGTATAGTAAAGAAATCAAAGACGACGAATCCTTTAAAAAAGCTAAAGAATTAGCTGATAAATTTGCTGAACAAGATGGACGACGTCCTCGTATTATGATAGCAAAAATGGGACAAGATGGTCATGATCGTGGTGCAAAAGTTGTAGCTACAGGTTATGCTGATGTTGGTTTTGATGTAGATATTGGTCCACTGTTTCAAACACCACAAGAAGCCGCTAAACAAGCTGTAGAAAACGATGTACATATTTTAGGCGTTTCATCATTAGCTGCAGGACATAAAACTCTAGTTCCACAAGTTATTGAAGCACTTAAAAGTTATGGTCGTGATGATATTATGGTAATTGTTGGTGGCGTAATACCAAAACAAGACTATCAATATTTATTTGATGCAGGAGCTGTGGCTGTTTTTGGACCTGGAACAAAAATTAGTGATGCTGCTATAAAGATTTTGGAGATTTTGATTGATTAATAGCGGTTAAGTGCATTACATAAATATTCACGAACTGTTAACAACTTCCATTTTATAAACTCGTAAATAATTGTATTTTTACGGGACAAAAAACCAAATCATATTAATGGGTAAAATCATTGCAATTGCCAATCAAAAGGGAGGAGTAGGTAAAACAACTACTTCTGTTAACTTAGCCGCATCTTTAGGTGTTTTAGAAAAAAAAGTGTTGCTCATTGATGCTGACCCTCAAGCCAATGCTACTTCAGGTCTTGGTATTGATGTTGAAACTATTGAAATAGGAACCTATCAATTATTAGAGCATACTACTTCAGCTGAAGAATGTATAATGTCTACCGATTCACCAAATGTAGATATTATTCCAGCTCATATTGACCTAGTGGCTATTGAAATTGAACTAGTAGATAAAGATGAACGTGAGTACATGCTTAAAAAAGCGGTTTCTCACCTAAAATCATCTTACGATTATATTTTAATTGACTGTGCACCATCGTTAGGTTTGTTAACATTAAACGCTTTAACGGCTTCAGACTCTGTGATTATTCCAATTCAATGTGAATATTTTGCTTTGGAAGGTTTAGGCAAACTACTAAACACCGTAAAAAGTGTTCAAAAAATCCATAATCAAAACTTGGATATTGAAGGTATGCTTTTAACCATGTATGACCAACGTTTACGACTTTCAAATCAAGTTGTAGAAGAAGTTCAAAAGCATTTTAGTGATATGGTTTTTGAAACCATTATTCAGCGTAATGTAAGATTAGGTGAAGCTCCTAGCTATGGTGAAAGCATTATTAACTACGATGTAAGTAGTAAAGGTGCTACAAATTACTTAAGTTTGGCAAAGGAAATTATTAAAAAGAATGGCTAATGGCGAAGGCAACAAAAAAACAAGCATTAGGTAGAGGACTTTCAGCACTGCTTAAAGACCCTTCTAATGATATCAATTCAGTTCAGGACAAAAATGCAGATAAGGTAATTGGTAATATTGTTGATTTAGATATTGAAGCTATTGAGATTAACCCTTTTCAGCCTCGTACAAACTTTAACGAAGAAGCCTTACGTGAACTAGCATCCTCAATTAAAGAGCTTGGAGTTATTCAACCTATAACAGTAAGAAAACTAGAATTCAACAAATACCAACTGGTATCTGGAGAACGTAGGTTTAGAGCTTCAAAATTAATAGGTCTTGAAACTATTCCTGCTTATATTAGAATAGCCAATGACCAAGAGTCGCTAGAAATGGCTCTTGTTGAAAACATTCAACGTCAAGATTTAGACCCAATAGAAATTGCGCTATCTTACCAACGTTTAATTGACGAAATCAATTTAACGCAAGAACAAATGAGTGATCGTGTTGGTAAAAAGCGTTCTACTATTGCCAACTATTTACGTTTACTCAAACTAGATCCAATCATCCAAACAGGAATGCGAGATGGATTTATATCAATGGGTCATGGTAGAGCAATTATTAACATTGAAGATCAAAATACTCAGTTAGCTATTTATGAAAAAATAATTACTAATAAACTTTCGGTACGAGAAACTGAAAAACTGGTAAAAAACTATCATTCTAGCAATACTGTAACTGTCCCAGAAAAGCAAGAACTTCCAAAATATATTAAAAAAGGCATAAAAGAGTTTTCAGAATACTTTGGCCATAAAATAAACGTTAAGGTATCAAAGAATGGTAAAGGTAGTATTACGATTCCTTTCCATTCTGAAGAAGATTTTAATCGTATACAAAAACTTGTTAAAAGTGCCAAATAAGACATTTTATAGTATTCTATTTTTACTTTTTATAGGTTCTACTTGCTTTTCACAAACAGAAAGCGACAGCACCAAAGTAGATACTGACCTTATGGTAGTGAACGACACCATAACTCGTGAGCCTATAAACATTCTTGCGCCTTCAAAAGCTGCATTTTATTCTGCAGTGTTACCTGGTTTAGGTCAAGCTTACAATAAAAAATATTGGAAAATCCCTATTGTTGTTGGTGCTATTACAACCGGAATTTTAATTTACGACCACAACAATAGAGAGTATCATCGTTATAGAGATGCATACAAAAGCCGATTAGCAGGCTACTCAAACGATGAATTTTGGGGAACCCAAGCCGATGGCACAACTCCTCTAGCCTCTCCAAGAGTTTCTAACGATGGACTTATTAGAGCACAAGAATCGCTAAGACGAAATAAAGAAATTTCATTATTAGTAACCATTGGTATTTATGCTTTAAATATTATTGATGCTAATGTTGACGCGCACCTACTCCAATACAACGTCGACGAAAATTTAGCTCTAAAGCCTCATTTTAAATATAATGAGCTTGAAAACACTTCTGATTTGGGTGTGACAGTAAATTTCAAGTTTTAGCTTAGCAATACACAAACGATACTTAAATTATGAAGATAGCTTTATTAGGATATGGAAAAATGGGAAAAACCATTGAAAGAATTGCTGAAGAAAGAGGCCATACCATTGTTATAAAAGCTAAATTAGACACAGCATACACCATTACTGATGCCGATGTTGCAATAGATTTTAGTATTCCTGAAGCTGCTTACAATAATATTTCAAACTGCTTACTCAATAATGTTCCAGTTATATCTGGGACAACAGGTTGGTTAAAAGATTATGACAAAGCAGTTAATTTATGCAAAGCGCAAAATGGTGCTTTTATTTATGCCTCAAATTTTAGCTTAGGTGTAAATATCTTTTTTGAAGTTAATAAAGTATTGGCAAAACTTATGAATGGGCAACCTCAATACAATGTTGCGATGGAAGAAATTCATCATACTCAAAAACTCGATGCACCAAGTGGAACTGCCATTACACTAGCTGAAGACATTATTAAAAATTCCAATTACGACAATTGGACATTAGATAACCCAAATCCAAAAGACATAAAAATAGACGCAAAACGTATTGAAAACGTCCCTGGAACACATGAAATCACTTATCAATCCAATGTAGATACTATTCAAATAAAGCATACTGCCCACAATAGAGATGGGTTTGCTTTAGGTGCTGTTGTTGCAGCCGAATGGATTATTGGGAAAAAAGGTGTATTTTCAATGAACGATGTGTTAAACATTGGTTAATTGCACAAAGGTTTGTAACGTTTTTAAATACTTTTCAACTCATAAAAAAAACATAAAATGACGAGTACACAGTGGTTAATTTTTTTATTTGCTATTCAAATAATACATGGTCTAGGCACATGGAAACTTTATATTAAAGCAGGTAGAAAAGCTTGGGAAGCCTTTATACCATTTTACAATGCTGTAGTATTAATGAAAATCATTAATCGTCCTTGGTGGTGGACTATTTTACTTTTTGTTCCTATTGTTAATCTTATAATGCTTCCTGTAGTTTGGGTTGAAACAGCAAGAAGCTTTGGCAAAAACTCAGCAACTGATACGTTATTAGCTGTTGTTTTACTTGGATTTTATAATTTCTATCTCAATTATGTAGCAGATGTAAAATATATTGAAAACAGAGACTTACACCCTAAAACCGGTTTAGGAGATTGGGTAAACTCGATTTTATTTGCCATAGTTGCGGCAACTATTGTTCACACTTATTTTATCCAACCTTTTACAATTCCAACATCGTCTTTAGAAAAAACACTTTTAGTAGGTGATTTTCTTTTTGTAAGTAAAGTGCATTATGGTGCTCGTACACCAATGACCACCATAGCTACACCAATGGTACACGATACAATACCAGTAGCAAAAGTAAAATCGTACATTCCAAAATTTGAATTACCATACTTTAGACTTCCTGGTTTTCAAAAGATAAAGAGAAATGATATAGTGGTTTTCAACTGGCCTGTGGACACTATGAAGAACATGCGTCATACTGACAAATTCTACTATAAGCCAATTGACAAAAGAACAAACTATGTAAAACGCTGTGTTGGTATTCCTGGTGATTCGCTGTCTTTAAAAGATGGGTATGTATACATTAACGGTAAGCCAAATGATTTACCAGATAGAGCTAAACTTCAGTTTTCATATGATATTACCTTTAAGCGCAACCTACATCCTAATGATATCATGAATTTATTATCAAGATATGATATAACTGATGGTTTAGGTTATGGAACTACTGAAGGTTCATATTTAATTCCAGCAGCAACTGACGAAGCTGTAGCACGTTTAAAGAACCATCCTGAAGTTGCCAGTGTTGTACCATTAAAAAATGAAGATGGTGTTAGAGATGCTGGTATTTTTCCTAGTAATGTGAATTACAACTGGAATAATGATTATTTCGGGTCGTTATATATTCCTGAAAAAGGAAAAACAATAGAGTTAACTTTAGAAAATTTACCGCTTTACAAACGCATTATCACTGCTTATGAAGGTCATAAACTTTCAGTAAACGGAAATCAAATTATAATTGACGACCAACCAACAACGTCCTACACGTTTGCTCAAGATTACTATTGGATGATGGGAGACAATCGCCATAACTCACAAGACTCAAGAGTTTGGGGATTTGTTCCGTTTGACCACGTAGTTGGAAAACCAGTTTTTATCTGGATGAGTTGGGAAAACGGAAAACCACGTTGGGAGCGTTTCTTTACAACTGTAGGTGGTAGTGGAAAACCAACGTCATACCTCATCCCATTTTTGGTATTACTTTTAGGTTGGTTTGGGTTTAATAAATGGCGTAAACGTAAAAAGGCATAATACATTTATTTTATAAATGGATACCCTTATTCATCCTACATATTTCCCTAGTATAGCTCACTTTGTTACTATTGCTAAAGCTGATAATTTAACGTTTGAGGTTTGTGATAATTACCAAAAACAAACCTATAGAAATCGTGCATACATTTATGCAGCTAATGGAAAGCTGCTTTTAAACATTCCTATAAAGCATACACAAAAAAACCGTCAACTTTATAAGGATGTAAAAATTGCTAATGATAGTAGATGGCAGGATTTACATTGGAAATCATTAGAATCGGCTTACAGAACGTCTCCTTTTTTTGAGTTTTATGAAGACGAATTTCAACCTTTATTTACTGGTAATGAGACATTTCTTTTAGACTTTAATTTGAAATGTTTAGAAGTTGTTTTTGAGTGTCTTCAATTACCTTTTGAGTTTTCTGCTACTGAGCATTTTGAAATAGAACCAAACCACAAAACCGATTATAGATTTTTAGCAAACAGCAGAAAAGAACAACCTCATAATTTTGACTCCTACACACAAGTCTTTGATGACAAACATGGGTTCATTTCTAATTTGAGCATATTGGATTTGTTATTTAATGAAGGAACAAATGCTATGAGTTATTTAGAGTCTCAACAGCTTCCATAAACTACTTCGCTAATTTTAATTTAGCAAGTATAGGATAATGGTCAGATAATTCAACATCAAAAGTTTTAAAACCGTTTACTTCAAAAGCATCATCAGCTAAAATAAAGTCAATTCTCACAGGAAAAAACTTAAAGTTAAACGTACGTCCAAAGCCATTGCCTCCTTCAACAAAAGCATCTTGCAAATCGCCTTTTATCTCTTTATACACATAGGAATAGGCAGTGTTATTAAAGTCTCCACAAATAACCATTTTATACTTACATCTTGCTTTATGCTGTAAAAACAACTCGGTTTGTCTCTCCTGCATTTTAAACGTTTTACTTACACGCTTAAATAAGTTTTCAGAAGACTCATTTGCTAATTTTTCAACCGTTGGATCAATACCAAGCGATTGTAAGTGCACATTATAAATTCTTATCGTGTCCTTAGCCTTAACTATATCTACAAAAATGGCATTATTACTAGTGTTTGGAAACTCAATAGAACCCGAATTTATTATAGGAAATTTAGAAAATATTGCTTGACCGTTTTTCACCTTTTTACCTGAAAGCTCTTCGTACTTATAGTATCCTTTTAAGTTAATAGCTTCATCAGGCCTGTATTCTTGCATGCTTAACACATCAGGCTGTTTTTCAGAAATAAAATCGACTATTTGAGTTTTAACGGTTTCATCAGGAATCCATTCAAATACATTAAACAACCTCACATTATAATTCATTACTGAAATATTATTTGGATCTTCAATATTCTTGGATGATGAAAATTTATACAATGAAAACAGATAGTTATACCCAATAAACAATATAATAAGTGATAGTAAAAGCTGCTTTTTCACTTTTAAAAGCCAATACACAAAAAATAGAATATTGAGTAGTATTAAGAAAGGAACTGCAAGACTTAAAACTGATAATAAAGCGAAGTTTTTAGGCGACACATAAGGTAAAATATAAGACAGCAGCAACATTGTCGCTACAATGGAATTAACGAAGAACACCAATTTATCTACCAATTTTAGTCGCTTCATAGACTTTTAATCCTTACCTGATTTAAATAAAAACGCTTTTTCTTCTTTAGTTAAACTTTCATAACCGCTTTTACTGATTTTATCTAGAATGAGGTCAATTCGTTTTTGTTTAGTAAACTCATTAAAGTCGTCTTTATTATGGCCTGCAAACGGTTTTTTCTTGCTCTTATGAACTGTTTTTAAAGGTGACTTTCGTTTAAACATACTAGCAACGCTATCCATTATACGCTCAAAGCCTTTGCCTATATCATTTCCTTTAGTTAATTGTTGTGCATATAAATATCCTAACAAACTTCCTCCTAAATGCGCTACATAACCACCTTGGTTTATGGTAAACAATCCAAGAATATCAATAACAACCATTGCTACACCTATATACCAAAGCTTAATATTTATGGTTACCAATCGTGCTTCTTTATTAGGCATATAAGCACTTAAAAAAATAATTAGGGCCCTTACTCCTGCTGATGCTCCTACCAATGGCAATGTATAATTTACCAAGCTTCCAGAAAAAAGTGTATGAACCAATACAAATGCAAGTCCGCCAAATAAAATTCCTAAAAAGTAAATATTCAAAGATAGCTTTACACTAAAAAGATTAACCAGCATGTTAGAAATAAAATACAGAATAAGCATATTTAGAGCAATATGCCAAAAGCCGTAATGCACAAAACCATAGGTGAAAATAGACCAAGGTTGATATATAAAATCGTTAAGACTCACAGGTAATTCAAACCAATGCAATACATTGGTAGTGTTTTTAACCTTAGTAAGTATAAACCCAATTATATATATAACAACATTAACACCTATAATCTTTTCAAAGGCATTAAGACGTTTTAGTTTGTCTTGTATGTCTTGTGTAAGCGTTGTCATTTAATCCCATCTATTTTTATTAAACTGATTTTTTTTCCAATACCACATAATTATAAACCCTGTTAATGCACCACCAACGTGAGCAAAATGTGCAACACTAACTCCAAACATAGAATTCCCTCCTGTGAGACCTGAAATCACTTCGTAACCTAACAATAATGGAATAAAATACTTTGCTTTAATAGGAATCGGCAAAAAAATCAACATCAACTCAGCATTTGGAAAAGACATCCCAAACGCAACCAAAAGTCCCATTAAGGCTCCAGAAGCTCCTAAACTATTAGAATAAAATATTTTTTGCAAAGAGTTCCAATTACTTTCTCCTATAGTTTTTACCCAATCAGGGTTGTACTTTTCTTGATTTAAAATTGAAACTAAAGTTTCTTTATCTAATCCATCAGCAAGTAATGGACTTATTATAGAATTAAATTGTACATAGTCAATCAATAATGGAATAAGCACTGCTCCTAATCCACATGAAAAGTAAAAAAACAAAAACTTATTTCTTCCCCACATCTGCTCCAAAGGACTCCCAAACATCCATATACCCAACATATTGAAAAGAATATGTAAATAAAATGTAGGATGATGCATAAACATATGCGTAAAAATTTGCCAAACTTGAAAGTTGTCGTTTTCAGGAAACCACATAGATAAAAGAGCAAAGGCTTTATCTCCAACAACTTGACATCCTATAAAAACCAGGACATTTATAATAATAAGGTGCTTAACCGTTTCTGTAATTCTCATCATAGCTTACATAAATTTTTTGTCGATATCATCAACACTCATGGTTATAAAAGTCGTTTTATTTGTTGGCGAAACTGTAGGTTCCTTACAAGCAAATAGTGAATTTACCAAATGCTCTTGTTCTTGTTTATTAAGCGATTGACCTGTTTTTATAGCTAAACTTTTTGCCATAGATTTTGCTAATAAATCTGTAGCACTAAAATTACTGTCTGGTACTTCTTGCTCAACATCACTTATCAGTTGTTCTAAAATAATAGACACTTCACTCTCAGGAACACCTAAAGGAACACCTGTAATCTCTATAGTATGGTCTTTAACGCTAGAAAATGCAAAACCTGTACTTTCTAAGTCTTCTTTTAACTGAATAAGTATTGGCAATTCTGTTGAGGAAAAATGCAACTGCAACGGAAATAACAACTGCTGACTAACAGCTTCTTTCACAGTCATATTTTTCAATAAATTTTCGTACAACACACGTTGATGCGCTCTATGCTGATCTATCATCAACATACCAGATTTTATAGTACTCACAATGTATTTGTTGTGAAGCTGATAAGTAGCTTGTGTAGTTTCGGTTTGCGAATCATCAAACAAGGTTTCATTTTTTGAATCGCTTTCAAACTCTACTTCACTAAAATTATGGTCTTGCTGTGTACTTTTTGATTCTAATCCCACATACAAACTGTCCCAACTAGATGTATTTTGTTTCTTAAAGGTAACTGCAGGTTTACTGCTTCCAACTCCATGAGATACTTTTTCCTTAAAAGGATTGAAATCTCTATCAACTTCTATTGTTGGTGGTGTAGCAACACTCTTATCTTTATAATCGTAAGGCGTGTTTAGGTTAGGATCACTATCAAAATCTAAAACTGGCGCAATGTTAAATTGCCCTAAGCTGTGTTTTACTGCTGATCTTAAAATAGCATACAAAGTATGTTCATCATCAAACTTAATTTCGGTTTTTGTTGGATGAATATTGATATCAATAGTTTTTGGATCTACAGTAAGATTTAAAAAATAGCTTGGATGCGCTCCATCTTTTACCAAACCTTCAAATGCTGAATTGATAGCATGATTAAGGTAAGGACTTTTGATAAAACGATTATTTACAAAAAAGAACTGTTCGTTCTTTGTCTTTTTAGCAAACTCAGGTTTTCCTACAAACCCTGAAATTTTTAGAACTTCAGTAGTTTCTTCAACAGGAACTAACTTTTCGTTGGTTTTACCTCCAAAAATATTAACTACACGTTGTCTGTAATTACTACTTGGTAGATTAAAAATTTCGCTGCCATTATGATACATTGCAAACACAATACTTGGATGCGCTAATGCTACACGATGAAATTCATCGATAATATGTCGTAACTCTACTGCATTAGATTTTAAAAAATTGCGTCGAGCAGGAATATTAAAAAATAAATGTTTTACAGCTAAAGACGTTCCTTTAGGTGTTACCACAACATTTTGAGCTTTAAGGTCGCTACCTTCAATCTCAATTTGGGTTCCTAGTTCGTCTTGCTCTTGTTTGGTTTTAAGTTCAACATGAGCAATAGCAGCAATACTAGCTAATGCTTCGCCTCTAAACCCTTTTGTATGTAAATTGAATAAATCTTCAGCAGCGCGTATTTTGGATGTTGCATGACGCTCAAAGCTTAAACGTGCATCAGTAACACTCATGCCTTTACCATTATCAATAACCTGAATAAGTGTTTTACCTGAGTCTTTTATAATAAGTTTTATTTCAGTAGACTCAGCATCTATTGCATTTTCGAGAAGCTCCTTAACCACTGAAGCAGGTCTTTGCACGACTTCGCCTGCTGCAATTTGGTTAGCAACATGGTCTGGTAATAGTTGAATAATGTCTGCCATTAGCGTTTTGAAAAGAATATTGACAGGTCAAAATCAATAAAAATCAAAAAAACCAAAATCAATACACCTATAATAATCAATACACGTCTGTTGGCTCCTGCCGTATCTTCATTATGCTTATAATCGTCAATGGCATTAACAAACTTGGTTTTTAATCCTTTATTGCTTCCTACAGTTTGCCTGTGTTCGTCAAATTTATGCTTAATTTCATAAGGACTTCCCTCACCTTTATAGTATCTAGGAGTGTATTCAAACTTTTTATTTCTTCGTAATTTAAACATGATGTAACGCTTTATTATTCGTAACGACTTAATATGTAAAGTATTACTAATACACCAATCAAAAACAAGACCAAAAAGGGTAAAGTAGTAAAAATACTTTTCTTACGTTTGTTAGCAGCTCTTACCTCTTCCCATTGTGCTTCAACACTTTTCTTGGCAGTATCATCTTGGTCTCTAAGATGTTTAGGTGTATAACTGAAACGTTTATTTTTACGTTGCTTAAAAAACTCCACTATAAAATATAATCGTTGTTACACTTCAAATGTACTTAAAAAGCTAGGAAAACAAGCCTTTCAACTGCTAAAAATTGTTAACAGTTTTAAAATGAAGAATAGTGTTTTTAAGCTTTTCGTCTAAGCTCTGCCATTTTTATTGCAGCAACAGCAGCTTCAACACCTTTGTTACCATGTTTACCTCCAGACCTATCAATTGCTTGTTGCATATTGTTGTCGGTTAACACACAAAATATAACTGGTGTTTCACGCATCACGTTAAGGTCTTTGATACCTTGAGAAACAGCTTCACAAACAAAATCAAAATGCTTTGTTTCGCCTTGTATAACACTACCAATAGCAATAACAGCATTTACCATTTGCTCTTGCATTTTTTTGCTTCCATAAATTAGCTCGTAGCTACCAGGAACTTGCCAATATACAATGTTTTCAGGTAAAGCACCATGCTCAATTAATGTATCGTAAGCGCCTTTAAAAAGGCCATTTGTAATGGTATCGTTCCATTCAGAAACAACAATCCCAAACCGAAAGTCTTTCGCGTTTGGGATTGTGTTTTTATCGTATTCGGATAAATTTGCAGTTGCCATATGTATTATAAACTTGCTTCTGCTTTTCCTATAAGTACATCTATATTAGAAGCTTCATTTGAAGCAGAAAATTCTTCTTTTATTCTTGTAAAATAGTTTAATGCTTTTTGGTTTTCACCTTGAGACAATGCTAATGTACCAGCTTTGTATAAATATAATGGTGTTGTAAACTCATTATTAGAAATTGCAATAGCTTGCTCGTAGTAATCCATAGCATCTTTTGGCTGATTCAATTGCACAAAAGCATCACCAATTCCTCCTTTTGCAAGTGGTGCTAACATGATATCATCACTTGAAAAATTGTTTAAGTAAGAAATTGCTTCAGAATATTTATTTAGGTTTAAGTAAGCCATACCTGCATAATAGTTGGCTAAATTACCTGCAGGAGTACCACTGTATTTATCAGCAATATCAACCATACCATATTTACCTTCACCTCCATTTAAAGCTAATGTATATAAAGAATCTTTTTCAACACCATTAACCGCTTGGTCAAAATATTGTTGTGCTTTATACATTTCATTCATAGCTTCTCCAGCTTTTGGTTCAGCAACAAATTTATTGTAACCTAAGTATCCAAGTATAACTGCAACAGCTACACCAACAATAATATAAATATAGTTTTGATTTTTAACAGCCCATTCTTCAGTCTTAGAAGCTGTTTCATCTAAAGTGTTAAAAACTTCAGCTGTTGTTGAGTGTTCTTCAATAGCTTCAACTTTTTCTTCTTTAGTCTTTGGTTTATATCCTCTTTTCTTATAAGTTGCCATATATTCTCTATTTATGCGCCGCAAAAATAAAATTTTTATTGGTAAATAAAAGGTAAATTATTTGTTATTTTTCAATAATTTGCACATCCTTTTCCATAATTGTTAACCAAAAACATCAATATATTGTTTGTTTTATGATTTTAAATTCCCTTTCCCTACTTAATTACAAGAATTTTGAAAGCCAATCCTTTGCTTTTGACACTAAGATAAACTGCTTTGTAGGTTCAAACGGAGTTGGGAAGACTAATGTTTTAGATGCTATTTATCATTTAGCTTTTGGAAAAAGTTATTTTAATCCTGTAGCTACACAAAACATAAAACACGATGCTGATTTTTTTGTTGTTGATGGTGTGTTTGACAAAGATGATAAAACCGAAAAGATTATCGTGTCGCTAAAACGTGGTCAAAAAAAGATGATTAAGCGCAATGGAAAAGTGTACGATAAATTTAGCGACCATATTGGGTTTATTCCTTTGGTAATTATTTCGCCTGCTGATAGAGACCTAATTATTGAAGGTAGCGATACACGTCGAAAATTCATAGACAACGTTATTTCACAAAGCAACAAACAGTATTTAAGCGATTTAATTAACTACAACAAAGTACTCTCACAACGCAATGCGTTATTGAAGTATTTTGCACTCAACAATACATTTAATGCCCAAACACTAGAGGTTTATAACGACCAGTTAAATACTTACGGAACCTCTATTTTTAAAACTAGAGATGCTTTTTTAAAAGCCTTTATTCCTATTTTTAAATCGCGTTACAATGCTATTAGTAATAATAATGAAGTTGTAAATCTTAGTTATAAAAGCGATTTGTTTGAAGCACAATTAAGCGAACTCCTTAGCAAAAACCTCAATAAAGACAAAGCTTTACAATATACAAGTGTAGGCACTCATAAAGACGATCTTATTTTTGAAATTGAGCAATATCCTATCAAAAAATTTGGAAGCCAAGGACAGCAAAAATCGTTTTTAATTGCATTAAAACTGGCTCAGTTTGATTTCTTAAAACAAGAAAGTGGTGTTGCTCCTATTTTGCTTTTAGATGACATTTTTGATAAACTAGACGAACAACGCGTAGCACAAATAGTTGGTCTTGTTGACGATGAGCATTTTGGTCAACTCTTTATAAGCGATACGCATGCTGAACGTACCGAAAATGTTGTGAAACAAATTCATCAATCGTATAAAATATTTGAATTATGATAAGAGCCTTTTGCGTTAGCTTAGTGTTTATGGCATTTTTTAATTGCTCTAACAATCCTGATACATTTGTAGAACATGTTGAAGGTTATTGGGAAATTGACGAAGTAACTTTAAAAGATGGTTCAAAACGCGACTACAATTTTAACAGCACTATAGATTATATTGAAATTACTGACAGCTTAACAGGTTTTAGAAAAAAGTTGAAACCTAATTTCTCAGGAACTTTTGAAACGTCCAATGATGCTGAACAACTTAAGATTGTCTTAGAAAACGATAGTTTAAACCTCTATTACAAAACACCTTTTCACAGCTGGAAAGAAACGGTTTTAAACGCAACAAAAGATGAACTTTTAATTCTTAATGCCAATAAAGATATGTATCTTTATAAACGTTACGAACCTATAAATCTTGAAGAATAATGTCCAAACGCAACAACGAACACTCACCTATTAGTGACCTCCTAAAAGAGTTTGTAGACACTAACAACCTACAACAAGGTTTAGATAAGGTAAATGTGCGCAATGCTTGGGAAAACATGATGGGAAATGGTGTAAACAACTACACTACCAATATTGTTTTAAAACAAGACACACTTTATGTACAGTTAAGCAGTAGTGTTTTACGAGAAGAGTTAAGTTATGGAAAAGAAAAAATTATTGCTATGCTCAATGAAAGTTTAGGTAAAGACGTTATCAAAAAACTAGTCCTACGATAAATAAAAAAAGCAGCTGAATGAGCTGCTTTTTTTATGAATTATATGTTATTAAAACATTTCTCTTCCTGAAAAATGGAAAGCACCTTCAATAGCTGCGTTCTCATCGCTATCACTTCCGTGTACAGCATTTTCACCAATAGAAGCAGCATACATTTTACGTATTGTACCTTCAGCAGCCTCAGCAGGATTAGTAGCTCCAATTAAAGTTCTAAAATCTTCAACAGCATTATCTTTTTCTAAGATAGCTGCTACAATTGGTCCACGAGTCATGTACTCAACCAACTCACCAAAAAATGGTCTTTCACTGTGAATAGCATAAAAAGCTTTTGCATCTGCAGTAGTCATGTGAGTTAATTTCATTGCTACAATTCTAAATCCTGAAGCAGTTATTTTTTCTAATATTGCGCCAATGTGTCCTTTTTCAACAGCATCTGGCTTAAGCATTGTAAATGTTCTATTTGTTGCCATTTGTTTATTTTAATTTGGTTGCAAAAGTAATGTATTTCTTAACAAAAACAATATAAAGCAATATTAAAAAATTGTATCTTCGCCAGATATGACAAATGAAGATTACAGCAGCATAAAACAACTTTTAAGTTCCAAAAAAAACATTGTAATTGTACCTCATAAAAATCCTGATGGAGATGCTATAGGTTCAAGCTTAGGTTTATACCATTACCTTAAAAAGTACAATCATGAGGTTACAGTAATTGCACCTAATGATTATCCTGATTTTTTAAAGTGGATGCCTAGTGAAACCTCAATTTTAAAATACGAACTACAACAGGAAGATTGTGACACAGTAATTAATCAAGCAGATATTATTTTCACTTTAGATTTTAATGCGTTGAACCGAATTGGAGATATGGAAACTCCAATCCAATCTGCTAAAGGCATTAAGATAATGATTGACCACCATCAACAACCTGATGATTATGCATTGTATATGTATTCTGATGTTAGCATGTCATCAACCTGTGAAATGGTGTATAATTTCATTTGTAATTTAGGTGATAAAGATAGTATAGACCAAGACATTTCAACCTGTTTATATACAGGAATTATGACTGACACTGGTTCGTTTAGGTTTCCCTCAACCACAAGTACGACCCACAAAGTCATTGCCAATTTAATTGAAAAAGGAGCAAATAACGCTCAAATACACAATAACATTTACGACACCAATACTTATAGCAGATTACAATTATTAGGTTGTGCACTCAGCAACCTAAAAGTATTGCCAGAGTACAGAACAGCTTACATAAGTTTGTCGCAACAAGAACTTAACACATTCAACTTTAAAAAAGGTGACACCGAAGGTTTTGTTAATTACGGCCTCTCGCTAGAAGGTATTGTATTTGCTGTTATTTTTATAGAAAACGAGCAAGAAAACATTGTAAAAGTGTCACTAAGAAGTAAAGGAGCATTTTCAGTAAACGAATTTTCAAGAGCACATTTTAATGGTGGTGGACACACAAATGCTGCTGGTGGAAAAAGTGATTTGGGCTTAAAAGAAACTATTGAAAAATTTATTAGTATATTACCAAGCTATAAAGAGGTCCTAAATCATGAATAAAAGCATCATTATATTACTAATAAGTTTTATGGCTTTTAGCTGTAAATCACCTGAAGCTAGACTTCCTAAGACCGTTAAATCTGGTTCATTTATTAATGCTTCAGTAGAACGAAATATTAAACTAAATAAAAAAGAGCAACAGTTTATTGAAGGTATTATTAAAGATAATCCTGAAATAGATTATATAGCTTCTGAAAGTGGTTTTTGGTACTATTACAATACAAAAATTGAACAAGATACCATTACACCACAGTTTGGTGACATTGTAAACTTTGATTACGATGTTAAAGACTTGAATGGTTCACAAATTTATTCTGAAGAAGACATAGCACCTCAAGATTATGCTATGGACAAAGAAGAATTGTTTACAGGCCTTAGAGAAGGTTTAAAACTTATGAAACCAGGAGAAACAGTAACATTCTTATTTCCTTCACAAAAAGCCTATGGCTATTATGGCGACACCAATAAAATAGGTGTTAACACACCTTTAATGTGTAAGGTAACCGTAAATACAATAACAAAAAAACAAAACAATTAATTAAAATTTTATGAAACTGATTAGTAAAGCCCTACAGTTATTTATTTTATTTATACTAGTAACTGCAACCTCATGCAAAGAAGACCTTTATCCAGATTTAGAAGATGGTCTTTATGCTGAAATAGTGACTTCAAAAGACACTATGGTCGCTAAGTTATTCTTTGAAAAAGTACCTGTTACTGTTGCCAATTTTGTGGCTTTAGCCGAAGGTACTCACCCTTTAGTTAGCGAGCAATTTAAAGGAAAACCATTTTACGATAGTTTGACTTTTCATAGAGTTATGGATAAATTTATGATTCAAGGTGGAGACCATACTGCTACTGGATCTGGCGATCCTGGTTACAGATTTGTTGCCGATTTTGACCCAAGCTTAAAACATGATAAAGCAGGTGTATTATCAATGGCAAATGGTGGAGGAATTGACACCAACGGAAGTCAGTTTTTTATTACCGAAGTACCATACCCAAGCTTAGACGCTTTTGATGCTAATGGTGACTTTAAACCTTGCGACCAACGTGGTGTTAGCTGTCATTCGGTTTTTGGACAATTGGTAAAAGGTATTGAAGTACAAGATTCAATCTCTAACGTAAAAGTTGGACGTGGTAACAAGCCTCTTGAAAATGTATACATTTACAAAGTAAACATTATCAGAAAAGGATCAGCTGCAAAATCTTTCAACGCTGCTAAGGTTTTTGAAGAGCAAATGCCTAAGGTAAAAGAAGATTTAGAAAACATGAAAGAACAAGCTCGTATAAGAGCAGAAGAAGAAAAGAAAGCTAGAGAAGCTAAAAATGCTGAAGCTGGTGCTGAAATAAAAATACAATTAGATGAATACCTAACTAAAGCTACCGAAACAGCTTCAGGTTTAAGAGTATATTACATTAACAAAGGTGATGGAGAAAAGCCTGCGCAAGGTAAAAGAGCTTACGTAAACTACGAAGGTTATTATGAAGATGGACGTTTATTTGACAGTAATGTTGAAGCTGTTGCTGAGCGTCATGGTATGTTGGACGAACGTAGAAAAGAAGCTAATATGTACAAACCTTTCCCAATGAAAATTAGTCCAGATGCACAACTTATTGCTGGTATGAAAGAAGCCCTTGCTGATATGCGTGTTGGTGATAAAGTATATATGTACATTCCTTATCACTTAGCCTATGGCGAACGTGATTATGGACCAATTCCTGCAAAATCAAATCTATCGTTTATTGCTGAAATGACAGGAATAGAATAGATTTCTAAATATTAAGAATAAAAAAAATCCATTTTCAGATGAAAATGGATTTTTTTATTGAGTTCAATTTATTTTTTCGGAATCTGTTTTAAGATTTCTAGTACATAGTTCCAGTATTTTTGAGCCGAAGAAATTTGAGCACGCTCATCAGGTGAATGTGCACCTTTAATATTGGGTCCAAAACTTATCATGTCCATTTCAGGATAGTTTTGTCCTAAAATACCACATTCCAATCCTGCATGACAAGCAGCAACATGAGGTTCCTCTCCATTATTAAGTGTTTTATATAATGGCACCATTACTTTTAGTATTTCAGAGTCCATATTAGGCTGCCAACCAGGATAATCGCCACTAAATTCAACTTCACAACCTGTTAGTTCAAATGTTGCTCTTAATGTATTGGCTAAATCCCATTTAGAACTTTCTACCGAAGAACGCGTTAAACAACCTATTTTAATATTCCCTTCTTTTACAATTACACGTGCAATATTATTTGAAGTCTCAACCAAATCAGGAATATCAGCACTCATACGATACACACCATTTAACGCAGCATAAATAGCTCTTGTTAATCCTTCTTGCACACCTAAATCCATAATAGATTTTGGTGTTTCAATTTTAGAAATCACAACAGTTAAATCTGGTTCCATTGTTTTATACTCTGCTTTTATCTCTTGAGCCAACGCTTCTGTTTCGGCAACAAACGCTTCTTCATGTATCGCATCTACAACAACAGTAGCGACACTTTCACGAGGGATTGCATTACGTAAACTTCCACCATCAATTTCACTAATTCTCAAACCAAAGTTTTCAAATCCGTCAAACAATAAACGGTTCATTATTTTATTGGCATTACCTAAACCTTCATGGATTTGCATTCCAGAGTGTCCACCTTGTAAACCTTTTACAGTTAATTTAAAACCAGTTTTAAACTCAGGAGTTTCTACTTCTTTATAAGTTCTTGTAGCAGTAACATCAACACCTCCAGCGCAACCTACTCCAATTTCGTCATCTTCTTCGGTATCTAAATTTAAAAGTATATCTCCTTGCAATAAACCACCTTCAAGTCCCATTGCTCCTGTCATTCCTGTTTCTTCATCAATAGTAAATAAGGCTTCAATAGCAGGATGCTCAATATCTTTACTTTCTAAAATCGCCATTATAGTAGCTACTCCAAGTCCGTTGTCAGCACCAAGCGTTGTGCCTTTGGCTTTTACCCAATCACCTTCAATAAACATTTCAATTCCTTGTGTGTCAAAATCAAAAACGGTATCGTTATTTTTTTGGTGAACCATATCTAAATGCGATTGCATTACAATGGTTTTTCGGTCTTCCATACCAGCAGTTGCAGGCTTTTTTATAATGACGTTACCTACCTTATCAACAATCGTTTCTAAACCGAGTTGCTCTCCAAAATCTTTCATAAACGCGATAACACGCTCTTCTTTTTTAGATGGTCTTGGTACAGCATTTAGGTCTGCAAACTTGTTCCAAAGTTGGGTTGGTTCTAATTGTCTTATTTCTGAATTCATAGTATTTACTTTAAGTTTTACAAAGGTACAAATTGAATATTGCATTCTGTCTTAATTTAGCGTTCTCTTTTGTGTTTATAATTTGTCACGTTGAGCGCAGTCGAAACGTTGTTTCAGAATTCCATAAAGAAAATTGCATTAATGGATTCCGCATCAAGTGCGGAATGACAATAATTTTTATCTATTTTTGATTTATGCAGAAATACCTCAAATCCATACTAGCGTTTTCAATTGTACTTCAAATTATATTCTTGAAAATTATAGCACGTTTTCCTGATGTTGTTGAACAATTATACAGCAATGGTCTTTATGTATACATCTCAAAACTGATGCGATACGCTTTTGGTTGGGTGCCTTTTTCTATAGGTGATGTGTTATACACCTTAGCTACTGTTTATATATTAAGATGGTTGTTTGTAAATAGAAAACGTATAATAAAAGACACAAAAGCGTGGATTTTAGATGTATTATCAGCCGTATCTATTGGGTATTTTACATTTCATTTACTTTGGGCTTTTAATTATTACAGGCTACCACTACACAAAGCGCTTAATATAGAAAAAGACTATACTACTGAAGCACTTATTGCAACAACCGAACGCCTAATAAGCACTGTAAACACTGTCCATATAGCCATTACAAATAATGACACTATTAAGGTTGATATGCCTTACAGTAAAACAGAATTATTACAAAAAGTCCCTAAAGGCTATGATAAACTTTCTAAAAAATTTCCTCATTTAGCTTATCAGCCTAAAAGCGTTAAACGTTCTATTTATAGTTTACCACTAACTTATATGGGTTTTTCAGGGTATTTAAATCCGTTTACCAATGAAGCACAAATTGATGGACTGATTCCAACTTTTAAATATCCAACCACTGCAAGTCACGAAGTGGCACACCAATTGGGTTATGCTGCTGAAAATGAAGCTAATTTTATAGGTAGTATGGCAGCAATGCATCATGATGATATTTATTTTAAGTATTCTGGTTATGCGTTTGCATTAAGACATTGCCTACACGAAATTTATAGACGCGATCCTAAACAGTATGAAACTTTGGTTACTAAAGTGAATAAAGGCATTTTAAAAAACTATCAAGAGGTTAGAGACTTTTGGGACAATTATCAAAATCCAACTGAGCCTCTGTTTAAATCTACTTATGATACATTTCTAAAAGCTAACAACCAAATAGATGGTATGGAAAGCTACAGTTATGTAGTTGCACTTTTAGTAAATTATTTTGAAAATAATACATTCTAAAAAAGTTAAAAAAAGTGTATTAGTTCGTTACTAAAGGCAATATTTCTATCTTTAGCTTTCTATTTTTTAACCAACACTTACATAATGATAAGACCGTATCTCACTATCTTAACATTTTTGTGCTGTTTTTCTTTTTACGCACAAGAATATTTTCCAAAAAATGATGGTGTAGTTGCAACAAACACTAACTACACTGCATTTACAAATGCTAAAATTTATGTGACTCCTACTCAAGTTATTGAAAACGGGACACTTTTAATTAAAGACGGAAAAGTCGTTGCTACAGGAACCTCTGTTAGCATTCCAAAAAACACTAAAGTCATTAATGTTTCTGGAAAGAGCATCTACCCTTCTTTTATTGACATCTATTCCGACTTTGGTATCAAAGCCCCTGAACGAGACTCAGGAAGTGGACGAAGTGCACAGTACGAACCTAGCAGGTCAGGATATTACTGGAACGACCATGTAATGCCTGAAAACAAAGCAATAGACCGTTTTAGTTATGACAGCAAAAAAGCTTCAGAATACATTAAAGCAGGTTTTGGAACACTTAATGCACACATACAAGATGGAATTGTTAGAGGTAACGGAATGCTTGTAGCACTTGATAGCGAAGGCACAAATGCTAACCGAATTTTAGATGATAACTCTGCGCAATACTTCTCGTTTTCTAAAAGTGTGACTTCAAGACAGTCTTACCCTTCTTCTATTATGGGAAGTATGGCTTTACTAAGACAACTTTATATTGATGCTGATTGGTATGCTAAAGGAAACTCTAAAACAAAAGATTTATCTCTTGAAGCACTAAATAAGAATAAATCCTTAATTCAAATTTTTGCTGCAGGTAGTAGAGCTAATCTATTAAGAGCTGATAAAGTTGGTGATGAATATGGTGTACAATATGTTATACTTGGAGGTGGTGATGAATACGAACGTGTAAACGAAGTAAAAAACACAAACGCGTCGTTAATTATCCCAATTAACTTCCCAGACGCTTACGATGTTGAAAATCCGTTTTTAGCCTCAGGATTATCGCTAAGCGATATGAGAGCATGGAATCAAAAACCAGCAAACCCAAAGGTTTTAGCTGAAAACAATATCAAATTTGCGTTAACTACACATTCATTAAAATCGCCAAAAGAATTTAAATCCAACCTATTAAAAGCCATTGAATATGGACTTTCTGAAGAAAAAGCTTTGGAATCGCTTACTACTATTCCTGCTCAATTATTAGGAAAGCAAAATACTATTGGTTCTTTAAAGAATGGAACTTACGCTAACTTCTTAATTACTTCTGGAAACATTTTTGATAAAAAAACCACATTATATGAAAACTGGGTACTTGGTCAGCAAAATGTTATAGAAGACATGACTATTAAAGACATTAGAGGCGACTATGAGTTTAGATTAGCTGGTGAAGATTATAAAATGTCATTAAAAGGAGAACTTAGCAAATTGAAATCTGAAATTATCAGTGGCAACAATACTTTAGGCTCTAAAGCAAGCTACAGTGATAATTGGGTTACTATTTCAATGACAACAAAAGATTCTACAAAACAAGAATTTGTTAGAATTATAGCGAATGTTGACAGCGACAACAATCTTAGAGGTACAACTATAATGCCTACAGGTAACGAAATGTCATTTTTTGCTAAATCGTTAAAGAAAGAAGACGACACTAAATCTGACGACAAAAAGAAATCTAAAGACTCCACTGAAAAGGTATTTCCAGTAACATTCCCAAACAATGCATATGGTTTTACCGAATTACCAAAAGCCGAAACATTATTATTTAAAAATGCTACGGTTTGGACTAATGAAGCTGATGGAATTTTAGAAAACACTGATGTACTTATCAAAAACGGAAAGATTGCCAAAATAGGTCAAAACCTATCAGACAATAGCGCAAAAGTTATTGATGCAACAGGAAAACATCTTACTGCTGGAGTTATTGATGAACACTCACATATTGCTGCTGCATCTATAAACGAAGGTGGACAAAACTCTTCTGCCGAAGTATCTATAGAAGATGTTGTAGAACCAGGAGATATAAGTATTTACCGCAATCTTGCTGGAGGTGTAACTTCAATACAAATCTTACATGGTTCGGCCAACCCAATTGGAGGTCGCTCAGCAATTATAAAACTAAAATGGGGGGAATCTGCCGATAATTTAATTTATGACAACAGTCCTAAGTTTATCAAATTCGCATTAGGTGAAAACGTAAAACAGTCTAACTGGTCTAGTTATTCAAGATTCCCACAAACACGTATGGGAGTTGAGCAACTCTATATAGATTATTTCACTAGAGCAAAAGAATATGATGCTTTAAAGAAAAGCGGAAAACCTTACCGTAAGGATATAGAACTTGAAGTACTTGCTGAAATATTAAATAAAGAGCGCTTTATTTCTTGTCATTCTTATGTACAAAGCGAAATAAATATGCTAATGAAAGTCGCTGAAAAGTTCAATTTCAACATCAATACGTTTACACACATTTTAGAAGGCTATAAACTTGCTGACAAAATGAAAGAACATGGTGTTGGTGGTTCTACATTTAGTGATTGGTGGGCATACAAGTATGAAGTAAATGATGCCATTCCTTACAACGCTGCAATAATGCACAACCAAGGTGTTACAGTCGCTATAAATAGTGATGATGGCGAAATGTCTCGACGTTTAAACCAAGAAGCTGCAAAAACTGTAAAATATGGTGGTGTTAGTGAAGAAGAAGCTTGGAAATTCGTAACTCTTAATCCTGCTAAATTATTGCATATCGATGATAGAGTTGGCAGTATTAAAGTAGGTAAAGATGCTGATGTAGTTTTATGGACAGACCATCCACTTTCAATATATGCAAAAGCAGAAAAAACCATTATTGAAGGTGTTACCTATTTCGATTTAAAACGAGATGAAATGATGAGAAGCAAAATTCAAAATGAAAAAAGCGAACTCATCAACTTAATGTTACAAGCAAAGAACAAAGGGTTAAAAACACAACCTATTAAGAAAAAAGAAAAAGAATTTTTGCATTGCGATTCTATGGATAACGAACACCATGAACACTAAAAAAAACAGTATTATGAAACAAATTAAACAAGCCCTTATAGTGTTATTAGTGTTATGCTTTTCATCAGCAATAGCACAACAAACACCTGCTCCAAAGCAAACTAAAGACATTGCTATTGTAGGAGCTACAGCTCATATTGGTAATGGTGACGTTATCGATAACAGTATTATCATAATTAAAGATGGTAAATTACTTACAGTTGCCGATGCTGGAATTGTAAAAATCAATATCACTAACATGGAAACTATAAATGCCGAAGGCAAGCATGTGTATCCAGGATTTATAGTGCCTAATACTACTTTAGGATTAGTAGAAATTGATGCAGTTAGAGCAACTGATGACGATGCCGAAATTGGAACTTACAAACCACACATTAGAAGTTTAATTGCCTATAATGCAGAATCTAAAGTGGTTGAAAGTATGCGCCCAAACGGAGTGCTTATAGGACAAATAACACCAAGAGGTGGTACTATTTCAGGAACATCGTCTATCGTTCAGTTTGATGCTTGGAACTGGGAAGATGCTGCTATAAAAGTTGACGATGGCATTCATGTTAATTGGCCTAATAGTTTTTCTAGAGGTCGTTGGTGGCGTGGAGAAGACCCTGGTTTAAAACCTAACGAAAACTACTCGAAGCAAGTTAAAGAACTTCAAGATTATTTAGACCAATCTAAAGCCTATAACAATGGAGACAAAAAAATCACAAACTTACCTTTTGAAGCACTTAAAGGCATTTTTGATGGTTCTAAAAAACTATATGTAAATGTAGATGACGAAAAAGGAATTACTGATGTTATCAACTTCAAAAACAAAAATGGTATTAAACACATGGTTATTGTTGGAGGTTATTCAGCTTATAAAGTAGCTGATTTACTGAAACAAAACAATATTCCGGTTTTGGTACAACGTCTTCATAAAACACCAGGTAATGAAGATGACGATTACGATTTACCTTATAAACTAGCAAAATTGTTAGTAGACAAAGGTGTTACAGTTGCTTTAGAAAGTAGTGGTAGTATGGAGCGTATGAATGCTAGAAATCTTCCGTTTTTAGCAGGAACAGCTGTAGCTCATGGCGTAACAAAAGAGCAAGCATTACAAATGATAACACTTAATACTGCTAAAATTTTAGGTATTGATAATCAATATGGTTCTTTAGAAGAAGGTAAAAGTGCTACACTTTTTATTAGCGAAGGTGATGCATTAGATATGCGTACAAATGTTTTAACACACGCTTTTATTGATGGTCGCGATGTGAGTTTAGAAAGTCATCAAACTAAATTGTGGAAACGCTACTCCAATAAATTCAAAAATCAAGAATAACTTAAAGCGAACCAAATGGTTCGCTTTTTTATTCAATAGACATTCGTTACAATAAAATTATCGACTAAAATGGCTACTTTTGTCTGGTTATGACAAAAGAAATTACAAGCATACAAAATCCTTACATTAAACAACTTGTTCAGCTAAAAGACAAATCTCGCGAGCGTAAAAAGTCTGGATTGTTTCTTATTGAAGGAAAACGAGAATTATCTTTAGCTCTTAAAGGCAATTATGACGTGGATACCGTTTTGTTTTATCCTGAATTGATTTCGGAAGAAGAACTGTCTTCATTGATACCATCAAACATTAAGCGTATTGAAATTTCTAAAGATGTATTTCAAAAAATTGCACATAGAGACACAACCGAAGGGATTATTGCTGTTGCCAAAACAAAATCACATCTTTTAGATGATATTATCTTTAAAAGTGAAAACCCTTTGATTTTAGTAGCCGAAGCTCCTGAAAAACCTGGTAACATTGGTGCTTTATTGCGTACTGCTGATGCTGCCAATGTAGATGCTGTAATTATTGCAAACCCAAAAACCGATTTATACAATCCTAATATTATTCGTTCTAGCGTTGGCTGTGTATTTACCAAGCAAGTGGTTACAGGCTCAACAAAAGATATCGTTTCGTTTTTAAAACAACATCACATTAACATTTTTTGTGCTGCACTACAAGCTTCTGCAAATTATCACACACAAGATTATACATTACCTACTGCTATAGTTGTAGGTACTGAAGCGACTGGATTAAGTGACGAATGGTTGCAAGAGTCTACACATAACATTATTATTCCTATGCAAGGTGAAATTGACTCTATGAATGTGTCTGTTGCTGCAGGAATACTTATTTTTGAAGCTGTTCGCCAAAGAATTTTAAACGGATAATATTATTTCAAATATGACTGCCACTACTCTATTTTATATTATAATAGCAATAATCATTGTTAATTTTATAATTGATAAAATCCTAGATGCGCTTAACGCAAAACATTTTAACGATGCTATACCAAACGAGCTTAAAGATGTTTATGATGACGCTGAATATAAAAAATCGCAAGCCTATAAACTCACCAATTATAAGTTTGGTGTTTGGAGTTCAACTTTTTCGATAGCTTTAACATTGGCTTTTATTTGTTTTGGTGGTTTCGAATATGTTGATGTTTTAGCAAGACGTTTCAGCGATAACTCAATTGTAATCGCTTTGGTGTTTTTTGGTATAATCATGTTTGGAAGTGATATCCTATCTACTCCATTTTCTTACTATAAGACTTTTGTGATTGAAGAGCGTTTTGGCTTCAATAAAACTACCATAAAGACATTTATTCTAGACAAAGTAAAAGGCTTATTAATGATGGCTGTTATTGGTGGTGGAATTTTAGCTCTCATCATTTACATATTTCAACTTACCCAACAACATTTTTGGTTATACGCTTGGGCTATCATAACGATATTCTCGGTATTTATGAATATGTTCTACGCTAAGCTTATTGTACCACTATTCAACAAACAAACTCCTTTAGAAGAAAGCTCTTTACGTCATAAAATTTCAGAATACGCTCAATCAGTTGGGTTTAATCTTGAAAAAATATTTGTGATTGACGGTTCAAAACGTAGCACAAAAGCAAACGCTTACTTTTCGGGTTTTGGAAATGAAAAAAGAGTTACACTATATGATACCTTAATCAATGATTTGGAAGAAGAGGAAATTGTAGCAGTCTTAGCTCACGAAGTAGGTCATTACAAAAGAAAACACATTATTTACAACTTAGTAGCTTCAGTATTACTTACAGGACTTACCTTGTATGTGCTTTCCATTTTTATAACCAACCCATTACTTTCTAATGCCTTAGGCGTAAGCACACACAGTTTTCATGTTGGTTTAGTTGCTTTTGGACTACTCTACGCTCCTATTTCTGAAATCACAGGATTGGTAATGAATTGGCTGTCTAGAAAGTTTGAATATCAAGCTGATGATTACGCAAAAAACACTTATAAAGCGCAACCGCTTATCACAGCTTTAAAAAAACTAAACAAAAACAGCCTTAGCAATTTAACACCTCACAAAGCTTACGTTTTTGTGCATTATTCACATCCAACACTGTTACAACGTATGCGAAATTTAAACTTATAACAGACAACAAGATTGTTTACAATAGTAAAAAAAACATGAAAAAAACTCTACTTCAGCAATTTACAACTATCATACTTATAACAATAAGTATTACTTGTTTCTCTCAAGAGCCAACAATTGGCTTGTTACAGTATGATGAAACAGCAACTGAAGGCTATACTCTTTTTACTCCTGAATCTAATAATAGCGTGTATTTAATTAATAATTGTGGTGAAGTCATTAATTCTTGGGATTTTACAGAAAAACCCGGACTGACTTGCTATATACTTCAAAATGGAAATTTATTACGTGCAGGAAAAAACTATATTGAAATTAGAGCTTGGAATAATAACTTACTTTGGTCATATTCAGTTTCAGAATTGGGCTTAAACCAACACCATGATATTGAACCTCTACCTAATGGTAATATTTTATGTATTGTTGGAGATAATTATAGCACTAATGATATAATTGCCCAAGGAAAAAACCCTTCTTTAGTTGGTGCTAATCATAAATTGGATAAAATAATAGAAATCCAACCTATTGGGACTAATTCGGTAAATGTTGTTTGGGAATGGAAATTTATTGATCACCTAATTCAAGATTACGACGCAAGTAAACCTAACTATGGTGTTGTAGCTGACCATCCTGAACTTATTGACTTAAATTATATTGACCCAAATATTAGCAACCAAAGTGTAGATTACATTCATTTGAATGGTATTGACTATAATTCTGAATTAGACCAAATTCTAATATCTTCAAGGAATCTAAATGAAATTTTCATTATTGACCATAGTACAACTACTCTTGAGGCATCAGAACACACAGGAGGAAACTCAAATATGGGAGGAGATATACTCTGGAGATGGGGTAACCCAAGAGTATACAAACAAGGAAACGAGATGGACCAAAAGCTATTTGTTCAACATGATGCTAAATGGGTAGAATCTGGTTATTTAGATGAGGGTAAAATATCAGTTTTTAATAATGGTGGAGATGGAACAAGCACATATAGTTCAGTACATTTGTTAAATCCTGAATTTATTAATGACTCATACACTAAAGAAAACAGCAAGTTTAAACCCTTAGACTATGATTGGTCATGGAATGGTGAAATCTTAAATAACATGCTACTTGAAACAAAAAAATCAGGAGCACATTCATTACCAAATGGAAACTTTATTATAACTGAAACTAGTCTTGGTCAGGTTTCCGAAGTCACTAAAAGCGGTAATGTACTATGGACGTATAGAAACCCAACAGGCCCAAACTCGAATGTTTTTAATCAATTTGAGGATGCAACAGCTGGTAACAATTGTTTTCGATTTGAAAAATATCCAGTTAACTTTATTGGGTTTTCAGGAAAAGACATGTCTCCTCAATCTATTTTAGAAAACCAAAATTCAATTTCTGATTCTTGTTCAAACTCCTTAAGTCTATCAGATTTAGATTTAAATAAACTATCAGTTATAAATCCTGTAAAATCAAATACAATAGTATTTAGCAATCATCTAAAAGCTGACTCTATTTCAATTATAAACACTGAAGGTAAAACAGTTTTTTTTAGAAAAAACTACAGTGGAAAATTCTTAAACGTTGACCTAAACAACTCTATTTATTTTATTAAGTTTAGTTTAAAAAACAAAACAGTGTACAAGAAAATCATAGTTAGTAAATAGGCTCTTTTCCATTAAATAAAACCATAAAAAGCAATTGCACATTAAATTTCTAATGCGTACTTTAGTTTTATGACAGAAGTTGAGATAGAAAAAGAAAATGCAGCCATTGCTAAAGCTTACAAAGAACTCCTTAAAGTAAGTTACCAGACATTAACTAATGACGATAAAAAATTAATCCGTCATGCGTTTGATGTAGCTGTTGATGCGCACAAAGATCAACGTAGAAAATCTGGTGAAGCCTATATTTTTCATCCTATAGCTGTAGCAAAAATTGTCGCTTCAGAAATAGGCTTGGATGCTATCTCTATTGCTGCTGCTCTGCTCCATGATGTTGTTGAAGACAATGAGGATTACACCAAAAATGACATCGAACAATTATTTGGAGAAACTGTTGCTCGTATTGTTGACGGACTTACTAAAATTTCGTCACTAAGTAAAGAAACCGATGTTTCCACCCAAGCGGAAAACTTCCGTAAAATGCTATTGACACTCAATGACGACATTAGAGTTATCATTATCAAAATAGCCGACCGTCTTCATAACATGCAAACCATGGATGCGATGAGACGTGATAAACAGGAAAAAATAGCTTCTGAAACACTGTATATTTATGCACCATTAGCACATAGAATTGGGCTTTACAATATAAAAACCGAACTAGAAGACCTTGGTTTAAAATATACCGAGCCTGAAGTTTATCAAGACATTCATGATAAAATAAAGGAAAGTAAAGAAGAGCAAGACAAATACATTGAAACCTTTTCTAAAACCATTAAAGATGCTTTAGATACTGAAGGCTTAAATTACGACATTAAAGGTCGACCAAAATCTATTTATTCTATTCGTAGAAAAATGATAAAACAAGGCGTCACCTTTGATGAAGTATATGACAAATTTGCTGTTCGTATCATTTACAAGTCAGATGTCGCTAACGAAAAATTCCTAGCTTGGAAAATCTACTCTATAGTCACAGACCACTTCACACCCAACCCAACACGATTAAGAGATTGGATATCCTCTCCAAAATCTACTGGTTACGAAGCGTTGCATATAACGGTTATGGGACCTAAAGGACGTTGGGTAGAAGTTCAAATTCGTAGTGAGCGCATGAACGAAATCGCCGAAAAAGGCTATGCTGCACACTACAAATACAAACAAGGTAATACCGAAGATGCTCTAGACACCTGGATAAATAAACTACAAGAAGCATTAGAAACTAACGAAACCAATGCTGTTGATTTTGTTGAACAGTTTAAGCTCAACCTATATTCAAAAGAAATTTATGTCTTCTCGCCTAAAGGAGATTTAAAATCGTTACCAAAAGGCGCAACACCTTTAGATTTTGCCTTTAGTATCCATACCGAAATAGGTATGAAAACAAGAGGAGCTAAAGTAAATGGCAAACTGGTGCCTTTGAGTCAAGAATTGCAAAGTGGTGACCAAGTTGAAATTTTAACTTCCGAAAATGCCAAACCTAACTCCAACTGGTTAGACTATGCTACTACTGCAAGAGCACGAAGCAAAATTAAAGGGTCGTTAAAAGACGAGAAAAAAACAATTGCTGAAGACGGTAAAGAGATTTTAAAACGAAAACTAAAACAGCTTAAAATAAACCTTGATGAAAAGGCTGTAAACGACATGGTTGTTTACTTTAAGCTAAAAACAAGCTTAGACTTATTTTATCGTGTTGGCATTGGCACTATTGACAATAGTATGCTTAAGGACTTTGCTTCATCTAGAAGCAATGCTTTAGTTAGCTTTATCAAAAATAAAATCTCTAGAAGGCAAAACATTTCTAAGGAAGAATTAGAAAAAGATGAGATTACCTCAAAGTATGATTTATTAGTTTTTGGTAAAGAAGAAGAAAAACTAGATTATAAGTTAGCTAACTGTTGTAATCCTATTCCTGGAGATCCTGTATTTGGATTTTTAACTATTAATGAAGGTATAAAAATCCATAAAAAGAATTGCCCAAATGCCTTGAGTTTACAATCTAATTATGCCTACAGAATTATTCAGGCAAAATGGATAGATTCTTCGCAACAAGAATTTTCAGCTCAAATAAAATTATCTGGTATTGATAATTTAGGGTTGGTAAACAACATTACAAAAATTATTTCTTCAAATATGCACGTTAACATGAAGAGTATTAGTTTTCAAAGTGACGATGGTGTTTTCACAGGAAAAATCAACGTTGTAGTTAAAAACAACTCCATGTTAAAAAAACTTATGGATAACCTTAAAAAAATTAATGGTATAGATAAAGTTACTAGAGTGTAAAAAATGTGTAAATTTGCAACTTATTATGAGTGTAAAGACAGAACAAAGTAATCAAGAAATCGTAAAGAACGTTTTTACGGCTTTCTTAGAAGAAAAAGGACACAGAAAAACTCCTGAGCGTTATGCTATACTTCAGGAAATTTACGATAGTGAAGAACATTTTGATATTGAATCTCTATACATCAAAATGAAAAATAAAAACTATCGTGTAAGTCGTGCTACACTATACAATACTATAGAAATCCTTTTAGAGTGTGGCTTGGTAAGAAAACACCAATTTGGTCAAAACCAAGCACATTATGAAAAATCTTACTTCGACAAACAACACGATCATGTTATTTTAACTGACACTGGTGAGGTTATTGAATTTTGCGACCCAAGAATTCAATCTATCAAAAAAACCATCGAAGAAGTTTTTGATATAAATATCAACAATCACTCACTTTATTTTTACGGAACTAAAAACAAATAACACTAACTAAATTATAATGGCAGTAGATTTACTACTAGGTTTACAATGGGGAGACGAAGGCAAAGGAAAAATTGTTGATGTTCTCACCTCCAAATACGATATTATTGCAAGATTTCAAGGTGGTCCAAATGCTGGACATACATTGGTATTTAATGGTAAAAAACATGTATTACACACAATACCTTCTGGTATTTTTCATAACGATACTGCAAATGTAGTTGGAAATGGTGTAGTTATTGACCCTGTAATCTTCAAAAAAGAGCTTGATAAATTAGCAGAACAAGATGTGGACTACAAAGCATCACTTCTTATTTCTAGAAAAGCTCATATTATACTGCCTACGCATCGTTTATTAGATGCCGCAAGCGAAGCTTCAAAAGGAAAAGCTAAGATAGGTTCAACCCTTAAAGGTATTGGTCCAACTTATATGGACAAAACTGGGAGAAATGGTATAAGAGTTGGTGATATAGAACTTGCCGATTGGAAAGAAAAATATAGAGCTCTTGCAGATAAGCATGAAGCTATGATAGCATTTTATAATGTTGACATTCAGTACGATTTAAAAGAACTTGAAGCTGAATTTTTTGATGCTATAGAAACCTTAAAAACACTTCAATTTATAGATTCTGAAGAATACTTACACCAAGCACAAAAATCGGATAAATCCATTTTAGCCGAAGGTGCTCAAGGTTCGCTTTTAGATATCGATTTTGGAACCTATCCATTTGTAACTTCTAGTAACACTACAGCTGCAGGTGCTTGTACTGGACTTGGAATTGCTCCTAATAAAATTGGCGAAGTGTATGGCATTTTTAAAGCTTACACTACTCGTGTTGGTTCTGGACCATTCCCTACTGAATTATTTGATCAAGATGGAGAAACTATGGCTAAAGTTGGTCATGAGTTTGGAGCAACAACTGGTCGTCCACGTCGTTGCGGATGGTTAGATTTGGTAGCATTACGCTATGCATGTCAAGTAAATGGTGTTACGCAACTTATCATGATGAAAGGTGATGTACTTTCTGGATTCAAATCGTTAAAGGTATGTACTGCTTATAACTATAAAGGTGAAACCATACATCACTTACCGTTTAATATTGAAGAGAAAAATGTAACGCCTGTATACACAGAGTTTGACGGTTGGAATGAAGACTTAACAGAAATGACTGAAGCTTCTCAAATGCCAAAACAACTTAATGATTACATCGCTTTCTTAGAAAAAGAACTTGAACTTCCTATCACAATTGTTTCGGTAGGACCTGATAGAAAACAAACCATTGTAAGAAAGTAATTTACAAACCTAAATACTAAGCCTGCTCATTATTTTTAAGCAGGCTTTTTTCTGTTAAAAAATGTGTTAACACATACGAAAGCCTTTAGAATATAGTTATTTTTGAAAAAAATTAATTTTATCTTGAAAATACACAACCTACTCTATTACACTATACTTATACTTTTTGTAGTCACTAAAAGTTATGCTCAAGAAGGTAAAAGAATACAAATTGAGCATGCTGGTTTTATGGTTGCTGATTCTACTGTTGGTAAAGACATTGCAACCTTTGTAAGAAATGACCAGCAACAAATTCATGTCACTCATGATGGTGTAAACATGTGGTGTGATAAAGCCATATATTATAAGAACGAAAACTTTATTGAGGCATTCAGTAATGTAAGAATGCAGCAAGGAGATACTATAAACATGACTGCTAAGTATGTTGAATATAGCGGAACTACAAAACTAGCTTTTGCCAGTGGAGACGTTGTACTTACCGAACCGCAATCTACTTTAACAACTGACACGCTCTTTTTTGACAGAGCAAAACAACAAGCTTATTATAAGAGCAAAGGAAAAGTGGTTAGAGACTCATCTGGTACTATTACTAGTCAAATTGGTCGTTATTATATGGACAGCAAAAAATACCGTTTTTTAAAAGACGTGGTATTGGTTAATCCTGATTATACAATTAATTCCAACCAATTAGATTTTTATTCTGAAAGTGGTTACGCTTACCTTTATGGTCCAACAACTATTAAAGGCGAAGCTTCAAACATTTATTGCGAAAGAGGATTTTATGACACCAATAACGATGTTGGTTATTTCGTAAAAAAATCAAGAATAGATTATGAAAATCGAATTTTTGAAGGTGATAGTATGTTCTTTGATCGAAACCGAAGTTTTGCTTCTGCAACCAATAACATAAAAGTTACAGATACCACAAATAAAAGTATCATTAAAGGACATTATGCCGAAGTATTTAGAGAAAAAGACTCTGTGTTCATCACCAAACGCGCTTTAGCTATTACAGTACAAGAAAACGATTCCATTTACATACACAGTGATACGCTTATGGTTACTGGTAAACCCGAACATCGAATTACAAGAGCTTATTACAATGCCAAAATTTACAAAAGCGATTTAAGTGGAAAAGCAGATTCTATTCATGCTGACCATAAAACAGGATTGACCGAGCTTATCAATTTATCACGCTTTTCATCAACCGATGCTTTTGCTACTAAGCGCAAACCTATATTATGGAACTTAGGTAATCAAATGAGTGGAGACACTATTCACTTAATTTCAAACACTGAAACCGAAGAACTAGACTCTTTAAAAGTATTTGACAATGCCTTTTTAATAAGTAAAGACACTTTAGGCACTGGATTTAATCAAATTAAGGGTCAAAAACTATATGGCTTGTTTAAAAACAACGAATTATATAATGTTGATATCATAAAAAATGCTGAAATCATCTATTTCTCTAGAGATGGAGAAAATGAACTCATTGGAATAAACAAGTCTAAGTCTGGTAGTATCAACATTCAAATTACAGATAACACCATTAATGAAATTAGACTAATAAATCAGGTTGATGGAGACTTATTTCCTGAATCTCAATTCCCTGAAAACGCTAGACGACTTAGAGGTTTTGATTGGCGAGAAGAAGAACGTCCAACTAGTGTTGAAGATCTTTTTAAAGACGATCCTCCACTAGAACTTCCTATCATAAAAGGACTAGGAGAGTTTGTTCCTGAAGAAGAGTTTTTTGATGAAGCATTGTTAGACCGAGTTGAAGAAGCTGAAAGCGAAGACCCTAAAAAAGTAAACAAAGCTGCTCGTAATATTCCTAAACAAGTATTGCAAAAAAGAGATTCCATTAAAGCTCAAAACACACCTCTAAAAAAGGTGGTTAAGCCTAAAAAGGATAAGCAATAACATGAAATCAGATTTTTTTACATACCAAGCGCAAACGAGTCCACATCCTTTAGCTATGGAAATTTCTCATGCTAATGGTAGTTATATTTATGATTCAAACAATAAAGCATATTTAGATTTTGTAGCTGGTGTTTCTGCAAATAGCTTAGGTCACAATTACCCAAAAGTTGTTAACGCCATAAAAAATCAATTGGATAAGTATATGCATGTTATGGTTTATGGTGAATACATTCAAGAACCAGCAGTAGAACTCGCTAAACTTTTAGCTAAGCATTTACCCAAGTCTCTTGAAACAACGTATTTAACAAACTCTGGTACCGAAGCTATTGAAGGCGCTTTAAAACTAGCCAAACGTTTTACAGGTAGAAGTCAAATAATTGCTGCAAAACATGCTTATCATGGTAATACTATGGGCTCCATGAGTGTTATGGGTTACGAAGAACGCAAGCAAGCCTTTAGACCTTTACTACCTGATGTCCATTTTATTGAATTCAATAACGAAGTTGACATCAATACAATTACCACAAAAACTGCAGCAGTAATTTTAGAAACCATACAAGGAGGTGCAGGTTTTATTGAGCCTACCAATGATTACTTACAAAAGGTGAAAGCGAAATGTAAAGCTGTTGGTGCTGTTTTAATCTTAGACGAAATCCAACCTGGTTTTGGCAGAACAGGAAAACTATTTGGTTTTGAACACTACAACTGTGTTCCTGATATTTTGGTTACAGGTAAAGGCCTTGGTGGTGGAATGCCTATTGGTGCATTTACAGCTTCTAAAGACATGATGTCTAATTTAACTGAAAACCCAAAACTAGGACACATCACTACATTTGGAGGGCATCCTGTAATTGCAGCCTCAGCTTTAGCTACAGTAACAGAAATTATTGAAAGTAATGTAATGACTGAAGCTTTAGAAAAAGAGCAATTAATACGTAAAAAACTAAAACATCCTTTAATAAAAGAAATAAGAGGAAAAGGATTAATGCTAGCTGCAATGACACCTTCTGCAGACATAACAAATGAAGTTATTTTAAAGTGTCAAGACGAAGGATTAATACTTTTTTGGTTACTTTTTGAGCCAAAAGCCATCAGGATTACGCCTCCATTAACCATTTCAAACGAAGAAATTATTAAAGGTTGTGACATAATACTTAAAGTTTTAGACTCAATTTCTTAATCTTATTTGCTCTAAAAACACCACCTAAAACACTGATACAAAGCAAATAAAACCCATTTATATAAAATAAAAATTCACCTGTTAATTAATTTGTTAAAAACATTCATCGCAAAAACTTCAATTGCGCCAATAGAACAGTAAATTTATTACAAGTAACAATTATACCTGCCTATGGAGTTCAGTCGCAGTGACGAAAACAACTTATCGCTTACAAGATTTGAGTCAATGCTAAAAACCAACAATGTGTTGTTTTTTGATTCAAATGAGTTTGAAAACATAATCCAGCACTATCTGGAAATTGGTAAAATTGCCCTCGCAAAAAAAGCCATCAAATTAGGGTTAGAGCAACATCCAACGTCAGTTAACCTTAAACTTTTTCAGGTTGAGATTTATGTTATTGAAAACAAGCTAGAACATGCCGATAAAATTCTTGATGAACTTTATGAAATAGAACCTTCTAACGAAGAAATTTATGTTCAAAAAGCAAATGTTCTCTCTAAAAGAGATGAACACGAAATGGCAATCAACACGTTAAAGATTGCTTTAAAACTGAGTAATAATGACGAGGATGATTCCGATTTATACGCACTCATTGGTATGGAATACCTGTTTTTAGATAAGTTTGAAGAAGCAAAAGAGTATTTTATCAAGTGTCTTGAATTAGACATGCACGATTACTCTGCTTTGTATAATATTATTTACTGTTTTGACTTTCTTGACCAAAACGAAGAAGCTATCAACTTCTTAACTCAATATTTAGACAGCAATCCTTATTGCGAAGTTGCATGGCATCAATTAGGAAAACAATACTTTGCAATTAAAGACTATAAAAAAGCATTAGCAGCATTTGACTTTGCTATTATTTCAGACGACACTTTTGTAGGTGCTTATCTTGAAAAAGGAAAAGTTTTAGAAAAGCAACAACAGTACAATAATGCTATTGAAAATTATAAAATAACCTTAGCACTTGACGAGCCTACATCATTTGCACTGTTAAGAATTGGTCATTGTTATGAAAAATTAGGCAATGACGACTTAGCGGTTCAATATTTTTATAAAACTGTACACGAAGATCCGCTTTTAGATAAAGGATGGATTGCCATTACTAAGTTTTATAATAAGAAACGAAATTTCCAAAAGGCGCTTTATTACATCAACAAAGCAATAAATATTGATTGTGAAAATGTAATTTACTGGAAATTGTATGCGCAAATCAATCATCAGTTAAACTTTTTGGAAGAAGCTGAAAGAGGCTACAAAAAAACATTAGAACTTGGAAATTATGAACTTCAAACTTGGTTATCTAGGTCTGATATTCTAATCAGTTTAGGTGAGTTTGAAGCTTCAATTTACAACTTAATTCAAGCTGCAGAATTCTATCCTGAAACACCTGAAATTGAGTTTAGATTAGCTGGTTTATATTTTACATTACACGAATCAGAAAAAGCGCATTACCATTTAAAAAATGGCTTGTTGCTAGACGATGAGTTTTATTACATACTAGAAGAACTTTTCCCAAAAGTTTATAATAAAATTTCTGTAAAAGAGATTATTTCAAATTCTAAAAAGGCTTAAAGCGAAAATTCCATACCTTTACGTTTCTTATTTTTAAAATAACAAATGCAAAGACGCTTTTTAGATTATTTCATCCTTTCACTTAAAGGTATTGCCATGGGAGCAGCAGATGCAGTTCCTGGAGTTTCTGGCGGAACAATAGCCTTTATTTCTGGTATTTACGAAGAACTAATTACCACAATTAGCAACGTTAACTTATCTTTAATTACAACTCTTAGGAAAGAAGGTTTTAAAGCCTTTTGGAATCAGCTTAACGGTAACTTTTTGGTGGCACTATTAACTGGTATTGTTATTAGTTTTGTGTCCTTTATGCGATTAGCCAAATACCTTATTGAAAATCATCCTATTTTAATTTGGTCGTTCTTTTTTGGGTTAATTGTAGCTAGTATCTTCTTTGTAGGTAAGCAAATACAAAAATGGAATTTAGCAGTTATTATTTCTCTAATAGCTGGAGCCTTAATCGCTTATTACATTACAACACTACCTTCAATGGCTAATAATGACAATCCTTTGTTTTTATTTTTTGCTGGAGCTATTGCTATTTGCGCTATGATTTTACCAGGTATTTCGGGTTCATTCATTCTTGTTATTCTTGGTGCTTATAAAACTTTAAGTGATGCTTTGCATGACTTTGACATAAAAAAAATACTAATTTTTGCTGTTGGTGCAGTTGTTGGTTTATTGAGTTTTAGTCGCGTTTTAAAATGGTTGTTCAAAAACTACCACAATATCACATTAGCTATTCTTACTGGTTTTATTTTTGGGTCTTTAAACAAAATTTGGCCTTGGAAAAAAGTGCTAACATGGAGAACAAACTCTAAAGGAGAACAAATTCCTTTATTAGAAGAAAGCATATCTCCTTTTAACTTTGATGGAGATCCTAAATTAGCAATTGCCATTGTTTTAATGATTGTAGGTTTTTCTACAATTTTTATACTTGAAAAGTTAGGTTCTAAAAAACAATAACAATGCAAAGCACCAGAACTTTTAAAGACAAACTCTTTCTGGTCATTAAAGGACTAGCAATGGGAGCCGCAAATAAGGTTCCTGGAGTATCTGGTGGTGTGGTTGCTTTTGTTGCAGGGTTTTATGAAGAGTTTATATACTCACTTCAAAAGGTAAACAAAACAGCTTTTAAACTTTTATTCAACGGTAGGTTTAAGAGTTTTTACAATTACATAAACGGTCGGTTTCTTACCTTACTCCTCTTCGGGATGTTGGTAAGTTATTTTAGCGTATCCAAAATATTGGATTACTTCCTGGAGCATTATCAGCTTTTTGTATGGAGTTTGTTTTTTGGGATGATTATTGGCTCCATTTATTACATAAACAAAGATTTTAAAGACTGGAATTATAAAACAATACTCTCTTTAATTATAGGTATAGCCTTAGGTGTTGGTATTAGCTTTTTAGATCCTGCTAAAGAAAATGACAATCTTTGGTTTGTATTTTTCTGTGGAATCATTAGCGTTTCAGGAATGACACTTCCTGGATTTTCTGGCTCTTTCATATTAATTCTCTTAGGAAATTACGTATTACTTCTAGTGGACTCCGTTAATGCGTTATATGATACTTTTTCTGAAATATTTAGCGGCAATTTTGAGTTTGTTCACGATGCAAATAGAATAAGAATGCTAAAAGTTTTAGGAGTGTTCACTTTAGGCTCAGTTACTGGATTAGTAACATTTTCGCACATACTTAATTACATTTTAAAACATTATAAAAGTATTACCACAGCAACAATAATTGGTTTTATTATTGGCTCTCTTGGTGTTGTTTGGCCTTGGAAAGAGATTGTTTACAAACAAAACGCTTCAGGTGATTTCATTTTAGACTCTACTGGACAAAAAATTATAGAAAACTACACACGATTTATTCCTGAACTTAACAACGAAACATACATTGCAATTTTGTTTGTTTTAATAGGAATTTTAATAGTTTTGGCGTTGGAATGGTACGGACAAAAAACCAGAAAGATAAATGCATAAATTAGGATTAGTAGGTAAGAATATCTCCTATTCATTTTCCAAAAAATATTTCACTGAAAAATTTGAAAATGAACAACTTCCGTTTGAATACGAAAATTTTGACATCAAAGCAATTTCTGAATTAAAAGATATTATTGCTTCCAATAAAAAGTTAGTAGGATTAAACGTAACTATACCTTACAAAGAGGCTGTAATTCCTCTATTAGACGATATTAACAAAAGAGCTAAAAAAATTGGAGCTGTAAATACTATAAGAATTTCTCCTAAAGGAAAACTTAAAGGCTACAACACAGATTATTACGGATTCAAAAAATCATTACAACCTTTATTAAAACCTCATCATACTTCTGCTTTAATTTTAGGAACAGGTGGAGCTTCAAAAGCTATAGCATACACGCTTAAAAAATTAAAAATAGATTTTGATTATGTGTCTAGAACTCCAAAATCTGGCGTTAAATTTTTGTATTCAGATTTAACCGATCAAATCATAAGCTCATACTCAATTATTATTAACTGTACTCCTGTTGGAACTTATCCTGACGTTAACACATGTCCTGATATTCCTTACGATGGCATCACATCTAACCACATACTTTACGATTTAATCTACAATCCTGATCAAACAAAGTTTTTAACCTGTGGTGACATAAAAGGTGCACAAACTTGTAATGGCTATAAAATGCTAGAGCTACAAGCCGAAAAAGCATGGAAAATTTGGAATCTTAAATAAAGTACCAAAATTTCTATTCCTTTTTGTAATTCAGTGACTTGTTAGTATATTAGCTTTTTAAGTATTTAGAACTAAAAACATTGTAAAATGTCAGAGAAAGATAACCTGCAAAATGCAGATGGAAACGAAGAAACAAAAGCTACTGCAAATCAAGCTACTGAAAGTACTGGAGCTGAAACAACTCAAGATGCTACGTCATTAGAAAACCCAACAACTGATGAGAATACTAATTCTACTTCAGAACAGGTTGAAACTAATGAGGAAACCAAAACTGAGACTGTTGAAGAAAAATCCAACTCTCATGTAGATGAAATTGACGAGTCTAATGCCGAAGATGCTGAAGACGAAAGCAATAGTGAAAGGCACACACTAGAAGAAAAAGACTACCACGCCATGTCAATGGAGCAGTTGGTAAAAGAATTTGACAGTTTACTTAAACAACAAAAAGTTCAAACTATAAAATCTCATGTTGATGAGATAAGATCTGAATTCAATGCTAAATTCAGTGAACTTCTTGAAGAGAAAAAAGAAGAATTCATTAACGATGGTGGTAATGAAATAGATTTCTACTACTCTACTCCAACAAAAAAAGAGTTCAATTCACTTTATAAAGAGTATAAAAGCAACCTAAACGCTTACTACAAAAATCTAGAAAGCAGTTTAAAATCTAACCTTGAAAATCGTTTAAGAATTATTGAGGAAATTAAGGGACTTATTAATGTTGAAGAAAATATAAACACAACATACAAGCACTTTAAAGAACTACAAGAAGAATGGCGAAATGCTGGTCCTATCCCAAGAGACAAATACAATAACGCTTGGAATACATACCATCACCATGTTGAGATTTTCTATGACTTCCTGCATCTCAATCGTGATTTAAGAGATATGGATTTTAAACGCAACTTGGATCAAAAACTTAAAATTATTGAGCGCGCTGAAGAACTTGCAAAAGATGACAACGTAAACAGAGCGTTTAGAGAATTGCAAGTGCTACATAAAATGTGGAAAGAAGACCTTGGTCCTGTTGCTAAAGAACATCGAGAAGACATTTGGGATCGATTTAGTAATGCAACTAAAACCATACATGATAAACGACAAGCGTATTATGCCGATTTAGATAAGGCCTATGAAGCTAACTTAGAGCGTAAAGAAGAAATTATCGCTAAAATTGATGCAGTAGCTCAAGACAATGCCAACACACATCAAGCATGGCAAAAGAAAATAAAAACTATTGAAGCCTTAAGACAAGATTTCTTTAATGCTGGAAAAGTACCAATTAAAGTTAATGAAGCTACTTGGGCAAAATTTAAAGCTTCAGTAAGAGCTTTTAACAAAAAGAAAAATTCCTTTTATAAAAACTTAAAAAAGGAACAGTATGATAATCTTCAGAAAAAGCTAGACCTAATAAAAATTGCTGAAGACAATAAGGACAGTGAAGACTTTGAAACTGTAACACCTTTAATGAAGAAAATTCAAAGCGACTGGAAAAAAATTGGACATGTTCCAAGAAAAGACAGTGACAAAATTTGGCACAAGTTTAAAGCTGCTTGCAATCATTACTTCGATAAACTTCATGCAGAACGTAATGCTGCTAATAAAGAATTATTTGAAGCCTATGAAAAGAAGTCAAAGTTTTTAGAAGCCTTAAAAGATTTAAAATTATCAGGAACACCAGAAAGTGATATTGAAACTTTAAAAGCTAAAATAGACGAGTGGAAATCATTAGGCAATGTTCCTCACAGCAAACGTTATATTGAAGGAAAGTTCAATAAGGCTTTAGATGACATGTTTGGTAAACTTAAAATGGATAAGACCGAAATTGAAATGATTAAGTTTGAAAACAAACTTGAAGCCTTATCACAACCTGATGATACTAGACTTCTTGATAATGAACATAATTTTATTCGTAAAAAAATAGACGAAGTAAAAGGAGAAATCAACCAGCTAGAAAACAATCTTCAGTTTTTCTCTAATGTTGATGAAAGCAACCCTATGGTAAAAGATGTTTTAAACAATATTGAAAATCATAAAAACAATCTGAGCATTTGGGAAGAAAAACTTAGAAAGCTTAAGGATATGTATTAAAAATCAAATCCTACCTGCTAAAAACAGGTAGGATTGTGACCCCTAACTAAACTAAATTTTGAATCTTAATCACATCCGCTTAAAATATAATTAAGACTACCTACTTATGATTATGAAACTATAATTTCAAGTTTCTATCTGTATTATATACGTATTATCTTACATGTTTGGATCACGCAACGTGAAAAAAAATTATATTTTTTTTGCTTCTTCCCAATAAACGTCCATTTCTCTTAGGCTCATGTCCTGTAAACTTTTGTTTAGTGACTTCGCTTTTTCTTCTAAATACTGAAATCTTTTAATAAATTTTTTATTGGTTTTCTCTAAAGCATTCTCAGGATTAATTTTTAAAAACCTTGCATAGTTTATTAAAGAAAATAAAACATCTCCAAATTCATTCTCCATATTTTCTCTATTTCCACTATCTACTTCATGCTTCAATTCTTGGATTTCTTCCTCAACTTTTTCCCAAACTTGATGAGGCTCTTCCCAATCAAAACCTACTCCAGCAACTTTATCCTGTACTCTACTCGCTTTTACCATTGCTGGTAAACTTCTTGGAACACCTTCTAATACACTTTTCTTTCCTTCTTTTAGTTTTAACTGCTCCCAATTGCGTTTTACATCTTCTTCATTATCGACACTTACATCTCCATAAATATGCGGATGACGATCAATAAGCTTATCGCAAATGCTATTACAAACATCAGCAATATCAAAATGGTTGGTTTCGCTTCCTATTTTTGAATAAAATACAATATGTAAAAGCACATCACCTAGCTCCTTTTTTACTTCATCTAAATCATTATCCAAAATAGCATCACCTAACTCATAAACTTCTTCAATGGTTAGGTGTCGTAAGGATTCCATAGTTTGTTTTTTATCCCACGGACATTGCTCACGCAACTCATCCATAATGATTAACAAACGCTCAAATGCTTTTAGTTGTTGGGTTTTATCTGTCATGTTTTGATAATATTAAGACCCAAAAATACGATTAATAGCTATTTAGTAAAGCATGTATTACTACATGTTTATTAAAACATATTAACCAAAAAAATGTAAATTGTTATTCTTCTTCTTCAGAAGTTGAATCTTCAAGAGCTTCAAGGTTTTCCAACAGGTTGTGTTGGTGAAGTAAATTGTACCATTGTACAATCTTTTTTATGTCGCTTGCATATACTCTATCTTCGTCATAGTCTGGTAAAACTTCAAAGAAATATTCTTCTAAGGCATCTTTACCATCTTTATGACTTACTGATGTAGTTTGCCCGTTTTCTTTCTCTTTTATTTTAAGAAACACTTTGTATAGTGGCAATTCTTCTGATAGTGTATAAATAGCTATTTCACTAAGTACACTTACATTGCTGTGTATGTTAACTGATAGTCTTTTTTTATCAATTAATGATTCGGCAATTAATCCTCCACGTGTTTGCGTTACTATTTTAAATAATCCAGGTTTTCCGGAAATAGAAAGAATTTTATCTAAACTCATGTGTTAAACAGGCTTTTTTTGTTGTGGGCAAATATAATTTTTTGTGAATAAGAATTAAAACTATTAACGTTTCTTTTTCATTAAAGGAAACTTCATTTTATAGTCAATCTTTATTTTTCCTTTTGATATGTTAGCTAGCTTTCCTTTTATAAGTCGCTTTTTAAATGACGATAACTTATCAGTAAATAAAACACCTTCAATATGGTCGTATTCATGCTGAATAACTCTCGCAATTAAACCATCAAACTCTTTGACATGTGTTTCAAAATTTTCGTCTTGATATTGAATCTTTATTTTTGGTTGTCTAAACACATCTTCTCTTACATCTGGAATACTTAAGCAACCTTCGTTGAAAGCCCATTCATCACCTTCTTCTTCTAAAATTTTAGCGTTTATAAAAGTTTGTTTAAAAGCTTTTAATTGTTGCTTTTCTTCTTCAGTATGCGATTCATCTTCTGAAAACGGTTCAGTATCTACCAAGAACAAACGTATTGGCAACCCTATTTGTGGTGCTGCCAAACCTACACCATACGCACCATACATAGTATCGTACATATTATCAATAAGTTCATTAAGATTAGGATAATCTTTAGTAATCTCTTCTGCTTTTTTTCTTAAAACAGAATCGCCATAGGCAACAATAGGTAAAATCATAAATTCTTATTTTCGGATGCAAAAATACAATTCTTATGCCTTTTTTGAAGTTTTTAAGCACAAAAAAACTCCTTACACTGTAAGGAGTTTAATATTTGAGTTTGAATATTTTTTATCTCATTACTACAACCTTCTTTGAAATAGATAGATTGTTAGATGTAATTTGAACCATATAAATACCGTTAGGTAAATTAGAAATACTTAAAGGTTTTACACTTAAATTATCAGTATTTTCAGTTAAAACTAATTTTCCTGTTACTGAATATATATTAATACTTGCCGAAACATTAGATTGAAACTTTACGTTTAATGTATTTCCAGTAGTTACTGGGTTTGGAAACACTCTTAAAGAATTAAAAATTGCTTCAACTTGTTTTATCGATAGTGTTTCGTTAGTAAGTGTTCCGTCAGTGTATTCGCAAGTTGCATAACCAAAATCAGCTATAAAAGTGTTTGGTGGAGCAACTGGGTCTCCAGATGTTAATCCATAAATAGAATACTCGTCATCACAACTAGATAGTGTAAAAACACTAGTTCCTACATTTACAGTAGTTGGTCTGTTCTCACATAGAGAAGTTCCTGAGTCATAAAAGAAATACAATGAAGATCCATTAGAGAATCCTGTTGGAGGGCAAGATTGCGCGTTTACTTTATTAAAACCAAATAGGCCTATTATAAGTAATAAAAATAAATAGTAGTTGTTTTTCATAGTTTGGGGTTTTAAATAATTACCAAGCCAAACATATATCTCAGGAGCAAATGCCTAAAATAATTTAGTTGAAATACCTTAATTTACTGATAAAATACACTTTATAGCCCTATTTTATCTCGAATACAGGTAACTTTGAAGTATTATTGTAGCACTAATTTCATCTACTAAGGCTTTATTTTTTCGTTGTTTTTTAGTCAACCCACTATCTATCATGGTTTGAAACGCCATTTTAGAAGTAAAACGTTCATCAACTCTTGTAAATGGTATATCAGGAAAAGTCTTCGTAAGCTTATCAATAAATGGTTTAATAGCTACCTCACTTTCAGAGGCTTCATTATTTAAACGCTTAGGCTCTCCAATAACAAATAGCTCTACAGATTCATTAGAGACATACTCTTTTAAAAAAGCAAACAAGTCTTTAGTTTCAACAGTTGTTAACCCAGAAGCTATAATTTGCAACTCATCAGTTACAGCTATTCCTGTTCTTTTAGTACCAAAATCTATTGCTAAAATTCTTGCCATATTGATTGCAAAGGTAACATAATAAAAAACTCTCCCTTTATAAAAAGGAAGAGTTATTAAAATAATTAGCTATTAATTAACTGATGATTTAATTTCCCTCTAACTAAACAAAACCACTCATTAATCATTTTTAAGACACACATAAAACAGATAGGTCACATATTATTTTATTTTTTTCTCTTAAAATTATAGAACTATCTTTGTAGCTAGTTTAAAACTTAAATTATACCAATGACAGAATTACAGACCATTATTGAAAATGCTTGGGAAGACAGAGCACTTTTAAAAGATCAAAACACAATTGACAGCATTAGAAAAGTAGTTAACTTACTAGACGCTGGAGAATTAAGAGTTGCTGAACCTACCGCTAACGGTTGGCAAGTTAACGAATGGGTTAAAAAAGCTGTGGTATTGTATTTCCCTATTCAACAAATGGAAACGCTAGAAGTTGGTATTTTTGAGTATCATGATAAAATTCCTTTAAAACGTAACTATGCTGAAAAAGGTATAAGAGTAGTACCACATGCTGTAGCAAGACATGGTGCTTATATTTCATCTGGCACTATATTAATGCCTAGTTATGTTAATATTGGTGCTTATGTTGATGAAGGCACCATGGTTGACACTTGGGCAACTGTGGGTAGTTGCGCTCAAATAGGAAAAAACGTTCACCTTTCGGGTGGTGTTGGTATTGGTGGAGTTTTAGAACCTTTACAAGCTGCTCCTGTAATTATTGAAGATGGTGCATTTATTGGTAGTCGTTGTATAGTTGTTGAAGGCGTTCGTGTTGAAAAAGAAGCTGTACTTGGTGCTAATGTTGTACTGACTATGAGTACAAAAATTATTGATGTTACAGGAGATGAACCTGTTGAAATGAAAGGTATTGTGCCAGCACGTTCAGTTGTTATTCCTGGAAGTTATACCAAAAAATTTGCTGCTGGCGAATACCAAGTGCCATGTGCATTGATAATTGGTAAGCGTAAAGAAAGTACTGACAAGAAAACTTCTCTTAATGATGCTTTAAGAGAGTACGACGTTGCTGTGTAAATTTAAACTGAGTTAGTGTTTCTGCTAATGATTTAAGAAAACTTATAGTTTGAAAGTTTTAATCATTCAACAAAAAATGATAGGTGATGTTTTGGCAACAAGCATTTTGTTTGAGGCTATAAAGCAAAAATATCCTGATGCTGAAGTGCATTACATTATCAACTCTCACACCTATCCTGTTGTTGAAAACCATCCTTTTATTGATAAGTTTCATTTTTTTACACCCGAACTTGAAAAAAGCAAGCTAAAACTATATCAATTTGCGAAACAGCTAAAAAAGGAACATTATGATGCTGTAATAGATGTTTACTCTAAAATATCTAGTAATATAATAAGTTATTTTACGAAAGCTAAAATCAGAATTTCATTAGACAAAGGTCCTAACGCATTAATTTACAATCATCTTTTTAAAAATAAATTGAAAGCTGATACTAATGCAGGATTAGCTATAGAAAACAGACTGCAATTATTAACGCCTTTAGGAATTGACCCTTTACATATTGTTAGACCAAAAATTCACCTTACTGATTCTGAAAAGCAAAACGCTAGAGACTTTTTACTCGGTCATGATATTAGTTTAGAGAAACCTTTATACATGATAGGTGTTTTGGGAAGTGGTAGCTCCAAAACATATCCTTTTGAGTATATGGCAAAAACGATAAATACTATTGTTAATGAGCAACCTGAAGCTCAACTATTATTTAATTATATCCCTAAGCAAGAAGCTGAAGCCAAAACTATTTATGAGTTGTGCAATGCACAAACCAAAATGCAAATCTATTTTGAAGTGTTTGGAAAAAGCTTGCGAGATTTTTTAGCAATAACATCTCATTGCGATGCTTTAATAGGTAACGAAGGTGGTGCAATTAATATGGCCAAAGCGTTACAAATTCCAACGTTTACTATATTTTCTCCATGGATAAAAAAAGAAGCTTGGAATATGTTTGACGATGGTAAAACCCATGTTTCGGTTCACTTAAAAGATTATAATCAAGAGCCTTATTTAAACATAAAACATCCTAAGGAATTAAAATCTAAAGCTGCAGAATTATACTCTCAATTTAAACCAACGTATTTTGATGAGGAATTAAAAACGTTTTTAAAACGTTTAAACTAACCTTTCTTAATTCCGTACTCTGTCCACTTTAAGTTTTCCTTTTTCACTTTAGCTCTAATGGCTAAATTACGATCTAGCGACTCTTGCGTTTTATAACCTCTAGCATGATCCAAATGTAAACAAATGGCTTTATAGCGTATTTGTTTTGTTTTAATTCCATTATTAACTAGGCGTTCTCCCAATTCTCTATCAGGACCACCATATTGCATGCGTTCGTCATAACCGTTAATGGCAATTAAATCGGTTTTCCAAGCAGAAGAATTACAGTTATTAAATGTTGCTCCTGTTGGTGTTATCTTATCCATAAAATCAGCATATCCATTTTTAGCAGAAAGCTTCAACTTGTTTTTCCAGTTAAGTTCTCCTTGAGATTTTAACCATTTTACTTCAAAACAACGTTTTGATTTAATATCATCTTCAGCTATGGTTTCGCTAATATCCATTGGTAATTTGCAATAACCACCAGATAAGAAATACCCTTCTTCAGCAAATTTAGCATGCGTTTCTACAAAGTCTTCTCTTGGAATACAATCACCATCAGTAAATAGGATATACTCGTTTTTTGCCATTACAATGGCTTCATTTAATATTTTTTGGCGTCTATATCCTTTATCTTCATGCCAAGCATGAGTGATTTCTACAGGATAATCTGCTTTAAACCTATCAATAAGCTCTTTGGTTTCATGAGTAGAGCCATCATCAGCAATTATAATATCAAAATCCTTATAGGTTTGCACACTATAACCATAAAGTACTTTCTCTAACCAATCGGTTTTATTGTACGTAGCGATTATAACTGTTATTTTAGGAAATGCCATTTAATTGGGTTTTTCTTGTGTAATTAATTGGTGCAAATATAAGCAAATAGTATACATTATATTTTGAAAAAGGGGTTTTAAAACTATTGATATGGCTATTGAATAATTACAAAATACGTACTTTTACAACATCAATATTTTTTAAATGATAAAACTATCTGGTGTAATAATTACGTTTAACGAAGAACGCAAAATTGAAGAATGTCTTCAATCGTTAAGCAATGTAGTTGATGAAATAGTAGTTGTAGATTCGTTTTCGACTGATAACACTAAAGCTATTTGCGAAAAATTTAACGTAAGGTTTATTGAACAGAAGTTTTTAGGCTATATCGAACAAAAAAACTTTGCTATTGCGCAAGCAAAACATGACTACATTGTTTCTCTTGATGGTGACGAAGCCCTATCTGATAAGTTGCAACAATCTATTTTAGATGTAAAATCGAATTGGAAATATGATGGATATTACAGCAACCGTTTAAATTGTTTTTGTGGTCAATGGATAAAATACACAACATGGTATCCTGATAAAAAATTGCGTGTTTTTGACCGAAGAAAAGCAAAATGGTCTGGTATTAATCCGCATGATAGAATTGCTCTAACCGATAAAAACAATAAGGCAGGTTTTTTAAAAGGAGATATACTTCATTGGAATTATGACACCTACTCTGAGTACAATAAAAAAGTAGAATTATTTACCTCAATTTCGGCTGAAGCCTATTATAAATTAGGAAAAAAAGCACCTTTATATAAAATACTTTTTAATCCAACTTGGGCATTTTTTCAATCTTACTTTTTAAAACTTGGATTCTTAGATGGCTTTAATGGTTTTTTTATTTCAGTACAAACCGCCAACACACGGTTTTTAAAGTATTCAAAACTGCGTAACCTATACAAGCAAAATCGTTAGCGTTTTTTCTTCCTCCAAAAAAAGTATTTCTTTTTAAAAGCTTCTTTCTTTTTAAACCCTGAAGAAAATTTTTGAGAATAAAAGTACATGCGTTCTCTAACTTCATCACTAGGCTTGTTCATTAATTTAGCATACTCATCACTTATTATATCTAACATATAATCTTTTGGAGACAAGCGTGCAAAATTAGCTAAACGTTCTTGATAGTTTAATGTTTTAAAATCCATTCGGTTAAGGTCTACTAAATAAAACTCATAACCAGAATTGGTCTTTTTTATAAGTGTATTTCCTGGAGAATGATCTAAAAAATGAATTCCCTTTTCGTGCAAGTCATAGGTAAATTGAGTAAACTGTCTTAATATGTTTTCGTAATCTTCATATTTAGGCTCATCAATAAGTTTTCTTATAGTGAAATCATATTTTAACTGCTCACTAATGTAATAGCTTCTTCCAAATGTAAAAATAGATTTATACTCTACAAATGCCACTGGAGTTGGTGTTAAAACACCCATTTTTAGCAAACGCTTCGCGTATAAAAAAGAACGTTCAGCTTTACTTTTTCTAAAAAAACGATAGACAATTTGGTTAACTACATTAGGGTTTTTAAAGGACTTAATATTGTACTCTGCATTATCAATTGTTATCTTTTTAATTTTATTTCTAGAACCATAACCTATTAATTTCCCTTCGTGGTCAAAATTATCAATTGACTTAAGAACTTTTTCCTTATTCAATTTTGAGTTATCTGCCAATACTATTGTAATTCCCATAAACCTGCTCAATAATTTCGTATTTTTATATAAGAGTATAAAAGTAACATATAATCATAAAGTGTTTAATACTTTTATATAATTTATTTACTTTGCCAATTGTATGAGCTACCTTAATTTTTTCAAGAAAAAACTATCACACTTTGAGAGAGCGCGCAATAAAAAAGAAGTTATTGAGCGAATAGTTTCCAATCCGTATCAACACAATAACGATGTTGTTAACCTACATAGATTAGACCCAAACAATGTTGGCGACTTTTACTGTGCACCTCATCATTACTTTGATGAATTAAAAGGAAAAGCTCTCGATTTGTTTGATTACAAAAATAATGACGATAGCGTTAGAGACAATTGGCACAAGACTATTTGCGAAAATGCTCTTATTATTGGAGGAGGTGGATTGCTAAACCGACCAGGTTTTAACATGCACATGAATATGCTTGAAAAACTATCTCAAACCGATAAAAAAATTGTGTTTTGGGGAGTTGGTCATAATAGCAAAAGCTCAAAACTTTACGGAAAACAAATTAAATACAATATTACACCTAGCAATTATGGTTTAGTAGGTGTTAGAGATTATGGCAGAACTGAAGAATGGATACCTTGTGTAAGCTGCATGCATCCTATTTTTGATACTTCGTTTGATGAAACCAGAGAAATTGGTATTGTTTTTCATCAAAAAACACTCAGAAACAAAAAGGTTATTTCAAAATTTTCAGACTTTGAAAGTATAGCAAACAACTCCACTTTTGAAGCAATGGTTGAGTTTATAGCTTCATCAAACATAGTTTTGACCGATAGCTACCATGCTATGTATTGGGCAATGTTGTTTAATAAAAAAGTTATGGTGTTTCCTAATTCAACCAAGTTTTACGATTTTAAATACCAACCTGTTATTTCAACCTTTTCAAACTATAAAGACGATTTAAACAAACTTCAATCCTATGATGAAGTTCTAGAAGAATGTCGAACAGTTAATAATGCATTTGCTGAAAAAGCATTTAATTACTTAAACTTATAATTCCAATGTTTGAGCATTTCATAATCACAAGATTTAACCTTACTAATCCTGATTGGACCACAACAAAAAATAATGAGTTATTGCTCAATGACTCTTGGATGGAACAACGCATATGGTTGTTTAAAAGTTTTTGTCTACCCTCAGTTGTTAATCAAACCAACAAAAACTTTACTTGGTTAATTTTTGCAGATACAGCAACAAAATCTGATTATAAAACCATACTGAATGATTTGGTTAAAGACCATGACTTTATTCGATTGGAATATATTGATGGTATGGCAAAATTTCAAAGTTCAATAAACACTATAGTTTCTAAAATGTCGCAAGGCAAAAATCATATCATTTCAACCAGAATTGACAATGACGATGCTATACACAAAGATTTTATTAGTGAAATTCAAAGCCAATTTAATTCACAAAAATATCTTGTTATTGATGTTATTAAAGGGTACTCCTTACAAATAAAACCTCAAATAATGCTCGGAAAAAAGGAGCATATTTTCAATCCTTTTTTAAGCTTAATTGAAGAAAATAAAAACCCTAAAACCATTTGGCATAATAGTCATACCGATTGGAAAAATGAAACACGCATTAAGTACTACACAAAAAAGCGCTTGTGGATTGCTATAATACACGACAAAAACAAAATAAACAACTTTAATGGTTACGGAAATATAAACTGGAAAAACTTATCAAAGGAGTTTATTCTTTCTGATGAAATGAGCAACACTATATTAAATAATGCCATTGATAAAAGCCAATGGAGAAAATTGAGTTTAAAAAACCGCATTATCGTAAAGTACAAAGTGTTAAGCAAAATTTTCAAAAAGAGTATTGGTGTTTATAAACTAAAATCTAAGTAACATGACTGATGAAATTAACTCAGCACTAAAAGTTTTAAAACAAGGAGGTATTATCCTTTATCCTACAGATACGGTTTGGGGAATTGGTTGCGATGCTACCAATTACGAGGCAGTTGAAAAAGTTTTTAAACTTAAACAACGTGCCGAAAGTAAAACTATGATTTGTTTGGTTAACGATTTTAAGATGCTTAATCAGTATATCGAAGATGTACCAGAAGTAGCTTATGATATTTTAAAATACGCTGCAAAACCTACTACAATTATTTACGACAGACCATTACGTGTTGCTGAAAATTTAATCCCAAAAGACAATACACTAGCCATAAGAGTTGTTCGTAAAGGGTTTGCCAATGCATTGGTTAAAAAACTTAGAAGACCTATTGTTTCAACATCTGCTAATATTAGTGGACAACCTACACCAAAATCGTTTAAAGAAATAAGCGAAGACATTTTAAAAGGTGTGGACTATGTTGTAAATTTGCAAAATGTAAAATCAGCATCAAAACCATCTGCAATTATTAAATTAAGTAACGATGGTGCAGTAGAGGTTATAAGAAAATAATTTTCTACAAATAACAGCATTTGGTGTTTGAGATTATATGAGTATGAATTACAAGCAAGCACTTCAACACCCAATATTCGAGATTGTTTCCCAATCGGCTAAAGAACTTAATTTAGATAGCTACGTTATTGGTGGTTATGTACGAGATTTTCTACTTAAAAGAGATTCAAAAAAAGATATTGACATTGTAGCTATAGGAAGCGGAATAGAACTTGCTAAACAAGTTGCTAAAAACCTTCCTAACAACCCAAAAGTACAGGTTTTTAAAACCTATGGTACTGCTATGTTGCGTTATGACGATATTGAAGTTGAATTTGTAGGAGCTCGTAAAGAAAGTTATAACGAAGACAGTAGAAATCCTATTGTTGAAAATGGTACCTTGCAAGATGACCAAAACCGTCGTGATTTTACCATTAATGCTTTAGCGCTTAATTTAAATAAAGAACATTTTGGTGAATTACTAGATCCTTTTAATGGTGTAAACGATTTAGAGAACAAGTGTATAAAAACACCTTTAGACCCTGATATTACTTATAGTGACGACCCTTTAAGAATGATGCGTGCCATACGTTTTGCAACTCAATTAGATTTTGAAATTGAAAAAAAATCTTTGCAAGCCATTTCTAAAAACAGTCATAGAATACAAATTATAACTAACGAGCGCATTACTGTTGAGCTGAACAAAATTTTGGAAAGCAAAACACCTTCTATCGGTTTTTTACTTTTAGAAAAAACAGGATTGTTAGAGCGTATTTTACCAGAACTTACCGCTTTAAAAGGTATTGACGAAGTTGAAGGACAACGTCATAAAGATAATTTTTACCACACTCTAGAGGTTGTTGATAATATTAGCAAATATACCGACAACCTATGGTTACGTTGGGCTGCATTATTACATGACATTGGAAAAGCACCTACAAAACGCTTTAGTAAAAAAGTGGGCTGGACTTTTCATGGTCACGAGTTTGAAGGTTCAAAAATGGTGTATCATTTATTTAAAAGACTTAAAATGCCATTAAATGACAAAATGAAATTTGTTCAAAAAATGGTATTAATGAGCTCTAGACCTATTGTGTTGGCTAATGAAGAAGTTACCGATTCGGCAGTACGTCGTTTGGTATTTGATGCTGGTGATTATGTAGACGATTTAATGACGCTTTGTGAAGCCGATATTACTACCAAAAACCCTAAAAAGTTTAAAAAATATCATAACAATTTTAAAATTGTTCGTCACAAGATAGTTGAAGTTGAAGAACGCGACCATATAAGAAACTTTCAACCGCCTATTTCAGGAGAAGAAATCATGCAAACTTTCAACCTAAAGCCTTCTAAAGAAATAGGAATGATTAAAGAAACCATTAAAGAAGCTATTCTTGATGGTAAAATTCCTAATGAATATGAAGCAGCTTATCAATTAATGTTAGATAGAGGTGTACAGTTAGGTTTAACAATTCAAAAATGAAAACACATTTCAATACTATAGCAAAAGTAACCTTAGTCCTAACCTATTTAGTAATAATAGCAGGAGCTGTTGTACGTATGACAGGTAGCGGAATGGGTTGTCCTGATTGGCCTAAATGTTTTGGATACTACATTCCTCCTACTGAAAAGATTCAATTGGAATGGCATGCTAACCACGATTACAAAAAAGGTCAAGTTATTATTGTTGACGAAACCTTACAAGTAGCTAAAAGTAGTTTTACATCTTCCAATGAGTTTATAAAAACCAATTGGGACACCTATACAAAACATGATTATGCAGTATTTAATCCAACTCACACATGGGTTGAATACATTAATAGATTATTTGGTGCACTTGCTGGATTAGCAACTTTAGTCATGGCATTTGCATCTTTAAAGTATTGGAAACGCAACAAAAGTATTACGCTTCTATCGTTTTTTACTGTTTTTGCAATGGGCTTTCAAGCTTGGTTAGGAAAAACCGTAGTCGATTCAAACTTAGCGCCTTTAAAAATTACTATTCACATGGTAATGGCATTAGCAATAGTAGCTGTAATGCTCTACATAATCTTTAAAACCAAACAAAGTAACACATCCTTTACATTCAACATACAATTTAAAAACGCATTAATTGTAGCGTTAGCTTTAACTTGCATTCAGGTAGTTTTAGGAACTCAGGTAAGAGAATTTGTAGACCATCAAATAAAAGCTCTAGGAGAAGGCAATGCCTCTAACTGGTTAAACGATCCTACCACAAGTTTTTATATTCACAGGTCATTTTCTATACTTGTAGTATTAGTTAATGGCTACTTGCTGTTACTACTTAAAAAACACCAATTGCATTACAAAAAAGTATATTGGGTATTTGGTATTTTATTGGTTGAAATTGCTTCAGGAATTGCCATGGCAAACTTTAGCTTTCCTTTTGGTTCACAAACCTTACACCTTATATTAGCTAGTATATTATTCGGAATTCAATTCTACTTAATATTAGAAGCTACAAACGCTAAAAACAAAGCCTAAACTTTGTAACTTTGCACATTATTGAACATTTATGATTTACAGATTTAGAATAATACTTGACAACGATACAGAAGACGACGTATTTCGTGATTTAGAAATTCGTGAAGATGACACACTAGAAGACCTTCATAACATTATAACCCAATCTTTTGGTTTTGATGGCTCTGAAATGGCTTCTTTTTACCTAAGTAACGATGCTTGGGAACAAGGTGAAGAAATCTCTTTGTTTGATATGAGCGATGGTGTAAACCCAGTAAAATTAATGAACACAACATTAATTAACGATGTGGTACACGAAGCGCAAACCAAATTGATTTACGTCTATGACTTTTTGAGTATGTGGACCTTTTTTGTAGAGCTTGCCGAAATAGTTGATGAAGCTGAAGGTTTTGACTACCCTAACCTTATGTTTGTACATGGACAAATCCCTGACCAAGCACCTGACAAAAACTTTGAAGCTGAGGATTTTGACGACTTTAATGAGTTTGATGACGACCTTGATATTGACGACTACGAGAGTCTAGATTTTGATGAAAACTGGAATTAATTTTCCAATTTCCTAAATTTTTTACGCAACCATTCGGTTACTTTTTCATCTAAAGAGTATAACTCTAAATTATTTATTATGAAAAAGCAACCTATTTTTAAATTAGTATTACTAGTATGTATTGGTGTATTGGCACTTAACTGTACCAATGATGATGACAACCAAAACAACATTCCTGCTGATACCTACACATCACTCTCTAGTTTAGTTGAAGCTTTAAAAGAAGAACCTCAATCTCATGACATTACAGACCCATCTGTTGCTACAGTAATTACTGGAGACGATGGTACAATATTCAACATTGGACCAAACACATTTACTGATGATGATAACAATGTTATTACTACTCCTGTTGTAGCTAAATTAACAGAGTATCTTACATTAGATAAAATGTTTCTTAACAATGCGCAAACCTCAAGCAACGGTCAGTTATTGATTACTGGAGGAAGTTTTAACTTAACCTTTGAAGATGAAAACGGAAACCCTGTAAATGCAAATCCGTTTAACATTCAAGCACAAATGACTATCCAAACAGACACTACTGGTTTAGGGTTAACTAATATGGATTACTACGTAGGATCTGTCGTTACACAAGATGGTAGAGAAGTTGTAAACTGGGATTTAAACCAACAAAACGAAAACTGGTTTAATGATGGTTATTTTAATATTCTTGGACTAGAACAAGGTCTATCAAACTGTGATGTGCTTTATGATATGGCTGGTGAAACGGCAACTCAGTTTGAAGTTTCAGTGTCTGATGTTACTGATTACTCTCAAACTACAGTATGGATGTTTATTGAAGACTTTCCTTCAGTTGTTATGATTACAAGTTTAAATGATGCTGAAACTGCTTTAGAAACTTATGCTGGCTCAATTCCTCTTGGTTTAAATGCAACTTTACTTGCAATTACTATTGATGAAGACAGCTATTTAAAATTTGGTAGTTTACCTATTAGTGTTGAAGGTGATGATACTTTTAATGTTACTGTTGACTATGGTACAACTGAAGAACTAACACAATTGGTAAGCTCTATTGTAAACTAATATAAGTATTGAAAAACATAAATTTAAAAGCATCCTCTTTGGGATGCTTTTTTTGTTAGAAAAAACCATTGATTGAACCAAAGTAATTTCAAAAAGTCAGTTCGAGTGGTTTTTGATAGAAAAACTATATCAAGAACTATTTAAAAAAGACAAAAATTCTTATTCTCGATACATATCGACTATAAACGTCGATATACTCGAATTGACAGAATTTAGTCATAACACAACCAACAATAGGCTAGAAAAAGTTTTTCATGTTCATTCCTTGATAGTTTCGTTTTACAAAGGCTAGAGCATTTTTCATAATGTCTCCCATTGTTTTACTCTTCTTAAATTCAATATCTAGTGTATAATCATAAATTTGCTCTCGAAGCAGTTTTATATGCTCAGGAATTGATATTGTGTCGTCTTGCATACAATCTAGCAACTCCACTATTCTATCATGATAACTAATCATTCGACGTGCAACAATTGAGCGTTCTTCAATTTTATATTGCTCAATAGATTCTTTTTGAATTTTCTCGCGCACCAACTCTACCATTTTAAAATTCTCTTTAAAAAATTGAGGCCTGTACACATTAAACTTACCTTCATAACTCTGTTGGTCAAAATCGATAGCTCTAATTTTAAAAACCACATGATCAAAATCGTGTGTTGGTACAATTACATAATTGTATGATCTCATATCACCAAGTAATCTAATCATACAACGTTCGTTAAACTTTACAAACTCTTTAGCTATTTGCGATTTTTCAGAAGCAGTACATTCTGGCAACATGTTTTTAATAAACTCATCACCAGGAATACCAGCAATATGCTCTTCTATCAATGTATTTTTATAAACTAAAAAGTTAAGGTTATAAGGTGAAAGCATATGCTCAAACTCTAGTCCATACACACGAGAAGCATCGGCTTTTTTCACATAAAAATAGGTGTAATTATCGTTGAGTATGTTTCTAATTTTTACTCTAAATGGCTTTGAGTTCCCGAAGGTGCAAAAATCAATAGCATCAACACTTAGGTACTTAAAAATACTTTCATTACCATCAGAAATTAAAATAGAATACACACGCTTTAAGCTTAAATCTATTTCTTCGCGTTCAAACTCGTTATAGTACACACGAATCCAAAGTGTGTCTTCGTCATTCTTATCATAAACCACTACCGAACCTTGAAAACGCAACAGGTCTTCATAAAAAATAGGTAAGCGAATATTTCTGTTATAGTCTTGTAAATAGTTATGTAACTTACTATTTATTGGGTAAGATGGTTTCTTTTTCGATATCTTTAAGTCGTCCATAGCATTTAAAATCATTACTAATTTAATGTTTTATAAAATACTATGTAACAATAAGCGGTAATACTCGTCATATTTTTAACTAATCAATCATAATATATTTTGGAACAAATATTAACAATCAACAATCTCACCAAGAAATTTGGCTATTTAACTGCTGTAAAAGACCTTTCTTTTACCATAAATAAAGGTAATGTTTACGGAATTTTAGGACCCAACGGAAGTGGAAAATCAACCACTCTAGGTATTGTCCTTAACGTAGTTAATAGAACTTCAGGACAATTTAGCTGGTTTGATGGTAAAACATCTACACACGAAGCACTTAAAAAAGTAGGCGCTATTATTGAGCGTCCTAATTTTTACCCTTATATGACTGCACAACAAAACCTAAAACTGGTGTGTAAAATTAAAGGTGTTGACTATGCAAAAATTGACGAAAAGCTTGAAATTGTTGGTTTACTAGACAGAAAAGACCATAAATTTAGAACCTACTCTTTGGGTATGAAGCAACGTTTGGCAATCGCATCAGCATTGTTAAACGATCCTGAAATATTAATACTAGATGAACCTACTAACGGTCTTGACCCTCAAGGAATTCATCAAATTAGAGAGATTATAAAAAAAATTGCTGCTAATGGTACTACAATTCTTTTAGCATCTCACCTTTTAGATGAAGTTGAAAAAGTGTGCTCTCATGTAGTAGTACTTAGAAAAGGTGAAAAACTATACTCTGGTCGTGTTGACGAAATGATTAACAGTCATGGCTTTTTTGAGTTGAAGACAGATAAAGAAGATGAATTGGTTAAACTACTTGAAAGTGATACTTCTTTTGGTAAACTAAAGATTGATAACGGATTAATTACTGCGTTTTTAAACCAACCAATGGATGCCTCTTCCTTTAACAAGCTCATGTTTGAAAAAGGAATTGTGTTATCACACTTGGTAAAACGTAAAGAAAGTTTGGAAGAACAGTTCTTACAATTAACAGACAACAACTAATCAAAATCAATCAAAAAAAAAACACAGTATCCATGTTACGACTTATAAATTTAGAATTACAGAAACTTTGGCTAAACCGAACAAGCAAAGTATTAATTTTTGTATCGTTCATCCTGCCATTTACAGTACTCGTATTATCTTCAATTAAAATAAACTTTTTCGGATTTTTCACTTTAGAATTAGGTGAACTTGGTATTTTCAACTTCCCTATCATTTGGCACATTACCACATTTTTTGCATCGCAATTCAAGTTTTTCTTTGCAATAGTTGTGGTAAGTATGATAGGTAATGAATACAGCAACAAAACCATAAAACAAAACCTTATTGATGGACTCAGTAAAAAAGAGTTTATCTTATCAAAGTTCTACACTATTGTATTCTTTTCTCTAGTAGCAACATTACTTATTGGTTTGGCGTCGTTTTGTATAGGTATGTACTACTCTAGCTATACTGAAGCATCTATTGTTTTTAGAGAAACCGAATTTTTACTCGCCTATTTTGTAAAATTAGTAGGATTCTTTAGTCTATGTTTATTCTTTGGTATGCTAGTAAAACGCTCAGCTTTTGCATTAGGTTTTTTATTTGTACTCTACATTGTTGAATGGTTAATTTTTTGGGGAGCTTATGAAGTTTTAGGAACAGCAGATTCAGCCTTTAAAGTAAAAAACTTTTTACCGCTAGAGTCAATGTACAAACTTATTGACCAACCAGTACAACGTATAGTAATGACAAAGTTTCCTGAAAAAACAGAAATCGCTTATGACTATGCAGTGCATTGGTATGAAATTGTTACTGTAATAGGTTGGACTGCTCTATTTGTCTTTTTATCGTACAGATTATTAAAAAAGCGAGATTTGTAATATCTTTAGTGATTCAGTATTTGTATATACTTCTTGTTAACTCAACTTTAAATTTCTAAAGTTTTAATAGGATTTTCAGCATTTAACTTGTTGTATATACAAACGCTTTATCACTAATATTTCATGAAAAAGAACATCTTATTACTCTGCTTTAGTATTTACTGTACATTAAATATGTACTCCCAAAACGAAGCTGCTAATTGGTATTTTGGAAAAAATGCAGGTTTAAGATTTAACACAACTACTGGTACTGTTACAGCTGTTACCGATGGACAATTAAACACTTTAGAAGGTTGTACATCCATTTCTGATACTGATGGTAATTTACTATTTTACTCTGATGGTAGAACCATTTGGAATGCCAATCATATACCAATGCCCAACGCAAGTGAAGCATTTGGAACAGGACTTAAAGGTGACGACTCTAGTACGTCTTCTGGATTGATAGTACCAAAACCTCAAGATTTAAATCAGTACTATATTTTTACTGTTGATGAACCTCATCATTTTAATTCATCAGCATTTCCTAACCAACAAGATGGAGATGGCGTAAATGATGGTTTAATGTATTCTTTGGTTGATATGACTTTAGAAGGAGGTTTAGGTGATGTCGACCTATTAGAAAAAAACGTACCTCTAATTACCTATGACACTACAAACCAAACCGAATCTGAATTTAAATGTTCTGAAAAAATAACCGCTGTAAAAGCTGATGATTGCTTCTCCTTTTGGGTAATTACTCATTTTGTAGATAAATTTTATGCTTTTAAAGTAGACCAAAACGGTGTTAACACTACTCCTGTAGTATCAACTGTAGGACCTGTAGTTCCTGCCGAAGGTTATAGAAGAAATGCTTTAGGTTACTTAAAAGCATCTCCTGATGGTACAAAACTAGCAGTAGCACATCATGGATTTGCTACTGTGCTTCAAGGCGAAACAGGTGGTGGTGTTTACTTATTCGATTTTGATAATGACACAGGTGTAGTTTCTAATCCGCTAACGCTTTTTGGTCAAGAAAATAATGATAGCCCTTATGGTGTTGAGTTTTCGGCTGAAAATAGAAAAGTATATGCAACCATTAGCGATGGTATTGCTGGTAATGGCTCTAGCCATGTATTACAATGGGATCTTGAAAGCACAGATATTCCTGGTTCAATGACAGTTATTCATTCGTCAAATTCTTTTAGTGCTGGCGCATTACAACTTGGGTTAGATAAAAGAATTTACAGGGCTCAAGTCAGTTTTGCTAATATAAATGGAACTGGAAGACATATTGGAGTGATTCAAAACCCTGAAGCTGATGGAAACGCAGCTGGTTATAACGAAACAGGTGTTTTACTAGATATTAATGGCAGCTTTCAGAACTTAAGCCGCATAGGCTTACCTCCTTTTATCCAATCACTTTTTAATAGTCAAATAGATATCATCCAAAATGGTATAAGCACTACAGAACTTTTACTCTGCGATGGTGATAGTTACACGCTTATTGCCGAAGATGTTGCTGGAGCAACCTATAATTGGTCTAAAGATGGTGTACCGCTTACCGAGACCACTTTTGAGCTTTTTGTAGATACACCAGGTTTTTATGAGGTATTTATTGAACCTAACAATGGTGAATGTCCTATTGAAGGTGAAGCTATTGTAAGTTACCACGACATTCCATTTGCAAGCCAACCAGACGATATGGTGATGTGTGACATTACTGAAACCTCAACTTTTGACTTCACACAACAAGATGCACAAGCATTAGATACACAAGATGCTACTGAATATAATGTACACTATTATGCTTCTCAAGAAGATGCTGATAATAATGAAAATGAAATTATAGGTTTGTACAACAACACTTCTAATCCGCAAGAAATTTTTGTCCGTGTTGATAATGCATCTAATCCTAATTGTTATGCAACCTCTTCGTTTTTTATAGAAGTATTTATTACACCACAAATAGAAACTTTAGAAGATATTACAGTTTGTGATGAAGATTTTGGAGGAAATGTAATGGATGGTATAACAACTTTCGATTTATCAACATTGTACACTGACATTTATGGTAGTCAAGATCAAGCTTTATACACCATAACATTTCATTCCTCGCAATTAGATGCTGACGACAACTCAGACGCTTTAAATACAGACTATACCAACACAACACCTTACAGTGAAACTATTTTTGTTAGAATTGAAAATAACATCAATCCTGATTGTTACAGTACTGGAAGTTTTACTTTTATGGTAAACGATGCTCCTGAAGTTGTTAATTCAACCATAATCCAATGTGATGAAGATGGCATTCCAGAAGGATTTACAATCTTTAATATTAATCAGATTTTTGATGATATTACTGCAGGAGCAGCGAACCGAACTATAAATTACTATCTTTCAATGAATGATGCTCAAGGCAATACAAATGAAATTGATGGTAATGCGTTTGAAAACTTTTTCAACCCTCAATTGGTATATGCCAAAGTAACCGATGAAATTACTGGTTGCTATAACATTGCTGAAGTTACATTAGAAGTCAGCACAACTTCAGCAAACAACACTACAATAGAGGCATGTGATGACGATGGAACTGAAGATGGTTTTTATGCTTTTACATTAAACGATGCCAATGAAGCTGTCTTAAGTGGTTTACCTGATGACTTGGAACTTAGCTATTACGAAACCTATGAAGATGCGTTGCTAGAAACAAATGTACTATCAAATACATTTACTAATACTATAGCTTATTCTCAAACAATTTATGCTAGAGTTGAAAATTCAAATGCTTGCTATGGAATAAGTGAAGTAGAATTGGTGGTTTTTGAACTTCCAAATATTCAAACCGAAGCAGAAACTATATATTGTCTTAATTTTTACCCTGAAACCATAACATTAACAGGTGGTCTTATTGATGATTTACCTAATAATTATTACTACGAGTGGTCAACAGGTGAAACCACCACTACAATTGAAGTTAACGAACCTGGAATTTATACTGTACGTGTTATAAATACTGATGGATGTTATAAAGATAGAACCATTACTGTACTACCATCAAACATTGCTTCTTTTGACAATATAGAAGTTATTGATGCTACACAAAACAACATGGTTACTGTTTTTATATCTGGTGAAGGCGATTATGAATATGCAATAGATAATCCTGAAGGCCCTTACCAAGACAGCAATGTATTTGATAATGTAGCTGCTGGTTTACATACCATATATGTAAGAGATAAAAACGAATGTGGTATTGTAGATGAGCTTATTTCGGTAATAGGGTTTCCAAAGTTTTTCACACCAAATAATGATGGTTACCACGATTATTGGCAAGTTTATGGTCTTTCAGAAGAATTTCAGCCTCAAAGTGTTATTTATATTTTTGATCGTTATGGTAAATTGTTGAAAGAGCTAGACCCTGTTAGTCCTGGTTGGGACGGAACATATAATGGATTTCCTTTGCCTTCAAGCGATTATTGGTTTCATGTTACCTTAGAGGATGGAAGAGTGTTTAAAAGTCATTTCACTTTAAAACGCTAAATCCGATTGAGCCAGTTAATGTTCAAAAAAGTCATGATGATAAGGGTAACCCAACTCATATTGCTTTTCTTTCTTTTTTATAATCCTACTGCTGTTTTGGGTCAAGATGTTGAGTTATACCAACAGTTTAACGGCAGATACGATTACACTGCTATAGGAAACACATTAAACTTAGCTGAAAATGGAACAGGAGCTGATTGTATAATCTCAACAGAATCTTCAGCTACTTTATCACTAAACGCAAATCAAACTATTGTTGCTGCTTACTTATATTGGGCAGGTTCAGATACTGGTGATTTTAACGTATCACTAAATAACAATCCTGTTACTGCTGAACGCACTTTTAGTGACGCCTTAGATGCCAACAGAGTGTTTTTTGCAGCATTTGCTGATGTAACCACTTTAGTACAAAGTATTGGTTCTGATGAGTATACTTTGTCAGATTTAGACATACAATCTATAATTTCACCATATTGTCCTACAGGAACTAACTTCGCAGGTTGGGCAATTACTATTATTTATGAAGACGATAATCTACCTTTAAACCAATTGAATGTATATGATGGCTTACAAAGCGTACCTGATATATTAACTATTACTTTAGACAACCTAAATGTTTTAGATAATGAAAATGCAAAAATTGGTTTCATTGCTTGGGAAGGTGACCGCTCATTAGCTGTTAATGAACAACTAACTATTAATGGAAATATTATAGGAAATCCGCCACTCAATCCTATCAATAATGCTTTTAATGGTACGAACAGTTTTACTGGAGCGTCAGACCTATACAATATGGATATTGATGTTTACAATATTCAAAATAACATATCTATTGGTGATACTTCGGCAACTATTCAGCTTACGTCTGGGCAGGATTTTGTTATGATAAACAACATCATTACAGTTTTAAATAGTCAGCTACCTGATGCAACAATAAGTCTTGACAATTATATTGTGGAATGTGGTAATAGAAACATTGAAATTGAATACACTGTAAATAATTTCAACAGTACAGACGTACTTCCCAACAACACTCCTATTACATTTTATGCTAACGGAATAGTTGTTGGGCAAACCACAACCTTAAATACTATTGAAATTAACGAATCGGAAACCAACTCCATAGTTTTGACCATTCCTGAAACGGTTGGAGATGATTTTATTTTAACGCTTTCAGTAGATGATATTGGTGACAACTCAGGTATTGTAATTGAAATCAATGAAAACAATAACATGTTTGAGCAAACTATCAATTTACTTGTTGCTCCTCCTATTGAAACTTTGCCTGAAACCTTGCTCTGCGATGAAGGATTTAATTCAGCAACATTTAATCTCAATGAAATTTTTCAGCAATCAACAAACATTAATGATAATGTAGCGTTTTACACTAGTCTTTCAGATTTACAAAACCAAGAGAACGAAATTTTTGACCCAACAGCTTACAACAATACCACAAATCCTGAAACCATTTATGCAAGAGTTGAAAGTGATCCTTGTTATGATAGTTACAGTTTTGATGTGTTGGTAGAAAATTGCCCACCTTACATTCCTGATGGGTTTTCACCAAATAATGATGGTCCTAACGATTGGTTTAATATACAAGGTCTGTATGATATTTTTGAAAACCACAAACTTCTCATCTACAATCGATATGGCACTTTAATATTTGAAGGAGATAATTCCAAACCTTGGGATGGAAAAGCAAACAGAGGTATTAATAATTTAGGTAAATTATTACCAGTCGGCACATATTACTATGTGCTCCATTTAAACGACCCAAACTACAAATCAATGGCAGGTTGGGTCTATTTGAACTATTAAATGTTAATATTTTGTGTATTTCGTCGTATTTTTTTGCATTTCATCCTTGTTTACTTTAGTTTTCACAGCAAAATAAAAGAATCACTATTCAACATGTCCCAAAACCATGTGTCGCTGTGAGTAAAACTTAACCTATTGATAATGAAAACCATCAAAATTTCCCTCCTTGTATTTGCATGTTTTTTATGTAACCAAGTATTCTCTCAACAAATTACTGTTGATAATACACTAACTGAACAGCAACTTATTGAAAACACCCTTACTGAAGGTTGTGTAGAGATTACTAATATCAATTCGCAAGTTAATGGTAGCGTTAATGGATTTGGAAGTTTTGGTTATTTTGAAAGTGCGTCTTCTAACTTTCCTTTTGAAAATGGAATTATTCTTTCAACAGGTAATGCTGCTTCTGCAGGAAACACACAAAACAACGACATACTTAACGAAGGTGAAGACAATTGGCTTACCGATACCGATCTTGAAACTGCTTTAGGAATTACTGGGACATTAAACGCAACTTCTATTGAATTTGATTTTATCTCAATTTCAAACCAAGTGCAATTCAATTATATCTTAGCTTCCGAAGAATATTTTGGTAATTTCCCTTGTGAGTATTCTGATGGGTTTGCATTTCTTATTAGAGAAGCAGGAACCAATGATCCTTACACAAATATTGCAGTAATTCCTGGAACATCTACTCCTGTTAACACAAACACTATCCATGATGAAATTGCTGGGTTTTGTGCTGCTGAAAATGACGAGTATTTTGAAGGCTATAGTATTGGAGATACAAACTTCAATGGTCGAACTACTGTAATGACTGCTACTGCAACTATTACGCCTTATGTACAATATCATATAAAAATGATTATTGCCGACCAAACTGATGAAAACTATGATTCGGCTGTTTTTATTGAAGGGAACAGTTTTGATGCTGTTGTAGATTTAGGTGCAGACATTTCAACTTGTGCTGAATCTTTAACACTTAATGGAGATATCCAAAATGCTCAGGCTACTTACAGTTGGTATTTAAACAACACCTTAATTAATGGTGAAACTCAACCTGAACTTCATGTAACGCAATCTGGAACCTATACAGTTCAAATTGAAATTCCTATTTCAAACACAACTTGTATTATGGAAGATAGTGTTGACATTAGTTTAAGCTCTACACAATCTGCCGATCCAATTTCAGATTATGAAATTTGTGATGATTTAAGTGGTGATGGTATTGAAACTTTTGATTTATCAACTAAAGACGCTGAAGTTTTAGCATCTGTACCAAACTCAACCTACAATTACTCGTATCATTTAACAAATGATGATGCCATAAACAACACAAATGCTATTACAACACCAATACAAAACACCTCTAATCCACAGACTATTTTTGTAAGAATTGAAGATGTCAATAACGGTTGTTTAGCTTTTAGTACGTTCAACTTAATAGTTAACGAGCTACCTAATATTACAACTCCTACAGATTTAGATGTTTGTGATGATGATACTGCTGATGGTTTAACTTTAATTGATTTAAGTGAAAAGGATGATGAAATTACTTCAGGACAAACTATTCTTGATGTTACCTATCACTTTACTCAAGCCGATGCTGACTCTGGAGCAAATCCAATTGCTTTACCTTATAGTAACACCAGTCAAACAGAACAGTTATTTGTAAGAGTTACTAATTCGCAAACGGGTTGTGCATCAACTACAACACTAACTTTTAATGTGTTGAATAATCCTGTTATCAATACTGAAGACCTTTACATTGACGCTTGTGACCCAGAACATGATGGTTTTGCAACTTTTGACCTCAACACAATAACTGACGAGGTTTTAAATGGAATTACTGGAGTTTCAACTTCATTCCATGAAACATACGAAGATGCATTAACATTAAGTAATCCAATAGCAAACTCAACTAGTTACGACAATATTACGTTTGAAGAACAAACATTATATATAAGTGTTGTAGATGATGTTTCAGGATGTATTTCGGTTGCACCTTTTGAAATTCATGCAAATCTTTTACTAACAGGAACTACAATTAGAAATTTTTCGTTGTGCGACCAAGATAATGATGGTGAAGAAGCTTTCGACTTAGAAAGTATAGCTATTTCAATTATCAACGACATCCCAAACGTAACAGTATCTTTTTATGAAACTGAAAGCGATAGAGACAATCAAACAAATGAAATAGATGTTACTGTTGCGTATGTACCTGATGAAATTCCGCATACATTATATATCGCATTACATAGCGACACTTGCACTGAATATGAAGACATAGAACTTAATCTAAACCCAATTATAGAGTTTGACACCATAGGTAGTGTTAATTATTGTGATGACGACCAAGATGGTTTTACGCTTGTAGATCTTTCAATTTTTGACAGTATGGTTACTGAAGGGCAATCAGGATTTACGGTTATGTACTATGAAACTGAAAGTGATGCTAATAGCAACACAAATGCATTACCTACTATGTATAACAACATTTCTAATCCGCAAATACTATATACCAGAATTAGATATGACCAAACAGGTTGTGCTGATGTTAACTCGTTTGAGTTAAATATTATTCCTGCTCCTGTTACATCAACACCAACCGATTTTATAATTTGTGACGACAATCAAGATGGTATTTACACCATAGATTTAAATTCTAAAATTCCTGAATTGGTTTCAGATACAGCTAACAGAACATTTTCGTTCCACACCAGCTTATCTGATGCTGAAGCTAGTGCCAACGCAATTGCTAACCCTACTGCATACCCAAGTAATACTCAAACAATTTTCGCAAGGGTTGAAAATGCTACAACAGGATGCCATACTATTGAGTCTTTTGAAGTTATTGTAAACACACTTCCTACTTTTATAAACATAAGCAATTACAGTATTTGTGAGCAAAACAGCGACGGTTTTGGTGACTTTACATTCAATACAAAAGATGCTGAAATTCTCAACGGACAAGCAGGTAAAGAAGTGCTTTATTTTGAATCACAAAACGATGCAGAAAACCGCATAAATGCTATTGATAAAACTGTAGCTTATCAAAATTTAAGCAACCCACAAACCATTTTTGTAAGGGTTGAAAACACAACAGATCAAGATTGTTATGGCACTGCATCATTTACTATTGAAATGGGAAGCAATCCAGAGTTCAACGCACCAACCGATTGGTTTGTTTGTGACGATATTTCAAATGATGGCAGCGAAGTATTCGATTTAAACGAAAAAATAACTGAAATCTCTCAAGGTATTCCTGAGAATTTAGACATTACATTTTACACCTCTTTGGTAGATTCTGAAAATGGTACAAACCCTATCGCTTTAAACTATGCCAATACTTCAAATCCGCAAACTATTTATGTGAGAATTGATAATGGTACAATTTGTAATTCATTAACCGCTTTTGAGGTAAATGTTATTCCTGCTCCTGAAGCTAGTCCTTCAGAACCATTAGTGTCCTGTGATGTGGATTATGATGGTATCGTAACTTTTGATTTAACCGATGCTGAAGTTGATATTTTTGACGTAAGACAAGACGATATTGTTATTGCTTACTACGAAACACTTAACGATTTAGAAAACGAAACCAACCCAATTGCAGACCCTGAAAATTATAACAACATTTCAAACCCACAAACCGTTTATGTAAGAATTACAAATACGGTTTCTAACTGCTATTTAGGATTACCGTTAGAGTTAATTGTAAACCTACCTCCAACTATAAACGATTTTGAGTCAGTTAGTATTTGTGATAATGTTGACAGATACTATAATCTTAATGAAGTAGATGCGTTAGTGACTTCTGAAACTGATGCTGTTGTCACCTATTACCTTAATGCTAATGATGCCTTAACTGCAAATAATGTAATTGCTACAGACTACACGTATCAAACCAACAACGACACAATACACGTTAGAATTGAAAATAGTACAACAGGTTGCTTTACTACCTATGCATTTCAATTAGAGATAAACCCATTACCTGTTGCATATCAACCAAGTGATTTGGAAGATTGCGACGATGATTTTGACGGATTTTTAACCTTTGACATATCGCAACAAAACGCAACAATTTTAGGAACACAAAGCCCTAATAACTTTACTGTAACGTATCACAACAGTGAAGCTGATGTTAGTACAGGAGACAACAGTTTACCTGATTTGTATGATGCTATTGATGGAGAAATCATTTACGTAAGAGTTGAAAACAATACAACAGGATGTTACATAACCACTCAATTTACAACTTATGTTTATGCAAGACCTATTGTTGATATTGATGACCAAACCTTGTGTTTAAACAATTCACCTTTATATGTAACTGCTGAAACAAACAACCCTGGAGACGAATACATTTGGTCCACAAACCAAACCACTCCAGATATTGAAATTACTGAAATTGGTTCGTACTGGGTTACTGTAATCACACCTTTTGGATGCTCTACAACCAGTGAGTTTGAAGTTATAGAATCAGAAACTGCAATTATAGAGTTTACTGAAACTTTAGATTTTTCTGACCCAAATTCTATTACTGTTAATGTAAGCGGAATTGGTGACTATCTGTATATTTTAGATAATGGTGTACCACAAGAATCTAACTTTTTCAACAATGTTACTTTAGGATACCATACCATTACTGTAATGGATATTAATGGTTGTGCAGAAGCTACTAGAGAAGTTGTAGTGGTAGATGCACCTAAATTCTTCACACCAAATAACGATGGCTATTTTGATACTTGGCACATCTCTGGTATAGAAACCTTACCTGGTTCCATAGTATATATTTACGACCGTTATGGTAAACTTATTAAGCAATTAACCTCAAACTCTGCTGGATGGAATGGGTTCTATAATGGAAACCGAATGCCTACAAGCGACTACTGGTTTGTTGCTAAAATAATAAGTGATGATGGAGAGTTTGAAGTTAAAGGACATTTTACGTTGAAAATCTAAAAATCACTTCACTTTATTTATTATTCTTCTGAAATTTAAACTATCAGAAGGATGTGGAGCACTTCTTAAAACTATTTGGTTGTTCTTATTTAAAATCACATATCTAGGAATAGCAGTAATCTTTAAAAATTTTGCTAATGAAGAATTAGTACCATTTAATAAGAAATACTGATTTCTAACTGTTAGGTATTCACTTAATTCTTTAGACATATCCAACCATTTACTTTTATTCTCATCTATAGATAAATAAATCCACTCAACATTATCTTCAACAATAAGCTTATCTTTGAATGATTTTGTTGTTTGAATTTCTGAAATACAAGGTCCACACCAACTCGCCCAAAAATTTAAGACTCTTGTTCGCTTATCTGATCGTCCAAAAATTTCCCTTAACGTTAATGTATCTCCAAATTTATTAATCAACTTGGAATCTAAAGCTCTATCAGACAATTTATAATCGAAAGAGCTTAAATCTTCTTTCATTTCCTGAATTTTTTCTCTGTAGTCCTTCTTTGAAACTTTTACTTCGTATTCATCAAGTATATTTTTCATAAAATCTACATTTTGAATGCTGTGCCCAAATCCATGTAAATTATAATCATATAGCATTCGAATTATCGCATAATCTCGTATTTCCCCTTCAAGATTAGTCTCTATATATTCTTTTTCAGCTAAAAGTTTCTCTCTAGAATAGTCTGGATGATTTGAAGTTTCAAAATAATGACTAATAAAAGCGTTTAAAGTATTCTTATAACGAGGAATGTATAAAGAATTTGGTTCCTTAAAATCTTCAATTGTAGTATTGTTTAAATATTTATTACTATTAAAAACAGTCTCTTTGTTTACATATTCTTGTTCTATAAAAGTGTTTAACCCATCTAAAGAATTATAATAAGCTCCTTCCCAACCTCCTACTTTTTCATATCGTGGACAGATAAGATTATACAAATAAGTATATTTTAAATAATCTTTTACGATTTTTATTTCACTATTTGATGTTACATTATAATCATCAATATAGCTTTCAAATAATTTATTTCTTTCATTATTAATAGAATCAACTCTATTTTTATAATCTTCTATACTCCCTTTATAAGGGTTTCTGCCATACTCTAAATTAGAGTAGCTATTTATTTCATACAAAAAATTATTAATAGCTGCATTTTTTCCTTTAAACACAATTTTATGGTCTTTTATTTCATAAAAAACCGTGTCTCCTGGTACATATAAAATATCTGTGTAATAAAAGTGTTCATCATTTCCCCAAGACATTGTTTCCATTATCAATGGTTGACTTATTGAGTCTAATACCATAATCATTGTGTCTTGGTTTACTTCTTTTTTTGTGTCTTTATGATTTTTTCCAAATGAATAAGTGGGATTTAAAGGCACTAAAAAATTGAAAACATTCTCATCATCAGACACGCACTTAACAACTACTTTTTCTGAGTTATACTCTACTTTTTCTATAGCATCATTATTTACTTTAGTAGTCTTTTTTTCTTTAAGACAACTAGTAAAAAGTAGAATTAAAACACATATAATTCTATACCTCGATTGTTGAATTCTCATATTTATCATTAAATCCTTCTAAATATAAGAATTTCAGTTCTCTATATCACATTTCTTTCTTTAACATTTCTTCAACGAAATACATTAAAGCATTATGTATCTTTGCAATCGGAAAAATTGCAAATGAACAAAGTAGTTATTATAGTATTGTTGTGTATGTGTACGTTTACCTATGGCCAAAACATTCAGGTAGAAAGTCAAACCTATACACCTCAACAACTCATTGAAGACATTCTAATTGACAGCAACTGTATTGATAACGTTGTGGTGACCAATGTTTCTGGTGGCGATTTTGGAAACACCGACCAAAGTTACGGCTATTTCGATGCTGCTGGAACAACTTTTCCCTTACAAAGTGGTATTGTCCTTAGTACAGGACGTTTATCAAATGTACCTGGACCTAACACTTCATTAAGTGATGATGATGCTCCAAACTGGCTTGGAGATTCTGACCTTGAAAATGCATTAAACGAGTCTAACACTACTAATGCTACTATTATTGAATTTGAATTTTCTTCAGTAGCTTCACAAGTAAGTTTTAGATACTTATTTGCTTCAGAAGAATACCAAGAAGGCAACTCTAATACCTGTCAGTATTCTGATTTGTTTGGGTTTTTAATCAAACCTGCAAACCAACAACAATATACTAACATTGCTCTGATACCTAACACGCAAACGCCTGTAAAAGTAACTACAGTACATTCAGGAATTCCTGGAAGTTGCGCTCCTATTAACGAAGCGTATTTTGGAAGTTGGAATGGTGCTAACACTCCTATCAATTTTAATGGTCAAACTACTGTTTTAACTGCAACTGCTGACATAGTTCCTAATGAAACGTATCATGTAAAACTTGTCATTGCCGACGAGCAAAACTATAGGTACGACTCTGCTGTATTTTTAGAAGCTGGAAGTTTTGAGCTTTCAACAAACTTAGGTCCTGACAGATTATTAGCCAACAACAATGCTGTTTGTGAAGGAGAAACCTTAGAATTAAATGCTTACCAAAATGGACAAAACACCTACGAGTGGTATAGAGATGGTGTATTAGTTCAAGGTGCTCAAACAGGTTGTGGAACCTGTGGAACATATACTGTTTCTCAACCAGGTACATACACTGTAGAAGTAGGATTGGCTAATAGTTGTATTTCTTATGGTGAAGTGGTTGTTGAATACTCACCCAACCCAATAGTTTTTGATTCGGTATTAATTGAATGTGACCAAAATCAAGATGGTATTACTTATTACAACTTGTTTGATGCCTCACAAGATGTTACTAATAATGACGCTTCACTTCTTGTTACTAATTTTTACCTTTCGGAAAATGATGCGCTCAATGAGGTCAACGAAATACCAAATGCTAGCAATTTTCAAAATAGTAATCCTTTTCAAACAGTTTATGCTCGTGTAGAAAATGAAAACAGATGCTCTAACATTGCTGCTGTAGAATTACAAATATCCAATAACACCTTATCTATACCTAATGCCGAAGCTTGTGATGGCGAAATTATTGATGGCTTTGGAGAATTTGATTTAACCGAAATTTCAACCTCCTTTGAAGATCAAATTCCAACTGGAGCAACAGTTCAATACTACGAAACTGAAGCTGATGCCTTTAGTGAAACCAATGCGTTGAGCTCTCCTTATCAAAATAGTACAGCATACAATCAAACGCTTTTTGTTAAAGTAACAACAGCCAATAACCAATGTTATAGCATTGGCACTGTAGCTTTAGAAGTACTTTATACACCTACCCTTTTAGAAGACGAAACGTTTATCTACTGCCTCAACACCTATCCTGAAACCATAACATTATATGGAGGTGTTCTTAACGATTCTCCAAGTAATTACTATTACGAATGGTTATTTAATGGAAATTCAACAACAGTAAACACCTCTTTTAATAACATCAACGAAGTTGGCACGTACACTGTTATTGTAACTGACCCTAATGGATGCTCTGCTTCAAGAACCATTACGGTTGAAGCTTCAAACATAGCTACCATAGAAAATATTACTATTGAAGAAGGCACATTTAACAATACAATATCTGTAACCGTTAGTGGTGAAGGCATGTATGAATATGCTTTAGATAATGGTGCTTATCAAGACGAATCTGTATTTTATGATGTTCTTCCAGGATTTCACACTGTTTATGTTAAAGACAAAAATGATTGTGGAGTTGCTGAACAACTTATTTCAGTACTTGGTTTTCCTAAATTTTTCTCACCAAATGGCGACACAATTAAAGACACATGGAAAGTATATGGAACCAATGAGCAATTTAACCGAGGTATTGATATAAAAATATTTAATCGCTATGGTAAGTTATTAGCTTCAAGAAATCACCTTACTAATGGTTGGGATGGTACTTTTAAAGGTAAGGCTTTACCAAGTGACGACTATTGGTATCTTGTGACTTTACCAGACGGAAGAACTTACCGAGGACATTTTGCATTGCTTAGGTAATTAGATAACCCTAACTTAACAAAAGAATCAACTTACATTTATTACTTTTGCTCGTTCAAAAATAATAAATGAAAAAGCTCCTATTTATTTGTTTTGCTGTAATGGTTTATTCATTTGCAGTAAATGCTTCACCAAAAAGCAATTCTAATTCTACTTTTTACTGTCCAAGTCCTGTTATTAATTCTTTTAGCCCTTCTCAAGGTCCAGTTAATACTCAAATTACATTAGTAGGAAGTAATTTTGAAAACACCGCATCAGTTAATATAGATGGCGTCAGTACTAGTTTTACAATTGTTAGTAATAATGAATTGTTAGTCACTATTCCTGAAGGAGCTGAAAGTTCAGCTATTACTGTTTTAACAACTGGAGCTTGTTCTGGTACTTCCGCAAACAGTTTTACTGTTTTAGAAGATTCTTGTAGTATTGGAGAAGTTTACATTTCTGAGGTTTATGACTCCGAAACAGGAAGCTATGGTGCTGTAGAACTTTATAACCCTACCAACACTGTAATTAACTTAAATGGTGTATACGAATTACAACGTTTTGGCGATATTGGTGATGCTACTCCAAGCGCAATTATTCCACTAACAGGAACTATTGCTCCACAAAGCACATACATGATTGTAATGGGAAGCACAGGTAATACATGTAGTGGATTTCCTATTGGAGATGCTGTTGCTGCTGGTATTAATGATAATGATGAAATTAAACTCGTAAAAAACAGTACTGTAATTGATGTCGTTGAAGCTATTGATGAAAGAGGTTACACTATAATTAGAAATGCAAACGCTACTGCTCCTTTGGATACTTATAATGTTAGTGATTGGAGCATTAGTACTTTTGAAGACTGTAGTAATTTAAATACCCACACTGATACTGCTAACAATACTATTCCTGAAATTACCGATCCTATCTCACAAACAGTTTGTGAAAATGGAATGATAACTTTTTCCACATCTTTAAACAACAGTATTTTTCAGTACCAATGGAAAGTCCTAGATACGTCAGGAAACTGGGTAGATGTTCCTAATAGCAGCCCTTATTCTAACCCACAAAATAGTTGGCTAGATATTACAAATGTCCCTCTAAGTTTTAATGGTAATCAGTACTATTGTGAAGTCACTTACAACTCATGTACATTAATTACCAATGCTGCTCAAATTACTATAGATACACCAGAAGTCGACACACTTCCTGATGTTGAAGTTTGTACCGAATATACATTACCAACACTTACCAACGGAAACTACTTTACTGGAACTAATGGAACAGGAACAATGCTTAATGCTGGTGACAACATAACCACTAACCAAACTATTTATATTTACAATGAAGTTGGCACTGCTCCAAACACCTGCTCTAACGAAAGTAGTTTTGAAGTAACCATTACAGGAACACCTAACGTTGACTCGCTTCCTGATGTTGAAGTTTGTACCGAATACACATTGCCAACACTTACAAACGGAAACTATTACACAGCAACTAATGGAACAGGAACACAGCTTAATGCTGGTGACAACATAACCACTAACCAAACTATTTATATTTACAATGAAGTTGGCACTGCTCCAAACAACTGCTCTAACGAAAGTAGTTTTGAAATAACCATTACAGGAACACCTAGCGTTGACTCGCTTCCTGATCTTGAAGTTTGTACCGAATACACATTACCAACACTTACAAACGGAAACTACTTTACTGGAACTAACGGAACAGGAACACAGCTTAATGCTGGTGACAACATAACCACTAACCAAACTATTTATATTTACAATGAAGTTGGTATTGCTCCAAACACCTGCTCTAATGAAAGTAGTTTTGAGGTAACCATTACTGGAACACCTAGCGTTGACTCGCTTCCTGATGTTGACGTTTGCTCCGAATACACGTTGCCAACACTTACCAACGGAAACTATTACACAGCAACTAATGGAACAGGAACACAGCTTAATGCTGGTGACAACATAACCACTAACCAAACTATTTATATTTACAATGAAGTTGGCACTGCTCCAAACACCTGCTCTAACGAAAGTAGTTTTGAAGTAACCATTACAGGAACTCCTAGCGTTGACTCGCTTCCTGATGTTGAAGTTTGTACCGAATATACATTACCAACACTTACTAACGGAAACTATTACACAGCAACTAATGGAACAGGAACAATGCTTAATGCTGGTGACAACATAACCACTAACCAAACTATCTATATTTACAATGAAGTTGGCACTGCTCCAAACAACTGCTCTAACGAAAGTAGTTTTGAAATAACCATTACAGGAACACCTAGCGTTGACTCGCTTCCTGATGTTGACGTTTGTACCGAATACACATTACCAACTCTTACCAACGGAAACTATTACACAGCAACTAACGGAACAGGAACACAGCTTAATGCTGGTGACAACATAACCACTAACCAAACTATTTATATTTACAATGAAGTTGGTACTGCTCCAAACACCTGCTCTAATGAAAGTAGTTTTGAAGTAACCATATACCCAGCAACCGATTTTAGTTTAGACTCCACAAATATTATCATTGACGCTAATGACATTACTGTTGTTATGGACGACTCTAGTATTAATTATGAGTTTGCTATTGATAATTCCAATTTCCAAACGAGTACTATATTTAATAATCTAAGCGAAGGTTTCCATACTCTTTTTGTTCAAGATACAAATGGATGCGTTATAAAATCTTTACAATTCTTAATTCAAGCGAGTTTACATATCCCTAAATTTTTCACTCCAAATAGTGATGGTTTCAATGACACTTGGATGGTATATGACCCAAACAATAGTGTCAAAGAAATTTTTATATTCAATAGATACGGAAAACTACTTAAACAGCTTTCTCCAAACTCTTATGGTTGGGATGGAACATACAATGGCAAGAATCTAGAGTCTAATGATTATTGGTACCTTATTACTTTACATAACAACCAAGAACTTAGAGGTCATTTTACATTAAAACGGTAGTTGAATACTCGCAATCTTTATCGTAAATTTGTGTTATGCGATTTAAGATAGAGTCAGAATTTAAGCCTACAGGAGACCAGCCAAAAGCTATAAAACAATTAGCTACTGGTATAGAGAGTAATGAAAAATACCAAACGCTTCTTGGTGTTACAGGTTCAGGTAAGACATTTACTGTTGCCAATGTTGTTCAAGAAGTGCAAAGACCAACTTTGGTTTTAGCACATAACAAAACATTAGCAGCACAATTATACAGTGAGTTCAAGCAGTTTTTTCCTGATAATGCTGTAGAGTATTTTGTGTCTTATTATGACTACTACCAACCAGAAGCTTACATTCCAGTATCTGGTGTTTACATTGAAAAAGACTTATCAATAAACGAAGAAATTGAGAAGATGCGTTTAAGCACAACCTCTTCTCTGCTGTCAGGTCGTAGAGATGTTTTGGTAGTTGCTTCAGTGTCTTGTTTGTATGGTATTGGAAACCCAATTGAATTTCAAAAGAATGTAATTTCTATTGAAGTTGACCAAACTATTTCCCGAACCAAACTGCTCCATCAACTTGTGCAGAGTTTGTATTCGCGTACTGAAGCCGATTTTAACCATGGTAATTTCAGAATAAAAGGTGATACAGTAGATATTTTCCCTGGTTATGCAGATAATGCATTCAGAATTCATTTTTTTGGAGACGAAATTGAAGAGATTGAAGCGTTCAACCCAATGAGTAATGAAATTATTGAACGTTATGAAAAGCTCAACATCTATCCTGCAAATATGTTTGTAACCTCTCCTGAAGTCTTACAAAATGCAATAAAAGACATTCAAGGTGATTTAGTAAAACAACATGATTATTTCAAAGAAATTGGTAAACATTTGGAAGCCAAACGTCTTAAAGAACGTACCGAATTTGACCTTGAAATGATTCGCGAACTTGGGTATTGCTCAGGTATTGAAAACTATTCGAGATACCTAGATGGTAGAGCTCCTGGAACGCGACCGTTCTGTTTGCTAGATTATTTCCCTGATGATTTTCTTATGGTTGTAGATGAAAGTCATGTAACCATATCGCAAGTGCATGCTATGTATGGAGGCGACAGAAGCCGAAAAGAAAATCTGGTTGAATACGGTTTTAGGTTGCCTGCAGCTATGGATAATAGACCTTTAAAGTTTGAAGAGTTTGAAGCTTTACAAAACCAGGTAATTTACGTAAGTGCAACTCCTGCAGATTATGAACTTCAAAAAACCGATGGTGTTTATGTAGAGCAAGTGATTAGACCTACAGGTCTTTTAGACCCTGAAATTGAAGTTAGACCGAGTTTAAATCAAATTGATGATTTAATAGAAGAAATTCAGCAACGTGTTGAAAAAGATGAGCGCACACTAGTCACTACGCTTACCAAACGTATGGCTGAAGAGCTTACCAAATATCTGGAGCGCATACAAATTCGTTGTCGTTACATTCATAGCGATGTAGATACTTTGGAGCGTGTGGAGATTATGCAAGATTTAAGAAAAGGCTTGTTTGATGTACTTGTAGGTGTCAACTTGCTTCGTGAAGGGTTAGATTTACCCGAAGTGTCTTTAGTTGCTATTTTAGATGCTGATAAAGAAGGATTTTTACGTTCAGCACGTTCATTAACACAAACTGTTGGTAGAGCTGCGCGTAACCTTAACGGTAAAGCCATTATGTATGCTGATAAAATTACCAATAGCATGCAAAAAACCATTGATGAAACTAATTACAGACGTGAAAAACAAATTGCTTATAACACAGCTAACAATATTACACCAAAAGCATTAAACAAAAGTTTGGATAATGCCTTAGCAAAAAACTCAGTGAGTACTTATAGCTATGAATTAGAAGCTTTAAAAGCTGCAGAACCTGAAAGTGAGTATTTAACAAAAGGTGAATTAGAAAAGAAAATACGCGAAAAACGCAAATCAATGGAACAAGCTGCCAAAGCGTTGGACTTTATTGCTGCTGCTCAATTAAGGGATGAAATTAAAGTCTATCAAGAGAAGTTAGAAAAACTAAAAGTAAAGTGATTTGTGTTTAACATTTAGAACAACTGCTAACTGCTTACAAATCTAATTATATTGTACTTTAAAGATATCGATTAAAAAATCTGGTGGTACAATTTTGTTTGGGAAACTTTCCATTAAATCCAACACTCTATTTATAGATTCATGGCTTAAACCCATTCTCAATCCAAAATTATGTAACCTTACAAGTTCTTTGGAAGTAAATTCTTTATCCAAATTCATTAACAACACCAATCTATGGAATTGTACAATGCGTTCGCTGTGCGATTTTAAATGCACATAATGTACTGGAGACTTAAATAAATAATCAAAATCTTCTTTAGATATTTCTAATTGTTTAGCAATGCCTAAAAGAAAATTGTATTCAATGGATTTAATATTCTCATCTTTCATAGCGAATGCTATCATCTCGGATAACAGACTCAACTTTTCAACACGATTTATCATACCTGAGGGAGTAATTATTACTTTTTATAAAGTTAAATAGATAAATACTTTTATTGTCGTCGATATTTCGTCGCTTATCGAAAAAAAAGATGTCATTCATCGTAGTTTTCTTACGTTCGTACATTTATTTTATTTAAAACACTGGATATCAACACATTAACAACATGTGCGCATTTCGTCGATTTTATAGACTTAAAAAACAAGTTCGATGAAATGCACATTAGGAAATCGTTAAATTTATTGTACTTTGGTTTTTTATTAATGATTTCAAAAAATTCAGAGAAAAATCACCCTCTCAATTAAGTTAACAGACTATGACAAACAACGATATATTTAAAAAATTACGAGTAGCTCATAAATTAAGAGACGATGAAATTGTTGAAATTTTAGCTTTGGTTGATTTTAGAATTTCAAAAAGTGAACTTGGTGCTTTTTTCAGAAAAGAAGACCATCCTAAATATATGGAGTGTGGCGACCAAATTTTACGTAACTTTTTAAATGGACTTATCATTCATTTACGTGGTCCGATGCCTAAAAAGGAAAATTCAAATAAACCACAAAAAAAGAGTTGAAACTTTAAAGCTTCAACTCTTTTTTCTATTTTGTATTTATAAAATTCTTAAGCCAATACCTGCTGTACTTTATCTGCAGCTTCTTGGAACTCAGTAGCACTTAGTACATCTAATCCTGAATTATCAATTAATTCTTTAGCAATATCAGCATTAGTACCTTGTAAACGTACAATAATTGGCACGTTTATATTTCCCATGTTTTTATAGGCATCAATTACACCTTGTGCAACACGATCACAACGAACAATACCACCAAAGATGTTAATTAAAATAGCTTTTACGTTAGGATCTTTTAAGATAATCTTAAACGCAGCTTCTACACGAGCAGCATCAGCAGTACCACCAACGTCTAAGAAGTTAGCTGGCTCTCCACCTGCTTGCTTAATTAAATCCATAGTTGCCATTGCTAAACCAGCTCCATTTACCATACAACCAACGTTTCCGTCAAGGTCAACATAGTTAAGTCCAACTTCTTTAGCTTCAACTTCAATAGGATTTTCTTCGCGTAAATCTCTTAAATCTATATAGTCTTTGTGACGGTAAAGTGCATTGTCATCAATAGTCACTTTAGCATCAACAGCCATAATTTTGTCATCACTTGTTTTTAAAACCGGATTAATCTCAAAAAGAGAAGAATCAGACTTTACATAAGCAGTATATAATGAAGAAACAAATTTTGTCATTTCTTTAAAAGCTACTCCACTCAACCCTAAGTTAAATGCAATACGTCTTGCTTGAAAAGGCATTAAACCTACAGCAGGATCAACTTCTTCATGAAAAATTAAGTGTGGTGTTTCTTCAGCAACAGTTTCAATATCCATTCCACCTTCAGTAGAATACATAATCATATTTTTACCTGTACCACGATTTAAAAGCACAGACATATAAAATTCGTCTGGTTCACTATCACCTGGATAATACACATCCTCAGCAACTAACACTTGGTGTACTTTTTTACCCTCAGCAGAAGTTTGAGGCGTAACCAAATTCATTCCTATGATTTGTCCTGCTATACTTTCTACTTCTTGAAGGTTTTTGGCTAGTTTAACTCCTCCTCCTTTTCCGCGTCCACCTGCATGAACTTGAGCTTTTATAACATGCCAACCTGTTCCAGTTTCTTCAGTTAATTGCTTAGCAGCAGCTACTGCTTCTTGAGCGTTTTGGGCTACAATACCACGTTGTACGCGAACTCCAAAACCTGCTAATATGTCTTTTCCTTGATATTCGTGTAAATTCATAATTCGCTATAAAGTTTAAGTGGCACAAATGTAATTAATAGAGATTACTTACCCTAATATTTACTCGATAATTGAAATTTTAATCCTCTAAAAAAATACTGTCACAAAAGTCTTTTATTCTAGACAAAAATTATTTGTTAATTATTTAACACAATGTTTAAATTGTGTGATATTTTAAATCTTAAATTTCAATTTAAAGGGAATAAAATACCTTTGGAAAAAATTTGTACCAATATAATGTTAGAAAAGCAACTACTTAATATCGCTCAAGAATTCGGGAGTCCTGTTTATGTATATGATTCTGAAAAAATAACCTCTCAATACAAGAGATTAACTAATGCTTTTAATAAAGTAAAACATCTTAAAATCAATTATGCAGCTAAAGCATTATCAAACATTTCGGTTTTAAAACTATTAAAAGGATTAGGTTCAGGACTCGATACTGTTTCTATTCAAGAAGTACAATTAGGTTTAGCTGCTGGTTTTTCACCTGAAACTATTATTTATACGCCTAATGGTGTATCACTAGAAGAAATTGAAACTGCAGCAAAACTTGGTGTGCAAATAAATATTGACAACCTTTCTATTTTAGAGCAGTTTGGGACAAAGTATCCTAAAGTTCCTGTTTGCATTAGAATAAATCCGCATGTTATGGCTGGCGGAAACACTAACATTTCTGTTGGACATATTGATAGTAAGTTTGGTATTTCCATTCACCAAATTCCGCATATACTTCGTATTGTAGAAAACACCAAAATGACTATTAACGGTATACATATGCACACTGGTAGTGATATTTTGGATATTGATGTGTTTTTATATGCCAGCGAAATATTATTTGACACAGCTAAACACTTTAAAAACTTAGAGTTTTTAGATTTTGGTTCAGGATTTAAAGTTCCTTATAAAGAAGGTGACATTGAAACCAACATTGAAGAGTTTGGTAAAAAACTAACGAAACGATTTAACACATTTTGTAAAGAATATGGTAAAGAGCTCACTTTAGCTTTTGAACCAGGAAAATTTTTAGTGAGTGAAGCTGGTTACTTTTTAGCTAAAGTAAATGTTGTTAAACAAACTACCTCAACGGTTTTTGCTCAAATAGATTCTGGTTTTAATCATTTAATAAGACCAATGCTTTATGGTTCTCAGCACGAAATAGTCAATATTTCGAACCCAAAAGGAAGAGAACGCTTTTACTCGGTTGTAGGTTACATTTGTGAAACCGACACCTTTGCCAATAACAGACGAATAAATGAAATTGCTGAAGGTGATATTCTTGCGTTTAAAAACGCTGGAGCCTACTGCTACTCTATGTCTTCAAACTACAACTCACGTTATCGTCCTGCTGAAGTATTATGGCATAAAGGACAAGCGCAATTGATTAGAAAACGAGAAACTTTTGAGGATATTTTAAAAAATCAGGTAGAGATAGACATTTAACTTTTATTGGCTGTATTTACCATCTATATTTTTTAATTTTATTGCAAACTATACTACAATTTGCAAAAAATTGCACTAATACTGTTTTTGTTATCTATTTCATTACATGGTCAAGCCATTGATGGTGTAGTTTTAGATTTTAATACAAAAACTCCACTAGAAAGTGTTAGTGTTATTTTTAAAGACGGTAAAACAGGAACTGCAACTAATTCTTCTGGACAGTTTAGATTAAAACTCAAAGCCAAACCTTCAAACAAAGATAGCATCACCTTTTCAGCTATTGGTTATTCTACAATAAAAGTGAGTGTTGAAGATTTTCATAAAAACCAAAACACCATACTTTTAAAGGGCAAAATAGAAGCTCTGGATAAGGTTACAGTCACTTCAAACATAAAATTAAAACCTAAAATATCCTATGAAAAGATTGAACCTTTAAGTAAAGGTGTTTATGCTTCTAGCTCTATAATTATCAATAACAATGTATATATAATTGGTGGTGATGTATCACATGTTGAAGATATAAATAAAAGAGTATTTAAGCAGGTAAGCGAAATACCCGAAGCTACCATTAGTGATTTTTTAAAAGCATTGAGAAGTAATTATACTTGGGAAAAATACACTGATAAAATTCAGGTTTATAATCTTGACAACGAAACATTAACTACTTTACCTTCACAACTCCAAGAAAGAGCATATCATAAAATTGTTTCGGTTAATGATTCCATATATGTTTTAGGAGGAAAAAGTCTTTCAGTAAATAGAAAGCGTGAATACCTAAAAAACACAATTGAGGTTGTTGATTTAAACACTACCAAAATTATTGAAGATGAAACTTTTCCACATCAAGCAATAAATTTTACTGCAATTGCTTATGACAGAAACATAGTAATAATGGGAGGCTCAACTAAACTTAAAAAAAATGGAGACAAAATTTTTACTAATGAATCTCATATATACAACTTAGATTCTGGTCTTTGGTATGAATTGAAAAACCTCACAAAGCCTAAAGAAACACAAGGCATCATCATTGGAAACACAATTTACTTAATTGGCGGATTCAATGGTAAAGCATTAAAAGAAATTGAATCTTATAACTTAACCTTAGGAGAATGGACTCATGAAGCTGATTTATTTTTTGGTATTGAAAGACCTTCTCTCTGTAATTCCAACGACACAATTTATATTTTTGACGACGACAATATATTTACTTACAACACTACCGCAAAGACGCTTAAACAATTTAAAATAGATTTACATTTAAAGGAATCTGAAATGCATTATTACAATAATGCACTTTATATTTTTGGAGGCTATCATGTAGATGAATTTTCTAAAGTACCATCAAAAAAAGTGTATAAAATTAGTCTAAAAGCATTTTCATCTACAAAACCTATTGAAGCTAAGATTTTCAAATAAAAGCTTTATATTTCTTTTTTTATTACCTTTAGCTTACCCTAAAGTCTTAATTAATAGCTTATTTAAGGCTTATGAAACAACTAACCATTTTTTTTGTATTACTATTTGCAATCACCTGTTCTGCACAACATTCTAATTCTCAAAAATTAGATTCGCTGCTCAATTGGTTAGATAATCATATCTATAATTCAAAAGATTCTACGGATATTTCAAAAAATGCGCATAAAGCCATTGCACTATCAAACACTACCAAAAATTCTGATGCACTTGCCAAATCATACAGCTTTTTAATCACCTATCATAAAGACTATTCAAAACTAGATTCAGCTTTTATTTATCTTGAAAAAGCTAAAGACATCTATACTCAACAAGAAAACAACAATGCTTTAGCCAATGTATATCTAAAACACAAAGAACTTTTAATGGTAAAAGCCGATTATGCTCAGGCAACAAAAAAAACCTATGAAGCTCTGGAGTTATATGAGAAAACAAACAATAAAAAAGGGATTGCGCAATGCTATGCAGCTATTTGCGACCTAAAATATTACGAACGCAGTTATGCAGAAGGAGTTGAATGGTGTGACAAAGCCATTGCTATATTAGAACAGCTTGACGATGCAAAAGTTGAACTAGCCGAAACCTATCGTTTTAAGGCGTTTGATCAATTATTTTCTACTTCAAACCTAGAAGAAGCACTTGAAAGCATTAACACTTCAATTGACTTATACAAGGAATTGAACGAATACGGAATTCCTATGATGGCTTCAGTAAACTGGCGAGGAAATATTTACAAATACATGGAACGCTATGATGAAGCCATTGCAGATTATCAAGCTAACTATGACAATTCAACCAAATTGGGTTTAGAGCGTTATCTCATCCCATCACTTGCAAATACTGGTCATGTGTATTACATGCAAGGTAAATATCAAGAAGCATTACCATATAATCTCAAAGCCATTGAGCTTATAAAAAAAACAGGTAGAGTTAGAAACCTTTGGGAAAACTATATGCATGTATCTAACATTTATGAGTCATTAGGCAACTACGAGTCCGCATTGCATTATCATCATTTATATGCTCAAACTTTAGAAGAGTTTAAAGACAATGTCATTTTCGGGCTAGAATCTGAAGCTCAAGCAAAATATGAAACTGGTCAAAAAAATGCGACTATCTATTTTCAAGACGAAAAAATCGCGCAACAAAAGCGCACACAAATACTCTACATTATACTTGCTAGTTTATTAGCATTTATTCTCTTTGGGTTGTTTTACAATTACCGAAAACGTCAAAAGCGAAATCAAGAACTTCAAATCTTAAATAAAGAACTCGACACCAAAAACAAACAAAACGAATTACTACTCAGAGAAATTCACCATCGTGTAAAAAACAATCTCGAGATGGTTAAAAGTCTTATCAGTTTACAATCTGCGCAATTGAATGATTCAGCAACTAAAGAAGCTATGATAGCGAGCCAAAACAGAGTGCAATCTATGGGAATTATCCATCAAAAACTCTATCAAGGCGAAAACTTAGGAGCCATAGAAATGAAAGACTATTTTATAAACTTAGGCGATGGTATTTTAGATTCCTTTAATGCCGAAAACAAAGTAAAAATAGAATGTGCTATGGAAAATCTAGAACTAGACGTAGACACAGCTGTACCTATTGGCCTTATAGTAAACGAACTACTTACAAATGCAATAAAATATGCTTTTCCTGATGATGCAAAAGGGATTATAAACATTAGTCTTAAAAAAAATAACGACGCTACGCTTACATTAAAAGTAGAGGATAATGGCATTGGCAAAGTAAAAAATGCACCAGCAAAAGGCACAGGGTTTGGCTCACAGCTTATTCAATTATTAACACTTCAGCTTAATGGAAAAATGCAAGAAATCATTGATAAAGGAACAGCGGTTTTATTTCAATTTAAACTTAATACATCAACCTAATGTCGCAACCATCAAAAATATTAATTGTAGAAGACGAAATGGTTATTGGAGCTAATATTTCGTTACAACTCTCATCTTTGGGTTATGAAATTACTGGTGTTATTCCTCGTGGTGAAGAAGCTATTATTAATGTAAAACAAGACACTCCTGATATTATTTTAATGGATATTAACTTAAAAGGAGCTCTCGATGGAGTAGAAACCGTAAAACTGATTCAAAAAGAGTTTGATATCCCAATCATTTACCTTACAGCAAATGCTGATGATGCTCATTTTAATAAAGCAAAAGCTACCAATCCTCATGCGTTTATATCAAAACCTTTTAAAAAACTAGACCTTCAGCATGCTATTGAACTTGTAATTTCTAAACAAGACCTTAAACACAACGCCACAAAAACTGTAGAAGACAACCCTTCTCCTTTTATTTTAAGCGATTCTATATTTGTACGTCATCATGAAAAAATGGTAAAGGTGGATATTAAAGATATTCTTTACATAGAAGCCGAACGCAACTATTGTAGGATTCACTCCAAAAGCAAAGAGTACCTATTGGTTATCACTTTAAAGGATTTAGATGAAAAACTTCCAGAAATGCATTTTTTACGTATTCACAGATCATTTATCATTAATATTTCGCACATAGATGAAGTTGCCACAAGCCATGTGGTTATTGCAAAAAAAGCGATTCCTGTTAGTAAAACTTTAAAAGAAGAATTACTAAAAAGGCTACATACTATTTAATTTTCCCACTTAGAAAACTATAACCTACCCTTCGGACAGTATTTATATCCATTCGTCCTAAACCACTTCTTTCAATCATTGATTATTAGTTATTTAGATACCAAATCAAAAATAAATCACTATTAATTAACCATTAAAACTATTAATCATGAAAATTTTAAAAACTACGTTAGTATTAGCTTTATTATTAATACTTGCACCAACAAACGCAAGTGCTCAAGACAATACTGTATTTACAGTTACCACTTGGAAAATTACAATTCCAGAAAATGGCTCACAAGCCGAATTAGCTTCATTATTAGAAGAGTTCCAAAAAAAGGTTGTTCTACCTAATGACAAAATCATAAGCGAGCGTGCAATGAGACATCTTTCAGGTAGCGATTCTAGAGATTTAGTATTCGTTACAGAGTATGCCAACTGGAATGATGTTGAAGCTGCAAGTGTAAAGCAAGGAGAGTTAATTAATTCTGCTTGGAAAACTGAAAATGATAGAGATGCATTTTTCAAAAAGTTTGATAAATACTTTTTAATGCATACAGACGAACTGTTTTCAGGGTTACCTCAATTAGACAAAAAATAATTCAAACACTATTAATCATGAAAATTTTAAAAACAATCAGTGCCTCAAACACATTGAAATCTAAACTATTGCTTTTGGCTCTACTTGTATTGCCTTTAGTAACAGTAGCTCAAGTACAAGCTTATCTTGTTCATGAAGATCAAGTAAAACCCTCAAAGCACAATGACTATATTGAAGTTTCTAAAGAGTTTAAAGCGCTTTGTGAAAAGCACAATTTTTCAGAATCTTGGAGTGTTGCACAAATGGATGATGGTACATTTTTAACTATTACTCCTGTTGAAAAATTTGCAGATTTAGATGAAGATCCAATGGAAGATTTTGCTAAAACCGTAGGTGAAGAAAAATTCACCTCTTACTTTGAGCGTTTTAACGAATGCTACGACAAACACGGTAGCTACATTACATTACTAAATGAAAACCTGTCTTACATGCCAGATGGGATGAGTACAACTCAAGAAGGGCAAAACTACCGAAGATGGATTTTTATGGATGTTGCAGCCAAAAACGTAAGTAAAACCAGAGAAGCAATAAAAGCTATTAAAGATTTGTTTGCACAAAAAAATTCCAAAATGCACTATCGCATTTACCAAAACGGTTTTGGGCATGTTGGAGATAGATTTGTTGTGGTTATTTCAGCTAAAAGCGCTTTGGATTATGAACAAATTTCTGAAGACAATTGGAAACTCTTAGGTGAAGAAGCTAGACCGCTTTTTGACAATTTAAATAGTCTTATTTCAAGTTACAGTGAAATATCTGGCTGGATGCGACCTGATTTAAGCTACAGTAAACAATAAAACCTAAACCAATGAAAAAGCTATTTATTTTAAGTATTGTACTAGTTTTATTTACAGCTTGCCAAGAACAAAGCAAACGCTACACACAACAGTCGCCTGAAATTGAAACAGTAAAAAAAGCGATACAGCAATACAATGCCAAGAATTATGATACCAGCTTTTATGCTGACACTTGTAAAACTTACTTCAACTCTGATAAGTTTATGACTGTAGAAGAAACCATGTCGTTTCATAAAGCTAATGAAAATTACTACTCTAGCAGAGGGTTTACCGACAATGATCCAGAATATGAAATGGTAGTAACTGACGATGGCGAAACTTGGGTAAACTGTTGGCTAGAATGGAAAGGTACAATGAAAGAAACTGGTAAAGAAATTACAATGCCTGTTCATCTTACCTATAGATTTGCTGATGGTAAAATTGTAAGACAATTAGGTTACTGGGATCCAACAGAGGTTATCTTAGAACTTCAAGCTATTGAAGCTAGTAAAAAAGAATTGTCGAAAGAAGAAGCTGAAGCTTCTAAATAACCAACTCACAAAAAGGTAGATTTTAGTTTTGGTGGAGATGACTAAATCAATGGTTATAAGTAAAACATCATTAAAGTTTAGTGTTAAATATTTATAGAGCTGATCTTATAACCATTGCATCTACCTTAAGTAATACAAAATCACAAAAATAATGGGTAAAATAATTCTATACTCAGCTTTACTGTTACTATCAAACTTTGGGTTTTCTCAATCAACAATAAACAATAAAGACTTAAACTCCATAACACAGTATTACAACTCATTACAAGACAACAAACAATCATCAATTCATTTACAAACTCTAGAACAGTTAATGGGTTGGGAGTTTTTGAGAACTGAGACCGCAAACCTAAATAACAGAAGCTTTATAACGCTAGAAGCTGTTTTAATCAACCAATGGACACAAATTGAAATCACTAGTCTAGAGTTAAAAGTTGTTAGTGAAAATAAAATAATAGCTTCAGGTATTTTATCAGGTCGTCAACCAACAGAATGCGATTACATCTCTACAAGTTTTGAACATCTTTGGATTAAAAAAAGTAGAACATTAAACCAAATAACCCAACATGAAAATAGTAGGTATCATAGGTGGTTCAGGATACATAGATGACAATGTTGTATCCCTATTTTTAAATCAAAATTTTGATGTGAAAATTTCAACTTTAGACATTAAAAAGAAAGAAAACTATCATCATTTAATGGAACTAGAACATGCCGAAAATCTTTATGTCTGTGAACTAGATTCATCAATAAAATCTGCATTAAACAGTTTCACAAAAGGCTGTGATATCGTCATTTTTATGAATCCTTCTGAAATATAACAACTTAAAATTGGAAGACTATTGAAAGCTAAAACCAACCAAAAATGAATCTAAAACAATCCCTTTTTATTGCAATTGCCTTAAGCATTATTGCAGTAACCTCATGGGAACTCTATTGGAGATCTCAAGGTAAAACCCCAGATTTAGATGACAATAAAGACCTTTGGGCAGTACAAAGAGCTAAAGTAGACAAACTAACCAGCAATGATGTTGTGCTTACAGGATCATCTCGCGTTTTATTTGATATTCAGCTTAATGAATGGGAAGCCGAAACTGGAGTAAGACCCATACAATTAGCAAGTGCTGGTACATCTCCTCTACCTATTTTTCATGACATTGTAAATAACACAGATTTTAAAGGCACTGTTGTAGTTGGTGTAACTCCTGGGTTATTCTTTTCAACGACTTACCCAGAAGCTGGACCTTGGAAACGAGCACAAGCTAGAGTCGACTATTTCAAAGACCGAACTTATGCGCAACGCTTAAACCATTGGTTTTCTTTACCACTTCAAAAAAACTTAGTATTAGTATCAACAAGTGAAGAAGGTTGGTCTGACGATATTGATTTAAAATCTTTATTAAACAACTTTAATTCAGGAAACAGAACAGGCAAACCTCAGTATCCTCCTTTTGAGGCTTTTTCATATATGGATGAGGACAGAAATAATGTGATGAGTGAAAAAACTGCTACTGATACCGCATTTGCAAATACCATAATTGCAGCTTGGAAATTTGTAATAATGGGTAACAACAATCCACCTGACGTAGAAGCAACAACTAATTTTTTTGTTGCAGATGCTAAGAAATTTATAGAACGAGGTGGGAATTTAATTTTATTGAGATGTCCATCCAGTGGCTGGATAAAAGAAGGCGAAGACAAGTTTTTGTCGCGTGCAGACCTTTGGGAGCCTCTTGTTAAAGCTACAAATGCAAAAGCGTATTATTATGAGGACTACGACCAGTTTAAAAACCTAAAATGCCCTGAATTATCTCATTTATCGGCAGACGATGCTCGATTTTTCACAACCGAATTAGTGAAAATCATGAAAGCTGAAGGAGCTTTATTTAACTCTAAAACCAACTAACTATGTTATTCAACTCATTAAGTTTCATTGTGTTTTTAACTGTAGTTTTAGCACTTTATTATTTAAAACTATTCAATTGGGCTGGTAAAAAAAGAATGCTTCTTCTTGCTAGCTATGTTTTTTATGGTCTATGGAATCCTCCTTTGGTCATACTGCTATGGATATCAACTATTGTAGATTGGACAGCAGGAAAAAAACTAGCTATTGAAGAGAATCAAAAGAAAAGAAAAATGTGGCTATTACTAAGTATGACCGTAAATTTAGGATTTCTTGCATTTTTTAAATACGGTAATTTTTTACTAGAAAATTTCACTTCGATTATCAATACTATTGGCATTGAATATCAAGCTCTACCAATGGATATTATTTTACCAATGGGTATTTCGTTTTATACGTTTCAAACCATGTCTTATACCATTGATATGTATTATAAAAAGATTGAACCTGCTAGAACATTTTTAGACTTTGCTTTATATGTTACTTTTTTCCCACAATTAGTAGCAGGACCTATAGTTAGAGCTAAAGATTTAATCACTCAATTTTATGAAGAAAAAAAGGCTACTACAAACCAGTTTATTTGGGGTGTTTTTTTGTTGACGATTGGTTTGTTTCAAAAAGTCGTATTAGCTGACACATTATTGGCCGACACTTCTGATGAAATATTTGGTTCAAAAGCAATTCTAAACACTTTAGATGCATGGACTGGTACTTTGGCTTTCTCTGGTCAAATTTTCTTTGATTTTGCAGGATACTCAACTTGTGCTATAGGTATTGCATTAATGCTTGGTATCGTTTTACCAGATAACTTTAGGTATCCTTACGCTTCCATTGGTTTTTCTGAGCTATGGAAACGTTGGCACATTTCATTATCAAGTTGGTTAAGAGATTATTTATATATTCCTTTAGGTGGTAATAGATATGGCATTACAAGAATGTACATAGCTTTAATGCTAACTATGCTACTAGGTGGCTTATGGCATGGTGCTGCTTGGACTTTTGTTGTTTGGGGAGCGTTGCATGGAATTTATCTTGTTGTAGAACGCTTACTTAAAAACAAAATACATGTTAAAATTAATAAGTACAATGGTATTTTTTTAGCACTATTAACTTATACGCTTGTTAACTTTACTTGGGTGTTTTTTAGAGCCAGAGAGTTTTCAACTGCTAAAAACATAATAACCTCAATGCTATTTGTGAATAATGATGGTGAAAAGATTTTACAAAGTTTCGAAATCATCAAGGTTTTTTCTCTCATTACCTTGTTATTTATATGTCATTGGATGATGCGAAATACTTCAATGAAAGAGGTTTCATTAAAAACCAAACCTTGGGTTTTAGGATTGGTTTGGGCTATTATGTTTTTCCTTATCGTTATTGCACAAGGTAGTGGAGAGCAGTTTATTTATTTTCAATTTTAAAAAGTAGTATCTTTAAGTCAAAACCCAAAGTCTTATAATTAACAGCACTAATTATAATACTTATGTGAAACATGCAACAATTACGCGTTCATTCGTTTTACTTTGAAAACAACAATTTACTTTTAATTAAATTAAATCTATGATAAAAAAAGATGAAGGCTTAAAACGCTCCATTGGTGTTTTTGGGTTATCTGCCAATATAATGAACATTATGATTGGAGCTGGAATTTTTGCTCTTCCTGCTGTAATTGCTGGCATTATGGGTTCAGCAAGTATTTTTTCTTACATCTTTTGTGGAATTCTTATTGCATTAATAGTACTCTGCTTTGCTGAAGCAGGAAGTAAAGTAAATAATACTGGAGGTCCTTACACTTACATTGAAACCGCTTTTGGTGATTATGCAGGTTTTCTTGCAGGTATTTTTGCTTCAGGTAGTAATATACTTGCTTCTGCAGCAGTAGCTAATGCGCTATTAAATATTATAGCAACATTCAACCCTTTGTTTGAATTAACTTCTTACAGAGTTCTTTCGTTACTTATAGTGTATGTATTACTGGTTACAATTAATGTAAGAGGTATAAAACAAGGTATTGGTTTGGTAAAAATCAACACACTTTTAAAAGTTATTCCTTTAATTGTTTTAGTGGTTTTAGGGCTTAAAAACATATCAGTGTCTAATTTGCATATTGAGACATTACCTACCTTAGATCAACTTGGTGAATCCTCATTAATTCTCTTTTTTGCTTTTTTAGGTTGTGAAACTGGGTTAATTGTTGGTGGAGAAATTAAAAACCCTAAACGTACAATACCTCGTTCAATTTTTTTAAGCATAGGCTCTGTAGTAGTATTATATATTCTTATTCAAACGGTGTCGCAAGGTGTTCTTGGAACTGATTTAGTAAACCACAAAGCAACACCTCTAGCTGAAACCGCAAAAATATCAATGGGAACATTTGGTTATGTTTTACTTACCATTGGAGCCGCTGTTTCAATGTTTGGTATGGTTAGTGGCGACTTGCTAAACTCACCAAGAGTAATCTATGCTTTAGCTAGAGACAAAGTTATTCCTATAAAACCACTAGCTAAAATCCACCCTAAATTTGCTACACCATACATTGCAATTATTGTACATGGTTTTTTGGTGTTTTTATTTGCATCTACAGGAAGTTTTGAACAACTTGTAATTATTGCTACTAGCTCTATTCTTTTACTTTACTTGGGTGTAGCACTTTCAGTTATAAAACTTAGGAAAACTAAAAAATCTGAGGCTGGTGAATTTAAAATTCCTGGTGGACTAACTGTTCCAATTCTATCAATTGGCATTATTATATATTTCTTATCTAATCTTTCTAATAAAGAAATGATAGCTACAGCTGTTTTTATAGGTTTACTAAGTGCTATTTTCTTTGTTATAAGATTTATTAAACGTAAAAAGACCGATTAAATGTTTAAGAAGCATACTCAAACATTGTTAAGTAATCAAAACCATTAAGTTATTAGTAACGGTATAATTGCAAATTTCATTTCAAATTGTATATTTGAATTATCCCAATAATACCTTAAAACTAATAGCTATATATGCAATTCAATGTAAACGACTCTCAGCAAGTTCTCGATTTTATTCAGAAAGCTGCAAAAATTGGAACATGGCAAGTATTACTAGAACCTTATGAAATTCAATGGAGTGATATAACCAGAGAAATTCATGATGTTGGAAAATCCTATAATATAGAACTTGAAAAAGCACTAGATTTTTACAAAGAAGGCTACTCTAGAGATAAAATAACTTACTATTTCAATAGATGTATTGAGCAAGGAGAACCTTATGACGTAGAATTAGAACTTGTAAGTGCTAAAGGTCGAGAAAAATGGGTTCGCGCTATTGGTTTTCCTGTATTAGAGAATGAAAAATGCGTAAAAGTTCAAGGACTATTTCAAGACATTACTGAGAAAAATAAAACTCAAAAAAAGGTTGCACTTAGAGAACAACAGTTTAGAAAAACTTTTGACAGTGCCTCCATTGGAATGGCTATTGTAAGTTTAGAGGGTAAATTCATTAGGGTAAACCAAAGCTTAAGAAACATACTAGGTTATACTACTGATGAGTTTAAAACTTTTAATTTTAAAGATATAACTCACAAAGAAGACACTACTTTAGGAGATAAAAAATTTGCAAAATTATTAAGTAATGAAATCTCAAATTTTCAGATAGAAAAAAGATATCTTCATAAAAATGGAAGTATAATTTGGGCTAGTCTTAGTGTATCTTTAGTTAGTAATGAAGATGGCACACCTCTTCACCTAGTCGCTCAAATAAATGATATTACTAAACGAAAAGAATCTGAAAAAAAAGTTAACACCCTTTTAGAAATCACTAAAGACCAAAACTCAAGATTATTAAACTTTGCTCACATAGTTTCGCATAATTTGCGTTCACATTCTGGTAACTTAGAAATGTTACTAGACTTGATGAAACACGAAGAACCTGAAGCTACTGATAATAGCTATTTTCCTCTAGTTGACACTGCAGTTAATAATTTAAGTGAAACGGTAGAAAACCTTAACCAAGTTGCTATTTTAAACACAAAACTGCATGAAGATTTAACACCAACCAATCTTTATGAAGCCATAAACAAAACAAAAGAAAGCTTAAAAGCACACATCTTAGAAAATGATGGAAGCATAATCAATAATGTACCAGAACATCTTATCATAAATACTGTACCTGCTTATTTAGACAGCATTCTTTTAAATTTTATTAGCAATAGTATAAAGTATAGAAAGCCTGATGTTACTCCAAAAATTAATATCAGCACTAGTTTTACTGACGATAACCAATATCTTGTTTTAAAAATTGAAGACAATGGAATGGGTATCGACCTAAACAGACACAGAAAAAAATTATTTGGAATGTACAAAACCTTTCACAAGCACAAAGATTCTAGAGGTCTTGGGTTATTTATAACCAAAAATCAGGTAGAAGCAATAGGTGGAAAAATAGAAGTTGAAAGTGAAGTAGGTATTGGTACAACATTTTTACTACATTTAAAACATGAAATCAATTAACACCCTATACATAATAGACGACGATCCTATTTTTGTTTTTACAACAAAAAAGATGTTCGATAAGGAAAAAATCTGTCAAAACATTTTAGTATTCTCTAATGGAGAAGATGCTATAAATCACTTAACGCCATTAATGAAAGCTAATAATGAAGAAGAACTTCCTGAACTTATTTTACTGGATTTGAATATGCCTATTATGGATGGATGGCAGTTTCTTGACGAGTTTGTAAAACACAAAACCAAAAAGAAAATTATCATTTTTATTGTTAGTTCCTCAATTGATCCTAACGATATTCAAAAAGCTAACGAGTACCAAAACGTTTCAAACTACATTATTAAACCTATTACTCGCGAAAAAATAAAACATATAGCTAGTGAAATTACAGCCTTAGTAAACTAATTACTTTTCACAGTGCCTGTAAAATGATTAATATTAGAATTTATTGGATTTCCTGAAGTTCTTCTATAAGATGCTATTTGTCCTGAATGCCATATTGCATCGGCAATTGGGCCATTAATAGCATTCCAAAAAGGATTTTCTCTTTCTCCAAAAACAATAACAAATTTTGATACATCATCACTAGCTCTTAAAATATCAGCAGCTGTTTTTAAATTGATTAATGTTTGTTTACGTTTTTCTTCAAAACTTAATTGTGAGGTGTCTTTTTTATCATATGGTTGATGTAAAGCTGCACTTAAAATCACATAAGAAAGTGTTAAAACATGATCAACGGTTTCTCCTGTAGAGCGTGAGCCACCAATAGGTTTATAACTTAAATCCTCTTCTGTCAATCCATCTGTAGCCCAATAAAACCTAAACCCTAAACCATCTATCATTCTTGCGGCTACAGTTCCTGCTGTGTAAGTATCTGAATATTCAGGGATTTCGTAATAAGGTAAATTATCTTGTGCTTTCACATTTATAGATACAAAAATTAAAAGTGCAGTAATGCTTATCTTTTTCATTGATTTAAAAGGTTACTTTGATTTTATTGTAAAATTATGTTTTTCATTTATTACGCCATGATAAACCAAGATTTGTTCAATACCATTTTCATCAGTAAATGGTATTTCTTGAGCAGGATATAGCTTCTGTCTTTTACCATTTAGTATAAAATAAGAATATCTACTAGTCTCACTATAAACTGCTATTTGGTTTTTACCATCAATAGTTAAAGCCGATTTTTCACCAACAGGAATAGAAAACTCTGGAATTAATTTTGCTTTAGTTCCAACATCTTTAATTGTAAGTGACCGATTAAGCGAACTCATTAGATTTTTAGATGATGAAGAGTAGGCTTCTATGTTTTCGGTCAATTCAGATATTGAATTACTAATAGCATTTGTTTTACTACCTTGTCTATCCAATTGCTTTTTAAGCTTTTCAAAACCAGAAAATATTTGAGCTTGTTGATTGTTTAATTTTTCATTTGCTTCATTTAAAAGTGATTTGGACTGACTAATGTTTTTCTTTAAATCATCATTCTCATTTGCTTCAGTTTGTATCATTATGTAGGACACAACCAATGCAGCAACATTAACTGCAAACAAAAGAATATTTTTAGTTGTTAAACTACTTTTATTAAAAATGAACTTTGATTTTTTCCCTTCTTCATCGGGAGTTGTGTCGTTTGACTTTTTATCTTCATCAAAGAAAATTCCAATAGTGGTTATGATTAAAGATAAACCTAGTGAAAATAGCACGAGTTTCATAGTGGTTGATTTTATACATATAATAAATATATAAAATTTTTACTCTTACTCGTCTTAAATTCAGAGTTTTAAAAACATTTATAAGCTATTAATCTTTCAACTCAGTTTTATCTGTAATTGTTTCAGTACCATATTTATCAAACAAATATACCAAAGCAGTCATTGTTGCAGCACCAAGCTCTAGCTCTCTTTTATTAACATGCTCAAAAGTATCATTAGCAGCATGATGGTGATCAAAATAACGTTGAGAATCTGGTCTTAAACCTGCTAATACAATATTATCATCTTTTAAAGGTCCAATATCTGCTCCACTTCCTCCTTTTTCAAAATAATGAATTAAGTAGGGTTTAAAGAGTTCTTTCCAACCTAAAACTTTATTAAAAACTGCATCACTGCAATCAAAAGTAAAGCCTCTAGGTGTAAATCCACCTGAATCACTTTCTAAAGCAAAAACGTGCTTCTCGCCTTTTGCCTTTGCAACTTCAGCATATTTTCGTCCTCCTCTAAGTCCGTTTTCTTCATTCATAAACAACACCACACGAATACTACGCTTTGGTTTTATACCACTTTCTTTTAGCAGTCGTAATACATCCATAGATTGCACACAACCTGCTCCATCATCGTGAGAACCATCACCTAAATCCCATGAATCTAAATGACCACCAACAATAATATATTCGTTAGGAAATTCACTACCTGTAATTTCTCCAATAACATTATAAGACTGCACATCTTTTAATTGTTGACAATGCTGACTGAAGTAAAACTTAATATCTTTATTTAAACCTAGCATATTACTAAGCAACTCAGCATCGTTAGTGCTTATTGCTGCTGAAGGAATACGTTGTGAGTTAGGTAAATCGCCATAACTCATGCTTCCTGTATGCGGATAATCGTCTAACCTTAAATTAACTGAACGTACAATTACACCAACAGCTCCAAACTTTCCTGCTTCTCTTGCTCCTGCATATCTTTGGTCTACACAACCTCCATAAGCTTCAAAAGTATTGATTAAGTCAGCTTGCATTGGCCTATTAAAAAATACAATCTTACCTTCTATTTTTTCTTTGCCTAGAGTCTCTAATTCATCCAAACTTTTAACCTCAACTACATTAGCTTTTATACCTCCACTTGGAGTTGCTATCGAGCCTCCTAAGGCACAAATATTTACACTGGTAGTTTTTCCTGGAGAGGTTTCAATATATGCAAACTCAGGTGCTCCTCTTACCCATCTTGGTACCATAACTGGTTGCAACCATACTTTGTCTAAACCTAATTTTTCTAGTTCTTCTTTAGTATATTCAACTGCCTTTTCAGCATTTAAAGAACCTGAAAGTCGACCTCCAATTTGATTAGATAAATGGTCTAACCATTCGTAGCTTTTTCCGTTGGTTAATGATGTTGAGTATATTTTTTTAATGTTATCAGCATCTTCTTGTGCAGTTACTGAAATGGATACAAGAATACTGAGTAGAAATAAAATGTTTCTCATAGATGGTTAATGTTTTAAAAAGCTAAAGATAAGTTTTAAATGACATTAAACTCTAAAAGAAAACTTAAAAACTTATTCGTTTTCTAATTGCTGTTTGTAAATATGAAGGTTTTCTTTTACGTCATCATCTAATTCAGGCTCCTTGATATCGTCATACTGCTTCAGTGTATTGTATAAAATTTTGGCTACAATATAACGTGCTGTAGGTTTATCATCAGCAGGAATAGTGTACCAAGGTGCATGTGCTTTAGACGTTCTATTAATAGCATCTTCATAGCACTCTTGATAGTTGTCCCAAAGTTTGCGCTCTTTTAAATCGCCTGGAGAAAATTTCCAGTTCTTTTCTTGTTTTTCCAACCTACGAAGTAATCGGTTTTTCTGTTCTTCTTTTGAAAGGTGTAAAAAGAATTTGAAGATAATAGTTCCGTTATCAGCAATGTGTTTTTCAAAATTATTAATTTGTTCAAAACGTTTATCCCAAAAGGCTTCGTTAACATCTTCTACCGAATGAACATCAGGCAAGTTTTCATTTAAAATATAATTAGGATGCACTCTTGTTACCAATACATTTTCGTAATGCGTACGATTAAAAACTCCAAACTTTCCACGAGCAGGTAAAGCAATGTAATGCCTCCAAAGGTAATCGTGTTTAAGCTCTAATTCGGTTGGAACTTTAAAGCTATGCACCACAACACCTCTTGCGTTTAGCTCCTTAAAAACCTCGCGTATCATACTGTCTTTTCCTGCTGTATCCATACCTTGAATACAAATTAAAACAGCATATTTACCATGCGCATACATTGCATTTTGAATATCAGCAAGGTCTTCGCACACCTCTTCCATTTCATCTTCAATCTTATCTTTATCAGCTCCAAGGTCATAGGTAGTACTTACATTTTTTAAAGAAATGTTTTGCGTTACCTTAAAATCGTTGATATCAATGTTTTTTTTCATACGGTTAGGTTTTATTTTGAAGCAAACAACTTCACGTCATTTTCGCTCACTATTTTTTCACCAAGAATAATTAAACGTTCTACTACGTTTCTTAACTCTCTAATGTTACCAGTCCAATCATATTCTTGTAACAGTTTTATAGCCTTATCAGAGAATTCTTTTTTGGTTGAGCCTTGTTCTGTCGCTATTTTATTGGCAAAGAAATCCACCAATAACGGAATGTCTTCTCTCCTATCATTTAAGGCTGGCACTTGAATTAATATTACCGCTAACCTATGGTACAAATCTTCTCTAAACTTTCCGTCAGCGATTTCCTTTTTCAAATCTTTGTTAGTTGCAGCAACAACTCTTACATCTACTTTTATGTCTTTATCGTTACCTACGCGCTGAATTTTATTTTCCTGTAATGCTCTAAGAACTTTAGCTTGAGCAGACAAACTCATATCACCAATTTCATCGAGAAAAATAGTACCTCCATTAGCCGCTTCAAACTTACCTGCCCTGTCTTTAACAGCACTAGTAAACGCACCTTTTACATGGCCAAATAATTCACTCTCGATAAGTTCTGACGGAATTGCAGCACAGTTCACCTCTATTAAAGGACCTTTAGAACGATCACTTTTTTGATGTAACCAATGCGCTACGAGCTCTTTTCCTGTTCCGTTTGGTCCAGTAATAAGTACACGAGCGTCTGTAGCAGACACTTTTTCTATCATTTCTTTAATATGAAGAATCGCCTTACTCTCACCTATCATCTCATAGTTTTTGCTCACTTTCTTTTTAAGCCTAGTGTTCTCAACCACAAGTTCTTTTCTATCTAAAGCAATACGAACAGTATTCAGCAACCTATTAAGATCTGGTGGTTTTGAAATATAATCAAACGCACCAAGTCGCATGGTATTTACAGCGGTATCAAGATCTCCATGACCAGAAATCATAACCATAGGAGTTTCAGGTTTTAACTTTTTAACAGCTTCTAAAACCTCAACACCATCCATTTTTGGCATTTTTATATCGCAAAGTACTAGGTCAAAATCGTCTTTTTTAATCTTTTCAATTCCAACAAGACCATCTTCAGCTTCAAAAACCTCATAAGTGTCATTTTCTTCTGATAGTATTTTAACCAATACTCTTCTAATAGCTGCTTCGTCTTCTATAATTAATATTTTAGGCATGTTTTATTCTTTAGGTTTTGATATAATGTGAATATCTCTTTGCGGAAATGGTATAGATATATTATGCTCTCTAAATAATCGGTCAATTTCAAAACGAATATCGCTTCTCGGAAATTGTCCTTTAAAACTATCATTAAGCGTAAAAACCACTTTAAAGTTAAGTGAACTGTCTCCAAAATCGGTAAAAACAACAGCTGTTTCTGGTTCGCTTAAAGTATCAGGATGCGAATTGGCAGCTTGTAACAACAGCTTTTTAACCAACTGTACATCACTTCCATAAGCAACACCAACTGACACACTATCTCTAGTTATAGTTCCGTTTTGAGTCCAATTGTATAAAGTATTGGTTAAGTATAAGTGATTAGGAATAATTAACACTTTATTATCTATAGTTACTGCTCGAGTTGTTCTTAATTTAATTTCTTCAACACGTCCTACTTTTCCATCTATTTCAATAATATCTCCAACGTGTACTGTTTGATCTATAAGTATAAAAACACCTGAAATAATATCTTGAAACAAGGTCTGTAGCGCAAGACCAATACCAATTAAAAGTGCTGCTGATGCTGCAAAAATACCAGTAACATTTACACCTAAAGTGTGTAGCGTTATTAGCATTATTACAACATATATAAACCATCTTCCGTAGGAAAAAACTACTTTAAATTTTTGCTTATCAGAATACGGTAGATTTCTAGTAATTAGCTTACGAATAAGTCTTAATATTACACTTGCAATAACCAAGACTACAACCAATATAATAACATCCATGATGCTTATGGAGATATTATCAGTAATCTTGTAAGATTCTTTTAAAGTTTTTAAAAAATCTTTCATGCAATTAGTATTTCAACCATTTATAAAGCTCTTTGTAGCTTGGTTTTTTACCATACATTAAAATACCTACTCTGTAAATTTTTGCTGCAAACCAAACCGTAAACATAAATGTACCAATTAATAATGCCAATGACAATAGTTGTTGCCAAATTGGTACTCCAAAAGGAATACGCATAAGCATAACCACAGGAGAGGTTAACGGAATAAATGAGAATACTGTTGAAACGGTTCCGTGTGGATCTTCAATTACTGTGAATACGCCAACATATACTGCCAAAATTAAAGGCATTAGAATAGGCATCATAAACTGTTGTGTGTCTGTTTCATTATCTACTGCTGCACCAATGGCTGCATATAGAGAACTGTACAGTAAATAGCCTCCAACAAAGAAAAAGATGAATGCGAGTATGAGGTTAGCTATTGGTAAGTTTTGAAATGCTGCAAAAGCAAGTTTTAGTTGCGACTCAAACTCAGGACTCTCCATTGCTTGCTGCATTAGCTGTTGTTGAGAGGATTGCATCTCACTGAAATCAATTCCGAAAATTGTAGAGACAATAAGCATCATTAAACCTCCTAAAATCACCCAAATTACAAATTGCGTAATTCCTGCTAAGGATGTTCCAATAATCTTACCCATCATAAGCTGAATAGGCTTTACTGAAGAAATGATGACTTCAATTATTCTACTGGTTTTTTCCTCGATAACGCTTCTCATAATCATGTTTCCATAAATAATGATAAACATGAACAGTAAGTAACCTGCTATACCACCAAAAGCTAATTTTAATACATTATCAATTTTTGAAGTGGTTTCTCCTGAAAAGCTTTCCTGCGAAATATCAACACTTGTTTTTGAAGATTTTATCTTCTCTAAGTCTACTCCATCTCTTTCCAATTTTATATCCTGAAATTTCTTTTCGAGTTTGTTTTCTAAAGAAGATATTACAGTTAAAGATGGTGTGTCTTCTGAGTAAAACGTAACATTGTTATAAAACTGAGTGGTATCTGCACTTTTGGTGATGTACAATAAACCATAAGTTTCATTAGTTTTTACGTCTTCCTTAGCGGCTTCAAGAGTAGTATTAGTTAAAACTTTGTAAGTGGTATGTTCTGTATCTTTAAAAATATCGCTTACCAATCCTGACTCGTCTAAAATGGCAATAGTACGTTCTTTATTATTGTTAAGCTGAGTCAAATAAGCCACCACAGCAATAAGAGCAATCATAATCAACGGACTCAAAATTGTCATGATTATGAATGATTTATTCTTAACTTTTGTAAGGTATTCTCTTTTTATTATAAGTGATAAATGATTCATTCTTAATTATTTTTTACAGTTTGAATAAAAATATCATTAGCACTTGGCACAACTTCAACAAAGTGGTGAACTTCTGCTTTAGATGTTAAAAACGATAGTAGGTCGTTAGAGGTGTCGTTTGTGTTTAGTTTGATATTCAGCTTTAAATCGTCATTAAGATTTTTAAACGTAGCTGGAAACACTTCAAACTTATCTTTTATTAATTTAGTCACCTCATCAATGTTATCTGTTTGTAGTCCAACCTCAAAAGTATTGGTTTTAAACTGACGCTTAATATCTGTTAATTTACCATCCAATATTTTATTAGACTCGTGTATTAACGCAATGTGGTCGCACAACTCTTCAACCGATTCCATACGATGTGTTGAAAAGATAACAGTTGCTCCTTCATCTCTCAATTGTAAAATCTCGTCTTTAATCAAGTTGGCGTTTATAGGGTCAAAGCCTGAAAATGGTTCATCAAAAATCAACAGTTTAGGTTGATGCAAAACTGTGACTATAAATTGAATTTTTTGAGCTTGTCCTTTACTGAGTTCTTGTATTTTTTTATTCCACCAATCACCAATATCTAATTTATCAAACCAGTATTTTAGACGCTCTTTAGCAACAGATTTTGATAATCCTTTCAGTTGTGCCAAGTATAATGCTTGCTCACCAACTTTCATGGATTTGTATAGTCCACGTTCTTCAGGTAAATAACCAATATCCTGAATATGGTGAGGTTGCAATGCATCTCCATCTAACATTACGCTACCTTCATCTGGCATTGTAATTTGATTGATAATTCTAATAAGTGTTGTTTTCCCTGCTCCATTAGGTCCAAGAAGACCAAATATACTTCCTGTAGGTACAGAAATGGAGACATTGTTTAGTGCTTTAAAGTTTCCAAAACTTTTAGAAACAGAATTAGCCACTAATAAATTGCTCATATATGTTGTTTTGTGAAATATATTTATTTGTTGCGTAAAGATATTAAATGTTACACAAGTAGCCTTTTTATAGGCATTTAAATATCAACAATTGTGTCTAAAAAAACAAAACCCACCCTTAAAAAATTAAGGATGGGAAAAAATTGCTATGAAAAAGAAAAATTACCACTAAAGTTAATTAGTGATATTCAAATATAGTGTTTTTTATTAAATTAAGAGTTTTTTAAGAAAACATATCTTTAACTTTTTCAAAAAATGACTTGTCACTGCTTTCCGGTTTTGGAGCAAAGTGCTCATCTTCTCTCATGTTTTCAAAAAATTCTTTTTGCTGTTTATTAAGCGTTTTTGGAGTCCATACATTCACATGAACTAGCAAATCCCCTTTACCATAACCGTTAATACTTGGTATTCCTTTTCCGCGTAAGCGAAGGATTTTACCAGATTGAACACCAGCTTCTATTTTTATTCTTACTTTACCAGTAACAGTATCAATCTCAGTAGAGGTTCCTAAAACCGCATCAGGAAGACTTACATATAAATCGTAATGCAAATTGTCACCTTCACGTTTTAAGGTTGGGTGCTCTTCTTCTTGTATAGCAACCAACAAATCACCAGAGATACCATTACCTGGAGCATCGTTACCTTTTCCTGTAACTTTAAGCTGCATACCATCTACCACACCAGCAGGAATTTTTACTGAAACGGTTTCTTCTGCAACTTTTAAACCTTGTGCATCAGCATCAGCAGGTTTTCTATCAATAGTTTGACCAGCTCCTCCACAGGTTTGACATGGTGCAGAGGTTTGCATTCTACCTAAAATGGTATTGGTTATTCGAGTAACCTGACCTGTTCCATTACAAGTACCACAAGTTTTATAGGTTGTTCCTGGTGCTTGAATTTTACGCTTTACTTTGATTTTTTTCTCAACACCATTAGCAATCTCTTCTAGTGTTAAAGTCACTCTAATTCTTAAGTTACTTCCTTTAACGCGTCTTTGACCTCCACCAAATCCGCCTCCAAAACCAGAGAAACCACCTCCACCAAAAGCACCTCCAAAAATATCACCAAACTGACTGAATATGTCATCCATATTCATGCCTCCACCACCAAAGCCTCCTGCGCCTTCAAATGCTTGGTGACCAAATTGGTCATAACGTGCTTTCTTGTCAGCGTTACTTAAAACTTCATAAGCTTCGGCTGCTTCTTTAAATTTAGCTTCAGCATCTTTATCATCCGGATTTTTATCAGGATGGTATTTTAATGCCATTTTACGGTAAGCTTTTTTTATTTCTGCTGCAGTAGCCTGTTTACTGACTCCTAATACTTCGTAATAATCTCTTTTTGCCATATCTTTTATTGTCCAATAACCACTTTAGGAAAACGTATTACCTTATCTCCTAGCTTATATCCTTTTTCAACAACGTCTATAATTTTTCCTTTTAAATCGTCGCTTGGAGCAGGAATTTGGGTAATAGCTTCATGGTCATCTGCATTAAACATATCTCCTTGTTCTACTACAATAGCACTCAACCCTTTTTGCTCTAGGGTTTTTAATAGTTTTTGGTAGATGAGCAATACGCCTTTTCTTAAATCTTCAGCTTCTTTATCTTCTTCAATATGCGTTAAAGCTCTTTCAAAATCGTCTAAAACTGGCAACATTGCCAACATTACATCCTGACTTGCAGTTTTAAATAAATCTAGACGCTCTTTGGCAGTACGCTTTTTGTAGTTTTCAAATTCAGCAAAAAGACGCATAAACTTGTCTTTTTCTTTTGCTAAATCTTCATTTAGTCTTTCTTCTATGCTAAGTTCTTCTATCTGAGCTGTATCAGTAGTTACTTCTTCTTGTATTTGTTCTTTTTCAGCGTGTTCGCTTTTATCTTTTTTACTCATTGTTAAGTGCGCTTTATTCTTCGAATAATAGTTGGCAAAAGTACTGCCATTATTATTAAAATGTCAAAATGTCACTAAATATTTTTTACGCTTTTTTAACAAAAGTGTCTTTTTAAATATTTAAATTTGTTCTTTAACACAAAAACTTAAACTTTATATGAAAACTAATTTTTTAAATATTTTATTTGTAGCGTTTTTAGGACTTGCAGTTGTTGGTTGTAAAGATAAGGCTAAAGAAGCTGAAACTACAGATGCTGAAACAGTAGCTGAAACTACTGCAGAAGCCACTAAATACTCAGTGGATGCTGCTGCTTCAACTATAACTTGGAAAGGTTACAAACCTACAGGAAGCCATGACGGAACTATTGCTGTTGAAAGCGGTGTAGTTACTGTAAAAGATGGAGCTATTGAAAGTGGTACGTTTTTAATTGACATGAATTCTATTACTGTTACTGATATTCCTGCTGAAGAAGAAATGAACGGTAAATTAGTTGGTCATTTAAAAAATGCTGATTTCTTTGACGTAGAAAAATACCCTTCTGCTGGTTTTGAAGTAACTGGTTTTGAAAACGGAAACTTATCTGGAAACTTAAAGTTAAAAGAGAAAACTAATAACATTACTATTCCTGTAACGGTTACTGAAAGTGGAGATTCTGTTACTATCACTAGTGAAACATTTACTATTGACCGTTCTAAATGGGACGTAAAATACGGTTCAAAATCGTTCTTTGATAACTTAGGTGATAAGTTCATCAACGATGATATTGAATTAAAAATTACTGTTAAGGCTAATAAGTCTTAATTAATTTTCAAGATAAAATTTGAAGCCACTCTTTTTGGAGTGGCTTTTTTTATATGTTTTATTTTAATAAATCTTCAAGTGTTGGCTGTAAATGATGATGCTTAAAATGGAATCCTTCACCTTCTATTTTCTTACTACTCACTCTTTGACTTTCAAAAAGCAGTATATGCATCTCTCCTAATAAAAGTTTCATAATGGATTTTGGAATATTAGGTAATAACAAAGGTCTCTTTTTTTGTTTTGCAATAGCTTTAATCAGCTCATTATTAGTCACAGGATTGGGAGCTACGCCATTATAAACGCCTTCAAGTTCTTCGGTAAATGTATACACAAAAAGTCTAGCTAAATCCTTTACATGAATCCAAGATTGCCATTGTGTGCCTTCGCCAAAAGCTGCTCCAGCTCCAAACTTTACAGGTTTAACCATTTCTGGTAACGCACCTTCCTTAGCATCTAAAACTAAGCCTATTCTAACTTTGGTTACTTTTATATTTAACGCTTTAAAAGCATCAACTTTATCTTCCCAAGCATTGACCACCTTTCCTAAGAATGTTGGCGAAACTTCATCAAAAGTTTCTTCATAATAATTGGTTAAAGAATCAGGATAGACACCTATAGCACTTGCCGAAATAATTTGTTTTACACTGATATTTTCATTTGCAAGGGTTGATTTCAACAACTCTAAGGACTGAATTCTACTGTCTAAAATTTGTTGCTTGTAGCTTGGTGTCCAACGTTTAGAAATTGAGGCTCCTGCTAAATTAATTATAGCATCTACACCCACAAAACACTCACTATCAATTTCATTGTTTTTAGGATTCCAATAAAATCCTTTATAGTTACTTGCTGTACTTATTTTATTTTTAGAAGTTGTTAAATAATGAACTTCAATACCTTTTTTATGGCATTGCTTCACTATTGCTTTTCCTATCAAACCTGTTGCGCCTGTAATTAAGACTCTCATTTACAATTTTTTAATAAAATTACGAAATAGTTTACCCTTAGACTTGGTATTTAATTAAGGTTTAACAGATTTAACTAAACTTTAAACTTCTAACTTAGTAGCTCTAAGCATTTCACGTTTTCCTGGTGGTCCAAGAAGTTTTTCAACACTAAACCCTACAGCTTGCATTGCGCGTCTTACACTTCCTTTTGCGGAATAGGTAACTAATACACCTTTGGTTTTTAATGCCTTATACATTAATTCAAAAATACCTTCTGTCCAAAGTTCTGGTTGCACTCTTGCTCCAAAAGCATCAAAGTATATGAGATCATATTCTGCTACAGCATCAATTTCTTTAAAAAACTTCTGTTGTTTGGTTAATGAGAATTTAGGCGTAATATGGTGTAATATTTCCCAATCGCATTGGTGTAGTTTAGAGAATAAAGTGTTGTTAGTTTTTAACTGTTCGGTATAATTTAGAGCATCAACTTCTTCTTGTGTTACAGGATAAGCCTCTACTCCTGTGTAATTGATATGAAGGTTGCTTTTTTCACTTTCTAAAAGTGTAATAAATGCATTTAGTCCTGTACCAAAACCTATTTCAAGGATAGAAATTGGTTTATGGCTATCTAAAAAACAAAAAAGACCATGCAGTATAAAAACATGCATAGCCTCTTGTATAGCACCATGAACAGAATGGTATTGTTCGTTCCAATCTTCAATTTGAATGGTTTTAGAACCGTCTGCTGTGGTAATAATTTTTCGCTTCAAAACTAGTTGATAAGCAACTTTTTTATTCTAGGTATTGGACCTGTACAACTGGTTTGGTGACATGCCACACACAAGTTTACAGCGTTATTGAACCTTTCTTTGATATCTACTGTAGATTCGTCATTGAATATTTCCTTTTCTGTTGCTATAAATAACTTTGAAAAGCTCTCGAAAGTTTCATTTCTATCAGATGCTTTGGTCATTTCAGCAGAATGGATTTTAAGAAAATCCATTGGAAATTGTGTTGGTGTTTTTCCATCCAAAATATCTTGTTTTACCTTCATGTTATGTTCATACATTTGATTCATGAGGATAGCCATTTCAGACGGTTCGTACATATCATACACAATCTCCTCTTTTTGCTCAATGGTTTCTTTTTTATCAGACTCACCACACCCAAAAAGCACAAAAGTCAAAGCTATGCAAGCAAATAGTCTCATTTACTCTTCTTTTAACAATACACCATCAGCTAAAAAAGCATATTCTTTTTTAGGCTCAGTTATTGCTTCAATTTCTTCAGTTGTTTTTCCTCCATCTTCAGCAATATGGCGTAATTGATCTACTGAAGTTTCAGTAACAAAAGCTTGTCCGTTTATGATTACTTCTTTACCTGCAATATTTTTAGGCACAAAAAAAGCATAGTCTTTAAACTTCACCATAACTTGGCTATCATCTTCTAGTTTTAATTTCATCCAACAACCTTTAGCTTGACATACTTCTTCAACAGTAGCAATCATTTTAGAAGGAATACTATCTCCTACACTCATGTCTTTATAATGCTTTGCCATAGATTTAGCAGCAACGGCATCATCAGCAACTATTTCTTTTCCAAAAGAAGCGTAAGTCACTTCTTCTTTTACAGTATCATTTACAGGTTCTTTCTTTTCACTTTTACACGCTGCAAAAGCAACTAACACAACCAAAAGGGCAGCTATTTTTCTCATAATTTTAATAAATTTTAATAACGCCACTAAGATACTTGTTTTTTTTGTTAGAATGTTTCTAAACTTTTTAATTTAAAGTATGATACAAAGAGTATTGCGTAATAATCACTTATAAAAGTTAAAATCACAATTACTTTTATAAAATCAAAAGTGTATAAAAATCAATACTTTTTTAGCCAATTGAAAAAGTTTAAACGAGTTCTTAATCCAATACTAAATTAAATACCATTATATTTTCATAATTTTGCAAAATATACTCAAAACATATCCATGGAAAATATAATCAACAATATCCCTGTAACTAAGTGTGAAAAAAGCAAGATAAGTGATGTAGATTTTAACAATTTAGCATTTGGTAGTGTGTTTTCAGATCATATGTTGGTTTGCGATTATAAAAATGGCGCTTGGGAAACTCCTACAATTGTGCCTTACCAACCTATTACTTTAGACCCTTCTGCTAAAATATTTCATTACGGACAGTCTATTTTTGAAGGCATGAAAGCCTATAAAGACACTAATGAAGACGTGTGGTTATTTCGCCCAATGGACAATTGTAAGCGTTTAAATATTTCAGCAAAACGCTTGGCAATCCCTGAATTACCAGAAGCGTATTTTATGGAAGGCTTAAAAGCACTTTTAAAACTGGATAGCAATTGGATTCCTACAAACTCTGGCGGTTCTTTGTACATAAGACCTTTTATTTTTGCTTCTGGAAATGGTTTTCATGCGTCGCCTGCCAATGCGTATAAGTTTATTATCGCAACTGCACCTTCTGGCGCTTATTTTTCTGGTAAAGTTAAAGTGGCTATTGAAGAAAAATACTCGCGCTCAGCTAATGGTGGTGTAGGATATGCTAAAGCTGGTGGTAACTATGCAGGTCAATTTTACCCAACTCAGTTAGCAATACAAAAAGGATATAATCAAGTTATTTGGACTGACGATAACACTCACGAATATATTGAAGAAGCTGGCGCAATGAATATTTTTGTTAGAATTAACGACACATTAATGACTGCACCTACTAGCGATAGAATTTTAGATGGGATTACTCGTAAGAGTATTATTGAAATTGCAAAGGCCGAAGGTATAAATGTTGAAGTCAAAAAAATATCGGTGAACGAAGTTGTTGAAGCTGCCAAAAATGGATCACTTAAAGAAATGTTTGGCTCTGGTACTGCTGCTGTTGTATCGCCAATAGCTGCTTTTGGATATAAAGGAACTGATTACGACCTGCCAGAACTAGAAAACAGCTACGCTTCATTATTGAAAAAACGAATTACAGACATACAATATAACAGAACTGACGACCCTTTTGGTTGGAGAGTTAAGGTTTAAAAAAAAGAGAAGCAACATTGCTTCTCTTTTTTTATTTATCTAAAATAGATGCGATATCAGGTTTAAAATAATTAGGGCCTTTCAATACTTTACCATCTTCTCTATAAATAGGTTCTCCATCTTCACCAAGCTTACTCATATTACTGCGTTGTATTTCTTCAAAAACTTCTTCTATTTTATATTGCAAACCGTGTTCAATAATGGTTCCGCATAAAATATAAAGTAAATCACCAAGCGCATCTGCAACCTCAACTAAATCATTGTTATTTGCTGCTTCTAGATACTCTTCATTTTCTTCTCTCATCAGTTTATAACGCAACATATTTTTTTCTAAACCTAAATCGGCTTTTGGGGTTTCTCTATGTCCTATTTTAAATGCTGAGTGAAAAGCTTTTACAGCTTCAATTTTATCTTTCATTAGTATATTAGTATTATTTTATGCTTTTTTTAAAAATTTTTGAAATATAAATATTTAATTTTACATAAATTTAATTTTATGTTTACTAAAGGGCAATGGGTTTTTGGAATTTTATTTGCAATAGCATTTATTATTGTATTAATTTTTACCTACAAAAAAGACCTTAAGCTACATAAACGTTATTACAAAGGCGTTATTTGGGTGCTAATAGCTTTTATTTCTTTCATCTTTTTTATATCCACAATTAAATTTGTATTCATGTAGTTTCTTGATGCTATATCTATAATAATAGTATCGCTTTTTTAATTATCTTTGGTAAAACAACTTTAAAACCAAAGATGAAAGCTTTAAAATATATATTCTTTTTACTTCTTATACTCATTATAGGTATTGCTATTTACATTGCTGTACAGCCTAATTCTTTTGAAGTTAAAAGAGAACGTACAATCAATGCGCCTGCTGCTGTTATTTACAATAATGTTATTGATTTTAAAAACTGGGAAGCATGGTCGTCTTGGGTTGAAAAAGATCCAGAAACAGTAATTACTCTTAGCGAACAAACCAAAGGTGTTGGAGGTGCCTACTCGTGGGTGGATTCTCATGGAGAAGGTAACATGAAAACCTTAGCAACTAAACCTAATGTTTCTATTGATCAAGAACTACAGTTTGGGGATTTTGACCCTTCAAAGATACAATGGGAATTTACTCCTACCGAAGACGGTAAAACCAACGTAGTATGGAAAATGAACAGCGAAAATGTTCCGTTTATCTTTAAAGCTTCTGCATTAGCTTCTGGTGGTTTTGACAACATGATTGGTCCAGACTTTGAGCGTGGTTTAGAAAAACTAGATAGTTTAGTTGTTGAGTCTATGAAAGTCTATTCAATTAAAGTAAATGGAGTAACGCAGCACAGTGGTGGATTTTACCTTTATAATACCACGTCTTGTAAAATTAGCGAACTAGACACCAAAATGCAGGATATGTTACCTAAAGTTGGTGCTTATGCTATTACACATAATATTACTATGGCTGGACCTCCTTTTGTATATTATCACAAATGGGACGAAGCCAATAATGCTGTAATGTTTTCGTGCTGCATACCTACAACATCTCAAGTAATTACTGCTGATGATAGTGATATTTTAACAGGACAGTTACAACCATTTAAAGCAGTTGAAACAACTCTTACTGGTGATTATGCTAACTTAAAAGAAGCTTGGGATACTACTATGAAATATATCACCGAAAATAATCTTGAATTCACCGATGAAAACGGACCAATGCTTGAAACGTACTTAACCGATCCTACAAGCACACCTAATCCTGCTGATTGGATAACTAAAATATATATTGCTGTAAAATAGATGAAAAACCTACTTCTTGTTTTTGTTGGTGGTGGTTTTGGGAGTGTTTTAAGATACATCCTAAGCAAATATCTTAACAGCACCGAAACAGGAATTCCTTATGGTACATTTGCAGCAAATATTTTAGGGAGTTTACTCATTGGCATTATTTTAGGATTAGCAGTTAAAAACAATACACTGTCTTCAAATCAAACACTGCTTTTAGCCACTGGTTTTTGTGGTGGATTCACCACATTTTCAACCTTTGCTTACGAAAACCATGTCTTTTTAAAATCAGGTGATTTTACAAGTTTTGCGCTATATACAATTGCTAGTTTTATAGTTGGATTTTTAGCAGTTTTTGCAGGCATATACCTAACTAAATAATTAACATCCAATCACATAATTAAATATACGACATATATCGTATGTTTTTTCTTACTGACAATTAGGACTTTTGAAATGTTATTAATCAAACCTAATTATCATGAAAAAACTATTTACTGTATTATCAATTTTTGTACTTAGCTACACCCAAGCTCAAAACATTCTTATTGTTGATAACGACCCTGTTATTGACACGTCTCCTGCTCATATGTTTAATAACATTACTGATGCTATTTCAGCAGCTAATAATGGAGACATTATTTACGTACAACCGTCTTTAACAAGTTATGGAGCTGTTACTATCAACAAAGAAATTACTCTTTTTGGTTCTGGTTATGCACCGGAACTAAATGATGGTAGAAGATCTGAATTATCTAGTGTTAGAATTGATGCTGATAACATTAAAATTAGTGGGTTTTACATCAGTACTTACATCACTTACAACTCAAGCACATCTACATCTGATAATATTATTATTGAAGATAACTTTGTTAACCAAACCATATTTGTAGGCTCTACAAATGCTGGCCATACCACTACCAACAACAACTGGATTATAAGAGGTAATGTCATTAATTTTGGTATCACACTTCATGCAGACCCAACAAAATGTATAAATACCGTAATTACCAATAACCACATTACATTATTAAACGGTAATGCAACTGCTAGTTACGCCTTACGATACTTTAACGACACAACCATTTTTAACAATAACATTGTTAGAATCAACCATACATGGGGAAACACAAATATTTTCCCAAACATGACTGGTGATGTGACTGCTTTCAATAATATATTTATCTCAAACGGAATAAACACTTTATTTACACCAACCACAGGTAGAACACTAACTCTTAACAACTCAATTAGCTATATGTCAACTGGTGGTACGCTTACGCTTGCAATGCCTGGAACAGGTAATTTTGACAACCAAAATCCATTTTTTACCAGTGTAGCATCATCGGCTTTTGATATTGCTCCTGAAGATGATTTCACGCTTTCTCCAAGTTCAGTTGGGCTTAACGCTGGTTCTGACGGAAATGACATAGGTATATACAATAGTGATTACGATTTTGATATGCGTGGTTACCCAACCGAATTACCATACTTAACAAGCTTTACTATCAGCAACAACTTAATTGAAGCTGGTGAAAACATCAACGTAAACGTAAAGGCAAACGCTAATAAGTCTAATTAATAATCAAAAAATAAACTGATTATGAAACGACTTATTCACATAACTTTTTTGCTTACCGCTTACCTATCGTTTGCTCAAGGTGATATTTCTGAAATAGAATATTACTTTGACACCGATCCTGGTATTGGCAATGGCACAAGTATAGATATTGATCCAGATGCTGAAGTACTTAATCAAAACTTCAGTATTCCTACAACAGGATTATCTGCTGGCAACCACAAACTATTTGTACGCGCTGTAAAAGATGATGGCAGCACTAGCTATTACTATTCTCAAAGCTTTAGTGTTAAAGCAGCTAATGCAACCTTTAACACAGCAAACATTGATGGTTTTGAATATTATATTGATACAGATCCTGGTATTGGAAACGGCACACAATTATCTTTAGCTGCTATGGAGACTATTGACCAATCGTTCAATATTCCAACAGCTGCTTTAAGTTCTGGTAGTCATAAATTATTCATTAGAGCAAAAAATAGTGATGGAACTTATGGCGCATATGACAATGTAGCTTTTAGCATTAACCATAGTCCTGCTGTATTAAACAATTATGATATTACAGCTGCTGAATACTATTTTGGTACTGACCCAGGAACTGGAAATGCAACAGTAATTACAATACCTACAGACGAAACCTTGGATGAGAATTTAGCATTTCTTACAAACACATTACCGCAAGGTAGTCACAGAGCCTTTGTAAGAGTAAAAAATGTAAACGATGTATGGTCTTTATATGACCATATAGTATTTTCTGTTGTACCACTAGCAGAGATTAATATAGCTAATATTAACAGCATAGAATATTATTTTGACGCTGATCCTGGCATAGGTTTAGGTAATCAAGTAACAATCACTGATACTGAAACCGTAGACCAAAATCTTGCTATTCCTACAACAGGTTTACCTACAGGAAGCCACAGATTATTTATACGTGTTGGTAATACTGCTGGTAACTATAGCACTTACACACATACAGTATTTTCTGTAAGAACACCTACGTTTTTCAATAACGCATCTATTGTAGCTGCTGAATATTTTATTGACGTAGATCCTGGAGAAGGTAACGGAAACCCAATAACGACATCAGGAGATAGTATTGACGAAAATGTTATTGTGGCTACATCTGGTAGTTTAGCTCAAGGTGATCATTATGTGTACGTGAGAGTACAAAATGCAGATGGTGCTTGGTCACTTTACGACAAGCAATATTTTGAAGTAAGTGGTACATTAGGTATCGAAACTGAAGAATTATCCAAAATAAGTATCTATCCTAATCCAACTTTCAATGTAGTAAATATAAAACTACCTAACCACATTATTATAGAAAGTATTGAAGTAATTGACATAAACGGAAGACTTATATTTCACTCTCAAGAGTCGCTCTCTAAAATCGATTGCAGCTCGTTTTCCAATGGAGTATATCTATTACAATTAAAAACCAGTAGTGGAGCACTCTCCAAACGAATAATAAAACAATAATCTTAAATAAAAGCGTCGTTTAAAATGGCGCTTTTATTTTTTATATGCCTTCACACCTGCTTGTATGTTAGTATCTAAGTAATTTACTCTTGGTACAATTGGGCAAGAGTAGTTCTCATTGTAAGCACAATAAGGGTTATAAGCTTTGTTAAAATCAACCACAATAGTGTCGCCTTCAGGAATTTTTAAATCAATATAACGTCCGCCTCCATAGGTCGTCTCTCCATTTGTGTTGTCTAAAAAAGGTAAAAACAAATAATCTTGCTGATCTTCGCTAGTAATAGAATCTTCGCCTTGGTATACATTCAACTGATAAGTTTGCCCTTGTAACTCAAACGTCAAAATACCATAAACACGCTCTCTAGATAAACGGTCTGTATTCGTTTTCATATTAAACCACTTAGAGTCTGGTGTACGCTTTAATTGAGCAGTAACTACATAAGCTGAGTCAAACTTAAAAAAATCAAGTCCCTTAAAATTCTTTTTAGCTCTTCCTTTAAGTGGCGAACTTGTTGCATCTCTAAAATCAGCATTCATCTTCTTTTGAAACTCGGTCTCACCAACAATCGGTTCTTTTCCTTGATGACAACCTAAGACTAATACCAACACTAAAAATGCAATAACTTTTCTCATTTGGGTTAATTTTTTCAATTCAAAAATACAACTTAAACTTTTTTTACCTAGCTTTGAAGAGCAATAAAGAAAAAATCATGTTCAACTGTAATACAATTGTAAAGCAAAAATATACCTCTTCTCAACGAAGTCGGGCTTGCTATATATTGTAGTGATAGTTGAATACAATTAATCAATATAGAAAAGTCTGACGCTAGCGTCGGACTTTTTACTTTTATAACAATCAATCAAACAATGAAATTTATTTATTTTTTAAACAACAAGTTATTACAACCCTACCTAAACACATTTAGTGGGTTGTCTAAAGAAGTATGGTGGTTATCGCTCATTACACTCATTAACAGAGCTGGTACCATGGTTATTCCGTTTTTATCGTTATATCTCAATAAAAGCTTAGACTTTAGTCTTTCTGATGTTGGTATGATTATGAGTGCTTTTGGTGCAGGTTCGGTAGTTGGGTCTTGGCTTGGTGGCAAACTCACCGACAAAATTGGGTATTACAAAGTAATGGTAATTAGTTTAGTATTGTCAGGACTTCTATTCATTGGCTTACAATTTATAAGCACCTACTATGGTATCATGCTAGGTATATTTTTACTCCTTGCAGTAGCCGATATGTTTCGTCCTGCAATGTTTGTAGCATTAAGTGCTTACAGTAAGCCTGAAAACAAAACACGCTCAGTAACACTTATTCGTTTGGCTATTAACCTTGGATTTTCTGCTGGTCCTGCCATTGGCGGATTAATTATTGCTACATTGGGTTATGGTGGTTTGTTTTGGGTAGATGGTATTACTTGTATAGCTGCAGGTTTCCTATTACTCAAGGTACTCAACCCTAAAACTGCCAAAGTTCAGGATAACATTGTTTCTCAAAACCCTAAATCGGCTTATAAAGACGGAAAGTACATTATCTTTTTAGTAGCTATGGTATTATTTAGTATTGCCTTTCTTCAGTACTTCTCAACAATGCCACTGTACTACAAAGACGTACATGTACTATCAGAGTTTAAAATAGGATTACTCATGGGAATGAACGGTTTATTAATTGCTGTATTTGAAATGCCTCTAGTAAAATGGCTCGAATCTCCTAAATACACCAAAACAGGTTTAGTAGCCTTTGGAGCTGTATTAACACTTATAAGCTTTATTGTGCTTAATGTTACTGCTTGGGTTGGTGTATTGGTTATTGGGATGTTGTTTATGACCATTGGCGAAATGATTGCCTTCCCATTTTCTAATGCTTTTGCCTTAAAACGTGCAAAACAAGGCAACCAAGGCGAATACATGGCTTTATACAGTATGGCGTTTGCTATAGCACATATCTTTGGGCACAATTCAGGAATGCACATGGTGGAATTAGTAGGCTTTACCAACACATGGTACATTGTGTCTTTAGTGATGGTAATATGTATTGCCATACTTTTAATGTTAAAGCGTAAAATGAGATTTCAAAAAATAGAAGAATAACCTTAATTTAGTAGCAACACAATACTAATGACACAAACAGATATACTAATTATTGGAGCAGGTCCTATTGGAATTGCCTGCGCTTTGGAATGTGAGAAAAGAGGTTGGAATTATATCGTGCTCGAAAAAGGCGCACTCACCAACTCTTTGTTTAACTACCCTTTAAACATGACCTTTTTCTCCACTTCGGAGCGTTTGGAAATCGACAACATTCCATTTATAAGCAATAACCCAAAACCAAATAGAGACGAGGCCTTGGAATATTACCGTCGTGTAGCAACATCTAACACGCTCAACATAAACCTGTATGAAGAAGTAACAGCCATACAAAAGCAAAACAACCAATTTCAGGTTACCTCAAACAAAACCAACTACAGTGCAAAAAAAGTAGTGATCGCCACAGGGTTTTACGACATCCCAAAACTTTTAAATGTTCCTGGTGAGTCCTTACCTAAGGTATCGCACTACTACAAAGAAGCTCATCCTTTTAGTTTGCAAGATGTTATTGTGGTTGGTGCTAGCAATTCTGCAGTTGATGCTGCACTTGAAATTTGGCGTAAAGGTGGAAACGTTACTATGGTAGTACGTAAAGGAGCTATTGGCGAACGTGTAAAATATTGGGTAAGACCTGATATCATTAACAGAATTGAAGAAGGTAGCATTAAAGCCTATTTTAATTCCGAAATCAAAGAAATTACACCACATCAGGTAATCATTTCCACACCTAAGGGCACTGAAACCATTGCTAACGACTATGTAGTGGCACTCACAGGCTACCAACCTAACTTTCAGTTTTTAGAACAAGCAGGAGTTACCTTGTCTAATGATGGAAATTTCTTTCCTCAGTACAATCCTGATACCATGGAAAGCAACGTACAAGGACTCTACCTTGCAGGTGTAATTTGTGGAGGAACCGAAACCCACAAATGGTTTATTGAAAACTCAAGAGTACATGCTAAACTAATTGCTGAGCATATGGAAACTAACCTATAACGATAAGGCCATTACTTCAATGGCTTTATCGCTCCATTCTTTACCACTTGCGAAAGTACTATTTGCGTTTTGGTTTCTCCATATATAATCAACTGGTCAATAAAGGTTTCTAAATGCTTTTGGTTTTTAAGTACCACTTCCATTACAATATTTTCGTTTCCTGTAATACGATAGCAGTTCAACACCTCATCATAAGTTTTTACCTTCTCAAAAAAAGGCTTTAGCTTTCCCATAAAAGCACGTAAGGTAATAATAGCTTTTAATTGATAACCTGCTTCAAAGTAAGAAACTGATGTGTAATAGTCTTCAATAATACCTGCATCTTCCATCTTTTTTATACGCTCCGAAACTGCTGGCGAGGTAATACCAACTTGCCTACCAATTTCAGCATTAGACTGTCTTGCATTGTCCTGCAAACACTTTAAAATCTTCCAGTTTAATCTATCTATACTCATTTAAAGAGAAATTAAAAAATAACTTAATATTTAAAGCAAATATAACATATTGCTTTAATATCAAAAGTAGAATCTCAATTCTTGTGCTTAATTTTGATATAAATTGCTATTATATACTATGTTACCTCATTTACCATCTCATCTATCAGAATTGCCTATATATCAAAAGGCTATGGATATTTTTGTTCTATCTAGAAGCATCTCTACCTACTTAAACCACGATTTGTCGTATTTGCATAAAGATGGTTCAGAAAACGAACACATCTACTTCTCTGGAGACATCGTACAACAGTCTATTTCTTTAGCACCTGAAATCGCTAAAGCCGAACAAGAACGTCACACAGATAAAAAACACAAACACATGGCATCGGTAAGACAGCTTACCAATCGTTTGTACAGCAACTGTCGTCGTTTAGAAAAATGTAACAGTAACGGTAAAGACTACATCCCATTATTAAGACGCGAACTTAAAACCTTTAAAAAGCTTCAACATACTTGGATGCTGACGTTGTAATATGTAGGTTTAATTAACAACAATAGCTTACTAACTCTATTATATAAAGCAATTTAGTGTCGTATCAACGAGTCTTCAATACCCTCATCATATTTAAGGATAAACTTATCTATTTTACTTTCATCAATAGCACAGTTCTTTAGAACTTCGGCTGCTAAAAGTTTTTTAACCAATAATTTTCTAGAAAAAATATAAGACTTTGAAGTAAACGACTTTTCCTGTTCAACAAAAATAACTTTGGTATACAATCCACCATTATGCCCTACTCCTGTCCTTATAAACTTCAAGAAAATGGTTTGCTCTCCATCAGTTGTTATGAGCTCAACATTGTTGGCATCTCCATCATAGTCCAAGCATTCAACTTTATCAATAAGTACTTTTCCTTTTTTGAATTTGATATTTTGTGAGTTAATACTACCTACAAAACACACTGAAGTTAAGGCAATCAATAAAATGATTTTCATTAAAATATAATAATTTAAATTAATATGGGCTCAATACGCAACAAGTGCTATTGCCTGCTTAAGCAACTAATATAATAAATCTTTTTATTTAGGTTCATATTCCTTTTTAAAAACAAACTCAATAGGCGAACCAGCTTTAGTTGCTCCAGTGTATTCAAACAACATCTCATTGGTTGGGTGCTCACCAGTTTCTCCAAACAAAAATAAAATAGAATGTCTAGTACTTAAGTCTCTTGTTTGTAGTTCAGCAATTAGTGAATCAAAAAAATAATCAGCATCCAATAAGTCTTTCTTATACGCCATTAATGTCGATAGGTCCAAGTGGTTAAACCACCAACTTTCCATAAAATCCTCATCATAATAACCTAACCCAGTGTCAGTCCCAAATGCGGACTCTGTCATATCATCATCGTCGTAACTTATAGTTAAATAGTCTTGGTAAAGTGAAGTTTCAACTTCAAAAGTTCCAATCCAAACGCAAATTATTTTTTTTGTTATCAAGGTTTAAAATGGGTGATAATGGTTTTGTTATAAAATGAAGTAAATATCTAAACTACTAATGAAGCAAATACAAACCAAAAACAACGCATTAAATAATATATTGATAGCATCTTATTCTTTAGCTACTCCATCTACAAATGTTTTTGTTTCGGTTAGTTTACCGTTTTCATCATAATAATTTACAGTACCATTACCATGTACCAAGGTGCCTTTGTCTAGTTTATTGCCTTTATTATCATAACAAGAAATAATATCCATAAACTTACCATCATCCCATAGTCTTATTTGGTAAAGAGCATTGTTTCTATGATAAATTTTCCACTCTCCTGTGGCTTTACCGTTAGTAAAATTCCCAAATTCCTGTAACTGCCCATTATCGTGATAATGTTTCCATTCGCCATCTTTTTTATAATTTTCACGTATTCCGACAGCTGATAATTGGCCATTTTCATGATAGGACTTCCACACTCCTTGTGATCCTTCAGCGTCAAAAGTTCCTATTTCATATAATTGGCCATTGCCATAATAATATTTCCATTCACCTATTTTTTTACCATTTTCCGTATATCCTATTTCAGATAATTGACCGTTTTCATGATAATGTTTCCATTCACCAGTAGTTTTATCATTTTCATAATGCCCTATCCCAGATAGCTGACCATTCTCATGATAAGCTTTCCACAGACCTTCATATTTACCAGCTTCAAAAACTCCTATTTCAGCTAATTGACCATTTTCATGGTATATTTTCCATTCCCCTACCTGAATATTATTTTCAAAGGTTCCTACGGCAGCCAGCTTACCATTCTCATGGTATTTTTTCCATACGCCATCTAGCTGTTCATTAGCATTATATAGTACTACTTTTTCTAATTGACCTGTTTCATAATAATACTTCCATTCACCTATTTCAATGCCATTTTCAAAATGTCCTTCACCAAATAATTTACCACTTTCTGTATAGCTTTTCCACACACCAACAGTATTACCGTTTTCAAACTTTCCTGCCAATGCTAATTTTCCATTCTCATGATAAAATTTCCATTCGCCAACGCGTTTATCATCCTTATAGTAACCTGTTCTAGATACTGTTCCATCATCATAATATTCCTTGTGCGGTTCTTGAGCATAAAAAACATGAGTAGTAACTACTAGCATTAATAAAAATAATAAGGACTGTTTTTTGTTGTATAAGTATTGCATAGGGTTTGTTTTGGGTTAACAATTGTACATTCAAAAAATCTAATATATAGCAAATGAATTAGTTATTTGGTAAATTTCCTACAAAATCAAATTATTTTTTGGTTAGTAAAGTGTAAATGGGTGGTAATAGCCTTATGCAAGATTAAGTAGTTATATAAATTACTCGTGTAGCAAATTAAAAACACCAATACAAATTTACAAACAACCCTTTACGTTAGGTTAACTCCATAAAAAATCCCGAGTAAACACTCGGGATTCTTATATCTTAAGGTGTAAAAACACACTACATATTACGTCTATACTGTCCGCCTACTTCAAATAAAGCTTCAGTAATTTGCCCTAGAGAACACACTTTACAAACATCCATTAAGGCTTCAAAAATGTTTTCGTTATTAATCGCTTTATGCTGAAGCGCTTTTAGCAACACCTTGGTATCATTACTCTTATGTAAATTCTCAAGAGTTTGTATTTGGTATTGCTTCTCCTCTTCTGTTGCTCTTATAACTTCAGCAGGTTGTACCGTTGGCGACCCTTTACTACTCAAGAAGGTGTTTACACCAATAATTGGAAAATCACCATTGTGCTTTAAAGTCTCATAATACAGGCTTTCCTCCTGAATTTTACTACGTTGGTACATGGTTTCCATGGCACCAAGTACACCACCACGTTCTGTAATTCTATCAAACTCTAGTAATACCGCTTCTTCTACCAAATCAGTAAGCTCTTCTATAATAAACGACCCTTGTATTGGGTTTTCGTTTTTAGCAAGTCCTAACTCCTTATTAATAATCAACTGAATAGCCATTGCTCTACGCACACTCTCTTCGGTTGGCGTAGTAATTGCTTCGTCATAAGCATTTGTATGCAACGAGTTACAGTTATCATAAATAGCATATAGTGCTTGAAGTGTCGTACGAATATCGTTAAAGTCAATTTCTTGGGCATGCAAACTACGACCCGAAGTTTGTATATGGTATTTCAACATCTGCGCTCTTGGGTTGGCACCATACTTATGCTTTAAGGCTTTTGCCCAAATTTTACGTGCCACACGACCAATAACAGCATATTCAGGATCGATACCATTAGAGAAAAAGAACGATAAGTTTGGTCCAAACTTATTAATATCCATGCCTCTACTTAAGTAATATTCCACGTAAGTAAAACCATTAGATAATGTCAATGCCAATTGCGTAATAGGGTTGGCTCCTGCTTCTGCAATATGATATCCAGAAATAGACACCGAATAGAAATTACGCACATTATTTTCAATAAAGTACTCTTGTACGTCTCCCATTAAACGCAGTGCAAATTCCGTAGAGAAAATACACGTATTTTGCGCTTGATCTTCTTTTAAAATATCAGCTTGTACAGTACCACGAACTTGTGCAATGGTACGTGTTTTTATATCATGGTAAACATCCTGTGGCAATACTTGATCACCAGTGACGCCTAATAAAAACAGGCCTAAACCATCATTTCCTTCTGGTAGCTCACCATTATATTTAGGACGCTCTACGCCTTTTTCCTTGTATATTTTGGCAATCTTTGCTTCAACCTCTTTCTCTAAACCATTTTCTTTGATGTAAAGCTCACATTGTTGATCTATCGCAGCATTCATAAAGAACCCTAACAACATTGGCGCAGGACCATTAATAGTCATACTTACCGAAGTCATCACATCTGCTAGGTTAAAACCAGAGTAAAGTTTTTTAGCATCGTCTAAACAACAAATAGATACACCTGCGTTTCCTATTTTACCATAAATATCAGGACGTAAGTCTGGATCGTTACCGTAAAGCGTAACACTATCAAAAGCTGTTGATAGTCGTTTTGCTGGCATACCTTGACTTACATAATGAAAACGTTTGTTGGTACGCTCTGGACCACCTTCTCCTGCAAACATACGCGCAGGATCTTCTCCTGTTCGTTTAAAAGGATACAATCCTGATGTATACGGAAATTCTCCAGGTACATTCTCTTGAAGTGTCCATCTTAAAATATCACCCCAAGCTTGATACTTTGGCAAAGCGACTTTTGGAATTTGTGTATGTGATAAAGACTCGGTATGCGTGTCTATTTTAATTTCTTTGTCTCTTACTTTAAATGTATAAACAGGGTTTTTGTATTTATTGACCTTCTCATTCCAACCTATTACAACTTCCCAGTTGTAAGGATCTAAATTCATTTTCACACGGTCAAACTCTTTGATTAATAAGTCTAAAAACGCTTTATCGTTATCACTCTTAACCAATTCAAGAATCTCATCCTGATTAATGCCTTTGTTATCTAAAAATGCGTATTCCTTTTCGTTTGAAATTCCTGCTACCGAACCAATAGTTTTATAAATACCATATAGCTTTTGAGCTACCTCAACTTGCTCGTTAGCTGTTTTATCATACGCACGATTGTTTTCTGCTATCTCTGATAAGTAACGTGTTCTGTTTGGTGGAATTACAAAGATTTTCTCACTCATTTCTTTTGAAATTTCAAAAGTCGAGTTCAGGTCTGCATCTGTTTTTTCAACGACCTTATCCATTATCGCTTTGTAAAGCGTGTTCATTCCAGGATCGTTAAACTGCGAAGCAATCGTTCCAAAAACAGGTAAATCATCTTGATTAGTATCCCACAATTGGTGGTTACGCATGTACTGTTTTTTCACATCACGAAGCGCATCCAATGCACCACGCTTATCAAATTTGTTAATCGCAACCAAGTCTGCAAAGTCTAACATATCAATTTTCTCTAACTGTGTTGCTGCACCAAATTCTGGTGTCATCACGTACAAGGACACATCGCTATGCTCTAAAATTTCAGTATCACTTTGCCCAATACCAGACGTTTCTAAAATAATGATATCGTAGTGCGCTGCTTTTAATACTTCAACAGCTTCGTTTACATATTTTGATAAGGCTAAATTAGATTGACGTGTTGCCAAACTACGCATATAAACACGTGGTGAATTAATCGCATTCATACGAATTCTATCTCCTAAAAGCGCACCACCTGTTTTACGTTTTGACGGATCAACCGAAACGATACCTATGGTTTTTTCTGGGAAGTCAATTAAAAAACGACGCACCAATTCATCTACCAAACTAGATTTTCCGGCGCCACCAGTTCCTGTAATTCCTAATACAGGCGTTTTAGACGTTTTATTTTTCTCATGAATTTCATCTAAAGCTTCTTTAGCAACTTCTGGGAAGTTTTCAGCAGACGAAATAACACGTGCAATAGCTTTTGGGTTTTTCTCTTCTAAAGTCGCTACTTCACCATTTAGTTGGTCACCAATAGCAAAATCTGATTGCTGTACCAAATCGTTAATCATCCCTTGAAGTCCCATTTCACGACCATCATCAGGCGAATAGATTCTAGCAATACCGTAATCCATTAACTCTTTAATCTCTGAAGGAAGGATTACTCCTCCTCCACCTCCAAAGATTTTAATATGTCCTGCTCCTCGCTCTTTAAGCAAGTCATACATATATTTAAAATATTCATTGTGACCTCCTTGATAGGAAGTTAAACAAATAGCATTGGCATCTTCTTGAATAGCTGTATTTACTACTTCTTCAACACTTCTGTCATGTCCAAGATGAATAACCTCAACACCTGTAGATTGGATAATACGACGCATGATGTTTATTGAGGCATCATGTCCATCAAATAAAGAGGCTGCTGTAACAATACGTACTTTATACTTTGGTTTATATGGCGGAATTTGTTTCATTGACAAAAAATCTAATTATAAGAGGCACAAATTTACGGAATATTCAAAAAAATACTCGATTTATACCAAAATATCTAATACAAAAATTGAGAGTAGGTATATAATCATCAATAGCATCTAGAAAATGAATTAAGAGGCCTTATTAAAGTCTTCGTTCTAAAAAATCATCAAATCACTTATCACATCAAAGCAACAAACCCCTAACTCTATAAATTATAACCTTTTACAATTACACTCCACTTAAAGCTAGAGTCTAGTGCGAATTTTAATACAAAAGCAACCAATTGATTTACAATTGCATAAAAAACATTTTTTAACACTTCCGACTATTTTTTTAATTAAAAACTATCAAAAGCAAACATTTATTAAATTTTATTAAACAATTTAACACTAAATGTGAGCAATAATTAATTCAATAGTTATAAAAATAGATAATTAGTGATTTAAAAAAGTGACGCATCAGTTATTTATGGGTCTAATGAATGCGGTCATTAAAAAAACCGTAAAAATTAAACTATAACCATTAACTAATTTTTATTCTATGAAACAAAAATTATTATTAGGCTTATTCCTTTTAGCAGGTATAAGTTTTTCTCAGGCTCAAGGCCTACCGGAAAATCCTGAACCAGGTAAATGCTACGTTAAGTGTATCACTAAGGACGAATTTAAAGAAGTAGAAGAAACACTACAAGTTTATCCTGCTTACACTACATTACAAGTTGTTCCAGCTGTTTACAAAACTGTTGAAGAAACTGTATTGGTTAAAGAAGCATCAAAAAAGTATGTTTACACACCAGCAGTTTATGAAACCGTTGAAGTTCCTTATGTAAAAAAGGAAGGAAGAACTGACTTAAGAGTTGTACCTGCAACCTTTGGAAAAGACTCTAACACATATGAGGTTTACCCAAAAACTTCAGGGTGGGAATACAAAATACTAGAGGATTGCCCTTCAGTTAACAAGGAAGACTGTGTTGCTGCTTGTTTTGTGGAGTATCCTGCACAATTTAGAGATGTGCCTTTTACTACTTTAGCTAGTGACGCAACTACTAACGGAATTCCTGTTGATGAGCAATCAACAACTTACAAAAAGCGTGTGATTAAGACTCCTGCAAGAATGGACGAAATTGAAATTCCAGCGGAATACACAACTATTACACGTCAAGTAGTTGAAACTCCAGCTACAACAACTAGCGTAACTGTGCCTGCTAAATACGAAACAGTAACTAGAACAGTTTTAGCTAAAAAAGGTGGTATTACAACTTGGGAAGAAGTTGAATGTGAATTATTAAACCCAACTGTTTTACCAATATTTTATGAACTTGCAAGTGCTCGTTTAACACCTGCATCTAAAAAAGTAATAGACGAAACATTATTACCATTACTAAACGACTCTAACGTAAGCATAGAAATTATGTCGCACACTGACTCTAGAGGTAACGATGACTACAACAAATCTTTATCACAGCAACGTGCAAACTCTGTAGTAAACTATTTAGTATCTAAGGGTGTTTCTAGAAGCCGATTAACAGCAAGAGGTTTTGGAGAGTCTAGACTTACTAACCGTTGTTCTAATGGTGTTGATTGTTCAGAAGCTGAACACCAAAGAAATAGACGTACTGAGTTTAGAGTAATTAACAACTAATTTCTTTTTTATAGAAATAAAAAAAGCTCCTTTAAGGAGCTTTTTTTGTTAGCGTATATAACTTATAACTAGTTGTTTTTGCTTCAGCTTTAATCCCATAATTATCTAACAAATCAGATTGCATCAAATCATAAAACTTGTAATGAATAGACCAATCGTGCTCAGCAGTATCAGTAATATCTTGAACCGTTACAACTGGCATCTCTAAAACCTGTGATAGTTGGTACAAAACCTCCTTAAAAGTTACATTATCTGCTTGTATTTGATGCTCATCGATTAAATATTTAGCTGTATCTCTTCCCCAATCTATCTGATTAACATCCCAAAACCTGATAGCTTCTATATCAAACACCATAGCTTCACCTTTCACTTCGGAATAGCTTATCTCTAAGTCTAAAGCATCTATAATTTCAGTTATATGATTGCCATAAGGACTATTACTTTTTGATACGTACACTTGAAATTGACCACCTAAATCATCAGGCAATTTCAGTTGACTTTCATGAACTTTTAAATTGTAAGCTATGATAGCTCTGATACTTCCCTTGAACTCAACATACTCTTCGTGTTCTTGTATTTGTAAAAAATAGAAAGATTCATTTTTTAATCTTTTAATTTCAAAGTCTGCATTAGGCTGATATTCAGCGTCTACTTTTTCAACTTTTATATCTTTCTCCTTAAAAAACTTGTCTACATGCTTTTTCTTTGTGTTACTACGTAAAAACCTTGTTAAATCAGATGCTTTAAAATCGGTTGGACTACCTTCCCACAACACACCTCCATCTGCATTCATAAGAATTCCGTGAGGCAATAGCTTTATATTATGAGTTTTAAATGTTTCTCCTTCATAATCCACAAAAACTGCTAAATCAGTTGGACGTTTTTTTAGATATTTTCTAACCAATTCAGGGTTTTCTTGCGAAATAGAAACCACATAAAAATCATTAGGATATTGCTTTTGAAGCACGCCCAAATACTCTTTAGCATACACACATGGTCCACACCAAGTTGCCCAAAAATCAATAAAATACAGTGTATTTTCAGAACTCTTTGCCGATTTTGAGAGTTGAACTCTTTCTGAAACATTTATTTGCCCAAAACAAAAAAATGGTAAGAAAACAAAAGCGAGTAAAAAAGGTTTAAATAAATAATCAATTTTCATAGTAAGTAACAATATAACACTAATGTCATAACAACTATTGTGCTAAAATAGTGTTTTAATTATATTTTTTCATTTTAATTAAATGACTACTAAATATTTGGTGTGTTAATATTTTCAATAATACTTGTATTATAAAAAACTGCTTTTGTAAATTTGACCAAAAATCACACCTATGAAAAAGTCACTTTTTGTTTTACTTGCAATTTTCACTCTTAACTCATGTGCCGAATTACAAAACGTAATTGACCAACTTCCTCAAGATGGTAGTGTACTTAGTAATGCTGATATCGCTTCTGGATTACGCGAAGCGCTAGACCAAGGTATCGACAAACAAGTAAGTAAATTGACTCAAAAAGACGGTTTTTTCAAAAATGAGTTGGTAAAAATTGTATTACCTGAAGAACTTCAAAAAGTAGATAAAGCCCTACGTGATATTGGTTTAGATAATCTTGCTGATGAAGGCTTAAAAGTATTAAACAGAGCTGCTGAAGATGCGGTTAGCGAAGCAACTCCTATTTTTGTGAGTGCAGTTAAAGACATTACCTTTAATGACGCTAAAAACATTTTACTTGGTAATGACGATGCTGCTACTCAATATCTAACAGGCAAAACCCAAACTGCATTGTACGACAAGTTTCACCCTGTAATTAATAATTCGTTTACTAAAGTTGGTGCTGACCAAATTTGGGCAAATCTTATTAATAAATATAACAGTATTCCTTTTACTAATAACGTAAACCCTGATTTAACTGATTATGTTACAGGCGAAGCACTAAAAGGTGTTTACACAATGATTGCTGTTGAGGAAAAAGAAATCAGAAATAAAGTGTCATCACGTACTACTGATTTGCTTAAAAAAGTATTCGCTTTACAAGACTAAGCAATTCTTAAAGCACTTATTTTACCTTTTTATACAAACCATCAAAAGCAACGGTTACTGAATTGTCATTGGTAATAGTTTCCCATAATTGCCTAACAGTTCCGTCGTCATTAGCAGTCCAAGTCACACGATGGTAATAAGGTTGACCAGCTTTGTTTGTAGCAACATCCGATTTTAAAATCATTTGATTTCCTACCCTATTTCCTTTTAAGTGCAAACTCTGTCCTTGGTTATCAATCCAAAGTTGTTCCCATTGTTTGGCTGTAGTGTTATAAAAGTTATTGCTAGTACCTGTATACCCTTTTGTTGCACTTGTCCAGTTTTCTCGTAAAACACAATTGTCTTGTATTTTATCTATAACATTTATGCCTGCAGGTGTTCCATCAGGTTTTGTCACTTCCCAATTACCAATCCAAAAATCAAACTCTGTATGCTTTTCGGTACAGCAATTACACGCATTGTTTTGTGCATTTATATAAACCGGATAAAAGACAAGTATTAAAAAAAGCAGTAGTTGTTTCATAGTGAGAGTTTTAGTTCTTTTAAATTTATTAAATGATTCTTAATCCAAACCTAATATTAACATAACATTAGTCTTTAGATTAAGCCGCATCTTTGCAGTGTTAGCAAAAGAGAATATCCTTCACTAAAATTAAATTAGAAAAGTTAGTTTGAAAAATCGACCTGCTCCTAGGGTCGATTTTTTTATTAACAATTTTAAACTTTAAGTTGTCGATTAACTTTTTTTTGAATATATTTAATACTCTAAAGCTGTAGGAATGAAAGATTTATCCAAAATAAAAAAGCACCAGCTAAAGTTGCAAATTCGCTACAAGCAACTTATTGAACAAGCCTACAATTTACGTCAAACAGATTCTGCAACCAGTGACATTTCTGAATATAGAGCTATAAAATTACTTGATAAGCTCAATAAGTTGAAATATTTAAACAGATAATTCACTCCCACTTTTTACTATACTTATAAAAACATTAATTTTATAAGAACTCCCTATTTTATACTATCTATAATTAACAAATCAACTAATAAATAGTTAAAAAAATTACAGATACAAAAATCAATTATTATGTTTAGTTTTTATTTGGATTAATTCTAAATAGACTTAACTTTGCAGCGTTTTAACGCCTCAAACATAATAAATGACTCGTTTTTTTAGCTTTGTTTTCTTTTTATTTTCTGCTCTTGTATACTCTCAAACCAGCACTATTACAGGCACAATAACTTTAAGAAATGGCGCTCCAGTAATTAATGCACATGTATATATAAAACAACTCAATAAGTTTAGCACCACAAATGATAATGGAGTTTTTGAATTTAGAAAAGTTCCTTATGGAGTTCATAAAATAGAAGTAACATCAATAGAGATTACTGACACAACATTTAGAATTGAAGTAAACACCGAAAATAAAATTGTAAATTATACTGTAGAGTCAAGTAAAGACGTAGAACTTTCAGAAGTTCTAGTTGTTGGTAAATCAAAAGAAAAAATTGTTGAGACGCAAGGATTTGCTGTTGACGTTATTAAAACTAAAGAAGCTGGTATTAGAAACATACAAACAAACGAGCTTCTTAATCAAACCGTAGGTGTTAGAATACGACAAAATGGAGGTTTAGGTTCTGCTGTTAACTACAATATAAATGGATTGTCAGGTAATGCTGTACGCATATTTATTGATGGTATCCCAATTTCCACTTATGGCTCTTCTTTCAATTTAAACAGCATTCCTCCTTCAATGATTGAGAGAATTGAAGTTTACAAAGGTGTTGTTCCTGGGCATTTATCAAATGATGCTCTAGGAGGCGCTATTAATGTTGTACTAAAAGAGGATGCCAAAAACAGCTTTACTGCATCCGCTTCTTATGGTTCATTTAACACCTCTCAATTAAATTTTAATGGGCTTTACCGTTTTAAAAATTCAGGCTTTACTATCAAAGCTTCTGGTTTTTTTAATTATTCAGATAATGATTATGAAGTTTGGGGATCAAATGTATACAACATACAACCCAATGGACAATTACAGTATGTTCGTGCCAAACGTTTTAATGATGCCTTTAGATCTTATGGAGGAATTATTGAAGCAGGTTTTACTGATGTTAAATGGGCTGATAAATTCTTAATTGGTTTTACAGGTTCAGACTCTTACAACGAAATACAACATGGTGCTTTTATGACCATTCCTTACAAAGGTCGTTTTACTGAAGCTGATGCAAGCATCGTAAGCTTAACATATTCTAAAAAAGACATCTTAACTAAAGGCTTAGACTTTAACTTACATGGACTTTATGGAGAACGAAATCGAGTTATCAATGACACCGTAAAATGGAACTATAATTGGTATGGCGAAAAAAGCTTAGACCTGAATGGTCAACCTATTTTAAGACCTCAAGGCGCTCAACAAGGCGAGCCAACTATTGCAAACATTAATCGAAAGGTTTCCTCTATACGAACTGGTCTTTCCTATAGTTTAAATAAAAACCATAAGTTTTTATTAAACCACCTATTCTCAGCTGTAGATAGAAAGGATGATGATGAAATACGCTCTGTTCTAGAAAGAAGGTTTATGGGTACTCGTTATTTACACAAAAATATAACCTCATTGAGTTATGAACTTAATGCATTCAACAACAAGCTAAAAGCTTCTGTTTTTGGAAAAAACTATCAACAACATATTGAAAGAACAAACCCAACGGTTGAAACTATTGATGACGAACCAACTTATGTTGAAGATGTTGTAAGTAACAACACCAGCATTCAAGGTTATGGTGTCGCTACATCCTACCAAATATCACCTTTAATTACAGTTTTAGCTTCAGCAGAAAAGGCTGTACGACTCCCAACCGAAAACGAAGTATTTGGTGATGCAGGAGATAACATTATTGAAAACCCAAACATAAGACCTGAAACAAGCAACAATATTAACTTAGGCTTAAAACTTGGGACATTCACCATAAAAAAACACGACTTATCATTAGCTACCAATGTATTTTACAGAAACATTAAAGATAGAATTGGCACACAAGTACAAACATCATTAAATAGTAATGTTCAAGTTTTACCTTTTGAAAATCAAGGTGATGTTATTTCAAAAGGAATAGATGCCGAGTTAAACTATACATACAACAACAATTTAAGAATAGTACTAAACGCTTCAAAATTAGACCTTACTTATAAGAATCAATTTAACGAACGAAAAGTACCAAACGAGCCAACATTTACAATTAACACAAACGCTCAGTACCAATTTAAAAACATTCTTCAAGAAAAAGCTGAGCTAAACGTGTTTTATAATTTCATGTTTGTTGACACCTTTAATTACTTGCTAGAACCTTACGGAAACAACGCTGGAACAGATTTTTTTGATGTTCCTCAACAATTTATTCATGATGCAGGAGTAAGCTACATGTTTCCAAGTAAAAAGGTAGTATTAAGCTTAGATATGAAAAACATATTCAACAAAAGAGCTTTTGACAATTTTGCAGTTCAAAAACCAGGAAGAGCCTTTTACATAAAATTAAATTATACAATCAATAACCTTTAATATATATACAATGAAAAGAAATAGCTTTAAACTTTTAACTTTTGCAGTAGCATTAAGTACGTTATTTTTCACAACTAGCTGTAGTAGTGACGATGATAATGGTGGCACTCCAGATGGTTCAGGTCAAACTGAAGACAGATGGATTACCGTTGCTGGAGCCATAATGGGAACAAATGATGGAACTCCAGGAGATGGTAATGGAGGTACTTTGGTATACTCTATAAGCAAACAAGATGCACAAGACCCAAATAAAACATTTGATGTTTTTGAAAATGGATATTTAGTTCAATCTGCTAGAACAGCACGTTTACAATCTTCAGTTGATGGTTCTACTTTTTTCAATATTGCTTATGGTGGTAGCAATGGTGGTGAGTTCCAAAAATATGTTGTTGGTGGCGGACAAGACTTTAGTCCTATTGGTGGTACTGTAAATATTTCACAATATGCAGGGACAAACCCAAGATGGGCAAAACTTTTTGATGGAGATCAAACAGGTGTTGCTGTTAATGTTACTTCACCACAAGTAAATTCAGACAATGATGGTAACTACCTATACACAAGAGGTACTGCAACTGTATTATCTTTAGATCTAGTTAACGCTTTAATCTCAGAAACTAAATCGTATGAAATTCCTCTTTCTGCGGAAGAAGAAGCTTTAGGTCATTACATTTTTAGATTAGATTCACCAGTATTAAATGCAGCAGGCGACAAATTGATTATTGGTACTTGGATGCGTAAAACTAATCCTGAAACAGGAAATAGCGAATCTGATTATGAACGTTTAGGCTCTAAGTCAATTGTTGTTGATTATCCTTCTTTAGACAACCCAACAATTATTACTTCTACTGTAGGTTATGGAGATACAAGTGGGTACAGAAGTTTTAATGCTTTTGTTGCTGAAGATGGAAACGTTTACCAAGCGACTCAAAGAGATTCTGGAGGTTCTCACATTTTAAAAATAAACCAAAACAATGAGTATGATAACACATTTGTATTCAGTCTTGACACTGCTTTAGGCGTAACTGGATCATATATTCAAAACTGGAGATATGCTGGAAATGGAATTGCTTTTGTTCATTATACTCATGATGGAGCACAAACATCATCACTTTCAAATCAACAACAAAGCTATTTAGCTCGTGTAGATTTGAACTCTTCAACCGCTCAACAAGTAGATTTACCTTACCATGTAGACTTATACGCTTTTCAATATCAAGGCTTTGTAGTTGATGGTAATGATGTGTATGTAACAGTTGCTCCTGTAGGTCAAGATGGAAACATCTACATCATCAATAGCATTACTGGTGAAGTAACTGAAGGTGCAAAACTAATTAACAAACCAGGAAATCACTTTATTGGTGCTTTCTAAAATTATTGCTTTTTAGTCTTAAAAAAATCCGTAGATGAATTTCTCTACGGATTTTTTTATTCAATAATTTTTCGCTCTTAATTTATATTTCACAATTATTTAACCTTTACCGCTAGTCTAAAAGGTTCATTGACTCGTATTTATATAAAAACAAGTTTATGAACACACATTTTTGTAAAGTAGGAAGAATTAGACCAAACCTTGGGAAGGTTTTGAATCTAAAAGAATTAGAAAGTACGTATTTAAACTTTATTGAGGAAGCGTATAACGTTACCCAAACCGACTCTGGTTTGAGCGACTTTTTATACCATGAAGCTTCTAAACTCAAGAAAAGAATATTGAGCTTAAAACGTTCTAATTCAAATACTCTTGATGCAGCTTTTTAAAGTAATCAAAAGCTTTAATGAGTCTTGAACCATACCACGAAAACAGTTCACCATCTACCAAAATCACTTTAATATTTGGGTACGATGCTTGGATAGCTATGGCATCACTTTCCTTAAAAGGATAAGGCTCTGTAGATAAAAAAACATATTCTGCATCCTTAAACTTTTCATCTTTCAAATCCACTTCAGGATAACGCTGTAACGCGCCAAAAACATTCTCAAATTTATTTATTGAAAGCATATAATCAATAAACGTTTGTTGTGCAGCCACCATCCAAGGGTTTTTCCAAATTAAATAAGCAACTTTAGGTTTAGGTTTGTTATCTATAGTTTTTAAAAAATCTGCTTTTTTTGCAGTTATCGTTTTAACCAATTCTTGTGCTTTTTGTTCTACAGCAAACAATTCACCATACATTATAATTAGCGCTAAGCAATCATCAATGGTGTAAATATCACTTATGTGCACTTGAGCAACTACAGAACAGTTCTCAACAATATCTTGGGTATTTTCTTCCTTATTACAAAGAATTATATCTGGTTGAAGCGCTTCTATTTTATCAATATGAACTTGTTTTGTTCCTCCTACTACAGCAACATTAGTCCTTATATGCTGAGGATGCACGCAAAACTTAGTAACACCTACAAGATATGCTTCCAACCCTAAATCGCATATTAACTCTGTAAGACTTGGCACCAAAGAAACTATTCGCTTTGGTGTTGTTTTAAACTGAAGCGCTCTATTGAGTTGGTCTTTATACATCATGATAAGATACTTAAATTAGAAATAAGCTAACTTCTAATTTAAGATACTCTCCATTTGTTCTTGAAGTTCTTTAGCTTTTGCAGCAGAAGCCTGAGCAAAATCTTCTCCATTAGACGCATATATAATCCCTCGTGAAGAGTTTATAAGCAAACCTACATTGTTGGTCATTCCATAGTTACAAACCTCTTGTAAGCTTCCACCTTGAGCACCAACTCCTGGCACTAAAAGAAAACTCTCAGGAATAATCTTGCGTATTTCAGCTAAATATTCAGCTTTTGTAGCACCAACCACATACATTAAGTTTTGGGAATTATTCCAAGTTTTTGAGGTTTCTAAAACGTGTTTGTACAACTCAACCTCATCAACCTTTTTGGTTTGAAAATCAAAAGCACCTGCATTAGAAGTTAACGCCAAAAGTATAGTGTGTTTATTTTCAAAGGCTAAAAATGGCTCTACAGAATCCTTTCCCATGTAAGGTGCTACGGTTACACTATCAAAAGCAAGGTCTTCAAAAAAAGCTTTAGCATACATGGTACTTGTGTTACCAATATCACCACGTTTTGCATCAGCAATAGTAAAGATTTCAGGATGCTTTACGTTAAGATACATTATGGTTTTTTCAAGCGCTTTCCAACCTTTAAGTCCATAAGCCTCATAAAATGCTGTATTAGGTTTATAGGCAACACACAAATGGTGTGTAGCATCAATAATGGCTTTATTGAATGCAAAAATAGGATCTTCCTCTTGTAGTAAGTGTTGTGGTATTTTGTTTAAATCAACATCTAATCCTATACATAAAAAGGATTTCTTTTTTTTGATTTGCTCAGTGAGTTGGTGTGTTGTCATTGGTTATTACTATCTTTCCTTCAGAAAGAAATTTAATTTATAAAATATGAAATTTCAATTATTGTATTATTATCGTTATTAAATCTTAAGAAATAGCTTTCATAAATTTTTTCATTTAAAAACTCAACATAATAATTATATTCATCTTCTTTTGTCTCTGAATACTTTTTATCCTTCAAACATCTTTCAATGATTTCTCCATCAAACTCTTCTATTAAAGATGTTATCCAAACTATTTTATTGAAGAGTAACTTTTTATCTTTTTCAAAATCCAGTTTTCCCTTATAAGTGAATTTTGCTGTCAGCTCAAAATGATCACATCCTCCTCTTATAATGCTTAAATCCCAATAATCACTTAAAGTAATTTCAGCTCTTTTCTCTTTTTCAAACCAAACATAATCACTTAATTCATCTATGCCTTTTAAAAATTCATCCGTTTGTGTAGCTTGATCAAAAATACATTCTTCAGAACTATCTTTTACATCTTCTTGTAAATTTAAGTCAGAAACTAATTCTTCAACCAAATTAATTGAATCAATAGATGAGTTGTTAATTGACACAACTGTTTTTTCTTTTTGAACAGACTTATCATCAACACATGAGAAAAATAAAATAACTACTAGTATTTTGAACAAAGACCTCAATGCAAAGAGTTTTATTTTAGCTATAAAAAAAGCCTCAAAAAAAGAGGCTTGTTGTTATATGGTTTCATCACTAGCTTTCAACTTTTCAGTGTTTTCAGCCAGCATTAATTCGTCTATTATTTTTTGGATATCTCCATTAACGATGTTCTGTAAATCGTAAAGTGTTAAACCAATTCTGTGGTCAGTAACACGTCCTTGTGGATAGTTGTAAGTTCTAATTTTAGCACTTCTATCTCCAGATGTTACCATACTACCACGTTTTGCTGCATCTTCTTCTTGCTTTTTCGCAAGCTCTAAGTCATACAAACGCGAACGTAATACTTTAAAGGCTTTTTCCTTGTTTTTGTGCTGTGACTTTTGGTCTTGACATTGCGCTACCAAGCCTGTTGGGATATGCGTTAAACGTACAGCAGAATAGGTAGTGTTTACCGATTGTCCTCCTGGTCCTGACGAACAGAAATAATCAATACGTACATCTTTTGGGTCTATCTCCACATCAAACTCTTCGGCTTCTGGGAATACCATAACCGTTGCAGCGCTTGTGTGTACTCTACCTTGTGTTTCGGTTTGCGGTACACGTTGTACACGATGTACACCTGCTTCAAATTTTAAAGTTCCGTAAACATCTTCACCAGACACTTCAAACTGGATTTCCTTAAACCCACCATTTGTTCCTTCGCTAAAATCAACAGTACTTACATTCCACCCTTTACCTTCGCAGTATTTAGTATACATTCTAAATAAATCTCCTGCAAAAATACTAGCCTCATCTCCACCTGTTCCTGCACGTAATTCAACCACTGCATTTTTAGCATCTTCAGGATCTTTTGGTATTAGTAAGAATTTAATTTCGTCTTCTAAAACAGGTATTCTTGCTTTAGCTTCATCATACTGCATTTTAGCCATTTCAACCATTTCTTGGTCACTTCCATCAGCAATGATTTCTTCAGCTTCAGCGATATTATTTACAAGTTCTTGGTACTCATCACGCTTGTCAACAAGCACTTTAAGATCTTTGTATTCTTTATTGAGAGCAACATAGCGTTTTTGGTCTGAAATAATATCAGGTTGAATGATTAGGTCACTAACCTCATCAAAACGCTGTTTTACTATTTGTAATTTATCTAACATTTATCTTCTTAAAATTGTGCCGCAAAAATACGATAATTTATGAATTTAAAATGTTTAAATCTGCTCGATATACATTGCTAGATAACTCTATCCTTTTCACTCAAGCTTTTTGCTATATATTTTTTAGAATATATTATAGTAAAACAAAGTCCCATAGTATAGAAAAAACGCTCAAAGTAAGACAAATTATCATAACCAAGGTAGTACCCAAAGGATGAAAATATGTCTGAAAAAAGAAACAAAGCTAAAAGAAATGCAAAATACTTAGCACCTTTAAAGTCAGTACTATTATACCTAAAAGCTATAATCAGAACAATCATTAAACATAAACCATGAATATAAAACAATAAGCTTAGACCTGCTTCTAGATTTTGTTCAATAGAATCAATAAGTAATTTAATTATACCGAATCCTAAAAAAGACACAAATATATAAGACAACCAATCTAAGCGGGTTATTTTGACATTTCTCTGAAGCGGAATTACATGCCACATTAACACAACATAAAAGAGAAGTTTAAATATGTTAACTAAAAAAGAAAACACAATGTTTTCATAATATATAAGTGAAATATTGGCTAATAATGCCAATATAAATGCCAGAGATAGTTTAAAATTTAAGTAGCATTTGTTATACAAAAACACTACAAATAAAAGAAACACAACAACACAATTAGTTTCATCAAAATATTTTAATCCGAATTTATATATAGATAAAAAATTGAATAAAATTAAGATGATGGTAGTTATAAATACTCCTAAATTTGTTTTAAGCATTATAAAAATAGTATGAAAAAATTACTGTAACCTTTCTTACTTAAAAGAAACTTTAAACATACAACACTTACTCTTTTATCCAAGTGTTTTTTAATAAAAAAATTTCTTTAAATTGAATTTACAATGATTTATGAATCCTTAAATTTTAATATGCACTATTAGCTACGAATACTGCTTCAAAATATTTTTATTAAAAATACGTTTTCTTAGTATTATGCAGCAATTTGGAGCTATACTTTCTTTTTACAGACCTTATTTTATTTGGTCTTTTCTTGTTAATATTGGCATTACTATATTTAATCCACACATTGTTCCTGCTGTAATTACTAAACTCTTCCTTACTGTGTTTTTGTGGTATTTAGTTACCGAAACTAATGCTAGACGAAAGCTTATTTTCTACAAAAACTTAGGTATTTCATCTTTTAAACTTTTCTCGTCCCTTTTTATAATAGATATATCTATAATGATTGTTTATATTATACTCATTAAAGAGTTTATATGACGTTAGAGGTAGGCAATGTTGAGCTTTATTTTAAAGATAAATGCATTTTAAACGGTATTTACTTAAAAGCCGAAACTGGAAAAGTCACAGGTGTACTTGGTAGTAATGGTTCAGGAAAAAGTTGCTTATTAAACATTATTTTTGGCTCGTTACAATCAAAATATAAACTCATACGAATTGATGGAAAGCCAATTACACCTGCTTTATATAAAACAAAACTCGCAAGCTTTTTACCTCAATTTAATTTTACTCCAGATTGCGCCAAATTAAAAACTGTCTTCAAACTTTTAAGAATAGACTGGAATGATTTCGTAGCAGAATTTGAATCGTTTTCGTCTTACAAAGACAAAAGGTTCAATAAACTTTCAGGTGGAGAACGTCGTGTAATTGAAACTTACCTAATACTAAAAGGAAAAAACAAAATTGCTTTATTGGACGAACCTTTTTCGCACTTATCGCCTTTACACATTCAAAAAATTATAGGCTTAATTTCTGAAGAAAAGCACGAAAAGATAATCATCATAACGGATCACATGCATAAAAATGTAATTAACACAAGTGACAACCTATATCTAATAAAAAACGGATGCAGTAAGCCTATTAATGATCTCAAAGAACTTGAGACCTACAACTATGTAAGCACAGGAAGTCTAGATTAAAAGTCTACAACAACGCCAACGCCTAAAAGTTGTTTCCATTGTACTCTAGCTCCTTTTTCAACAAACTCGTCTTCTACTTCGGTTGGTTCAATGATTTTTACATCATTATCGTATTTTAGATGAGACCCTAAAGTTGCTCTCACATAATTGTTTACTTTAAAATCGAAGACAACTTCCCAATCGACATCTACATTTCCAAAACTATTGAGATAGTCTGTGTAAAAACTCACTAAATTCACTATTGATATATTTTCCAGCAATGTCGTTTCGTAGGCATTAGTTATTAAAACTCCCATTTCGGTTCGTACTCGTTGACCAGGAATAAGTACATTACCTTCGTCATCAAATTCAGCAGGTGTAACACCAAAAGAACCAGCATTAGCTAAATCTTCATCCAGAACAAATGTTGATTTAAAGGTTAATGGCGATAAATACAAATTAAGCTTCTCCATATTTTTACCATACTCTGCTCCAACACCAAAAAACAAATAACCAGGTGCCATAAACTGAGAAATAGGATTATTTCTGTCAGGATAGTTATATCCATTGGTAATTTGTGTTTTAAAGTTAAACCTTGCAGAATAAAACCAGTTATTTAGGGTATCTTTTCTATAGCCTAAATTTGACGCTAACTCAATAACATCTTCTGTTTTTCTTACTTTTTGACTCTCTTGCTTATTAATTCCGTAACGTACAGAACCAATACTCTTCCAAACAAAATTTTTATGTCTATAAGTTAAATTAGAAGTTACACCTACAAGCGCAGATATTGAGTTACTACCACCAGCACTCCAGTTTACAAATGCCACTTCACTTAAATCTAAACCTGCCCTATTTACCAATTCCCATTTGGGAGCAATCTCTTTAATTTTCTTCTTGAAAAACAATGAATCTGGTTGTGAGTATGAAAATTGAAATACTAATAAAAAGATAAGGTAAAAAAGGTTTTTCATTATATCATAGGGTTTAAGCGGATGTGAAAATTTTAGTAGTTAAAGGTTCCGTATTCACTCTCAATAGTTAGTTTTTTAGTTGAAGACGCTTCAACTCTTCCAATAATTTGAGCGTTTACGTTAAATGATTTTGAAATTGTAATAATGTCTTGTGCAACTTCAGGAGATACATATAACTCCATTCTATGTCCACAATTAAACACTTGGTACATTTCTTTCCAGTCTGTATTTGATTGCTCTTGAATTAACTTAAACAACGGAGGAATTTCAAACATATTATCCTTAATTATGTGAAGGCTGTCTACAAAATGAAGGATTTTAGTTTGTGCTCCACCAGAGCAATGTACCATTCCGTGAATGGAATCACTATTGTATTTTGACAAAATATTCTTAATAATTGGAGCGTAAGTACGTGTTGGCGACAGTACTAATTTACCTGCATCAATTGGCGAATTTTCAACAGCATCAGTTAACTTCACATTACCAGAATACACTAAGTCTTTAGGCACAGAGGCATCAAAACTTTCAGGATATTTTTCTGCTAAATAATTATTAAAAACATCATGTCTAGCCGATGTTAATCCATTACTTCCCATTCCGCCATTGTACTCTTTTTCATAAGTTGCTTGACCAAAAGACTCTAAACCAACAATAACATCACCTGCTTTAATATTAGCATTATCAATGACATCTTCACGTTTCATTCGAGCAGTAACAGTAGAATCTACAATAATGGTTCTTACCAAATCACCAACATCAGCAGTTTCTCCACCTGTAGAATGAATGGTTACTCCAAAGTTTTTTAATTCAGAGATCAGCTCTTCAGTTCCATTAATAATAGCCGAAATAACTTCTCCTGGAATTAAGTTTTTATTTCTCCCTATAGTTGAAGACAGCATAATATTATCAGTAGCACCAACACATAGAAGGTCATCAATATTCATGATAAGTGCATCTTGCGCGATACCTTTCCATACTGAAACATCTCCTGTTTCTTTCCAATACATATAAGCTAAAGACGATTTTGTACCAGCTCCATCTGCATGCATAATCAAGCAATGACCTTCATCGTTTGTTAAATAGTCTGGTACAATTTTACAGAATGCTTTAGGAAACAAGCCTTTATCAATATTCTTGATAGCGTTATGCACGTCTTCTTTAGAAGCTGAAACGCCTCTTTGCGCATATCTTTTACTTATATTTTGACTCATGGATTTGTTTTGAGCCACAAAAATAAGGATTGTAATTTATTTTTTACCCCAATTTTGTTTCTCAATTATAGAATTGGTGTTAATAACTGTTGGTAATTTGGCTAAAATCTTTTCTCTTTTCTTTGTTCCTCCTAAATAAAAGTTAATTCCGAACCCAATTCTCCAGTATACATCATCAGCATCACCAAACTCAAAACCGTCAAGTTCATCTGTAAAAACATGATTATAGTCAGCGTAAAGTTTTAGCCCCAAACCTTCAATAACTATATATTCTACGCCAAGTCCTGCTTGTGCCTTCATATCTGTACGTTCAAAATAATTAGCCGCATTATAACCTGCTCCTGCAAACACATAAGGTGTGAATTTTTCATAAGGTAGCATTGTATACTCTAAGTTCAAATCGAAAGACATAAACCCTTCATTAAAAATATCTTTATATGCAAGATTGAATTTGTTGTACCCGAAATTGATATTTAAATAAGGAAAGATATAACGTTTATAACCAACATGAAAAAACACTTCAAATAACGGATCGGTAAAATAATCTCCATTCATTACTGAAGTTCCTCCTGCAACATCAATAACATTATCACTTCTGTAGTCATAAAATTTTAGCTTTTTAAAAGCTTTACTGTTATCAAGGTTTTCGTTTTCCTGACCAAAAGATATAGTCGCGTAGAAAGTTAGGAATATTAAGACAAGCGTCTTAATACATTTGAATTTTGCTATCATCAATTTAATATTAATTAAACGTTCTTTAATTAATAACAAAAGAGATTTAAAGTTCTAATTATGAGGCAATAAGGAGCGCAATATAACAAAATAAAATTCAAAGAATCAACTTATTAGGTATTTCTGAAACAAAAAAAGACAGATGATTTTAAAATCACCTGTCTTTTTCCTATTAAATGAGTGTGAAACCCATTTAATAAAACAGTTAAGTATTTACGAAAGAATATTATGACTCTTTCGTTATTTTCATTTCTGTCTTAACAACACTTGTGTCATGTGTTAATTCGTCATTCTCTACATTAGAATCATCTTGAGAAAATAATAATGTAGCAAACATCAAAGCAGCCACACTTAATAGTAACTTCTTCATTTTACAAATAATTGATTAATAGCGTCACAAACTTACTAAATTAAGTAGCTGACCTGACTATGTTTAACCAAATAATCGATTATTAGTAAAATTTAGCGTTGAAATGCTATCCTATTCATTTTCATGTACGTATACCTACTTATCAATTTTTACAGAAAAGAGCCACAAACACAGTATTTACTACTTAGTAAAAAGTAGCTCTCTATATTTTGTAAGTGGCCAAAGCTCATCGTCAACAAGTAATTCTAACTTATCACAATGGTATCTTATATCATCAAATATTGGTTTAACTTTATTACAGTAAGCATGTGCTTTCTTTTCTATATCTTCAATTTTATTTGAGGTTTTACGTTCTTCTGTCATTTTTGTAACATTAGAATTTATTGATGCAATGTGCCCAGAAATTTCTTCGATTAAATTCAACTGTTCTTGAGCTAGCTTTTTATAGCTTGTTCCATAAATTTCTTTTAACCCTTTTACATTATCAATCAAGATATTTTGATAACGTACAGCAGTAGGAACCACATGATTTCGAGCTATATCTCCTAATACACGACCTTCAATTTGAATACGCATAATGTATTCTTCCATTTCAATTTCATATCGTGCTTCAGATTCTACTTTATTCATAATACCCAACTCCTCAAAAAGGTCGATTGCCTTTTTGGTTACTTTAGCTTTTAATGCTTCAGGAGTGGTTTTATTATTACTTAAACCTCTTTTCTTAGCTTCTTTTTCCCATTCGTCACTGTAGCCATTACCTTCAAATAATATGTTTTTTGATTTTTTAATATACTCTCTAAGAATATTAAATACAGCCTCGTCTTTTTTAAGGTTTTTCTTATCTATAAGCGCATCTACTTCTTTTTTAAACTCTATTAACTGTTTTGCCATAATAGCATTGAGCGTGGTCATTGGGTTTGCACAATTCGCTTTAGAACCTACAGCTCTGAACTCAAACTTATTACCTGTAAAAGCAAAAGATGAAGTTCTATTTCTATCAGTATTATCCAATAAAATCTCAGGAATTTTCCCAACCACATTAAGTTTAAGGTCTGTTTTTTCTTCTGGTGACAGTTTACCATCGGTTACATTTTCTAATTCACTAAGCACTTTAGTTAGTTGTTCCCCAATAAATACCGAAATAATTGCTGGTGGAGCTTCGTTTGCTCCTAACCTATGATCGTTACTTGCCGAAGCTATTGCTGCTCTTAATAACTCCTCATTATCATTAACCGCTTTTATAGTATTGATAAAGAAGGTTAAAAACTGAAGATTACTCATTGGTGTTTTTCCTGGACTTAATAAGTTAACTCCTGTATCGGTTCCTAAACTCCAGTTGTTATGTTTACCTGACCCATTAACTCCCGCAAAAGGTTTCTCGTGCAGCAACACCTTAAAATTATGACGTTCGGCAATCTTACCCATTACATCCATTAATAATGAATTATGGTCTACTGCAAGGTTAGCTTCATCATATATTGGTGCCAACTCAAACTGATTTGGTGCCACCTCATTATGTCTAGTTTTTACAGGAATTCCCAACAACATACACTCGTGTTCTAAATCGCGCATATACGCCATAGCTCTATTAGGTATTGTACCAAAATAATGATCGTCTAATTGCTGCCCTTTGGCCGAAGAGTGACCTAACAAAGTTCTTCCTGTTAAAACAATATCTGGTCTGGAAGCTGCCAAACCACTATCTATTAAAAAGTATTCCTGCTCCCAACCTAAAGACGCATTTACTTTTTTCACATTTTTATCAAAATACTTACACACATCTACAGCTGCATTGTCAACTGCTTGAAGCGCTCTAAGCAATGGTGTTTTATAATCTAGAGCTTCACCTGTATATGCTACAAAAACTGTTGGAATACATAATGTCGTGCCATAGATAAATGCTGGCGAAGTTGGATCCCAAGCGGTGTAACCTCTTGCTTCAAAAGTATTTCTTATTCCTCCATTAGGGAAACTAGATGCATCTGGTTCTTGCTGTACAAGTTGACCTCCTCCAAATTTTTCAATAGCTTGACCTCCTCCTAATGGCTCAAAAAAGGCATCGTGTTTCTCAGCTGTAGTTCCTGTTAAAGGCTGAAACCAATGTGTATAATGCGTTGCTCCTTTAGAAATTGCCCACTCTTTCATTCCTGTTGAAATATGGTCTGCAACAACTCTATCTATTTTTGTCCCTTTATTTATAGCATCCATAACGCTCATGTAAGCTTCTTTAGTAAGGTATTGTCGCATTGAAACCTCATTAAAAACATTAGCTCCAAAGATTTCAGAACGTCTTTCTGTTTCTTTAATCTCTAAAGGTTTTCTTGTTAATGATTCTTTTATCGCATGAAATCTTAATGTGGACATAACGTATGTTTTTGTTTGTTAATAAAGTACAAACTTATAGTTATGATGAATTTTAAAAAAGCGAATTAACATTAGATTATTAACAATTTAACAATTAAGACGCTTTAAAATGATTATTTATTAAAATCACCCCTTAAATTTAAGGGTGTAAATAAAAAAATATCACTTGTTAATAAATTAACCCCTCAAAAATGACACTTAAAAACAAAAAAATTATATTTGTAGCTTAATTACAAAAACTATTTACACAATGGCAAAATCTAAACTTGAGTACATATGGCTGGATGGTTACTATCCTACTCAAAACATGAGAAGTAAAACAAAGATTGAAGAAGACTTTAGCGGTAAACTAGAAGACTGTCCTATTTGGTCTTTTGACGGAAGTTCAACACGACAAGCAGAAGGCGGATCTTCTGACTGCTTATTAAAGCCTGTTGCAATTTTTCCTGATCCTGAAAGAAAAAATGGATACTTAGTAATGACTGAAGTTTTAAATGCAGATGGTACTCCTCACGAATCTAACGGAAGAGCTACAATTGATGACGATGATAATGACTTTTGGTTTGGATTTGAGCAAGAATATTTCATTATGGACACTAAAACACAATTACCTTTAGGTTTCCCTGTAGGAGGTTACCCTGCGCCTCAAGGATTGTATTATTGTTCAGTTGGTGGAAAAAACACTCATGGTAGACAGCTTGTTGAAGAGCACGCTGATTTATGTATTGCTGCTGGTTTAAACTTTGAAGGTATCAACCAAGAAGTTGCTTGTGGTCAATGGGAATTCCAGTTATTTGCCAAAGGTGCTAAATTAGCTGGTGATGAATTATGGGTTGCACGTTATCTTTTAGATAGATTAACTGAAAAATATGGTTACTATATAGAATACCACCCAAAACCATTAGGAAAAGATATGGATTGGAATGGATCTGGTATGCATGCTAATTTCTCTAACACCACTTTAAGAACTTGTGGTAGCAAAGAAACTTATGAAAAAATATGTGAGGCTTTCAGACCTGTTGTTAAAGAACACATTGAAGTTTATGGTGAATTTAACGACCAACGTTTAACAGGAAAGCACGAAACTGCAGCTATAACTGATTTTAGTTATGGAGTTTCAGATAGAGGAGCTTCAATTAGAATACCTATTATTACCGTTGAAAAAGGTTGGAAAGGTTGGTTAGAAGACAGACGTCCTGCTTCTAATGCTGATCCATACAAAATTGCTGGTAGAATTGTAAAAACAGTTAAGTCAGCAAATGTTTAATTAGACATTATCTTGTTTTGTTCATAAAAACAATCACAAAAGCTTACATTAATTTGTAAGCTTTTGTTTTTTATACCACTGCGTAATAGATAAATATCAAATACGCACCAAACAACAAAAAGCCTTTTAAACGTCCAAGTTCGTAACGTTTAGGTAAAAACACTAACGGAATTAATACAGCAGCAAAACCTATCATCCAAAAGATATTGGTTGATAAAATTTCTGGAGTATTTGGATTTACTGCTATTGGTTTTATAATAGCTGTAAGCCCTAAAACCGATGCAATATTGAAAATATTTGAACCTATTAGGTTTCCTAAAGAAATTGCTTTTTCCTTTTTAAGTGCTGCGATAACTGATGCTGCTAACTCAGGAACACTTGTACCTATTGCAATAACAGTAACCGAAATAGCATACTCACTTACTCCAACCGCTGAAGCTAAATCTTTTGCGCCTTTTACCAACCACTCACTACCAAAATACAACGCAGCAGCTCCTATTAATAACCAAAGTATAATTTTAAAATTGGATGTTTCTTTAAGCGAATCGTCTACCTCATCTAAATTAACTTTAGTTTTTCTTCTAGAATCTTTAATAAGCACAACAAGAAATACTGTAAGCATAACAATAAAAAGCACACCTTCCATCAAGCTTAAGTAATCATCATTTTTCAGAAAAACATAAAGCAACACAGACATTAGCATCATCATTGGCCAATTCAATCTGTAAAAGTCTTTATCTACTAATAACGGAGAAATAATTGCGGTTATACCCAAAACCAAACCAATATTGGCAATATTTGAACCAATAACATTTCCTAAAGAAATATCAGAAGAACCATCTAAAGCAGCTTGCAAACTCACTAATAATTCAGGTGCAGAAGTTGCAAAAGACACAACTGTCATACCTATTACAAGCTTGGATAATTTTAATTTAAATGAAAGTGCAACCGATGAGCGTACTAAAAACTCACCTCCTACCACTAAAAGCAATAACCCTAAAATAACCCAAATTACACTCATAAAAACTATTTTTTGGCGAAGATACTATTTAGTTTCAATCTGTGCTAAAAACTAAAAATTTCGTTAAAAAACTATATTTGTAGTTGTATAACTAGAAAAATAGTTATAAGTTTGAGTATTCAATCAAATTAAAATCCACTATGCAAAAGTTGACCAATAAGGAAGAAGAGATTATGCATGTACTCTGGAAACTTGAAAAAGCTTTCGTTAAAGATGTACTTGCTGAAATAAAAGACGACAAACCTCACTACAACACACTATCAACCATAATTAGAAACCTTGAAGAGAAAGGTTATGTAAGTTATAATGCTTATGGTAAAACGCATCAATACTACCCTATCATTTCTAAGGAAGCCTACAAGAAACGTTTTATGAACACAGCAATTGAAAACTATTTCAACAACTCATATAAGAATGTTGTATCGTTTTTTGCTAAAGAGGAAAAGATAAGCGTTGATGAGCTTAAAGAGATAATTGCTTTAATTGAAAACAAGAGCTAGTTATGGAATATCTTTTAAAATCATCAGCCATAATTGTACTTTTTTATTTGTGTTATAAGCTATTCTTACAACGCGAAACCTTCTTTACATCTAACCGTTGGTTTTTAATTACAGGGTTATTTACAGCAATCGCTATTCCATTTATTGTTATTCCTGTTTATATTGAATACACTCCTGTAGCTCAAAATTTTATTGCTGTTGGAAAAATTATTGAAACGCAACAAACCGAACAACCTTTTAACTACATGCAACTACTCCCATTAGCTTACAGCATTGGAGTTGTAGTATTGTTACTAAAGTTTGGAATAGAATTATTCTCTTTATTCTCTTTATTAAAAAAGAACAGCCTTGAAAAAAGTGAAAATCATTATTACATAAAAACAAGTAAAAGCATCGCTCCTTTTTCATTTTTCAACTATATCGTTTACAACCCTTCTCATTTTAACCCTGAAGAGCTTAAACATATTATCAATCATGAAAAAGTGCATTCAAAACAATTTCATTCAATTGATATAATAATTACCCATCTTGCTACTATACTCTTTTGGTTCAACCCCTTTATGTGGCTGTACAAAAAAGCGCTACAGCAAAACCTAGAGTTTATTGCAGACCAAGAAGCTCAGCATGTTTCATCATGTGAAAAAAGCTATCAAATGCTATTAGTAAAAGCAAGCACAAACAGCAATCAATTGGCATTAGCCAACAATTTTTATACTTCATTAATCAAAAAACGAATAGTTATGTTACACAAATCAAAATCGAACAAATTAAGAGCCTGGAAATATATATTAATACTTCCTGCTTTAGCTTTATTTTTAATGAGCTTCAATACTAAAACTGTTTATATCGAAAAAGTAATTCCTATTGAAACACCAATAATTGATTACGCTACAGTTGAAGGTTTAGACGCTACTGAACAACCTAAAATTGCTACAACACAAAAACAAACAAAAGCAATAACTACGACTGCTAAAGGCACATCAACTAAAAAAGCAGCTACTGTAAAATCAAAAACCGCTAAAAGCACAACATCTATTTTAGCAGATACTGAAATGTTTTTAATTACTAAAGATTTCACTGATGCTGATTTTGACAATTTAAAATCTAAGCTGGAAAGCAATGGTGCTTCGGTAAAATTCAAAGGCATAAAACGCAACAAAAGCAATGAAATAACTGCCATTAAAATTGATATTGAATACAAAAATTCAAATGCTAATTATCATGTTAAAGGAGACGAACCAATAGCAGATATTAAAATTGCACTTGACGAAGACGGTAAAAGTGTTGCAATTGGCCATGTAGAAAACAGCTTAAAAAACATCCATTTTGTATCTGATGATGGTAAAGTAAAATTCAGCCAAAACAATGGTAACAATGTAGTTTTCATTTCAAAAGATGATGATAACGTACATGCTGACAAAAAAGTTATTGTAAAACAAAACGTTAAAACAACCACCAACGGAAAAAGCAATACTGTTATTGAAATTAAAACCGATGATGACAATGTTCAAGTTATAGAATTAAACGAAGACACAGATAACGAAGAGAATGTTTTTGTTGTTAAAAAAGATAAGGACAATGTTTGGGTAACAAAAGATGTAAAAACTATTGTATTAACTGATGAAGATGGTAAAGATGTTGAAATTATAGCTTCTGAAAACGGTAACAATACTTTAGCTTATAGCAATGGTAATCCTTTATTTATTTTAGACGGAAAGGAAGTTTCAAGAAAGGAATTGAAAGACATTGATCCAAAAACAATAAAAGAGGTTGAAGTTCTTAAAGGCGAAAAAGCTGTAGAAAAATATGGAGACAAAGCCAAAGATGGTGTTGTCATTATCATAACAAAGAAAAACTAGACACCCTTATACAAACAAAAAAGCCCAAACTTAAGTTTGGGCTTTTTTGTTATTCCACTATAATTTTCTTGACAATTGTTCGTTCCCCTGAGACTATGCTAAGCAAATACATACCAGGAGAAACGTTAATATTCAAATATGAATTCCCTCCTGAAATATTTTCAGTATAAACCTTACGACCATCAACAGCAAACACCCCGACACTTGCAGGATTATTAATTCCTGAAATATGAACACCTCTGCTTGTTGGGTTAGGATACACCTTTATTTGAGCAACATCTACATCGTCAATTCCAAGTTCTTGATTCCAAACTTGCCCTACCATATTTCCCCAAATATATTCCACTAAATCAGGTTGGTCTATAAATGGATTTCTATTAAACTGCCATTGATACACCACATTGTTTCTGTTCATTTCAAAATCGTCAGGCGGATCATTTCTGTGCCAATCTAAAAGCGTAGCTAAGTCCCCAAATTGTCCTGTCAATCCTTCTGGAAAACCATTTACAATTTCTAAACCATTATATCTAACAGCCATATAAAATACGCTTCTTGCAACATCTCCTTTAAAACCGCCTAAAGTTCCTGAAGGTCCATTGTACTCTCCATAAAATTGGTTTCCTCTACTACTATTTTCTGGTCCATCAACCGCTCGTAGTGCATGAGCATCAGAGTTTCCATGACGAAGAGAATCTGCTGTGGTGTTCCAAAATATATCAATTCCGTCACCAACTTCATCTTCTTCAATACTATCAAACCCTCCTCTAGACCTAGGAAAAGTATGTTCTCTATTCCAAGTTCCTACATTATTAGAAGTGGTTTGAAAATCTAATTTTGCCCTTCCTTGTTCTAGATACACTAACCAAACCTGGTTACTGTTTTCAGGGTTTTGGTCTGCTTCTTTTAAAATATCAATAACATCAGTATAGGTTTGAGCTCTAACCACACCTTCTTCAGCAATAATATCTTGTAACGCTTGTCTTAACGCAGTATCAGACAACTCGTCTAAACTATTGTAATATCCACTAGGCTGTGTACTTTCTACAACACCATAAGATGGGTTTATTGGAGTCCCAAAAGGAGCAACAGTAAAATCATTATCAATAACTCTAATTTTTATAAAATTATTGAACGGGATATAAGGAGGTTCTAGACCTAAAAATCGAATTAAGAGTTCTTCATCACCTTCATCAATAGCATCGTCAATAATAGTTATTGAAGTGGTTACAGCGTTTTGTCCATTTGGAATAGTAACAGTTGTGGTTCCTGTAAAATCTGAAGTATCAAAAGTTCCATTGTTTAAAGTAAAGTCAAACTGAAAATCTGCAGTAACGTTTTCTTGCGCTGTAAAAGTAATATCAAACGTGTCACCTTCACCATACTGCGTTAGCGCAGTTGAAATACTAATCGCATTAAACACAACTCCTCCACCTTCATTTAAAGCTCTTGGAGTTGGTGTTGTTGCTGTATACGAGCCATCGTCATTTCTTTGAATAGAATTTGTATTGTTTGAAGCACCTTCGCTAATCTGTTCAGTTAAACCTAAAAGCGCCATTAAATTAGTATCATCACTATCATTAGTATCATAAGCCAACGCATCAATTAAATTAGTCTGAGTTGCTAGAGTACCTTCAGGAAAATCGGTATCGTCCCCTAAATAAATAGCAACTGCATCAGCTCCATTTTGAATAACATTAGGTGAAATTAAGAACTGAGGAAAAGGAGTTACAGTACTACTACCTATTAACAACAAGCCATTAACATCAGTAACTGCACCATCTAAATCAATAGTCATATAACTAGAATCTCCTCCAGAAGAAGAACCATTAAAAAACACCAAAACATAACCGTCTAAAGAAAAGTTTGGTGTATCAGACTTTAACTCAATAAACTCTTGGTCATCTATTCCTGGTGTATCACAGTCCAACTCATTAATCACAACTTGACTAAATAATGTTGTACATGCAAAAAAAAGTAAAATGACTGCTAGTAATTTTTTTTTCATATTAGGGAGTTTTTGCAAATGTACGCATCAATTTAACTAGAATACATTTTGGGGTTTACCAAATCATTAATTTTAACATAAAATGAGCTAAAAACTACATCTATCTTTATTGGTTCGTATTTATATTTTAACTAACTCAAAAAGATGAAAAGCTAAAAAAACAGCCTTTTTATAACCAAAATCCCCTTGGTTTTATTTTTCACCTTCAAAAAAGCCCTACAATTATTACAATTTAAAACAAAAAGCTATTTAAAAATTACAATATAAAACTTCATTTAAGACAAGTCACATATAAATTGAAACATATATGATTTTTTTACTTATCAATTAGAAGTTAATTTCATCGATTTTCATTAAAACACTTGGAGGATAGATTTCTAAAAATATATATTGAAAACTCAATCGAAAAAACAAAGAATTTTTAACAACCAAAAACCAAGAAATTATGATGACAATTGCTAAAATTTTAATTGATATTATTTTCAGTTAAGTACAACCCTAACAAAAATATAAAACTTAGTTCTAGAATAAGTTTTACTATTTTTGCTAAATGAAAAAGCAAGTCTTCAAAACCTTGGCAACAGTTAACAAAGCTTTACTACCAAGCTTCACTAAGCGAAAACTCGACATTACCAAAGCCAGTAAACTCCAATTAGCAATTATTGCTTGGAGAGCTTATGTTACAAAAAATGCTTTGGATTAATTAAAAATACACTCTAAAAACTGCATTGGGAGTTATACCCAACGAGTGTTGAATAGATTGTGTTACCGAATTATTTTCCAAACTGTAAAACTTATTGATTTGGTTTTCTTTGTTGAGAACATTCCATACTGAAAGTCCTAAATGGGAATTTACTTTTTCAGAAATCTTCAAATTATATATAGCAGAAACATCTACTCTTAAATAGTCTTGTAGGTTACTGTTGTTTGATGCTTCGTAATTAATTTCACCATCACTTATTGAATTTAATACCATAGGATTTGTTGTTGGTTTACCTGAATGCCAATTTAAGCCTGCTGAAACCTTAAATCTATTTGAAGAATACGTTGTGCCAAAAGCAATTGCGTGCCTAATATTATAATTACTAGGAAAAACTGTTTCTTGCAAAGATTTGAATTCATAATTGTTATCCATAAAGGAGTAACTTAACCAAGCACTTACTTTATCAAATCCTTTTCTAAGTAAAACATCAAGACCTTTTACCTCATAGCTTCCTGAAGTTCTAGAAAGTTCATATTGATTTTGAAATCCTTGACTGCGTGAAGTTATACCATCAACATTTTTATAATACCCTTCTAAACTTAATAACCATCCTTTTTTTGAAAAACTAACTCCTGTAGAAACTTGTTTACTTGTAATTACAGGAATATTGTCATCGTTAGAAAGTTGCCATCTGCGTTTTTCAATTCCAAAAAAATCGTTCTGAACATTTATTACCTGAGACGTGTTTTGGTGTTTAAACTCTCCAAGAATTTCAAACGTAAAGTCTTCAAGAAAACGCTGACTAAAACTGAGTCTTGGCTCCCAAATTGTTTTTTTTAACTTGTCAATATAATTAAACCTTACTCCTGCATTTATATTCGTATTTCTATTAGTTGAAGTATAACCAAATTGCGAAAACACACCGTGAGTTCTAACAACCTCTGAGACCAATAGTTTGTATAGCGGATTATCAACATCATCTAGATTAGTTACTTCAGTTTCTACAAAATGGTACCCGCTCAATAACTGCATTTTTGGGTTTAGCTTGTAATTTGAGATTAACTTTAAGCTCGTTTCAGACACCACGTTCTCTTGTAAATATCTTTGCGAATCTAGTATATTTACATTTACGGCTTTTAATTTGTAATCTGTTTCATAAATCTCAAGAGCGGTTTTAAGCTTAGTATTCCACTCTCTATCATATCGTATTGCACCAGCAATACTATTTTGGGTTAAGCTACTTTCTCTTGAGTCTTCAACACCATTTACCATAGCATTTTCATTAAATAGCAGCCTGTTTGATACTGTTATAAAATTAAGTCTTAGTTCATCTTTTTCACTTATTTTATAAATCCATCGAAGCGATGCGTCATAAAAGTCAAACTCTTTATCAGAATTAATAATATCTCCCATATTTGTTTCCACCTCAGTATTTTGCGAAATACGATCAAAAAACTCATTGTAAGTTGGTGTTTTCACAAAATCACTAATTGATTTTCTAGCAGCAAATTGAAAAGACGATTTTTTTCCTATTGGCACATCGGCAAATCCATTAACATCAGTAAGATTAGCTCCTAAGCTTCCTTTAAACTTTGTATTCAGTTCTTTTTCGGTTTTCATATCAATTGTACCCGAAACTCCATCTGTTAAAACCACATCAGTTCCATTTTTAACCAAACTAACGCTTTGTGTAATTTGAGGGTTATACATAGAAATAAGCCCGAAAAAGTGACCAGATTGGTACATTTTTATATTATCCCAAAGCAACAAATTTTGGTCATGTGCTCCACCTCTAATACTTATATTTGATACTGTTTCATTAATACTCTGAATACCAGGAAACGCTTGTACTGACTGCAAAACATCAGTATCTATAACACCTGGTAAAATATCAAACTCGTTAAAGTTTATTTGATATGTTCCGTTATTAAGTTTTTTAATACCATGAGTAATAAAGTTTGAAATAATTACTTCTGAAAGTGATTCAAAATTTGGGATTAACTCAACAGTTTCACAAGTCCTAGAAAGAAGCTCTTTAATTGGCTTTTGTAGTGTTTTATAACCCAGATACCTAACAGTTATAGTTTTTGCTTTTAAAGGCAGCTCCAACTCAAAAAAACCATTATTATCACTAACAGTTAAAACAGATTCGCTCTGTATTGTTGCATTACCTAAAGGTTGGCCTTCTTTGTTTTTTAAATATCCACAAATGATAATAGATTGTTTTGCAGTTACTAAAACAAACTGGTTATTAGTAAGTGAAAAGATTAATTGGGTATTATTTTCAAGGTATTGTAATGCTTCTTGTAAAGATATATTTTGAGATGGAGGAGCAATAAAAATATTGTCCACTAAATCTTGGGCATAATTGAATTGTACGTTATAGCTCTGTTGTAAATTTTGAATTATTTGAACAAGCGATTGTTGTTCTTTACTATCTTGAGCATTTATGGTAAGAACAGTAAAAAATAGAAAACAAAATAGTAAAAACCCTTTTTTAATTCTTCTTTGCATGAATTACAACAAGGTTATCAGAGCTCAGTTCAAAGGTCATATCCATAGGTTGAGTAATGGATAATAATGCACTTTCTAAATCATTATGCATAAAGCCTCCTGTAAATATACGATTAACATTTACATCTTTAAACGTAACCTCAATATTATACTGTCTCTCTAACTCCGCCAAAACTTCTTTAAAAGGCACTGAAACAAACTCACTAATATTTTCTGTCCATTTTGGTTTTATTGAAGTAGTAGTCGTTTCAGTAAACATATTATTAAGGATTCTATAACTATCTCCTGCTTGTAAAAGTCTTGATATGGTATCTGAAACAACCTTAACTTTACCTTCATAACAAACCACTTCAAAGTAGTTGCTACGTTGTTTAACATTAAACTCTGTTCCAACAACTGTTACCAGTCCTTCTTGGGTTTTTACATCAAACTGACCTCCTTTTGAAACTTTAAAATAAGCTTCACCATCCAATTCAACCAACCTGTTTTCCTTCCAATCTTTTTTATTGAATGAGATAGTCGAATACGCATTTAAACTAACCAAAGAAGCATCAGGCAATTCAATGGTAGTCTTTTCACTAGCTAATGTTTCTATTTGAGTATTCGGATTAAAAACAAACAAAAAATAAATACCGAAAGCAATGACTAATACACTAGCTATTCGCATTAAGTATTTTCTAGCATTAAGCTTGTAAACAGGTTTTTTATTTTGAGCTTCTAAGGCTTTGGCTTTAAACACTTCAAAAGAATCTACTTTTGAAAAATTTGATGCTTTAAAAGCTTTTGCAGAAGTTATTATTTCGTTATAAAAATCAGCATCTTCTAATTTTGAAAAAGCTTCATGCTCTTCATCTGTCAGTTCATTTCTTAACCATTTCTGTAATAGGTAGTCTTTATCCATTAACCATCATTTTATATATAACAACTTAACCCTAATTAATCCTGATTATTTAATTTTAAAATCACCCAATCCTTCTTTCAATTTGTCAAATGCTGAATAAATTCTATACTCAACAACTTTTTTGGTAACACCTAACATTTCAGCTATTTCAGCATGTTTTTTACCTTCAACTTTACTTAGCAAAAAAGCGACTCGTTGCTCTTCGGTTAAACTCTCCAGTACAGCTTGGTAACGCTCAAAATACTGTTCCTTCTCAAGTAAAAATTCGGGAGTTTCGTTTGTATATTTCTTAGGTGTTTCTTTTTCAAATTTCATCACCACTTTTTGATGCTTTATTTCATTCAACATCATGTTATTAGCAACAGTGAATAAAAAAGATTTTGCTTTACTTAATGTTACTTTTTTACAATTATCCCATAATTTCATAAAAGCATCTTGTGCTTTATCACTAGGGTTGTACTGAGCTCCATATTTATAATATAAAAAGTCGTTTAAGTCTTTTGAATACTTATTATAAACACGTTCAAAAACAGTTTCTTCGCAGATATCTTCTTTTAAATCTTTTGACAATTTGAGCACTTTAATTGCCTAAATGTATATAAATATTTTTTAAAGTGTTCAGGAGTTTTTAAAACTGAGTTGTTTAATAATAAACATTGCTTATAAAATGAAATTACAATTAAAAACCTTTTTTCTATCACTACTAGCTTTAGCTATTTTAGCTACATCATGCCGAAAAGAAGAAGTAGTATTTGAGCAAGCTCCAGAAGAAGAAACTCTAGTAGCCGGATCAGTCGTTGCCAATTTAATGCAACGCACTGCTATGAATGATGGCTCTAATGATAATATTATTGATAACGCCAATTGTTTTAATGTTGAACTTCCTGTAACGGTTATTGCCAATGGACAAGAACTTGTAATTAACACTACTGATGATTATGAAGCTATAGAAATCATTTTTGATGATAGCGACGATGATATTGACTCTCTTGAAATCATTTTTCCTATTACAATCATTTTTTCTGACTTCAGTCAAACTACAATAAACAACATAAGTGAACTACAAAACTTTGCAAATGACTGTAATGGTGAAAACCAATATGACGATGACATTGAATGTTTAGATTTTCAATACCCTATTACAGCTTCTTTTTTTAATACAAACAATGAAATTATAAACACTGTTACTTTCACAAATGACTTCATGTTGTTTGATTTTATTGATGAAATAGATGAAGATGATTTAATTACTATTGGGTTTCCTATCACTGTTGTTTTACAGGATAACACCGAGATTACGATTAGCAATTTTACTGAACTTGAAACAACAATAAACGCTTATGCTGAAAGTTGCGATGAAGATGATGACAATGATTACAATGATGACGATTGCGACAATTGTTCTCCTGTTGAATTAGTGAATATACTTACAAGTTGCAATAGTTGGATTGTTGATAAACTAGAACGAAATGATAATGATTATGACGATTTATATGATGGTTATACATTTCAGTTTTATGAAGAAGGCACTGTTTATGCTTATTATTTAGGAACTACATACAACGGAACATGGTCAACTAACGGAAGTGGAAACGATATAACTGTCATCATAAACATTACAGGTTTACCATATTGTAATAACGATTGGGTTCTACATGAAATTCAACAATATTCTGGGGAAACTAAAGTAGATCTTAGAGTTGGTGGTGAAGATAGATTGAGGTACGAGAGTACTTGTAATTAAAAATACACTTAGTAATTGTATTAGCCAAAGGAAAAGATTAATTGAAAAAGAAAAGTTCCACTATTACTTGTTTTTCCTAAAAGCACAACTAAGTTCTTAGATTGATGTTTAAACTGCTTCAACAATGTTGGAGCAGTTTATAAAAAAGCAAAGTCTAGGTTTTAAGCTAATGAGACAACATGAAAAAATGGATCGCCATAGTAATACTCATCATTATTGCTCTTATAGCATATAATTACATCTATCAAGACCATAGAGATATTGGAAATGAAGAAGCTGAATTTGTATTTAAAGCTTCAAATTTTTCAGCCGAATTTTCTATAAACCCCAAAGCATCTGAAAGTAAATACCTAAACAAAACCATTGAAGTGGATGGAACTGTAACTGACTCTGACAAGAACAGCATCACATTAAACAACAGTATTTTTTGTCAATTCAATACACCTCTAGACAACATCGAACGAGATAAAAACATAAAAATAAAAGGACGTGTTATAGGCTATGACGATTTACTAAACGAAATCAAATTAGACCAATGTATAATTATTAATTAACCAAAAATAAATTCAAATGAAAAACAATTACACACTCAAAACAATTATTGCCCTAATGTTCTTTACCGCATTTTGTTTTAATGCAAATGCTCAAGTGAGATTAACAGTTGTTAACCCATCAACAGGAGAAGTTACTATGCACAATTATGGAGGAACTACAGTAGACATTAGTAATTACCAATTATGTAATTTCCCAAGTTACAACCAATTAAGCTCTTTAACAGTTACTCAAGGCTCATTAAACTTAGCAGCTGGTGCTGATGTAACCGTAATAACCACAGTAATCAGTAATCCTAATGATGCAGAGTTAGGTTTATACAATTCTGCTAGTTTTGCATCATCCGTTGCTATGCAAGACTATATGCAATGGGGTTCTGCTGGACATCAACGAGAAGTCGTTGCGGTAAATAAAGGAATTTGGACAGCAGGAACTTTTGTTAATGTTGCGCCTCCATTTGAATATACTGGAAATGGTGGGCAAAATGGAGCTCCTTTTTGGGATACTTTATTAGGACTAGAGGATTTTGAAAACATTTCAAGCTTTAGTCTAACACCAAATCCAACAAACACTGTTTTAAACCTTAATTTTTCTCAAAGTGCTTTTTCAGGAGAAGTCGCAATTTACAACCTTTTAGGTAAGCAAGTAAATTCAAAAAACATAAGCAATACAAACCTAGCAACATTTGATGTCTCTTCATTAAATAGTGGTATGTATATTATTACAGTTACTTCTGAAAGCAATAAAGAGAGTAAACGTTTCATTAAAAACTAAAAAAGTGCTCTATAGAACTCTTTTAATAGTATTATTCCCATTTCTTGCATTTTCTCAAGATAGTTTGCTAGACGAAATCGATACAGACTCTTTAGAAAATCAAAAAACTATAGCGGTTTTTAAAGGGCTCAAAATTGTAAATTTTGAGTCCACAAAACTGGTAGCTAAAAACGAATTCACTTTTGTAGTTGCTCACAGATTTGGAAGTATAGAAAATGGTTTTGACACCTTTTTTGGTCTTGATGATGCTGTCACTAGATTGAATTTTATTTATGGAATTTCAGATGCATTTAACATTAGTGTTTCTCGTAGTTCTTATCAAAAAATTTATGAAAGCGCAATTAAATATCGCTTAGTATCACAACACGACAATGGATTTCCTTTTACTATCGTTGGTTATAATTCTATTCTTGTAAATACCGCTTTAGAAAAAGACAATTTACCTAAGTTAGAGTTCAAACACCGTTTAGGCTATACAGTACAATTATTAGCTTCAAGGAAAATAAACCATAATCTTTCATTAGAGATTGCTCCTACTTTTTTCCATGACAATTTTGTACAATTTGACGAGCAAGACAATTCACAATTTGCTTTAGGTTTTGGTGGTCGTTATAAACTTGCTAGCAGGTGGACTTTAAATGTAGATTATGGTTGGCATCTCAACAGAGCTTCAAATTCTCCTTTTAAAAATCCGCTTTCAATAGGTGTTGATTTAGAAACAGGAGGACATGTGTTTCAAATGCATTTTACCAATGCACAACCAATGAACACTAATGGGTTTTTAGGACAAAGTACAGGCGATTGGAGTGATGGTAATATTTATTTCGGATTTAATTTAAGTAGAGTTTTTTAAGAATTTAAAATGAAAAAATTAACACTAATTATAACCTGTCTTTTTATAGTCGCCAATAGCTGCACCAACGCTAGTGAAGAAGAATTAATTGATACTACTCCAATAATAGAGAACATTAACTACGTAAATGATGTTAAACCAATAATTGACAACAACTGCATTTCGTGCCACAACAACCCTCCTATCAATGGAGCTCCAATGTCTTTATTAACTTATGAAGATGTAAAAAATGCTGTTGAAAACAGAGGTTTAATTAGTAGAATTTCATCAGAAGATACTGGATTTTTAATGCCTTTTGGTGGTCCAAGATTACCTCAAAATCTAATAGACATTGTTATACAATGGGAAACCGATGGACTCTTAGAAGAATAAACGTTATGAAAAAAACACTATTAATAATACTCCTTATTAGCTTCCAAAGTTTTTCTCAAGGTAAATTTTTGACTAAAACAGGTATACTAAACTTTGAAGCCTCTGTTCCTTCATTTGAAGAAGTTGCAGCAACCAATAACTCAGTAACAGCAATACTTAATACAGAAAATGGTGAATTTGCTGCTTTAGCTTTAGTAAAAGGGTTTAGGTTTCAAAACGCATTAATGGAAGAGCATTTCAATGAAAATTATGCTGAAACCTCAAAATTTCCAAAGGCAACATTTAAAGGTAATTTAGTAGATTTTTCTCTTTCAGAAATTGAAACCGAAACGCAAATTAAAATTGAAGGCGAATTAAGCTTTCATGGAGAAACCAAAAAAATTGAAAATATTTCAGCAACAATTCAAAAAAAAGGAAGCACAATTACTTTAAAAGGAAACTTTAAAGTTTTAGCTTCAGATTTTAACATAAAAATCCCCAAAGTAGTTAAGAACAAACTGTCCAATGAAGTCCTTGTAAGCTTTGATTTAAAACTAATTCAGAACTAAAAACTCGCTTCTATTAGTACTGGTAAATGATCTGAAGGGTATTGCATATTCCAATTATCACTTAACACTGCATATTTGTTTATTTTAACGTCAAATGAAACGAAAACATAATCGATTCTTCGCGTTACAGGTTGGTCAAAATGAAATCCATTAAATGTACCTTCTGGACCAAAATCTAATTCTGTATCTATTTTAGAATCTTTTAAAGTTTGTGTAATATAATCAACACTTTCGTGATTAGGCTCCATATTAAAATCGCCAGTTAAAAAAACAGGGTGATTTTCTGTATTTAAGCTTTTAATTTTATCTAAAATTAAAACAGCGCTTTTTGAACGTGCTTCCTTACCTACATGATCAAAATGCGTATTAAACACCCAAAATTTCTTCATGGTAGTTTTATGTTGAAACAAGGCATAGGTACACACACGATTACAAACTGCATCCCAACCCATTCCTACTCTATCTGGTGTTTGCGACAACCAAAATGTTGAAGATTCTAAAACTTCTAAGTCATCCTTCCTATAAAATATTGCTGAATATTCACCTTCATCTTTACCATCATCACGACCAACACCCACAAAACTATAATTGGTCAATAAAGCATCTAAATCCTTCATTTGATTTGGCATTGCTTCTTGTACACCTAAAACATCTGGTTCATAAAACTTGATTTGATTCATCATAAAAGGCTTTCGGTTAGCCCAACTATTTTCACCTTCTTTCGGGTAATCTAACTTTATGTTGTAGCTCATAATTTTCAGCTCTTGAGATGTAGCCGAAAATGAAATTATTATAGCTATAATGGTAAAAAAACGTTTCATAATCATGAAATAAAAATCTTTATATATGTTTAAATCTATGCATAAATAGTTTAGTAAAAAAGCCTCTTTAAATGTATTTGATGTAAACATTTAAAGAGGCTTTTTTCATTGTATAAACTTATGAGTTTATTGTGGAGATATTCTTAAAGCATTAATATAATAAAACTGGTTTCCGTTATTATTAGAATCTCCAGCTGCAACCTTTAAGATAATTTTACCGTTAGCATCAGCTTGTACATTCGATATACAAACTGTATTTGTTGCATTATTTGCAGCGTCTAAGTTTGCAGATTGCTCGTTAGCTCCAACAAGAGTATATTTAGTATCTCTATTATCGCTTACACTATTTCTTGAAGCAAAGAAGCAAAATTCATAAGTATCATTTGATTCAAAACCTGAAAACTCAATAATACTCTCTTCAATTGGGTCATTTGATCCCCAAGCTAAAGCATGAGAATAAAAATTAGATTTTGATACTGAATCGTCCATATTTAAATCAGTAGTTGTAGATCCTGCTCCTGAAGTATTATTAACACCTCTAAATCTAGAAGTTGTAGCAGCCTCAATTCCTGTAAACTGTCCATTAGTGTAAATCATATTTGGTATTGCAACACCTTCTAAAAAGCCTGTATAAGCATTCCATCCATCAGGGTTATCACTAGTAGAAAAGTTAATGAATACTGGTTGAGTTAAAATACCATTTCCACCTGGATCTTGATAATCAGTTAACTCAGTAATTTCATTAGGCGTCAACACTGCTTCGTGTGCTGCTTGTTGAGCCAATTCTATATACAAAGGCAACATACCATCTGGAGAATATGAATTCCCTATAACCGACTCACCAAATAGGGTTTCATACCAAGTACAAGAAGCAATATATTTACCAAAATCGTTTAAGTGATAACCATCGCTTGTAAATCCGTCTCCCAAAAAGCTTGTTCTTGCATTTTGAATTGCAGTTCCAGCAGGTACAACCATTTCTACAGGAATTAAATTTTCGGCTAAAATGTAAGCATCTATAATTCCGTTAAACATCGTCATTTGGTCATTGTTATAGTTTGCAAAACCAGAATGCGTTGAATTTTGTGCATAAGCCCAAGTTTTATGTAAGATATACTTAGTACATGGGTTACTATTATGACTTCTTACAGCATTATAAACAATTGGAAGTGGGTTTATGAAGGTTTCAAAAAGTCCTGACTCATAACTTGCTTGCTGAAAACTAATATAGTCCCAGTTCTCGTCAGCTACAGCCTCAGAAATAGAAACTCCAGAAGTTACTGTACGAGTTCCATCTAGGTCAATTTTTCTGTAACTATAACTATTTGAATCAGATGATGCGTTTGTAGCGTGTGTATCTAAGTTTGCACCACCAATATACATGTTCCCTATAATTACTTGCTTACCTTGAGCATTAGCTAATCCCCAAAAATGCGATTCTAACGCGTCTTCAGAAAAACTATTACCAATAGCTAAGATTTTTAAAATTCCATCATTTTCATCGTCAATAACCACTTGAGTAGATGAAGAAACTTGACCATCATCTGAGTTTAAGTTCAATGTCACAGTTCCCTCTGCAAGTGTTTGAATAGTTATTGCAAACGTTAATGGGTCAACAGTAAAATCAACTAAATTAGAAGGTTCAGCTGACCATGTGTAGCTTCTTGATGGAAAAATAACATTATTAAATTCTGGGACAATTGTATATTGACAACTTGTCGCTAAAGTTAAGTCTCCTTCAAGTAATGCTTCAGTTTCTAAATTTGATGTTGTATAATCGTCAGATGTTCTACTACACGAATAAAAATTGATAACTAAGAATGCACAAAGACAAAAATGTGCCAACTTAATTAATTTGCTGGTTGTGAGATTTTTCATATTTATAATTATTAAGTTAATATTCAGTTTTAAAATAAATTTATTATTGTCTATAAAATTAAATTTGATTCATTTTTTACTCTACAAAAATAGTTTCAGTTTGTTCAGAAATTCCGTTTTCATTATATGCTTCAATGGTAAAATAATACGGCGTATCTCTATCTAAGCAGCGCATAAAATGCGTGTTGGTATCATATACTTGCCAAGATTGATACAATTTGTTTGGTGCAATTCCCCAACGTATGTTATACCCTTGCGCGCCTTCAACTTTATCCCAAGAGAATGAAATATCTCTACGGTCTTTTTCGCGATTAATCTTGAAGTTAGACACCTTGTTTGGTGCTTCACCTAAGCCTAAACCAAAGACTCTAACTTCGGACATCGCAAAGTTGTTTCCTGGTACTTTGACGTTATTATATCTAACATATTTTGCTTTTACAGGTTTGTCTAAAACTAGATAAGCATTTGGCGCATCAATATCAGATTTACTTCTGTCTACAACAGTTTTCCAGTTTTTACCATCTTCAGAAGTTTCAATAGTAAATTGATGTTTTAATCCTTCAACACGTGTGTAAATTCCTGATTCGTGATCGTGGTAATTTAACTGAATAGCGTGTACAGTTCCTTCATTCAACAATTCGATTGTGATCCATTGTTTATCGTCGTTAGTTTCGGCAACCCAAAAGGTTTTAGGGTTTTCGTCGGTTAAAACTTTTGAAGTTATTTGTCCTTCAGCATTGGTTTCTGTTGGGATTTCTTTGACTTCAACTTCATCATCATTAGACGTAAATTTCATTATTTGTTGAAGTGAAGACGATACAGTTACATTGCCTTTATACGATAATAGCATCCAACCGTTATGTTGTCCGGCTTTTGTTGGATGATTAGCGCCATAACGCGGATAATCGCCGTAAGATGTATTGCTATACATTAAACCATCTTCATCAAAATAGGTAGGAAACATACATAAACGACGTTCCCATTGCGCATTAGATGCCAACGCCATCGTCGCAAAATGCCAGTATTGACCGTTGGTTTGCTTTACCGTTATACCGTGTCCTGCACCATTGGTAAATCCGCCAGGTTTAAAACTCATCGGATTGTTTTTCATATACGTGAAAGGTCCAAGTGGCGAATCGCCAACATACACACCATCTGCATAGACATTAAATTGCGTACCTGGTGCAGCGTATTGTAAATAGTATTTTCCGTTGTGTTTAGTCATTGACGCACCTTCCATATACCCTTCTTTTAAGGTTGGATGAAAGTTGTTTTCGCCAAAACGTTCCCAACCGTGTTTTTCTTCATCTAAATTTATTAGCTCTTTTCTAACACCAGTTTCTAAAAAGCGATCATCTTTATTCAACATCTTTACACGAATAGGATGCACGTTAGAACTTCCCCAATAGAGATACGACTTGCCATCATCGTCAATAAATAATTCTGAATCTTGAATGTTATTTGAAATGGAAGCGGTTGGTGTCCATAATCCTTTTTTAGGATCGTCGGTATATAAAATACTTCCGTAACCAGCAGGATCACCAGCAAAATAAACTAAAGAATCTTTATAATTGAAAGCTGTTGGCGCATTGCTACCTTCAAAAAACCATTGTTGTGGTTTTATGAATTTCCAGTTGACTAAATCTTTGGAATGCCAATACCCAAAAGAACGTGTCACGAACATATAATATTCGCCTTTAAACTCAATCACAGCAGGATCTGCACCAGAACGATAGGATTGATTTCTGGCAGAATTGTAAACCATATAGGTATAATCAATATCTAACGGATTGATGTAGGTTTGCGTGGTGTCTATTGTTGCTGTTTCAGTTTTATTATCTTCTATAACAATAGTATTTTCTTGTTTTTGTTTACAAGATACCATTGCTATAATTACGAATGCGAGTTGTATGCTATGTTTTAATTTCATCTGTTAATTTTTATTGTTTTTCAATCGTCAGATGGAACATCTTAATAATATGTTCACTAAGTGACTTGAGATTAACCAGAGATGTTTCATTTTAATGATGATGATATTTTGATCCTGTGTTACCTCTTAATCTGTCAAATTGCTTGTAAGCATTATCTACACGCTGCTTTGGTGCTTTTTCAAATTCTTTTTCGGTAACTTTATATTGTTGTTGTAATTCGGCTAAACGTGTTCTTAGTTTGGTTTCAATCTCGTCGTAATTTTCGTCATCGATAAGGTTAGTTAACTCTTTAGGATCGATTTGTAAATCATATAATTCCCACTCATCAATATCGTCGTACACGTGAATTAATTTATAACGTTTGGTACGTACACCATACATCTTTTTTACCATATGGAATGCTGGATAATCGTAATAATGGTAGTAAACCGCATCTCTAAAATCTTCATTGTTTTCAGTGCCGTCTAATAAACCTGTAAAGGATTTTCCTTGCATATCAGTAGGAATATCAACATTTGCAAAATCTAAAAAGGTTTCAGCAAAGTCGAGATTTTGCGTTAAGCCTTCAACAACAGTTCCTGGTTTAATTTTTTCAGGATATTGGATTAACAATGGCATTTTTAAAGATTCTTCATACATAAAACGCTTATCAAACCATCCTTTTTCGCCTAAATAAAAACCTTGGTCAGATGTGTACACAACAATGGTGTTTTCGGTTAAACCATTAGCATCTAAATAATCTAATATCTTCCCAATACCTTCATCTACAGAAGCTATCGTTGATAAATATTCTTGCAAATAACGTTGTCCTTTCCATTCCGCTAATGCCTTTCCTGATAAATTAGCATCGTGGAAGGCATCATTTTTTGGTTGATAGGCTTTATCCCAAGCAGCACGTTGCTCTGGTGTCATACGTTCAAAATCAGTTTTCCAAGGATTCCAAGCTAATTCTGGACTGCCTTTTTCCTTGGTCATTTTAAGGTCGTGACCTTCGTACATATCACGATAAATAGTTTGCAATTGCTCTTTTGATGCTGTTGAATTTTCGTGATTTGTAAAATATGTATCAGGTAATGGAAATTGCACCGAATCGTACTTATTAACGTGACGTAAAGCAGGCATCCAATTACGATGTGGCGCTTTGTGATGCACCATTAAAAAGAAAGGTTGGTCGCTGTTTTTCTTTTCATCTATGTAATCAATTGCGTAATCTGTAATTAAGTCGGTTGCATAACCTTTAACCACAGTTGTATCTGGTAACTTGGTTGTCCAATGCGCAGTGGTATCAATGTGTTTTTTGTTGATGTGAACCGTATCTTGAATCTTTATAAACTGCGGATTGTAATAGTTACCTTGGTCGTTTAAAATATTCCAGTGATCAAAACCTTCAGGATAACCGTGTAAGTGCCATTTACCGACAATTGCAGTATTGTAACCTGCTTCTTTTAGCAATTTTGGAAGCGTTTGTTGTGAACCATCAAAACGGTCGCCATTCATTCTAAATCCATTAACGTGACTATGTTTTCCTGTTAACACTACAGCACGACTTGGTCCGCAAATAGAATTAGTACAAAAGTTATTTTTGAAAATTGCACCGTTTTTTGCCAATCTATCAATGTTTGGTGTTGGTGCCAGCTGACCAATAGGATGACCATACGCGCTTATGGCTTGCGCTGCGTGGTCGTCTGCCATAATGTAAATGATGTTTGGTCGTTTTGAGTTTTCAGTTACATCTGTATTGTTAGCTTCTGATTTGTTTTCTTTGCAAGACTGAAGCACTAATAATGAGATTAATATGAAAGAAATGTATCGCATTACTTTTTAGTTTTTATAATTTTAGTTTGAACAACCTCATCGTTAATCACTGTGCGCTCAAAAAAATTGAACACAATATCCAATTCCTCATAAGGAATTCTGGAAATTTCGTGACGTGCTTCTTTCACAATATTGAAATAGAATGACGTTTCAAATTCCTCTAATTTATCAGCAATAATTTTAGAACCATCTAACATTATATAACCGTCTTTTGTTGGTGCGCAATAATGATGTGGTGCATTTCCGTATGGTACCAATTGGTCTTTAGTGCCGTGATATAACACCGTTGGCACAGCATTTTCTGGCGTCATATAACTTGCATCAACAATAGCACCAGCGCAAGAAAAAGCACCAGCGAATTTTACATTGCTATACGCCTCAGCATTATCTACAAAATACTCGCGCATAAAAACTGCATTTAGGATACCTTCAGCACCAGCGCTACTACCACCAGCAATGATTTTTGTAGTATCGATTTGAAGCTCGTTAGCGTGCTCAACCACATATTTTGCAGCATCCATATAATCGATAGCGGCTTGTTTAAAAGTTTCCAATTTTTCGTCTTTAGTACAATCGCAACCAAAACCTGTTGTTGTGCCTTTTCTTAGCAAACGATACGAAATGGAAATACCAATATAATTCTGCTCTTTGGCTGCATATTTCACTAAATTTTCATCGTCTATATAATCTCTATGACCAACTGCAAATCCGCCACCATGCATCCAAAGTAACACAGGTAACGTATCTGTTTTTTTTATGTTTTCTGGTGTGTAAACATCTAGTTTTAATGTGTCTGTTCCTTTGATGGAATACGTGTAAGTCGCTTTGTTTTGTGCTGAAAGTGTTAACACAAAAAAGAATATAAATACGTTTATTACTAATTTCATTTAGTCTAGTTTTTCAATTAAAATGCCGCTAATTACAGGTAACCCTTCAATAGCGTTGAGTTTTAAAGTTAGTCCTTTTTTTGTTTGAATATTTGCCTGTAACGTTACACCATATTTTTCTGGATAGGCTTGGGCTAAATTCAATTGCTTTTCGATTAGTATATCGTTAATATACACATCAAAAATGCGTTGTGTTTTATTACTTTCTGATGTTTCTTCTGAGAGGTTATAAATGTTTTCAGTTGGCTTAATTTGTGGTTCTACGAAGTATAATTTAATGTTGTAATTGCCTTCAGGAACGTCTAGTTGATATTTAGTACAACCTTCTAATAAGGTTTGAAATAAAGGTTCCTCATCTGTGTTTTTAATATTATGTGGCAGACCTTGATTTTTATCTTTGGTCATCCCATAAGCTGAACCATCTTTATATCCAAACCATCCTTTTTTATATTCTTGGTCTGGTACAAATGTGATGTTTTGTGCTTCATCATAAAAGTTAAAATGCGCACCTAAATTGATGCCAAAGCGTTTAAAGTTTTTAAAGTCAAAAGCTTCAATACGATTGACTTGCATTGTTTTTTCTTCAGAAAAATTTTCAGTTGAAACTCTAATAGAATTATTACCATTTTTGAAAGGCATATCAATAGAAACAATACCGTTTTTTACTTTAAAACCACCTAAGCTTTTACCATTCAAACTAACATTAACATCATTTTGATTAGAATATATTTGAATAGGAAATAGTTCCTCTTCAATCAAAGTCATTCCTTCTAAATAATCTGTTGCGATATTTATGAATGGTTTTTTATCGTCTAAAACCGATTTGTACCAATAGTAAATGTCTTTTGGTGTTCGGTCGTATTGCACCAGTCCTTTTTGGTTAACGTGCGGAATAGCATCGCCACGAAATTCTGAACCAAAATCGGCAAAATTCCAAGCTGTCATTCCTGTCATAAACGGTCTTTCTGTAATCTGTTTGTAATACGATTGATGCAGTTTTGCTTGATAATTGGTAGAAAAATCGAATTTTTTAGGTGTTTTGGTAAAAATTCTAACATCTGCACCAGGACCATATTCCGACAACAATAACGAGCGTTTTGGAAAACGTTGATGTTGCTGGTCTAAGAATTTACCTAAATCTTCAATTTGTGCATCGTACCAACCAAAGTACAGATTCCAACCAAATAACATTGGTAAGTCTGCGATACCAGTGTCGTTATAAACTTCGTTTAAATGACCAGCCATAACTGTAATATGGTTTGGCGCCAATTTTCGAGTTAAATCTTCTAGCTGGTTAGCGAGTTTTAAAGTCGTTGTTTTTAGAGCTTCTTTTTCTTTATCCGATGATTTTCTATCGAACGCTAAACGCAGAAAAATTTCATTCATATACCCAAACATCACTACACTTGGGTAATTGTAATATTGTTTGATATGCTCGTTTTGCATTGTATCTGAGACCTCAAAAAAGGTTTTAGAATCGGTCACTTTATTTACGATAGGAATTTCTGTCCATACCAAAATACCAAGTTCGTCACAAAGTTTATATAGTTCTCTAGAATGCGGATAATGTGCAAACCGTATCACATTTGCACCCATATTTTTAATAAGATGAATATCCTGTTTTTGTAGATCAATTGGTACTGCATTCCCATAATCTTTATAATCTTGATGGCGATTAACACCAATTAATTTTATTGGTTTTCCGTTAAGAAAAAAGCCTTTTTCAGGATCTACAGTTGCCCAACGAAAGCCTAAATTAGATTGTTTTTGGTCTAAGATGGTTCCGTTTTTATCACTTAAGGTTAGTTGTAATTTGTATAAATATGGATGGTCTGGTGACCACAATTTTGGGTTTTTAATTTTAGGAAACGTGACCTTAACGGTTTCGGTTTTATAGGATTTTAAAGTTAATCCTTGATGTTCTTCTCTAATACGATTTCCTTCGGCATCTAAAATTTCAAGATATAAATGTGCATCGGTTTTGATTTCAAAATTATCTATCAATATATCAACTTTTACACCAGCTTTGTCGTTGGAAACGTTGTAATAATTGACATAAAAACCATCGGATGCAAAATCCTTTAAACTAAAATGCTGTTTTGGGACTTTGATCAATTCCACATCACGATAAATACCACCATAGAATGTAAAATCGGCATCAAGAGGTGGAATGTTGTCATTGTGAGAATTATCGACTTCAACTTCAATTAAATTATAAGCATCAAAGTTTAAAAGCGATGTGATTTCGACATTAAACGCTGTGTAACCACCTTTGTGATTGGTTGCTTTTTTCCCATTAATAAAAACAGTAGCTTCCTGATTTACAGCATTAAATTTTAGATAGAAAATCTGGTCTTTATCTTGAGAAGACACATAGATTTGCTTTTTGTAATAGCCTAAGCCACGACGATAACCAGACTCATCATCAAACGCATCTTTATCATTCCACGTATGCGGAATATTTACGGTTTGCCAATGGGTTTTATCCTCGGAATATTGCCAACCCGAATTGATGGTTTTTGATAAAGAAAAACACAAAAAAGGGAAAGCCACACATAATATGAGAGAAAGGGGAAGCGTCTTATATTTAATGTGTGGCATCATAGTTAGCTATTAGTCTAAAAGTTTGAATGAATTTTTAAGTGCAACATCAGAGTTTGTTCCGATAGCAACTTGGAATTCACCAGATTCTGCAACAAAATCTAAATTAGAGTTGTAGAATTTTAAGTCTTCAACCGAAATTTTAAAGGTTACCGTTACAGTTTCTCCCTTTTTAATGAATACTTTTTGGAAGCCTTTAAGCTCTTTTACTGGTCTTGTTACACTACCAACCATATCTCTTATGTATAACTGTGCTACTTCTTTTCCGTCGTAGTCACCAGTATTTGTAATATCTACCGAAACATTAATTGTATCGTTTTGAGACATTGATGTTTTATCTAGTTTAAGCTCGCTATACTCAAAAGTGGTGTAGCTTAATCCGTAACCAAAAGGATATAAAGGTTCGTTACGAACATCTAAATAATTGGTTTTGAATTTTTCAAAATGACCTTCGTCGTTTCCTAATGGACGACCTGTATTTTTATGGTTGTAGAATAATGGCACCTGACCTACATTTCTTGGGAATGTTGCCGTAAGCTTACCTGAAGGGTTAACATCTCCAAATAATACATCTGAAATGGATAAACCAGCTTCACTTCCTGGGAACCAAACATTAAGGATTGCCGGAACGGTTTCACTCTCTTCAACTAACGTTAAAGGTCTACCTGTAAACAGTACTAAAACAACTGGTTTTCCTGTTTTTAATAAGGCTTGTAATAAATCTTTTTGTACTTGCGGAATACCTAAATCTGTACGACTACTACTTTCGCCACTAAACTCAGCAGACTCACCAATAGCAGCTACAATAACATCAGACTTTTTAGCGATTGCTAAAGCCTCATCAAGCATTTGCTGATCGGTTCTTCCATCTCTTGGGATATCTTTACCGAACATTGTAGCGCGCTTTTCTAAGTCTAAATCATAATCTACGTTACTTCCTTTGGCATATAACAAATTAACATCGTTACCAACGGTTTGTTGTAAACCGTCCCAAACTGAAATAGAATTTTTATGATCTGTAGATACAGACCAAGTCCCAGCCATATTACTATTAGCTTTAGCTAACGGACCAATAACAGCTATAGTACCAGATTTTTTTAATGGTAAAAGCTGATTATCATTTTTTAATAATACTGAAGATTCTGCACCAACAAGACGTGCATAATCTCTATTTTCTTGTGTGTAGGTTTCGTTTTTAGCTCGTTCTTCACTGCAATATTTGTAAGGATCGTCAAATAAACCTAATTGATATTTTGCGGTTAACACACGTGCAAGAGCAGTATCAATATCTTCCATAGAAATTCTACCTTGGTCTAACGCACCTTTTAAAGCATGCGTAAAAGAGGCTTTAATATTTGGCGAATCACCAGCCATATCCATATCTAACCCAGCTTTTAATGCTAGCGAGGTTACATCGTATTCGTCACCCATTCCGTGTGCACGCATTTCGTAAATACCAGTATAATCAGACACTACAAAACCATTAAATCCCCAATCATCACGAAGTAAATCGGTTAATAACCATTTGTTTCCAGTTGCAGGCACACCATCAATCTCGTTAAACGATGCCATCACAGAACCAACACCTTCGTCTACAGCAGCTTTGTAAGGCGCTAAATATTCGTTATACATACGAATACGACTCATATCTACCGTATTGTAATCTCTACCTGCTTCTGGCGCACCATATAAAGCAAAGTGTTTTACACAAGACATTAAGGTATTATTTGCAGCGATATCATCTTGCTGATAGCCACGAACCATAGCGCGAGCAATAGCGCTACCTAAAAACGGATCTTCACCATTACCTTCGGAAACGCGTCCCCAACGTGGATCGCGAGAAATGTCTACCATTGGCGAAAAGGTCCAGTTAATACCGTTTGCACTAGCTTCATTAGCTGCAATTTGTGCTGTTTTTTCAATCATTTCCATATCCCAAGAGGCAGATAAACCTAACGGAATTGGGAATGTGGTTTTAAAACCGTGAATAACATCCATTCCGAAAATAAGCGGAATACCAAGTCGGCTTTTTTCAACTGCTATTTTCTGAACTTCGTAAATATTTTTTGGATCTTTAATATTAAAAAGACCACCAATTTTTCCGTCTTCAATCTTTTTTACAACATCAGTACTTTTTGAAGCACCTGTTGTAATTGGGCCTGTAGCTGGAAGATTTAACTGACCAATTTTTTCATCTAAAGTCATTAATCCGATAATGGAATCTACTTTAGCTTGATAAGGGTTGTCAGTATTTTTCGATGTTATTTTATTGCTATTGGTGTTGCATGATACAGCGGTTAGTAAACCAAAACCAATTGCAAGGGATTTTATGTTAGTAAGTTTAAGCGTTGTCATTATTATTTTTTTGATTTAGAGAAAAGCCATGTTAATAATCCAGGTTCTGCAAAAGCAGGATCCCAACTATTGTGGTTTGCGTCTGAGTATAAAGTGAAATTCGGTTTTCCGCCATTTTCTAGAATAGCATTAACCATTTTTATTGAACCTTTTGGGTCTATAACATCATCGTTTGCACCGTGAAACACCCATAATTCCACCTTAGTAGCGTAATTTTTAGTTAATTCAGCATTACCGTCACCGCAAATGGCAAAAGCAGCAGCAAACATTTCTGGTTGTCTTGATAGAATTTCGAATGTTCCCATTCCTCCCATAGACAATCCTCCAACATAAACTTTGTCTGTATTTACATAGTCTTTGCTGGTAATGTCTTGCATTAAATCTATAACCAATTGCATTGGTGTTGTCGCTTCTTTATCTTTAGGAAAGATTAACTTTCTTGGAAAAGATGATCGGTCTACATCCGCATTAGACCAAAAACTTTCTTTAGGACACTGAGGAAAAATTACTATTGCAGGAAATGCACCACGATTGGTTTTGTCTGCAAATAATTTGCTTCCGTGTGCTAGTTGTCTTTGGTTATCATCACCACGTTCACCTGCACCATGAAGAAATAATACCACAGGATATTGCTTATCTTCTGAAAAATTTTCGGGATACATAATACGGTACTTAAGCGTATCTCCATCTTTTATATGTTTCCTCTCTTTAAATACATCTTTTTGCGCAAATGCTAGTGATGTAATTAGTAGCAGACAAAAAGTAATTTGTGTTTTAATGTGTTTCATTTTAGTTGGTTTAATAGGTGAATCCTAGTGTATCTAATCCGTTTTGTACGTCTTCGTTTTGCATAAATAAATTCCATAGCAACCCAGTACGATAATTTTCTATCATAATAATTTGTGGACCTTGATCAATTGCCAAATAGCGCTCAGTCACCCAATTATATTGTGGATTAAAAGCATCATAAAAACCAGCTGGTCCCATTAAATCGTTATTGTAGAAATAATGCATTGCTGCTAATGATTTCTCAGGCGTATATGGAATAGAACTCACAGCTGCTGTTGGCGAAATTGTACCGTTATCATTTTCTGGTTCGTGAGCAGAATAACCTACAGAACCATCGGAATTACGACTATAACTTGCTGTTAATCCCCAACAATCTGGACCATAATCGGCAAAGTTATGAGGGTTACTAACACAATGCTGATAATTAATATTGGTATGATTAACATTTAAGTTCCAATAGTTAGCATACTGGTCGTTTAGGTTTGAAGGGTTTAATCCTAAGTATGAATAATGTGCCCAAAACAAAGGACCAGTCCCTGAACCTGCATGATCTAATATCAGTGGAATACTATATTGACTTAATGAAGACACAATACTTCCACTACTTGCCCATCCTTGATGGTATACATCTGAAGAAATTGCATAGTCAGGTGATGCAGCACCAAGAATAAATGCTATTAAAGTTTCATTATAACCTTTCAATTCTAGGTTTATGGCAAATTCATTAGTTGGACTCCAATGCCATAGTAATTTATTTTGGTTATTAGTATACCAATCCCACTCGACCCCTTTCCAAAGCGCATCAGCTTGGTTTGCTAAAGCTTGTTCTTCAGTTGTTCCGTTTTTAAAATATTCTTTCACGCAAATTAAGCCTTGAGCAAAAAATGCTGTTTCAACAATATCTCCTCCATTATCCTGCGTACTAAAAGGAATTGTAGTTCCTGTTCCATCATCTATCCAATGTGACCATGCTCCATGAAAACGATCAGCATTTTCAAAGAAATTGAGTATTTGTGTTAAACGTTGTACACCTTGAGTTTGAGAAATATAATTACGCTCTATACCTACCAAAATAGCCATAAGTCCAAAACCACTTCCGCCAGTTGTAATTACATTTTGACTGTCTGACGGATTGTTAGGATGGTAACGTTCTTTAGCTGCTCCAGAATTAGTACCAGCATAATCCCAAAAATACTTGAAGGTTTCTCGCTGCGTTAAATTCATTATTTGATCATCAGTTAAAGGATTAACTACAACAGGATCATCATCTGTAGGTACTTCGTCATCTACAGGATCATTAGTTTCTTGATATGTAGATTCATCGCTAGAACCGCAACTAAAAAAAATTAATAATAATATAAAACTGAATATCTTCATTTAGCTTTTGTTTTCGTATTTAAAACCTAGTTTTTGTAAACCGTTTTGCAGGTCTTTATTTTTCATAAATAAATCCCAGAACAAACCTGTTCTGTAATTTTCAATCATTACTGGAATTGGACCTTGATCAATTGCCAAATATCTTGGTACGTACCAATTATGTTCTAAACTAAAAGCATCATAAGGACCATATTTACCTACTAAACTATCGTGGTTTTTATAAAGGTTTTTTAGCATTTGCATACTCTCTTTTGGTGTGTAAGGAAAAGAGGATAACGCAGCTGTTGGTGATACTACACCAAGATCATCTCCAGGTCTATGACCTGCGTAACCTTTTACGGAATAGCTTGAGGTAAATCCCCAAATATCTTTCCCGTAACCTTTGTAATTTTTAGGGTTATCTATAGCGTACTTGTAATGTATTTTAGCGTGATTTTGAGTCAGTTTCCAGTAATCTCCAAATTGATCTGTTAGACCATTTGGATTTAAACCTAAGTATGAATAATGTGCCCAAAATAGAGGACCTATTGGTGCATCGCTATGTTCAAAATAGTCTAAAACTAATTCTTCATCATAATATGAATCTTTGGAAACAATAGCTCCGTTTCTTGCCCAACCTTTTTCGTAAACTTCTTTTGTAATTGGATACGTTGGTGATGCTGCTGCAAGCACATACATAATTAGGCATTCGTTATAACCGCCTACAGGAAAATTCATTTCCCAGCCATACTCTGGCGACCAATGCCAATACAAGACGTCTTCACCTCCTTTGGTATACCAATTCCATTCAACTTCTTTCCAAAGTTTATCTATTTTGGCTACTAATTGTTGCTCTTGTTTGTTTCCGTCTTTGAAATATTCGGAAACTGTAAGTAAGCCTTGTATTAAAAATGCTGTTTCAACTAAATCTCCTCCATTATCTTTCTTACCAAATGGATACATTTTTCCTGTTTCACCATCTATCCAATGAGACCAAGCACCATGAAAACGATCAGCTTTTTCAAGGAAGTTTACAATTTTAGTGTATCTATTGAAGGCTTGTTCTCTAGTAATCCAACCACGCTCAACACCAACCAAAATTGCCATAAGCCCAAAACCACTTCCTCCAGTTGTAACTGTATTTTTTGGTGATGAAGGGTATTTATCATCCATGTGAATACGCTCTCTTGCCAAACCTGAATTAGGTTCTGCACCATCCCAGAAGTAATTGAATGTCTGATATTGAATAGTGTCTAACAGTTGATTTTCGGTTAATTCAACTTTAGTATTATTAGCTAAAGCTAACTCAGAGTTTTCTTTGTTTTCGGTATTGTTTTTACAGCTAAAAATCGACAAAAGAATAGCTGTCAAAACAAAAATTTTATTTTGATGGATTGATTTCATTAGCAAAGTTAGAATAAGCTTTAGCTACATTTATTAAATGCAGCTAAAGCAATAAAGACTAATTCAAAGATTTCTACACGCTATTAATCATAGGTGTTTTAGGTCATTTTTAAATTTGTATTACCAACCTGGATTTTGAGTCATTTCAGGTGTTTGAATCAACTGAAGGTCTGGGATAGGGAATAACTCATGTTTTCCTACAACAAATGTTTTACCATCTGCAGCCATAGCGCTTTGCGCTTGACCTGTTCTTACTAAGTCAAACCAACGGTCGTGTTCAAAAGCTAGTTCTAATCTTCTTTCTTTCCATACATCGTTAAATGTTGGAGAATTGATTGGAGTAAGGTTAACTCTATTTCTAACTCTGTTTAGAGGTGTTGCTGCATCTTCCCCTACATGTAAAGCTGCTTCTGCTTGAATTAATAATACATCAGCATAACGAAGGATTCTAACATTTTTGTCTCCATCACCAGCTCCAGCATTAGCGCTTGAGTATGCTTTTTCATTATACATTGGGTTTTCAGCTGCAGCACTAACTTGTCTTCCATCCCATAGTGTTTCTCCGGCAAAGATTATTGTAGCATCTCTACGAATTACATCTCCTTCAGCATTAAAAGCATTTAAAAGATTTTGAGAAGGCGTGTTGAAGCCCCAGCCCCAACCTCCAGTACCTCTAGCACCTTGAGTTTGAGAATATTGTTGTACACCATGAGCAATTGACTCACCTCTAGCTTGAACTTCAAAAAGTGATTCAACTCCGTTTTCTTGAGAAGCTCTCCAGATTTCTTCATAATTAGGATGAAGGTTATATTGTGGATCTGTTGCAACTATTGTTGCCATATTATAAGCTTCTTGCCATTTTTCATGGTACATGTATACTTTAGCTAATAATCCTTGAGCTGCTCCTTTTGTTGCTCTACCTAAATCTGAAGCACTGTACTCACTTTTTTCAGGTAGCATATCGATTGCGTCTAATAAATCTTGCTCTATAAACTCGTATACATCATTTTTAGGTTGACGTACAACATAATCAACATGTTGTAAAGGCACATCTCCAAAAGAACGTACTAACCAAAAGTAGTTTAATGCTCTTAAAAATTTAGCTTCTCCAATTAGTCTATCTCTATACGACTGATCAGTTAATCCAAAGTTTTCAGTATAGTTAATAGCAATACTTGCTCTACCAATACTTTTATACCAATGTTCCCACATAGATCTAATTGAAGGTCCTGTAGTTGTATGCTCTAATGCATCTAACTGGTGTTTATCAGTACCTGTATCAGAAGCAGAACTACCTTTATCAGCGTTATCAGAAATAATTTCAGTAATTCCTAAATAAGAGAAAGCATAATCCCAATCTGTTAGCATTCCGTATATACCATTTACCATTTGCTCTGGTGGTATAGCTTCACCAATATCAGCTGCATCAATTTCAGCTCTACTGTCTACATCTAAATAATCATCACTACAGCTCACTATCATTAATAATGAGGATAGTAGTATTCCAAATTTTATTTCTTTTAGTTTCATAATTCGTTTTTTTTATAATTCAATGTTAACACCAAATAAAAATGTTTTAAGGTTTGGATAAGCAGACAGCTCTATACCTGATGTATTTGCTGCACTACCTCCTGCTCCTCCTACTATTTCAGGAGTGAATCCTGTATATTCAGTAAACATAAAAGGATTTTGCGCTGTTGCATATATTCTTAAAGAATTTACTCCGCTTACAACATTTTTCAATGTGTAGCCTACAGTAATATTATTGATTCTGAAAAAGTCTCCGTCTTCTAGGTAATAGTTAGATGCGTAAGAGTCTCTGTTTGCTCCTGGATTAGTATTTGTAGATCCTTCTCCATTCCATCTTGTGTTATACACATTTGCAGTAATGTTCTCTCCTCCATTAATTCTAGTTCCTTTTAATCCATTGTAAACTTTATTTCCTCCAGCTCCATAACCTTCAACAATTAAATCAAAGTTTTTATAATTGAATCCTAAGTTAAGACCGTAAGAAAACGTTGGTAAGTATGTTCCAAAAAACTTTTTATCCTTATCATCAATAACACCATCTTCATTTTGATCTTTGTAGCGTAAGTGACCTGGTAAAGCTCCTGATATACTAGCGTTGTTATTTATTTCATCTTCGTTTTGCCAAACTCCTTCTACTTCGTACATCCACCATGCATATAATGGTTGTCCCTCTTCTAATCGTTTAGTTATTTGTCCATTTCCTAAACTTCCTCCAACTTGTCCATCATAAGCAGATTTTACATTTTCAACTCTGTTTTTATTAGTTGAGAACACTGCACCAATGTTATACGAGAAATCTTCTCCAATGTAATCTTTCCAACCTAAGTTAATCTCAATACCCTTGTTTGATACTTCTGCTCCATGATCGTAAGAGCTTAAAGAACCTTCGGTTGTATATATTGGCGTTACTAACAATACTGCATTTTCAGTATTTCTGTCATAATAGTTAAATTCAAAATCCAATCTGTTATCTAATGCACTTAGGTTAAAACCTGCATTTAACTCCTCAGTCACCTCCCATGAAATTGGGAATGTTTCAGCCCCAAATGCTGCTCCAAATGCCAAATCTTGATTTGCTCCAAACACGTAGTTAACACTGTTACTACCTGCGCTAGTTGTTATTGTTGTTTGGTTAAATGGTACTCTAGAGTTACCTACACGTCCCCAACCTGCTTTTAATTTTAGATAATTGATTGATGGCACATTAAAAAACTCTTCGTTAGATAATGCCCAACCTAAACTTACTGCTGGGAAGTTATCATAATACTCTTCGTTATTATCGTTTCTAAAGTTACTAGAGCCATCTCTTCTTACATTTGCTTGGATGTAATATTTTTCATCATAATTATACATTACTCTACCAAAATAAGACTGCTCTCTTGTTGGTGTAGTATAAAACTGGTTTACAACTTTTTCATATCCATCGTCCGCAAAGTTTATGCTCCAATAGTTTTCTTGTAATGGCACACCGTAACCAGTTGCATTCATTGTGTACACATCGTTTCTTTGACCTCTTGAAAGACCAACAACAGCATTTACATTGTGTACACTATTAAAGGTTTTATCGAAAGTTAAAAAGCCTTCTACGTTATACCTATAACTTTCAGAGTTTTGATAAAACAAGCTATTGTCTGCCCATGATACTACTGATGGGTTGTTATCTTGATTAGTTTGAAACTCCTCATCTGTTCTAGTAGGGTCTCCTGCTAACCATTGACCTCTTGTATCATTAAATGCTCTTGACTTGTTAAACGATTTTGTAGCAGTATATCTAGCCGAAGCTTTTAAGTAATCTGTAATCTGTAAATCTGCTTGAATACTTCCTTGTAAGTCTGTAGTATTGTTTTTTTCATTTGCAAAATCAACAGCCATAATTGGGTTACCTGTAGAGTTTAATCTGTCAATAATTTCTCCTGGGTTTCCTAAGTAAGTTGCAATACCAGTTGATTGATTCCAAAACGATTGACCATATTGTCCTGTTTCATAATACACAGGAATTACAGGTGCTTGTCTATAAGCTGCATTAAATGCTCCAAATGGTTTTGGGAAAGACCTGATAAAAGATGCACTAATATTTGAAGATATTTTTAATCGATCATCAAATAACTCAATGCTATTGTTTGCTCTTAGAGTATTACGGTTATAATCATCATTATCTAAAATACCATCTTCATTATAATTGTTGAAACTAAAAAAGTAGCTAATATCGTCACTTGCTCCTGAGATAGCTATGTTGTTAGAGTTACTAAACCCTATGTCAGTTAATTCATCATACCAGTCGGTATCATGAGGTTGATTTGGTGATAAAAATGCTGTTTCACCAATAGCTACTTGATTTTCATTAAAATATCTAACATATTGACTAGAGTTAGCCATTTCAACTGGGTTTAGCATTGACTTAGCTCCATAAAAAGAAGATAATTCAATTTTCATCTTACCCTGTTTACCCTTTTTTGTTGTAATAATTACAACTCCATTAGCAGCATTCATACCATAAATACTTGCTGATGAAGCATCTTTAAGCACATCAAAAGACTCAATATCTGCAGGGTTTATATTGGTAATACTGTTAACTTGTACACCATCTACTACATATAAAGGATCATCACCTCCTGCTGCAGTACCAATACCTCTAATAATAATATTAGGTTGACTACCTGGAGCATTAGTATTTACAATATTAACACCAGTCATTTTACCTTGTATTGACTGTAAGGCGTTAGCAGCTGGTTGTTTTAATAATTCGTCACCAGATACACTTGCAATTGCACCAGTCACTTCTTTTCTGGTTTGTGTACCATATCCAATAACTACAATTTCTTCTAAAGCTTCAACATCATCGGCCAAAACAACATTTAAAGTTGTTTGGCTACCAACTGTAATTTTTTGTGTTTTAAAGCCTATGTAGCTAAATTGCAACACCTCACCTGGTGCTACACTTATGGTATATCTACCATCTAAATCGGTGGATGCTCCTCGATTTGTTCCATCGACAATAACACTTACACCTGGCAATGGTAATCCATCACTTGCAGCGGTCACTTGACCATTTACTTCTATTTGTTGACTCCATGAGACAAGAGAGAAAAATAAAAGTAATAATAAACTGAATTTAGTTTTCATAAATTAATAATTAGAATGAGTTAGTTTTCGACTTCTAAATTAATAATCTAAGCGTTTGACGAAATAGTGTTGTTTACATTTTAATTACGCCATTTGAATTAACAAAAGTGAAACTCCGCTTAAAATCAACGTTTGACGTACTTTAAATTTACAAAGAAGTACGCTAAAAGACTAACGAAAACGATAAATGACGTATTAATGACGTATTAAAAAATAAGATTTAGATAAAAATAAGTAGTGATTATTTAAAATTTAGCAAATAATCAGTCAAAGAAATGTCATTTTCTAAATCAAGCTTCTTTTTTAACCTGTATCTATGTGTTTCTACGCCTCTTACCGAAATATTCATCAATGGCGCAATCTCTTTAGTGGATAAATTCATTTTGATGTAGGCACAAATCTTTAAGTCTTTTTGTGTTAATTGCGGATGGTTTTCCTTTAAACCTTTGAAGAATTCTTCGTGAACTTGATTGAAGTTATACTCAAAAACTTTCCATTCATCTTTATGTGCAATTGAACCATCTACTTTTTTCAATAGCTTTTTGTATGAGTAGTAATTGTCAAAACTTGTTTTGTTACCTACCAATTCTTGCTTAATCTCTTGCAAGGTTTCGTTCTTTTTAACTAAAGCCATAGCAGTATTTGCTAATTGCTTACTCTTTAGCTTTATTTCATTTTGAAGCGATTCATTTTTTAACTGCACTATACGTTTCTCGTTTTCTAAGGTTTTTTCTTTGAGTAGTTCCTCTTGTTGCTTTTCAAACTTTAATTCGAGTATTTTTTGCTCTTTAATAATTTTTCGTTTGTGTAAAATGAAAATTACCAATAAGGTTAAGAGAATTAAAAATGTGTATAACGCAAAACCTATATCATCTTTATACCATGGCGGAAGTATGTTAATTTTTAATTCTTTAATAGGCGAAGTTTCGCCAAATCCATTACTTGCTCTTATAGCTATATCATATTCTCCATGGTTAAGGTTGGATAATTCTAGTTTATGATTTTCCATTCTATTCCACTTAGAGGAGTCAATCCCAAGAAAAGCATATTCAAAAAAATGGTTATCAGATTTAGCTGAAGATATAGATACACCAACACTTTGATTAAACTTAAGCTCTATTGGTTTTTCTTCATTAATAGCAACAGGTTCTTTATTAATTTCAACCATTTCTACCTGTGGCTGTTCCATTTTTAGGGTTTCATTTAGCCTATCGTCAATAAGCATAAAACCATCAATTAAATTTAAAGCATAGGTAGAGTCACTAATTTTTGAAACATTTTCATAACCCACAATAAGCCTATTTTTAAAATAATTACTAGTCAATGAAAACTCATCTTCTGCTATTGCCAAAGATTTAAAACTTATAACGTCATTTTCATTTTTTAAGACTAATCGTTTTACATTGTCTTCAGAAATAATATGTGTTCCTTTTCCAAAACTTTCATTTAGTAATTTATGAGGAACTATACTATCTAAAAGTGGTTCATATTTTTGCCATCCGTCATTAGTTTTAAAACAAATATCATTTTTAATTTTATAAACTCTTACATTAAAACTCGACCAAATGCCTTTATTTTCATAACTTTTAAAACTTGTTATTTTATCATAATTACCATTAAATTTCACTTTATAAAGGCCTTTATAAGCATGAGAAACCCAAGCTGTATTTTGGTCTTCAAAAACCAAAAAGCGAATTGGCATTGCAATTCCTCCTCCAAGTCGCTGTGAGTTCCAGATATTATTTTCGTTTTTAAAAGTGACTAAACCAGTATAAGTCCCTTGAATGTAAACATTCTTCTGTTCTGGTACTTTTTTAATTGTTAAGCCTCCTGTATAGTTACTTATAGGTATAGGTTTTTTATCTTTAATTAAAAATGTTCCATCGTTATGACCGCAAAAAAGTTCTCCATTGATTTCTTTTAAATTCCAGACTTGCCCTTGAGAACCTTCAATAAATTGAAGTTTATTTTTTTTATCTAAATAAAACAAACCTGTGTTACTGCCTATGTATATATCACCTTTATAATCTATAACGTCATAAACAGCTCCTAGCTTTCCTGAAACATCATTGAAAAAATAATTGTGACTGCTTAAATCTAATGACGCCAAACCATTATCTAGACCTAACCAAAGTTTATTAGTCTCATCTAAATGATGCCTTAAAACAGTGTTATTGACAAGTCCATTTTCTTTACTTAAATGAAAAAGCACTTTTCCTTTACTATCGGTTAAGTAAATTCCGTCTTTAATAGTACCAAACACCATTCTGCCATCTGCTAATATTGAAAAGTCATTAAGTTGATGTTGAATAATGTAGTCATCTACTTCAAAGTTGGTTTTAATTAATCCGTTACCATTATATAAGAAGCAGCCTTTTAATGAAGTTGTAAGCAACAACCCTTCTCTATACTTATCAATAGAAATAACTTTTGTATTAACTAATTTTTCGTCACTAATTATTTGTTTTAACTCATTACCTACTAAGGTAAAAATGCCATTATTAAGTGTAGAGACTAACAATTCATCATCAACAATACTACAAGACATAATTACCGATTTAGGTCTTATTTTTTCGATACCTACTTCGGGTTTAAAACTATAAATGCTAGAAAATGCTCGAAAAATGATTTGGTTCTTAAAAGGAATAATTTGCCAAATCTCATCATTTGCAGAAATTTGATCTTGTATATCTTGGCTAAGCGATTTGTAGACTAAAATTCCTTTTTCATTTTTTTTCCAAAATCCAAATTCTTCGTAAGAACCAGTATAAATTATGTCGTTATGAGCCAAAACAGATCTAACAGTGGTTTTATTGGGTAACTCATAAAAATTCCACTTAAGTCCATCATACTCTAACAAACCATCATTATTGGCTACATAAAGTTTTCCATTTTCAGCTCTAGAAACATCCCAGTTTTGATTACCAGCATTATACTCTGAAAGGGAATAGTTTTGAAAATAAGGTGAATATTGTGCAGAAACTAGTTGTGCTTGAAAACAAAGCACTAGAAGCAGTACATACTTTATTATTTGGGAAAAATTCATAGCAACAGATAAATCCTTTTACAAGGTACTAATTTACCTATTTATATGAATTGTAAAAAGTATTTAGAAATTACCTGTAAATTTATTAAATGCCCAATAAACCAAATAAGTACCCTTTATAACTATCTCCAATAGGAATTCTCATTTGGTCTTCCATGATAATTTGATTGCGTTGAATAGACTCTAAATATTCAATATTGACTATGTATGACCTGTGAACTCTTACAAAATTAGAGGTAGAAAGTTTACCCTCAATAGATTTAAAATTCATCAATGTTAAAACTGGTTTTTGATTTGACAAATGAATCTTTAAATAGTCTTTTAATCCTTGAATATATCTAATTTCAGAAAGTTTTAGCTTAAGGTTTTCATACTCTGATTTTACAAAAATAAAATCTTCTCTAGGAGTTGTAGAAGTTGCTCCTGATGGCACCAAATTAGATAACTCTTGATGCTTTAACTTATATATTTCTTTTACTCTATTAATAGCCATTACAAAGCGAGGAAATGGGATTGGTTTCACCAAATAATCAACCGCATTTAACTCAAAACCATCTAAGGCATACTGTGGATAAGCTGTTGTAAAAATTATAAAAGGCTTTTTATTTTCTATAGATTTAATAAAATCTATTCCTGAAATTTGTGGCATTTCAATATCAGTAAAAACCAAATCAACTTTATTGTTTCTTAAGTAGTCTAAAGCATCAATTGCATTTGTAAATGTTTCTAAAACCTCTAAAGAATCAATTGAGCTACAATAAGAGCTTATAATGTTTATTGCCAGTGGCTCATCATCTATTATTATACATTTCATATTATACTAATTTCAACCTCAACTCTACCTTATAAAAACCGTTTTCTTCTTTTGTAATGAGGCTATATTTGTTTTTGTAAAGAAACTCTAACTGATTATTAATGTTTTGAAGACCAACTCCTGAGTTTACATAATCTTTTTTATGATGCCCAATAATATTATCTACATTTAATAAAAGCTCATTATTTATGATTTCAATCACAACATTTATATTGGTATTACCCTTATAATCTGTTCCATATTTAAAAGCATTTTCAATAAAAGTGATTAAAACTAGTGGATAGATTTTTAACTCATTTGTATTACCATGAATTTGTAATTTAACATTTTCGCTATTTATTAATCTCATTCGTTGTAACGATATATAGCTTTTTATATAGTTTAGTTCCTTTTCTAGCATTACTTTATTTTCATTAACTTCATAAAGCATATACCTCATTAGCTCAGACAGCATGATAATTGCTTCTGGTGCATCGTTAGATTTACTTCTTACTAAAGAATAAATACTATTTAGAGAGTTGAAAAGAAAATGAGGGTTTAGTTGTGTTCTCAAAAACTGCAATTCCATTTCTTTTTTCTTAGCTTCCATATGTGTTGCTGTACTGTCTCTTTTATAAAAGTCAGTAATCAACGCAAAAACTCCTCCTAACAAAAATATTGAAAGTGAAAATGTTACCGGAAGCATATATCTAAAACCGTTAGGTGGTGGCGGAAAGCGAAACCCTTTTGTCGCTTCATTAAATTGCTCCATTGTTTCTAATCTAGGTGCTGCAGGAGCTAATTGAACATTCAAAAAATTAAATAAAGCTAAGAAAAGTATCGATGCTAGAACGTACCAAAATATTCTCTTCTTTAAGAGTAGCATTGGCACCAATATTAAATAATTAATATAGAATAGGAAAGGTCCTTGCAGCATTCTTAAGTATCTAAATTTAGGAACACCTCCTGTTTTTTGAGGCTCTAACAAGCTCCATAATAAAACTGTTACCAAAGACCAAAAAAGTATATGCAGTAGCACGACACTTGCCTTAAATTTTATTTTCATCTTTTAATTTGATATAATTATGTTACTACTCATAATTTCTTGAAAAGAAACAGTTGGAGGCACTACTCCGTTTTTGAGTTTGTCCAAAACAAGGTAACCTATTTTTTCAGCATCTCCTTTATTTTCAAAATAACATTCACCTGAAATAGCAGGTATTGTTTCTTGTTTTATTAACAGTTTTTTATCTACATATATTTCATAAATCCAACCTTTATCATTCTGAGTAATTACCAATGACTCTTCAAAACCCACATTATCCCTGTTGGTTAGAAATATTACAAGATTTAAACCTACTACTGCCAATGCTATAGTAAGGAAACTTGCTATATAAATTTTATGCTTTTTCATAGTCTTAGAATTTAAAATAAAAACAAGGAGCCAGGTCTTACTGTCTTTGAAAAACAACTAAACCTGATTGAACAACCTAAGTTGCAAACAAAATGATTTATCAATTAAAAAAACTTAAATTCGCTCCTTGTTTTTTCGCTATCAATCAATTATCATCGTCATCTTGCTCTTGTGTAGGGAAGAATTCCATATTATCATCTAGATAATAAGTACCATTTCTTCCTAGCGCTACAAACGCTCTTAAACCATCATTAAAAACCACAGGATTTTGCCTATCTAATAACTCAAACTCTGTTCTTTCTATCCATTTATCAGTAGAAGGGTCGTATTCCCAAACTGTATTTATTGCTCCATAATTTTCTCCGCATGCGATATACCCTTTCCCCATAATTGTAAAGCCTACTGACGCGCTTCTTGTAATTTCATAATCATCGTCATCTTCTAAATCGGATAATTCGGTCCAAGATTCTGTGCTTAAATCGAATGCCCAAAAATCTTCTTGATAAATACCGTTACTAATTCCTGTTGCAATGTAAGCTGTATCTCCTATTACAAAAGATGTAGCATCTCTTCTTTTTTCACCTCCAAAACCAGCTATTTCTTCCCATTGATCTTGTAATGGGTTATATTTCCAAAAATCTTTTTGGTCATTACTTCCATTATATCCAGTGCCTACATAACCATTTGTTGAGGACGCAAACCCAATTGCTCCACGCCTTACTCCTCCTCCAAAATCAGCTATTTGTTCCCAAGTATTTGTATCGACATTGTATTTGTAAAAATCCTCTAATTCATCGTTTATATCACCATTGTATCCTGTTCCAATATATCCTGTATTGTCAATAGCAAATCCAATTGCTGAACTTCTTTCTAAGCCTGGAAAATCTGCTTTTTGTTGCCAAAAATTTGTTTCCATATCATAAACCCAAAAGTCTTTAAGGTAATCGTCACTATCATATCCAGTTCCCATATAACCTTTAGTTCCTATTGTAAAAAAAGCTGAATTTGCTCTAGCTGATCCATTAAAAGTGGATTTAGCAACCCAATTCCCTATTAAATCATCATTGTCATCATCGCTACAACTTACACATAGCACACACGATAATGCACACAAAATATTTAGTCTTAAAAAATTTCTCATAGTTTATTTATATTAATGTTATATTTAATTCCACATCCAAAAAAAATTGTTTGATTTGTTTTAAACTCACTAAACTCTTCTCCTGTTGATAGTTTAAGATTTGCTTCAGGCAAAAACCCTAAGTTCAAAAACCCTTCAAACTCTTTACCTAACTGAAAACCATAGTCTAGGTTTACTTTAATTGCATCATAAGAAAGTTCTAGGTTTTGATAATTGTATAGGTTATTTGCGTCTTTCAATGTTATATCACTTGTATGAAAACCATCTTTAAAAAGACTTAGAGTGAATTGACTTTTTGAATCCACTTTATACTTAAAACTAGTTTTTGGAAAACCTAAAGACAGAAAAAACTTATCACTTACTGCGTAATAATAATTAAAGACTGGAAATAATTGAGGCTTACCAAATAACGCGCTATAGCCTATCCCTAATTGAAGTTCTTTTTCATTACTTACAGAGTTAATCCACTTTTTTGACAAAAGCACACCTCCACTTAAGTTAACATCGTTAATTGATAATGCTGACTCAAAATTTGAAAACACATTAGGCTCAAAAGTAATTGAAGAACTCCAGTTATTCTTTAGCTCAATGTTATGTTGCAACTTAAAAGCAACATAGTTTAACTTGTTAAAACCATCTGTAAAATGGTCTAGTGAGCCCAAATCTTTAAAAGTGTAGTTATAGTTAGAATAGTTAACTCCATAACTAAAAGTTCCTATTGTTGTTGAGTCTTTATAAGTTGCACCAATTGCAGTTGTTTGCAATTGAACATCATCAAAATTAGGCGTCATTTCATATTTAAAGTTAATATTACTAACCTCCTCTATATTTAAGTTATTTAGTTGCCCTGACATCTTATAACACATTAAGAATACAATAAAATAAGGTGCTTTAATTTTTTTCATTGAACGAACATAGAATCTTTAAAAGAGTAGAAAAAATAAATTATACGCTTAACACTTATCACTCTACCAATGGAATAATTTTATCTATGAAATAGCATAATTTCATTAATAGATAAATTGTTGGGTTTAGTATATCTATTTAAGAGTCTTGTATATTATTGTTTTATAGGGTTAAGGGAAGCGCTTTATTTGGTCAAAAAAAGACATGACTCTCTTAAGACTTTTATGTTCAATATTAATTTGTTCTTGTTTGTTTAATTGCTCACAAGAAGATGAAGTTTCTAACTTTATAGTTGGTGAAGAATTTACCGATTCTAATGTTAGAGTAATTAGAATAGACACACTTAGTGTAGACTTATCAACGTTTAAATTAGATAGTATTACAACTTCGGAAACTGGCCGATTACTATTTGGACAATACAATGACGCTTCTTTAGGAAAAATTTCCACAACACCTTACTTTGAATTATCATCATACACATATTCAATTTCAGATGCTGCAGTTTTAGACAGTGTTGCATTAATTTTAAATTACGACCAGTATTTCTACAATGATACTACACAATTAATGCAAATGAGGTTTCATCGTTTAAATGAGAAGGTTAAACCATATGATAGCGATTTTTATAATACTTCAACACTTAGTTTTTATGATTCACCAATAGCAACTAAAACATTTGCTCCTAGACCAAACAGCGACTCTCTACATGTCTCTATACCTTTTGAGTTTGGTAATACAATGTTTGACTTTATTAAAGACAACACAAGTGATACAGAGGAATTTGTTCAAGAATACAAAGGGTTTACACTACAAATTGACGAAGCTTCAGATGGGTCAGTCATTGGTTTTTCAACAGAAACTGACTCCACTTATTTACGCTTTTTTTATAGGTTATCCGACGACGATGAAGACACAGAGTACACTTATGATTTATACATAACTGAAAGTAGCGATATCCCAAAACACTTTAATCGTATTCAATCAGATGTTTCTGGCTTACCCTTATCTAATTTAACCAATCAAGATTATAATTTATCATCTTTAGATAGTAATAATGAAAGTTACTACCAATCTGGAGTTGGGTATTTTACAAGAATTAACTTTCCTTCCATAAGAAAACTGTATGAAATTGAAGGACAAGGAACTGTTATTGATGCCAAATTAAGGCTAAAACCCAAAATACATTCTTATAACGATAATTTACCTTTAAAGGATAGCTTAAGCCTTTATTACATAGATCAAAACAATAGTATTACAGAACAAGTTTCCAACTCATTAGGAGAAGTCATGTCAACAATTGTTGAATCGGTTGATGGATATGATGATGTTTATTATGAAATACCTGTATTGCAATATATAGACAGAAAACTCATACAGTCTCCACTTATCGACGATGCTATAATTTTATATCACGCAGATTATAACAAATCTGTAGATAGAATGATTTTTAATGATATGTATGAGAACGAGGGAGCAAAACTCATTTTAACTTATGCCATTTATGATACAAATTAAGAATAAATTACTATTACCATTTATATTACTTTTTGCTTTAAGTACAAACATAAATAGCCAAACAAATAATTTAACTGGATCACCTTATTCACTTTTTGGTCTTGGGGTTGAAGGAAATTCTAATATAGGTAAATCTAGCGGCATGGGTTATACAGGTATTTCTTTGGATGCTAGTGAAGAGATTAATTTTTTAAACCCTGCATCCTTTGCAACCATAAAAGAGAAAAAATTCATTTTTGATATTGGTTTTTATACTCAAATTGAAAGTTTAAACAATGGAGAAAACAACGAACTAAGACACGTTACAAATTTTTCAAATTTTGCAATAGGGTTTAATGCTAATGGTAAATATGGCCTAGGGCTTTCTTTATTACCATCAAGCAATGTAGGCTATACGCTTGTAGGAATTGAAAGTATTATTGAAGGAAGCAATAACGAAAGCTACTCCACTAATATAACAGGCTCTGGCTCTTTAAACGATTTACGTGTTGATTATGGACAGCCTTTGCTTAAAAACTTGAATGTTGGATTACGTTTCTCTTATCTTTTCGGAAAAATTGAAGAAACTGAAAGTGTTCAAACAACTACAAGTCTTCTTGCAATAGAAAAAGATAATTATTATTCAGGTGTTAGGTTTGGTTTTGGTGCTCAATACACTTTTTTAGAAAAAAACACTATAGGATTAACAATTGAAAGTCCAACATCTTTATCTGCAAGTAGAGATACGACGACCAGTAAAATTACCGAATCTGCATTAACAACAATAGAAGAAACCACAAATGAGAACATTGCTAACTTTAAACTTCCCCTTAAGTTAGGCCTGGGAATCAGCAAAAAATACAAATATTTTAATTTTGCTTTAGACTTTAAAAAAAGTTTTTGGAACTCAACTAATCAAAGTGATGAAACTGGAGATTATGTTGATCAAAACATCATTAATTTTGGTACCGAATTTATAAAAGACCCAACAAGTTATAAGTATTGGGAACGTATTAACTATAGAGCAGGATTTAACTACGACAGTGGATATTTAAAAGTTGATGATAAAAATATTAGCAGTAGTTCTTTTAGTTTAGGTTTAGGGTTTCCTCTTGATTTTAATGGCTCAAAATTAAACCTCTCATATGGTTATAAAAAAACAGGAAACATTGACGGTATTTTAATACAAGAAAACATTCATACCATAAACATAAACTTATCCCTAACTGACTTATGGTTTATTAAAAGAAAGTACAATTAATAATTGCCTACTATTCATTAAATATATTTTAAATTGTTTCATATTTAATCCTAAAAAGCAAGCTTTACTAAAATGAGCTTGCTTTTTTTATGACCTTATAAGTTACTCCAGAGCCTATTCAAAATATAGTATTTCAATTGTTTATACAGCTTTTAAAAAAAACAACAATTAAAACCTTAATTCAATTTACTTTTCTAAACCTCATCACTAACTACAAATTCTATCTTCCAGTAACTGACATTCTATATTATAACTTTTAACTATTTTAATAATAGAGTTAATCTTAATAAGGTCACCTTCTACTCTTAAAACGGAGTGCCCACAAGGATATGGTTCATTAAAGTCTTCTAAATCAAAATTAAACTTTAAGCTTGGAAATTTATCAACTAATATTTTTAAAATTTTGTTTGAGAAGGTTTCCGTTCTCACATTAGTTATTAACACCTCCACCATACTAAAAGCTTTCTTTTGTAAGTTCACTATTAATAACTGCTCCAGTAATATTTCCTCCATAAACAGCTGTAGCTACTGAACGCATCATTGAGCTATTATCACCGCAAGCAAAAATTCCATCCATGGTTGTTTTATGCATAAAATCAACTTCAATATGTCCATGTTCAGTTAGCTTACAACCTAATTCTTCGGGTATTTTAGAGCTTTGTTCAAACGGAATAGAAGCATAAGCACATTCAAAATGTGCTTTACTACCATCTTTAAAAATGATAGTCTCTAATTGTCCTTCATTGTGTTCAATCTCTAAAATCTCTTTTTCTATAACTGTTATATTATGTGATTTGAGCTTAAGAAGTTGATTGTCATCAAAATCTTTTTTTCCAGAAGTTAATATCGTGATGTCTTTTGTTAAGTTATTGACCAAAGAAGCAATATGAAAAGCACGTTCACCATTAGCTATAATTGCTGTTTTTTTATTACGTATTTCGTATCCATGACAATAAGGACAATGCACTACAGATATTCCCCAACATTCTGAAAACCCTTTTATATTAGGCATTAAGTCTTTTATTCCTGAAGCAAAAACAAGTTTTTTTGCTCTAAAAACATCTTGATTAGAAGTAGTAACCTCATAACCTTCAGCTATTTTCTTGCCACTAATAGCCAACCCTTCATAAAACCTTATAGTGTCATAGTTTAAAACCTGTTGTTTGGCAATCGTAGAAATCTCTTGTGGTGTACTACCATCTTGCGTTAAGAAATTATGGGAATGTGGTGTTTGCCTATTACAAGGTTTACCAGAATCTATAATTAAGGTTTTTCTTAAAGAACGCCCTAAAGCCATTGCTGCCGAAAGCCCTGAATAGCTTCCACCAATTATAATTACTTCAAATTCATTTTTATCCATGTTGTTATATTTAGCAAAGAGTGATAAAGGTTTTGGTAACGCTAGCACCAAACCCGATACTCCAAATAGTTTAATTATTTCTCTTCTAGTCATTATTTACATTTAACTCACACCTACAATGCATATTGTAAAATGAAGCAAAACTATAATTAGAGTCAGTAACACTCATAGTTATTAATTTAACATAATAAGCTTAGTTGTGTTACAAAATTTTACTACAAAAATACGATTAAATTTCACTTAACGCAACTTAGTTGCATTAAATAATTAATATACTCAAGGTGAATTGCAAAACTCAAAAAGAAAAATAAAATCACTATTTTTTTAAAGCAACATGGTTGCGTTTATAAATAAATACTTAATTTTGCTACTAAGTAGCATTAAATAAATTTCAATTAAAAAATGTGTAAGCTTCAACTCAGCGACTTATCTACAAACTAGTTCTTTTCCTAGACCTACAACGAAGCCCAAACACAAATCATTAACACTTAATTACATAATGAAAAAAACTAAATTAATTCTTATTGCATTTTTAATTTCTTTACCTACCTCATTTTTTGCAAATGAAGGCATGTGGTTTTTAATGCATATCGACAGATTAAATCAACGCGATATGCAAAAAATGGGACTTCAGTTAACTGCCGAAGAAATTTATAGCATCAACAACCAAAGCCTTAAAGATGCCATTGTACAATTTAATGGTGGTTGTACTGCAAGTATTATTTCTGAAAACGGACTGGTTTTAACTAACCACCACTGTGGTTACAATGCAATTGCCGAATTATCAACTGCTGAACAAAACCATTTAAAAAATGGTTTTTGGGCAAAATCACTTTCAGAAGAATTAAAACCTGAGCGCTTATACGTGAGGTTTTTTGTTAGAATGGATGACGTTTCAAACCGTATATTGTCTCAAGTTAACGATTCAATGACCGAAGAAGAGCGTGAAGCTGCCATTAACAAAGAAATTGCAAAAATTGAGCAAGAAAATAACGAAGGTGGTAAATATACCGTTTCTGTTCGTTCGTTTTTTCAAGGTAACGAATATTACTACTTCGTTTATGAAGATTATACTGACGTAAGACTAGTAGGAACACCATCTGACAAAATAGGAAAATTTGGTGGAGACACTGATAACTGGGAGTGGCCTCGTCACACAGGGGATTTCTCTATTTTTAGAGTATATGCTGATGCTAATGGTAATCCTGCTCAATATTCAACTAGTAACGTTCCTTTAAAGTCAAAGTATCACTTACCTGTAAATATTTCAGGTGTTGAAGAAAATGATTTTGCAATGATTTTAGGTTACCCAGGAAGAACTAACCGTTGGATGCCTGCAGAAGGTATTGAACAAAATGTTAATTATGCTTATCCTGCTTGGGTTGAAGGTTCAAAGCTTAGTATGGACGTTATGAAAAAATATATGGATAAAGATGAGTCCATAAATTTAATGTACGCCTCTAAATATGCAGGAATAGCAAACTATTGGAAAAATAGACAAGGGATGATCGATGCCTTAACAGCTCATAAAACTGCTGAAACTAAACGAAAGGTAGAGAAAAACTTTGATAAATGGGCCAACAAAAAACCTAATAAAGAAACCTATGGAGATGTAATTAGTAACATAAACAACTACTACAACTTAACAAACGAAAAAGCTAAACATGACAATTACCTTAGAATAATGTTACGTTCTAGTACGTTTTCAATGTTACCTTATCGTATAGGGAAAGGGTTTGAAGCCTATATTGAAGCTAATGAAGCAAAGCGTAAAGAATTATTACCTGAATTAACTAAATTCATTGAGAATTCTTATAAAGATTTTCACCTTCCTTTAGAAAAAGAAATGTTAGCAGCTCAATTAGAACTTTATACTTCTAAATCTAATTACGACTTACCAGAAGTAGTATTGAATGTTTCTGAAAGCAATGATTTTAATTCGTTTATTGATACAATCTTTAAGTTAAGTTTATTTTCATCAAAAGAACGCGCAGAAGCGTTTTTAAAATATCCTGATGCTAATTTACTAGCTAACGATCCTCTTTATAAACTCTCATCAGGCTTATTAGAAAAATACAGAGAACAACCTGAACATATAAAACAACCACTAGAAGACTACCAAAAATCTTTTAGATTGTTAGTTGATGGGTTAAGAAAATCTGAATTAAGTAATATAAAATATCCAGATGCTAACTCTACATTACGTCTAACTTATGGTAAAGTAAGAGCCTTACCTAAAGATCCAAGAAACGATGCTGCTGTAAATAACTATACAACTTTTAAAGGCTTAATCAATAAATATAAGCCTAATGATGATGAGTTTGATTTACCTCAAGGCATACTAGATATTTACAATAAAAAAGACTACGGTAGATACGCAAACAGTAAAGGTGAATTGCCTGTAAACTTCTTATCAGATAATGATATTACAGGAGGAAACTCTGGTTCTCCAGTACTAAATGGAAAAGGAGAATTAATTGGTTTAGCCTTTGACGGAAACATTGAAGCTATGGCTGGAGATGTTATTTTTGACTCAAACCTACAAAGAACTATTAATGTTGATATAAGATTTGTACTATGGTTAATAGACAAATACGCAAAATCAAGTCACATTGTTGATGAGTTAAGCATTGTTGAATAAAAGTAAACACTCATTGATGATATAAAAAAAGCAGCTATAAAATAGCTGCTTTTTATTTTTACAAATATTATATTATTTAACACAAGACTCACATTTTCCTTGAATTAAAACATGAGAGACAACTACTTCGCGCTTAGGTATTTTTGGAATAGAAACATCAACTGACAAGCATTCTACCTTACCACAATTTAAACATTGAAAATGAGGATGCGCATCATGGTGATGAGCTTCATCACAATCTTTACATTTGGCATACCACGTTAATCCATCTTTACCTATAAATGAGTGTAAATGCCCACTCTCTTCTAAACGGTCCAAAATACGATAAACAGTTGTTTTATTCATTTCTTTTTCTAGTTGTTTTACCAACTCTACAACTGACATTGCATTCTCAGCTTTATTAAATAAGGTTAAAAGCGCTTCTACTGATTTGGTCTTTCTTATTATTGCCATAACTCAAAGTTATCACAACTATGTTGTAAAACCAAATAATAAAATTATATTTGCAACCTAGTTGCATTAATAATTATATTAAGTGAAAATTATTTTACAAAAACCAGATACAGTTGGAGCGCTTGCAAGTACGCTATGTTTACTCCATTGTATTGCCACACCTTTGCTCTTCATAGTACACTCTTGTGCTGCTGGAGGTTGTGCTTCAAGTCCTTTTTGGTGGAAAAGTTTAGATTTTATCTTTCTTGCTATTTCATTAATAGCAGTAAAACGTTCTACTCAAAACACATCAAAGCCTTTCATGAAGCCTTTGTTATGGATTAATTGGTCTTGTTTATTTTTTTTAATAATAAATGAAAGACTATTGTGGATTTCATTACCTGAAAGCTTAATGCATATCTCTTCTGTTTCTTTAGCAGTGTTACATATTTATAATTTAAAATACTGCCTGTGTAAAACCGATAAATGCTGTACAAACAGTATATAAATCTTAAGTAGATAATCTTATCTTATGTAAAAACTGTAAGATAAATTTGCTGTACTAATTAACAAACAAATAAAATTAATAAAGTAAAAACAAAAAACCCTAACTCATTATTTTCAAATGAATTAGGATTTTATCTAGTGACCTCGACAGGATTCAAACCTGTAACCTTCTGAGCCGTAATCAGATGCGCTATTCAGTTGCGCCACGAGGCCGTTTTAAAGTGGGTGCAAATATAATACTTTTATTAAAAAACTTCCAAACAATTATTTCAAAAATGTATTTCCTTATTTTTGATGTATGATACAAAAAGAAATTTTAGCGCCTTTTCATTATAATTTTGACGAACAATTGGTAAATAGCATAACCAAGAATGGTGTATTAAAAACGTTTGAAGCTAATGACATTATTATGGATATTGATCAAGAACTCACACACGTTCCTCTATTGCTTGAAGGCAACATTAAAGTATTTAGAGAGGACAACAATGGTAACGAACTTTTATTATATGTTCTCGAAACTGGAGATACCTGTGCAATGTCTCTTACCTGTTGTATGGCTAAATCAAAAAGTAAAATACGAGCTGTTGCTGACAAAACCTCAACAGTTATCATGATTCCTAATGAAAAAATGAGTGAATGGTTTCATAATAATGATAGTTGGAGAAACTTTATTCTTCAAAGCTATCAAATACGCTTTAATGAAATGCTAGAAACTATCGATACACTTGCATTTATGAAAATGGATGAGCGTTTATTTAAATACTTAATTGACCAAGTAAAACTAAATGCATCTACTACAATTAGTAAAACCCATCAAAATATTGCAGAAGACCTTCATACCTCTAGAGTTGTAATTTCTAGACTATTGAAACAACTAGAAAATGATAACAAAATAAAACTCAGCAGAAATAAAATAGAAGTTTTAAACTTTTAAGTAACATTTATCACACAACGATAATTGACTTAAAAGTAACTTTGCAAAAAATAAATTTATGATAGACTATATTTTACAACCTTGGCCTTGGTATGTTACTGGTCCTTTGATAGCCTTAGTAATGTTTACACTTATTTACTTTGGAAAAACATTTGGGATGTCGTCAAACTTAAGAACATTTTGTGCCATTGGTGGTGCAGGAAAAAAAGTGTCTTTTTTTAATATAAACTGGAGAGACTACAAATGGAATCTTATTGTAGTATTAGGTGCTGTTATTGGTGGTTTTATCGCTCAATTTTATTTGTCAGAACCTACTAATATTGACCTAAATCCAAAAACTATTGAAAGCCTTAATGCTTTAGGTTTCAATAACGTTGGTAAATCACTGTTACCACCAGAACTCTATAGTTTAGACTCTATTTTCACCATTAAAAATTTAGCCATTTTAATTTTTGGTGGTTTTTTAGTTGGTTTTGGTACTCGCTATGCTGGAGGTTGTACCTCTGGTCATGCCATAACAGGTATAAGTAGTTTACAATTACCTTCTCTTATTGCAGTTATAGGCTTTTTTATTGGTGGCTTAGTAATGATTCACTTATTGTTTCCTTTAATTTTTGGTTAGTATGAAGTATTTAAAATTTTTATTAGTAGGTATCTTTTTCGGAATTGTTTTAGTAAAGTCTGAAGCTGTATCATGGTATCGCATTTATGAAATGTTCAAATTTGAATCGTTTCACATGTACGGAATTATAGGAAGCGCTGTAGTAACTGGTATTTTACTATTACAACTAGCTAAGATTTTAAAACTAAAAAATATTGAAGGCACTCAAGTTAATGTTCCTAAAAAGGAGATGGGATTAACACGTTACATTGTAGGTGGTTCAATATTTGGACTAGGTTGGGCACTTTCTGGAGCTTGCCCTGGACCAATGTATATTTTGGTTGGTACAGGTGTTTTTAGCATGCTTATAGTTATAGCTGCTGCTATATTTGGAACTTACATTTACGGTGTTTTAAAAGACAAATTGCCTCACTAAACAATTTCGGCACTTAAACCTGCTTCCAAGAGTTTAGAACAGCGTGGTTTTAAATCGTCGTAATCACCAGTTTTTACAGTACATTTTCCTTTGTAATGCACTATAATAGAGCATTGCTCTGCTTGTTCTGGAGTATGGTCGCAAGCAAAAATTAAAGTTTCAATAACATGGTCAAAAGTATTGACATCGTCATTGTAAAGCACAATTTCGTTTTGTCTTAGGGTGTCTTCTTTAAAAAGAATTTCTTCTGATGTTTTTTCTATAGTTCCCATTCTTCTTCTTTTTTTAGACTAATTTAAAAATTTTAGAGCAACCCAATGGTTTTTCTCTAAAGTTTCAACGAGTTTTAACATATGCTTATTACATTCAGCCTCTAAAACTGGTATATCATCTTTATAAAAACCACTTAAGAGCAACATACCATTTTTTTTCAAACATGCTACATATTTGTCTAAATCGTTTAAAAGGATATTTCGATTTATATTAGCTATAATAACATCATAATGTTTATCTACCAATAAGCTTGCATCTCCTTCTAAAACTGTAATATGCTCACAATTATTACGTTCTACATTTTCTAAACTATTTAAATAACACCAGTTATCATAGTCTATGGCATCAATTGGTTTTGCGCCTTTCATTTCAGCTAAAATCGCTAAAACTCCTGTTCCGCAACCCATATCTAAAACCGATTTATCTTTAAAATCATTATTAAGAATATACTGTATCATCATATGTGTGGTTTCATGATGACCAGTACCAAAACTCATTTTTGGTTCAATAATTATATCGTACTCTGTATTTGGTTTGTCATGAAAAGGCGCACGTACCGAACATTTCTCATCTACAACTATTGGTGTGAAGTTTTTTTCCCATTCTTCATTCCAATTGGTTTGCTCAATGTCTTCAAACGAAAAAGAAATTTCAAACTCATTAGAGTTTAAGATTTGTATATCGTCAAGAATAGTTTCACTCCACTCCTCTTTTTGAATGTACGCTGTAACACCTTCTTCTGTTTCAACAAAACTTTCAAAACCAGCATAACCTAATTCAGCAATCAAAATTTCAACAGCTGGTTGCAACGGTTGTACTTTAAAGTAATAGCCTATGTATATTGTATTTGACATCTTTTTTTTTGCAAATTTACTAATCCTTAATTTAGTTACTCTTACTTTTGTAGCTAAATTGATTTTAAAATGAACAAACTCATTATTGCTTTATGTCTTTTTTGCTTTTGTACAATAACAAACGCTCAAGACAATAACGATATTAAACTTTCTGCACTTCCTTATTATAGCTACGGAAAAGGACTAGGTATTACCTCTCCTGATAGTATTTTTAAGTTGAATATTAGATTTAGAATGCAAAATCGTTTAACGTATTTAAACAACGAAGACGAAGATCCTGCTTATGAAGCCATGATAAGACGTTTACGTTTACGTTTTGACGGTTATGTTGGTGACCCAAAAATAATTTATGTAATTCAGTTATCGTTTTCTCCAAACGATGTTGGAGCTATTGAGGATGGCGAAAACCTCAATATTATAAGAGATGCTATTGTGTTTTATAGACCAGATAATCACTGGAACATTGGTTTTGGTCAAACAAAATTACCTGGTAACAGACAACGTATTAACTCTTCGGGAGCTTTACAACTTACAGATCGTTCTATCAACAACGCTCGTTTTAATATTGATAGAGATTTTGGTTTGCAAGTGTATTATTTAAACGAATTACAAAATCAGTTTTCATACAATGTTAAAACTGCAATTAGTACAGGTGAAGGTAGAAACTGGACCAAAGATCCAGACAATGGATTAGCATTTACAGGTCGATTAGAATTGTTTCCTTTTGGTGCATTTAAAAACAACGGAACTCTTTTTGAAGGTGATATCAAGCGAGAAGCTACACCTAAACTAATGTTATCTGGTGTGTATCATTATAATGAAAAAGCAAGACGAACCAGAGGCACTCTAGGTGACGATTTATTTGAGCAACGCGATATGCAATCTGTTCTTTTAGACGCGATTTTAAAGTATAATGGTTGGGCGTTTCAAACAGCTTACATGAATAGAACAACTAACAATCCTATAACGGTAAACCCTGAAGACAATACTGACACTAGATACGTTTTTGTTGGTCATGGATTTGATGCGCAATTGAGTTATATTTTTGAAAACAACTACGAACTTATAGGTAGATATTCGTATCAAAAACCTCATGAAGATATTGAAGCCTTAACTCCACAAACCAATCAATACAGTTTGGGTGTAACTAAATACATTTGGGAACACGCTTTAAAACTGCAAGCCGAAGTTACCAATAGCGATTTAAGCTATTTCGATTCTAGCAGTGCTAATAATTGGTACATGCGCTTTCAGGTTGAAATAGGTATATAAAAAAAACGGTCTTAAAATTTTAAGACCGTTTTTTTTATATTATTTACTTCTAATTAGAACGCATTAACTATCGCAAAAAAGTCTTCTGCTTTTAGTGATGCTCCACCTATTAACCCTCCATCAACATCTGGTTTAGAGAAAATTTCTTTAGCATTATTAGGCTTTACACTTCCTCCATATAATATTGAAACACTATCAGCTACTTCACTGCCATACTTATTAGCCAATGTTGTTCTAATAAATGCGTGCATGTCTTGAGCTTGTTCTGGTGACGCAGTTTCTCCTGTACCAATAGCCCAAACAGGTTCGTAAGCTAATATTATATTACTAAATGCAGACGCTTCTAAATGAAACAAAGCATTTTTAATTTGGCTTTCAACTACATGCTCATGATTACCAGATTTTCTATCACCTAGCTCTTCACCAAAACAAAAAATAACAGTCATTTCATTGTTTAAAGCAGCATCAACTTTTTTAGCCAAAAGCTCATCGGTTTCATTAAAATATGCACGACGTTCACTATGACCTAGTATTACTGTTTTAACTCCAACACTTTTTAGCATGCTTGCACTTATTTCTCCTGTGTAGGCACCATTTTCAGCAAAGTGCATGTTTTGTGCTACAACTTCAATATCGGTTTCTCTTAATGACTGAAAAGCAGGCCACAAATTGGTAAACGTAGGAGCAACCATCACTTGCGCATCAGATGTTTTTGATTGCAATTTTAAATCGGTTATTAATCCTTCTGTTAACGATAAATCGTTATTCATTTTCCAGTTACCTGCTACTATTTTTTTTCTCATTTTAATGCATTTATAAGTTTACTATCGTCGGCTTTCACTGCTTTAAAGAGTTTGATTGCTCCTGTTTCATCAACTACCATATATCTTGGAATCCAATCTAAGTCAATAAAAGTTCCAAAGTCACCTTTCCAACCTGATTGCATAAAATAGTGGTCGCCTTCAACCTGATATTTATCTATTCCTCTCTTCCAGCTATCCATACTCTTGTCCAAAGATAAAAAGACATAGACAACATTGGTGTTATTTTCTTGTAAAGTTTTAACTTTTGGCATGCCTTTTATACAATCTTTACACCAAGATGCCCAAACATCAATTAATATGGTTTTACCTTCGTGCTTGGTAAGTATTTCATTAAATGGTATTGTTTCTCCGCTTAAGGTTACAAATGTATCATTTAAGGCATCTTGCGAAAATTGAGTTGGAGTGTCTTTACTACAGCTTAAAAAGCTAATTAGCGCTACTAATAGAATGTTCATTTTTTTCATTTTTATTGCAATTTTACTTTAGGATCTAACCATGTGTAGATTATGTCGACTAAAATATTAATACTTACAAATACAATTGCAATAACTAATACAGCTCCCATAATTACTGGTAAATCTAAAGTATTTAATGCATTCACGATTTCCTTTCCGAGACCATTCCATCCAAAAATATATTCTACAAAAACAGCTCCTGCTAGCATAGATGCAAACCATCCTGAAATTGCAGTAACCACGGGATTTAATGCGTTTTTTATAGCATGACGTTTTATAACCTGAAATTCGTTTAGTCCTTTTGCTCTAGCTGTTCTTATGTAATCTTGATTAAAGACTTCTAATAGCGAGTTTCTCATAAGTTGTATTACTACTGCTAGTGGACGAATTCCCAATACAATAGCTGGTAGAATAAGGTTTTTCCATTTAATATGCATACGCTCGCCAAAATCATCTAACTCATAAAGGCTTCCTGTCATTTCAAGATTAGTGTATTTATGAAGTACAAACCCAAATAACCACGCAAAGAGTATTGCGCTAAAAAAGGAAGGCACACTCATTCCTAATGTGCTTAGGATTTGAATAATTTTATCAATCCATGTGTCTTTGTACAATGCTGATATAATCCCGAAAATAATCCCTAAAATTATTGCAATTACAATAGCAGAAACAGCCAACACAAAGGTATTAGGAAGCGTTTCTCCAATTACTTGTGTCACCTTTTTTCCTTGTTTGGTAAACGATTCTCTTAGGTAAGGAAATTTTAAAACTGTTGTAGTATTACCAATAGTGAATAGTTTTGAAGATGTGTATTTTCCGTCTCTCAAATACGTATAATCACTTTTTGAAGTTGAATGAAAAGACAAAGGTGACAAATCATTAAGGTAATACAAATACTGGGTTCCTATGGGTTTATCGAAACCATATTTTGCTTTAACAATTGCTAGCTGTTTGCTGTCTTCGTTTTGACCTAACATCATTTGAGCAGGATCTCCTGGTAAGACATTAAACAGAAAAAAGATTACCGTAACTACTCCTAATAAGGTAAGTATTGCATAAAAGGCTTTATTTAGGAAATAGCTTATCAGATTACTCCTTTTTTAAAACAGCTTCAACAAATGATGTATAGTTGGTTTTATTTGCTGCATTAATTGAATCCAAAACATCGCCTTCGTTTCTTTCCTTTAGAACATACATTGCTTCAATATCATCTTTAGTTAAAGCTTCTACTTCTTCTTTGGTTGATATTTCGCCATCAATTAAATATACTGTTCCATCATCTTTAATAACTTCCTGCTTACGCTCAACCTTTGGCAACTCAATATCTTCAATATCATTCCAATGTTCTTTTTGAAGTACTGTTCCTTTTTCTAATACCAATACTCCAGGATTAGAACGCACAATAGTTTTTAGCACTTTTTCATCACACAAATAGAAATCGAAATTTAAGTCGTAATCCTTTTTAATTTGTGCTTTTACATCGTTTCCAGATGCAGAAAGCCCAATAACAGTATAACCGTTTTCAATAGCTTTATCTGACACTGCTTTAAGTTTTTTAAGTCCATCAACTTCAGCAGACTCTAAGCTATAACTCGTTATCATTACAAGGTGGTCTTCTTCAAGAAATTGAGTGGTTAAATCTTCATCGTCAGACTCTATAGAGAAATCCAATATAGAAGGTTCATATCCTTTTTCAATAACCTTGGTTTCATAACTTATAAGTTTTCCTTCAACTGTTGGATAAGACCCATTAGTCACGAATTCTTTTTCTTCACCATTGACATCAAATAACCATGTCCATTCCATAACAGGTTTTTTAGCGCCTTCTGGAATTGTCATATTATCTTGTATGTTGCTTCCTATTTTGTAGGCTCTAAAATCAAATACAGGTAAGTGCATTAACACATGGTAAGCAAACCATAAACATGCTATAAAACTTAATAGCGATGCAACGGTTAGTCCTAATTTTCCAAAAATTGGTTTGATATGTTTTACTCCAAAAAACAGGATTAAAATAAGTATTAGCAGAATAACATCTTTGGTAAATGATTCCCAAGGTGTAAGTTTTAAGAAATCACCAAAGCAACCACAGTCTTTTACTTTATCAAAATAGGCTGCATAAAAGGTTAAAAATGTGAAGAACACAATCATTGCCAAAAGGCTCCAAACAGTAAACTTAGGTTTATAACCTATGAGTAAAAATATACCTAAAACTACTTCAAAAATAACCACAAAAATGGAGATCCCTAAAGCATAAGGCTCTAAAAAAGGAATATTAAGTACGTCATAACTAAAATACTCTTGGAGTTTATACGAAAACCCTAACGGATCGTTAAGTTTTATAAAACCTGAGAATATAAAAAGTGCTCCAACAAGCAATCTACTAACATTTACTATAAATTTCATGTGTTATTCTTTTAAGTGAATCATTGCAAAAACAGCGTAGTTTATCATATCTTGATAATTAGCACCTATACCTTCGCTAACCAGTGTTTTTCCTGCGTTATCTTCAATTTGTTTTACGCGCAATAGTTTTTGTAAAATTAAATCGGTTAATGAGCTTACGCGCATTTCTCTCCAAGCTTCACCATAATCGTGGTTTTTATCCATCATTAATTGCTTGGTAATGCCTATTTTTTCATCATACAATTCAGTAGCTTCTTCAACCGATAAATCTGGCTGTTCTACAACACCTTTGTCTAACTGTATAAGCGCCATAATGCAATAGTTTATTATACCTATAAACTCACTGGTTTCGCCTTCATCAACTTTTCGTATGTCGTTTTGCTGAAGACTTCTAATACGTTGCGCTTTTATAAAAATTTGGTCGGTTAACGACGGTAATCTTAATATTCTCCATGCACTTCCGTAGTCTTTCATTTTATTAACAAATAAGTCTCGGCATGTTTTTATAACGTCGTCGTACTGTTTTGAGGTATCTTGCATTTAAAACATTTAATTTTCCGTAAATTTCGCATAAAAAAGTTTAAAGTTCAAAGTTTAGCCTTTAAAGTTTGCTACTATTAACACTTCAAATTCTTATTTATGACTATTAATTGCAAAGGGCAACTTATAGATTTAAGCACACCTCAAGTAATGGGTATTTTAAATGTAACTCCAGATTCGTTTTATGATGGTGGAAAATACAAAAACGAAAGTGAGCTACTCTCTCAAATATATGTAATGCTTAAAGATGGAGCAAGGTTTATAGATATTGGTGCTTACAGCTCAAGACCTAATGCTGAACATGTTTCTGAAACCGAAGAGTTAAAACGCATACTTCCAATTATTGAACTAACTTTAAAAGAATTTCCTGATGTTTTAATTTCGGTTGACACCTTTAGAAGTGCCGTTGCTAAACATGCTATCAACTCTGGAGCTGCCTTGATAAACGATATTTCAGCAGGCTTATTGGATCAAGATATGCTTAAAACCATTGCCCAATTGCAAGTACCATATATTATGATGCACATGAGAGGTACACCTCAAACTATGCAACAATATACAAGCTATGATGATTTGGTAAAAAATATTTTATTTTACTTTTCTGAAAGAATAACTGCCGCAAGAGCTCTTGGTATTATCGATATTATTGTAGATCCTGGTTTTGGTTTTGCCAAAACTACCGAACAAAACTTTGAGCTACTAAACAAACTCGACCTTTTTAAAATGCTTGAATTACCATTATTGGCTGGAGTGTCTAGAAAATCGATGATTTACAAAACCTTAAACAACACTCCAAAAGAAGCTTTAAATGGCACAACAGTTTTAAATACTGTTGCCTTACAAAAAGGAGCAACTATTTTAAGAGTACATGATGTTAAGGAAGCTATGGAATGTATAAAACTTACAAATCTATTACACTAATGAAAATCAAATTCTATATAGTAATACTAACTGCTTTATGCTTATCCTGTGGAAAAGACAAAATTGTTTTGCTGCCAGAAATTAATAAGGCAAAAATTACAGAAGTAAAAGATGTATCTTCAGCTTATTTGTTTTACGATGAAACCCAACCAGATAGTCTAGAACTCAACCGAAAAAACTTAATTAGCACCACCAATTGGCTGGTTAATGTTGATAAGCGATTAACACTAGAACAAGCTATACCCAAAATAAAATTTTTACAAGACAAAAAGAGAAATGCTGAAATGCATAAAAATGAAAATGCTAAAAACTATTATAGTTGCAATGATACTAGCATTAAAAACTTAGGGTTTATAGAGTTTACTGATGTGGTCTATTGGGAAGAATCTTCAGTTGGCATACAAAAAAAGACGTCTCAACTTCCTAAAGACAATACTATAGCTATACATCTAAAGTTAGGTTTAGATAAAAAAATTCATATTTCTAACACCAATGATGAATTAAGTATTAAAACAATACATTATTCTGAGTTTGAAAATCATCTTACAAACTTGAAACACCAATTTCCTAACAAGGCAATTAGCATTAAGCTAAACTTTGATGAAAAATTAAGTATTCAAGACTACATCACTTTTAAATCGCTTGTTTCTAACATAAAACTAGATTCAATAACAATAGATAACAACGAATTTATTTATTAATCATATTTTGTTACATTTACACAAACGCCTTAACCTTGGATAAATTCAAATTTTGGGATTTTACGCTTATAGACTTTATCGACGTGTTTCTCGTCGCTATTTTACTCTACTATGTATATAAGCTAGTAAAAGGTACTGTTGCCATAAATATTTTTATAGGAATTATAGTAATTTACTCCGTTTGGAAACTTACCGATTTACTCAACATGAATATGCTTCATAATATTTTTGATGGGTTTATGAAAGTAGGAATTATAGCCTTAATAGTAGTATTTCAACCCGAAATACGGAAATTTCTGCTTATGGTTGGATCTACGAATTTAGGTGGTAAACGAAAATTCTTTAGTAAAATACGGTTCTTAAAAACCGAAGTTGAAACTGAAACAGATATTGACGCCATAATTGCTGCATGCAACAAAATGGGAACGACTCAAACTGGAGCTTTAATTGTTTTAGAACGCAATAATAATCTTGATTTTTTAACAGGAACTGGAGACAATATGAATATCTCGGTTACTCAAGCCATTATTGAAAGTATATTCTTTAAAAACAGTCCGCTGCACGATGGAGCCATAATTATTGAAAACAATGTGGTAAAAGCAACTCGTGTTATTTTACCTGTAAATAACGAGAAAAATATTCCGCAACGTTTTGGTTTAAGACATAGAGCAGCTATTGGAATTACCGAAAAAACTGATGCCTTAGCGATTGTTGTTAGTGAAGAAACTGGACAAATTTCATATATTAAAAATGGTGAGTTTGTGATGTATAATGACACTGCTAATCTCACTGAAATGATTAAAAAAGATATGGTATAAAATGAATTGCAAAAACTGTAATACTAACCTTGCAGTAGAGCAAAATTATTGCTTTGAATGTGGCGCTAAAGTTATTAGAAATCGCTTAACTCTTGCTAATATTTTTTCTGAAGTAAAAGAGCACCTTTTTCAATATGACAATAAGCTTTTACAAACATTCATTTTGCTTTTTAAAAAACCCGAAGCTGTTATTGTAAGTTATATTAATGGCACTAGAAAAAAGTATATTAACGTTATACAGTATTTTGCCATTTCGCTTACACTTATTGGTATTCAAGTATTTTTACTCAACACCTTTTTTAAGGATGTGCTTTTTAACGACTTCTCCTTTTTAAGTAATTTTGACAGTGAAACAACTAGCTCATCTGAATTTATAAAAGACCAAGTTAATATTCAGCAAAATGTCTCTAATTATCAAAACCTAATTTACATAATAACCGTTCCTGTTTCAGCACTTGCAACTTGGGCTGCTCATTACCTTACCAACTACAGACAGTTTAATTTCACCGAACATATAGTTATTAACCTTTATTATTCGTCACAGGTTATTATTGTTACAGCATTGCTTAACATCATTTTTTTATGTGCTGGAGCTAATTATTACTTAGTAAGCTCTTTAATTTCTTTTCTCTCTGTTATTTATTACATCTATATATTTAAACGAGTTATTGGAGCTGGTTTTTGGCAAACTTTAGCCAATATGCTAGTTATGTTTTTTATATACGCTATCATTTCTTTAATCCTATTATCTCCTATAATAATTAATGGTATAAAAGAAGGAATTGATGCAGCTAATAAAGTAAAAGGCGCATAAGTATGAATTGTAAAAACTGTAATATTACTTTATCTGAAAACAGCGATTATTGCAATGCTTGTGGCGGAAAAGTAATAAGAAACAGACTTAATTTTAAGAATTTATTTGAACACATTAGCGAAACATTTTTTAATTACGACAACAAGCTACTACGTACTATTATCGACTTATTTAAAAAACCCGAAGCTGTTATTGTAAGTTATATTGAAGGTGTTAGAAAACGTTATGTAAACCCTATTAGTTTTTTTGGTGTCGCATTAACCCTAAGTGGTCTTTACGTTTTAGCTTTAAATAAGTTTTTTCCTGAAATCATGGATTTTTCTGCAATAACACCAAAAGGTCAAGAAGAAATGCAACAACGCAACATGAGTTTTTTACAAGAGTATCAATCTATTGTTATGATGCTATATGTACCTATCTATGCGTTAATTGCAAAACTGACTTTTATTGGACTAAAAAAATTCAACTACACCGAAATGGTTGTTGTGTTTATGTACATACAAGCACAAATATCTGTTGTTTCTGCAGCAATAGTAATTATAGGCGCTTTTTTTGGTATAACTTATGGTGTAATGAGCTTGTTTTTGCTTCCGTTAATGATATTATATTCAGCGTATTGCTTACAAAGAATTTATAGACTGAGTTTAAAACATTTATTACTAAGAGGCTTACTATTTATTTTTATTTTAATACTTTTCTTTATTGCCCTTAGTATTGGAATGTTTGTTATAATGTATTTAAATGGTGATTTTCAACAAATTATTGAAACTCAAAAAGCTGCTCAAGGTTCTTAAGCCAGTTCTTCTTTCATAAACTGCACTTCGTATAGGTTTTTGTAATAACCATTTTCTTTTTTAAGAAGCGTTTTATGTGTACCTTCTTCAACAATTTTACCAGCATCCATTACAATAATTTTGTCTGCTTTTTTAATGGTTGCTAACCTATGAGCAATAACTATTGATGTTCTACCTTTAGTAATTTTATCGGTTGCATCTTGTATTAATTGCTCAGAATAAGAATCTACCGAAGAGGTAGCTTCATCTAACACCAAAATACTTGGATTAGTAACATAAGCTCTTAAAAATGATATTAACTGACGTTGACCTGAAGATAGCATCACACCTCTTTCTTTAACATTATAATGATAACCATTAGGCAAACTCATTATAAAATCATGAATTCCAATATCTTTTGCTGCTTGTTGCACTTCAGTTTCCGTAACGGTATCGTTATTAAGTGTAATATTATTTAAAATCGTATCAGCAAACAAAAACACATCTTGCAATACCACTGCAATTTGTGCGCGTAACGATTGCAAAGTCATGCTCTTTATATTGACACTATCAACACAAATTTCACCTTTTTGAATATCGTAAAACCGATTTAACAAATTAATAATTGTAGACTTTCCTGCTCCTGTAGCACCAACAATAGCTATGGTTTGTCCAGCTTCTACATTAAAAGATATACCTTTAAGAACTTCTTCATTTTCTATATAAGAAAAATGCACGTCTTTAAAAGTTATGTCTCCTTTAAATTGTGTTGCTACCACATTACCACTATCATCAATTTGAGATGTAGTATCCAATACCTTAAATACTCTATCAGCAGCAACCATTCCCATTTGTAGTGTATTGAACTTATTAGCTATTTGGTTAAGCGGTCTAAACAACATAGGAATCATCATGATAAAAGCAGTAAGTTCACCAAGAGAAGCTGTACTATCCATAATTACATTAAGTCCTCCATACCAAACAACCAATCCTAATGTTATTGATGATAAAAATTCTGCAATAGGAAAGAAAATAGAGTTATACCATACAGTTTTTAACCAACCTTTTTTATGACGTTCATTAATTGCCATAAACTTTTTATATTCTGTATCTTCTCTTGTAAACAACTGAAGTATTTTCATACCTGTAACACGTTCTTGAACAAAACTATTTAGGTTAGACACTTCAGTTCTTACATCTTGAAAAGCTAATTTCATATACTTCTGAAAAATCTTGGTAGCAAACAATACAATTGGTAATGTAGTAAATACAATAAGGCTCAATTTCCAATTCATTGAAAACATCATAATAGCTACAGCTAACATTTTCAACACATCGCTAAAAATCATAAACAAGCCTTCACCAAAAATATCAGCAATACGCTCCATATCGGTAACTGCTCTAGTAATCAAAACACCTACTGAAGAGTTATCAAAATATTTCATTTTAAAACTCAACATGTGTTTAAACAACTTTACTCGTATGTCCTTAACTACAGATTGCCCTAGCCAACTTGCATAATAAATAAAAAGAAGTTGAGAAATAACTTCTAAAACTAAAAGCGCAATCATGATAATGATGTAAAACAAAAAGCCATCATACTCTTGCAAAGCAATTTTTGTATCTATAGCTAATTGAAGCACTTTAGGTCTAAAAACTCCAAAAACAGACAGTCCAATAACAAAAATTAAGGTACCAAAAAACACAAGCTTGTAAGGTTTTACAAACTTTAGTAATCGTTTAAAAAGTTTTATATCAAAAACGTCTGCTCCTTTTTTAGACATATATAGTTTTTATTTCTTTATCGTATCAGGATACTTTACTTCGGTTAAATACAGTCCATGAGCAGGAACCGAAAAACCTGCTTCACTCCTATTTTTTGATTTTATAATATCATGCAATTCCTCAACGGTAGTTTTACCTAATCCAATATTCACCATAGTACCAACTATGGCTCTTACCATATTTCTAAGAAAACGGTCAGCAGTAATTACAAAGGTTAACTCTCCGCTATCATTAATCCATCGTGCATGCTTTATAATGCAATTATACGTCTTTACATCTGTATTTGTTTTAGAAAAACATTGAAAATCTTTATACTGCAATAAAACATCGCAGGCTGCATTCATTTTTTCTACATCCAACGGAAGTTGTAACAAGTAAGCATAATCAAAAGTAAACACATTTTTACGATTGGAAACCTTGTAATGATATGTTCTCTCTGTAGCATCAAAACGCGCATGAGCATTGTTAGTCACCAAAAACATGTTGTGTATTGCCACATCTTTAGGTAAAAATGAGTTTAGCTTATAGGTTAAATCCTGAGTATTTAATTCTATTTCAGAATCAAAATGGGCAAACATTTGCGATGCATGCACGCCTGCATCAGTTCTTCCAGCTCCAACAATATCTGTTTTTTGCTGCAATAACGTTGAAAGTGCTTTCTCTATAACTTCTTGTACAGAAATAGCATTAGGCTGATTTTGCCAACCATGATATGCTTTTCCGTTATATGACAATTCGATAAAATATCTCAATGGAAACTTCTACTTTTGTAAATGACAAAGATAATTAGTTTTCTGAGTTAACATTTTACATTAACATTATATGAAGAAAATTCTTCTACTTTCAGACACACATAGTCACATTGACGACACCATTTTAAAATATGTAAAACAAGCCGACGAGGTTTGGCATGCTGGTGATATTGGTGACTTAAGTGTTACTGATGCCATTAAAGCACTTAAACCTTTACGAGCTGTATATGGTAATATTGATGACGCTAAAGCTAGAGTTGAATTTCCTGAGCATAATAGGTTTATGTGTGAGGATGTTGATGTATGGATAACTCATATTGGTGGTTATCCTAGCAGATATAATCCACGGGTAAAACCTGAAATTTACAACAATCCGCCTAATCTGTTTATTTGTGGACATTCACATATTTTAAAAGTAATGCCTGATAAAAAACTCAATATATTGCATATGAATCCTGGTGCAGTTGGCAAACACGGTTTTCATAAAGTACGAACAATGCTTCGTTTTACTATTGATGGAGAAAAAATTGATAACCTAGAAGTTATTGAGTTAAAGCGATAAAAAAAGCCCAAGATCTTCACCTTGGGCTTACGCACTAAATTAATTAAGATATAAGGTTTATCGTAATCTATCCACAGATTTTACAAGATCTTCATCCTTTTTGATGGCTTTATTGGCTAAAACCAAAAATACGATAGAAAAAATAGGTAGAAGAATCCCAATACCTTTCTCAGAAACATCAGCTTCTCCAGATAAGTTTAGCGATTGATATACAAATAATCCTAATAAAATAAAGTTTAATATGATGTTAAGTCGTCCCAAAACAAATTGCGACTTCCTATTTTTATATCTAAATATTGAAACCAAAGATAAAAAAGCTGAAGCCAAAAACAAACCTAAATAAAGATTGTTGTCTTTTACAAAAACCAGCACATCCGAAGCATTAGTCCATAAATGAAAAACAAATATTAGACCAGCTGAGATACCAGCAGAAATTAATAAATAAACAGTTTGAATACGTTGAAGCATCTACTTTTTTAAAATTTAAAGCACAAAATTAGTAGTTTCTTTTTAAAACATATACTTGTTTTTAAAATAAAATTGTATTATTGCAGTAGTAATTTGTTACACACAACAGTTTCAGGTTATTAATCTTCAAGATTTTTTTCTAGTTTTTCCCTTTTATTTCAAAATAGAGAATATTCAGATTAAATCTATTCAATAAAAATTATTCAATAAACATACATGTTTGAAATTTCGCAATTAAAAGAAAAAAAGCTTTCTGAGTTACAGGAAATAGCTCAAAAACTGAACGTTCCTAAATACCGTTCATTAAAAAAATTGGATTTAGTATATCAAATACTAGATTATCAGGCTGCAAACCCTGATGCTCTTAAAAATGAGGCTCCAGCATCTAACGAGAGCAGTAAAAGCAAAAAAACTACCGAAAGAAAACCTAGACAACCAAGGCAGAGAATTCAAAAAAAACCTGCCGATCAACAGTCTAAGGAGCAGCAAAAAATAGAGTTTTCTGAGTCTAAAAAAGAGAACAGCAATAACAATAACAGTAAAGACAACCAAAAACCTACTGCGAAAGACAATAAAAGACAGTCTCAAAAAGACAACTCGAACCAAAAACAGCAAACTCAAAAAGACAGCGCTAACAACAAACAGCAAGCTCAAAAAGACAACACCAACAATAAGCAACAGCGCTCTAAAGACAATAACCAAAATAACAATTCCAATAACAATAATGGGAATAACGGTAATAAAGACAACCGTAACCGTTATAGAGAACCAGATTTTGAGTTTGATGCTATAATACAAAGTGAGGGTGTACTTGACATCATGCAAGATGGATATGGGTTTTTACGCTCTTCTGACTACAACTATTTATCATCTCCTGATGATATTTATGTATCTCAATCTCAAATTAGATTATTTGGATTAAAAACTGGAGATACAGTTTTAGGTCATGTAAGACCTCCTAAAGAAGGTGAAAAATATTTCCCTCTTATTAAAGTGAGTAAAATAAATGGTCAAAAACCCGAAGTTGTAAGAGACAGAGTATCTTTTGAGCACTTAACCCCTCTATTCCCTCAGGAAAAATTTAATATCGCTGAAAAGCAAAGTACTATTTCAACCAGAATTATGGATTTGTTCTCTCCTATTGGAAAAGGACAACGTGGTATGATTGTTTCACAACCTAAAACTGGTAAAACTATGCTTCTTAAAGATGTTGCAAATGCTATTGCTGCAAATCATCCTGAAGTATATCAAATGATTTTACTTATCGATGAGCGTCCTGAAGAAGTAACAGACATGCAACGTAATGTTCGTGGCGAAGTTATTGCTTCAACTTTTGATAAAGAAGCTCACGAACATGTAAAAATCGCTAACATAGTCCTTGAAAAAGCTAAACGATTAGTCGAGTGTGGACACGATGTTGTAATCCTTTTAGATTCGATTACTCGTTTGGCAAGAGCATACAACACTGTTCAACCTGCATCAGGTAAAATATTAAGTGGTGGTGTTGATGCTAATGCATTACATAGACCGAAAAGATTCTTTGGAGCTGCTAGAAATATTGAAAATGGAGGTTCATTAACAATTATAGCTACAGCACTTACCGAAACTGGTTCAAAAATGGATGAAGTAATTTTTGAAGAGTTTAAAGGTACAGGAAACATGGAATTGCAATTAGATAGAAAAATATCTAACCGTAGAATTTTCCCTGCTATTGATCTTACATCTTCAAGTACACGTCGTGACGACTTATTACTTGATGACAATACCATTCAAAGAATGTGGGTAATGCGAAAATACCTAGCAGACATGAATCCTGTTGAAGCAATGGAGTTTATTAACGAGCGTTTTAAACAAACCAAAAACAATGAAGAGTTTTTAATCTCTATGAATGGTTAATAAATAAAGACCCTAATAATAAAATATTAAAAACCCATGGAGTTTTCCATGGGTTTTTTATTTGCTTTATAGTAACTGTAAACTTAATCAATAAAAAAAGCCTTTTCAATGAAAAGGCTTTTAAAATATCTTTTAATAGTAATTCTTCTTATAGAGAAGCTACATGCTTAGCTAAACCTGATTTTAAGTTAGCTGCTTTGTTTGCATGAATAACATTTTTCTTAGCTAACTTATCAATCATAGAAACTACTGTAGGATAAAAATCCTGAGCATCTTTAGCTGTTTCCATTTCACGTAATTTCTTAATAGCATTACGTGTAGTTTTATGCTGATACCTGTTAGTTAAACGCTTTGCTTCGTTACTTCTTATTCTTTTTAATGCTGACTTATGATTTGCCATTTTACTTTTTCCTTATTAAAAAATTGTAGCCCGTAGGGGAATCGAACCCCTCTTACCAGGATGAAAACCTGGCGTCCTAGCCGATAGACGAACGGGCCATTAAATTTTGAAAGCACAAATTTAATTATAAAATTTAAATATGCAACAATCTTTAAATGAACATGCAATTTCCTCATTGCGGATGCAAAAATACAACTATTTTTAAATGTTGCAATAGCTAATCAATTTTTTTTCAAAAAAAATTAATATGCCTTTGCAAATAGCACTCTTCTTTTTGATGGGTTACCAGTAAATACGCATACTCCAGCCTCTTCTTCTCCATCTTGAGGAATACATCTAATTGTTGCTTTTGTTAACTCCTTAATTTTTTGCTCTGTTTCAGGAGTTCCATCCCAATGCGCTGATATAAAACCTGTTTTATTCTCTAAAACGTCTTTAAACTCATCAAACGTCTCAACTTTTGTGATATGACTATTTCTAAAATTTAAAGCTTTATTAAATAATTCTTCTTGTATGGTAACTAGTAATTTTGAGATTAAAGTAGGTAAACCATCAAGGTTTACAATTTCTTTTGTTAAAGTGTCTCTTCTGGCTAATTCAACAGTTCCATTTTCTAAATCTTTAGGTCCAATAGCAATTCGCAGAGGAACACCTTGTAATTCATGCTGAGCAAATTTTGCTCCTGGTCTATGTGTTTCTCTTCCATCAAACTTGCAGCTTACTCCTAAAGCTTTTAAATCGTTTTTTATAGTATTTGCTAGATCAGAAATCTGTTTTAACTGCTCATCATTTTTATATATAGGAACAATAACCACTTGTGTTGGTGCTAAATTAGGAGGTAAAACCAAACCTTTATCATCACTATGTGTCATTATTAAAGCTCCCATTAAACGTGTAGACACTCCCCAAGAAGTAGCCCAAACATAGTCTAGCTTTCCTTCATTATTTGTAAACTTTACATCAAATGCTTTTGCAAAGTTTTGCCCAAGAAAATGCGATGTTCCTGCTTGTAAAGCCTTACCATCTTGCATTAAAGCTTCAATACAATAAGTTTCTACTGCTCCAGCAAAACGTTCGCTTTCGGTCTTTAATCCTTTAATAACTGGAATAGCCATAAAGTTTTCAGCAAATTCAGCATACACATTGTTCATTTGTTCGGCTTCAGCTAATGCTTCTGCTTCTGTTGCGTGAGCTGTATGTCCTTCTTGCCACAAAAATTCTGCAGTACGCAAAAACAAACGTGTACGCATTTCCCAACGTACAACATTTGCCCATTGGTTAATAAGTATAGGTAAGTCTCTATAGCTTTGAATCCAACCTTTATAGGTGTTCCATATAATTGCTTCACTAGTTGGACGCACAACTAATTCTTCTTCTAATCTCGCTTCTGGATCGACCCTTAATTTTCCTTCATTATCAGGGTCATTTTGTAATCTATAATGTGTTACAACAGCACATTCTTTTGCAAACCCTTCGGCATTCTTTTCTTCAGCTTCAAATAAACTTTTAGGTACAAATAGTGGAAAATATGCGTTTTGATGACCTGTTTCTTTAAACATTCTATCTAATTCAGCTTGCATTTTTTCCCATATTGCATATCCATATGGTTTTATAACCATGCATCCTCTAACTGCTGAATTCTCAGCCATATCAGCCTTTACGACCAATTCGTTATACCATTTAGAATAATCTTCTGCTCTACTTGTGAGATTTTTGCTCATTGTAAGTATTTTGGCACAAAAATTGTGCGTATGTTAAATAAAAAAATAGTTCAACAAAACTAACTATTTTTGTAATGTTCAACAATAAAATTATACAGTTATGCAATTTAAAAATTACATCATATCAAAATTGCCATTTTTTGTTGCACTAAGCTTTGCTTTTGTTTTAGCTTCTTGTGGTTCATACCAATATGTTGGTTATGACAATGATGGTATATACAATTCTGATGGAGTTGTTTATGAAGAAGACACTTATCAAGAAACTACAAGCGCTAGCGGCAGCTACTACAAAAATTATTTTGCTGAAAAATCTCAACAATACGAAAGCATTCCTGAGGAAAATATAATATTCACAGATATTGAATCTTACGAAGGAAATTACACTGAAGAAGAAGATACAACCGATGAGTACAATGGATATGCTGGTTGGGGACAAGATAGCGATAACATCACCATAAATGTGTATTCTAATTATGGATGGAATAATTGGGGTTACTACAATTATTGGGGTTGGAATAGACCTTTTTATTCATGGAATAGATGGAACACTTGGGGATGGAATTCTTGGGGTTGGAACAATTGGGCTTGGAACTCTGGCTGGGGATATTATGGCTACAATTCGTTTTGGGGTAACCCATATTACAATGGCTTCTATTATGGAGGTTATTACAATCGACCATACTACTACAATGGATACCGAAATGGGTATGCATACAATCGTGTAAACTCAAGACGTGGTCAAATTAACAATGCTTACAATTCTAGACGTTCTAATTCTGTAATAAATAATAGTCGTATTGGGAGAACCAATCGTTCTACATTAACTAGACCTAGAAGTACCACTACAAGAACTAGAGTAAATTCTTCTACAACGAGAAGAAATAGTTCTATCACGCCAAATAGAACTAGAGTTAATACAAGATCTAACAACTCTGTAAGACCTAGATCAAATTCTACAAGAACAAGAGTTAACTCTTCATCGACAAGAACTAGAGTAAATTCATCATCTAGAAGTTCTTCAGTAAGAAGCTCTTCTGGTTCTTCATCGCGTAGTAGTGGTAGCAGAGGTTCATCTGGAAGAAGACGATAATATTCCCTAAAATATTAAATTAAAAATTGATATGAAAAAGTTAAGTTTACTATTCATAGGCATACTATCTATGTCTAATGTTATGGCTCAAGATATATCTGATGCGTTGAGATATTCTTCAGACGAAATTCAAGGAACAGCGCGATTTAGAGCTATGAGTGGAGCTTTTGGAGCTCTTGGTGGAGATATGTCTGCCGTTAGTTTAAATCCTGCAGGAGCAGCTGTATTTACTAGAAGTCATGCTTCGGCTTCTGTTTCCATTTTAAGCACCAACAACGATGTTAATTATTTTGGAGAAATGCGATCTTCATCTGACTCTAAATTTGATCTTCATCAAACTGGAGCTGCTTTTGTTTTTAATAACACTAATCAAAATTCACCATGGAGAAAGTTTGTATTTAGTATTGCTTATGATAAAGTTGCTAATTATGATAACGATTGGTTTGCAACTGGAACAAGTACAAATTCAATAGATTCTTACTTTTTGTCTTATGCACATGGTTTGAGGCTTGATGAAATTTCTGCCTTTGCAGGCGAAAGCTATACTGACGCTTATGCTGATATTGGCTCTGCTTACGGTTTTAATAACCAACAAGCTTTTTTAGGTTATGAATCCTATATTCTTGAACCAAACAGTGATACTGATGATAACACTTCTTATTTTTCAAATATTGCTCCTGGAAGTTTTGAACACGATTACAGTTATCTTGCGACTGGATATAATGGCAAGTTTACATTTAACTTTGCTTCACAATTTAAAGACAAGTTATATATAGGTCTTAACCTAAATACTCACTTCATCAATTATGAACGATACACTTATTTGAATGAATTTAATTCAAACGAAGGATCTTTGGTTAACGAAGTTGGGTTTGAAAATTCGCTATTCACCACAGGAACTGGTTTTTCTTTTCAGTTAGGAGCGATTACAAAGCTTACAGAAGAACTTAGAGTAGGATTAACCTATAACTCTCCTACTTGGTTTAGTATTGAAGAAGAAACTACTCAATATCTTGCTACAGTTAGAAATGATGGAGGTTCAAACATCACTCAAGTAATTAACCCAGCTATTATTAATGTTTTTCCAAGATACAGATTACAATCTCCTGGTAAATTAACAGGAAGTTTAGCTTATGTTTTTGGAGAGCAAGGTTTAATTAGTTTTGATTATTCTAGAAAAGATTACTCAAACACTAAATTCAAGCCAACTTCTGATACTTATTTTTCTGCTCAAAATGATATTATTAGTAATACACTTAAAGCCGCATCTACATATAGATTTGGTGGAGAATACAGATATAAGCAAATAAGTTTTAGAGGTGGTTATCGTTTTGAAGAAAGCCCATACGAAGATGATTCTTTTTATGGTGATCTTACTGGGTATTCTCTAGGTTTAGGATATAATTTTGGTGATATAAAATTAGATTTAGCTTTTGATCAATCTGACAGAGAGATTAACCATCAATTCTATAGTGTTGGTCTTACAAATGCAGCTCTTTTAGATTCTAAAAACTCTAACGTAACTTTATCTTTAGCTTTCAATTTATAGAAAGTATATAACACATAAAAAAGAAAAAGGCTGAATAAAAATTCAGCCTTTTCTTTTTATAAACTTCTTTGGTTTATCGTTTCAAAGTAAAGTGAGCTTTAAACTCTTTTCTCTGCCCACCAATTGGTTCGTCGTACTCTACTACAAACCAGTAATCACTTGATGGCATTGGGTTTCCATTGTAGGTTCCATCCCATCCT
>NZ_BAAAGF010000001.1:908840-1473798 GCF_039524015.1 Gaetbulibacter jejuensis | reverse complement strand
AAAACTTGTGTAATACGTCACTACAAAATCTGTAGAAGGTTGTGCGCCTAAAATACCTAAATCTTGAACCGTTAAATCAAAATCCTCAAATCCATCATTGCTGTCATCATCGCAAACTTCTAGGTCTAAAACTGGATTAATTATAGGCTGACCAGAAACATTTAAAGTGAAAGTCAATATTTCATAACAATCTGATGTTAAATATTCAATTCTGATGTAAATAACTTGTCCATCAGTACCAGAATATGCTCCAGGGTTTGCAATTGCATTTGTATCATCATCAGCATCAAAAGCGGTTTCATGATAAGTGACAACCATATCTCCTGGTATTGGAGAGGAAGCTAGAACAACAGGAGTATTAGAACTTAAATCAAATATATATGGAGGAACTCCTGTATCACAAATGAATAAATCATTTGCTGGATCTGTAACTATTTCAGGTAGTACATTAATACAAACTTGCTCAGTATATTCACATCCAAAGTCATCAGTAACTCTGTAAGTATAACAATGTGTACCTTCAGTAGCAGGTTGAACTGTTATAACATTTCCTGCTGTATTAGTAATTGATGGATCTGCATCCCAAGCTTCAGAAGTAATTACTGGAGTAAATGATAATTCAGGAGGTTGAATATTTGGGTCAAAATTCATTCCCCAAGAAAATACATATCCATTATCTATAGCTAAATTATCTACAATTCTAATACACCAATCTCCATTAAGTGGGCTACCAACTAAACTTGCAAAAGATTCTACAGGCAAATATGTACCTGGTGCCCATGAGTTTCCTGGAGGGTTAGATCCTGCTGTAATAGTTGGAGCATTTTCTAATAAAACAGTTCCTGACATTGAAAAACAATAATCTGCTCCAACACCAGGTGTATTGGTTCCATCATCATTAGCACCTCCAAAATAGGTGCCTCCTCCTGCTTGTGTAAATAAGTCAGCTTCTTGACCATTCGGTGAAATTATAGTTATATCTAAATCTCCAGAATATGAGTGCTCCATATTAACACAGACATTCAAAAGCTGATTTGGATCTGTTAATGTTTGAGCTGAATCAAAACAATCTACAGTGATACAAGTTTCATAAACAGCACCAGAGCCATCTGGTAAGAATGTTGTACCACTTACTGGAGGCGTACAGTCGTTTATAAAAGGTACTGCATTTACCACACCTTCGATAGTAGTAGATTCTCCAAAACAAATTGTACTTTCAGCAGCTTGAGTACCTGTAAAATCTGGCTCAGTAGCTACCTGAATAACTTGATTTATTAAATTAGTATTTGGACAACCATCAGGATCAACACTTGTATTTGCATCTCTAATATCAAGATTTACAATATACACTCCTGGTGTTGCATACGAAAACGTAGCTGTTTGTCCTGCAATAGTATTACCATCTCCTAAATCCCACTCATATGTTGCTCCAGTACCATCAAACTCAAAGTTACCACTACCAGTAAGTGTAATTTCCTCATTAGGACAAACTCTTATATAACCATCTCCATTTGGAGCTGGCGTAGCTGAATCAATTTGAGAGGTAATAACCTGACAAGGTGTTAAACAAGAAATATCTGCAGCCCAACCTGTTGTTGTACCAGATCCATCTGAAGTAAACTCAATTGTAAGACACCCTGTAGGGTTAGATTCTGTAGCACTTACAAAACCTGGATTATTAACTCCATCAAATGTACCAAAAGCAGGAGATGCTGTACTATCTCCATTATAAATAGTCATTATATCTGCACCTAACTGGGTGTTAAAAGCTGTAAAGTTTAATTGAACTAATTGACCTGGGTTTTCAGGACAAATAGTGAACACCAATGTTTCATTACTTGAATAAGGCCCAGATGCACCTCCTGAGTCATAAAACGTTCCAGAGCATTGGCTTACTGTACCATTCTGCATTGAAACATCTTGAGAGTATGCTGTAAAAGAAAATATAAACAGTATTAAAAATGTAATTTTTTTCATTGCAATTTTTTATTGGAATTGAGACTTAATTATGATAAAGTAATTAGTGTTATCTACTCGGTACATTTCACCAGACAGACCATTAACATTGAATAAGTACTTTAAAGGATTAAACGTTTGAGGATTAAAAACCGTATCTCTTCGTAAATCACTAACATAATAGTTTAACAATGGTACTTCTGAAAGTAATGGACATTGTTTTTGGTCGTTAGGATTAGAAATAAGTTTTATTTCAATTCTATTCCTTAATAAGTTTTTAATGTCCTTTAATCTTTGAGGTCTGTTTAACACATACTCATTAGACTTATCTCCATAAACTTCATTAATTTGTTTTAACTCTTTACTATTTAAAGGAGCATTTACATTATCATTATACTTAATGAGCGAAATTGAAGGTTTAATGTTTTGAGAATTTGCTGAGTAAAATGTCATAAAACACACACATACAGCAAGTAGAAACGGTAATTTAATTTTCATTGCTTTATCAATTTTTAAAAGACGTGAAATTTAAGAATTTTTTAATAAAGACTATGTTAATATGTTAATGAAATTAACTTTTACACAGCTTATTTATATAACAACTGAAATTAAAAAACACCTACCTTGTGTTCAATTTTTTTAATTGCTTATCTTTGCCTTCTGTTTAAATTGACCTTATTTTTAAAATTGTAATGAAAATAGAAAAAGACATAGAAGATTTTGATTCTATTGGTAATGACCACATTGGCACTTCTGCCGACACTCCAATGAGATCTGATGCTTTTAACCTTACTAATGATGAAAAAATAGACATTATTAAGGATGACGTTAGACACATAATGGAGACTTTAGGTCTAGACCTGACTGATGACAGCCTTAGCGGCACACCTATGCGTGTTGCTAAAATGTTTGTGAAGGAAATTTTTGGAGGTTTAAACCCTGATAAAAAACCTAGCGCGTCAACCTTTGACAATAAATATAAATATGGTGAAATGCTAGTAGAAAAAAACATAACTGTTTATTCTACATGCGAACATCACTTATTACCAATTGTTGGTAGAGCTCATGTAGCTTACATATCTAACGGTACAGTTGTAGGTCTTTCAAAAATGAATCGTATTGTCGATTATTACGCAAAGCGACCTCAAGTACAAGAACGTCTTACCATACAAATCGTAAAAGAACTTCAAAGTGTTTTAAATACTGAAGATGTAGCTTGTGTTATTGATGCTAAACACTTGTGCGTTAACTCTAGAGGAATTAGAGATATAGAAAGCAGCACAGTCACTTCTGAATTTGGAGGAAAATTTAAAAATGAAGAAACTCGTAGAGAATTCTTAGATTATATTAAATTAGACACTCAATTTTAGTTTAAACATCACACAAAAAGCAAATGCATCTTTACGACCAGCAACACATTAAAATTTACAACTCATTAAGCGGACAAAAAGAACCTTTTAAATCTATTACCGAAGGGTATGTAGGTATGTATGTTTGTGGACCTACAGTTTACAGTAATGTACACTTAGGTAATGTAAGAACTTTTATGTCTTTTGATATGGTTTTTAGATACCTAAAGCATTTAGGGTATAAAGTACGTTATGTAAGAAATATTACTGATGCTGGTCATTTAGAAAACGATGCTGATGCTGGTGAAGACAAAATCACAAAAAAGGCGCGTTTAGAGCAAATTGAACCTATGGAAGTTGTGCAACGCTACACTGTAGACTTTCACAACATTTTAAGTATTTTCAATTTTTTACCACCAAGTATTGAGCCTACAGCTACAGGTCATATTATTGAACAAATTGAACTTATTAGCACCATAATAAAAAATGGTTTTGCTTACGAAGTAAACGGATCGGTATATTTTGATGTACATAAGTTTAATGAAACGAATGATTATGGCAAGTTAAGTAAACGTAAGTTGGACGATTTAATCCACAACACACGTGAACTTGATGGACAAAGCGACAAAAAAAATCCGCAAGATTTTGCCCTTTGGAAAAAAGCCGAACCACAACACATTATGCGTTGGCCTTCTCCTTGGAGCGATGGTTTTCCTGGTTGGCACTTAGAATGTACAGCAATGAGTACCAAATATCTTGGTGACCGTTTTGATATTCATGGTGGTGGTATGGACTTAAAATTTCCACATCACGAGTGCGAAATTGCTCAAAACGAAGCTGCTAAAGGACAATCGCCTGTTAACTACTGGATGCATGCTAATATGCTTCATCTTAATGGACAGCGTATGTCTAAATCTACAGGTAACACTGTAAACCCTGACGAGTTACTTTCTGGTGACAACAAATTTTTCAGTAAAGCATATTCACCAAGTGTTATACGTTTTTTTAATGCTCAATCGTCTTACAGAAGTGTATTAGACCTTACTGACGATGGATTATTGGCTAGCGAAAAAGGGTTTCATAGATTAATGGATGCTATTAATTTACTAGATAGCATATCGTCTACATCCACATCTACATTAAATGTTTCTGAATGGAAACAGAACTGTTACGATGCTATGAATGATGATTTTAATTCTCCAATATTAATAGCTCATTTATTTGACGCTGCTAAATACATCAACCAAATAAAAGACGGTAAAGCCTCTATTACTTCTGAAGATTTAAAACTTCTAAAACAAACTATGTACGCATTTACATTTGATGTTTTAGGATTACAAAACGAATCAAAAAAAGAGTCTGGTACTGATAAATTATCTGCTGCTGTTGATATTTTAATTAAATTACGACAAGAAGCCAGAGCTAATAAAGACTTTGCTTTATCTGATAAAATACGTGACGAATTAGCTGAAGCTGGAATTCAGCTTAAAGATGGTAAAGAAGGAACTACTTTTACGACAAACTAGTCATGAAAAAAATTATAATAGCTCCTTTTTTATTTTTAATAAAGGTCTATCAAACATTAATTTCACCTTTTCTACCTTCAACATGTAGATACCAACCTACTTGTTCTTACTACACAAAGGACGCATTATTAAAACATGGCTTATTAAAAGGTGGAAAACTGGCAATAAAAAGGATTTTTAGTTGTCATCCTTGGGGAGGTTCTGGTTTTGACCCTGTTCCTGAAAAGGAAAACTAATTTTCAAAAATACTTAACACTTAGTCACACTCAAAGTAGTATATTTACCTTTGAAAAAATAAACACATGCATTTTTTACATATAGACTGGAACCCATCAAAAGGAATAGACTTAAGCTTTTTTACACTACATTATTACAGTATGATGTGGATTGTAGCTTTTATACTTGGTTTCTACATCATGAAACGCATTTATAAAAATGAAAACGAAAGCAACGAATCTTTAGACTCGCTCTTTATCTATTCTGTAGTAGGTATTATGCTTGGTGCAAGATTAGGTCATGTTATTTTTTACCAACCCGAACTTTTTAAAGAAGATTTCTTTAGCGTCTTTTTACCTTTTAGCTTTAAAGGAGGTATTCATTTTACAGGTTTTCAAGGACTAGCAAGTCATGGTGCTGCTATGGCTATGATTGTCTCAATGTATTTATACAATAAGAAAGTGCTTAAAAAATCGGTGCTTTGGATATTAGACAGAGTTGTAATTCCTGTAGCTTCTGGAGCTGTTTTTGTTCGATTTGGGAACTTTATTAATTCTGAAATCATAGGAAAACCAACCAACTCTGATTACGGAGTAGTTTTCACAAAATTGGGTGAAGATTTTCCAAGACATCCAGCACAACTTTACGAAGCAATCTGTTATGTGTTCGTGTTCCTTATTCTATTTTATTTCTATTGGAAAACTAAGAAAAGTGAACAAGAAGGGTTTTTATTTGGCTTGTTTTTAGTGTTATTATGGACTGTTAGATTTTTTGTTGAGTTTGTTAAAGAGGCACAAGTTGAAGAACGTGCTGCATGGGCTTTAAACACAGGTCAATGGTTAAGTATTCCTTTTATTTTAATAGGACTATACTTTATGTTTGTTTATAAGCCTAAATCAAAGCTTTCTTAATGAGAAAGAAAATTTACAACATAGTATATGTTGCTAGTTTAAGCATATTTTGTTTAGCAAACACATCTTGTAAAGAAGACAAAAAAGCGATTAAACCAGTAGTTATTTCCTTTAAAAAAGAAGGTGAACTAACACTTTACAAAAGCACTTCAGACTCTATAGTTAAAACTTTAGATATAGAAATAGCTGATGATGATTACCAAACACAAACTGGTTTAATGTATAGAGATAGTATGAAAGATTCTCAAGGGATGCTATTTATTTTCCCAGATGAGAAATACCATAGTTTCTATATGAAGAATACCAAAATTCCTTTGGATATTATTTTTTTAAATGCTGATAAAACCATTATCAATATCCAAAAAAATGCTAAGCCTTATGACGAAACATCGTTACCGTCAAAAGCACCTGCTAAATATGTTCTTGAAATAAACGCAGGTTTAAGTGATGAATGGAAGCTTACTGCTGGTGATAGCATTTCATTCACTACTTTATAAATTTTCAAACTATAATAAATAAAAACTTAAGCAACTATAAAATAAAAAAGCCACTCTAAAAGAGTGGCTTTTTTGTTATTCAGAATAGTATATAATTCTTACTCTTTATCTTCAGCTGTTTCTCCTTTGTTTTTTAAAGTATCATACATAACTGGAGTTGCAATAAATACAGAAGAATATGTACCTACAACCACACCAACTATAAGTGCAAATAATAAACCTCTTAAAGAATCAGCTCCAAAAATAAACATTGCCAATAATACCACTAACGTTGTTAAAGAGGTATTCAATGTTCTACTTAAAGTACTGTTAATTGCAGAGTTAATATTTTTTCCACCTTTAAAACCAGCTCTTTCTGCTATCACTTCTCTAATTCTATCAAACACAACTACTGTATCGTTTAGAGAGTAACCAATTACGGTTAAGATAGCTGCAATAAACGCTTGGTCAATTTCCATACTAAATGGCATAAATGAATAAGTAATAGAGAACACTCCTAATACAATAATAATATCATGGAAAACCGCAGCAACTGCTCCAGTTGAGAATTGCCATTTTTTAAATCGTAATAAGATGTATAAGAATACAACTACTAATGACCCAAGTACAGCCCAGAAAGACTCTTTTTTGATATCATCAGCAATTGTTGGACTTACTTTACCAGAGAATACTTTACCTACATTGTTTTTAGCTTTAGAGAAATCGTCATACGATGTTCCTTGTGGTAAGTATTTGCTTAGTGATTCGTATAATTTAGTTTGAACGATAGAATCTGCTTCAGCTGAATTTTCATTTACCATGAACTTTGTAGATATTTTCAATTGGTGAGAATTACCAATTGTTTTTACCTCAGCGCTTTCAAAAACGCTTTCTACATCAGCTTTAACCTCTTCAGGATTCACATCTTGGTCAAAACGTACTTGGTAAGTTCTACCTCCAACAAAATCAATACCTTGATCTAATCCTTTAGTAGCTAAAGAACCAATACTAACAACAATTAAAATTGCTGAAAACACATAAGCCACTTTTCTCTTACTAATAAAATCGATGTTCAAGTTTTTAAATAATCCTTTTGTTAACGCAGTAGAGAACTCTAGTTTACCACCTCTGTTTACATACCAGTCAACTAATAATCTAGTGATGAATATTGCAGTAAATAAAGACGTAACAATACCAATTAATAATGTTGTAGCAAATCCTTTAATTGGACCAGTACCAAACACAAATAATATAATTGCAGTTAAACCTGTTGTAATGTTAGCATCTAAGATAGAAGACAATGCATTAGCAAAACCATCTTTTACAGCTTCTTTTTGTCCTTTACCTTTTGCTATTTCTTCACGTACACGTTCAAAAATAAGTACGTTGGCATCTACCGACATACCAATTGTTAATACAATACCTGCTAAACCAGGAAGCGTTAACACAGCTCCTAACCCTGAAAGTACTCCAAATATTAAAAGAATGTTGAATAATAAGGCAATATCAGCAAAAATACCTGACTTACCATAGTATAGTATCATCCATAATAATACTAATGATAATGCAATTAAAAATGATTTAATACCACTATCAATAGCTTCTTGTCCTAAAGTAGCACCAACTTCTTCAGCTTGAACAATATCAGCCGAAGCAGGTAACTTACCAGCTCTTAATACGTTAGCTAAATCTACTGCTTCGTTTAATGTGAATGAACCAGATATTTCAGAGTTACCTCCAGAAATTGGACCAGTTGTTACACCTGGAGCAGAATATACAATATCATCAAGAACAATTGCTATTTGGCTTTGTTGCTGATACGCTTTTCCTGTCATTTCTTCCCAAATCTTAGCACCTTTGCTATCCATTTGCATACTTACAGATGGCTTACCTGTTTGGCTATAAGATTGACGTGCATCAGAAATAACAGCTCCACTTAAAGGTGGTTGATTTTCTCTGTTTCCTACAAGTGCATATAAATCTACATAATCACTATCTTTTGGTTGAATTCCCCAAACAAATTTCACATAACGTTGTTCAGCTGGCAATAATGCTCTTACCTGTGGATTGTTTAAGTATGAAGTAACAAGTTCTTTATCTTTTGCTTCAAAAGTTGCTACTACAGGTCCTCCTGAACCATAACCTCTTAATAAATCAAAAATTGGGTTTACTGCTACATCTGTAGAATCAGTAGTTGTTTCACCTACTAAATCATCAATTAAACTATCAGTTTTTTCAGCTACAGTAGAATCAACAGTTACCTCAGTATCTTTTTCAGTATTAACTATAGGCTTCAACGTTTCGTTAGCTTGCGCTAAGAATGGAAGAAATTGCTCTCCTCTATACGCATCCCAAAACTCTAACTGTGCAGTACTTTGTAAAAGTTTTTTAACACGCTCAACATCTTTAGCTCCTGGAAGCTCTACTAAAATACGTCCTGAGTTTCCTAAACGCTGAATATTTGGTTGAGTAACACCAAACTTATCAATACGCTTACGTAATACCTCAAATGCAGAAACGATAGACTCATCAACTTTAGTTTTGATAATGCCTTTAACGTCATCGTCAGACATATCGTTTGTAATGTCTGGGTACATTGTTCTGTTAGCAAAAATATCAGGAGAAGCTAATTTTTGGTCTCCTTTTATAGCATCAAAAGCTTTGTAGAAAGACTCTAAATATGGCTCTTGAGCGTCTTTTTGAATTTCCTCAGCATCACTTAACGCCTTGTTAAAAACTGGGTCTTTAGAGTCGTTTGCTAATCCTACTAAGATATCTTTTACAGATATTTCAAGGATAACGTTAATTCCTCCTTTAAGGTCAAGACCAAGGTTCATGGCCTTGTCTTTTACCTCGTTGTACGTGTAGTCGGCAATTCCTATATCGAAAACTTTAATGCTTTCTTGTTTTCCGTCTACATCAACTTTGTTTGTTTTAAGAGAGTCTAGGTATCTTACCTCTTCGGCTGCTCTTTCTTCTGGTGTATCAAATTTACTTATTGCTAATTCTTCAGCAGTACTGTCAATTTGATTAGCTTTGAATGTAAATGATAATTGGTATATACTTACCAAACCAAATAACACTGCAAATAGCTTTACTAATCCTTTGTTTTGCATTACTTTATTTTTTGGTCAAATTTTTTAAAAACGAGCAAATATAGAATTTACTCAGAATTTGACAATTATTTTTTATGATTATAAGTGGTTTTAAATGCGCTTTTCGATAAAACACGAAAAACTATCTTTAATAGGAGTGATAAGCTTTTGGGTATAGAAACTTATCTTTTAATAACTGATTAAGCTAAAGGTCCTGCTCTAACTTCAGGAATTTTGTAGGAATACTTATCTATTGCGTTAGCAATATATCTTCTAAACACATAACTAGACGCTCTTAATTGCTCAGTGGCATCAATATTAAGGTAATATGAAGGCGCAAATACATTTGGGTTTATTAATCGGTCGTGGTCAGATTTTAATTCTACAGCAAGTTTACCACTTAATCCAATGTCGTAGTTACTATGAATTTCGTAAACATCAACATTGTAGTCAATTGATGTATTTCTTGATGGAAGTTCATTACTCCTTGATTTGTCATCAAAAGCAGTAACACCTAAATCTAGAACATTATCTTGAGATAATTGCTTTTTAATATTGGTAACGTCAGAAGTGCTGTAATAGGTAATTTTTAGTTGACCGTTATCTTGCTCTACAACCTTAATGTTTTCAGCTCCTGCATGTTGTAACTGCTGTTTTACATTAGCTATAGCATTTTGTGTATCTTCATGACTTACATGTTCTCCTGTAAATTGTAAAACAACTTCCTGATTAGGTACAGACGATTGCTGCTGGCTAGAAAAACCACCTAATACAGATAAAATGATTACCAGAGTACTAATGTACCATCTCAAATTCATGCGCCAAATATATGAAAAAAATAAAGACTGCTATATAGCAGTCTTTAAGTCTATTTTAATCGTGAAAGCTAAAATTTATAATTCTAATAATCCGTTAGTTTTACTTACACCTTCAGCACTTTCTTGCATGTGTGCTTTTTCGGCATCACTAAGCTCAATGCTTACGATTTCTTCAATACCATTACGTCCTAAAATTACAGGAACACCAATACATAAATCGTTTAATCCGTACTCACCTTCTAATAAAGCTGAACATGGGAACATTTTCTTTTGATCGCAAGCGATAGCTTGTACCAATCCGCTTACTGCAGCTCCTGGAGCATACCAAGCAGAAGTACCTAATAATTTTGTAAGTGTTGCTCCACCAACTTTAGTATCTTCTTTTACTTGGTCTAATCTTTCTTCTGATAAGAACTCAGATACTTTAATACTGTTTCTTGTTGCATGCGCAGTTAAAGGCACCATACCTTTATCGCTATGACCTCCAATTACCATTCCGTCAACATCACTAATAGGAGCTCCTAAAGCTTCAGCTAATCTGTATTTAAAACGTGCAGAATCTAAAGCTCCACCCATTCCTATAATTCTGTTTTTAGGTAAACTAGTAGTTTTGTGTACTAAATACGTCATAGTATCCATAGGGTTACTTACAACAATCATTATAGTGTTAGGAGAATGCTCTATTAAACTAGATGAAACCGATTTTACAATACCAGCATTGATACCTATTAATTCTTCACGAGTCATTCCTGGTTTACGAGGAATACCTGAAGTAATTACACAAATATCACTATTAGCTGTTTTGCTATAATCGTTAGTTACACCTGTAATTTTTGTATCAAAACCGTTTAAAGATGCGGTTTGCATTAAATCCATAGCTTTACCTTCGGCAAAACCTTCTTTAATATCTAATAATACAACTTCAGATGCAAAGTTTTTAATTGCAATATATTCTGCACAACTTGCACCTACTGCTCCTGCTCCAACTACTGTTACTTTCATATATAAATAATTTTTAAAATTGTGTTGATTTTTAAGACTGCAAAATTACAAATTATTATACTGTAAATGAAAAAAGCACAAGAATAATCTTGTGCCTTTGTTAAATCTATTATTAACCAAGTTTAAAACGAAAAATTAAGACCTAAACTTGCGCTATCAAACTCTGCTACTGTATAGTCAGCATTGATACCAAAAAAACCTAATTTTAAATTGGCTCCAACAGTTGCTCTAATTCCTGATATATCTTGTTCAACCGAAAATGGGTCAATTATTTCTTCTGAAAATAAAACACCATCGGTTACTCTATAAGTTCCTAATAAATCGGTTGTTGATGTTCCTGTAATATACCCTAAACCACCATAAAAGTTGATTACTTTTAATTTAGTACCAACTATTAATTCAAAAAGCATTGTGTTAACTTCAGTATCTATTTTTTGGTTTTCTCCTTCTACATATTCACCATCAGTAAAATCATAGCTTCCATCTAAATGCGTGTAGGCTATTAAACCAGAAATAGCAACAGGAAATACTTTGTCTGCTGGTAACCATGATGTAAATTCTTGTTGTATACCAAAACCATAGAATCCTACTTTAACATCATCAGTATCTACCTTAGGAAAAAAGCGTCCTTTTAGCTGAGTACCTTTAAAAGGTGAAAAACTAGCTTGTAAAAATGCTGTTGGTATTAAGTTTATGTTTTCTGAACCAATACCTGTAGGTAAGGTTATTTCCACTTCTTGTGCTCCAAAAATAGGATCGTCATAGGTTGCAATAACTGTAATATCAGGATCATTATGCCCTAAAGCTGTAGCTACGGTTTTTGTAGGACTATTATCAGGAAATCTAATATTTTCATAATCTGCTACATTCATTTCAAAAGATTTTTTTTCATCTTTAATCAAAGAAGCATTTCCCATAATAGAAATTTCAAAACCAAAACGTTTTGGTGCTTTTGCATTGTTAAACCAACCATTGTTGATTCCGAAAGCCACTCCTTCAGAAGCTGGAGCTATATAATCTGCCGTAAATCGTTGGGCATCCTCAACACCTGCTGTTAATAGGTCATTTACGTTTTCTTGTGCATTTGTAATTGTAACTGCAGTTACAAACAGCATGAACAGAACACATTTTTTCATAATACTAAGTAGATTAAATTTTTGGTGAAAATAGTAAAATTTATGATTATAACGTATTTTATCGTTAAAAAATTGCACTTTATCGATACTTTATTTTTTTCAGCACAAAAAAAAGCGAATACAAAATGTATTCGCTTTTAGTATAATAATAGCTACTATTAATTACGCATCAATATTAGCGTAAATAGCATTCTTTTCAATAAACTCCCTACGAGGTGGTACTTCGTCTCCCATTAACATTGAGAAGATACGATCTGCTTCTCCACCATTATCAATATTTACTTGACGTAGTGTTCTAAACTCTGGATTCATTGTTGTGTCCCAAAGCTGCTCAGCATTCATCTCTCCAAGACCCTTATAACGCTGCACACTTACACTGCCTCCAAATTCTTCGGCAATTGCATCACGTTCTTTATCAGTCCACGCATAGCTTTTCTTTTGACCTTTCTTCACTAAATATAAAGGTGGTGTTGCGATGTAAATATGACCGTTTTCAATAAGTTCTTTCATGTATCTAAAGAAGAACGTTAAAATTAGTGTTGCAATGTGGCTACCATCAATATCGGCATCACACATAATAACTACTTTGTGATAACGTAATTTCGATAAGTTTAACGCTTTACTATCTTCCTCAGTACCAATGGTAACACCTAGTGCTGTGAAGATATTTTTAATTTCCTCGTTTTCAAACACTTTGTGCGTCATTGCTTTTTCAACATTCAATATTTTACCACGTAGTGGAAGAATAGCTTGAAATGCTCTGTCACGACCTTGTTTTGCAGTTCCACCTGCCGAATCTCCCTCTACAAGGAATACTTCACATTTTTCTGGGTCTTGCTCTGAACAGTCACTCAGTTTTCCTGGTAAACCTCCAATGCTCATTACAGTTTTACGCTGTACCATTTCACGTGCTTTTTGCGCTGCATGACGTGCTTGTGCTGCAAGAATTACCTTTTGAACAATGGTTTTAGCGTCTTCAGGATGTTCTTCTAAATAATCAGTTAACATTTCAGAAACCGCTTGACTTACTGAAGCAGATACTTCTCTGTTCCCTAGTTTAGTTTTTGTTTGCCCTTCAAATTGAGGTTCAGCAACTTTTACTGATACAATAGCTGTTAATCCTTCACGGAAATCATCTCCTGCAATATCAAACTTTAGCTTATCTAACATTCCAGACTCATCAGCATACTTTTTTAAAGTATGTGTCAAACCACGACGGAAACCCGAAAGATGCGTTCCTCCTTCGTGCGTATTAATGTTGTTTACATACGAATGCAAGTTTTCTGCATACGACGTATTGTAAACCATAGCAACCTCAACAGGAACTCCGTTCTTTTCTCCTTCAAAAGAAATAACATCGTTCATTAAAGGCTCTCTGTTACCATCTAAAAACTTCACAAATTCTGAAAGTCCTTCTTCTGAATGGAATGTTTCTCCTTCGAAACTTCCGTCTTCTTTTTTGTGACGTTTGTCAACTAAATGTACTGTAATACCTTTATTAAGGTATGCCAACTCGCGCATTCTACTAGCTAAAGTATCGTAATTGTACTCTAGTGTTTGTTGAAATATTTGTGGATCTGGTTTAAAAGTTACAATGGTTCCTGTTTTATCTGAATCACCAATAGTTTTTACAGGGTATAAAGTTTTACCTCTTTCGTATTCTTGTTCCCAAATTTTTCCTTCTCTGTGAACAGTGGCTTTTAAGTGTTCAGATAATGCATTAACACAACTTACACCAACACCATGAAGTCCACCTGATACTTTATAAGAATCTTTATCAAACTTACCTCCAGCTCCAATTTTAGTCATTACAACTTCTAATGCCGAAACACCTTCTTTTTTGTGTAATCCAACTGGAATACCACGACCGTCATCCTCTGTGGTAATTGAGTTATCCTCATTTATAGTTACTGTGATATTATCACAATGTCCTGCTAAAGCTTCATCAATGGAGTTATCAACTACTTCATAAACCAAATGGTGTAAACCTCTTACACCTACGTCTCCAATGTACATCGATGGACGCATACGCACGTGCTCCATTCCCTCAAGGGCTTGGATACTGTCTGCACCATACTGTTTTTTGTTTTCTTCGCTCATTTTTATTTTAATATGATTTAGTTCTTATTTTACAGAAAAAAAGACGCTAATTGCGTCTCTTTTGAGATACTAACAAAGATAACAAATTATCATGCCTTTTAAAAGTATTTTAACGAGTTAGTTAATAAATTATCAACATTTGTTAATTACTCAAAAGTGCCTTAAAACGTCTAAAAAGCACCTCAAATTTGATTTTGGAATTTTTTTAGACTGCATAAAAAAGGATAAAACACAAAAATGCATTAGAGAGGTTTTAATGCGTTTATAGTTTATTAGAATTACCTTAATAAATCATGATTTTGAGTTGTTGTTCCTTAAACTAATTACACAACTTGATTTAATCAAATAATTAACAAATACCAATGTTATGATAGATGGAAATAATCCTTTAAATAAATTAAATAAAATCCAATTCCAATCTTGCGGAGCGGTTTTTGATAGTTCTATAAACATCAATTCTCCATACGGATAGGATTCATAAAAGAACGTCATTAAAAAGTTATAGCCTAAGTGAAACCCTAAACCTAACATAATTGACTTTGTTTTATAAAATGTGTAGGCCCAAACATAGCCTGTAAATCCTGTTACTAAAATCACATACACGATAGGTATTATTCTTTCTTCCATCATACCATACGAGAATACATGGTAAACTCCAAAACACAATGCTGATAGCAGAATAGCCTTTTTTGACCCAATTCTTTGAATTAGTATATATAGCAACGCTCCACGAAAGACTAAATCTTCGGTCAAAGCTGATTTGATGTGATAGATAAAAGATTGAAATATTAAACTGAAGTCAACAGTCTCTTTTAGTTTCCACTTCACATTTAAAATATATGCTTCAGTAACTACCATCAAAAGACACAGAAGCATCATAAACACAAGTCCTATGAAGAATTGAAGCACTCTATTTGAATAAGGAATGATACCTAAAACATCGATATTTTTTTTCTCAATAAAGCGTAAGAGTGCCCATGAGATTACTAGTATTATTAATAATCCTAACATTTGAAATTACGTTTAAATTAAAGTTATGCTTCTTTTGGTTTCAAAAAAGAGATTGAAAATGGATACTTAAAAGTTCCCGTTTGTAGCGATCTTGAAATATTATATATCGTAATGATAATAGCAAAAAGCACAATCGCTCCTGAAATAAAAAAATTGTAACCAGGAATGATAAAAAAGGATAGTAACGACAAAAAGAACAACAAGGTAATTGTTCCATGAAAATTTACAATTGCTCTACCATGTGCATCATACACCTTACTATCTTCAGCTTTATGAATCCAAAGAAAAAGAGGAAACAAAATACTTCCAAATGGAATAATCAATCCTAAAAAAGGAGAACCATGAAGCAACAACATCCATTTGCGTTGTATGACTTCCTCCTTGGGGTCTTCAAGAATTAGTAATTCGTCAATCTCTATTTCAAGACCTGCTGCCAACAGTTTTACCGTTTGAAGATGTGGCTGCACATCACCTTTTTCTATACGCTGAATGGTTCTAACCGTAACAGTAGTTTTATCAGAAAGTTGCTCTTGCGTATACCCTTTTAGCTTTCGCTGATAGGTTAAATTTTCGCTTAAAGAATTTTTATTCATTTTGATTATTTTTCTGGTACAAATCTACTTCAGGTTATTGGATTTTAACACGACATTTAAATGTCATCTATATGTCATTGTTAGGTTTTATAAGGGTTTTAAGCCTTCATTAAGCAAACTCACATGATAACCCAAAATAATACATTGGGTTAGCCTAGTGTTTAAAAGTAATTATTTTTAAAATAAAAAAGCCGGTTAAAAACCGGCTTTCCTTCTTATAGGTTATTAAAATTAATATGCATCAGTATGTACTTTTGCAACTGCTCTTCCACTTGGGTCATTCATGTTTTTGAATGCTTCATCCCACTCTAAAGCAATTTTTGTACTGCATGCTACACTAGGTTCTTGTGGTACGCTTAATGCAGCTGCATCACTTGGAAAATGCTCTTCAAAAATAGAACGATAATAAAACTCTTCTTTATTTTGAGGTGTTTGTATCGGGAACCTAAAATGCGCATTCTTCATTTGCTCATCGGTTACTTCTTCATTCACTACTTCTTTCAAAGTGTCAATCCAACTATAACCAACACCATCACTAAACTGTTCTTTTTGTCTCCAAGCTACGCTCTCTGGTAGCATATCTTCAAAAGCTTTTCTCACTACCCATTTTTCCATACGTTCTGGTGTAATCATTTTATCTTGAGGGTTGATACTCATTGCCACATCCATGAATTCTTTATCTAAAAACGGTACACGACCTTCAATTCCCCAAGCTGCTAAACTCTTGTTTGCTCTTAAGCAATCATACATATGCAGTTTACTTAATTTACGAACCGTTTCTTCATGAAACTCTTTTGCATTTGGTGCTTTATGAAAGTACAGATAACCACCAAATAATTCGTCAGCACCTTCTCCAGACAACACCATTTTTATTCCCATAGACTTAATAACTCTTGCCATTAAATACATTGGTGTACTCGCGCGAATAGTTGTAATATCATAGGTTTCTAGCTGATAAATTACGTCTCTTACCGCATCTAACCCTTCTTGAATGGTAAACTTTATTTCGTGGTGAACAGTTCCAATATGGTCTGCCACTTTTTGTGCTGCAGCCAAATCTGGAGACCCTTCAAGTCCTACTGAAAAGGAGTGTAATTGAGGCCACCAAGCATCTGAAGTGTCATCACTTTCAATACGTTTTTGAGCATATTTTTTTGCAATTTCTGAAGTCACCGAAGAATCTAATCCTCCTGAAAGTAAAACACCATAAGGCACATCGCTCATTAACTGTCTGTGAACAGCTGCTTCAAGTGCTTCTTTTATTTTTGAAATACTTGTTTCGTTGTCTTTTACCGCATCATAATCAGTCCACTCACGTTTATGCCATTGCACAAACTCACCATCTTTACTAGACATATAATGACCTGGAGAAAATAGTTCAATTTTTGTGCAAACACCTTCAAGCGCTTTTAGTTCTGATGCTACATAAAAGGTTCCGTTTTGATCCCATCCAATGTATAATGGAATGATTCCCATGTGGTCTCTAGCTACAAAATATTCGTCTTTTTCAACATCATAAATTGCAAAACCAAAAATACCATTAAGCTCATCAACAAAATCAGTTCCTTTTTCTTGATACAACGCCAAAATAACCTCACAATCACTTTCAGTTTGAAACTTATAATCAGGAAATTGTTTACGCAACTCTCTGTGGTTATATATTTCTCCATTAGCCGCTAAAACAAATCTCTTATCTTCCGAAAACAAAGGTTGTTTTCCTGAAGCAGGATCAACAATCGCTAAACGCTCATGCGCCATAATCGCTTTATCGTTATCAAAAATTCCGCTCCAGTCTGGACCACGATGACGGATTCTTTTTGACATTTCTAATATTTGAGGTCTTAAATCTTCTGTTTTCTGCTTTAAATCAAATGCACATACAATTCCACACATAATTTCTCTTTTTTATATCAATTGTTACATATTATGAAGCAAATATTCATTTAAGATTACAAAATAAAAAACATAATCAACATTTCAATTACAAATTAAAACTAAAAACCATAAATTATCATGAATAAAAAAGTTATTCAACTGTATTTTGTTATTTATATTTACAAAATGAAACACTTAAGCCTACTCGTTTACCTTTTGCCTTTTGTACTATTTAGTCAAACATGGCAACCTACTTCAATTACTCCTAACATAAATGGACAACGTTTTGATGATGTTTTCTTTATAAACGACAATACTGGTTGGGCTGCGAATGGTTATTATGCAGCAGTTTTTAAAACTACTGATGGTGGTGACACTTGGACAGAACAAGCTAGTTCTAGTGATTTAGGTGGCAGCTACTACTTTAGAAATATTGAATTCATTAATGAAAGCATTGGTTTTTTAGGGACTTTAAATGGTAAATTTTTCTCAACAAATGATGGTGGGACAACTTGGACTGAAGTCACCAATATCTCTCCAAACCCTCAAGCTATTTGTGGTTTGAATGCTGTAGGTAGTTCAACAATTTATGGTTGTGGAGCCTATTTTACTCCTGCTTACATTATAAAGTCCACTGATAGTGGTTTAAATTGGCAATACATTGATATGTCTGCTTATGCTAATGCACTAGTAGAGATTAAGTTTATTAATGAATTGATAGGTTATGCTTGCGGAAGTAATGCAAATGGTGCCTGTGTACTTAAAACCACTGATGGAGGAAGTACTTGGACAGAACTATTTAATTCTAATATACCTGGAGAATATGTGTGGAAATTTCAGATTTTAGAAAATGTACCTAATGTATTTTTTGGAGCGATTTCTTCTATAGCTCCCAATCCTGGAAAATTGATAAAATCCGTTGATAGTGGAACCACATGGAACAGTTATGACGCACCTGAAACCGATGTTCAAGCGGTTGGTTTTATCAATGAAAACAAAGGTTGGATGGGAGGACATACTACTGGTTTTTATGAAACAGTAGATGGTGGACAAACTTGGACGAACCTAAATGTTGGCTCGAATCTAAATAGGATTTTTATTATTAGTCCTGCTTTAGCTTATGCCTCAGGAACTTCTATCTATAAATTTACGGATGCCTCTTTGAACATTAGCGAAGTAGAATCCAACTCAAAAACACTTGATATTCATATTAAAAATAATCCTGTAGACACAACACTAGAGTTTAGCATTTACTTTCACAACAATGATAATCTACTAATTGAGCTATACGACAGTAAAGGAATTTACATAAAACAGCTTTCAAGAGAAATCATTACTTCAACTGAAATTGAAAAGCATTACACCTTTGATGTGAGTTCGCTTTCATCTGGAACTTACTTTATAAACTTCCATAATAATTTCCAAAGACAGTCTCTAAAATTCATTAAACAATAAACTTAGCACGATTTTTGTTTAACAAAAATTAACAATCTTAACTCTATTTTTTATAAGTGAAATCTTAAATTTAGAAACTTAATAAAACAACGTATGAAAAAAGTAATGAATTTATCCAAGCTAGCATGTTTAGCAATTTTATTAGTCTCATTTAGTATGAACGCTCAAGATTTTAAAGATCTTGACAAAAGCCCTATGGATGCAGCTGCATTTCCAAGTAGCCACAGAGTATCTGAAAAAACTGTCAAAGTTATTTATAGCAGACCTCAACTAAAAGGCAGAACAGTTCAATCTTTAGCTCCAAATGGAGAAGTTTGGCGAACTGGAGCAAATGAAGCAACTGAAATAACGTTTTACAAAGATGTTACTGTAGGTGATAAAAAGGTTAAAGCTGGCACTTACTCACTGTTTACTATTCCTGGTGAAAAATCTTGGACCATTATTATAAATTCTGATGTTGATGTTTGGGGAGCTTACAGTTATAACAAAGGCAATGATGTAGCAAGAGTTGAAGTTCCTGTTAGCGAAGGCAAGAAAAGCCTTGAAGCTTTTTCTATAGCATTTGACGACGAAGGCAGTATGCATTTAGCTTGGGGAACTCTAAGAGTTGCTGTTCCAATGAAATAAAAAATATGAAACACTAAAAAAGCCTTGATTTCTCAAGGCTTTTTTTATTTATGGTATGTTCAAATATTTATGTGTTTGTAACGACACTTTCCATTTAGGATTTTTCATTACATAATCAACAATTTCAGGAACAACTTTATCGCGTTTGCTCCACTCAGGTTGTAAGTATAAAATACAATCTTTATTTACTTTTGCTGCTTGCTCTTCAGCAAAACGAAAATCGTCTTTATTATAAACAATCACTTTTAACTCATTAGCATTATCATACACTTCTTGAGTTGGTAATTTCAATTTTTTAGGAGACAAACAAATCCAATCCCAAGTACCTGTTAGCTTATAAGCTCCAGATGTTTCAATATGCACTTGCAGTCCTTTTGCTTTAAGCTGCGATGTTAAAGCAGTCATATCCCAAGTTAACGGTTCACCTCCTGTAACAACTATAGTGTCACTATACTTAGCGGCATTTTCAACAATTTTAGACGTTTCAGTTGGCGGATGAATGTCTGCATTCCAACTTTCTTTCACATCACACCAATGACAACCAACATCACAACCTCCTACTCTAATAAAGTAAGCAGCTGTTCCTTTGTGATAACCTTCTCCCTGAATAGTGTAAAATTCTTCCATTAAAGGAAGCATCTCACCTTTATCAACCAATATTTGCGTCTCTGTCTTCATTGCCGCAAAGATAAGTTACTATTAGAAGTTTAGTGTTAAAATGTTAAAAAGATTTTCTGTAGGATTAATTCTAGATTAGTATTTTTATAGAAATTTTTTGAATAATGAGCAGAAACGAAGAATTCTTTAACCACATTACCGAAGGAAACACCAATAAAGGTGAATTCATTACACTTGGCTCTGCCATGTTGGATGGTGAAACTATAAAAAACGCCTATGTAAATGTTCCGCTTAAAACCATGAATAGACATGGACTTATTGCTGGAGCTACAGGTACTGGAAAAACAAAAACACTACAAGTTTTAGCTGAAAATCTTAGCGAAAAAGGTGTTCCTGTGTTATTGATGGATATTAAAGGAGACCTAAGTGGCTTAGCACAACCTAGTCCTGGACACGTTAAAATTGACGAACGTCATGAGGCTATCGGTTTACCTTTTGAGGCTAAATCGTTTCCTGTTGAAGTAATGACATTATCTGAACAAGATGGTGTAAGACTAAGAGCAACCGTTAGCGAATTTGGTCCTGTACTTATTTCAAGAATTTTAGATGTAACAGAAACCCAAGCTGGAATCATTTCGGTTATTTTTAAATATTGTGACGATAATAAACTTCCACTTTTAGACTTAAAAGACTTTAAAAAAATACTACAATATTCTACTTCCGAAGGTAAAGACGAATTTCAAGAGGAATATGGCCGAATTTCAACAGCATCTACAGGAGCAATTCTTAGAAAAATTGTTGAGCTAGAGCAACAAGGTGGCGACTTGTTTTTTGGAGAAAAATCTTTTGACACCCAAGACTTACTTAGAATTGCTGATGATGGTAGAGGTTACATAAACATTATTAGGTTGACTGACATACAAGACAGACCAAAACTGTTTTCAACTTTTATGTTGAGTCTCTTGGCTGAAATCTATTCTACTTTCCCTGAACAAGGCGATACAGGACGACCAGAATTAATCATGTTTATTGACGAAGCACATTTAATTTTCAATGAAGCTTCTGACGCTCTATTAGATCAAATAGAAAGCATTGTAAAATTAATACGAAGTAAAGGTGTTGGGTTGTATTTTGTAACACAAAACCCTACTGATGTTCCTGAAGCTGTCCTAAGTCAATTAGGTTTAAAAGTTCAACATGCGTTAAGAGCATTTACAGCTAAAGACAGAAAAGCAATTAAGCTTACAGCTCAAAACTATCCTGATACTGAATATTACGATACCGCTGAAGTATTAACCTCTTTAGGAACTGGAGAAGCATTAGTTTCAGCATTAAATGAAAAAGGAAGACCAACACCACTTGCAGCAACCATGATGCGTGCACCTATGAGCAGAATGGATGTTTTAACCGATTCTGAATTGAGCAACTTATTGTCTAGCTCTAAAATGGTGAAAAAATACAACGAAACCATCGATAGAGAAAGTGCGTATGAAATATTAAATGAAAAAATTGAGCGTGCTGAGGCTGAAGAAGCTAAGGAAAAAGCTCGAAAAGAAAAAGAAGAGCTTAAAAAAGCGGGGTCAAAACGAAGAGCTTCGAGTACAAGAAGCAATAGAATGAATCCTGTTGTAAAAGTACTTACAAGCGCAACGTTTATTAGAAGTGTTTTTGGCATCCTTACTAAAGTGATGAAAAAATAATCTTCAATACCAACACATTAAAAAACACTATAACATTAAAATAAAAACCATGAACAAATCCCTGCTTTACCTTATTATTTTCACTTTAGTTCTAACAAGTTGTAAAAAAGAACAAGACCCTTTTCAAGTTAGTAAACAACATATTGGGTTACTAACCGACTCTACCCAAGTCAAAGATTTGGAAGCTTTATTTGTAAATGACTCCATTGTAAACTATATAAAAGGTGATGAATTTATTGAAAACAAAAGTGATATTGAAGTGTTTGAAAAAGGCGGTAAAAAACTATTGATTTTATCTCCTAAACAAGTTTTAGATTCAACATCAACTATTGGTAGTGTTCAAATTATCGACTCTAGATTCAAAACAGATAAAAACATTTCAACACTAAGTACTTTTAAAGATATACAAGACAATTACACAGTATCAAGAATAAATAATTTAATTAATTCTATTGTGATTTCGGTTGATGAAATTAATGCATCCTTTACAATTGATAAAAAAGAATTACCAGCTAATTTGAGATTTGACATGAACTTAAAAATTGAAAAATCTCAAATCCCTGACACAGCAAAAATTAAATACTTTTTTGTTCATTGGAATTAGGATTTAAATAGGTTTACTTTAATTAATGAATCCATTTTTTTCCAAAATATTAGTTGATATTGCTCGCAAACGACTCAAAGCTAGCCAAAAGACTACTACCGAGTTTAGTAAACGACAAATTGTACCTGTAGTAAGAAATCTTCAGGTAGAGTTATCTCATGCCATTAAAGAGTATATTTTTATCATTATTGGTGTGTTTTCAGCAGGTTTTGGACTTAAAGGGTTTTTACTACCTAATCGTTTTATTGATGGTGGTGCTACAGGTATTTCATTACTTTTAGAAAACATCACAAACATAGAATTAAGTTTTCTACTTATACTAGTCAACATACCTTTTCTTATCTTAGGAGCAAGAACATTAAGCCTAAAGTTTGCCATAAAAAGTATTATTGCCATTGCTTTTCTAGGGTTTGTAGTGCATTATATTGACTATCCTACCATTACTGAAGACAAACTACTAATCGCTGTTTTTGGTGGCTTTTTTCTTGGTTTAGGAATAGGAATGTCCATGAGAGGCGGAAGCGTTATTGATGGTACTGAGGTGTTGGCAATTTATTTAAGCAGAAAATTATCCCTAACAGTTGGTGATGTTCTTTTGCTTATTAATATCATCATCTTTTCATTTGGTGCTTACGTACTCTCTATAGAAACTGCATTATATGCCATTTTAACCTATTTAGCAGCTGCTAAAACTGTAGACTTTGTGGTTGATGGTGTTGAGGAATATGTAGGCGTTACTATTATTTCTGAAAAACATGAAGAATTAAGAACAATGCTTATTGAAAAGTTAAGACGCGCCTGCACTATTTATGCTGGAAAAGGCGGTTATGGAGGAAAAGGGCAAAGTTATGACAAAGACATTATTTATACAGTAGTAACCAGATTAGAACTCGCCAAACTACACACTGAAATTGACAAAATAGACAAAGATGCTTTTATCATAATGGGATTGGTAAAAGACTTAAAAGGAGGTATGATAAAACGAAAACCTCTAAAATAGCACCTAAACAATTAACAATAGCACATAACTATATAAGCAACGCTGTATATGGTTAACTTTTTACACAAATGAAAAATTACACAGTACAAAACTCTCCTTTTGTAGTTCCCACTACCGATGGAAAAACAATTAAAGAACATTTTGGATTAGCAACCGATGGCAATTCACAACTAAGTATTGCACACATGACAGCTCCTCCTGGTTGGAGCGAACCTTTTCAAACACCTGAGTTTGACGAATACACGTTTATAATTAAAGGACAAAAACAATTTATAATTGAAAATGAAGTTGTAATTTTAAAAGCAGGTCAATCCATAAAAATTAACAAAAACGTAAGAGTGCAGTATTCTAATCCTTTTACTGAACCTTGTGAATATTTAGCTATTTGCTTACCAGCATTTTCTATGGATTTAGTAAATAGAGAATAAATGAAACAACTTCTTGCAAAATTTTTAGGATTTAGCTTAAACGTGCTAAGTTACATATCGAAGTCTTTTGCTGCCAATAGAGCTTTGGCTTTATTTTCTATGCCTTTAAAAGGAAAAGCAACAGAAGAGCAAACAGAATTTTTAGAAACATCATTTAGAGAAGAATTGATGTACGACAACATCCCAATAATGACTTACCGTTGGGTTGGAAAAAACAAAACTATACTTTTATTACATGGTTGGGAAAGCAACTCTGCACGTTGGAAAAACCTTATACTTAACCTAAAAAAGAAAGACTATAACATTATTGCTATAGATGCTCCAGCACATGGAAAATCTGGAGGCACAAGTTTTAACGCGATTTTGTATTCTGAGTTTATTAATGTAGCAGTATTAAAGTTTAAACCCGAGATTATCATTGGGCATTCGGTTGGTGGTATGGCTTCTATTTTCTTTCAGTACAAATACCAAACTCCTTTTATAAAAAAGTTTATCTTGCTTGGAGCGCCTTCAGAGTTTAAAGATATTCTTGGTAGGTATACAAAAATGATGGGTTACAACCAACGTATTAACACCAAGATTAACTCAATAATTCTAGAACGTTTTGGGGTAAAACCTGAAGAATTTTCGTCTTCAGAATATATCAAACAAAACAATTCCGAAGGGTTAATAATTCATGATGAACAAGACCAAATTATCCCTTACAAGGATGCTTTGCTTATAAAAAATAGTTTTAAAAACAGTAAATTAATTACTACACAAGGCATGGGTCACTCTTTAAACAACGATACTGTTACTTCGTACATTAATGATTTTATTGATGCCTAATCTTGTTTTATCTTTGCACTATGGAAGATAATCTTAAACGTCTTAATAAATACCTAAGTGAAGTTGGCTATTGCTCTCGTAGAGCAGCTGATAAACTTATTGATGCTGGTAGAGTTACTATAAACGGTAAAGTACCAGAAATGGGAACAAAAGTTAGTCCTGATGACGAAGTACATGTTGATGGCAAACTTGTAGAAAACAAAAAAAAGTCTTTTACTTACCTAGCGTTTAATAAACCTGTTGGTATTGTTTGCACTACAGATACTCGTGTTGAAAAGGATAACATTATCGATTTTATCAACTATCATAAACGTATTTTCCCAATTGGTCGTTTAGACAAACCAAGTGAAGGATTAATACTACTTACAGATGATGGTGATATTGTAAACAAAATATTAAGAGCTAGCAACAACCACGAAAAAGAGTATGTTGTTACGGTTGATAAACCTATTTCTCAAACTTTTATTAATAGAATGTCCAATGGTGTACCAATATTAGATACAGTTACTAAAAAATGTAAGGTTACTAAAGTTGGCACCTACGAATTTAAAATTATTCTAACACAAGGTCTAAATAGACAAATACGAAGAATGTGTGAGTATTTAAATTACGAAGTACAAACCTTAAAGCGTACACGTATTATGAATATAAAGCTAGATATGCCTATTGGGAGTTATCGCGAACTTACTCAAAATGAAATGGATGAACTTAATGAGTTACTAGAAGGTTCAACCAAAACATTTCAATCTAAAAAAAGGAGACCTTAACCCACATGTCTTTCTCTAGCTAATAAAGTATTTTTAAGTAGCATAGCAATAGTCATTGGACCAACTCCACCAGGAACAGGTGTAATATAACTTGCTTTTTTACTTACATTTTCAAAATCGACATCACCAGTAATCACATACCCTTTTGGAGAAGACTCATCAGGAACTCTAGTAATACCAACATCTATAATAACAGCGTCGTCCTTAACCATTTCTGCTTTTAAGAAATTAGGAACTCCTAATGCTGAAATGATAATATCTGCTTGAGAAGTAATTTGTGTAATGTTTTTTGTATGACTGTGTGTTAATGTAACTGTTGAGTTTCCTGGGAAACCTTTACGTCCCATTAAAATACTCATTGGTCTTCCAACAATATGACTACGACCAATTACAACAGTGTGTTTTCCTTTGGTTTCAACACCATAACGATCAAGCAATTCTAAAATGCCAAAAGGTGTAGCAGGAATAAAAGTACTCATATCCAATGCCATTTTACCAAAGTTTGCAGGATGGAATCCATCTACATCTTTATCAGGATCAACAGCTAAAAGCACTTTTTGAGTATCAATTTGTTTTGGTAGTGGTAACTGAATAATAAATCCATCAATATCTGGATTTTCATTTAGTTCTTCAATTTTATCTAACAATTCAATCTCACTAGTTGTATTTGACATTCTAACTAAAGTAGACTCGAAACCAACACGTTCACAAGCTTTTACTTTACTTCCTACGTAAGTTAAACTTGCTCCATCGTTACCAACAATAATTGCCGCTAAATGAGGCACTTTTTCTCCTTTAGCTTTCATTTTTTTTACTTCAGCAGCAATTTCATCTTTGATATCGTTACTAATCTTTTTTCCGTCTAGAATTGTCATGTTATTAGTTGTGTTGTATTGTTGTTATTTGTAATCTTATTTGAAATAAAAAAACATGAGTTACCTCATGTTTTTCATAGCTTGCATCATACGTTTGCCGCCACCACCTTGCATCATTTTCATCATCTTGCTCATTTGGTTAAACTGCTTAAGCAATTGGTTAACTTCTTGTACCGAGGTTCCCGAACCTTTACCTATGCGTTTTTTTCGGCTTGCATCTATTATTGACGGGTTAGTTCTTTCAGCTGGTGTCATAGAATGAATAATTGCTTCAATACCTTTAAAAGCGTCATCATCTATATCAACATCTTTCATCATTTTTCCAGCTCCAGGAATCATTCCAATAAGGTCTTTCATATTACCCATTTTCTTGATTTGCTGAATTTGCTTTAAGAAATCATCAAACCCAAATTGGTTTTTTGCAATTTTCTTTTGAAGTTTTCTTGCTTCCTCTTCGTCGTACTGCTCTTGAGCTCTTTCTACAAGTGACACAACGTCTCCCATTCCTAGAATACGATCTGCCATACGAGAAGGATAGAACACATCAATAGCTTCCATTTTCTCACCTGTACCAATAAACTTTATTGGTTTATTTACTACAGACTTAATTGAAATAGCTGCTCCACCACGTGTATCACCATCTAACTTGGTAAGAATTACACCATCAAAATTTAAAACATCATTAAATGCTTTTGCTGTATTAACAGCATCTTGACCTGTCATAGAATCTACAACAAATAATGTTTCTTGTGGCTGAATGGCTTTGTGGATGTTTGATATTTCGGTCATCATCGCTTCATCTACAGCTAAACGACCAGCAGTATCTATAATAACCACATTATGTCCATTAGCTTTTGCGTGAGCAATACCAGCTTGCGCAATAGCTACAGGATCTTGGTTACCTTTATCACTATATACCTCAACATTTATTTGTTCACCTACTACATGCAACTGATCTACTGCTGCAGGACGATACACGTCACAGGCTACTAATAAAGGCTTTTTAGTTTTTTTGTTTTTTAAATAATTGGCAAGTTTACCAGAGAAAGTTGTTTTACCTGAACCCTGTAAACCTGACATTAATATAACACTTGGTGTTCCTGAAAGGTTAATACCTTCGGCATCTCCACCCATAAGTTCGGTTAATTCGTCTTTAACGATTTTAACCATTAACTGTCCTGGTTGTAACGTTGTTAATACGTCTTGACCTAATGCTTTTTCCTTTACTTTATTCGTAAATTCTTTAGCAATTTTAAAATTGACATCGGCATCTAAAAGCGCTCGTCTTACTTCTTTAAGGGTTTCAGCAACATTAACCTCAGTAATACTACCATGACCTTTTAATACGTGTAGCGCTTTATCTAACTTATCACTTAAATTATTAAACATATATCTCTCTACTTTTTAAGTACATATCGGTAAAAAACTTCAATGCTTTTTAGAAAGTTGCAAAGTTAAGAATTTGTAGTGTATTAAGGAAGTATTAGCAATAATTCTATACGAAAAAAGGATTGTAAAATTATTACAATCCTTTTTAACTAACCTAAAAACTAAAAAACACGAGGTTTTTCAACATGTATAAAGACTCAATCACATGTTCTTTCAATAACCATTATATCATTTTCTCGATGTAACTGCAACCTATCTTCCTCACATTCTACTACAAGCCATTGGCCAGTTATAGCTTGAATATCTGATCCTGCTACATTAGAAAACTCAATAATAACTCCATCGTTTGTTTGAGAGGTCGTCCACGTTGCATCTATAGTTGCAGTTTCAGTATAAATAACCACAATATTATTTGACGACTCAAAATCAAGATTCCAAACTATTAAATTATCACTACCATTGTAGTTTACTACATTCCAAGTACAATCTAAAAGAAATGCATCTACATCTTGCTCTGAGCAAGTTTGACCACAATCTTCAACAACAAGATTAACTTCAAAAATTTCAAATGTATTCCCACCTGCCAATGTTGCTGATACATATATTGTTTGTGAAGAACTTACAACATTGCTATAAGGCGAGGTTAAAGCATTTACTCCAGTTTCTGCATCCATTAATGTTTCATGAAATGTCATTTCTATATTATCATTACTACAATTTGGGAAAATCTCATATAAATCAAAAGTTGCTATTCCGTCGTTAAAAGGCTCTTCATTATCACAGATTACATATTCTGTATTTGAAAAGCATTCAAACGGATTGTCACTTGTACATTGCTGGGTCAGCACTAATACCTCTTCACCTTGCTGTAATACTAACGAGTCTTCATTACACTCTACAACAGCATATTCTCCATTGTAATCCTCAAGTCCGTTAAAGTTTATAAATACCTTTAACTCACCTTCAATCATTGCGATATCCCAAGTACCAGAATATAAAAGATCGTTTTCATATAGAGTAGATATTTCATTTGAGTCATGAAATGTAAATGTTGTAAATGATGGAGTATAACCATTTAGAGCTGGTATTTGTGGACAAGCCACTAAGTAATCTCTTACATCTTGAAAGTCGCAGCTAACTTGATTATCATCACAGTTGATTTCCATAACAATTTCGGTAGTTGTGTTTTCAACTGTTCTAACAAGTTCAAATCTGTCATCAGCACAATCAACAACTAACCAATCTCCACCTAAATCTTGTGAAAAAGCTGTAAGTTGCTCTATTGACAATACAATACCTTGGTCTGTAGATTCTAAATTCCAGCTACCTAGTACAACTTCGGTTAAATCACCTTCACTAATTTGTAAGGCTCCACCACCTCCAAATACTAAATCAAAATCTATGAAATTATCGTCTCCATTGTAAGACGCGATTTCCCAATGACAATCTTGTAGTGCTTCAGACACTTCTTGTAGTGTGCAATCCTCATCATCATCATAATCGCACTCTTCCTCAGCAGCATTTATAGCAGCTTCAAGTTCTTGATTACTATTAACCTCAACTGTATCTCCATTAGCATAAACCATTGTAACTGGAAAGTTTAAACTTGCTAGAACAACAGCACTATTAGAGGTTTCTAAACTTTGTAAAAACACATATAATTCAAAATCGCTACCAATAACAACTGTATCTATAACCTGAAAGTTTGTATCATACATTGAAAATGAAATTGGATACTGAAAATCTATACATTCAATCACGTCTTCATCAGCAGTACACTCATCAATAAACTCTTGCAACTGCTCTTGGTTTTCAATTGTAATTTCGGTGTAATCGTTTAAAATAATAGTTATTGGAAAAATATATTCCAACACATCATCATCATTATCAAACTCATTGTAGATGGCTTCAATAAGACCTAAATCTTCAAGAGTGTTTATTGTAATTGTTATACCATTTACTACAACTGTCACAGGTAGATTAACAGATAAACAATTGGCTTCATCCATAACATCATCTACTGAACCATCATAAGCCGAAGTAGATTGCATAAGGCTTACAAGAGCTGTTTCAGAGTTGATAATGTTTTCGTTTTCTGGGTTTGGTTCAATTTCTTCATCCTGACAAGAAGTAACCATAATTGGGGCTATTAGGACAAAAAAGGCTAAAACTAATAAATGTTTAATTTTCATAATTCTATAGGTTGTCTTTATTTATACAACAGATGATTTTAAAAAACACCTACCATATATTTTAATTTTATAATTTTATGATCTTAATTTTTCTGTATGCCCAAACCATTACATGACAATATTTGTGACGAAACATTATTTACTTCAATATTCGAGAAGCATGCTAAAAATCTGCACAACTTTTTACACTATAAATTTGGCGAACAGTTAAACCCAAAAGACAAAGTACAAGAAGCTTTTATTAAACTTTGGCAAAACTGTGGTAAGATTCCTTCAAATAAAGCAAAGAGTTTTTTATTTACGACTGCAAATAATTTAATGCTTAATGAAGCTGCTCATCAAAAAGTGGTGTTAAAGCATCAGCAAATTAAACCTAAGCATTACACAAATGAGTCTCCTGATTTTGTAATGGAAGAACAGGAATATTTACAAAAACTAGAAAAAGCCATCGCCAACTTAACCGAAGCACAACGCACTGCCTTTTTACTAAATAGAGTTGAAGGAAAACGTTTTAAAGAAATTGCTGAATTACTAGATATTTCGGTAAAAGCTGTTGAAAAACGAATTTATGGTGCACTAAAAAAACTTAGAGAAGATATAAAAGAATTGTAATTAAGGGTAGGATATTTTAACACCTAACTGTTATATAGTTGTAATTGAAGACATGAAACGAGAAGATTTAATACAAAAATGGCTAGACCATAACTTAACCTCTGATGAACTTGAAGCTTTCAAACAGCTTGAAGATTATGATGATTTGGTAAAGTTATCAAATGGCATGCAGCATTTTAAGGCTCCTGAATATAACACTTCTGAAGCTTTAAGTAATGTTATGCAACACATTAACACCTCAAAGCAACCTCCACAAAAAAAGTGGTTATCTATTGCTATGAGTATTGCAGCTGTATTTGTTATTTCTTTTGGAATTTATTTTTTCACCATTAACCAAGACACATTGGTTAACACGCAATTAGCTGAAAAAACTACAATTGAACTACCTGATGCATCTTCGGTGGCTTTAAATTCACTTTCTGAAATAACATTCAATTCCCATAAATGGAATAAAAACAGAACTGTAGACTTAAAAGGAGAAGCTTTTTTTAAAGTAGAAAAAGGAAGTAGCTTTAATGTTAACACAGTTTATGGAACCGTAACCGTTTATGGTACTCAGTTTAATGTTAAGCAACGAGAAAACTATTTTGAAGTAATTTGTTACGAAGGTCTTGTTGGTGTTACTTACAAAGGGAACGAGACAAAACTACATGCTGGTGAAAGTTTTTTACTATTAAATGGAAAACTAATTGAAAAAGAAAAAGAACTTAAAACACAACCGTCTTGGTTAAACAATGAAAGCTACTTTAAAAGTATGCCTTACAAAGAAGTTATTGCAGAGTTTGAGCGTCAATACGATGTGAATTTTCATGTTATTAACTTAGACAGTTCTCAATTATTTACAGGAAGTTTTACTCACAATAACATTGAAAATGCATTAAAATCTATTACCTTACCTTTACATTTAACTTACAAAAAAACGGATAATACGATTACACTAAAGCGTGAGTAAAAAAGGTGTTTTTTATCTTTTCATACCTTTATTTTTTTTGAGTGTTATTGGCATTAAGGCTCAAAACAACTCAAAAGAAACTCAATCTCTTGTTTATATTTTAAGTGCTCTAGAACAGCGTTACAACATTCATTTTAACTACATAGATCAAACTATTGAAGGTGCAACTGCTAGCTTACCAGACGAAACACTTTCACTCGCACAAGCTTTAGACCAACTAAAGCGCGAAACACAATTAGATTTCATCGTTATTGATGATTATAGTGTAGTTATTTCAAAACCTTCAAGTCCATTTAGCAATATCATTACCCAAAAACTAGAAGAAATAGTCATCAACAATTACCTTACTAAAGGTATTTTGAAAAAGAGTGATGGTAAAGTGGTTATTGAAACCGAAAAATTTGGTATTCTTCCAGGATTAATCGAACCTGACATTTTACAAACCATACAAGCGCTTCCTGGTATTATAAGTGTTGATGAAACAGTATCAAATATTAATGTTCGTGGTGGTTCTCATGATGAAAATCTTATTTTATGGGATGGAATTAAAATGTACCAATCAGGTCATTTTTTCGGATTGGTTTCTGCATTCAATCCATATTTAACCAAAACCGTTAATGTTTCTAAAAATGGCACTAGTGTTATGTTTGGTGATGGAATTTCTAGCGTTATAGACATTCAGCAATCCAACTCATTAAGCCATAAATTTAAAGCAGGAACAGGTTTTAACCTTATTAGTGCTGATGGTTTTGCCAAAGTGCCTTTAGGTAAAAAAACCGAACTTCAGGTTTCAGCAAGACGATCGATAACCGATTTTATTTTTACACCAACCTACGACCAATACTTTAAACGTGTCTTTCAGGATTCTGATTTATCAAACAACCAATCCAACAATACACTTACCAGTAATGAAACCTTTTATTTTTATGATATAAGTACAAAGCTGCTATATGATATTTCAGATACTGATCAACTTCGTTTTAATTTTTTAACCATAAACAACAATTTAAGCTATGACGAAGAGACCATGACTGACGATATGAATGAGACATTACGCAGTAGCTTAAAACAAAACAATCTAGCTTTTGGTGGTGAATATTTAAAATACTGGAACAGTTCATTAACCACAACCGCTCAACTTTATCTTTCCAAATACAACTTAAACACCACTAATTATGATGTGGCAAACAACCAACGTTTACTTCAAGAAAATGACGTTAGCGATCTTACTTTAAAAATAAATGCCACCAACCATATTGACCCAAATTTAAAAATACACGCAGGCTACCAACTTAATGGTGTTGTAGTAAGTAATTCTGAGGACGTTAACAATCCTGAATTTCATAATTTCACGAAACAAATTAATCAAACGCATAGTATTTATGGTGAAGCTGAGTTTACTTCAGGAAACAAAAACACCTATGCCAGAATTGGTATAAGAACCAACTACATTGACAAGCTTTCAGAAGTATTTACTGAACCACGTTTAGCGGTAAGCCATAAGCTTAGTAATCTTTTTCGTTTAGAGTTTCTCGCAGAATTTAAAAGTCAAACCATGTCACAAATTATCGATCTTCAAAACGATTTTTTAGGCATTGAAAAACGACGTTGGGTACTCTCAAACGATATTGATATTCCTATTATAAAAAGCAAGCAAGGTTCTGCAGGAATTCATTATAACAAAAATAAATTACTGATAAGCGCTGAAGCATTTATTAAGGATGTTGATGGTATTACAAGCAGAAGTCAAGGGTTTCAAAACCAATATCAGTTTACTGATGCAATTGGAAGGTATCAAGTAAAAGGTATTGACTTTTTAATAAACAAACAGTTTACTAATACAAGTGCTTGGTTGAGCTACTCGTTTAGTAAAAACGATTACACTTTTGACGACTTAAACAATGGCAATACATTTCCAAACAACCTTGATGTAAGACATTCTTTAACTTTTGCAGGAACTTACCAAATCAACAACATAAAACTCGCTTTAGGTGTAAATTGGCACTCAGGAAAACCAGTAACTTTACCTGATGCTATTCAAAATACTTCTAACAATATTATTGAATACAATTCACCAAACGCCTCAAACCTTGAAGACTATTTACGTGCTGATTTTTCTGCTAATTACACGTTTAAAATGGGCAACACAACCAATGCTATTATTGGCTTGTCTATTTGGAATGTATTGAATAAAGTAAACACTATTAACAGTTATTATATCATTGATGAAAACGATGAAATTTCTGCTATAAAAAACAGGTCGTTAGGCATTACTCCTAATGTTAATTTCAGAATTCATTTCTAGCATTTATTACTTTAATTTTAAACTTATTGACAAGTAATTTCATTATCTTGCTCATGCTAACGACGCAACATTTATGAATACTAAAATCATTAAGCTTTTTCTTCGGTTTGCAATTTCTGCAGGTTTTTTATCAGCTTGTTTTGATAGGTTTGGGTGGTGGCCTGAGTCTATTTCTACTTGGGGAAACTGGAACAATTTTTTAGAGTACACGCAACTTATCAACCCTTGGCTTCCTGAAGCAATAATTCCTGCATTAGGAACACTTGCCACTGCTTTAGAAATTATTTTTGCCATCTTACTAATTATTGGTTTTAAAACAGAACTTATAGCCAAGTTTAGCGGAATACTATTATTAGTTTTTGCCTTATCAATGACATTTTCAACAGGAGTTAAAGGCGCATTGGATTATTCTGTATTTAGTGCAGCTGCAGCAGCTTTTGCATTAAGCCTTATTAAAGAAAAATATTTTGAATTAGACACACTCATTTCTAAATAACACCCAATACTATAAACAAATGAAACAAGCTTTACTTATTTTAACCTTTTTTACTATTTCACTCTCAACGCAATCCCAAACTACTAGTGTAGAAAAATCTACCTTTGGTGTACAAACTGGCTTTTTAGGTATTTGGGTACATAATGAATCTAGGCTCTCAAACAGTATTGCTTTACGAAGCGAAATAGGTTTAGATGCTGGTATTTGGGGAAATGACATTTATGATTCTTATGGCTTTTTACTTGCGCCTGTAATCACTTTAGAACCTCGTTGGTATTATAACTTAAATAAAAGAGCTGATAAATCTAGACGAACTGATGGCAACAGCGGAAATTTTGTTTCAATAAAAACAAGCTATCATCCTGATTGGTTTATCATTGCTAATGAAGATAACATTAACTTTATTAGTGATATTTCAATAATTCCTACTTGGGGAATAAGACGTCATCTTGGAAATCATTTTACCTATGAAGCAGGAATAGGTGTTGGGTATGTTCACTATCTTGAAGATTTTGATCGTGGAATACTTGAAACTAGTGATGTAGCAGTTAATTTACATTTAAGAATTGGTTACCGATTTTAATTTTTAATCTTATGACTACTGAAGCACTTCAAAAACTAAAATATCCTATTGGGACTTTTAAAAAGCCCGAACTGATTACCCAAGATCATATCACATCTTGGATTAATGATATTGAACAACTACCAAGCACTCTTGAAGCACTAACTAAAAACCTAACTAAAGAAGAACTTAATTGGGTTTACAGACCAGATGGTTGGACTATAAAACAAGTGGTTCATCATTGTGGCGACAGCCATTTAAATAGTATTATTCGTTTTAAGCTTGCTCTAACCGAAGACGCTCCAATCATAAAACCTTACCTCGAAAACCGTTGGGCTGAATTACCGGATTCAACTGATGATGACCTTTCTAACAGTATAACACTCTTAAAAGGAATACATAGCAAACTCACTAAGCTACTTAAGTCATTAAATAATGAAGAATTGAAGCGCGAGTTTATTCATCCTGAACATGGAAAACGTTTTTCATTAGAAGAAACAATTGGTATTTACGCATGGCATAGTAACCATCATACAGCGCATATTAAGCAAGCATTAGCGCACAAAGGTGAGTTTTAAAAACTACTTAGGATATTGCTTTTTAATATTCCTAATTAGGTCTTCCAATCCATTTATTTTTAACTCATAAACGGTTTGAAGCATCTCTCCTAGCTTTCCTTTTGGAAATCCTTTATTATGATACCAAACCACATAATACTCAGGCAAATCAACAAGGTCTCTTCCTTCATATTTACCGTAAGGCATTTTGTAATGTGCTAATTTTATAAGAAAATCTTTATCGGGTTGTATCACTTAATCTGCAGATTTATAAGCTTCGTATTTTTCAAGTTCTTTAGCAACAAACTTTTGCCATTTAGTTTGAGCTTCGGTGTTTATTGAATTATGACTTTCAGTATCGTAACGCTTTTGCATTTTAGCTAATTCTTCATTGCTGTTTTGGTGTAATCTATCCAATGTTTTCTTCAGAAAATTATTAATCTTAACTTGACTTATTTGATGTCTTAATTTTCTAACATGCAACTCAGTTATATCAAAATGCAATTGTTCATGAGCCAAAATATATTGGTTGGCTCGCTCTTTTATATACCAAGATTTTTCAGGATAAAAATGTGCTTCAACATTTGCTGTAAAATCAATTACTTCAGAATTTCTATGTTTTAAACTATAAGAAAATGTAATTCCTGACGCAGTTACAGCAACAGCATCAGTATTTTTTTGAGGTTGACCTTTAAAGTGTTCCCAACTTAGTTTGTAGTTATTTCTCCAAGAGATTGTAACCTCGTTTGAAGTAGATAATAACACAATACTTAAAAATAAGAATATGGATTTAAGCTGTAACATGTTTTTAAAACGCTAGTTACACTCTAAATAGTATAAAGTATTTACTTAGCCTCTACAATTGTTAAATCGTCGTACTTAACAATATAAACCGCTTCATTAAAGTAACCTCCAAAAAGTTTTTTAGAATAACGGAATTTATTCTCAACATACTCTGTTTCTATCTCGCTTCCTGAAGCGTCAAATAAGTCTTCTTCAGACGCTAATCGCATTAGCACATCTAGAGTTAAATCAAAACCTCTTACAGCATATTTGTTAGGTTCAACACCATTATGGTCTCTCTTATAAGCATTCACAAATCCATTTGTAGTTGAAGAGCTAAATGTTTTATTAGCTGAAGGATAATGAAACTTTAAGTTAGACAAATGGTAGTTTGAAATATTTTCACCTTCAAAAGCACTATTTTTATTAGTAGTCATAAGTACTATTTGTTGCTCATCGTTATGAATACCATTAAGCATACTTATAACATTAGATGCAAAAGCTTCGTTTGAGGTTTCTAGAAAAACTATATTTCTTCCTGGTTTAAAAACACCATCCAAATCAGAAATTAAAATATAATTTGAGTCTTTTCCGTCTTTATCCTTTCTTGAAAAGATTTGTTTTGATGCAGCGAGTTCAGATCTTATCATGCTACTAACCGCTTTATTTTTAGCATCAGAAATGATAACAATATGTTTTGGTAATGTGTCTAACTTCACAAAATTAATCATTGCTTTTTGTAGCAAATCAGAAGATGGTACAGTTTGATACACGTTATCATATAAGTTCTTTGGTGTTGTAAATGGCGAAATCACCGGAATGTTATCGCGTTTTAAATCTGAAGCTACACGATCAAAATTATCTGGCATTAATGGACCAATTACAGCATCATAATCTGAAAAGTCATTTGAATTTAAAATTTTAGTAACCTCACTAGCATGATCTCTAGTATCAAACACTTTTAAATACGTAGAAATTCCTAATCGTTTAGCCGAATCTAAAGCATACAGCATTCCTGCATGAAAATCTAATGAGATAGACAAACGACTGTCTGTTCTAATCGCTCTTTTCACATCAGCAATTGAGTCAATATCTATTCGATTCAATCGGTAAGGCATCATTAAAGCAATACGCTTAGTATTGAAGTTTTTAAGATGACTCGTCAAATTGGTATTTGCTACATCATTAGCTGATATTGTAGTATCAACATCTGATGGTACTTTTAGCACCATTCCTAGTTTTAAACCGCTTTCTTTAAGCTCAGGATTTAGAGTTTCTAACTGCTCTTGTGTTAATCCTAACTTTCGGTTTAAAGCCATATAACCTTCGCTCTTTAAAACCGTATAGTAATTGTAATTTTCCTCAATTACTTTTTCTTCATTATTAGAAATATTAGGAACATTAAGCTCGTCTCCAGGTTGTAAAACCTCATTCATATTAGGGTTTAGAGCTTCTAACTGTGGTACAGTTATTCCAAACTTATAAGCAACACGCCATTTTCCTTCCTTTGGTAAAACCTTATACTTTTTGATACTATTATCAATAGTAACTTTAGATACTACAGTTTTATATCTAGGAATTTTTAGCTTATCGCCTTTTCTTAAATTATTGGCATATAAAAAGGTATTGTGCTTTTTAATCTCATCAATTTCAATATCGTATTCCTTAGAAATACTGTAAAGCGTTTCTTTTCGCTTGGTCTTATGAGTTCTAAAACCAATAATTTCTTTAGTTTCGGTAGTGAGATCTTCTTCTTTTACTTTTGAAGTAGGAATTATTAAAACCGTATTAACCTTTAGGCCTTTTTTAGCATCAGGATTTAAAGCATAAATATCAAAAGGTGTTACCAAATATTGTTTGGCAATGTCTTCAATAGTTTCTCCTTGTTTTACTTTGTGTGTTTTAAAATCTTGTGCAAATGCTGTAATACATGTTGCAAAAAAAATGATGGCTATTAAAACAAGTTTCTTCATATAATTTACTTTAAAATCCTAATCCAAAAAGATTAAGGATTCCTGCTTAGCAGGACGTTGTTATTCCCATTCAATAGTAGCAGGCGGTTTTGAACTAATATCGTATACTACTCTATTAACGCCTTTTACTTTGTTTATTATTTCATTAGAAGTTTTTTGTAAAAACTCATAAGGTAAATTTACCCAGTCGGCAGTCATACCGTCAGTACTTTCTACAGCTCTTAGCGCAACACATTTTTCGTATGTACGCTCATCTCCCATAACACCTACACTGTTTACAGGTAACAAGATTGCACCTGCTTGCCATACCTTATCGTATAAATCCCAAGCTTTAAGATTATCTATAAAAATAGCGTCTACCTCTTGTAATATACGAACATTTTCTCTGTTTAGACTTCCTAAAATACGAATTGCTAATCCTGGACCTGGAAAAGGATGACGACCTAAAATATCTTTATCCATTCCCATTGAAGCACCTACACGACGAACCTCATCCTTAAATAAAGCTTTTAATGGCTCTACTATTTTTAGCTTCATAAAATCTGGTAATCCTCCAACATTATGATGACTTTTAATTGTTGCACTTGGACCTCCTGTAGCAGAAACACTTTCTATAACATCAGGATAAATAGTCCCTTGCGCTAACCATTTTACATCTTCAATAAGATGTGCTTCATCATCAAAAACTTCAATGAACACGCGACCAATAGCTTTACGTTTAAGCTCAGGATCGCTTACATCTTCCAAAGCATCCAAAAAGCGTGCCGAAGCATCAACGCCTTTTACATTAAGTCCCATGCCTTCGTATTGCTTAAGTACACTTTCAAACTCGTTTTTACGTAGCAATCCGTTGTTTACAAAAATGCAATACAGGTTTTTACCTATGGCTTTGTGTAATAAAATTGCAGCTACCGAAGAGTCTACTCCTCCTGAAAGTCCTAGTACAACTTTATCATTACCTAACTGCGCTTTAAGTGCATCAACTGTCTCTTCAACAAACGATTGAGGTGTCCAATCTTGTTCAACATTAGCTATAGTTACTAAGAAATTTTCTAATAACTGTTTCCCATCTGTACTGTGATATACTTCAGGGTGAAATTGAATAGCGTAGGTTTGTTCTCCTTCAATTTTATAAGCCGCATTTTCTACATCGTGTGTACTAGCTAATAAAACACCATTTGTTGGCAATTGCTTTATAGTGTCGCTATGACTCATCCAAACCTGACTTCCTTTTGATATTCCTGAAAAGAAAGCTTCATTGTCTTTAACGAAACTTAAATTTGCTCTTCCATATTCCCTAGTGTTAGAAGGCGCTACTTCTCCTCCAGAAAAATGAGCCAAATATTGCGCACCATAGCATACTGCCAGAAGTGGTTTTTTTCCTCTAATTTCTGAAAGGTCAGGATGTAGAACATCTTCTCCTCTCACAGAGTTTGGACTTCCTGAAAGAATTACAGATTTAAAACTGTCTAAATCAGTTGGAATTTTGTTGAATGGATGAATTTCACAGTAGATATTCAACTCTCTAACGCGACGCGCAATAAGTTGTGTGTATTGCGAACCGAAATCTAAAATAAGTACTTTGTTGTGTTGCATGTGCAAAAGTAACAAGGTTTTTAGAATTTCGTTTTAGGAAACCAAGTTTTTTTTCAACTAAAATTCAAGGATCAAAAACTCACCTTTTAATGGTTGCAATTCGCTTATTAGTTTTGAAATAAATGTGTTTCCGTATTCTAAGTAAAATTCAGAAAAGTTCATGTTACGCTCTTGTAAACTATGATTAGGAAATAATTCATTTTGAATTTCCTTTACACGCTCTAAGTGGTCGTTTAGTTTTCGTTTTTGGGCTTTAAGCAATCGCTTTTCTAAATTCTCAAGACCTTTTATTTGTTTACGCTCTTGTGCTGCAACTGCACCTTTAAACGATTTGTCAGTTGCTTCAGCTAATGCATACAGGGCTTCAAACTGTTGTTGTAAATGTGTTTTTTGTGAAGAAAAATCGATAGCTACTTTCGAAATAGCTTTGGTCACTTTTGTCATTAAATCGTCTTGATTTAAAAACAAATCGGTTACAGAAACATCAAGCTTTTTAAGCTTTTCTTTTTGCTTTTCGGTAGTTATCAATACTGAGTTACGCAACAACAACATTGGAAACACAACGTTTTGCGCTTCAAAATTTAATTTGAGCTGTAACCAATACGCTAACTCTCCGCCTCCACCAATGTAACAAAGATTAGGCAAAATAACTTCTTGGTATAACGGTCGCATAATAACGTTTGGCGAAAAACGCTCAGGAAACTCGTTAAGCTCTTGTAATATTTCGGTTTGGTTCCATGTAATGTTAGAATTGTGAACTCTAAAAACGCCTTCTTGCTCCACAATTCGCTCTCTTAAACCTTGTTTAATGTAAAACAGATTAATCTCTCTTGGATTAACTTGAATTTTATAATTGCCATCCAAAGCATTCAACTGCTCATTAGCCAAAGTTACCTTAGCAAAAGAGGTTTGCTGCGTAAGTTCTGTTTCTATATAAGGAATAAACAATCGCTTTAGCGCTGCATCATTTCCATCTACAATTACAAGTCCATACTCCTTAAACAAAGCATTCACCAAATAACGCATCGCTTGGGTTAAATCTTGATGCTCTAAATAGGCTTCTTTGAATAATTGCTTTAAGGTTTCAGCATTGGACGACGTGTTCAACTGACTTGCAAACGCTTCAAAAACATGGTCTAAATCGTCTAAATCCAATTCGCCTACAACTCCTGATGCTGTTCTGTTCCACTGTACCTTTTTTCCTTTAAAATTGAAATAGTTTATTTCTTCAAAATCATGATCTTCACTTGCCATCCAATATATAGGCACAAAATGCTGCTCAGGAAATTGTTGTTTCAAGTCCTTACACAAATTGATAGTTGAAATGATTTTATAGAAAAAATAAAGTGGTCCTGTAAACAAATTAAGCTGATGACCTGTAGTAATTGTAAATGTATTATCGTGCTCAAGTAACTGAATGTTCTGTTTTGTTAACTGAGATGTTGAAACATTTTCATACTGAGATTGCAGAGCTTTCACTAAAACAGTTCTCGATTGAGATGAAACCGACAACCTCTTTTCATCGATTTGCGCTTTGAAATTTTCTAGCTTCGGAAATCGGTTATAAAACGGTTTTAAAGGCTCTTGCTCCTCTAAATAGTCACAAATTAGACCTGAAAAATAATGGGTATCTCTAAACGGAATACAGTCAGTTGGCATAAATACAATTCAATTGAAGTGTAAATATACAGTTATTCCATTTTTTAGAATCTAAAAATTAAGTTAAGAAGTGTTTTTTATACCCAAAACGAATACCGCTTTACTTTTTTTATTGGGTTTGTTAGAAAAATAGTCGAAATTAGTTGAATAACTATTATTATTAAAAACCAACCAAATATTAACCAACCCATTAAACATAAAAATTAAACATGAAATTAGTTACTCGTTGTCAATCTTGTAAAAAGGATATTAAAATAAAGTCTAACGCTCCAACTAGACCAGATTTACAAATGGAAAAAGGAGATGAGTTTAATGTGAATTGTCAAAATTGCGGAAAGATTGAAAAGAAACATGTAAATGACATACAAGCAGAACCTAATAATGTCTTAATTCTTATTGGAGTTGGAATTGGTATTGCATCTACCATAGTATTATGGAGTTTATTTGGAATTATTGGAACTGTAAGTGTTGTAATTCCTATTCTTTTTTGGTATCAACAAATGAATGCTACAAAAGGATTTAACTCCTATACTATTCGACGAAAATAAGATAATCTTTTAATAAAAAAACAACTCTTGAATACTATAGAGCATTATGTTAATGAATAAAAAGACTACTACTCCCTAACCCACAACCTCAGCATAAAGGTCAAAATCTTCAGCTTCAATAATTTTTACGGTTGCAAACTCGCCTGTTTTTAAATAGGTTGTGCTGGCATCAATAAGTACTTCGTTGTCAACATCTGGTGAGTCAAACTCTGTTCTACCTACAAAGTAATTACCTTCTTTTCTATCGATAACCACTTTAAACTCCTGTCCTATCTTTTCTTGGTTCAACTCCCAAGAAATTTGCGATTGTATTTCCATAATCTGGTTTGCTCTGTCAATTTTCACATCTTCAGGCACATCATCTTCTAGGTTGTAAGCATGTGTATTTTCTTCATGCGAGTAAGTAAAACAACCTAAACGCTCAAAACGCATCTCCTTAACCCAATCTCTTAGAGTTTCAAAATCGTCTTCGGTTTCTCCAGGATATCCAACAATAAGAGTGGTTCTAATAGTCATTCCTGGTACTGCTTTTCTAAATTCTTTAAGCAGCTTTGTGGTTTTTTCTTTGGTAGTACCACGACGCATACTTTTTAAAATAGCATCAGAAATATGTTGTAATGGTATATCTAGATAGTTACAAATTTTTGGTTCTCTGTTCATAACCTCCAGCACATCCATTGGGAAACCAGTTGGAAATGCATAGTGTAAACGTATCCACTCAATACCATCCACTTTTACAAGGTGTTCTAGCAATTCGGCTAGATTACGTTTTTTGTATAAGTCCAGTCCGTAGTAAGTTAAATCTTGAGCAATAAGTATCAATTCTTTAACACCATTGGCTGCAAGTTTTTCAGCTTCGGTTACTAAATCCTCAATAGGTGTACTCTTGTGTTTTCCACGCATTAATGGAATAGCACAAAAACTACAAGGTCTATCGCAACCTTCAGCAATTTTTAAATAGGCATAGTTTTTTGGTGTGGTTGTTAAACGCTCACCAATTAATTCATGCTTATAATCGGCACCAAGTGCTTTTAATAAATGAGGTAATTCGGTAGTGCCAAAATATTGGTCAACATTAGGAATTTCCTTTTGTAAGTCTGGTTTATAACGTTCGCTCAAACAGCCTGTAACAAATACTTTGTCAACTTCGCCAGCTTCCTTTTTTTGCATAAATTCCAAAATGGTATTCACGCTTTCTTCCTTTGCATTGTTGATAAATCCGCAGGTATTGATAACAACTACGTTACCTTCTTGCTCATGCACCACATCTTTACCACTAGCTTTTAGCTGTCCCATTAACACTTCGCTATCGTACACGTTTTTACTGCAACCAAGTGTTACTACATTAATTCTGTTCTTTTTAAGCGATTTCGTTCTCATATGTATTTCCGCGAAAGCGGGAATCTTTTATACTTTACTTCTTTTTTAGTCCGCAAAGATACAATCTAATTTAAACCTTTAGTATATTTAATGGTCTTAAATACAAAGCTTTTATTATGAAATACCTTTTTTGCCTCTTTGTTTTAATAGGTTTTTATAATTGTTCATCCTCTGATGATGCCACTGATGACAGTCCTGAAGACCAAACTCCTGTTAATGAAATTTATTTTCCGCCATTAATTACAAGTACTGATAACCCTTGGGAAACGGTTAGTCCTTCGGAATTGGAATGGAATGAAAATGAAATACAACCACTTCTTGATTTTTTAGAAGAAAAAAACACCAAGAGTTTTATAATACTACACAACGGAAAAATTGCTCTCGAAGCTTATATGAACGAGCATTCTAGTACTACCAATTGGTATTGGGCAAGTGCAGGAAAAACCTTAACTGCAACGGTTTCAGGAATTGCACAAGAAGAAGGTTTACTAAATATTAATGCAAAAGTGTCTGATTATTTAGGTACAGGTTGGACGAGTGCTTCTCTTGAAAAAGAAAACCTAATTACTTGTAAACATTTACTATCAATGAGTAGTGGTTTGGACGATACAACAGGCGATGATGTTTCTCCTGAAAACCTACAATACACTGCTGATGCTGGTACACGCTGGGCTTACCATAATGTATATGTAAAAATGCAAGATGTGGTTGCTGAAGCGAGTGGACAAACATGGAATGATTATTTTAACGATAAGTTGAAAAACAGAATTGGGATGAATGGTTTTTGGACTAATTTGAACAGTCTTAGTGTCTACTGGAGTGACACTAGAAGTATGGCAAGGTTTGGATTAATGATTTACGCAAATGGCAAATGGGAAGACCAACAAATAGTATCAGAGAATTACATTTCCGAATCGACAAATACCTCTCAAGACATTAACAAAGCCTATGGTTACCTTTGGTGGCTTAACGGAAAAACTTCATATCACTTACCACAAAGTCAGCTAGAGTTTTCAGGAGAACTGGTTCCTAATGCTCCAAGCGACATGGTTGCAGGCTTAGGTTTAAACGACCAAAAAGTATATGTTGTACCAAGTAAAAAACTGGTAGTTATACGTATGGGAAATGAAGCTGATGAAGCTAATTTTGCACTCTCTAGTTTTGATAATGACCTTTGGGAAAAAATCAATGCTGTAACTAACTAGTTATAGTTTTTTGGAGCAACTCTCTTTTTTGAAGCCACTTCATAAACATAAGCCCAACTTAATAAGTTTTTTTCTGATAATGGTGTACTTATAAAGGTTAATCCTTTTGGAACACCATCGTTAGTATAACCCATTGGCACTGTTAAAGCAGGATATTCAGCAACAGCAGCAAAACCTGCATGATAGTTGTTTATTGATAAAAAACCGTCAAGATCGTGTGCTTTTTTTGGTACATCAAAATACAGTTTACCATTAGTTTTTAGCGTTGCTTTTATACTTTCAAATTCACTATCAGTAGCAGAGTCAGCAACAATACCTTCAAATAATTTTTGTCCATAAGGCATTGTGTTTATAGAGTCTTTCTTGTTAAACTCGATAACATCTTGCACTGATTCAACACCAACATTTGCATTGGCAGACGTTGATAAATATGTTGGCAAATCGGCTTTCATGTCTAAATTCAACAAGCGAATAAAATTAGGCAGCTCAACCTCTTCTTCTTCAATTTCAATTATTTCAGCTCCTTGAGCTTTTAAAACTGAAAGTGCATTGACGTAAAGAGAATCTTCCATTAATCGTTTAAATGCACCAAAACGTTTTCCTTTTAAATCATCTTTATTAAAATCACTATCAACATAATACGCTTTAGGCCATTTTAGAGTAAGCGACTTATCATCTGCTTCATCAAAACCATACATAGCAGCAAGTAAAATGGCATTATCTATAACATTTTTGGTCATTGGTCCTGGAGTATCCAATGTTGAAGAAATTGGAACAATACCACTACGACTCAATAAACCAATAGTCGGTTTTAAGCCTACAATAGAGTTTTGACTTGAAGGTGATAAAATTGATCCTGAAGTTTCACTACCAACTGCAGCTACACAAAAATTAGCTGCTACAGCTACTCCACTTCCTGAGCTTGAACCTCCAGTGTCAATAATTTTTCGTCCATAAGGGTTTAAGGTTTGACCTCCAATAGCACTATAACCACTTGGACAATCACCACAGAAAAAATAAGCCCATTCACTAAGGTTAGCCTTCCCTAAAATAAGCGCACCTTCATGCTTTAATTGCGAAACAATAAAAGCATCTTCAGTAGTATTGTTTTGAAGTGCAACTGCTCCTGCTGTAGTAGGCATTCCTGATGCATTAATATTGTCTTTTAAAAGAATTGGCATACCATAAACTGTGAAATTAAATTGCTCTGTAATGTCCATGTTTTTTAGTTGCTCGTCTTTAGCTTTAGCCTCAGCAATTACATTAGGATTTAATGCTATTACTGAGTTGAGAGATAATTTGTTTTCTCTATCAAATGCTCTAATGCGATATAAATAAAACTTAGTTAAAAGCTCATAAGTTAACTTTCCTTCTTGCACATTATTATGCAATGTTGGAATATCCTGTTCAAGAACAAAAGGTTTTAGACTATTGTAAGTAGCTTCAGTAAAATCTTCTAACTCTGTATTGAAAACCTCCCAAAGTTCAGTAGTGTTAATGTGTTTTGAATCTAAGACCTTAAATTCTCTAAACTCTTTTGTGGAAATGTCACTAATATCAGTTGATGGCTTTTTATCTGTTTCAACATTAGACTTTGACTCTTTACACGATAAAATCATACAAAGCGCAATAAGGGAAAGTATTATTCTCATGACTTCTATTTTTTAATAAAAATACAAAAACACTTTAATCTTAAATTATCTTAAAAAAATAAATGATTGCACAAGTTTTTATTCTAACTATCATCTAAAAGTTATATCACATAATTTAATCTGTTAATTACTATTATATTTTGTTTAAAAACTATTTATTTTCAATTTTAATTGTTCTCTCTGTAAATCAGCTTATCAATGCTCAATTATGTGAAGGCAACCTTGGAGATCCTGTTGTTTCAATTGATTTTGGTTCTGGTCAAGGACGAGGAGATGCCTTAGGAAATTCGGTTACTGCGTTTACTTATGTTGCTTCTGGAGAGCTCGACGAAGGAGAGTATACTATACACAATACAACAAGTGGATTAAAGGGTAATGCATGGCATGTGACTACAGATCATACAGGTAACACAAATGGTTATATGATGATTATTAATAGTGCTGTTTTGGCTAGCGAAGGTGTTTTTTACACTAAAACAGTTAGCGGACTTTGCGCTGATACTACTTATGAATTCTCTGCTTGGTTAATGAATATTATGAATCCGTCTATTGGCACAGATCAATACCATCCAGATGTCACCTTTAGAATTAGTGATACTTCTGGTAATGTTTTAGGAACTTACAACACAGGAGATATCGCTCAATCTTCTTCAGGCGTATGGATTCAATATGGATTTTTCTTTACATTAGAAGCAGATACCGAAGTTGTTATTACAATATTAAACTCAGCTCCAAGCGCACATCCTGGTAATGATATTGCATTGGACGACATAAGCTTTAGACCTTGTGGGCCTGATATCATTACCTCTATTGACGGAAGCTTAAGTAACTCATTAAGTGTATGTCAGGATGAAATTGTAAGTTATAACTTAGAAGCTAATGTTTCTTCTGGTTACGATAACCCACAATATCAATGGCAGTTCTCTAATGACTTTGGTATTAATTGGACTGATATTAGTGGAGAAACTTATACTAACTATACATATACAGACACAAGCACACCTGGCATTTTTTTGTATAGATTAACAGCTGCTAATGGCTCCAATATTAATACAGAAAATTGCCGAATTGTATCTGATGAATTTTATATAGAAATTATAGAAACACCTGAGGCTCTTAATGGTGAAACAGAACAAGTTTTTTGCATAACTCAAAATGCAACTATTAATGATATTGAAGTGAGTGATTCTGCAATATGGTACAGCGAAGCATCAGGAGGAAATCCTTTACCTGAAACAACTTTGCTAATAAATGGCTCAACATACTATGCCAGTAAATTATCATATACTGGATGCGAGAGTGATGAACGCTTTTCTGTTACAATAGAAATTGTATTCCCAACATTAATGCTTAATAATGTTACTGATATTGTATGCGATACAAATAATGACAATATTGAAGAAATAGACTTGACACTATATGAGTCTGAAATTACTAATTGTAACGATTGTATTTTTAGCTACTTTCTTACGCATTCCGATGCCGAAAACTTTGATGAAGATGGATACATAGCAAATCCTGATATTTATGAATATACTTTAGATCAACATATAATTTACGTAAGAGTAGATTCTTCTGACAATTGCTATCAAATTGCTGAAATCTCCTTAGAATTTGGAGAAACACCCATTATACCAATTGAAGATATCTTAAGCATTTGTGAAAACGAAGCATATATCACTATAAATGCTGGAGAAGGGTTTAACAGCTATTTATGGTCTAATGGAGAAACAACTCAATCTATTTCTTTAACCTATGACGACATTGGCAGTTATTGGGTAACAGTAGAAAAAGACTATGGCTCATACATCTGTAATTCTACAAAAGAATTTGAAGTATTGCCATCTAACGCTGCAATTATAACCTCTATTGAAATACAAGATTGGACAAGTAATAACAACACAATAACTGTTATTCTATCTGATACCAGCATTGGTGATTATGAGTACTCTTTAGACAATATCAATTTCCAAGACAATAATGTGTTTACGAACTTAACTCCAGGTGAATATATTGTTTATGTAAGGGATAAGTATGGTTGTGGACTCACTATGGAAGAAGCATATATAATAAACTATCCAAAGTTTTTTACACCAAATAATGATGGCATAAATGATTATTGGTACATAAATAATTATTACATAGAACCATCAATGACCATAAAAATTTTTGACAGATACGGAAAATTTTTAAAACACCTAAACGCGACGTCTCGTTGGGATGGTACATACAATGGCAAATTAATGCCAACTAATGACTATTGGTTTGTCGTTACAAGAGAGAATGGTAAAACATATAAAGGACATTTTACTTTAAAAAGATAAAAAGTCTATAATTATTTAAAGAACGAATCGACAAACTCATATTTATTAAATACTTGTAAGTCTTCAATACCTTCTCCTACTCCAATATATTTTACTGGGATTTGAAATTGGTCAGAAATACCAATTACCACACCACCTTTAGCTGTACCATCTAACTTAGTTACTGCCAATGATGTTACTTCGGTTGCTGCTGTAAATTGTTTAGCTTGCTCAAAAGCATTTTGACCTGTAGAACCATCTAAAACCAAAAGCACATCGTGTGGTGCATCACCAACTACTTTTTGCATTACACGTTTTACTTTAGTCAGCTCATTCATTAAATTGACTTTATTATGCAAACGTCCTGCAGTATCAATAATGATAACATCAGCATTTTGGTTAACACCAGACTGCAATGCATCAAAAGCTACAGAAGCAGGATCACTTCCCATGTCTTGTCTTACCATAGGCACATCTACACGATCTGCCCAAACCTGAAGTTGATCAATTGCAGCAGCTCTAAAGGTGTCAGCAGCACCAAGTACTACTTTTAATCCTTGCTTTTTAAACTGATAGGCTAACTTACCAATGGTTGTTGTTTTACCAACACCATTAACTCCTACTACCATTAACACATAAGGTTTTTTATCGCTTGGTATTACAAAATCAGTTTCTTCACCTGAGTTGGTTTCACTTAGCAAACCAGCAATTTCCTCGCGAAGAATTTTATTTAACTCATCAGTACCTAAGTATTTATCTTTAGCTACACGAGCTTCAATACGTTCAATAACCTTAAGTGTGGTATTAACACCAACATCACTTGATACTAAAACCTCTTCTAGATTATCTAAAACTTCATCATCAACTTTAGATTTTCCGGCAACTGCTTTACTTAGCTTACCAAAAAAACTAGTGTTGGATTTTTCGAGACCTTTGTTTAAGGTTTCTTTTTTTTCAGAAGAAAATATTTTTTTAAAAAAACTCATGACCTAAAATTTGTAATGTCTATGCAAAAATCTAGCCTAAAATAAATACTGCTATTCTGTCATAATAGGCTGTCAAATATAGACATAAAAAAACTGCTTTCAAATGAAAGCAGTTATAGAATTAAATATGATTATTTAATTATTTTGTCTTTAAAAAATCATCAACAAATTCTGGTGCCATAACTGACTCAACGAACATATAAGCTCCAGTTTTTGGTGATTTTACCATCTTTATGGCTTTAGTTAATCTTTTAGATCCTGTTTGTAACGATGCTACTGCTTTCTTTGCCATGATTCAATTATTTTATCTCTTTATGAATAGTCATACGCTTAAGGATAGGATTAAATTTTTTAATCTCCATTCTATCTGGCGTATTCTTTTTGTTCTTAGTTGTAATGTAACGAGAAGTTCCTGGTTGTCCAGACTCTTTGTGCTCAGTACATTCTAATATCACTTGTATTCTATTACCTTTCTTTGCCATTGTAACGTATCTTTATGCGTTATGCTTTTATTTTAAAAATCCTTTAGCTTTAGCTTCTTTTAATGCTGCTGTGATACCAATTTTATTGATAGTTTTTAACGCAGATGTAGAAACTCTTAAAGTTACCCATTTATCTTCTTCAGGAATATAAAAACGCTTTTTGATTAAATTCGCATCAAATTTACGTTTAGTTTTATTCATAGCGTGAGAAACATTGTTTCCAACCATCGCTTTCTTTCCAGTAAGTTCACAAACTCTTGACATTCTTTCTAACTTTAAATGTTGTTATTTTAAAACAGGCTGCAAATTTAGTAAATCTTTATAATATCAACAAACTAATATCGTTACTTTTTTTAAATTTCTTTTTGAATCATTTCAAAAGCTTTGTTTACCGCCTTTTTTATGACTTTTGTTCTATGGTTTCCAAAGTTAAATTCTTGAGAATATACTTTGTCTTTTGTAGCTATTGCAATAAATACTGTTCCAACTTCTGCATCAGCATCTCCTTTTGATGGTCCTGCATTTCCTGTTGTAGCAATAGCATAATCGGTATTAAACAATTGTAAAACTGAAGTTGCCATAGCTTCAGCAACCTGTGCACTAACCACAGAGTACTTCTTAATTAAAGCTTCATCAATCTTTAATACATTTATTTTAGCTTCAGTAGCATAACTTACCACGCTTCCTTTAAAATATTGTGATGCTCCTGCATTTGCAGTAAACGATTCTGCAATTTTTCCTCCTGTACAACTTTCAGCAGTTGCAATGGTTTTATTTAATTTTACTAAATGCTTACCTATAATTTCTTCTAGCAAGCCTTCATCTTCAAAGCCAACAAAAATATCTTCTATTTGTGGTAATAACTTATTAATTTCTTCTTGTATAGTGGTTTCCACCAACTCTTTATTTTGATGTTTGGCAGACAATCTTAAACGTACTCGACCTAAACTAGGTAAATAAGCCAGTTTTAAAAATTGAGGTAAGTTATCTTCCCATTCTTCAATTCTTTCTGCAAGAGTACTTTCTCCCAACCCATTAGTTAAAACCGTTTTGTGCTTTATATAAGGAAATTGAAACTGCTCTCTCAGTCTTGGCATCACTTCGTCTTTAATTAATGCCTTCATTTCAAAAGGCACACCAGGAAGCGAAACAAATACTTTTCCGTTTTTTTCCAACCACATTCCTGGAGCGCTACCATACTTATTCATTAGCACTTTAGATTTGGTAGGCACTAAGGCTTGGTCAATATTAACCTGAGATAGTGGTTTTTTTATATAATGCTCCCAAAGAAACTCGATATTTTTTCTAACTGAAAGGTCTTCGACCAATTCGTCATCAAAATATTCAGCAATAGTTTTTTTTGTAATATCGTCTTTGGTTGGTCCTAAACCACCAGTAATAATAATGATGTCTGCATTTTCTTCAGCTTCGGCTAAAGATTTTAAAATGTGTGCTCTATCATCTTGAACCGAAGTAATTTGATAGACAGACACTCCTATTTTATTTAATTGTTCAGCAATAAACGCTGAATTGGTATCAATAACCTGACCGATGAGAATCTCATCACCAATAGTAATTATTTCTGCTTGCATTATAAGTTGAAGTCCGTTTTTAACTCGGCAGTTGCATTTTCAACAGCGTTTAAAACAAGCTCTAGTTCTTTTGAAATATCGTCTCCAGTTTTTTCAAACTTTCCCCAATCTTGCACAGTTATTAAATCTTGTAAAACACCAAGTTCAAAAAGATCTACTGTTGGTTTCATTTTATGAGCTGCTTGGTAAGTAGTATAATAGTCATTATCTGCTACAGCGTTCTTTAAACGCTCAGCATCTTCTGGTACTTCTTCGAGAAAAGCTTCGGCTAATGACTTTACAAAATCTTCGTCACCACCTGCTAATTCTCTTACTCTAAATAGTTTATAATGTTGTTCCATTTATTTAACAGTTATTGAAAACATTTGTTTGTTTTCCAAAAATCCATCAAGCTTATCGTTTGCAATTACCTTGCCAACACCTGATGGAGTTCCCGTAAAGATAATATCTCCAATCTTTAAAGTAAAATATTTTGACACATATTCGATAATTTCATCAATTTTCCACAGCATCAGGTTTGTGTTGCCTTTTTGTACTACTTCGCCATTTTTTTCTAAAGTGAAGGACAAATTATTAACATCTTTAAACTGCTGTTTATCAACCCAATTACCTACTACTGCTGCTCCATCAAAGGCTTTGGCTTTCTCCCAAGGTAATCCTTTGGCTTTTAATTGCGCTTGTAAATCGCGAGCAGTAAAGTCTATTCCCAAACCTATTTGGTCATAATATTTATGTGCAAATTTTTTATCAATATACTTACCAACTTTATTAATTTTTACCAAAACTTCTACTTCATGATGCACATCGTTGGAAAAATCTGGAATAAAAAAAGGCTGTTTCTTTAAAAGAATTGCTGTATCAGGTTTTAAAAACACAACAGGATCTGTTGGTTTTTCATTTTCTAGTTCTTTTATATGGTCGGTATAATTTCGACCTATGCAAATGAGTTTCATAACATCTACCAAACCCTCTCTACAAGAGAAGGGATTTTTATTAATTAGTTTGACAAAGTTAATGTTATAGCTGGAACAGTTTTTAAATCACTTTGAAATTTATTTGAAGAATGGACTTTCCACTCTCCAGAAATATATGCTGCCATTTTGTATTTGCCTTCTTCTGCACAAATACCAGAAATTATAGGATTATGCCTTATACGTTTTTCCTTTTTTTTATTGTTTTTACCAAAATGAAATGTAACCTCCTCTTCATTAAAAGGTATGTATAACCATTCAAAAGCCACATATAATCCTTCTCTTGGAAAAATTATAGCGTAATCAGAAACATCTATATCTACAGTTTTTTGCTTCTTTTTTAAGGTAACCATTACATTTTCTTTTAGTAAATCTTTCTGCGGAAGACCATCATTTCCTATAGTGTACAAACGAAGTCTAAACTTTGCTTTATTGTTTTTAAAATTTCCAAAATGAAATCTAACAGACTTTAAGTACTCAGTATTTTCATAATGCTCTTCAAAAGGAAAATATAAGGCTAATATCCAAGGGCTTCTAAAAGATGAACTAAAGCCTTGGCACAAATCGTCTTCAGTAATTTTATTAATTTCTAAAGTTTTTTCTTCAAACTTTTTTGAAATTACAACTTCGTCTAGCTGCTCGTTTAAAGGCTGTAAAACTAGCTTTGAAACCTTTAAAAATGAAGATACTAAAAGTGTAGTGTCTTTATAACCCAACGATGACAACTTAACATTTTTACGCAAGTTATTATTCTCTATGGTAAGTGTATAATTTCCTTCTTCATCGCTTGAAGTTCCTATTTCAGACTCAAGAACACTTATATTAACATAAGGAATTGGTAAATTCGTATCACTATCAACTACTACTCCTTTTGCTAATTGCTCTTGAGATAAAACAAAAAATGGAAAAAGAAATATTAAAAACTTCATCTTATAAAAATGGGATTTCTGTCTTTCCTTAAAAGTTAGCTCAACTTATTATTAAACGCTCTTAACTTAATAGCTGTAAGCACCTTTTTGGTATACAAAGGAAAATCGGCATTTAACAACCAACCAAAATAACCTGGTTCATCATTAAGAACAGCCTCAACAGTTTTACCTTTATGTTTTCCAAAAGAAAAGCATTCTTCTCCTTTTTTATTGTAAGCAATAAAACCTGCAAAATCTGCAAACTTTTTACGAGAACTAAACTCTGCTAAAAACTTTGTATCGTTTTCTAAGTCGTCATATTTTGCAACTTGAGCTTTTAAAACTTCGTATGTAGCTAAAGTATCAGCTTCGGCACTATGCGCATCCTCTAAATTTTTATCACAGTAAAACTTATATGCAGCACTTAAAGTACGTTGTTCCATTTTATGAAAAATAGTTTGCACATCAATGGCAACCCTTCCTTTCATATCAAAATCAACATCAGCACGAAGCATTTCTTCAGCTAATAATGGAATATCAAACCTATTGGAGTTAAAACCTCCTAAATCGGCATCTTTAATAAGGTTATGTACTTCTTTAGAAATTTCTTTAAACGTTGGTGCATTGGCTACATCAGCATCTGAAATTCCATGAACTTTAGTAACTTCTGGCGGAATTGGAATTGTTGGATTGACACGCTTGGTGTAGGTTTCCTCTTTACCATCAGGATATACTTTAAGAATAGAAATTTCAACAATCCTATCGCTAGAAATATTTATTCCAGTAGTTTCTAAGTCAAAAAAACAGATAGGTTTTGTAAGATTAAGCTGCATGTTATTAATTTTTAGGCAAAGATAATGAGATAAAACAAACCTTGAGTACGGTATTTGATTTTATCAAATAATTAACCGAAATTCGTTTTAATACTCAACAAACAGTTTTGAAACGATATTTTATGATTCAAAATTGCATTTAACACATTAATTATCAAAGAAAAAGTTACACTATTTTGGTTTAGAAGAGATTTACGCTTTGAAGACAATCATGCCTTATGGAAAGCTCAACAAAGCGAATATCCTGTACTTCCTGTTTTTATTTTTGACACCAATATTATTGAAGAATTGGATGAAGCTGACTCTAGAGTTACATTTATTCATAATTTACTTACCCAACTATCCAACAGCTTAAAATCGCACTCAAAAAGTTTGTATTGCAAAGTTGGAGATCCAATTAAAGTATGGGAAGAGATTGTAAATACGTTTGATGTACAAACCGTTTTTGCTAATGAAGATTACGAACCTTATGCTATTACTAGAGATAAGAACGTTAAACAATTGCTAGCAAAACATGATGTTAACTTTACCTTATTAAAAGACCAGGTTATTTTTGAAAAAAATGAAGTATTAAAAGCCGACAATACACCTTACACTGTTTACACACCTTACAAAAACAAGTGGCTTGAAAATTTTAATACTAAACATTTAAATTCTTACGCTTCAAACTCTGAAACTAATTTTTTAGATTCTGATTTTAAACTACCATCGCTATCTGAATTAGGTTTTAAACGTTCTTCTATTACAGTTAAAGACTACGATTTAGAATCTCTAGAAGATTATAAAAAAGTAAGAGATTTTCCAGCTTTAGACCAAACGAGCCATTTATCACCTCATTTAAGATTTGGCACTATTAGTATTAGAAAGGTTATTAAAAAAACATTAAAACATCAAGCCTTTTTAAACGAACTCATATGGCGTGAATTTTTCATGCAAATTCTTTTTCACTTTCCTAAAGTTGTGGACTCAAACTTTAAAAGCAAGTATGATAACATAAAATGGAGAAACAATACTGAAGAATTTGAAAAGTGGAAAAAAGGACAAACAGGTTACCCAATGGTTGATGCTGGCATGAGAGAATTGAACGCTACAGGCTACATGCACAATCGAGTTAGAATGGTTGTTGCCGGTTTTTTATGTAAACATTTATTAATTGACTGGAAATGGGGAGAAGCCTATTTTGCTGAAAAGCTATTAGATTATGAACTGTCTTCAAACAATGGCAATTGGCAATGGGCTGCAGGAACTGGTTGTGATGCTGCTCCATACTTTAGAGTATTTAATCCCACAACACAAATAAAGAAATTTGACCCTAAATTAACTTATATCAATTCGTGGATTCCAGAACTAAACTCTTTAGAATATCCTCCACCAATGGTAGAACATAAAGACGCTAGAGAACGTGCTATTGAAACCTACAAAGTAGGACTAAATAACACTTAAGACATAAAAAAAGCACAATCTAGGATTGTGCTTTTTTTATATGATTTATAGAATTTTAAATTTCTCTGTTAGAATCCCAAGCTTCAAGATAATCTTTTACAGCCTTAACAAATTGTCCTCCTAACGCTCCATTTACAACTCTATGGTCATAAGAGTGCGATAGGAACATTTTATAACGAATTCCAATAAAATCACCTTCAGGAGTTTCAACAACTGCAGGTACTTTTCGGATAGCTCCTAGTGCTAAAATACCTACTTGAGGTTGATTAATTATTGGTGTTCCCATAATACTACCAAAGGTTCCTACATTAGTTACAGTATAGGTTCCTCCTTGTATATCGTCTGGTTTTAATTTATTATCTCTTGCTCTAGTTGCTAAGTCATTTACTTTTTTGGTCATACCAACCAAGTTAAGTTGGTCTGCATCTTTTATAACTGGCACAATAAGGTTTCCATCTGGTAATGCAGCTGCCATACCTAAATTGATATGTTTTTTCTTAATGATGCTATCGCCTTGAACTGAAATATTCATCATAGGAAAATCTCTTAATGCTTTAGCCACAGCTTCCATAAAAATTGGTGTAAAGGTTAGATTTTCACCTTCTCTCTTTAGGAAAGCATCTTTCACCTTTTTTCTCCAGTTCCATATTTTAGTAACATCAGCTTCAATAAAACTTTGCACGTGAGCAGAAGTTTGTACTGACTCCACCATATGATGTGCAATTAATTTGCCCATTCTAGTCATTTCAATAATCTCATCGTCTCCACTACTTACTACTGGAGCAGCTTTTGGTTGTGCAACTCCATTGTTTTGCGTTGGAGCTACTTTAGCTACTTCTTGAACAGGTTTAGGTTGTGAGTCTCTATTTTCAATATAAGATAACATATCACTTTTGGTGACACGTCCTTCTTTTCCTGTACCAGGAATAGCATCTAATTCTGCTTGACTAATACCTTCTTGTTTTGCCATATTTTTTACTAATGGCGAATAAAAACGGTCTCCAGAAGATACTACAGGAGCTACAGTTTCTTTAGCAACCTCAACGGTTTTTGCAACTTCAGCAACTGCTACTTGTTCAGCTGCCTCTTCTTTAACAGGCTCAGTAGTTACAGCAGGAGCCTCAGCTGAAACTTCTCCTTCAGTTTCAATAATAGCAATAGTTTGACCAACTTGCACAACATCATCAGCATTGAAAAGTTTTTCTACTAAAACACCATCTACTTCACTTGGAACTTCACTATCCACTTTATCTGTAGCAATTTCAAGAACAGCCTCATCAGCCTCAATAGTATCACCAACTTCTTTTAACCAAGATGTTATTGTTGCTTCTGCTACGCTTTCTCCCATCTTAGGGAGTTTTAATTCAAATTTTGCCATATTAATAATGAAAAAGTGTTTTTGGGTTTTTCGTTTGCAAAATTAATAAAAAAACATCTAATCTATTGTTGTTTCTTCAATTAATCTTTTTTTAAAATGGATAACCTCACCTCTGTTTTTAGAGCTATTGCTTCCGATGATAAAATTAGCATTTTTTGGTAAAATCTTAAAAAATGCCTTATTATTAATTTCAGGATTTGAAATATGCTCAATTATAGATTTATAGGTTACAAATTCAGCATCAAAAATTATTTCGGTATACTCTTCAACCGTATCAATTGATATCACCTGTGTAATAGGTTTGTTTAAAGCTTCTTTTAAACCTCTAGGAATATCTTTAGAAACTAATGTATAACTATCTATTCTGTTCTTAGCAACTATAGGTTCAGATCGCATTAAATAAGCACCTCTAATTCCTAACCAAACCAATGAATTGAATATAAAATTGCTTTTAAAATGCTTTTTGTAAAAAATTTGCATTGCACCATAAAAACGCTTGGCATAGTTAAGGTCTTTTAATGTGCTCTCACCTTTATAATGAATAATAGTAGTGTTACCATTATAATAGTTGTCATAACCAGCTTTTAGGACTTTGTATGATAAATCCACATCTTCTCCATACATAAAATAGTCCTCATCAAACCCACCTACTTCTTTATACACCTCTTTTTTCAATATCATAAAAGCACCAACAAAAATAGGAACTTCACCTATCGCTTCTTCTCCAATTTGTGTTGCATAATACGATTGAGGTTTACCAAGCAGCTTTTTAAGCGCTACATTGGGTTTTGGGATGTTTCGCTTGCTTTCTGGTAAAAAGTGACCTGTACCATCTACTAACCTGCAACCTAAAACACCTAAGTTTTCAATGCCATTAGCAAACTCTAAAAGTATCTTAAATGTGTCTTCAGCAACAATCGTATCTGGATTTAAAATACATAAGTACTCTCCTTTGGCTTGTGATACACCAATATTATTTCCTTTGGAAAATCCTGAATTTTCTTTATTCTCTATTAAAACAACATCAGGAAAATGCGTTTTTACCATATCACAACTTCTATCACTAGAGTTGTTATCTACTACAATTATTTCAGCTTCAATACCATCAATAGCTTTTTGAACACTTTTTAAACAGGATTCTAAAAAGTATTGCACATTATAGTTTAATATGACAACTGATAATTTCAATATAACTTTACGATTTTAAAGAGGTTTCAAAAGGAATTCTGTTAATGATACTTCTACCTAAGGTGATTTCGTCAGTATATTCTAACTCATTACCTACCGAAATACCTCTAGCAATAGTAGATGTAGTGATATTAAACTCCTGTATTTGCTTATAAATATAGAAATTAGTGGTATCGCCTTCCATAGTTGAACCTAAGGCAAAAATAAGCTCTTTGATTTTTCCTTCTCTAGCTTTTTGAACCAATGGTTCAATGTTTAAATCGTTAGGACCAACACCATCCATAGGAGAAATTTTGCCTCCAAGCACATGATACAATCCTTTAAAAGAACTTGTGTTTTCAATTGCCATTACATCCCTAATATCTTCAACTACACAAATAACATCTTCTACTCTATTAGGGTTTGAGCAAATTTCGCACAAATCGGTATCGCTAATATTATTACAGTTTTTACAAAACTTAATATCATTACGCATAGTGCTTAATGCTTCGGCTAACTGTAATGTATTTTCTTTTGGCTGTCCCAATAAATGCAGTACTAAACGTAACGCAGTACGCTTACCAACACCTGGTAATTGAGACATTTCATCAACAGCTTTTTCTAATAATTTTGAAGAAAATTCCATACAAGCAAAGGTACTACAATTTATGAGTTTATTACTTACAAAAAACCCAATACTCTTTTTACAGTATTGGGTTTTTATAATGTTTTATAAAGCTTTATTCTATAATAAGCTTTTTAGTTACCACTCCATTTAAGGTGTTTACTTTAACAAAATAAAGACCAGAAGCGTATTGAGCAACATCTATTGTGTAAGTATCTAAAAGATTTTCATCCTTAGCATAGTACATTAATTTACCAATAGAGTTATAGATTCTTATTGACACGTCATCTCCTTTATCCCAACTTAGATTAATTTGAGTTTTTGCTGGGTTAGGGTACATATTTAACGATTGTAAATCAAACTCACTAACACTTAAGCTAGCATCATACAAATTAGATCTCCACACACCTCTACCGTAAGTAGCTGCATAAATTTTGTTTTCAACTGTATTTATTTCAAGCTCGCTAATAATTACATTAGGTAAGTTATTGCTAAATGGCTGCCAGCTATTTCCTGTAGTATTATCAATATAATATACACCATAGTTCATCCCTAAGTATAAACCATCCTCACCATTGTCATGCCAGGTTAAAGCCTGAGCGCTAAAGTTAGGTAAATCAAATCCATAAGGTGTCCAAGTTATTCCTCCATTTGAAGACACATATACTTTTTGAGTAGATGTTGTAGCTATTGCTACTTTATTTGGATCTGTTGGATGAATTGCTATCGAATTTACAGAACCCGAAAACCCAGAGAGCTGCGACCAACTATTAACAATACCTACAAAAGTATTTTTATATAAGTTTCCATTTATTGACAAGTACATGTAGCTACTATTTGAAGGCGCTACTTTTAAATTGTCTATGTTGGCACCAAAATTTTGCGACACTGAAGTCCAACTTGTACCTCCATTAGTAGACATATAAACCTCGTCAAAAGCAATATAAATAGTATTTTGAACAAGTGGATCTTGCTCAAAAGGCACAACCCAATTGTAAAAGTTTTGACCTCCTTTTCCGTCAGGCTTAACTAAATTAGATATGTTTGATCCTCCATTAATAGTTTTGTATGTAGTACCATATTGAGAAGTACCATACATTATATTGCTATTATTCTTATCAACAAACGACTCCATTCCATCTGCGCCTAACCAATCAATCCAATCTCCATTAGCCAAATACGCTGATGTTCCATTATCTTGAGACCCTCCACTAATAATTACAGGATCAGACTGCGTAATACCAAACTTATAAAACTGCTTGATACTCATTCCAGCAGATAAATCAGTATAAAAATTTGCTGTTAATGCTGAAGAAGGGTTATTAGCAACATAAATACCTCCATCAGTTCCTGCATATAACTTATCACCTACAAACTCCAAAATATCTACATCAGCATGACAATACCCAATCCCCTGTGCTGCAGCATTCTGTGGAACCCATTGAGAAGAAATATTGAATGAAACACCTCCATCTAAAGATCGCCACGTATTAATACCAGCAATATGCACTTCATTTACATCTGCTGGATTAACTGTTATATCCATATCTCTAGGTGCTTGACCAGCACCAACATCGCTTGGATCTTCAGGGTCAGAGCTATATCCAAAATAATTTTTACCATCGTGGTCTAACTCACTAAAAGTAACAGCACTATCTGTCGATTTGTACAAGCTTCCGAATGCACTTCCACTGGCTTCAATAACATATACTGTTGAAGGACTATTAGCTGAAACACCTATCATCTTAGGTCCATTTGAAAATACACCTGTAATTTCAGAAAAGTTAGTTCCTCCATCTGTTGACACAAATACACCTTGCCCTGAAGCATAAATGGTATTAGAATCTCCTGGTTTAAACTCAACATCATAACCATTTGTTGCAGACTCGTTTATTAATGTCCAGTTAGCTCCAGCATTTGAAGATTTAAAAATACCTCCACTTTGCACACTGCAATACATTTTGTTAGAATTTGCAGGATCAATAATGATTTTATTTACACTTCCATTTCCAGTATCAGACCAGAAATTCCATGTAGCTCCTGCATCAGTAGACTTAAATATATTTCCGCTTGTGGTTCCCCAATAATATGTTGATGAATCATTAGGATCTATTGCTAATGCATATACATATAAATTCGACATATTGTCTGTTAATACCTCCCAAGTAGCGCCTCCATCAAGAGTTTTCCATACACCTCCAGAGTTTGCTCCTGCAATAATATGACTAGAGTTTGAAGCATCTACAGCAATAGATGTTACTCTTCCTACTCCTGGATTCCATCCACTTGTTTGGTTCCAATTTGTTGGTCCTAATTGCTCCCAAGTACCAACAGTAGTTCTTGCTAATCCTGAATTTTGATTAATATAATTATTGTAGTTTTCAAGTTCTTCAAAATAAAACTCAGGCGTTTTAAGCATTCCGTTTTCATCCATATTTCTCAAGGCTTGGTATTCCCATCTTTTGTAAGGTTTGTAACCTTTGCCTTGTCCAGTTCCTTCAATTGCAAAATAAGCTTCAGCCTCAGCTATGATTTCTTCTACAGTGTAGGTACCTGCATCCATCATTCTTTTATATTCTTGAGACCAAGATGTCATCATGAATAATGAGAAAACTAAAGAAATGTAAATTTTTTTCATTTTAATTTAGTTAATATTGTGTTTTATTAAATTTTTCAAAAATAGTATTTTAAAAACAATAGTATTGTTAATATTTCATTTTTATGTCTCCTAGTTCAATAGCGCTACTTATCATTGGTTACTTTGTCGTATTAATTTTAATTTCTTACTTCACAAGTAAAGAAGATTCTAACGAAGCGTTCTTTAAAGCCAATAAATCTGCTCCTTGGTACCTTGTTGCTTTTGGAATGATTGGAGCTTCGCTTTCGGGAGTTACTTTTATTTCGGTTCCTGGAGCTGTAGAGAGTAAGCAGTTTGGATATTTACAAGTTGTTTTTGGGTATTTGTTTGGCTACCTAGTAATTGCCTATGTACTACTACCTATTTACTACAGGCTAAACCTAACTTCAATTTACACCTATTTAAGAGATAGATTTGGAAACACGAGTTATAAAACTGGTTCTGTTGCTTTTTTAATTTCAAGAACTGTTGGTGCTGCATTTCGTTTATTTTTAGTGGCAAAAGTGCTACAACTACTAATTTTTAATCAGTTTGAAATTCCTTTTTTTATAACGGTTATCATCACTATTGCGCTTATTTGGCTCTATACTTTTAAAGGCGGAATTAAAACCATCATATTTACTGATACGCTTCAAACACTTTTTATGTTGGTTTCAGTAATTGTTACTATTGTGTTTTTAGCATCTGCACTAGACTTAAATAATGTTTCTGATATTTATAGCAATGTAAAGGAAAGTTCAATGAGTAAAGTATTCTTTTTTGAAGATGCAAATGATGCTCAATATTTCGTTAAAAGCTTTTTGGCAGGTATGTTCATAACTATTACCATGACTGGACTTGACCAAGATATGATGCAAAAAAACCTAACCTGTAAAAACCTAAAAGAAGCTCAAAAAAACATGGTAAGCTTTAGTGTGGTTTTAATTTTTGTAAACATTCTCTTTTTAGTACTAGGTCTTTTACTTACCCAATATGCACAACAAAATGGTATTACTGCAAACAAAGACGACCTTTTTCCAACCATAGCTATGCTACCTGAAATAGGAGTCATAACTTCAGCATTTTTTATTCTTGGTTTAATCGCTGCTGCTTACTCTAGTGCAGACTCAGCGCTTACTTCACTAACGACTTCGTTTTGCATTGATATTATTGAGCTAGACAAAAAGCCAAAAGAACAACAAAAGAAAATTAGAAAAACAGTACATATTTTCACAAGTATAGTTTTAGTACTTGTAATTATACTTTTTGATTTAATTTTTAAAGATGTTTCTGTTATCTGGGAATTATTTAAAGCTGCTGGTTACACTTATGGACCATTACTTGGGTTGTTTGCTTTTGGTATTCTAACCAAATCTCAAATAAAAGACAAATATGTATGGATTATTGCTATAATTGCTCCTATTGTATCTTATCTTTTAAACGCCTATTCCGAAACTTTATTCAACGGTTATCAAATTGGCTTTGAAATCCTTATTATAAATGGGTTACTAACCTATTTAGGATTAATATTGATTCGTAGACAAAAGCACTAAAGTACAAGACGCTTCATGAGGAATATTGTTTTTATCTAATAATTTATAAAACTCATCGTTTTCTGTTCCTGGGTTAAAAATAACTCGCTCAGGTTTAAGCCCAATAATATAATCATAATATTCTTTTTGAACCGTTGGGTTAAGATAAAGTGTAACAGTATTTAAATCTTTATAAGGTAATAATTCAGTATCAATTTCAACTCCTGAAATCGTCCCGCTTTTGCTTCCATAAGCTACTACTTCATGTTTATTATTCACTAATCGTTCTACAGCATAGTTTGAATATCTATTAGGCTTAATAGAGGCTCCAAATACTAAGGTTTTTTTGCTCATATGTTAAAATGTTGTTAAGTAGTGTTAAAAAGAGTAACACAAAATTCATAAAGGCGTCTATCAAATACAATCGTAAAAAAACAAAACTAATCAATCAATCAAAAAATGAAAAAGTTATTATTGCTTTGTCTATTTGCTTTTACCCTATCTCTAAGTGCAAATGCTACATTAGCTAACACTGAAAAAGATGGAACCGTGACCGGAAAAGTATTAGACGTAAACCTCAACCAACCCTTACCTTACGTAAACATTATTATTAAAAATGCTGCTGGTACAACTATTACCGGTGGGATTACTGATGATCAAGGTAATTTTGAAATTAAAAACATACCTGAAGGTAAAAGTTTTTTAAGCGCTCAATACATTGGTTACAAAACAGTAACCAAAGAAATAATTGTCAATAAAGGCAGTTACAGAATTGACCTTGGTAATATTATGCTTGAAGAAGATATTGCAAGCCTTGACGAAGTAACTGTTGTAGCAGAAGTATCTTCAATTCAACAAAAAGTTGACAGAAAAGTCATTACCATTGGTAAAGACCTTACTACCACTGGAGCGACTGCTTCAGAAATCATGAACAATCTTCCTGCAGTAAGTGTTGACAGCCAAAACGGAAACATTAGTTTGCGTGGTAATGAAAATGTACGTGTACTTGTAGACGGTAAACCAACCAATGTACCTGCAGCTCAATTATTAAAACAAATTCCTTCTACATCAATTAAAAGTGTTGAGTTAATTACAAACCCATCAGCTAAATACAATCCTGAAGGAATGAGTGGTATTATCAACATCATTCTTCATAAAAACACAAACATTGGTTTTAATGGTAATGTAAACATAGGTTTCGCTAAAGAAATCAGTCCTAACTTCAACAGTTCAATTGATATGAACTACAGAAATGGAAAGCTTAACTTTTACGGAAACTACGGTAACAATATTGGGAAAAGTACTAACTACGGAATGATAGAGCGATTTGACAACAATACTGAGCAATTGTTCGATTTTGGTAACAACAACAAATCACACCTTTATAAAATTGGAGTAGATTACTATATTAACGATCGCAATACACTTTCATTTTACACCAATCAAAACATATATGATGGAAAAGGTAATGGAACTACTGATGTGTTATATTTAAATAATGATTTTCCTGATTTCCGTCAGGTGTTCAATAACTCAAATGAAAATAACACTTCAACCTACAATGGAGCTTATAAACACGACTTCAAAAAAGAAGGTCATAATATAAGTTTAGAAGCTGACTATAGTACGTTTGACAGTGATGAGTTTGCTAACTTCGCGTTTAATGACAACACTGGTTATATTGATGTTGTTGATAACAAAAGAGACAATACTGTTATAAATTTAGACTATGTTAATCCTTTATCTGAAAAGGCTAAACTAGAAATTGGTGCAGAATACAGATCTAATAACTCTGATAATATTTACGATACTACAAATGCTAATTTATTCGATTCTAATTATGAATACAATAGAAGCATATATTCGTTTTACACCACTTATGGTAAAACGTTCGAAAAATGGTCTTACCAAGTTGGAGCGCGTTTAGAGCAGTATGAAGTTGAAGCTAACTTTGCTCAAGACACTCAAGACAATGCCAAATTTACTGATGAGCAATTCAGTATTTACCCATCGGTATTTGCGACCTATAATCTTTCAGAAAAAAACACATTACAATTTAGTTATAGTAGACGTGTTGATCGTCCTGGTTTAGGACAAATCAACCCAATTAGAGAATGGAGTACACCTCGAGTAACTTCAATTGGTAATCCTGAATTAAGACAACAGTTCACCAATTCATTTGAAATCAACTACACTAAAATCATAAAAGGTGGTAGCATAACTGCTGGTACATTTTACAGAAATATTGAAGATGAAATTAACAGAGCTGTTTATATAGATCCAGAAGATCCAACAGGAGAAAGCGTAATATTAACTTACGATAACTTTGACAACAATTCAGCTTATGGTGTTGAAGCCTCTACAAACTACAGACCAACAAAATGGTGGAGTTTAAATGCAAGTGCTGAGTTTTATTACAGAACTGTAAGAGGTGTTGTAGAACAAGAAAACGTTGATGTAGACAACTCTACTTTTAACTTTAGAATGAATAACAACTTTAAAGTTACTAAAAGTTTGAATTTATCTCTTTTCGGAATGTATAGAGGGCAAGAAAAAGGGCTTCAAAACACAAGAAAACCAATGACATTAGTTAACACAGGTTTACGCTACACGTTCCTTGAGGACAAGGCAACTTTTAGTTTTAGCTACAGTGATATTTTCAACTCAATGAAATTTGCTTTTGATGGTACAAGACCTTTTCCTACTGAAGGCGAATTTAACTGGGAAAGTAACCAATGGCGCATAGGATTATCTTACCGATTTGGTGGTGGAAAATACAGAGCGTTAAGCAGAAAACAAAGAGATGATAATGAAACCCAAGGAAGTGGTGGTTTCATGTAAAAATATTTGATAGCCAGCGTAATAGTTGATGGTTAGTGTTAATGCTTGGTTATTGAATAAGAAAACCCGGAACATTTTTGTTTCGGGTTTTTACTTTTTATAAAGTTAATAAAATGTTATTCTTCATTATTTATGAAGGATAAATCACCAAAAAGTCATTTTTTTGCAGTCATAATGTAATCGACAAGTTTAAGTTAATTTGAATTAGCCTTCATAAATTATAAAAAGCTTGAAAACAACACATTATACACAAAAGCTCAAAGTGAAAACTTTGGGCTTTTTTTCTTTAAAAATTTATTAAAAACTGTAATACATACGCAATTAACTCGTCTATTATATAACTAGCTACTTTCTTAAAGAATTTAGATTAATTTGAATTAGCCTTCATCAATCAAAATTCAAAAAATAGTAGTAAGTGTTAAACTTAAAACCCAAGGTTATTGCTTTGGGTTTTTTAATTTTTGTTAATTGATAGTTAAAAGTGTTAACGAATGAAATAAATTTTAATTTTCTACGTCTAAGATGTAGTGATAAGTTTTAAAGTTAATCAATTAAAATATCACTGTTTTATAGTTTAGTGTTAGTAAGTTGGTTAATAGCGAAAAAACCCGAAACGTTTTAAAGTTTCGGGTTTTTTTATGGTTATAACTTTTACTTTTTTATTGAGCCTTTACCACTTTATAATAGCGCTTCCCCAAGTAAATCCACTTCCAAAGGCAGCAAGAACCACAGTATCGCCTTCTTTTATTTTTCCTTGTTCCCAAGCTTCAGTTAAAGCAATAGGAATAGAAGCTGCTGTTGTGTTTCCGTATTTTTGAATATTATTAAAAACCTGGTCGTCTTCCAATTGAAACTTCTTTTGAATAAACTGCGCAATACGTAAGTTGGCTTGATGCGGAATTAACATATCAATGTCATTTACCTGCAACTTGTTTTTCATTAAGCCTTCCATAATTACTTCACTAAAACGAACTACGGCATTTTTAAATACAAACTGTCCGTTCATGTAAGGATAGTAGCTCTCATCATCAGGATTATTATCTGCTATAATATCATTTACCCAGCGTTTTCCCATTCCTGGAGCTATCAAGCTTAACTCTTCGGCATGTTCTCCTTGAGAATGCAAGTGCGTTGATAAAATACCTTTACTATTATCTTCTTCACGTGTTAAAACTGCTGCTCCTGCTCCATCTCCAAAAATTACCGAAACACCTCTTCCTCGAGTAGTTTTATCTAATCCGTGAGAATGTAATTCACTACCAATAACAAGCACGTTTTTATACATTCCTGTTTTTATGAAATTATCAGCAACCGATAACCCATAAACAAAACCAGAACATTGATTACGTACATCTAATGCGCCAACTGTTTTTATGTCTAATTCTTTTTGAACGGTAACTCCTGGTCCAGGAAAGTAATAATCTGGACTTAAAGTTGCAAAAATGATAAAATCAATGTCATCTTTATCAATTCCTGCGCGTTCTATAGCAACTTTAGCTGCTTTTACACCCATTGCAGATGTGGTATCACCACTTCCTGGTTTTACCCAACGACGCTCTTTAATTCCAGTTCGCTCTTGAATCCATTCATCACTGGTATCCATTAACTTGGTTAAATCATCATTGGTAACCACATTATCAGGCACATAATAGCCTAAACCTATTATTTTTGAATTATACATATCATAAAAATTAGCTCTGCAATTTAAATATTTCCCAATAAAACCCCTTTAAAAAAGGCATTCTATCGTTATGCGCGCATAGCATTTTCATATAGTGTCACTTTGTCACTTTTTCGTGCTTGGTATTTTTTTTGTCTTTGGAATGAACATAATTACAAATACAATAAAACACATATATTATGGCAAAAGGAAACATTAATGTATCGGTAGAAAACATCTTCCCGCTCATTAAAAAATTCTTATACAGTGACCACGAAATCTTTTTACGTGAGTTAATTAGTAATGCAACTGATGCAACTTTAAAGCTAAAGCACTTAACCAGTATTGGTGAAGCTAGCGTTGAATACGGCAATCCGCAAATTGAAGTAAAAGTTGATAAAGACGGTAAAAAACTTCACATTATTGACCAAGGATTAGGTATGACTGCTGACGAAGTTGAAAAATATATCAACCAAGTTGCTTTTTCTGGTGCCGAAGAATTTCTTGACAAGTACAAAGATTCTGCAAAAGATTCAGGAATTATAGGACATTTTGGTCTTGGGTTTTATTCAGCATTTATGGTTGCTGAAAAAGTAGAAATCATTACAAAATCTTACAAAGATGAACCAGCTGCACATTGGACTTGCGATGGTTCACCAGAATTTACACTAGAAGCTCACGATAAAACCGAAAGAGGTACTGAAATTATTCTTCATATTGCTGAAGATTCTACCGAGTTTTTAGAAGACAACCGCATAAGCGAATTACTTACAAAGTATAACAAGTTTATGCCTGTGCCAATTAAATTTGGAACAAAAACAGAGACCTTACCAAAACCTGAAGATGCAAAAGAAGATGATCCTGCACCAACAAAAGAGGTTGACAATATTATAAACAATCCAAATCCTGCTTGGACAAAGCAACCAACAGATTTAGAAGACAATGATTACAAGAGCTTCTACCGTGAGTTGTACCCAATGCAATTTGAGGAACCTTTATTTCACATTCATTTAAATGTTGACTATCCGTTTAATTTAACTGGGATTTTATATTTCCCAAAAATGACTAACGACCTCAACATCCAAAAAGATAAAATTCAACTGTATCAAAACCAAGTGTTTGTAACAGATAACGTAGAAGGTATTGTTCCAGAATTCTTAACCATGCTTCGTGGTGTTATTGATTCTCCTGATATTCCGTTAAACGTTTCTCGTAGTTACTTACAAGCCGATGGTGCTGTAAAGAAAATTTCATCTTACATTACACGTAAGGTAGCTGATAAATTAAAATCGTTATTCAATAACAACCGTGAAGATTTTGAAGCAAAATGGGACGACATTAAAATTGTGATTGAATACGGAATGCTTTCTGAAGAAAAATTCTTTGAAAAAGCTGATGCCTTTGCATTGTACCCAACCGTAGATGGTAAACACTACACGTATGACGAACTTTACAATGCTATAAAAGCAAAACAAACTGATAAAGACGACAAACTTGTTATTCTTTATGCATCAAACAAAGATGCACAACACAGCTACATTGAAGCTGCAAAAGCAAAAGGTTACGAAGTGTTATTTTTAGATTCTCCTATTGTTTCTCACTTAATGCAAAAATTAGAAACGACAAAAGAGAATATTTCGTTTGCACGTGTTGATGCTGATCATGTAGACAACTTAATTAAGAAAGATGACAACAAGATTTCAAAATTAAGTGATGATGAAAAGAAAACGCTAGACGAACTTCTTAAAGAAGTAATTCCTGCTGAAAAATTCACAGTGCAATTAGAACCTATGGATAGCGATGCTGCTCCATTTATGATTACACAACCAGAATTTATGCGTCGTATGAAGGAGATGCAACAAACTGGTGGTGGCGGTATGTTTGGTATGGGCAACATGCCAGACATGTACAACTTGGTTGTAAACACAAATCATGAATTAGTTGGTGAAATTTTAAACACCAAAACCAAGAAAAAACAAGAGCGTTTAATAAACCAAAGTTTAGATTTAGCACGTTTAAGTCAAGGGTTACTTAAAGGTGAAGAACTTACAAACTTTATTAAGCGTAGCTACGACATGATAAAGTAAACAATTTATCAAGCTGAAGTTCATTCAGTAGTTCTTATACTAAAAAAACCACTTCCTAACACGAAGTGGTTTTTTTTCATCCTAAACAAAAAGTGATGTTCCCTCACTAAAACATATCTTTTACCAATTCCTCATTTTACAACATCTTAGTCTTTGCTAGGTTTGACAGGTATAACATTAACACTTTGTATTATGAAAAACCCATTCAACTTAAGTATTAAATCACCTTGTCAAGAAAACTTTCAAAAATTTACGCCAACTGCAAAAGGTGGTTTTTGTGGTTCATGCGAAAAAGAGGTTGTTGATTTCACTAAAATGACTTCAAATGAAATTATTGCATTTTTTAAGGCAAAAGAAACTCAAAATGTATGTGGCAGATTTAACAACAATCAGTTAAAAACCTACTCACCTACTCCAAAACGAAAAAAATTAAGCTTTATAAGCGCTTTTGGTTTAGCATGTTTGTCATTATTCTCATTTGGAACTGCTCAAGCACAAAACACATCAAAAACGTCTGACAGTTCAGATAAAAACAATTCAAAAGTGCTTCAAGAATCTCAAGAAAGTAATATAACCGTTGAAGGCACAGTTACTGATGGCGAGTTGCCACTTCCTGGAGTAAACATTGTGTTGCAAGGTACCACAGTTGGAACTTCTAGCGACTTTGATGGCAACTTCACTTTTCCGCAGAAACTAAAAAAAGGAGATATTTTGGTTTTTAGCTATTTAGGAATGAAATCTCAAAAATTGGTTATTAATGATAAAAATTCTGCTTCTAGTGTAGCATTACAAGTTATGATGGAAGGTGACACTTGTATCATTATGGGAAAAGTAGCAACAAAAGAAGTTTACAAGTCTAAAAGGAATTAAACTACAACATGAGAAAAACACTCGTTATAATAACCTTTAGTATTGTAAGCTTTTCAGTAGCGCAAGTATCGGATTTTAACACTGTCGATTTTACACGTGCAGATAATATTGTGAAATTAAATGAAGGAGAAGATCTTGACAACCTTCCTGTACTTGCGCATAAGCTTACCGCTAATCTTAAAACTGATGTTGAAAAATTTAGGGCTATTTACCTTTGGGTATGCCAAAATATTACAGCAGATCCTGGTCAAGACAATAAGGTTTTTAAACATAAAAGAAAGCTAGCACATGACTCTGTAGCTTATTTAAAATGGAATAATGAGTTTAAGGTTAAAGCCTTTAAAAAACTACTTAAACGCAAAAAAACCATGTGTACAGGTTATGCTTATTTAGTAAAAGAACTTTGCTTTTTAGCTGACATTGAATGCGTGATTGTTGATGGTTACGGAAGATCAGTTTCTGCCAATGTTGAAGCTTTAGACTTTGCTAACCATTCTTGGAATGCCGTAAAACTAAATAATAAATGGTACTTGTGCGATGCCACTTGGTCTAGCGGATTTACTTTAAACACGAGTTTTATTAAAGATTATAATGATGGCTATTTTTTAACAGACCCTATTCTTTTTGCCAAAAATCATTTTCCGTTGGATAAAAAATGGTTTTTAAATGATTCGTTAGCAAATACCAAATTTACACCTCAAGCTATCGTGTATGGTGAAACGTTTGAGCACAAAATTATTCCTACGTATCCAAAAACACTTAATGTGACCACTAAAAAAGACGAAGCATTACATTTTAGTTTTAAGACATTAGTATCCAATCCTCAAAACCGAGTAGAGCTTGTGCAATTTGTTGGCTCAAAGGAACACTCATTTAAAATCGAAGACTTACAAAAAACCAATACTAGCATTTCATTCAACAATACCTTTAAACACAAAGGTTATCATGATGTGCATATAAAAGTTAATAATGATATTGTTGCAACATACACAGTAAAGGTTATTAAGTAAAACTGTAACTAAAAAACTATTTGGTCGTCTTATAATAAACTGTAAATTATCACTTTAAAAAACCGACCAATGATTTCACAACGTTTCGCCTTAGCAATATGTTTTTTAGTTAGCATGTTGCTTCCTGTACCACATTTATTTTCTCAAGAGAATATTGAACCTAAAATTGATGTCTTAGCATCTGAGGCATACAAAACTGATGAACCTGGAGTTTCAATTTTAGTCACCAAAAATGGTAAAGTCATTTATCAAAAAGCTTTTGGTAAGGCAAGTCTTGAATTAGATGTGCCAATGACGCCAAATCATGTTTTTGAAATTGGTTCAATTACCAAACAGTTTACAGCAATTGCTATTTTAATGCTACAAGAGCAAGGTAAACTAAAGGTTAATGACAACATTACTAAATACATACCTGATTACCCAACTAAAGGCAAAACAATAACCATTCATAATTTATTAAACCATACTAGTGGCATTAAAAGTTATACAAACATTCCTAGTTTTAGGCAATTTGCAGCTAAAGACATGAGTCCTAAAGAACTTATAGATGTTTTTAAGGATGAGCCTATGGATTTTAATCCTGGAGAGCAATACAGCTATAACAATTCAGGATATATTCTTTTAGGATACATCATCGAAGTTGTTTCAGGAATGACTTACGAAGACTTTGTTGAAAAGAATATTTTTGAAAAAATAGGTATGACAAATTCCTATTACGGAAGTAAAAAAGAGTTAATTAAAAACAGAGCTTTAGGATATCAAGAAGGTGAAAATGGTTATGAAAACGCAGATTATCTAAGTATGACATTACCTTATGCTGCTGGATCATTAATGTCTACAACCAATGATTTACTTAAATGGCAAAATGCCCTAAACAATTATACATTTATTACTAAAGATAGTTATGAAACAGCCATTCATGGTTCTACACTCAACAATGGCGAGCATATTCCTTATGGTTATGGCTTAGGTGAAAACACTATTAGTGGTTCTCCAAGCATTCAACATGGAGGAGGAATTTTTGGATATACCACTATGGGTATTTACTTACCTGAAGAAGATATTTTCGTTTCTGCATTAAGCAACTGCAACTGTAAAAATGTAACCGATTTAGCGACTAGAATTGCAGCTATTGCCATTGGAAAACCTATACCATCAAAAGCTGATGCAATTACCTTGTCTGAAAATGAATTAAACACTTGGGTTGGTGCTTATGAATTTGATGGTAACATCATAAGACACATTACTGTTGAAAACGGAAAGATTTATAGTTTACGAGAAGGCAGTGTTAAACTTGAAATTTTCCCGTTATCAAAAACACATTTCTTTTTTGAATCTGGTACAACTGCTTACAAGTTTTCCAAAGATGATAATGGTAAGAAACAAGTTATTATGATTAATGGTAACAACGAAACTTTAGGTCATGAAACTGATAAAGCTCCACCAGCCGAAAAAGAAAGCATCACTGTTTCACAAGACATCCTAAATACGTACGTTGGTAAATATGAATTACAACCAGAATTTATAATAACCATAACAACCAATAACGAAGGACAATTATTTGCAGAGGCAACAGGTCAACCAAAGTTTGAAGTTTTTGCTGAAGCTAAAGATCGCTTCTTCCTAAAAGTTGTTGCTGCTAGTATTAGTTTTAATGTTGATGATAAAGGAGTAGTTACAGGTTTAACATTGCATCAAAATGGTGCAAATATGCCAGCTAAAAAAGTGGAGTAATTAAGCGTTGTCTTTCATTTTGGCATTTTATAAAAAAGCACGACCTTCGTCCGGTAGAAAAAACTACTTATGCTTATTTCAAAAACTGTAAGAATTACTAGAATTATTTCTGGTACTTGGAAGCACTTTGTGTTTAATATTATCATTTGTGTTGCCACTTATTTAGTGTACCATTTTTTATTTCATGATCGTATTGAAGTACCTATGCTTTTACCTAGCATTTTAGGTACAGCACTTTCATTTTTTATTGGTTTTAAAAACAATCAGGCTTATGATAGATGGTGGGAAGCCAGAAAAATTTGGGGTGAATTGGTAAACGATTCTAGAACTTGGACAAGAAACATTTTAAGCTACGTAAACCCTAACGAATCCATCAACGGAAACGAGTTAAACAAAATAAAGCGACAAGCTGTTCATAATCATATTGCATTTGTATATGCACTTAAAAAAGGACTTCGCTCATCTGCTGACATGGAATATCGCAACTATCTTACCAGTAAAGATGTTGAAGCAGTAGAGTTGGAAAGTAATGTACCCAATGCTATTTTAAACCTTCAAACCAACCTATTAGAATCTCTTTATAAAAATGGTCTGGTAGATGGTTTTAAATTTATGCAACTTAACCAAACACTTACTAAGTTTTGTGACGAAATGGGAAAATCTGAACGTATTTCAAACACAGTATTTCCTACAAGCTATAACTATTACACAAAACTTTTCATTTGGATTTTTATAGTTTGTGCTACTCTTGTTGCGGCTTCAAGTATTGGACCTTGGTCAATTGTTTTAGGAATATCAATTGGATATGTATTCTTAACTACTTATAAAATTGGATATTCACTCCTAAACCCTTTTGAAGACATTACTTCAGGAATTCCTTTAAATCAAATTTCAAGAACTATAGAAATCAATTTACTACAGGCTTTAGGAGAAAAAGACATACCAGAACCTGTACAAGCTGTTGATAACGAATACATAATGTAACTATGACAGAACAAGATAAACTTTTTATGAAACGTGCCATTGCTATGGCAGATAAAGGCATGAGCTCAAACGCAGGAGGTCCTTTTGGTTGTGTTATTGTAAAAGACGGAACCATCATTGCCGAAGGTCATAACTGTGTTACGTCAACCAACGACCCAACAGCACATGCCGAAGTTGTTGCCATTCGTAAAGCTTGTGAAGCTCTAGGCAGTTTTCAATTAGACGATTGTATTGTTTACACCTCTTGCGAACCTTGTCCTATGTGTTTAGGTGCCATTTATTGGGCTAGACCTAAAAAAGTATATTATGCTTGTAACAAAGTAGATGCTGCTAATATAGGTTTTGACGACCAATTTATATACGAAGAAATTGACAAACCTATAACAGTTAGAAGTATTCCTTTTGAGCAAATGCTACAAGACGAAGGTGTTACCGTTTTTAATAAATGGGCTGGTAAAGGTGATAAAACCGAATACTAAACGCTTAGTCGTTTATCAAAATAGTTTTTCAACCAAGATATTTGAACACATAGCATAATTGCAAACAGTAACATGGCGTAAACAAAAATATTTGAAAACTGTAAGTTAGAAAACAGTTTTGTAAGCGCATTGTCAAAAACTAACGAGAAGTCAATATTAGTTAACCATTCGCTAGTAGTTGTAGTATTGTTTTGAAAGAGCAAATACGCAACAAACGATAGAAACCCAATAGATATAACAACCCAAACAGGTTTTGAAATCAAAGGTTTATATCTTGTCGCTTTTGAATACTGAATAGCCTCTACTTGCGACATTACAGCATCTGTAAAATCAAATGAAGGCGACTCTAGTTTTGTATCTTTTAAAACCTTGTCAGTAAACGCTTCAACATATTTATTTTCGTTCTCTTTCATAAGATTCAATTAATTCGGGTTCTAATTTCTGTTTTAAAATTGTCATTAGTTTTTTTCTACTTCTAAACAATTTTACTTTTACATTATTTACTGTTAAACCAACTACTTTCGAAATATCTTCGATAGATTGTTCTTCAAAGTAATACAATGTCAATAAAAACGCATCATCATTTGGCAACATTTGTATACACTCTTGTATGGTTTGCCTTCGTTCTGCTTCAACTAAGTTTTCAAAAGCATTATCAATGGTTTTTACCTCATGCTCAGTAAACTCATTAATAGCAACAATATTATATTGTACTTTTTGCTTTTTCAACCTATCTAAGCAATTGTTGTAAGCAACTCTATAAATCCAAGTAGACAGCTTTGAGTCTCCTTTAAATTTATGTAAGGACTTAAATACTTTTATAAAAGTATCTTGAGAAACCTCTTCGGCCTCTTCCCTATGCTTTAACATTCGCAACGCCAACGTAAATACCAAGTCCTTGTACTGATTTACCAAAACAGCAAAAGCTTTGGTATCTCCAGCAAGTATTTGATTGATGATGTGTTGGTCGTTGTTGGTTGTCATTTTTGCATTGGACGACAAATCCGAACCAAAGGTTACAGTATAAATTGAAAAATATTTTGGAAAAGTTGTAACCATAATTCAATTCATATCGTCATAAGCTATGAACACTTAAAAATAATCAATTAAAAACAAACCGTTATGGGATCAGAATTTGTAATTATGCCGTTAATGATTGCGGCCGTTTTTGGAATCTTTTATCTTTATTTTTCAACAAGAAACAAAGAGCGTTTAGCGCTTATTGAAAAAGGAGCAGATGCAAGCATTTTTGTAAAAGGAAGACAACAAGCAGCACCAATTTGGAAAGTTTTAATTTTAAACTTAGCCTTATTATTAATGGGCATTGGTCTTGGTTCTTTTATTGCTTTACTTTTAGAAACCTACACAAGCATTAATGATGGAGGTATTTATCCTGCTTGTATTTTTACAATGGCTGGTTTAGGGCTTTTTGCAGGGTTTAATATGACTAAAAAATTAGACAAAGAATAAAACATTAAAATTACCAACCAAAAACTTAAAACTACTGTTCAATATTGAGCAGTAGTTTTTTTTATGATTGAATATTAGATTATGTATCTTTAAGGTTTAATTCAAAAATTCAATCAATGAAAAAAATTCTAGCACTTAGCTGTTTAATTCTAAGTTTTATTGCCTGTAAAGAGGATACTAAAAGTAACCAAACCAATAAAGACGTTGATATTGTAAACAATGAAGCTTTTGATAAAGTTTTAAAACTTTATCATGAAGATGGACTTAAACTTTACCCTTTAAATGCAACCTCAGCTGGTGACAATAGATATAATGATAAGCTACCAAATACCTTATCAAATCAGTTTGAATCTGATGAAAAAGCCTATTACAGTAATTACAAATCTCAAGTTAGTGCTTTTAATAATGATAGTTTATCTGAGAGTCAGCGATTAAGTAAAGCCATTTTAATTTGGGAATGTGACACCAATTTAGAGCGTTTTGAATTTAATGAAGATTTAATGCCTATCAATCAGTTTTGGGCACAACACCTAATTATTGGTCAGTTGGCTAGCGGTTCATCTTCGCAACCATTTAAAACAGTTGAAGATTATAACAACTGGTTAAGTCGTTTAGACGGTTACTTACAATGGATGAATTCTGCTGAAGAAAAAATGAAAGAAGGTGTTAAAGCAGGTTATGTGTTGCCAAAATCTTTAATCAAAAAGGTATTACCTCAACTTGAGGCTTCAACCACAACCAATCTTGATGAGCATTTATTTTACGCTCCTGTAAAGAATTTACCTGATACGTTTTCTGATGACGATAAGTCTAAAATAACCGAAGCTTACAAAGACATGGTTTTAAACAAAGTTGTGCCTGCCTATAAAAAACTTCACGCTTACATGAGTACAGATTACTTAGCGGCTGGTAAAACTGAAAGTGGCATTTCTGCTACACCTAATGGTAATGAGTATTATCAGCATTTAATAAAACGCTACACTACTACAAACATGACTGCTGATGAAATCCACCAACTAGGTCTTAGTGAGGTAAAGCGTATACTTTCTGAAATGGAAAAAGTAAAGGAACAAGTAGGTTTTGAAGGTGATATTATTGCATTTTTTGACTATGTAAGAACCAATAAAGAGCTTATGCCTTACAAAACTGCTGAAGAAGTTATTGCGCACTTCAACAGAATACATGAGACTATGCAACCTCAATTGGATAAACTCTTTAATGTAAAACCAAGAACACCTTTTGAAGTAAGACGCACTGAAGCTTTCAGGGAAGCATCAGCAAGTGCTGAGTACAACCCAGGATCGTTAGATGGTACTCGACCAGGTATTTTTTATGTTCCTGTGCCAAATGCCGAAAATTATAATAACTTCTCTGACGAGTCTTTATTTTTACACGAAGCTATTCCAGGGCATCATTATCAAATTTCATTACAGCAAGAAAACAAAGAATTACCAGACTTTAGAAAAACATTGTATTACAGTGCTTATGGAGAAGGTTGGGCTTTATATACTGAATCATTAGGAAAAGAACTTGGATTATACACAAATCCTTATCAATATTTTGGAATGTTAAGTGCTGAAATGCACAGAGCCATTAGACTGGTTGTTGATACAGGAATTCATACCAAAGGATGGACAAGAGAGCAAGCCATAAAATATTCATTAAAAAATGAAGCTGAAACTGAAGCAAGTATCACTGCCGAAATTGAGCGTTATATGGCTATTCCTGGTCAAGCTTTATCTTATAAAATTGGTCAGTTAAAAATTAAAGAATTACGTGCTAAAGCTGAAAAAGAACTTGGTGATGCTTTTAATATTGCTGAGTTTCATAATCAAATTTTAGAATCAGGAAACATGCCTTTAGCATTGTTAGAAGACAAAATAAACGCTTGGATAGCCAATAAAAAATAAGGTGTTTAAAACACAGCAACTCATACTATATTTAGGTATTCTTTATTCTGGTTTTGCAGTATCGCAAACCAGAATAAAGGATGCACAAAGCAAAATACCTGTTGCATATGCAACCGTATCTTTTGGCAATGGACATGGTATTTTTGCCGATGATGAAGGTATGTTTGTTTTTAGTAAAAAATTATATCCAGATGTTGACTCGCTGTTTATTTCGGCATTAGGTTACAAAGATGTTTCAATTGCAGCAAGCAACCTCTCGGAGACTATTAATTTAGAACCATACATTGACCAATTGGATGAAGTAGTCATTAATGTAACCATCAACAGAAAGTTTAAGGAAGAAACGCTTAAACCGTATTTGGATGACGATTATTACAAGTGCTGGTTACCAACAATAGAATCGGAAATTGCTGTGTTTTTTAACAATACCGATTCGCAACTCAAACAAATAAGCACTGTTCATTTTCCTATTACTTTAGAGTCTAAAGATTGGAAAAAACGCAAACGTTCCAATTCCAACAAACGTGAATTCTCAACACTTTTTAAAGTAAAGTTTTACAAGAACAATAATGGTTTTCCTGGAGAGGTTCTAACTTATGACAACATTGTTTTTGTAGCTACAGAAAAACATGGTGATGCATACGAACTGGATGTTTCCAAACACAATTTGTTCATTCCTAAAAATGGTTTTTTTGTTTCTATACAGGTTTTAGGTTACACTGATAAAACAGGAAAATTACTTCCTAATAAAAAATACAAGGAAATAAAAACAGCAAGAGGCATTGTAAAAATCCCAACTAATTTTAGACCACTTTTCCCATTTACTGATGAAATTGAAGCACACAACACCTATATAAAACGTGTGTTTTTAGATAATAATAAGTGGGTACAATTCAAAAAAGGAAGTGGTATTGAATCTAGTTTATTAAAGTCAGACCTTACCAATTATGGTGTAGGACTCACTTATAAAGTATTTAAAGATGAATAACCCTTGGCACCTACACCTTATGGCTGCAATTTATGTTTTTGCAGGCATTATGCATTTTATAAAACCTAAAATGTATATGCGTATTATGCCTAGATATTTACCAAACCATAAATTACTGGTGCTTTTAAGTGGTATTGCAGAAATTGCTCTAGGTATTGCCTTATGTATTCCTGTTTTAAAAACTAGTGCTATATATGGTATTATAGCAATGTTAGTAGTGTTTTTACTAGTACATTTTTATATGTTATCTGGTGAAAAAGCAAGTGCTGGCATCCCGAAATGGATTTTAATACTACGTATTCCTTTACAATTTGTATTAATGTATTGGGCTTGGTCATATTTGTAATTGATTATTACTATTTTAGAGTTGTAGTATACTACTTAGTACTATCTACCAGAAAAATTGAATGCAAAAAATGATTGATTTAAAAAAACTTTCAATTTATTATAAATACAATGGAAATCCTACCAATCCTAAACTTTATAATGAGCGGACCGAAAAGTGGCTAAATAAAGAAATCTCTTCGGATGAGTTTATGACCATAGATAAAATAGACCAAAATTTTGTATGTATAAAGAGTGGTGGCTTTTCTGCGAAAATGGTGGAAGAAATGGAGTTGGAATTATCGCAACTAAAGAAACTTGTTTCGGACGAAGCATATGAATATTTACGTCTTGGTAAAAAGCCAAAAAAATTGGAAAAGCCAAAATCATCTTGGATAAATAGGTTAGTAGATAAAATAGTTAATAAATAGAAACCTGTAATGTAATCTACTGACTAAAAAATAACCTAAACCACTAAAACTGACAACTACACAAAACCTTAGTACGTAATTATGAAAAATGGCTTGTATTTTGTTATTTCACTTCTATTACTTACTTCTTGCGGAGCAATAAAATACAATTGTGCAGATTTAGAATCTATAGAAAAAATACCAACTGAAACTCTTATTAAAACTTCTGACTCAATTTCTAAACTGTGGAATCTCGCCTGGAAAGAAAAAGAAGAAATGGAAAAGATTGGGTTAACAGTTGATTACAGTTTTGTGAATCCTGTCTACTTTGAGCAAAACTGTAATTCGACAACTGAATTAAAAGAAGCTTATCATATTATTAGTACAATGATTAAATATCGTATGATTAAAGTGCGAATAGTTGGAAATTCCGATTCTGTTGAGATTGAAAACAAACCAAAATTATCGCTCGAACGTGCTGAATTTATAAAAGCAATTTTTATGAAAAATGGAGTTGAAAAAAATCGAATAGAAATACTCGATGCTAAATTTGATAGACCCAATGGTCCAAAACTAAAAAATGGGAATAAAGAAAATAGACGTGTAGATTTTGAAATTATTGCAGATTAAAAATAAAACTCATCTTGATAGCTTTTAAAAATAAAACGACCTACTAAACTAAAAAAATGGAACCAACCAAAAGAACACTTGAAGCGCAACGTACTGAATTTAAAAACGGTAAGTTTATAGCAACTCCACTTGCAGGATTGATAGCTTGGTTACTAGTTGGAATTTCAGGTCTTACATTATCAGCGCAAACCACTGTTTGGGTATTATTTATTGCAACAGGTAGCATTGTATATTTAGGCATATTTATTTCAAAGTTTACAGGTGAAAACTTTCTGGATAAACAAAAACAGAAAAATGAGTTTGATAAACTGTTCTTTTTTACTGTTGCTCAAGCAGTGTTAGTTTATGCTATTGCTATTCCCTTTTTTCTTATTGATTATACTTCTTTACCACTTACTGTTGGTATTTTAACAGGATTAATGTGGCTTCCTTTTTCATGGATTATCAATCATTGGGTTGGTGTTTTTCATTCGACAACAAGAACTGTTGTAGTTTTAGCATTATGGTATTTATTACCAGAACATAGGTTTGTTGCTATTCCTTTTGCAATTGTAATAATCTATATTATTACGCTAATAATTTTAAAAAACAGGAAGAGAGCATGAAGCCATTAACCGCTACTCCACCTCAAAATCGAAATAAGTATCAGGAAATGGCTCCCAACGCAGTGTAAAGTGCCACCATTCTTTTGAGTAATTTCTAAAATTATGTTTTAGCATAACCTGTTGTAGCAGCTGTCGGTTGGCTTTCTGTTCTTCGGTTATACCTTCATAACTCACCCAAGACTGTTGTCCAAAAAAATCAAATGGACTTCCCATATCCAATGGCTCATTGGTATTACCATCAATAATAGTTAAATCAACAGTGCTTCCTCTACTATGACCTGATCGTGTGGCAATATATTCTTCTCTAAACAAAAAGCGTTTTTCAACTTCAGGATAAAACTCTTGCTTGTTTATAGTATCATTTAAGTCTTTTGCCCAACGCATAAAATGGTTTACTGCGCGTTGTGGCCTATAACCGTCATATACTCTCAAACAAAGGTTTTGCTGTTGTAATTCATCTTGTACTTTTTTCAAAGCTTCGGCAGACTGCTTGGTTAAAATAAGTGTATTGGCTTTGTAACCTACTATGGTATCTCCAACAAAATTATGCGTACTATAGTAACGAAGTTCAACATCAATATCTGGTATAATTGTTTTTACATACACAAAACCTTCAGGCAAATTGGTAGTATCTTGTTCGGTAAAACCAAAAGATATGAGCAATAGAAGGCAAATGATAATTTTGTTTTTCATAATGTATAAGCTAATTTAGAAAAAATTTAGGCTATGACTTTGTTTTTAAACGAAAAAACAACCTTTCAGCTTCCAAATGCTGAACTTATTTATATTCCTAATTTTTATAACAACTCTCAAGCCGACCAGTATTTTAGCAGACTAAGAAAAACCATATCATGGCAGCAAGATGATATTAAGGTTTTTGGCAAAACCTACAAACAACCAAGGCTAACAGCATTGTATGCCAACAATAACAAACCCTATGCTTACTCTAACATAACAATGACTCCTCTACCTTTTACTGATGAGTTAAAACGGATTAAAACTGATGTAGAGAAAACTGCTGAACATCAATTTACATCTGTACTTTTAAACTTATACCGAAATGGTAACGACAGTAATGGTTGGCATGCTGATAATGAAAAAGAATTAGGTAAAAACCCAGTAATTGCTTCATTGAGTTTTGGAGCTCCAAGAGCTTTTCATTTTAAACACAGACAGCTAAAAGACGAAAAACACAAGCTTATTTTAGAACATGGTAGTTTGCTAATAATGAAAGGAGAAATGCAACACTATTGGCTACACCAAATTCCGAAGACCAAAAAAATTATTGGAGAACGCATCAACTTAACATTTAGAACTATAGTATAGCTATAAAAAGAAAAAACCGAGATCCCTCAATCTCGGTTTTCCTAATTTGCTTTTTATTACGGTTGTAGATTTAGGGTCTCTAAGCCAACAACATAATGCAAATATTAATTAATTAATCCATTGAACTAAAAACTAAATTTTAGTACACTTCAAATGTAGAATTATATTTTAAAAAATCTGTTTAAATACATATTAAATCGATGAAATGCATTAAATTTTAACATTTAACGATAAAATAATACGTTTTACCGATAAAATACACTTTAAAAACTTCTGTTTAAGTTCTAATATTTTAAATAATTTGTCGTTATACAATCAAACAAATATTGATTTTCTATACTTTTGAAACAGACTTGACAAGATTGGAAAACACAATGAAACACTATATAAATTTTGCAATTGTATTGCTTTTGTTTTCATCAAAAGGATTTTCACAAAATTTTACTGCAAGAGAGATTGCAGTAAATACTCTTATTGAAGGGACTTTACTAGTTCCAAACGCTGTTGAGCAACCTGCATTGGCGATTATTATAGCAGGATCTGGACCTGTTGACCGAAATGGTAATCAAAACTTTGCAAGAAATAACAGTCTTAAAAAACTTGCTGAAGGCTTAACCAATAATGGTATTGCAACCTTTAGGTATGACAAGCGTACTATAAAATTGATAGCAACAGGAAAGTTGGATAACACTATAATGTTTGACGATTTTATAACTGATGCCATTGAGGTAGTAAACTATTTTAAATCTCAAAACACCTATTCAAAAATTTATATAATTGGTCATAGTCAAGGCAGTTTAATAGGAATGATTGCTGCAGAAAAAGATGTTGATGGGTTTATTTCCATAGCTGGAGCGAGTCAAACCATCGATAAAGTCATCATTAAACAAGTAGAGCAAACTGCTCCAGCTTATTTAGAAGACACCAAGAAAATATTTTCGGTATTGCAAGAAGGTAAAACAACCAGCAACTATCCTCCTGTTTTGTCTTCTTTTTTGGGTAAAGACATACAACCATTTATGATAAACTGGATGCAATACAATCCGCAAGACATTTTAAAATCCCTACAAATACCTATACTCATTGTAAATGGTACTAACGACTTGCAAGTTGGTGTTGAAGATGCTAACCGACTAAAAGACTCAAACCCTAGTGCTGAGTTGAAGCTAATAGATAAAATGAACCATGTTCTTTTTAGTATTGAAGGTGATGACTTGGTCAATTTTAAATCGTATAACGAATCACATCATAAAGTAACACCAGAGCTTATTGATACCATTTCTAGTTTTATAACAAAGTAATTTCAACATTTTACTACAAACAAAAAAGCACCTGAAACCAGGTGCTTTTCTTATTAACTAACCAACCAAATGTAATATTTAACTCGCTTCTAAAGCTATTAATCAATTACACTTATTTAAATACAATAGTCGTGCCAAAAATTATTTTTTTTGGCTTCTGTAACAAAAATTAATTTTTGCATACTAATGAGATAAGTTATATCTTTATAATATCATTTTAATATCATTTTAAATTAATCAATCATGAAAGAAGAGAAAATTATCGTTCCAGCTAATGGCTATTTAATGTTATTCCTTTTTTTAGTACTATTCTTTGGAAGCATTGCTCTAATATTTATTACAGAAACAGGATGGTCAGCTTTTGGTATTGTTGCTGCATTAATCTTAGCTTTTGGGTTTCTTATGGTACAACCTAATGGCTCTAGAGTTTTATTACTTTTTGGTAAATATGTAGGAACCGTAAAAAAGAATGGCTTCTATTGGGTAAACCCTTTTTACTCCAAAAAGAAGATTTCTTTAAGAGCAAGTAACTTTGATAGCGAACGTTTAAAAGTGAACGACAAGCTAGGAAACCCTGTTATGATCAGTACAATTTTAGTTTGGAGAGTACAAAACACTTACAAAGCGGCCTTTGATGTAGATAATTATGAAAATTTTGTACGTGTACAAACTGATGCTGCTGTTCGTAAACTAGCAAGTATGTACCCTTACGACAATTTTGCCGATGAAGGTCACGACGAAGACATCACACTTCGCTCTAGTGTAAATGAAGTAAGCAACGCTCTTGAAAAAGAAATTGACGAGCGACTATCCATTGCAGGAATTGAAGTATTGGAAGCTAGAATTGGTTACCTAGCGTATGCACAAGAAATTGCAAACGCAATGCTTAAGCGTCAACAAGCCACTGCTATTGTTGCTGCACGACATAAAATTGTTGAAGGCGCAGTTAGTATGGTTGAAATGGCTCTGGATGAATTAAACAAAAAAGAAATTGTTGAGTTAGACGACGAGCGCAAAGCAGCAATGGTAAGTAACCTTATGGTTATATTATGTGGAGACAAAGAAGCTTCGCCAGTTGTAAATGCAGGAACTTTAAGTCATTAAGATTATGAAAGAATACAAAGTCATAAAACCAAAATTAGGATGGAGAAATCCAACCGAAAAACTTGAGGAAATCTTAAACAAGTATGCAAAAGAAGGTTGGCGTGTCACAACTATTACACCCAATCAACACATTATTTCATTTATAGTTTTTGAACGCGATAAAAATAGATAATGAGAGTTTTTAAAGAAGAACAACGATTTAATCAATTATGGTTAATTGCACTTATAGCAATAAGTGCAATTATTCCTATTATATTGGTATGCGTTGAATATTTTAAAAATCAAAACTCCATTTCAACTCTAGAACTTATTTTAATAATTCTACTTCTGATATTTTTCTCAGGACTCATATTTATATTTAAACTCTCCACTAAAATTGACGAATTAGGAATTCATTATAAATTCTTTCCGTTGCATTTAAAATACAATACCATTTCTTGGAAATCTATAAACAACGCCTATATTAGAACTTACGAACCCATTTCAGAATATGGTGGTTGGGGAATAAAAGGTGGTTGGAATAAATCTAAAGGAAAAGCTATTAATGTTTCAGGAACTATTGGTATTCAACTAGAGTTAGCCAATGGAAAAAAACTACTCATAGGTACAAAAAAGCAAATAGAAGCTGAAAACACCATAACATATTACAAAACACAGTTAAACCATAGTAACAATGTCTAAAAAGAAAGCCTTTGCTCTAAGAATAAATGAAGATATGCTCAAAGCAATTGAAAAATGGGCTTCAGACGAATTTAGAAGTACCAATGGTCAAATTGAGTGGATGCTCATGCAGTACCTTAAAGAAAAAAACAGACAACCAAAACCTAAAAAAAATAACGAGAGCGACACTTAACAATGTCGCTTTTTTATGCGCTTTTATTTTGGTATTTTGCGCCTTTAAATTTTAGTTTATGGACACAACGCAATTAACCGAAGTAAAACCTTTATTTACCCAAGATACTATAGTATTTGGGTTGTTAATGCTAGCATTAGGTTTTGTTTTTTATACTTCTACAAGCGAAAATAGTTTTTGGAAAAAATTCTACAAATACATACCTGCATTATTAATGGCATATATGCTGCCTGCAGCTTTAACTACTTTTGGGATAATTGCTCCAGAATGGGGATTTGAAAACGCCGAAGGCTCATTAGTAGAAGTAACAGGTAAATCTCAAGCCTATTACATTGCAAGTAGATTTATGCTTCCTGCTGCTTTGGTACTTATGACTATTAGTATCGACCTAAAAGCTGTATTTAACCTTGGTTGGAAAGCACTAGCTATGTTTGGAACAGGTACGTTAGGAATCATAATTGGCGGACCTATTGCTGTATTTTTAATTGCATTAGTATCTCCTGAAACTGTTGGTGGAGCTGGTCCTGACGCTGTTTGGAGAGGTCTTTCTACTTTAGCAGGAAGTTGGATTGGTGGAGGTGCTAATCAAGCTGCTATGTTAGAAATTTATGAATACAATACAGCAAATTATGCAGGAATGGTAATTGTTGATATTGTTGTTGCTAATATATGGATGGCTATCCTTTTATTAGGAATTGGTAAACAAGAAAAAATTGATAAATGGCTGAAAGCTGATAACAGTTCTATTGAAACCCTTAAAGAAAAAGTATCTAGTTATGCTGCTAGTATTTCTAGAAACCCAACATTAGCCGATTTTATGGTGATTTTAGGCATTGCTTTTACTGTTGTAGGAATTGCTCATTTTGGCGCTAATGAAATTTCTGATTTTTTAGTAGCTAACTTCGATGCAGTAAGCGACAAGAAATCTGCTTGGTCTTCGTTTGGATCTCAATTTTTCTGGATGATTACAATAGCTACTATTTTAGGAATCATCTTATCCTTTACCAAGTTGAAAAAATATGAAGGTGCAGGAGCTAGTAAAATTGGTAGTGTATTTATTTATATTCTTGTTGCCTCTATTGGTATGAAAATGGACCTTACTAAAATAGTTGACAATCCAGGGCTAATTGTGGTTGGTTTAGTTTGGATGGCAATACACGTTGCTTTACTATTTTTAGTAGCAAAACTAATTAGAGCACCATATTTCTTCTTAGCTGTGGGTAGTAAAGCAAATATTGGTGGTGCTGCCTCTGCTCCTGTGGTTGCTGCAGCCTTTCATCCATCGCTTGCAACTGTAGGTGTTATTCTAGCAGTATTTGGATATGTTGTTGGAACCTATGGTGCTATGCTTACTGCTGAACTTATGAGAATAGTTGCTCCTATAACTTAATTAATGATTTTTTAAATTTTAATATGACAAAACACTTTAAACTTTTTAGCCTTTTAGTAATAGCTTTACTAATTATTTCTTGTGGAGAAGATAAAAAAGACACAAACTTCACTTTAAAAGGCCATGTAACAGGATTAAAAAAAGGTACTGTTTATTTACAAAAGCAACAAGATAGCTTAATGGTAACACTAGATTCCTTAGCTATTAATGGCAATTCTGAGTTTGAATTACACAGCGACTTAGAAGAACCTGAAGTTTTGTTTTTAACCTTAGACAAAAACGACAATGACGAAGGCGTTATTGCTTTCTTTGCAGATAAAGGTGTTACTGAAATAAGTTCTACACTTAAAAACTTTAATTATGATGCTCAAATAAAAGGTTCTGAACAACAAAAACGATTAGACGAATACATAATGATGATGTCTCGTTTTAATGACAAAAATCTTGACCTTATAAAAGAAAACTTTGAAGCTAAAAAAGAAAACGATACCACTAGTTTCGATTTTGACAAAGAATACAATAGCCTTTTAAAACGTAAATACCTTTACACAATAAATTTTGCTGTAAACAATAAAAACAGTGAAGTTGCTCCTTATTTAGCGTTAAGCGAAATACCAAATACTACGGTAAAGTATTTAGAAACCATATACGATTCGCTTGATGAAAATATCAAAAACTCTAAGTACGGTAAGCAATTAAAAGAAACTATTGAGCAACGGAAATCTGACGAAGAAAACATTGAATAAAATAAATCCCAAACATTACGTTTGGGATTTTTTTTGAGCCGATAGAGGGACTCCCTTCGACTTCGCTCAGGATAAACTTCTCATCCCTATTTAATAGTTTTAAATAAAAAAACTCTAACTGTTTTACAGTTAGAGTTTAATATTAAGAGCCGATAGAGGGACTCGAACCCACGACCTGCTGATTACAAATCAGCTGCTCTAGCCAGCTGAGCTATATCGGCGAAACAGGATGCAAATATAATCGCGAAAATTATATTTGCAAACATTTTTTTCTGTTTTAGCTTAGTTTATTAATTTTTTCGATTAAAGCTCTTCCTTTATCTTCCAACTCTTGGTTGATAGATTTAAAATGTGCTTTCTTATCTTCTACTTTTTTATCGTTCACCTTTGCTATTAAAGAATCAAAAGTTTCTATAGCTTCATCAATAATTGCTTCGCTTTTTTTAGTGTCTTTATCAGTGTTGTTGTATTCCCATACATAAACAGCTTCAATAATATCACCTAAAACGTAATTAATGTCTTTTTTAAGGTTTCTAACGTTTGCCATAATTATAAATTTTTATTGTCGCAAAATTAAACATAAACTTCCAATAGCTTCGCATTTTCCGAAGTTATTTCATAATTCTTTACTGCTGCAGGAAGTAGTATTGTTTCTCCTTTTTTAATAGTTTCAGTTCCACTATCTGTAGTTATTTGTGCTTCTCCTTCAACACACATGTAAATCAAAAATGAATCGTGATTATTTTCTTTTTTAAGTGTACTATCAACATCTAAATAACTTGTAGTAAAATATGGGCAACTAACCATTTTATTAGACTGATTTTTAGCTTTTTCATAACTAACTCTAAAATTATCTTCCATTTCAAAGTCAATAGCATCAATGGCTAAATCGTTGTGAAGTTCTCTTTCGTTTCCTTCATCATCTACTCTATCCCAATCGTAAACTCTATAAGTAATATCGCTGGTTTGTTGTATTTCAGCAACCACTACTCCTGCTCCAATAGCGTGCACACGACCAACTTCTATAAAATAAGTATCACCTACTTTAACTTTATCAAAATTTAAAATTTCTGTAAGTGTTTTATTTTCTAAATGTGATAAATAGGTTTCAGCATCCATTTTTTGGTTAAACCCAACTATTAAATTCGAACCTTCATCGGCTTGCATTACATACCACATTTCGGTTTTCCCAAATGAATTGTGTCGCTTTGCAGCCAATTCATCATTAGGGTGTAATTGAATAGATAAATCTTGTTTTGCATCGATAAACTTGATAAGTAACGGAAACTTATTGCCAAAAACTCTATAGTTTTGAAGTCCTATTAAATCTTCTTTATAGGTTTCTTGTATTTGCTTTAAGGTTTGACCTTTTAATGCTCCATTTGCAACTACAGATGTATCACCTTCTACATCACTAATTTCCCAGCTTTCTCCAATATTTGGTAAATCTGAAGTCTTATTTAATAGCGTTTTTAGTTTTTGTCCACCCCAAATTTTATCTTTTAAAATAGGTGTGAATTTTATAGGATAAAGAATATTTTTCATTTGTTATAATCCAGAATAGGTTACAAAATTTCTAGGTGTCTCAAAAAGTTTAATTTCTAAGTCTAGTGTTGAATTTAGTCTAGGTTTTACCTTATTATAAATAACTACTGCTATGTTTTCGGCTGTAGGGTTTAAGTCTTTAAACTCTTCAACTTCTACATTTAGGTTTTTATGGTCAAAGGCATCTTCAACTTCTTCTTTTATAATGTCTTTTAAGTCTTGAATGTCTATAACATAACCTGTTTCTTTATTGATAGGTCCTGTTACACTTACTATCAACTCGTAATTATGTCCATGAAAATTTGGATTGCTACATTTTCCAAAAACATCGGCATTCTTTTCATCGCTCCAATCTTTTCTGTACAATCTATGAGCTGCGTTAAAATGAGCTTTTCTACTTACGGTAACAATCATTTTACAATGTTTATGTGTTGGTAGAATTTATCAAAAATAATTTTAAACCAAGCTGTGTAAATTTCTGGTTGTTGCTTGATGTCTTCTTTTACAGCATCAAGAGTCATCCACTTCCAATCTGCAACTTCATCAGGATTTATGTTTGGTGTATCATTATAGTATCCTATCATGATGTGGTCATATTCATGTTCTGTCAAGCCATTATCAAAAGGTGCTTTATAAATAAAAGATGTTGTCTCTTCAAGTTCAGTAACAAACCCCATTTCTTCAAATAAACGTCGCTTACCAGCTTCTATATTTGCTTCGCCTTCTCTTTGGTGACTACAGCAAGTATTTGTCCATAATAAAGGCGAATGGTACTTATCAGCTGCACGTTGCTGTAACATTAGTTCGTTGTTATTGTTAAAAACAAATACAGAAAAAGCTCTATGCAGTAATGCTTTTTCGTGCGCTTCCATTTTAGGCATTAAGCCTATTTGCTTATCGTTTTCATCAACAAGTATAACGTGTTCTTCAATCATATCACAAAAATACCACTAAAAAATTAATAATAACATTCTCTATACAAAATCTGAAATCGTAATTCTGAAATCTTAATATAAACAGTATCTTTGCAGCCTATTTGCAAGATTATGAGTTTTATCAACGAAATAAAGAAACGTAGAACCTTTGGTATCGTTTCGCATCCAGATGCTGGAAAAACAACACTTACTGAAAAACTATTACTTTTTGGTGGTGCAATACAAGAAGCAGGAGCTGTAAAAAGTAACAAAATAAAAAAAGGAGCTACTAGTGACTTTATGGAAATTGAGCGTCAGCGTGGAATTTCTGTTGCTACTTCTGTTTTGGCATTTGAATATGATGGTATAAAAATTAATATTCTTGATACTCCTGGACACAAGGATTTTGCTGAAGATACTTTTAGAACACTAACAGCTGTTGATAGTGTAATTGTTGTTATTGATGTGGCTAAAGGTGTTGAGGAGCAAACCGAAAAGCTAGTTCAAGTTTGCCGAATGCGTAATATTCCAATGATTGTATTTATCAATAAATTGGATAGAGAAGGTAAAGATGCTTTTGATCTTTTAGATGAAGTTGAACAAAAACTAGGTTTGAGCGTTGTACCTATGAGTTTCCCAATTGGTATGGGTTACGACTTTAAAGGTATTTATAACCTTTGGGAGAAAAACATTAATCTTTTTAGTGGCGACAGTAGAAAGAATATTGAAGAAACCATAGAAATTAACGATTTAAGCTCTTCAGAATTAGATAAACTCATAGGAGAAAAATCGGCAAATACACTAAGAGAAGAAATAGAATTAGTTGAAGGCATCTATCCTGCTTTTGAAAAAGAAGACTACTTAAACGGTACACAGCAACCTGTGTTTTTTGGTTCTGCTTTAAACAATTTTGGTGTAAGAGAGTTATTAGATTGCTTTATAGAAATTGCTCCTAAACCTAGACCAAAACAAAGTGAAGAGCGCTTAGTTAACCCAGAAGAAAAAGATTTTACTGGTTTTGTGTTTAAAATTCATGCTAATATGGACCCTAACCATAGAGACCGTTTAGCGTTTATAAAAATTGTATCAGGAACTTTTAAAAGGAATACACCTTATTTACATGTACGTCATGGTAAAAAGCTTAAGTTCTCTAGTCCTAATGCCTTTTTTGCTGAAAAGAAAGAAATTGTTGATGTTTCTTATCCTGGAGATATTGTAGGATTACACGATACTGGAAACTTTAAAATTGGTGATACCTTAACTGAAGGTGAAACTATAAACTACAAAGGTATACCTAGTTTCTCTCCTGAACATTTCAGGTATATTAATAATGCTGATCCTTTAAAATCCAAACAGCTTTACAAAGGTATTGACCAGTTAATGGATGAAGGTGTTGCCCAATTATTTACTTTGGAATTAAATGGTAGAAAAGTTATAGGTACAGTTGGTGCTTTACAGTACGAGGTTATTCAATATCGATTGGAACACGAATATGGAGCTAAGTGTACATATGAAAACCTTAATGTACATAAAGCATGTTGGGTTGACCCTGAAGATGAAAAAAACGAAGAGTACAAAGAATTTTTAAGGGTAAAACAACGCTTTTTGGCAAAAGACAAACAAGGGCAACTTGTATTTTTAGCAGATTCGGCATTTTCATTACAAATGACACAGCAAAAATACCCAAGTATTAAATTTCATTTTACATCAGAATTTTAATTAAAAACCCTGTTTTTCAGTAAGAAATTTTATACGAAAAGGCATTTTTAGTGTTAAAAATGTGTCAGTTATCGAAAATTTCATTGAAATTCGGTTTTGAATTTTTACATTGATTTACAGATAACCCCAAATTGATCTACTTATGGAAACTTTTTCTAATAGTTTCAGTAATAAAGATATTACTGTAACATTCAAACCATGTAAGTGTGTCCATGCTGAGCGTTGTGCTAACGAATTATCTAATGTTTTTAGGCAATCGGTTATACCATGGATAGATCTTGATGGTGCATCCACTAAAAAAATTATCAAACAAGTTAAAAAATGTCCTTCGGGAGCTTTAAGCTATTCATATAATAAAGAAGTTGCTTAATAAAAAAGCCTTTTGAATTTTTCAAAAGGCTTTTTTATTATTTATGCTTGACCTGTTGGTCCGAAATTTAACGGAATTGGTGGTTGCTCGTAATCTTTAATTTCACCATGGGCTTTTTCAAATCGATGTACATTATCACCTAATGCCTTAAGTAATCGTTTAGCATGCTGTGGTGTTAATATAATTCTTGATTTTACCTTACTCTTTGGAGTCCCAGGCATAATACTTACAAAGTCAACAACAAATTCTGAAACCGAATGGTTAATAATTGCCAAATTAGAATAGGTTCCTTCAGCTACTTTCTCGTCTAGTTCAATATTAATTTGTCCTTGCTTCTTTTTATTTTGTTCGTCTGCCATTGAAATTTTATTTTTTATTTCCACATAAGTGGAAAACTTATTATTACGTTTTACAATTTAAAAAAAGAATCCCGAGATATAGTCACGGGATTCTTAAATTTTATATAATTTACTCTTTTAAAGAATTCCCAATTTATATTGGGATAAAATCAACCTAAAGACTTCAATTTGTTTTACAACACTTAAAGTCTTGGTATCATTTAATTGTAGTTCATTTCTTCTTTTGCTTTCATCATCTCATCAAACTCCTCTTTAGAACCAACGATAATACTATCATATCGTCTTACACCTGTTCCTGCAGGAATTCTATGACCAACAATTACATTTTCTTTTAGACCTTCTAAATCGTCTACTTTAGCATTTACAGCAGCTTCATTCAGTACTTTAGTAGTTTCCTGGAACGATGCAGCAGATATAAATGACTTAGTTTGTAACGAAGCTCTTGTAATACCTTGTAAGATTGGAGTTGCAGTTGCTGGTTGTGCTTCTCTAGCAGTTACCAATTGCTTATCTTCTCTTCTTAATATTGAGTTTTCGTCTCTTAACTGTCTTAAAGTAATGATTTGTCCTGGTTTTAAAGTTGCAGAATCTCCTGCATCTTCTACCACTTTCATTCCAAATATCTTATCGTTTTCTTCGATAAAATCAGATTTGTGAACTAATTGGTCTTCTAAGAAAATTGTATCACCAGAATCAATAATACGTACTTTACGCATCATTTGTCTTACAACAACTTCAAAGTGCTTATCGTTAATTTTCACACCTTGTAAACGATATACTTCTTGTACTTCGTTAACTAAGTATTGTTGTACTGCAGATGGTCCTTTGATGTTTAAGATGTCATCTGGAGTAATTGATCCGTCAGATAAAGGCATACCTGCTTTTACATAATCGTTTTCTTGTACAAGAATTTGATTAGATAACTTCACTAAGTATTTCTTTACTTCACCAACTTTAGACTCGATAATGATTTCGCGGTTACCTCTCTTGATTTTTCCGAAAGACACAACACCATCAATCTCACTTACAACAGCAGGATTAGAAGGGTTACGTGCTTCGAACAACTCGGTTACACGAGGTAAACCTCCAGTAATATCACCTGCTTTTGCAGATTTACGTGGTATCTTAACTAAGATTTTACCAACCTTAATTTTTTCTCCATCATCAATCATAAGATGAGCTCCAACAGGTAAGTTATAAGAACGAATAACTTCTCCTTTAGAATCTTCGATATGAAGTGTTGGTATTAACTTCTTATTTCTAGATTCAGAAATTACTTTTTCTTGGAAACCTGTTTGTTCATCGATTTCTACTTGGTAAGTGATACCTTGCTCAATGTTTTCATATTTTACTTTACCAGCAAATTCTGAAATAATAACTCCGTTATATGGATCCCATTGACAAATTGTATCTCCTTTGCTTACTTTTTGTCCACTCTTAACATAAATGAACGAACCGTAAGGTATATTATTAGTACTTAAAGTAATACCAGTTTTAGCATCAACAAGCTTAAGTTCAGAAGTTCTTGATATCACTACATCCACTTCATTACCTTCACTATCAGTACTCTTAACTGTTTTAAGATCTTCAATTTCTGCAATACCATCAAACTTAACAATAAGTTTGTTTTCTTCTGAAATGTTACCAGCAATACCACCTACGTGGAATGTACGAAGTGTAAGCTGTGTACCAGGTTCTCCAATAGATTGTGCAGCAACTACACCTACAGCTTCACCACGTTGTACCATTTTACCAGTAGCTAGGTTACGTCCATAACACTTAGCACAGATACCTTTTTTAGCTTCACAAGTTAATGCTGAACGTACTTCGATAGACTCAATTGCAGAGTTACCAATAGCTTTAGCGATGCTATCATTAATATGCTCACCAGCACTTACTAATAACTCTTCAGTAATAGGATCATAAACATCATTTAATGAAGTACGACCTACGATTCTATCTTCTAGTTTTTCAACAATCTCTTCGTTTTTCTTAAGTGCAGAAACTTCAATACCTCTTAATGTTCCACAATCTTCACTATAGATAATTACATCTTGAGATACATCAACTAAACGACGTGTTAAGTATCCAGCATCTGCAGTTTTAAGTGCTGTATCGGCAAGACCCTTACGAGCACCATGCGTTGAGATAAAGTATTCAAGAATTGAAAGACCTTCTTTAAAGTTAGAAAGAATTGGGTTTTCAATAATTTCTCCACCTCCTGCATTAGATTTTTTCGGTTTTGCCATCAAACCACGCATACCTGTAAGCTGACGAATCTGTTCTTTAGATCCACGAGCTCCAGAATCAAGCATCATATATACCGAGTTAAATCCTTGTTGGTCTTCACGAATACGCTTCATAGACAACTCTGTCAATTCAGCATTTGTAGAAGTCCAAATATCAATAACCTGATTGTAACGTTCGTTATTAGTAATTAATCCCATGTTATAGTTAGCCATAATACCATCAACTAAACCATTGGCTTTGTCAATCATAGTATGCTTTTCAGCTGGAATAATAATATCACCTAAACTAAACGATAATCCTCCTTGGAATGCAAACTTATATCCTAAAGTTTTGATTTCATCTAAAAACTCAGCTGTTTCAGGTACACTAGTAACTTTTAAAATGTTACCAATAATATCTCTAAGCGATTTTTTAGTTAAAACCTGGTTGATATAACCTGCTCTTTCAGGTACTTTTTCGTTAAATAATACACGACCTACTGTAGTTTCAATAATTTGGGTAGTTAACTCACCGTTTTCATTGAAATCTTTAGTTCTTACTTTAATTCCAGCATTTAAATCAACTTTCTTCTCATTGTAAGCAATAGTTACTTCTTCTGGAGAATAGAAAGTTAATCCTTCACCTTTTACAGTAAAAGTATCGTCAGTTTTACGAAGCTTAGTCATGTAGTAAAGACCAAGAACCATATCCTGAGATGGTACTGTTACTGGCGAACCGTTAGCTGGGTTTAAAATATTGTGAGAAGCTAACATTAATAATTGTGCTTCTAATATAGCTTCTGGTCCTAATGGTAAATGCACAGCCATTTGGTCACCATCAAAATCGGCATTAAATGCAGTACACACTAATGGGTGTAACTGGATTGCCTTACCTTCGATAAGTTTAGGCTGGAATGCTTGAATACCAAGTCTGTGTAATGTAGGAGCACGGTTTAGTAATACTGGATGTCCTTTAAGAACATTTTCTAAGATATCCCAAACTACAGGCTCTTTTCTATCTATAATTTTCTTTGCAGATTTTACTGTTTTTACAATACCTCTTTCAATCAGTTTTCTGATAATAAAAGGCTTGTAAAGTTCAGCTGCCATGTTTTTAGGCAATCCACATTCAAATAATTTTAATTCTGGTCCAACAACAATTACCGAACGTGCAGAATAATCAACACGTTTACCTAGTAAGTTTTGACGGAAACGTCCTTGCTTACCTTTTAATGAATCGGATAACGATTTTAATGGACGGTTAGAATCGGTTTTTACTGCTGATGACTTACGTGTGTTATCAAATAATGAATCAACAGACTCTTGTAACATACGTTTTTCGTTACGTAAGATTACTTCAGGAGCTTTGATTTCAACCAATCTCTTAAGACGGTTGTTACGGATAATTACACGACGATAAAGATCATTTAAGTCAGATGTAGCAAAACGACCACCATCTAAAGGCACTAAAGGTCTCAATTCTGGTGGAATGATTGGAATAGCTTTCATAATCATCCACTCAGGCTTATTCTCACGATTAGCATTTGAGTCTCTAAACGCTTCTACAACTTGTAAACGTTTTAAAGCTTCAGTTTTACGTTGTTTAGACGTTTCGTTGTTTGCTTTATGACGTAAATCGTATGATAATTCGTCTAAATCAATTCTTGCTAAAAGGTCAATTAAGCACTCGGCTCCCATTTTAGCAATAAACTTATTAGGATCGTTATCTTCTAAATATTGATTTTCTTGTGGAAGTGTTTCAAGAATATTTAAGTATTCTTCTTCCGTTAAGAAATCCATTTTTTGTAATGGTTCACCTTCGGCATTTTTAGCATTACCTGGTTGAATTACTACATAACGTTCGTAGTAAATAATCATATCCAATCTCTTAGATGGTAATCCAAGAAGGTAACCTATTTTGTTTGGAAGTGAACGGAAATACCATATATGAGCTACAGGAACCACTAAGTTAATGTGTCCTACTCTATCTCTACGTACTTTCTTTTCAGTTACTTCAACACCACATCGGTCACAAACAATTCCTTTGTAGCGTATTCTTTTATATTTACCACAAGCACACTCAAAATCCTTAACAGGACCAAAGATACGCTCACAGAATAAACCATCACGTTCAGGTTTATGTGTTCGATAATTAATAGTTTCTGGTTTTAAAACTTCACCACGTGAAGCTGCTAAAACAGATTCAGGAGATGCTAAACCAATTGAGATTTTATTAAATCTCTGTACTGTATTCTTATCTTGTTTTCTAGCCATAATAACTTTATAGTCTATAGTTAATCGCTTTGGTCTCCATTAAAAGAAGACCAAAACGAATTCACCTAAAATTTATTCTTCTAATCTAATATCTAATCCTAATCCTTTCAATTCGTGCATTAATACGTTGAAAGATTCAGGTAGTCCTGGTTCTGGCATTGGCTCTCCTTTTACGATAGCTTCGTAAGTTTTAGCTCTACCTATAACATCATCAGATTTTACTGTTAAGATTTCACGTAGAGTACTTGATGCTCCATAAGCTTCAAGTGCCCAAACTTCCATTTCTCCAAAACGCTGACCACCAAATTGTGCTTTACCACCTAGTGGTTGTTGCGTAATTAATGAGTATGGTCCAATAGAACGAGCGTGCATCTTATCGTCAATCATGTGACCTAATTTGATCATGTAAATTACACCTACTGTTGCTGGTTGATCAAAACGATCTCCTGTACCACCATCATATAAGTATGTATGTCCAAATCTTGGTACACCTGCTTCATCAGTAAACTCATTAATTTGATCTAATGTAGCTCCATCAAAAATTGGTGTTGCGTAAGTACGGTTTAATTTTTGACCTGCCCAACCAAGAACAGTTTCATAAATCTGACCAATGTTCATACGCGATGGTACACCAAGTGGATTTAATACAATATCAACTGGAGTTCCATCTTCAAGGAAAGGCATATCTTCTTGACGAACGATACGTGCTACAATACCTTTGTTACCGTGACGTCCTGCCATCTTATCACCTACTTTAAGTTTACGTTTTTTAGCAACATAAACCTTAGCTAATTTGATAATTCCTGCTGGTAACTCGTCACCAACAGAGATGGTAAACTTCTCACGACGTAATGAACCTTGAAGATCATTTTCCTTAATCTTATAGTTATGGATTAAGTCTGCAACAAGTGCATTGGTATAATCATCAGTAGTCCAAGTACCAGATGTTAAGTGCGTATAATCATCAACAGCATTTAACATTTTTAGCGTGTACTTTTTACCTTTAGGTATAATTTCCTCTCCAAGATCGTTAAAGATACCTTGAGCAGTTTTACCATTTACGATAGCAAATAGTTTTTCTACTAATACATCTTTTAAGTCGTCAAACTTCTTGAAGTAGATGTTCTCTAGAGCTTCGATATCTTCTTTATCTTTTGCTCTTTTACGCTTATCTTTAATTGCTCTTGAGAATAATTTTTTGTCGATTACAACTCCATGTAATGAAGGTGAAGCTTTAAGTGATGCATCTTTAACATCACCTGCTTTATCTCCAAAAATTGCTCTTAAAAGTTTTTCTTCAGGTGTTGGATCACTTTCTCCTTTTGGTGTAATCTTACCAATTAAGATATCACCTGGTTTAATCTCAGCACCAATTCTAATCATACCGTTTTCATCAAGGTCTTTAGTTGCCTCTTCTGAAACGTTAGGAATATCATTAGTAAGCTCTTCGTTACCTAATTTGGTATCTCTAACTTCTAATGAGTACTCATCAATATGAATAGAAGTAAATATATCATCACGAACTACTTTTTCAGAAATCACAATCGCATCCTCAAAGTTATACCCTTTCCAAGGCATAAAGGCTACTTTCATGTTTCTTCCTAAAGCAAGTTCTCCGTTTTCAGTTGCATAACCTTCACAAAGTACTTGTCCTTTTACAACTTTATCTCCTTTTGTTACAATTGGCTTTAAGTTGATTGAAGTACCTTGGTTAGTTTTTCTGAATTTTACAAGTGGATAAGTTTTAGTATCGCTATCAAAACTTACCATTGCTTCTTCTTCAGTACGCTCGTATTTAATTACAATTTCATTAGCATCAACATACTCTACAACTCCATTTCCTTCAGCATTTATTAATACTCTTGAATCTGAAGCTACTTGACGCTCAAGACCTGTTCCTACAATAGGAGCTTGCGGACGTAATAATGGTACTGCTTGACGCATCATGTTTGATCCCATCAATGCACGGTTTGCATCATCATGCTCCAAGAATGGAATTAACGATGCAGAAATAGATGCAATTTGGTTAGGAGCAACATCAGTATAATGAACGTTTACAGGGTCTATTACAGGGAAATCACCTTCTTGACGAGCAATAATCTTGTCTTCAAGGATTTTTCCTTTATCATCCACTTGAATATTTGCCTGAGCAATCAACATATCTTCTTCTTCTTCAGCACTTAAATATGTTGGCGCATTTTTGATATCAACAACTCCTTCTTCAGCTTTTCTATAAGGCGTTTCAATGAATCCCATTGAGTTTACTTTAGCATAAACTGAAAGTGAAGAAATTAATCCAATGTTTGGTCCTTCAGGAGTTTCAATTGGACATAATCTTCCGTAGTGTGTATAGTGAACGTCACGTACCTCGAAACCTGCTCTTTCTCTTGAAAGACCTCCAGGTCCTAAAGCTGATAAACGACGTTTGTGCGTGATCTCAGCTAATGGATTGGTTTGATCCATAAATTGAGATAACTGGTTCGTACCAAAAAACGAGTTAATTACTGAAGATAAAGTCTTCGCGTTAATTAAATCGATAGGTGTAAACACTTCGTTATCACGAACGTTCATACGCTCACGAATAGTACGAGCCATACGAGCTAAACCAACACCAAACTGAGATGACAATTGCTCTCCTACTGTACGTACACGACGGTTAGATAAGTGATCGATATCATCAATCTCTGCTTTAGAGTTAATAAGCTCTATTAAATATTTTATAATGGTAATGATATCCTCTTTGGTAAGTACTTGCTTATCCATTCCTATATCAAGACCTAATTTTTTGTTCATTCTGTAACGACCTACTTCACCTAATGAATAACGTTGGTCTGAGAAGAATAATTTGTCAATAATACCACGTGCTGTTTCCTCATCTGGCGGCTCAGCATTACGTAATTGACGGTAAATATGTTCAACAGCCTCTTTTTCAGAGTTTGTTGGATCTTTTTGTAATGTATTGTGAATAATAGCATAATCTCCTTGTTGTGCACTTTCTTTATGTAAAAGAATAGTTTTTACACCTGCTTCAAGGATTTCTTCTATATTATCTTTATCTATAATTGTATCACGGTCCAAAACAATTTCGTTACGCTCGATAGATACAACTTCTCCTGTATCCTCATCAACGAAATCTTCATGCCATGTGTTAAGTACACGAGCAGCTAGTTTACGACCAATTACTTTCTTTAATCCTGATTTTGATACTTTAACTTCTTCAGCTAAATCAAAAATTTCAAGAATATCTTTATCGCGCTCAAAACCGATAGCACGGAAAAGTGTTGTAACAGGTAATTTTTTCTTTCTATCAATATAAGCGTACATAACGCTATTGATATCTGTAGCAAATTCTATCCAAGAACCTTTAAAAGGAATTACTCTTGCCGAATATAGCTTGGTTCCGTTTGCATGGAACGACTGGCTAAAGAAAACACCAGGTGATCTATGCAATTGGGAAACAACCACACGCTCTGCTCCATTTATAACAAATGTACCACTAGGTGTCATGTAAGGTATTGTACCCAAATACACATCCTGAACAATAGTTTCGAAATCTTCATGCTCAGGGTCTGTACAGTATAATTTTAACCTTGCTTTAAGTGGAACACTATATGTTAGACCTCTTTCTATACATTCCTCAATGGTATATCTTGGTGGATCAATAAAATAATCCAAAAACTCTAATACAAATTGATTACGTGTGTCTGTGATTGGGAAATTTTCCATGAAGGTGTTGTAAAGACCTTCGTTCCCTCTTTCTTCTGATTTCGTCTCTAACTGGAAAAAATCCTGGAAGGATTTAATCTGAATATCTAAAAAATCTGGATATTCAGTTCTATTTACAATAGAAGAGAAATTTAATCTTTCAGCTTTTTTTGCTAACATCGATGAACGAGATTTTGATTAAAAAAATAATTTTGTTTGCGTATACATTTATATACACAAAAGGGTTTAGGTCTTAGAGGCAACCTCTAGACCTAAACCATAATTTGTAGGCTATGGGTTAAGCTTACTTAAGCTCAACTTCTGCTCCAGCTTCTTCTAAAGAAGTTTTTAAACCTTCAGCTTCGTCTTTAGAAACGCCTTCTTTGATAGCGCTTGGTGCACCATCTACTAATTCTTTAGCTTCTTTTAATCCTAAACCAGTTAATTCTTTAACTAATTTTACAACTGCTAATTTAGAAGCACCTGCTGCTTTAAGGATTACATCGAATTCTGATTTTTCTTCTGCAGCTTCACCACCTGCAGCAGCTCCACCTGCAGCAACTGCAACAGCAGCAGCAGCTGGTTCGATACCATATTCGTCTTTTAAAATTGTAGCTAATTCGTTTACTTCTTTTACTGTTAAATTAACTAATTGTTCTGCGAAATCTTTTAAATCTGCCATTTTCTATCGTTTTAATAATTTTTTAAATAATATAATTTGTTTAAGTGCGTACTTAATTGATTATTATCCTTCTTTTTCGGATAATGTTTTAATGATACCTGCTAGTTTACCACCTCCTGATTTAAGAGCTGAAACAACGTTCTTAGCTGGCGATTGTAACAATGTTACTATGTCACCAATTAACTCTTCTCTAGATTTGATATCAACTAAAGTATCTAATTGCTCATCACCAATGTAAATTGCTTCTTCAATAAAAGCTCCTTTAAGCAAAGGCTTATCAGATTTTTTACGGAATGCTTTAATTACTTTTGCTGGAGCATTACCAGTTTCAGAATACATTACTGAAGTGTTACCTTTAAGTACAGATGGTAAATCTCCAAAATCTTTTTCTGAAGCATCCATAGCTTTTGTTAGTAATGTATTTTTAACTACAGCTAGTTTTACGTTAGCTTTAAAGCAAGCTCTACGTAAATCTGAAGTGTTTCCTGCGTTTAATCCAGATATATCAGCAATATAAATATTGGTATTATCTGCTAGTTGAGCAGTTAACTCTTCAATTACTTGTGATTTTTCTTGTCTTGTCATAATATTAAAGTTTAACTACTATCCTATTTTTGTATCTATTGATATACTTGGACTCATTGTGCTAGACATGTAAATACTTTTTACGTAAGTACCTTTAGCTGCAGTTGGTTTTAATTTTATTAAAGTTGATAATAACTCGTTTGCGTTACCTACCAATTTATCAGCACTAAAAGATGCTTTTCCTATTGGTGCGTGTACAATACCTGTTTTGTCTACTTTAAAATCAATTTTACCTGCTTTTACTTCAGCTACAGCCTTAGCAACATCCATTGTTACAGTTCCAGTTTTAGGGTTTGGCATTAAACCTCTTGGTCCTAATACTCTACCTAATGGTCCTAACTTACCCATAATAGCTGGCATAGTGATGATAACATCAACATCTGTCCAACCATCTTTAATTTTTTGTAAGTACTCGTCTAAACCAACATAATCAGCTCCAGCTTCTTTAGCCTCTGCTTCTTTATCTGGTGTTACAAGTGCCAACACTTTCATGTCTTTACCTGTACCATGTGGAAGAGAAACTACACCTCTTACCATTTGGTTTGCTTTACGAGGGTCAACTCCTAATCTTACAGCTAAATCAACTGAAGCATCGAATTTTGTGTAAGTTATTTCTTTTAATAAAGCCGAAGCTTCTTCAAGAGAATATAATTTATTCTTCTCAACTTTAGCTCTTGCTTCTTTTTGCTTTCTTGTTATTCTTGCCATTTCAAAAATTTTTTAGTTAGGTGCTTCACCGCCTTTAACTGTGATACCCATTGATCTTGCAGTACCTGCAACCATTTTCATAGCTGATGAAATTTCGAATGCATTTAAATCTTGCATTTTATCTTCAGCTATCGCTTTAACTTGATCCCAAGTTACTTTAGCTACTTTTTTTCGGTTAGGTTCACCAGATCCTTTTTTTACTTTGGCCGCTTCCAATAATTGTACAGCTGCAGGTGGAGTTTTAATTACAAAATCAAAAGATTTGTCTTTGTAAACAGAAATTACAACAGGAAGAACTTTACCAGGTTTATCCTGAGTTCTAGCGTTGAATTGCTTACAAAATTCCATGATATTAACTCCAGCAGCTCCTAAAGCGGGTCCAACTGGTGGCGACGGATTCGCTGCACCTCCCCTAACTTGTAGCTTAACTACTTTACTTAATTCTTTTGCCATTTTAATAAATTTAGTTTTGTACGCCTTTTAATTTGGAAGCAAAAAGACATACTATATATGGTAACAATTATTAAACTTTTTCAACTTGCATATAACTTAACTCTAATGGTGTTTTTCTTCCGAAAATTTTAACCATTACTTCAAGTTTACGCTTTTCTTCATTTATTTTTTCGATAGTACCATCAAATCCATTGAATGGTCCATCTATAACTTTTACAGTTTCTCCTAAAGTAAAAGGAATAGCGATATTAGCATCAGCATCTACAGACAACTCGTCTACTTTACCTAACATTCTATTTACTTCAGACTGTCTTAAAGGCACAGGATCTCCTCCTTTTGTTTCGCCTAAAAACCCAATAACATTTGTTATTGACTTTATAATATGTGGTATTTCACCACTTAAATTAGCTTGAATCATAATGTAACCTGGAAAATACACACGCTCTTTATGTGTTTTTTTTCCGTTACGTATCTGAATCACTTTTTCAGTAGGAACCAAAACTTGATCAACAAAATCTTCTAAACCTAATCGAGAAATTTCATTCTCTATATAAGTTTTAATTTTGTTTTCCTGACCACTTACAGCTCTAACTACATACCACTTTTTATTTCCTTTTGTTTCAGACATCAAATTTGTTTTAGCCAATTAAATCAAAATACGCTTTAATAACTTTACTAAAAACAGTGTCAACACCCCAAATAGCGAGTGAGAAAATAATTGAAAACACTGCAACCAATACTGTTAGGTTTTGTGCTTCAGACCAAGTTGGCCATGATACATTATTCTTTAATTCCTCAAAGGATTCTTTTATATAATTAATAATTCCTGCCATCTGTTTTTCTTATTTGCACGGGTTGAGAGACTCGAACTCCCGACACCTGGTTTTGGAGACCAGTGCTCTACCAACTGAGCTAAACCCGTAAATATAAATCAAGGCGTCTTGCTAAAAACAAGACACCTTAATTTAATATTCTATATTAAAATTTTAATCTAAAATTTCAGTTACCTGACCAGCACCTACTGTTCTACCACCTTCACGGATTGCAAAACGTAAACCTACGTTCATTGCAATTGGTTGAATTAATTCAACAGTAATAGTAAGGTTATCTCCAGGCATTACCATTTCAACTCCATCAGGAAGCGCAATGTTTCCAGTTACGTCAGTTGTACGTACGTAGAACTGTGGACGGTAGTTGTTATGGAATGGAGTGTGACGTCCACCTTCTTCTTTCTTAAGGATATAAACCTCAGCTTTGAACTTTTGGTGTGGAGTTACAGAACCTGGTTTAGTAATTACCATACCTCTAGAAATTTGAGTTTTCTCAATACCTCTTAATAAGATACCAGCGTTATCTCCAGCCTCACCTCTATCAAGAATTTGACGGAACATTTCAATACCAGTAATTGTAGAAGTTAATTTCTCAGCTCCCATACCAATAATTTCTACTGGATCTCCAGTTTGAGCAACACCAGTCTCGATACGACCAGTTGCTACAGTACCACGACCAGTAATAGAGAATACATCTTCGATAGGCATTAAGAAAGGCTTATCCATATCACGTTGTGGCTCTTCAATCCAGTTATCAACAGCTTCCATAAGCTCCATTACTGTATCAACCCATTTTTGTTCTCCGTTTAATGCACCTAATGCAGAACCTGAAACTACAGGACCATTATCTCCATCATACTCATAGAAGTTTAATAAATCTCTAACTTCCATATCTACTAACTCTAATAACTCCTCATCGTCAACCATATCAACTTTATTCAAGAATACAACGATTCTTGGAATACCTACTTGACGACCTAAAAGGATGTGCTCACGAGTTTGTGGCATAGGACCATCAGTTGCAGCAACAACTAAAATAGCTCCATCCATTTGAGCAGCACCAGTTACCATGTTCTTTACGTAATCCGCGTGACCTGGACAGTCAACGTGAGCATAGTGACGATTAGCTGTTTGATATTCAACGTGAGAAGTATTAATAGTGATACCTCTTTCTTTCTCTTCTGGAGCGTTATCAATTTGATCAAATGATCTTGCTTCTGAAAAACCTGCATCAGCTAATACTTTAGTAATAGCAGCAGTTAAAGTTGTTTTACCGTGATCTACGTGTCCAATAGTACCAATGTTTAAGTGTGGTTTTGAACGATCGAAAGTTGCCTTTGCCATGTTTAATTTATTTAATCTTATTTAATATTAGTGTTCAATTTTAATTGTACGTTTCAAATGAGCCAATGACGGGATTTGAACCCGTGACCTCTTCCTTACCAAGGAAACGCTCTACCCCTGAGCTACACCGGCTAAAAAATGAGCGGGAGACCGGGTTCGAACCGGCGACATTCAGCTTGGAAGGCTGACGCTCTACCAACTGAGCTACTCCCGCATTTTTATAAGGTCTAGTCTTAGAATAATTGTGGGGAGAGCAGGATTCGAACCTGCGAAGTTAAAAAACAACAGATTTACAGTCTGTCCTCGTTGGCCGCTTGAGTATCTCCCCAAAATTTATCAATACTTTTTTTTTAAAGAACTTGAGCCGATGGAGGGACTCGAACCCACGACCTGCTGATTACAAATCAGCTGCTCTAGCCAGCTGAGCTACATCGGCTTTTCTTTACTTTTTTTGCAATAAAAAAAGCCCGCTATTTCTAACGGACTGCAAATGTAAAGATTTATTTATTTATTCAAAACATTTTTTGAAAATTTTTATCACATATGTGCTCTTAATTTTTCTTTGCGCTTTTTTAACTGTCTTTCTAACGATGAAACTGCAGTGTCTGCACCTTCTTCAAAAGTTTTACATTGTTTTTTTACAACAAAGCGATCTCCAGGAACGCTAAGTCTTGCTTCAAAGATTTTATTTTCTTTCTCACTTGTGTTTTCTACTTTAAGATATACATCTGCTTGTATAACTTTATCATAAAACAAATCTAACTTATCCATTCTTTTTTGGATGAAGTCTAGTAACTTTTTGTCAGCACTAAAGTTAACGGATTGCGTGTTTACTTTCATACTCTTCTTTTTTAGTGGTTAGACATTAATTTATCTTGTTCATTTTTTACTTCTTGGATGTGCATTTGAATACACTTTTTTTAATTCTTCTATACTATTATGAGTATAAACTTGAGTTGCTGCAAGACTTGAATGTCCAAGAAGTTCTTTTACAGCATTTAAATTTGCACCTTGATTAAGCAAATGAGTAGCAAATGAGTGCCTTAGTATATGCGGACTCCTTTTTACTTTAGTAGATGCTTTACTAAAATAATCATTTATAATTCTGTAAACAAGATTTTCGTAAATTTTTAACCCTTTTTTTGTTAAAAAAAGAAAATCTTTATCGACAATTTTTTCTAAATCATTTCTAGCCAGCAAATACACCTTTACCGAATCAATTACTGAATTAATTAACGGAATGAATCTTTCTTTATTTCTCTTACCAAGTACTTTTAACGTTTTATTAGATAAATCAATATCTGTGATTTTTATTTGTACTAATTCTATACGTCGAATTCCTGTAGCGTAAAAAAGTTCAATAATCAATTTATCTCTTAACCCTTCAAAACTTGTTTCGAAATGCAACTCTTTAATAACGGTTTCAATTTCTTGCTGCGAAAATGGAATTTGGACTTTTTTATCTGTTTTAAGCGCTTTATGTTTTGCTAATGGATTTACAGTGATTGTCTTGGTTTTGATAAGAAATTTATAATAGGAATTGAGCGATGAAATTTTTCGGTTGATACTCCTGTTGGATATACCACTCTCTACGAGTTGTACTATCCAACTTCTTATTTGTTGATAGTTTACAGTATCAATAGCGTCTTGTTCAAACTCATCAACAATAAACTGCAAGAACGTACTCAAATCATTTTTATATGACTTTATTGTAAGTGGTGAGTAGTTTTTCTCGTGGGTAAGATATTCTGTAAATGATTTGAAAGGCATTAGCATACGTATATATGCTAAATGTACAAAGTTTATATTTGTTATGAATAAAAAAAGTCCTGTATTTCTACAGGACTTTATTGTATCATTAAGTAAATATTAGATATTTTCTTGATCTCTTAATCTTTGGATGTATTGCGCTTTTTGAATCTGTGCTCTGCGCTCTACTGAAGGCTTTGTAAATTGCTTACGATTTTGCAATTGACGTTTAGCTCCTGTTTTGTCAAACTTACGCTTAAAACGCTTTAGCGCTCTATCTATATTTTCTCCTTCTTTAACTGGTATTATTAACATAGTGTCTTAACCTCCTCTCTTTTAAAATTTCGGTGCGCAAATATAAAAACAAATTTATTACTGGCAATTAAAAAAATATTTTTTTTAATCGCCTTAACGACACCTTGTTAATCCTTGAATAATTTTGAGCGTTTGGTAAGGTCTTGAATTAACTTTTCATCTTCTTCACTTTCTAATAAAGTGTTGTAGTTATCCCAAAATGATTTGTTATATGGTTTTACCATAAATATATCATTATTCCATGTACCTTCAAGAGTTTTGTGTACTTCTTCTCGATCTAAAATAATTTCAGTAAACAACACTTCTTGTACTGTATAATAGTAGCGTTCTTCTTTATTATAACGTTCTTTTTCTTCGTCGGTAATCTTTTCATCTGTATTAGAACCTACATTAACCAACTTAGGTGTTTCATAATAAATATAACTAGGAAACATTTTATCCTGATACTCCATATAATTAATCACAAGTTTATGATTTAACTGAGTTCCAAACAACGCCTTGCTTCGGCTTTTTTGAGCAGGTGAAGCTGCAATTAAATCGTACTCGATCTTTTTTACAGCATAGTTATCATAATAGATGTATATCCATCCATCAGCTTCATAACCTTCGTTGAAAATCCCTTCGGTATCTAAACCTATAAAATCTGTACCTTTTGAAATTTTTATTTTGTAGATTTTTCTTTCATTGTCTACCAAAATAGTATCTAAATCAAAATGATGCTTACTTAATATATCCTCACCAAAAAGCGATTTTGAAGTGTTAGAATTTCTCAACAAATTGAGTTTGCCTTGAAAAAGATTTTGCAGTCCGTTAACCCTTGTATCATTCCACTTAATTGCTTTTACTAAAGACGCTGTTTTAATAGTATCTCGCTTTAGGTTTTTAGCTTTAAGATTTCTCATCTTGTGATGATACTTTAAATAAGAGGTATAAATCAACAAGCTATCAACATCTCTAAGGTCGTAGCTTTTTCTAACTTCGTCAACATTAATTTTGAGATGGTCTTTTGAGCTAGCTTGGTATCCGGAATCGTAAACTGTTATTGCACTTTCAACAAGCCATTTAAACTCCTTAGTATTTCGCTCTTTATGTCTTAAGAATCCTTTTTGAAGATACGCCGAATCTGGTAAATTAACACTTAACTTCTCTAGTGCTTTCAACACAATGTCGTTACCTGTTTTGGGTCTTGTTTCGGCAACCAATAAGACTTCATCTAATGAGGCTATATCTTCTTCTAGATAGACTTCAAAATCATTATCAAATTCGTTAACAGGCGTTTTAAAGGTTTTGTATCCTATTGAAGAAATTACAAGTGTATCCTTTTCATATTCTTGTGGCACTAACAATACAAACTTTCCATCAGCATTACTCACAGTACCAATTGTTGTATTTTGAACATAAATACTAGCACTTTCTAATGGCATTAAAGTAGCAAAGTCCACTATTTTATTTTTTAATTCAGTTTGACCAAAACTAGTTAAACTGAATATTCCAAAAATTAAAACAACGCCTTTTTTTAAGTGAGTTAAGTTCATTTGTTTGGGATTTTATGTTGCTGGCTTATAGTCTTTATTATCTAAAATCATTTTTGCCAATATTTCTCTAAGAATTTCTGATGTTCCTCCACCAATTGGTCCTAATCTACTATCGCGAAGTAAACGTGCCATTGGATACTCTTCCATATAACCATATCCACCTAAAAACTGTAGGCAGTGGTATATAACATCATCGGCCATTTTAGTAGATTTAAGCTTACTCATAGTTGCTTCTTTAACTACATATTCGCCTTTATTTAACCTGTAAGCTACTGAGTAATTAAATTCTTTGCAAATAGTCATATCAGTATATAAATCGGAAAACTTATGTCTCAAGGCTTGAAATCTATCAATTGTTTTTCCAAAAGCGATACGCTCACTCATATACTGTTTAGCATAATCTAAAGCATATTCAGCTCTTGCATGTGCATTGATTCCCATAATTAATCGCTCTAAAGAAAAGTGCTGCATAATGTATGGAAAGCCCTTGTTTTCTTCTCCCATTAAGTTACTTGCAGGAATGGTAACATTATCAAAAGCTATCTCAGCAGTATCACTAGCTCTCCAACCTAATTTATCTAACTTGGTTGCTGAAATACCTGGAGTATCTCTATCCATAATAAAAATACTAATACCTTTATTTCCTGCTTCAGGATTTGTTTTAGCCGCTACTACCAAATAGTCGCTATACACACCATTAGTAATAAATGTTTTTGATCCGTTGATTACATAAGTATCCCCTTTTTTAACTGCTGTGGTGCGCATACCTGCAACATCACTTCCACCAAAAGGTTCAGTAATACAAAGGCAACCTATTTTTTCTCCTGTAATACTAGGTGCTAAATATTTTTCTTTTATGTCATGGCTTCCTTCTGCATTTACATGAGTCATTGCTAAATACGCATGTGCCCAAATGTTTGCCGCAAAACCACCAGAGTTAATTTTTTGAAGTTCTTCCAAAAGAATAACAGTATAAAACAAATCTAGATTTAAGCCTCCATACTCTTCAGGATATGCTAAACCAAAAAATCCCATCTCTCCAAACTTTTCCCAGATGAAACGCTCTACTGTTCCTGATTTTTCCCATTTTTCAATATGTGGAACAACCTCTTTCTTTAAAAAATCTTGTAAACTTTGTCTAAACAATTGATGTTCTTCGGTGAAGTACATGCTATTCATATATGCTTTTTTATGTCATTAATTGAGTGTCAAATATAACTTAATTATCTCAATTTTATTTAGTGGAAAGTCTTTAACTTTTGCTAAATCGTCCAAAGATTTGAATCCTTCTCGTAAAGTTCTTTGTTCAATTATGGCATGTGCAATCTCATAATCAATATGCTGAATGGTAACCAATTCGTCTCTTGTAGCTGTGTTTAGGTTTATCTTTTTAACTACTCTTGGAGTTTTAACAGTAAACTCATTTGTAAGACGTTCAATAACTTCTGGTGATAATCCATATACCTCTGTAAGTTGAACATCAGCTATAAAACCACCTTGAAACTTATTTCTATATTGAACAATTCGCTTAGAAAGTGTTTCTCCAATACCATTCACTTTTTGAAGTTGAGCAGCTGTAGCCTTGTTTAAATCTTGCTTTTGATTATAGGTCTTAGGTGTATTATTATTTTGATATTGAAAAGTAGTTTTAGGCTTAGGATTAGTAACCCAATCTGGAAACTTAAAATAAGGAGAAATTGCATTCAGTAAAGAATCTGAAACCTGAGTAACTTCTTGAAACTGCTGTACCGAATTAATCCACTTATCTTGTTTTCGGTAAGCTAACAATCTATCAATTTCTTCATTGGTCATTCCTAAAGTACAGCCTTTGTAATCGGTAATAAAATTTGGATTGAAAGGATATAGTTTTGGTTTTCGGTTTTCAATTTCAACTAATCGAAGCGAATCTATTTCAGCTTTAAAATCGCTTAATTCGTTTTCATCCACTTTTATTTCAGTTTCACTAAAATCAACAAAAAAGTAAACACACTGAAACGCAACGATAAGTAGTAACAATAAAAAAATCCCATTCCGTTGTTGCTTAGTGAACATGAAATGGGATTTAATATTTTTCATAATAGTATTTTACATGTGCTTAGTAATGTCTTCATGACCATCTTCTAAGGCTTCTTTTTTAATTGCAATAGCATCTAAGTAACGCTTCATTTCCTCTCTTACTTTAGGGAATAAGAGTAATAACCCAATCATGTTAGGGAATACCAACGCTAATATCATTGCATCAGAGAACTTAATTACTGCGTCTAAAGTAGCAGCAGCTCCAATAATTACAAATAATAAGAATAATATTTTATAAGTTAAATCAGCCGCTTTACCTCTTCCGAAAAGGTATTTCCAAGACTGTAAACCATAATAAGACCAAGAAATCATTGTTGAAAACGCAAACAATACAATAGCAATAGTTAACACATAAGAGAATCCTGGAATTACAGAGTCGAATGCTTCTGATGTTAAATCAACACCTCCTATTCGCTCTCCTGTAGCATTAATCATTACGTTACTACCTTCAACAGCTCCGTAAGTAAACACACTTTGCATGTTTGTACCATCAATATTAAAGAAAATGATAACTAGAGCTGTCATTGTACAAATAACTACAGTATCAATAAATGGTTCTAAAAGAGCAACAACACCTTCAGATGCTGGATATTTAGTACGTACTGCTGAATGCGCAATTGCTGCTGAACCTGCTCCAGCTTCATTAGAAAATGCTGCACGCTGGAACCCAACAATAAGCACTCCTATAAATCCACCTAGTCCTGCCATTGGTGTAAATGCACCTTCCATGATTAATCCGAAGGCATCATCAATATATTTAAAGTTTGCGAAAATGATAATTAAAGCTGCTAACACATAGATCCCAGCCATAAAAGGCACAATTTTTTCAGTGATTTTAGCAATACGTTTGATACCTCCAATAATTACAATACCAACTAAAACTGCTAATATTAAACCAATTATAGAACCCGTTGCTCCACCTGAAACACCAATTAATGAAGATATTTGAACTGTTGCTTGGTTAGATTGAAATGCATTTCCTCCTCCAAAAGAAGCACCAACACACAAAATCGCAAATAAAATTCCCAGTACTTTTCCTAGTCCTGCTTTGCCTGTTGCTTTTAATCCTTTTGACAAGTAGTACATTGGACCACCATAGATAGTTCCATCTTTTCCTACATCTCTATATTTTACACCAAGTGTACACTCTACAAACTTGGTTGACATCCCTAATAATCCACATACAATCATCCAAAATGTTGCTCCAGGACCACCTGTTGCAATAGCTACTGCAACACCTGCTATATTACCTAATCCTACAGTACCAGAAACTGCTGTTGCCAATGCCTGAAAGTGAGACACCTCACCATGAGCACTTTCGTCCCTAATAGTATCTTGGATATCTTCTTCAGCTAACGCTTCGTCATTATCATATAATTTATCAACACCATGCTTTTCAATATCCACATATCGTCCTCTAACTGTATTTATTGCAGTTGGAAATTTAGTAATACTAGGCACTTTAAAATAAAGCGTAAAAAAAGTGGCACCTACAACTAAGAGAATAACCACTATTGGTACATTTAAACCTGCAATTGGGACAGACGTTAAAATAAATCCTTCCCAACCTTCAGCAACTGGCATAAAAGCATCATTTACTATTTCATCCAAACCTTTTTCTTGGGCTGAAATGGCTAGTGGTAAAATTAATGTCATAAGTGTAAGAAGATAGTTCTTCATGGGTATATTAAAATTTAGTTAGTTTAAGTATAATTTAATGTTAATTGGGTAACAAGATGCTAAAAAAAAATGAGTTTTTAAAACATCTAAGGTTAAATTGAATGTCTTGTTATTGAATATTGTATAGGGAATTAAGCTTTTTTATTTGTTCTGGTCTACCTAACACAATGATTTTTGATTTTGGCACCAATTCAATATCAGCTTCAGGATTAACAATATAATCGCCTTGTCCATCTTTAAAACCTATAACATTACATCCTGTTTTTTTACGAAGGTCTAAATCGCGAAGTGTTTTTATTGTTGATGGATTATAAAGCTTTTCTACTGCAATTTCTTCAATATTTATATTGGCTTTGCCTACAATAGATAGGTTATCAATAAACTCAATCAAATCAGGAACCACAACCAAAGAAGCCATATGGTCTCCTCCTATCATATCAGGTAAAATAACATTATTTGCTCCTGCTAGCTTTAATTTATTGTAGGATGTTTGCTGAGAGGCTCTACTAATAATGGTCAAGTCTTTATTAATTTGTCTAGCTGAAAGCACTACAAATAAATTATCTGCATCATTAGGAAGTGCCGAAATTAACGTACTTGCTCTATCAATTCCTGCTTGTAATAAAACTTCATCTTCATTAGCATTACCTTGAATAAAGCTAACTAATTCACTTTGAAACTTGTCAATTATTTCTTTATCCTTTTCAATTACAACAAAGTCTTTTTCATAAGCTATTAACTTTTTTGCTGCTTGAGAACCGTTTCTTCCATAACCACAAATAATAATGTGGTTTTTAAGACTATCAATCTTTTTTTGCATCTTTTTTTGTTTTAGTTCTTCATAATTGCTTTTGCTTAAGATATATTCGGTAATAATGGATATAGCATAACCTACAATTACTATACTTGCCAAAATTAAAAATACCGTAAAAATTTTTGATTGCGTATCTAAAGGTTGTACTTCACCAAACCCTACTGTAGTAACGGTTATAACCGTCATGTATATTGCATCAATCCATGTGTAGCCTGATAACATTTTAAATCCGAATACACCTATAAGTATAACCAAAAGCAGCATTAATACTGCTGTGTAAATTCTGGATCTAAAGAGCTTTATTAATGGATTCATCTATAATTATAAATCGAAAACCGAAGTGCGTTTAGTATAGAGCAAGTCTTTAATTTTCATCCAAAAGGCAATAAACAGGTATAATGCAAAACCAAAACCTAATGTTACAAAAGTAAGATACATAAACGATGTTCTAACCACTTTTGCTCTAATACCAATACGGTCAGCAATACGTTGGCAAACATAGTAACCATGCTTTTGAAAATATAACAATGCCTTGTAAAAAATATTCATGCTGCAATGTAATAATTTTATTTAATGATTAACGAATTGCCTACTGCACATTGCAAACACTTTTTATTATTGCAATATTCGGTTTTAAGTTGAATGAGTGCTTGAGAATATAATGCTGAATTAGGTATTTGTTTTAATGCTTTAAACGCTGAAACTATTGTGTTTTTTTCAGCACTTATTTGCTGTGCAACATCAACTATTTCAGAATCAATAAATTTACCATTTGCTTTAGCGTAAGCAAATTTGATAGGGATAACGGTATTAATCAAAAGCAAATCTATAAAGGATTTTGACAACGCCTTTTTACTTGTTTTGGATGTTTTTGAAAACGTATAGTGTGTTTCCCAAAATGACGATACGCTAACTGAAAAAACAGCATACAACTCATCTATTGTTTTGGCTTCAATAATTTTTGAAAACAAATTTTGATGTTTATAATACAAACTTGCTAATTGTGACAACCTAATTGTTGGGAAGTTTGGTGGTCGTAACCTAAAAAAACGAATGGGTAAAACCTGCTCGTTACTCAATCCAAATTTATGTTTAAGGTAATTATATTCCTTTTCTAGATTTTGAAAGTAAGCGTTTTGCACATCATCATTGAGCAGTGCTGATTGACCAAATAACAAAGCTTCTAATTGAGTTTGGTTTGTAGTCAACTTTCGTACTATTGAAAAATCTACAGACTGAGCTAAACTCAAAAAAGCATCACCATTAACTTTTAAACCAAAATTTTTAGCCAACATTTTAAAAAGTACTGCTTCCCAATCATTTTTTGAAGTGTTAAGCAGTGTATCAATAGCATTTGACTTTCGTTGTAGTCGTTCAAAAAACAAGCGCTCTAACCATGCGCTTAATGTAAAATCATCAATAGTTCCAAAGTCATCTTCGCAGTAAATCCACTTGTTAGATTGTGTAAAAAGTGCTTTATAGTTTTGGATAAGGTTAGCGTTTACAAAATCTTTGAGTTGCAACGTTGGTATAATGGTATTGTCTTTTCGATACACATCTGTATCATGTTCCCAAACCACATGAAGTATTACATTATCGTAAGCTTTGTCTTGTTCGTGCGAATGCACAAACCAATCGCTTGACTTCACATGAATTTCAACATTACCAGCCCACAGTTGTTGGTTAATATACAGCTGAGCATTAAAGAAATCTGGACCAGAATTATGATTGTGTTGCCCTACTGATTTTATAGTAACAACTTCATTAGCAACAGTAGTTAACTGTTGAATATCAAACTTTTTGTGTTGCCATATATAATGAAGAAAATCCTCTTGCATATACTAAAAATAGAAAAATATTTAATACATGCTTCATGTAAAAACAGGCTATTTAATCAATATAGCCCATTTTTTTCATCCAATCGTTATTAAACATTTTACCAACATATCTGCTACCATGGTCATGAAACAACACCACAACAACATCGTCTTTAGTAAAATGGTCTTTAAGTTGCAACAACCCTTTTATAGCTGCTCCAGCAGAATTACCCAAAAACATCCCTTCTTCTTTTGCTAAAAGCTGAGTATAAACTGCAGCATCTTTATCGGTTACTTTTGTAAAACCATCAATTATTGAAAAATCTACATTTTCAGGTAAAATATCTTCACCAATACCTTCAGTTACGTAAGGATAAATCTCGTTTTCGTCAAAAATTCCTGTTTCATGGTATTTTTTAAAGACACTTCCATAGGTATCAATTCCCCAAACCTTTACTTCTGGGTTTTGCTCTTTTAAATACTTTCCAACACCTGAAATAGTTCCTCCTGTTCCAACTCCAACCACAAAATGAGTAACTTTTCCATCGGTTTGTTTCCATATTTCAGGACCAGTACTTTCATAATGTGCTTTTGCATTACTTGGATTATCATACTGATTAACATACCATGAGTTTGGTGTTTCTTGCGACAAACGTTTAGACACCGAATAATAACTTCTTGGGTCATCAGGAGCAACATCAGTAGGACAAACCACAACCTCAGCACCAACAGCTCTAAGAATATCCATTTTTTCTTTAGATTGTTTATCGCTAATTACAAAAATGCATTTGTAACCTTTTACAATTGCTGCTAATGCTAAACCCATTCCTGTATTTCCTGAGGTACCTTCAATAATAGTTCCTCCTGGTTTTAAACGACCATCAGCTTCAGCATCTTCAATCATTTTTAAAGCCATACGATCTTTTACAGAGTTACCAGGATTAAATGTTTCGTATTTAGCCAATACCAAACATGGCAATTCTTGAGTAAGTTTATTGAGTTTTACCAATGGTGTATTACCAATGGTTTCTAGTATATTTTTAGCGTAGTCCATATTCTTATTTTACTCTGCAAAAGTAGCAAAAAGCATGAGTATAGTTTTATAAAAAGGAAAAGATTCGTAATCGTTTAACGATGTTATACGTATTTCAACTTTAAGGTTTTTCAGTTAATCCCTTTTTTTATAAAAAACATCGAAAAAACTACAAATCAATTAGTTATAACAAAAATTTACAATTAATATTACTTTGTTATTAACCCAAAAATACAATGATTATGAAATCAAAAACTTTTCTTTTCACTACTCTATTAATTGGTATGCTTGCTGGCTTTTCAGCTATTAAAGTAGATGTTTGCCATAATGTAAACAACAACCCTCACACTATTAATATTGCGCTTCCGGCAGCAGTAGCTCACTTAATACAACATGAAGGTGACTCATTAGGAACTTGTGAAGATGCACAAAAAGACGATGAAGTACTAGAAAACAAATAGTTAACTCATTTTTTAAAAAAGGCTTTAAGTTTTTCACTTAAAGTCTTTTTTTATTCAAACCTAATTGCTTTTACAGGAGCTATTTTAGAGATAATTACAGATGGCACCAACAACATAAGTAAACACACTACAAACGTACCAATGTTTAATAACAAAATGTAATCTAAGCTTATATATACAGGAATGGTAGACACGTAATACTCTTCAGGATTTGGAAATTTAAGTAGCCCAAAATAGTGTTGCGCAAAAAGCAAAGACAATCCTATAAGATTTCCCCAAAACAAACCTAAACCAATTAAGTAGGTAGCATTGTATAAAAACACTTTTCTAATGCTCCAGTTACTACTTCCAAGCGCTTTTAAAACTCCTATCATTTGTGTACGTTCTAAAATAAGTACTAATAAAGCAGTAATCATATTAATTCCTGCAACCAAAATCATGATACCAATTATTCCGTAGGTGTTGTTATCAAAAATTTTAATCCACTCAAAAATGGACAAAAACTTTCGAGTTACTGTTTGTGTATCGAGATTTGAAGGCGTTATTTTAAAAATGGCCCTTCCTTTTTCATCTAATTGTGAATAATCATCTATAAAGACTTCAAAATTCCCAACCTCATCAGGTTTCCATTTATTGAGTCGTTGTACATGTTTTAAGTCACCAATAACAAAAGTTTTGTCAAACTCTTGAAATCCTGAATTGTAAATTCCAACTATTTTAAAGGCTCTTATATTTGGTATTTGATTAATGTCTTCTTTAGCAAAAACGGTTTGAAATGTATCGTTCAGTTTTAACTTCAACCTATTGGCTAAATACGAAGAAATCAACACTTCATTACTCATTGATTCACCAAAATTTGGCAACTCACCTTCAACTAAAAATTCTTTAAGGTAATTCCAATCGTACTCTCTTCCTACTCCTTTATAAACTACACCTTCAAAATCGGTTTCGGTTCTAATAACACCAAACTTTTTAGCCACTGCCTGAATGTGCTTTACGCCTTCAACCTGATTAAAATTTGGATAAAACTCTTGATTGGTAGAAATTGGAGTTTCAGACTCGTCAGACACATTGGTGTCATAATTGGTAATTATCACATGACCATTAAACGCTACAATTTTATCTCTAACCTTTTGTTGTAAGCCCAAACCAGTAGCAATAGCAATTAGCATCACAACAATACCAATAGCAATTGCTGTGATTCCTATTTTTATTATTGGAGCCGAAACACTACTTTTATACGTTTTACTACCAATAATACGTTTTGCTAAAAAAAACTCGTAATTCAAAATAAAAATATGCGATTAAAGGTCCTCAAAAATACGGTTTTATTATTTGTTTTAATAGGAATTTCATGTGGAAGTGGAGCTAAGTCTGAAGATAAAGAACAAAGCTCTAATGAGATGCTTGGGCAAGTTCAACATGACGATGCTACTATTATAGTTGGAGCTAATCAAACCGAAGCTTATCTAGACATACTTAAAAATAAAAGCGTAGGCATTGTGGCTAATCAAACTTCGGTGATTTTTAAAGACACCAAAACGCAAGACCAATACACGCATTTGGTAGATTCTTTATTAGCCAAAAACATCAACATTAAAGCTGTTTATGCTCCTGAACATGGTTTTAGAGGAACTGCAAGTGCTGGAGAACTCATAAAAGATGGTGTTGACACTAAAACCAATTTACCTATTATTTCATTGTATGGTAATAATAAAAAACCATCTGCAGAGCAACTTGAAGGCATAGACGTTATAATTTTTGACATACAAGATGTTGGTGCTCGCTTTTACACTTACATTTCAACATTACACTACGTTATGGAAGCTTGTGCTGAATTGAACATTCCTGTTTTAATTTTAGATAGACCAAACCCAAACGGACATTATACTGATGGTCCTATTTTAGAACCTGAGCACAAAAGTTTTGTTGGCATGCATCCTGTACCTGTTGTACACGGAATGACCATTGGTGAATACGCTAAAATGATTAATGGCGAACAATGGCTGAATAATGGTATTCAATGTGAGCTTACTATTATTCCTGTTAAAAATTACACTCACAAAACACCATACAGCTTACCTATAGCACCTTCGCCTAATTTACCAAGTGACAAAGCTATAAACCTGTATCCTAGTCTTTGCTTTTTTGAAGGCACAAATGTGAGTGCTGGTAGAGGAACTCCAAAACCTTTTGAAATTTACGGAAGTCCTTATCTTGACAAAGAGATGTATACTTTTAAATTTTTACCTCAACCAAATGCAGGTGCTAAATATCCAAAACACGAAGGCATGCTATGTTTTGGTGAAGACTTAAGCGGTAAAGATCATTTAAGCCGATTAGATTTAAACTACTTAATAGAAGCCTATAACAACACAATAGACAAGCCTATTTTCTTCAACGATTTCTTTACAAAACTTGCTGGTACTACTGAGTTACGCAAGCAAATTGAAAACAAACTCACTGCTTACGAGATTAAAAAAACTTGGGTTAGAGATTTAAAAGCCTATGATGAAATGCGTAAACCGTATATAATTTACAACTAGTCTTTTTTACTTTCAATAGCAGTTATTTTTATATCACCATCACTAATTGGTTTTGGTCTATCATGAAGTATTTTTATAACAAATATGATTTTTAATGGTGATTGATCAACCACAAACATATGTTTTCCTTTACTAAGATGTTTTAAGGATACTTTAAACTCGTTAGTGCCAGCATAAGTATCAATTTCGCGTTTGTACTCTTTATTTATAGAATACACATACGTAATTTTTTTATCGCCTTTAAGAATTAAAGTGTCTTTGGTTTTGTTAAGCTCGTGATATAAGCCGTTTGCTCTGTAGTTATTGTTCTTTTCGAGCAATGCAAAGTCTTTTTGACCGTAGTTTTTTTGTGCAGCAAGCCCAATAAATGAAGCTATTACAAACCTGCGATATTTTCCCATAAAAAAATACTATTAGTTACAACTAATATTGAATTAATAGCTTTTAAATTTTTGTAATACCCTCGTTATAAATCTATATGGATTATTTTTTATAACCCTAAAAAATCTATGAACGGTAAAAAAATAGGAATAATCAGTAAAAAATTTCGATAAAGCACTTCAAAATAAGAATTTTCAATCATTTAAAATTCCAATAAGCACATCTGGATAATCGGTAATAATACTATTTACACCATAAGAAATTACAGTATGCATATCTTCCTTTTCATTAACTGTCCAAGGAATAATACTATACCCTTCTTTTTGGTATTGAGCAACCACATCTTTGGTCAGTAATTGAAAATACGGACTAATAATTTCTGGTTTAAAACTCAACGCGTTTAGCTTATCAGCAATAACTTCGTTTTCATCAACCAATAAAGCTTGTGTCATACTTGGTGCTTGTCGTTTTATTTCTTCAAGTATTCTTACATCAAACGACTGTAAATTGCAACGCTCTCCAATATTATATTCATCAATCACTTTTAAGACTAAAGCAACATACTCTTTAGGCTCTGGTGTATAAATGTTGTCGTATTCTGGTTTTGCCTTTATTTCAATGTTATATCTAATTTCAGAATTTAAAGCATCGCTCAACTTAAACACTTCACTCAGCAATGGTTTATGGGTTTTCATGTTTTTTTGCTGAGGAAATCTTGGATGTTGCTTTGTACCACAATCAAACAGCTTAATGGAATCGTAATCCATTTCATAAAAATTAAACGCCAAATCCTGATTAATGGAAATCTCTTCTCCGTTAGGTTTTAAGCAATAAAATCGACTCATAAATGGCTCATGAGATACTACAACTTGCTTGTCTTTAGAAATGGCTAAATCCAACTCTAATGTGTTAACACCAAGCGCAACTGCTTTCTCAAAAGCTGGTAACGAATTTTCAGGAAGCAATCCTCTGCAGCCTCTGTGACCTTGCACTCCTATTGTTGTGTTTGTATTGCAACTCATTGTAAACAGTAAAACTAACATGCAGAATACGTTTTTAACGTTGTTCATTTGAAGGTTTGATTGTTGGTTTTTTATACTTCTGAAAAGGTTGCGTCAATAAATTTGAAATTCGGCTGTTTTCAGCTTCATCAGGAAATACATCAACTCCATACACAAGTTTATCTCTATCCAATTCCATATAAGTTCCTAAAAGTCTATCCCAAATTGAAAAGATATTTCCGTAGTTAGAATCAGTATATGGCAACACATAATGATGATGCACTTTATGCATATCAGGAGATACAAAAAAGTAGCTTATCGCTTTATCTACGCGTCTCGGTAATTTAATATTAGCATGTGTTAACTGTGTAAAAATAACTGAAAGCGATTGATACAAAAACACCAAAGCAATTGGTGTTCCAACAATAAAAACACCTAGCAAAGTAAAACTAAACCGAATAACACTCTCAATAGGATGATGTCTGTTACCTGTGGTAGTGTCTACTTTATGATCGGTATGATGCACTAAATGTACCATCCACAAAGGTTTTACTTTGTGCTCAACCAAATGTGCTAAGTAGGCTCCAAAAAAGTCTAACAGCATAACACCAAGTATTGCATATAACCATAAAGGCATTTCTGGTAGCCAATTGATAATACCAAAGTCGTTGTTTTTAACCCAATCGGCAGTTTTTAATAACAAAAATGCTAAACCGAAATTGATAACAATAGTGGTTAAAGTAAAAAAGAAATTAGGTAAGGCATGTTGCCATTTTTTATAATTAAATCGAAACAACGGAATTGCGCCTTCCAAAAGCCAAAACAAGGTAATACCTCCTACCAGCAATATACTTCTATGTAGAGAAGGTATGGTTTCAAAATAATTAATAATTTGTTCCATTAGCATGTATTACTCTTTTAATCTAAAAACAATAACGCTTTTTGCTTATCACTTTCTTCCATTTTCTCTTCCCAAATTGCTACTTCATCATCATTTAATTGTTTATGAATAGTGTAAGCAAGGAAATTATAAAGCGAAGCATTTGATTCATCCAAATCATTTAACTCTATCTTATTCAGTTCTTTTAAAGCCCTTTTAGTCTTATCAAGTATAAGTAAGCTTTGTATTTCGTATAAATCGATTTTCTGTAAAAATCCATCTTTATTTTTTAACGAACTTTCTTTTAATTGCTTTTTAGACTCATCAAAATAATCATCAGAAACATTTAAAAAATCACTTTTTATTTCTTTATCCAGGCGCAATGCAAGATCTTGATACTTATAACCTAACCTAAATGCCGAAGAAAAACTTTCTTGCTTATAATAATTAACTAAATCCTTACTCAAAAACGATGTGTTTATAGCATATTTTTTTAACAAAACCATAAGTTGAGATTTAGTTTTATAACTCATATTTTTATAAACAACCTTTCCGTTTCCATCTAAAATAAAAACATATGGAATACCTCTAACATCATATTTCTCAGCTATATCAGGGTATTTATCAATATCTATTTTAACCGACACATAATTATCCATTAAAAGCTGTACTTCTTCTTTGCTCCAAGATTCTGAATCCATACGTTTACAAGGCCCACACCATGATGCCCAAAAATCAACAAGAACAAGCCTATTGGTTGTAATAGCCATTTTTTTTGCATCATCTAAAGAGTACATCCAATTATTAGAGTACATTAAATTAAACGTAAAAAAGAAAATCAATAATGTTAAGGTTAATCGTTTCATATTCTAAATTTTATAACATTAAATATATATCAAAAAAGTCAAAATCAATAACTTACAAAAACTGGCATTACAATTTAATTCTTTTTTTCATTTCCTCCACAATATTATATGCTGCAGGACAAATCGCTACATTCTTCATAGTAAGATTAGCAATTTGCTGAAACTTTTTTCTGTCAGTATGCGGAAATTCTCTACACGCCTTTGGTCTTACATCATAAATAGCGCAATAATTATCAGCATCCAAAAACGTACAAGGTACACTCTGCAATACATAATCGTTATCTTCATCAATACGCAAATATTGGTCAATAAATTGAGAGGGTTTTAACCTAAAATGCTTTGCAATTCTATCAATATCTTTATCGGTAAACAAAGGACCTGTCGTTTTACAGCAATTAGCACATTGCAAGCAATCGGTTTTTTCAAACTCATCTTCGTGTAGCTCCTGCATGATGTAGTCCAATTGTTTTGGTGGCTTTTTTTTAAGCTTGGTAAAGAAGGTTTTGTTTTCCTTATGCTTATCTTTGGCGAGCTTTGGGAGATTATTTATAACATCTTGCATAGTGTAAAAATATAAATTTTAATGAGATGCTGAATCAAGTTCAGCATGACAAAATAATTTTACATAAAGTTATTGAAACCAACTCAATAGATAGTAACCAATGAAAGATGTCTTTGGAAAAGCTTTACTGGATTATCGGAATAACAACTATTCTGAAGATATTATAACCTGGACCAATATTTCAGATGAAGATGAGCTTCCGCTTCCTTATCTGTTTAGGACTTATAAAGATATGCCTAAACTAGAGCAACACGCTTTACAGCTTGCTAAAGGACACATTTTAGATGTAGGTTGTGGTGCAGGAAGCCATAGCTTGTATCTTCAAGAGAAAGGGTTTAGCGTAAAAGCTATAGACATCTCCCAAGGTGCTGTAAAAGTGGCTCAAGAACGTGGTGTAAACAATGTATCGCAAACTGCTATTTTAGATGTTACCGAAACGTTTGACACCATTTTATTACTTATGAATGGTACAGGAATTTTCCAACAGCTTTCTCAGGTTGCCATCTATTTAAAGCATTTAAAATCATTGTTAAATCCTAACGGACAAATCTTAATTGACTCCTCAGATATTTCATATATGTATGAAGACGACGATGGTGGTTTATGGATTGATACCAATGCCAACTACTTTGGTGAGTTGGACTATTTTTTAAGTTATAAAGGTGAAAAAGAACAGCCTATGAAATGGTTGTATCTAGATTTTGACACACTAAAAACCGCTTGCGACACTTTGGGTTTACAGTGCGAACTCGTTATGGAAGGTGAGCATTTTGATTATTTGGCGAGGATATATTAAAGAGATTAAAAGTTATTTAGGAACTAGCTTATAGTTTTTTAAAATCCCTCTATACAAGTCCCAATCAACATCTTTTTCATTCATTATTTCGATGGGTAGTTTTTTAAATTGAGATAATGCTTTATTAATTCGCTTTAGAAATTCAGGAACAGACTTAGTGTAAAAAACAGACGTGCGAACTCCATCATGAGTATAAACAATTGTAAGAACAGATTGTAGATCAATCTCTAAATTCTCAATTAAAGCATCTTCCACCTTTTGCATAAAGATATTCTCTTCAGGAGTAGGAATTCCGTTTTCAGTTAAGGCCTCAAAAGTCCAAATAAACTCAACATAATCTGTATACTGTTTTGATTCAATCAAATTTTTCAAATGCTGTCTTCCTCGTACAATTACTGGCTTTTGATTTTTATCTGTTTCAACAGTAAACCAAGTATCATTTAATTTCAGTTTATTCTCTTTTGATTGAGAAAACAAAGAGGCAAAATTCAAAACCAATAACAATGGTATAACTTTTTTAATCATCTTTTATGTTCTTGTATTTCCGCTTTCAACAATCCATTGTTCAATAACACCATAAGCCTGATACAAGGTTTTAGTTAGATGCGAAATTTCACTTTTTTTATTCCAGATTCTTTTTTTTTGACCAATAGCATTATCTATTGCACTGACTTTTACTCTTTTCCATTTTAATTCTTCAATCTGAATTTGATATTTATTACCAGAATCGTCTATTACATTTAAAGAGCGAACTTTTTCGTCCTTATATTCATATTGTGGATGAAGTCCTACTTTATTACACCAATCTTTAACCATTTGGTCTATTTTGAAATCTCTTTTCTTTTTGGAAGGAGAACCTATTAGAAATAAATCCAAAACGACTAGTAAAAAATCAGCTATTCCTTCTAACATCTAGTTTCTTAAATTAAATAAAAACGGTTTTATTTATAATTAACTATGGAAAGATAGCGAATAAGATTGGATTTCAATTATGAACTCAACTGAAATGAATGATAGTAGTTGTTGTAACACTTCTTTACTCCAATTAATAGCTTTCTGTTAATGGTTGATAGCGTTCTTGTACAACCGTAAATTATGATTTTAAAGATACTGTTTTCAATTTGAAACTCATACTAGGTAGTTTTTGTAATTGAGGTTATGGATTGTTAGTAATAGTTTTTTATTCCGCAATATCTATTATCAGACCTTTGCGTGTTAATCTATAGTTTGAGCCTGATTTCATCAGACTTTTGTCTTTAATCAATGTTTTCAATTCAGTTTCTTGAATTCCATTAACGCTTACTATTCCACTTGTCTTGAATTTGGCTCTGATTTTCATTAAAGTCTCTAACATAGTATCACTGAAATAAGCATTTCCGCACACATAAACTTTTTTATTTTTTTCAATTACGGATTCCATTTTTTTTAGAAATCTTACTAAATTCAAAATCATTAAATGCAATTTTGAAGCCTTGTAGTATAATTTCATAAGTTTCCCATTGTATTCTACATCAACCGAATTCAGTCCATTTACAATTGGTTTATTTTCATATTCTCTGATTAGAAAATTCAAATCGTTTTTAATACCATCTACCAACATTTTTATTCCGTCCATTGGGATTTCGTTATTAGAGAAAGAATTGAATTTAGTGTCAAATTTATGTTCAATTTTCAGCGTGTGATTTCGTAAAAAAGTATAAACATCAGAGGATTCATTCCAAAATATTCTGTCTTGAAATTCTTCATTTTCTATTATCTGTATGTAAATGCCTCTGTTCATTTCTTAAATTACACCCAACTAGTTGTCAATATTACTTTCTACTTAACTCTTACCGCTTCACACCATCAACAAAGGTTTGCTCTACTTTTATGTTAGGAATATCATAAACATCAACTGTCATAATATCTTTATCCAAAACTATAAAATCGGCGAACTTTCCTATTTCAATACTACCTTTTTCGTGCTCTTCAAAATTAGAATAGGCTGCCCAAATAGTCATTCCTTTTAAGGCTTCTTCTCTGGTTAAGGCATCTTCTTTTTGAAAACCGTCTTTAGGAAATTGCTTTGCATCTTGTCGTGCTACTGCTGCATAAAAAGTTAAAAACGGACTTACATGCTCCACAGGAAAATCGGTTCCTAATGCTATTTTACCATGCGCATTCAATAGTTGTTTGTAGGCATAAGCAACTTTTACACGTTCATTACCTAAACGTTGTTCTGCCCAATACATATCGCTAGTAGCATGTGTAGGTTGTACTGAAGGTACAATGGTTTTATACATTTCAAAATCTTGCTGTGAAACTACCTGAGCATGTTCTACTCGCCAACGTTTGTCTGGTTTGTTTTGTAATACTTTATTGTAAATAGTCAATACTGCATGATTAGCCGAATCGCCAATAGCATGCGTGTTCATTTGATATTCAGAATTTGAAATACGTTGTGCCAACGCATCCAAATCGTTAATTGAAGTGGTTAACAGTCCGTATTTTTGAGGTTGGTCAGTATAAGGTTGACGCAATAATGCACCATGCGATCCTAAAGCGCCATCAGCATAGACCTTAAATGATCTTACGTTTAATTTATTGGTTTTATAAATACCTTTTTTCAAGTAGTAATCTACCGCTAATGTATCTTTAGCAGACACCATAGCATACACTCGCATATTGAGTTCTCCTAACTGTTGTAAGCTATCAATAATTTCAATGCTTTCTCTGCTTAAACCTGCATCATCAACTGTGGTCAATCCGTAATCAAAACAAATGTCTTGAGCAGCTAAAAGTGCTTTAGTGATTTCAGTTTTGGTAGGTTGTGGCCAATGTTTTAACACCAAAGCTTGTGCGTTATCGAGTAAAACTCCTGATGGTTTTCCGTTGTTTAATGCAACTTCTCCACCATCAACTTTAGTATTTGCTGTAATGTTACCCAATTTTAAAGCCGCTTCATTACATAATGCTGAATGACCATCTACTCGTCTTAGCAGTATTGGTGTATCAGGAAATAGCTTAGACAATAGTACATTATCTGGTACTGCTTTGTCGTCCCAATCGGTTTCGTCCCAACCTCTTCCTAAAATATAATCGACGTTATTTTTGTTACTGAAGTCCAAAACACGTTTCATCATGTCTTCAAAACTCGTCGTCCCAACAAGGTCAACTTGTTGCTCGTTGAGTCCCAAACCTAAAAAGTGACAATGCGCATCAATAAATCCTGGTACAATTGTCTTTCCATTAGCATCAACAGTATTTTTAGAAGTATATTTAGAATTTACCTCAGTGTTGGTTCCTACAGCAATAAACTTTCCATCTTTAATTGCAAATGCTTGTGCTTTAGTAAAGTTATCATCAACAGTATAGACGTTTGCATTGGTAACAATTGTATCTACTTGCTCTTTATTTTGACAAGACAAACAAATAGCAAGTATTAAAAGAAGGTATAAATTTTTCATTTGGTAATAGTTAGTTTACTGTAAAAATAAAAAAAGCGCTCTAAAAAGAACGCTTTTACTATAATTTGTAATGTCTTGATTAAAAATCAAATTGATAGGTAGCTCCACCTAACACTTGAATACCTTGTACTGGGAAATTCATCCAGCGTTGGTAATCGTTATTTGCAATATTATTTGCCTTAACAAATACCGACAATCTATCAGTAACTCTATAACCTACGTGTGCGTTTGCATCAAAATAGCTATCCAAAGTTACAGTTACAGGACTTGTTGGCACAAGTGTTCCTTCTTCATAAAACAGGTCTTTTCTTTCTCCAACAAAAAACAATCCTGCTCCAGCAAACCAGTTGTCGTCTATTTGATAATCTAAAAACAACGATCCTTTAATGTCTGGTAAGTTCCACGCTTCAGATTGTGTATCAGTACTGTAATTAAAATATTCAGCTTTTATACCAAGGTTAAAGTTTCTATTTATATCAACATTTAATTCTCCTGCAACCGATAATGTGTTAACATCGTCATACACGATACCATACGAATTACCATATTGATAATCTTCGGTAGCTCCACCCAACACACTGTTTGACATAAACATTGTTTTGTTTCTATCAGCAAAATAACGTCCACTAATATTATAACTCATGCTATTGGATAATTTTCCTTTTAAACCTACTGAAGCATTGTATTGCTGGTCAGTTGGCGCGATAAACAGTGTTGGCGACACAAAAGGATTTTCGTTAGCAAAATCATAGTACGAGTTTTGTATCAAACCGCCTTCAATTCCACCATAAGCAATAAGTATTTCATCAACCAATCGGTAGCTTGCTGTAATATTTGGGTAAATGTAAAACTTGTTATCACTAAACTCTATATCATTAAGATATACCAAATTAACACCTAAGTTTACGGTTAGGTCATCTTGTTTTAACTGATAGCTTGGAGCAATTCCAAAATTGATATTTCCATATTTTATAGCATCTTCGGTGTAGAAATTTCTATCAAACTCGCCACCAATATAATCGATAGTTACTTCGGTTTTTATTTCTTCTCCTCTAATTGGAACTGTAAATTCAGAAGACGCAACAAACCTGTTTTCACCAGAATCCTGATCGTCACCAAAACGTCTAAACCTTACTTTTAGATTATCGATAATAGCATCTTCAAAGTTTAATTTTCCTCCAAAATGAACATTGTAAAACGAATGTCCTTCGTTAATCATATCAGCTGTAGTTTCATCAAACAACGGTTGTGGCAATCCATACCAATTGTAAGTTTGAAGTCCAAAACCTGCATCAACAGTCCATGACATATCACGCAATTGCTTACTGAAATTTGCATTAAGATTGGTGTTTGAAAAATTGTCGTCCAATAACAAACCGTCAATACCACCTTGTGATGAATGATGGCTTAAGTAACCACCTACTCGCTCTGTTCTATTTAGTGCATGGTTTAAATACACTTCACCTAAAATAGTGGTGTAAGTTCCAAAACCTAAAGACGCATAATTATCATACAATTTTATAGGTTTAGCTTTATCAACAGTTGCTGCTTTTCCTTTTGCAGGTGTAAATGTTGAAGCCACAGGAATAGAGAAAATATTGTATTTAACGTCCTTTTTTTGTGCTGTAGTTGAATCGTTTAAAGTTGGTGTTTCCTTGATTTTAAACGCGTCAGAAATTGTTGGCGTATAAGGTTTCACAACATTTACCACATCTGTATCGATAGTATCCGTTTCTCTTTCTTGCGAAAATCCATTACTTGCAACTACTAGAAATACTAAAGTGATTATATATTTTATTTGATTTTGCATAGGAATTGTTTTAATTGAAATCAACAAAGATTTTAATTTTCAGATTGAATTGATGAATTGGTTTTAGCTTCTTCAGCTTTGATTCTATTAAGCTCGTCTTGCGCTTCACTAACTACATCATCAAACTCAGCAAAGTTTTTAATAACACTTTCTAAAATGTATGTAGCTTGAAATGCATCTTTAAGTGCATAAAAGTTTTTTGCCATTATAACCAAACCTTTTGCACTGTAATATTTGTAGCTAGAATAGTCTTTTGCTAGTTTTTGAACCGTTGTATTAGACGACTGATAGTTGCCTTCTTTGTGTTTAAAGTAGGCGTTGTAATACAATGCTTCGGCAGCTAATGCTCCTGTAGCTATGCTTTCAACTTTTGCATAAGCCAATTTTGCTTTAGCCTCATCTCCTGTTTTAATTGCAGAACGCGCAATGATAATTTGAGCGTCACTTTTTACTTTATTATCAATTTTAGAATTTTCTAAAACTCTTTCAGCATAAGCAACCGCTTCCTGATAGTTTTCTAATTGATAGTACGCGTTCATAAGGTTTGATTGCGCATAGGTAATGTTTTGAGGATAATCGGCTTCGGTTTCTAAACGCTTTAATAACGGAACTGCTTTATCCCAGTTAGAAGTGTTTAAATAGGTTTCAGATAACTTCACAATGGCTTGTTCAGTATACTCTCCTCTTGGTTTAGCAACTACATACTCATAATGTGGACGCGCATTTTCAGGCAAATCCTGTTTAGTATATAATTCAGCTAAATAAAAATGAGATTTAAGCGCATGCATTCCGTTAGGGAATTCATTCAAATAATTATTGAACTGTTTTACCGCTTTTTGCACGTTGTTGTCAAGGTATTGCTTTTCAGCAGCCAAATAGGTAGTGTTATCTAATTCGGCATCAGTAACATCAATATAATCAAGTGTTTTTACCCAAGACGCATACTCATCTACGCGACCTAAATCGATATAAATTAAACGTGCTGTAGACACTGCTTGTACTGCTTCTTCAGAATTTGGATAGTCTCTTGCTACTTGTTTAAACTTAGCCAAAGCACGCTCGTTGTCATTTTCATTGTAATACGACAACCCTTGACGCAACAAGGATTTTGAGATAAATACCGAATTTTTATACTCAGCATTTAACCTATCATACATTTGCATTGCTTTGCTAGTGTTGTTTGCTTTTACGTATGAATTTGCAAGCTCATACATAGCGTCATCTCTTAAAGACGATTTTGGGTACCCATTGATAAAGGCTTCTAACTCTTCAATTTTCTTTGAAGCTTGACCAACATAACCATAACTCATTGCTTTTTGAAAATATGGGTAGTCCGATTCGATCTCGTTAATTTCGATAGCCTTATTGTAAGAACTAATTGCATTGTTGTAATCGGTTGATACAAAATAGCCATCACCAAGCCTTAAGTAAGCATCGTTCACTCTTAGTTTATCATCGCTATTGGTATTGATGAATTTTTGAAAATGCTCACTAGCTTTACTGTAGTTTTTAAGTTTGAAATAGGTATAAGCGAGATTATAGTCGATGTTTTCAATTTCAGGTGTTGTAGCAGATTCTGCATCTTGCTGAAACTGTTTTAAGCCAACTAAAGCATCATTATAGTTGGTTAAATGATAATCTGTTTCTGCTTTCCAAAATGTAGCTCGCGCAGTAAATTTTGGGTCTTTAGCCTCGTCAATCGACTTTTCAAAAAGTGCTCGAGCTTCGTTATAATTTATAGTGTTATACACTTCAATTCCTCTGTAAAACGCTACTTTTTGATAAGCAACTCTGTTTTCAAAACTTCGCTTACCTTCTAATAGTTTTAGAGCTTCTTCGTAATTTTTTGAAGTAATGTATGAGTCAATCAACAGGGTTTCAATTTCCTCTTTGTAACCTGTATCAGGATATTTATCGAGATAACCTGTTAAAACTTGAGGAACCGACTGATATGGGTTTCCTATTTCATAACTTATTTTGGCATAGTTTAACCAAGCATCTTCCTGAATTTTTAAATCAAAATCCATTTGAGAGGCATTTCTAAACGCATTTAAAGCTTCTTGTTTTTTATCTAAGTTAATATAGCTTTCTCCTAAATGGTAATAGGCGTTTTGAGCAACACTATTATTTCCTCCTATGATTTTATTGAATTCTGAAATGGCTTTTTCAAAATCGTTTTGCTTGTAATAAGCATATCCTAGTTGGTAGTAATCTGTATTATTCCATTTTCCGCGTTTGCCTTTATAGGCTTGTAAATAAGGAATTGCTTCAGTGTACTGTTCTAAATTAAAATAACTTTCACCTATAATTTTTGAAAGTTCAGACACTTCATTGTCATCACTATTTGGTAGTTGTTCTTTAGCAAGTGAAATGGCTTTTTCAAAATTTCCTAGTTTGAAATTTAAATCGGCTTGGTAATACGATAGTTTCTCTTTGTATTTTTCTTCATCACTTACTTGGTCAAAATACTCATTAGCAGTATCATAATCGTCACCTTCGTAAGCCATAAACCCAATATAATACTTAGCTTGTGAGCCATATTCTTCTGAATTTACAACTCTATTTAAATATTTTTGGGCTGAAGTTTCGTTGTCTGTAGAGTATAAAGCGTAACCGTAGTTAAAGTTAAATCGGTCTCTTTCAGAACGCGCTATACTGTTTTCATCTACTTTTTCGTACCACTTTCTTGCATACGCATATTTTGCATTATCGAAATAATAATCTGCTACATCCAAGAATGCTGTATTTCGTTTTGTACTCGTTGGGTAAGTGTCAACAAAATCTTGAATTAAATCGTCGGCATTTTGCTGATTTAAACGTACTGCACAATTTGCTATATAATAGGCACAATTAGACTCTACCTGCTCGTCTTGGGTTTCATCTTTAATTTTGTCAAACGCTGATTGTGCTGCTTGGTACTGCTTGTTATTATACAGCGTTAGGGCTTTTTGATACGCTACTAAATCGTTAGTATAGGATGCCGATTGTTGCGCTTGTATGTATACGTTTAGCATTAGAAAACTTACTAACACTACTAATTTACTATTAGTCATTAAGTTCGTTGTTTTGTTGATGTTCAAAGATAAATCAATATCAAATTTATAACGCCAGAAATTATTTATAATTATAAAGAAGTTATTAAATACTAAAAAAAATATTTGGGAGTTTATAATTGCAGCCTTTTAAAAGTGTTATTAAAATAATACATTTACAGCACTTAAATAAAAACTACTCATAAATGTCTGAAACTATTTTACAATTAAAAGATGTCTCTATATACCAAGGAGACAGTATGGTGTTGAGCGATGTGAATTTTGAAATGGTTAAAGGTGATTTTGTTTATCTTATTGGTAAAACCGGAAGCGGAAAAAGTAGTTTTATGAAAACGCTTTATGGCGACTTACACCTCACAAAAGGTGAAGGTTCTATTGTAGATTTTGACTTAAGAACACTTAAAGAGAAAGACATTCCTTTTTTAAGAAGAAAACTAGGTATTGTTTTTCAAGATTTTAAATTGTTACCTGACAGAACCGTAAACGGAAACCTAGAGTTTGTTTTAAAAGCTACAGGTTGGAAAGACAAAACCGAAATTAAAGAACGTATAGAAAAAGTGTTGGATAAAGTAGGTATGAAAACCAAAGGATTTAAGTTCCCTCATGAGCTTTCTGGTGGTGAACAACAACGTATCGCTATTGCTAGAGCACTTCTAAACGACCCTGAACTTATACTTGCCGACGAGCCTACAGGAAATCTTGACCCTCAAACCAGTATTGAGGTTATGGAAGTTTTGCAGGAAATTAACAAAAACGGAAATACTATTTTAATGGCTACTCACGATTACGCTTTATTGCTAAAATACCCTAGCAAAACTTTAAAGTGTGATGAGAATAAAGTATTTGAAGTAGTGCAAAGACGTGTATAACAGCCTAAAAAAAATCCTAAAACGTATTGTACCCAAAAGGTTCTTGTTTAAAAACGAGCTCGTTTTTAGACGCTTTTATGGTTTGTTTTATCGCGGAAAACAATTTCAATGTAATGTATGTTCCAACAACCTAAGCGCTTTTGTTAACTATAATGGCAGAGATTTAATCTGTCCATTTTGTGGTAGTTTGTCAAGAAACAGAAGGCTATGGCACTTACTGGAAGCAAACAAAGCCATTAAAGGTAATGTGTTACATTTTTCGCCTTCAAGAAACATATACCGAAAATTAAAATCTAATCCTTCAATACATTATTACAGCTCTGATTTTGAGAACCAGTTTATTGCTGACTATAATTTTGACATTACCAATATTTCTTGTGAAGACCAAAAGTTTGACACTATAATTTGCTACCATATACTTGAGCATATTATTGATGACAAAAAGGCGATGTCAGAAATTTATAGAGTTTTAAAACCTAACGGAAAAGCTTTCATACAAACTCCTTTTAAGGAAGGTGCTATTTATGAAGATTATTCAATCACTACTGAAGAGGCAAGAAAAGAGCATTTTGGACAAGAAGATCATGTTAGAGTATACTCAGTAAATGGATTAGTAAAAAGACTGGAAGATGTAGGTTTTAAAGTTGACATACTAACTTTTGAAAACTCCAGTGAATCAACAAGAAATGGTTTTAAACCTGAAACGGTTTTAATTGTTTCAAAATCCTAAAAACCAAGCCACTTAAACAATCGACCAAACCATCCAGATTTTTCTGCTTGAGTGCTTTCTGGCTGAAATTCAATTTCAAAAACACCAAAATTAGAAAGTGTTTTTTTAGCATATTCGTTATGCAACGGTTTTTCAAATTCAGTTAATTGCATTATAAATTCTACTTTAGAATTTAAAGGTAATGTTCCTTCAGATAGTACTTTGTTTGGGTTTTCAACATCAACTATTTTATATTTTGTTCCTGTAGGAAAATTATAATCAGAAAAGTCAACAGTTACAATTTCTCCTTTTACATCCATTAGAGCTATGCGGAATGAATTCTCATTGTATTCATTTTGAGTCACATTTAAAACAGTATCACTACTGAACTGTTTTATAGTATTCCATTGACTATTATTATCTTGTTTAAAGCTAGACTTCCAATCATCAAAGGTGTAATCTTTATGATTAATAATTCTAAAATTTCTACTGTTCTTTGAAAAGTATTTATTGTTATTAAATGTCCAACCAGAAATATTAGACAATATTGATTTGCTTAAGTGCACATAGCCAGCATAAACTAAATTGTTTTCAAAAACTGTGTTTTCTGCATTATCAAATCGCAAGGAATTGTTTCCTCCAATAATAACATTTCCTTTTACCTCAACATTTTTTAATAGCGCTTTTGAATTAACTCCTAACGTAAGTGAAGCCGCATCTCCTTTAGCTGTATTGGAGATATCTGCATTGTGATAGAACACATTATCCAATACTTTAATATTAGTAGCTCTATTGATTCCGTTTTTATCATCAGTAGCTACAATAAGGTTGTTTTTATAATGATTTCCTGGACTACCATTATTAAAAACCACATTATCTTTTATGAGTATATTTTTCACATAAACTGCATCAGCATTTGTGGATGCTGACCAAGCTTCAATACCCATATAGTAGTTATTGAAAATGATGTTATTTTCTATCTTTCTTGTTTTCTCACTTATATTTTGAACATAAATACCTGCTCCACTTCCTCTTGCATTGGAGAAAAAACCGTTATTATAAATTTTACACCCATATACAACTGAACCACCTGTAAACTTCCATGAACCAAAACCAGAACCTGGATTATTATAAATCTTTAGGTTAATAAACTTATTATCATGTCCTGAGGTATGATTAATACCATCAACTTTTAAAAAACCTGATTCTTTAACATGTCTGGGAAAATTGCCTAAAAACGTTACTTCAAAGTCTTTAAAAGTAACATTTGCTCCTCTTACTTCTAAAACCTGCTTTTTATTTGATGAGACGTTTCCGTTTAAGACAACCTTTTCATTTTTGTATGGCACTACAGTTATATACTTGCCCTCTACCGTACTTGAAATATTGCTAATAAAACGACCGTTATACACTCCTTTATGTAACCAAATAGTATCACCTCCATTAACCACGTTAGAACTTTGGTTTAAAGCTGTTTGTAAATCCCATGGATTTTGAATACTTCCATCACCATTTCCGGTTATTGAAACATTTGGAAACACATGAAACTCTTGTTGTGCCATAGTTGTTTGACACAACAGCAATGCATATAAAGTTAGTAAAAGCTGTTTCATACACACTAAATTACAATTACTATACCAATTAATAATTAACTAACTTTAAATAATGTATTTTTGAAACATAATTTCTAGTATGCTTTCAGTATTAATTCCTGTTTACAATTGCTCCATCACAACTCTCATAAAAGATTTGCACCAGCAACTCATGAGCAGTAATATTGAATTTGAGATTATTTGTTTGGACGATGCTTCAAACAATACTATTACTAAAAAAAACTCGACTGTAAACAACTATAAAAACGTTTCATACAACCTATCAAAAGTAAACAATGGTCGAGTTAAAACAAGACAATTACTTTCAGAAAAAGCATTACACAATTGGCTTTTGTTTTTAGATGCAGATGTTTTGCCTAAAAGCAAAAATTTTATTTCTAATTATTTAAAGCACATTAATGATAACTATGATGTTATCTATGGAGGGTTTACTTATCACACCTCTAAACCAGATAGAACTTACATGCTACGCTGGAAATATGGTAAATCCAAAGAAGAGATAGATGCTGTAAAAAGAAACGCCAAACCATACAAAGTTGTTATTTCAGGAAATTTTTTGATTAAAAAAGAGACCTACCAACATATTGTTTCAAAAATAAATTATAAAGGTTATGGCTATGACAATTATTTTGGAGCTCTAATGAAAGAAAACAACATTAATGTATTACACATTAATAACGAAGTCTATCATTTAGGAATTGAAAAAAGCTCAACCTACTTAAACAAAGTTGAGCAATCTGTTGACAACTTACTTAACCTTCAGAACACTCAAAAAATAGTAGTTTCTGATAATGATTTACTAAGGTTATTTAACTTCACAAAATCTTTAAAACTTAATTATTTTCTTTCTTTTTTACACTCAACACTCAACTCACGCATTAAGAAAAACCTTTTGGGAAGCAACCCTTTAGTCTTTTTACTCCAGTTATATAAATTAACATACTTTTGTTATAAAGACTTGAAAAAATGACACCTTATTTTTCAATAGTAATACCACTTTACAATAAGGAAAAGCACATTGCGAAAACCTTAAAAAGTGTAATTAATCAATCGTATAACAACTTTGAAGTTGTTGTAGTGAATGATGGCTCTACTGATAAAAGTTTAGAAGAGGCAATCAAAATAAATGATGATAGAATTACGGTTTATAGTATTGAAAACAGAGGTGTTTCGTATGCTAGAAATTATGGAATTAAGCATGCAAAATCTAACCTTATCGTTTTACTTGATGCCGACGACCACTGGAAGAGTCATCATTTAGAGGATTTAAAATTACTCTATGAAAAATTCCCTGATTGTGGCCTTTACGCTAAAGCATACACAAAACGTAAAAACGGAATTAATCTAAAATCAATATATAAAAACATACCTCAAGAAAACAACTGGAAAGGTGTAGTTGACAATTATTTTAAAAGCAGTTTAGCCAATAGTATTGCTTGGACCTCAGCAGTTATGATCCCTAAAACAACTTTTGAAAAAGTGGGATATTTTAATGAGTCTCTTAATTCAGGTGAAGATACTGATTTATGGATAAGAATTGCTCTTAAGCTACCTGTTGCTTTTTACAACAAAGTGAGTGCAATACATTTATTAAATGCTCAAAATAAAATCACAAAAACTAAACTAAGCTCCAGAAAACACATTGATTTTTCCACCTATGACGAAGCTACTAAAAACAATATTGATTTAAAAAACTACATTAACCTGAATTGGGTTTCAATGGCTTTACAGTACAAAATTGAAGGCGAAAAAGCCCTTGAAAAAGATATAAAGTCACACATTGACTATAACAGTATTAGTAATCTCCAAAAACTCCTATTGACATTACCTAAATGGGTTATTATTTTAATTTTAAAATGCAGAAATTTGATACAGCGATTTATTGACCTAAGGATTTTTAGATAGTTTAAATGTATCGTAATCTCTTATATAATCTGCCTCATCAAACTCACCAGAAGACAGGACCAAACATACTGCTCCAGATGAAAAATTTTCAAGTTCTCTCCAAACTCCACTAGAAATCAAAAGTCCTTGATTAGGTTTATTAAGCATAACTCTGTGTTTATCTGTTCCATTATCTAAAATAACCTCAAAACTTCCACTCAAGGCCACTAAAAACTCTAATTGCTCTTTGTGAGAGTGTCCTCCTCTATATGCTCCACTTGGCACATCATATAAATAATACACACGTTTTATCTCAAAAGGCACACAGTTTTTTTCAATAACTGAAAGGTTTCCTCTTGGGTCTTCTATTTTTGGAATGTCTATAAGCTTAATTATCATAAATTCTATCTATATCACCAGATGCTTTTAGCTTTTTATATTGTTGTATGGCTTGCAGTCCTATTTTAAATTTATGTGGAATTTCTTTGAATTTAATATACTTATCTATCCACATATACAAAGTATATTTCAACAACCAAAGGTAACTTAAATTACCTAGATAGCGTTGTCGCAATGCAGTTTTGGCAGCAAACGCATTATCACTTCCCATTAAAACTCCTGAACTTATGTTTGGATGCATTACAATAGTAACACCTTTATGTTGCATTTGTAAGCCTTTGTCAAAAGCATTTCTTAAAAACACATACTCTGTTTCGCCTTTAAATGTTGAACCAACTCCAAAATGGTGATTAAACAACACTTTATGCTCTTTAAATGCATCTCTTTTAAACGTAATAACCCAAGTAAATATCTTTTTTAAGGATTTTTTATTATGAATACCCTCAGGAAAATAATTGGTGTACTGATTTCCGTTTTCGTTAATAGCCTCAAACGAAATCATATCAGCATTAGGACACTCTTTATAAGCATTAATAATGGTTTGCTTTAAATTGGGCTCGTAAACAATATCATCATCTGCCATCAAACAAACGTCTGCAATAGCATTCTTTATTGCTAAATTTCGACTTGCAGGAGAGCCTCTTTCCAAAGAATTAATGACTTTGACATTAGAAAACGGCGACGATAACATTTTATCTTCGGTAGTTTGATTAACTATAATTATGTCAAAATCTTTGAGGTTATTTTTAGAAAACATTGGCTTTAGGAAATCGAGATTTTCCCTAAACATCGTTGAGATTAAAATTTGTAAAGTCATCGATTATGTTTAAATAGCCTCTATGTAAAGGTATTTCTTATTTTTGCCTTAAAAGTAGTGTTTTTTATGCGAATATTGTTGATTGGTGAATACAGTAGACTTCACAATTCTTTAAAAGAAGGTTTAACTGCTTTGGGGCATGAAGTATTACTAGTTGGTAATGGTGACGGATTTAAAAACTACCCTGTTGACATTAGGTTAGACCACTCGTTTCATAGTAAATTCCTTAAAAAATTTAAAGTTGCTTTCTATAAGCTCACCTCTATTGATATTGGTTCTTGGGAAATTTACTTTAAAACACTTTTAATCAATAAAAAACTAAAGGGTTTTGATGTGGTTCAACTTATTAATGAATCGTCTATTAAAGCTACACCTAAACTAGAAATCAAATTTTTAAAGCGCATTTTAAAGCAAAATAAAAAACTCTTCTTATTGTCTTGCGGTATTGACTATCAATGTATGAAATACATGATGGAAGGAAAATTTGAGTACAGTATTATGAGTCCTTATTTAGAAGACAAATCGCTTTTTGAGCTTTATAAATTTCAGTTACAATATCTAAACGAAGACTACACAAAACTTCACAATTTTATTTACAACAACAGCAACGGAGTAATTGCAACTGATATGGATTACCACATTCCATTATTGGGCAACAAACATTATTTAGGGTTAATACCAAACCCTATTAATATTGAAAAAATAAAATATACTCCTTTAAAGGTTGATGATAAGATTAAAATATTTCATGGTGTAAACACAAAAGCTGTTGTTAAAAAAGGGAATCAATATTTTTCTGACGCCTTAAAAATCATTGAGAAAAAATATGGTGATAAGGTTGAAATAAAAACCACTTATAGTATTCCTTACAATGAATATATTAAGCTTTATGACGAATGCCATATACTACTAGATCAAGTTTATGGTTATGACCAAGGCTACAATGCCCTTGAAGCCATGGCAAAAGGAAAGGTTGTGCTTACTGGAGCCGAAAAAGAGTTTGAGAAGTTTTATGACCTAAAACACCAAGTAGCTGTTAATGTTAAACCTGATGTTAATCAAATTTTTAACGCTTTATCTGACCTTATTGAAAACCCTGAAAAAATTCTTAACATAAGTAAGAGTGCAAGAACTTTTATTGAAGACTGCCATGACTATAAAAAAATAGCAAAGAAGTATTCTAATGTATGGAGTAATAATTAAAAAATATACTTAGAAATTAAGTGTCTTTCCATTCGTTCCATTTCTCCTTCCCAATCACGTGAAATGTTTTCTTTAAGAAGTTTAGCTGGAATACCTCCTATAAGAACATTAGTTCCAAGGTGAGTATAATCCTTATTACACAATGTGTTTGAAGCAATTGTACAATGCTCTGCTGTAGAAGTTCCTTTCATTATAGAAGTTCGTCTACCTATATAATTAAATTCTCCAATCACTATTGGCTTAGTTTTTTCATATTTCTCACCAGTATTTAAATTAATCATTTGATGAAAATCGGTATCAATTATTTGACACTCTGAACCAAGTCTAGCATAGTCTTTTAGCATGATTTTATTAGCACATATTATCTTGCCTTTTGAAGCTAAACTAGACATGTTTCCTAAATCCAATACTGCATTTTCTCCTACAAAAACAAAATAATCTTTTCCAAACTGAACATATCCTCTAAATATTATTCGACCCTTTAAGACTAACTCAGCAGTTCTTGATGAGCGACTAGCCAACTCATATGCTTGCCCAAACCCAATCATTCCTCTACTAACTGGATTTTCAATTGAAACCTCACCTTTTAAGTTTGAAAATTTAACACTACCATAGAAAAAAATAGGTAGTTTTTTTGCTTGATAAAACGGTAGCATTTTAAAATTAAAATACAAAGTCTTTAACCAATTAACTGTCAAGTAAAACTTAAACCTTAAATATCTTAGTTTAATAAAAAAATATATGCGTTTGAGGATTTTAATCATTGATCTTTATTAAACAATTGTCTAAAATTTACTTTTTTATCTAGCTTATAGATAGTAAATATAATAGAAACTAAAATCATTACAGACATAGTTACATATTTTAGCACAGTTGAGTGAATATTTGATAATAAAAAAGTAACTAAGCACATCAAAAGGCAAATTACTGCTACTTTAGAAAATCCATAGTTTATGTTTAGCTCATACATATTTTTAACAACAATAATCATCCCAATACAATGTATTATATAATATAGCAAATAAGATATTCCTAACCCCATTAATCCCCCAAAATAATAACCCAATATACCAACGAACAAAAAAATAGAATTAAACAACACAGCTGTTTTTATAAAAAGCTTCGAGTCTCCTTTAGCTAAAATCACATATCCTAAAGACCATGATATAGCTTGAAAAAAAGTTGCCATCATTCCCCAAGCTACCATATCTTCAATAACCAAAAACTCCTTTGAATATAAAACCTTTATAATAAATGGTGCTAAGGTTAAAAAGACAATTATAATAGGAGTTAAAATTAAAACTGCTACTGTGGCTTGTTGAAAAACAGTAATTTCCATTTTTTCCTGATTATTAACGGTAGCTGATAATCTAGGAAAATAATCTGTTCGCATTGCATTAAAAATAAGACCAACATAAGAATTGATAATAACAAAACCTGCTGTATAAAATCCAACTTCGTCCACACCTCCAAAATGACTTATAAAAACTTGTAAAGCATAAAGTGTTACTAATGTTATTAATCCTCTTAGGCTTAACATAAAACCTAAGTTTAGCATTTGCTTACCTTCCTTAAACGCTTGCGAATTAGTAATTTTCTTCTTCTCTATTTTTATTTTATTTGAAAAAAACCAACTAAACAACAATCCACAAACTGAGGTTACAATAATTGTGGGTACTATTGCATCAACCCTAAAAAAGTAATAAAGTGGCAATGCTATTAATAATCCTAAAAAGTTGCCATATACATTAGCCTTTGCTAAATACTTGAGCTTCCTCAAACCTTGTAGTATGGCTAACTGACCACTTGACAATTGTTTAAAAAGCAAAGAGACTGAAATCCAAACAAATGCTATAGTATACTCAAAATTCCCAAAGGCAATTTTACTTAACAAAGGAGACAAAATTATCGTTACCAGCATTCCAAACAAACCTGTAACCCAAACAATTTTTTTTAATGAAGTAACTATTGTCGGTATCCTATCAGTATCTTCATGCTCATTAGCAATTGAAATTTCCCTTACCGCAGTAACATCAATACCTAGTTTGGTAAACTCTCCAATAACTTTTAATGAGTTTGTCAACAACCCAATAATACCAACACCTAAGGGACCCAACCAAACTGCAATGGCTTTAGACCTAATAACTGAAATAATTATACTAAAAACCTGAACACCTCCAAAGAGCGAAGTAGCCTTTAAAATTTGTCTGTATGACTGGTCTTTGTTAGCCATTTGTGTTCTTTAATCCAAAGACTTATCAGAATCCAACCCAAAGAGCGAACTTCCAAATATTAATAAAATAACACCATAATGCATTAAATAACTCACAAAATGCCCAATTACAGCTCCTTTAACACCAAAACTATCAATTAAGTATACACTAGATAGGTAAAGTACTATCGCCAAAAACACCTCAATAATTATAAAGTGAGTGAACATTTTTTTAGCAATAAACTGATATGCTATAACTATAGATAACACCTTTACAAAATCACCTAACAATTGCCATAAAAACAAGTCTTCTACTGGTTCAAAATCTTTAGAAAAAACGATTTGCACAATAAATGGTCTTAATAGATAAATAAGTATGAGACCAATACCAAAAATTGGGATTACGGATTTGTACAAACTAAACACTTCATTTCTAAACTCTTTTTTGTTATCTATCTCATTAAATCTTGGAAGGATATATAACGACATCAACGAGGTCACAAACATTAAATAATAATCTGATATTCTATTAATTGCCTCCCAATAACCTGCTTCTTTTATTCCTATAGAATCACTAATATAATTTCTAATCATAATAGAAATTAATGGTAATGCTACTGCTGAAACTAATGCCATAAGAGCAAAAGGACCTAGTTTTTTTAATATATCGATACTAACATTTGATATTTTAACCGAAGACACCAAACTACGTTGATTTATAAACCCAACAACAGTAATTAAAAAAATTAAAGAAGGTGCAATAACTGCAGAGACCAATGCTCCATCAATATTGTTTTGATAAATTAGTAGCAAGGTTACAAGTAACCCAAGAACTTGCCCAATTATATTTATAATCAACAGGATTTTATATTTGGCAAACCCATTCATTATTGAAAAGCTAAACATATTCAATGAATAAAATGGTAATGCTAGTGCCAATATTTTTATTACATAGGCATAATTATAATTGTCTGAAAATAAAAAGTTATTTACGGTTTCTGCATTGTAGTAGCACAAGAAACACAATAGTATGGTGACTGTAAATCCAAGATAAAATGAAGTTGATAACACTTTACTCAGTTTTACTGCATCTTGTTTAAACTCTGCTATTGATTTTACCACTCCATTATAAAACCCTAAAATTGCGAGTGACTGAATTGCACTTAAGAAATTTCTTAAATTGCCTATTAAAGCCATCCCTTCAACTCCAATAAAAACAGCAATAGCTTTGGATGTAAATAATCCGGCTAAAATTTTTGTGATTATAGTTGCTGAATTTAGATGAGCAACTTTAACCAACACATTGGTGTTTATATAATCGAATAACTTTTTCAATCAATAGGCATTTAATGTTTCAATAACTTTTTTAACTTCTGCATCTGTTATCACTGGACTCATTGGAATACTTACAACAGAATTATGAATGCTTTCAGTAATTGGTAAATTTAACTCGCTGTACTTCGTAAACGCATTTTGCTTATGAGGCGCAATAGGATAATGAATAAGCCAACCTACACCATTATTAGTTAAATATTCAGTAAACTTTTTGCGTTCATTTACCTGAACTACAAACGCATGAAATATATGGTTTTTAGTAGTATCATAAAAAGGCAAGATAATTTTCTCATTTATAATTCCATTAAGATATTGTGTAGCTACCTCTTGTCTTCTTTTATTTTCATTATCTAACCCTTTTAATTTAATACTTAAAAAGGCTGCTTGTAATTCATCTAGCCTACTATTACAACCTATAATTTCGTTTTTGTATTTTTCTTTACTACCGTAATTTCTTAAAAGTCTGATGCAATTAGCGATGTCTTCATTATTGGTTGTTACTGCACCAGCATCGCCCAAAGCTCCTAAATTTTTACTTGGATAGAAGCTAAAAGCAGCAGCATCTGAAAGATTTCCTGCTTTAATTCCTAAATTGTTTTCAGCTCCATGAGCTTGGGCTGCATCTTCCACTACAAGTAAACCATGTGTTTTAGCAATAGCATTTATCTTTTCCATATCAGCCAATTGTCCATACAAATGTACTGGCATAATGGCTTTAGTATTAACTGATATGTGTTTTTCTATTTCTGAAGGAGAAATATTAAAAGTTTTAGCATCTGGCTCAACAAAAACAGGCTTTAGCCCTGCTTCAATTACTGAGAGTATTGATGCGATATAAGTGTTTGCAGGCACAAGAACTTCATCTCCTAATTTCAATTTGCCTAAATGAATAAAAGACTTAAAGATAAGTACTAAAGCATCTAATCCATTTCCTGTCCCTATACAATGGTTTGTACCACAGTATGCTGCATAGTTTTGTTCAAATAAGTCAACTTCTTTTCCTAGTATATAATATCCAGACTCCAAAAAAGCAGTAAACTTGGTTGAAAACTCTTTTTCATATCTAGAATTGATTTTATGTAGATCTAAAAACTTAATCATCTACCGTTATCTTTATTACATCTTGCATGTAAACCCTACAACCAAACTCTTGTTTTTGTTTAAGCATTCCTTTACTGTAACCTAACTCAGAACTGTTATTAACAGTACCCATAGAAAAATATTGCTTACCTTCATTTCTAAACTTTTCAATTAAATATACAAACAATATATCCAACGCATAATTTTTTTCGCCTTCTACTGAAGCAATTCCATATTGAGATTTAACTGTTTTACCTTTTATAAAAATTGTTATTCCTGCTAATAGACTCTCATCCTTATAAATATTGTACTGAACAATTTCATTTTTAAATTTACTCTGCAAATATTCAATTTCCGACAGACTGTGAACTGGTTTTGATTGGTACTTTTCCTTTAATCTTGGAACTAATAAAGCATTCCAAAAATTAACAAGTTCACTCCTACCTTCTTTAATCCTAAAACTTGAATCTAATTTTTTAAATCTTTTTAATTTGGTTTTATGAATTTTAAAATCAGAATTGTAATCTATGGCAAGTACCATATTTTGATTTTCAACAACATGGTTGTTGTTCTTAGAATAAATTTTTAGACAATGTTTAGCTTCAGAACTATAAATTTCTGGGAGCACTTTAACAACTAAATATTTAACCCTATCATTTTTTAAATAACTAAAAATTTCATTTTGAATATTCTCCAATAAACTTTCTTCAATACCATCAGCTAAAATCAACCCTCCATAAGTCAGTCCTTGGTGTGAATATACAATATGTTCTGTTACATTAGCAGGCAGTAATGCAACAACATTATTTTCCTTAAAAACCAATAAAGAATAATCCTCAAACCTATCTTGATGATACTCCATAAAATCTCTATGAAATAAAAAAGTAGCATTCTTTGAATGCTTAACAAAAGCATCCCAAACAAGTTTATATCCTGGTTGGTATTTAACTACTTTGTAAGTGCTCAATGTGTAAGATTAATCTCTAATAATGTCATTATCATCTGGCTACCAAAATACAATAATTTTTAGTCTTCAAGTTACATTTATACTCAATTATTCTATATTTATACTCTAAAATCAAGACCTTGATAGTAAAAATCAAAAAAAGTGAAAACAAGCTACTTCTAATAGTTTATTTAGCTGTTTTCTTATATCTGATTTTTCAACCTGCTATATATTCTCCTGATACTCGCAGCTACCTAGAAGCAATGCCATACAGACATCTTGGATATGTAATTTTTATCAAATGTTTTGATTTATTTTTTAGCGGTAAAGTTTTCGATGTTTTAGTTATTACTTTTCAAGCTATTTTTGGGCTTTTAGCAACATTTGTTTTTTACACCAAGATTTCAAAACTGATTACGTTTAACTTAATCACTAAAATAGGATTATTCGCTTTTCTATTATTTCCTTTTCTTCCTCCATTAGAAGTTGCTAACAATATTTGTTCCGAAGGTTTGAGCTACCCTTTATACTTACTTTTTGTAGCTTTTGGGATAGATTTTTTCTTTACAAACACAAAGTCCTTTAAGTATTTCATTGTAGTATTTTTATTATTGGCGTTAACCAGAGGGCAATTTATTATTGCTATAGTCCCTATTGCTTTTATGTATATTTTGAAACATAAAAAAACACTGTTTAAAAAACCACATTTAAATAGATTTATAGTTTTACTACTATTACCTGTAGTAGTCCTTTTAGCTGATAAAAGCTACCACAAATTAAAAGATGGTATTTTTATGTCCACTCCTTTTAGTTTTGTAAATATATCTACAGCTGCATTTTATGTATCTGAAAAAAGTGACTCCAACCAACTTACTGGAAATGACAAAAAGGTATTTGATATTTGCTACAACAAACTAGATAAGCAAAAGCTTTTATTAACTAACCAAAAAGAAGGTTCTTACAAAGATTACTACAGTTTTTTTCATAATCATATTCCTAATATTTGTAATAGAACAGTACATTATTATGGTAGAGCTTTTTTTTTGGAAGACGAACTATCTAACTCAACCCATTTAGAAATAGCTCAAGCACATTTATCTATAGAAAATACATTACGAAATATTTCATTTTCACTAATTAATCAAAATTTCAATAAATGGCTTAACTTGTTTTTTGCCAATTTAATTCATGCGTTCAATGGCATAGTCATACTTATTATTATTGTTACCGTATTTTCATTAAGCCTAATAAAATTATTTACAAGCAATAACAACAATTATTATTTGTTATTCATGTTGTCTGCATTAATACTATCAAACACACTTTTAGTTTGCTTAGCAAGCCATTCAATTATTAGGTATTTATTCTATAATTACGCTTTGTATTTTTTAATATTCATTATTCTATTTAAACAAATTAAACATGGAATCAAACATTGAATTATCTATAGTAATGCCATGTTTAAATGAAGCAGAAACTTTAGAGGTTTGCATCACTAAAGCACAATCATTCATAAAAAAACATAATATTAACGGAGAAATTATAATTGCCGATAATGGCAGTACTGATGGTTCTATTGCTATTGCTCAAAATCTTAATGCTAATGTTGTTCATGTAACAAACAAAGGTTATGGAAGCGCTTTAAAAGGAGGTATTGATGCCGCTAAAGGAAAATATATTATTATGGCTGATGCTGATGACAGCTATGACTTTGAAGCTTTAGATCTTTTTATACTAAAACTTAGAGAAGGTTATGATTTAGTTATGGGTAACCGATTTAAAGGTGGTATTAAAAAAAACGCGATGCCTTTTCTTCATAAATACTTAGGCAATCCTGTACTGTCGTTTATAGGTCGTTTATTCTTTAATATTAAAATTGGTGATTTTCACTGTGGGTTAAGAGGTTTTTCAAAAGAAGCTTATTTGAAAATGAATTTAAAAACAACAGGAATGGAGTTTGCCTCTGAAATGATTGTAAAATCAAAGCTTAATAACTTATCGATTACAGAAGTCCCAACAATTTTACATAAAGACGGTAGATCTAGACCTCCTCACTTAAACACTTGGAGAGACGGTTGGAGGCATCTTAGGTTTTTAATGCTTTATGCTCCTAACTGGCTTTTCTTATACCCAAGTATTTTATTAATGCTCTTAGGGTTTACAACATCTACATTGCTCGTTATAAAACCTGTTCACATCTACAATATTAGTTTTGACGTACACACACTACTATACACTGCAAGTATCTTTTTAATTGGATTTCAATTTTTTGTGTTTTATGCTCTCACCAAGATTTTTGCTGTTGAAAATGGGCTTTTACCTAAAAGTAATCGTTATAACAAACTTTTTAAATATCTTAATTTAGAATCTGGTTTAATCGTTGGAAGCCTGTTGTTACTATTAGGGTTTGGTTTAAGTGTCTACGGAACTACAGTTTGGAAGAATTTGAACTTTGGAAATCTAAATCCGTCTGACACATTGCGTATTGTAATTCCTGCTGCATTTACAATATTACTAGGCATACAAATTATTTTATTTAGTCTGTTTTTTAGTATTTTAAGTCTAAAAAGTCAAACTCAAAAAAACGAGTCAGTTTAATTTTTCAAAAACAAATAAGTTGTTTAAGCCTAACTGAAATTTTTTATATTTCACCAACTTAAACCTTTGTTTATCAAGTAAAGTAAACACTTCTTTAGTTTCAAAACCATAATGTTCGTCTAGAGACATACCATCAATTAATCTTAGCTTAGATAACACAACAAGTATATGATCAACCAATGGAGATGGAACTGTAATTATTACTCGTCCTTTAGATTTTAAAAACTTATCAAATTGACTATTAAATTGCTTTTGTTCTTCTCTTGGAATATGCTCTAACACTGCTAACATCACAATACAGTCAAATGTTTCATTATCAGAAATAGCTTCAGGGAATTTTCCTGACAAAAGTGTATGAATTCCTTTTTTAGAATCGTTTTTCAACAAAGGATCCAAACCTACACTAGCTTGAATATTTTTCTTCGCTAGTTTCTCAAACAAATACCCATCAAAACATCCAATATCCAATATCTTGTCGTTAACTCTAACATATCGACTAGCTACATTTATTCTATAATCTCTTAAAAACCTATCAAGAAATTTCATTTATAATCTTTAAAAGTAATTGCTCAATTTAATTGTAATAATTTGAACAAACTATTATTTACTACTATTAAATAAAAAAGGAACTCTTTTTATAGAATTCCTTTTTTAAAATATATCAGTAATTATTAAATACTCTTGCTTCTCTTACGCTCAACTTCAGTCAATAAAATTTTACGTAAACGTAAGTGATTTGGTGTTACTTCTACGTATTCGTCTTTTTGGATATATTCCAAAGCTTCTTCTAACGAAAACTTAATAGCTGGAACAATTTTAGCTTTATCATCAGCTCCAGAACTACGTACGTTACTTAGCTTTTTAGTTTTTGTAACGTTAACTACCATATCGTCTCCTCTAGAGTTTTCGCCAATAACTTGACCTTCGTAGATATCTTCTCCTGGATCAATAAAAAACTTACCTCTTTCTTGTAATTTATCAATAGAATAAGGAATTGCTGTACCTTTTTCCATAGACACTAAACTTCCATTTTGACGCTCAGGAATACCTCCTTTTATCGGTTGATATTCTTTAAAACGATGTGCCATTATAGCTTCTCCTGCAGTAGCAGTTAATAATTGGTTACGTAAACCAATAATACCACGAGAAGGTACAATAAACTCACACACCATACGCTCACCTTTAGCTTCCATGCTTAGCATTTCACCTTTTCGCATGGTCACCATTTCTATAGCTTTCCCTGAAACTTCTTCTGGTAAATCAATAGTCATTTCTTCAACTGGCTCACATTTTACACCATCAATTTCTTTGATGATTACTTGTGGCTGACCAATTTGAAGCTCATAACCTTCACGACGCATCGTTTCGATTAATACTGAAAGATGCAATACACCTCTACCAAAAACCATAAATTTATCTGCACTATCAGTTTCTTGAACTCTCAATGCAAGGTTTTTTTCAAGCTCTTTGGTTAAACGTTCTTTAATATGACGAGAGGTTACAAACTTTCCGTCTTTACCAAAAAATGGTGAGTCGTTAATTGTAAACAACATGCTCATTGTTGGCTCATCAATAGCTATGGTTTTTAAACCTTCTGGGTTTTCAAAATCGGCAACAGTATCTCCAATATCAAATCCTTCTAAACCAACTAATGCACAAATATCTCCTGCCTCTACAGCATCTACCTTTTTACGTCCTAATCCTTCAAAAACATGAAGTTCTTTTACTTTAGACTTTACAACTGAACCATCTCTTTTTACTAGTGAGATATTTTGTCCAGCTTTAAGCTCTCCTCTTGTTAAACGACCAATAGCTATTCTTCCAGTAAACGATGAAAAGTCTAGAGATGTAATTAGCATTTGAGTAGTTCCTTCTTCAATTTTAGGAGAAGGTATATGCTCAATTACCATGTCTAACAATGGTTCGATATTTTCGGTTTGTTTTTTCCAGTCTTCACTCATCCAGTTGTTCTTAGCAGAACCATAAACTGTTGGGAAATCTAACTGCCACTCTTCAGCACCTAATTCAAACATTAAATCAAATACTTTTTCATGAACCTCATCTGGTGTACAGTTTTCTTTATCAACTTTGTTTACAACCACACATGGTTTTAAACCTAAGTCAATAGCTTTTTGAAGTACAAAACGTGTTTGTGGCATAGGACCTTCAAAAGCATCTACAAGCAATAACACTCCATCAGCCATATTAAGCACACGCTCTACTTCTCCACCAAAATCGGCGTGACCAGGAGTATCAATAATATTTATTTTGGTATCCTTATAAGTTACCGAAACGTTTTTTGAAGTAATTGTAATACCTCTTTCACGTTCTAAATCATTGTTATCAAGAATTAAATCTCCTGTATTTTCGTTTTCACGAAATAACTGACAATGGTACATAATTTTGTCAACCAAAGTAGTTTTTCCGTGGTCAACGTGAGCAATGATTGCAATGTTTTTAATACTAGCCATAATGACGTCTTATTTTAAGCGTGCAAATGTACGCTAAAATCTTTTGTAAAATACATCTATACAGATAATTCTTTAATGTTAAAGAAAAAATAACCTTGAGTTGTAAAAACAGTCTCCTATGAAATTCAAAAAACTAATTTTCAGCAATTTAAAAACAAAACACACATTTTAACACTTAAGGAGTCGTTAGTTAATTAAATGTTATAGTCCATCTTAGCCATAATTTCTGTTCGTATATTACGTTAAAGATTATGATTAATAGTAAATAGCCAATTTAACCAACTGTGCTATACATATTGGTGATTTTACATCTGAACCCTTAAATTAATACAGATGAAAATAATTAGCAAATATTCAAAATTTGTCCCTTACCTATACTTTCTAGCAATAATTGCCTACTGGTTTACTGTTGTAAACCGTAGTGAAGGTATAAGCGCATATCCTATTTTACTGTTTGGTATTCCATTTTTATGGCAAGTACTAAAACCAAACCGCAAACTCAATTTTACATTAGGAATTACCTTTGTATGCTTGTCATCGTACATGATTTTAGCATACCTGTCTGATGTGCTTAACATTGTGTCGTTATCATACACTACCAAAAAGTTTATTTTGTATGGTGGCTTTTTAGCAATTGCTAATTTTATAATGGCATTATGGATTATAAGAAATAGTTTAAAAAGAAGCTTTTAAATGATTATCTTTGCTGCTGAAATTTTCAAACAAAAAGCAGATGAATCTTAACGAAGTTCCTAAACTAAAACACACTAATTCTGATAACTTTTTCTTGCTTTGTGGCCCATGTGCCATTGAAGGTGAAGATATTGCTTTACGTATTGCAGAAAAAGTGATTTCTATTACAGATAAGCTTGAAATCCCTTATGTATTTAAAGGTAGTTTTAAAAAAGCTAACAGAAGTAGAATAGACAGTTTTACAGGAATTGGTGATGAAAAAGCACTTAAGATTTTAAAGAAAGTATCTGAAACGTTTGATATTCCTACAATAACAGATATACATGAGGTTTCTGATGCTGTTATGGCTGCCGAATATGTTGATGTACTTCAAATTCCTGCTTTTTTGGTTCGTCAAACCGATTTAGTGGTTGCTGCAGCACAAACTGGCAAAGTGGTAAACTTAAAGAAAGGACAGTTTATGAGTCCTGAAGCCATGAAACACGCTGTACAAAAAGTTAAAGATTCTGGTAGCGACAAAGCTTGGATAACGGATAGAGGAACTATGTTTGGCTATCAAGATATGATTGTAGATTTTAGAGGTATTCCTACAATGAAGCAGTATGCTCCTGTTGTTTTAGATGTTACGCACTCCCTTCAGCAACCTAACCAAAGTGCAGGTGTAACTGGTGGACGACCAGATATGATTGAAACCATTGCTAGAGCTGGAGTTGTAAACAATGTAGACGGTTTGTTTATTGAAACGCATTTTGATCCTGCAAATGCAAAAAGTGATGGTGCTAACATGCTACATTTAGATAATCTAGAAAAATTGCTTACCAACTTAACTGCAATTAGAAAAACTGTAAACAGTCTTTAATTTTGGAACTTAAAATACGTCAAGCTACACTAGAAGACATACCTGAAATTACTTCTGTTTTCAGAGATACCATAAGAGCTATAAACTCTAAAGACTATTCTGAAAAACAAATACAAGTTTGGGCTTCTGGAGCAAATGATCTTGATAAGTGGGAAGACAGGATAAAAAACAACTACTTTATTGTTGCTGAAAATGAAAACCGCATTGTAGGCTTTGCTTATTTAAAAAACGGCAACTATTTTGACGGTTTGTTTGTTCATAAAGATTACCAACGTCAAGGTATAGCTATAAAGCTTATGCGAATTATTGAGTCTAAAGTCATCACCAATGGCTATGAGATAATTAAGTCTGATGTTAGTATTACTGCATTACCTTTTTTTGAAGACCAATATTATAGTGTTGAGAAAAAACAAAAAAAGTCTTTTAAAGGACTCGTGTTTGAAAACTATATAGTTTATAAAGAGCTATAGTTATTTCATAAATGACGAATTCTTAAAGGCTTCTACTTCTCTAAGGATACTAATAAAAATGCTGTCATCGATATCGTCAAGTTGTTTATAACGTAACGATTTAATCTTCTTTCGTTTTTCCGAAACTAAGCAATCTGCATGTTTTGTAATGTGGTTAGCATGCCAAAACCCAACATCAATATAATCTTTACTTTTATTGAGATAACAAATTGGTCTTGTGCCAATATAATAGCATGGAATTTTCCATTTATACTCCAAATGCGCCTCAGGAAATGTATGCTCTATTAATATTTGAACGTGCATTAATATAGACTTAAAAGGCTCTTGTTGGTTATAAATATAAGCTTCTGCTGGTTTCACTTGGTTCTAGTTTCATTTCAAAATTAACAAAAATTTATATCCAAAAACTAAAATAAATTTACTTACTTTGTAATTCAAAGTACTTTTATATGGAGTCAAAAGATTATTTAAAAGACATAAGCGAGATTAAAAACTTGATGAACAAGTCGTCTCGTTTTATTTCACTTAGCGGTCTCTCAGGGATTCTCGCTGGTGTTTACGCGCTTGTTGGAGCTGCAATAGCATATTATATTGTATCAAATTCGGTAAGAGGTTATCTTATTCTTGATGGTACTATCTTTAATATCTGTTTTGCAATTCTGTTAGGCGTTGCATTTTTAAGTATTGTTACTGGTATTTATTTAACCACAAAAAAAGCCAAAAAAAACAATGAGAAAATATGGGATAGTTCATCAAAACGCTTATTGCTAAACTTTTTGGTTCCGTTAATTACAGGAGGTATTTATATACTCATTATTTTAAAACAAGAACGTTATGGTCATACTGCTGCCTTAATGCTTATTTTTTATGGATTAGCATTAATAAGTGCTTCAAAATACAGTATTGGAGATATTAGATATTTAGGATTTACCGAAATAATTTTAGGTTTAATTTGTGCATTAATGCCTAGTTACGGATTTTGGTTTTGGGTTTTAGGTTTTGGTGTAATGCATATTATTTATGGTACACTAATGCATTTTAAGTATGATAGAAAATGAAATTGAAACCGAAATACAAACTAAACCAAAAACATGATTGATGATTAAAAAACATCTAGGTTATCTATTAATTTTTGCGTCTATATTTTTTGCATTTTATAGAGGAAAAAGGCAAGGCGAATTAGATTGTATTGATTTTAATATATTACCAATAATTGCTAATTCAATAACAATTATAGTTTGCGTTTTGCTCGTAGTAATAGGTGCATATTTAACAAAACATAACACAATTAAAAATTAAGATTCTTGCCTTAGCAAGAAAGTGATGAGCATAATTAACAACATAAATAAAGTTTTTGATCACCGAATTAGATTAGGCATCATGTCTATTTTAATGGTAAATGAATATGCCGATTTTAATACGCTTAAAGAGCTTTTAGGCGCAACCGATGGTAATCTTGCTAGCCATACAAAAGCATTGGAAGCTGCTGAGTATATTAAGGTTGAAAAGCAATTTATTGGACGAAAACCCAACACACGTTACTCTACCACAACACTTGGTAAAGCAGAATTTAAAAAGCATATTGAAGCCCTCGAAAAATTAATTAACAAACAATAAATATATTTTTTATCAATCTACTTTGAAATTCAAAGTACTTTAAATACAAACAACATGGAACATCAACAAAAACAACAGAACAAATTTGGACATTGGATTAAAACTTCAATCACTGCTAGAATGCTAATGGTTGGCTTCTTGGTAATTATATTACTTATTCCGTTAGCATACATCAATAGTTTAATTACTGAACGCTCCATGCGACAACAAGATGTAGTTAATGAAATCAATGAAAAATGGGGAAATGAAGTACTCGTTTATGGGCCTATTTTAAAACTCCCATACAAGACCTATTCTGAAACAAAAACCTACAACGATAAGACTAAAACCTATCTTACCGAAACCACTACGCATATTAACTATGCTTACATTTTTCCTGAGAGTTTAGATGTCACTTCCAATGTAAATTCAAAAACCTTAAAAAGAGGCAACTTTGAATCTGCAGTTTACACAACTGGCATGGATTTTAAAGGATTTTACACCAAACCGCAACTTCAACTTAAAGACATAAAAGACGAAGATATTATTTGGGACAAAGCCACAGTACTTATTAAAACTTCAAACTTAAAAGGTATTAAAAATGAAATGAACATTAAGCTTAATGATAGTAGTTACACGTTTGAAACCAACTTTAGTGATAATCCCAAAAACTATAGCGGTTATTTAGATGAGTTAGAATCTGGTTTCTTAAAAGAAAGCGACGTACCAAAATATGCCAACATCAATTTCAATTTTAGTATTTCATATAATGGTAGTAAAAGCATAAAAGTTGTGCCTATAGGAAAAACCACTACAATGCACATGAGTTCCAATTGGGCAGATCCAAGTTTTACAGGCAACTATCTACCTGATGATGAAACAAAAGAAATTACAAAAGACGGTTTTAAAGCCAACTGGAAAGTGCTTCATATCAATAGAGCCTTTTCGCAACAGTACCTTAACAAAATACCAAACCTCAACAAGTTTGCGTTTGGAACCAAGTTTGTTGTAATGGTTGATGAATATCAAAAAAGTGAACGTTCAGCTAAATATGGCTTTTTGGTTATTGGTCTTACATTTTTAGTGTTTTTCCTGATACAAACTATGAGTAAAATAAATATTCATCCGTTTCAATATTTAATGATTGGTTTAGCACTAACTATGTTTTACACCTTATTGGTTTCCATTTCAGAACATAGCGACTTTTTAAAAGCCTATTTAGTGGCAGGAATTTCGGTAGTTGCACTCATTACACTATACTCTAAATCAATATTGAAAACGTTTAAATTCCCACTGTTTATTGGCTTGTCCTTAACTGCATTATACACGTTTATATATGTGATAATTCAGTTAGAAAACTATGCATTATTGGTTGGTAGCGTTGGCTTGTTTATAATACTTGCTATTGTAATGTTTGTATCTAGAAAAATTGATTGGAATAACGGTTAGTTTTATTAGTTGGTGAGTGAATCCTCGCTCCTCTTTCAGTTTTTATTTTGAAATGAGCGAGGTTTCATTAAAAATCATAAAGATGAAAAACAACATTAATTTCACAGGAAAAATAGTTGCATTAGTAAGCTTTGTCATTGGAACTTGTTTACTATCCTTTTACTTATATTTTGGTAATTCATTTATTGACATTTTTACTGCTGCTGCAATAGTTTTTATTGAAGTTATTGTAAACATTGTAATACTAACCGCTATTATTGGTCAAACTTTACTGAATAAAACTGACAAAACAGATGCCCTAAAAACATGTGGGTTAATGCTGCTAAACATCCCTATTGCTATACTTTACTTTTATATGATGATAACTTTTCCTATACATAAAGTACTTCTATGACACTAAAATTTAACAAAACATACTTTGCGTTTTTCACCTTACTTCTAGTAGTTGAAATTGCTATTGCTATCTTTTTAAAAGAAGGTTTTATTCGTCACACTTTTGGCGATTATTTGGTAGTTATTTTAATGTATACATGTATTAAAAGTTTTAGTAACATAAAGCCACTTGCTGCTGCAGTTGATGTATTACTTTTTGCTTTTAGTATTGAATTTTTGCAGCTCTTCAATTTGTTGGATGTCTTAAACTTAAGAGACAGTCACCTTGCAAAACTCATACTTGGTAGTACGTTTCACATTAGTGATTTAATAGCCTACACTCTTGGAGTTTTAACCATATTATGTATTGAACATTTAAAAACATCAAAATCATGAACACCATAAAAAGCTTACTATTCAACCGTTTCAAACTTATTTTAATACTTACAGCTTCGTTAGCCTTAAGCATTGTTTTGTTGATGATTCGAGCTAAAATAACGCATTCCTTCTTCTTTCTATTTTTGGTATGGAATCTTTTTTTAGCTATCATTCCGTATGGTATCACAACCTATTTAAGCAGTATTTCAAAACCTAAAAAATTTGTGTTCGCATTTTGGTTTTTAGTTTGGTTGCTCTTTTTACCAAACGCACCTTATATTGTTACCGATTTATTACACCTAAAAATAAGCTCAAACCCAATGTTGTGGCTAGACGTGTTACTAGTTACCTCATTTGCCTACAACGGTTTAATGCTTTTCTTTTTGTCTTTATCTGACATGGAAAAATTATTGCATCAGTATATCAACAAAAAGTACATTTCATCAATACTGTTATTACTTTTCGGTCTTACTGCATTTGGCATTTATCTCGGTAGATTTTTACGCTATAATTCCTGGGAAATCATAAATCAACCTTCTGCAATATTTACAGATATTTTTGAAATCATTTTTAAACCCAATATTGAAGCTTGGGTATTTACAATAACTTTTGGTAGTTTTTTAGCGATTTCTTATTGGATGCTGAAAGTTTTAAAAGAAAAAGCAACCGTTATTTAACTATTCCAAACCATCAACATAATCCTGAAGGTATTTAAAACGCTCAGTCAATTGACCATTTTCAGTAATTTTTGCACGTTGCAATACACCATCAGCATCGTTGTTGTAAAATGCAGGTATCACATGTTCTAAAAACATATCACCAAAACCTTCACTTGCATCTTTTGGCAACTCACAAGGTAAGTTATCAACTGCCATTACTGTTATTGCTCCTTCAGCGTTATACGCTTCTTCTTTTTCGGTTTGCGGATTATAACCATAAAACGGATCTGCAATAGTGGAAGGTCGTATGGTTGAAGCCACTGGTCCATCAATATCACAAGACACATCGGCAACTAGGTTAATTCTAAACGCTTTATCTTTAGCATCTTCTCTAGTGAATAAAAATGGTGCATTGTTACCATAAAAATGTCCAGCAATAAAGTAATCGGTTTGCTTAGCATAAGGCATAAAATTACTTTCATATCCTGATGGATCGTTGTAAAACTCATATTTATCACCAACCTTACCATCTTTACGTTTATTATACTCCATAACATCAACCATACAATACACTGGCTCAGTAAACTCTGAAGTTAAATACAATGCATCACTAACTTGTTTAACACCCAAATGGTCTAAAATTTCTTTAGCACCATAAGCTACTTTACCTGTACCAGACAGCAATATTTTTATATTAGGAATTGTAATTTTATTCAACTCTGCTTTGACTTCATCTAAATCGGCAAGGGTTTCAACTTTTGGTAAATCAAATAAATTGTCTCTTAAACCCAAAGCTCTAAAACCGTTGTAAGCACCTACCAAACCTGCATAACGTCCAAAACCAATTAAACGCGCATTATCTTCTCTAACAATAGTTTCATGGTCATAGAGCTCTATATTTTTCTCTAAAATAGCTTTAAGCAATTTTCTATTATAAGGTTGCTTTTTTATGGTATGCGAAAAGAAAAAGTATTTTTTATTCGGAATTAAAGCCTCAATAGGCACTTCTTTTACACCTATCATCACATCACAATCAGACACGTCTTGAGACACATCAAATCCTTTTGAAGCATAATCCTCATCAGGAAAAACTCTAATATCTGAAGACTCTACCTCAAATTCTGATTTTGAAAACAAAGACTTTGCCTCAGCTAGTTTTTCTGGTGAAAATACAACACGTCTATCAGGTGGATTTTTACGTTCTTTAATGATTGCGAATTTCATATAAATAAGTATGTTATGATGATAACTGACAGTTTTGGTCAATTAAATATTGGTATAAAATTTGTACGAAAATAAGAGTTAAAGTAGGGTTATACAAACTTTTTAATAACTTTGCAAACTGTCTTTTTAAGACAATAAAGGGGTCGACTGGTTTTGACAGCGAGACTCATTAAACGGTAAGCACGTCGTGTAACGACCATGATACACGTAAAAGGCTAGGTCAACTTTTTAAACGGCGAGAATAACTACGCTTTAGCTGCTTAATCTGAATCATAGTAAGATCAGGCCTCGTCCTACAAGGTAGGAAAGCTAAATGTCTCCTGAAAGCCTTGGTTAATGGCGTTCTAATTAGAGGCATCGTAAAGATTAACTAAGATAGTGTAGCGCTTTGATGCACTTTCGAGATACAAAAGCTAAGTTGTAAGTAGGCTGTCTTTTGCCAGCTTACAATCGAAAAAACAATAACAGACTAAACGTGTAGAAAGCCCTTTGATAGCTTGTTTGGACGAGGGTTCGAGTCCCTCCGACTCCACAAAAGAGGACAATTTCATAGTGTTTTGAAATTGTCCTTTTCTATTTTTTACTTTCAGCTCTTTATATTTTAACAAAACACTAAGTTCATTCAGTTTTCTTATCAGTAAAATCATTGTAATTTTACAAAGATGTTATTTATTAAACCATCAATTAACTATCCTATGGAAATTTTTGATATTAAAGACAAAGTTATTGTAATCACTGGTGGCTATGGTGTTCTTGGATCTAGTATTGCTAAACACATGATAAATTCTGGAGCCAAAGTTGTTATTTTAGGTCGCAACGAATCTAAAGCCAAGGACTTTGCTAAAGCACTATCCTCAACACACGCTATTGGTTTAAAAGCCGATGTTTTAGACAAAGAAAATCTTATTAGTGTAAAAGATTCCATTATAAAGACGTGGAAACAAATTGATGTTCTTATCAATGCTGCTGGCGGAAACATGCCTGGAGCCACATTAGCTCCAAACGAGTCGCTTTTTGATATTTCCGTTGAAGATTTCAGCAAAGTCACAGATCTTAATCTTATGGGAACCGTAATCCCTTCGTTAGTTTTTGGAGAACACATGTCTACTCAAGATAGTGGCTCAATTATTAATGTTTCATCTGTAGCTGTTGCACAAGCTTTAACTCGAGTTGTTGGTTATTCGGCATCAAAAGCTGCTATGGAAAACTTTACGCGCTGGATGGCCGTTGACATGGCTTTAAAATTTGGTGACAAATTAAGAGTCAATGCCATTATTCCAGGATTTTTTATTGCAGATCAAAACAGACGTTTATTAACCAATGACGATGGTTCTTTAACACAACGAGGTGAGACTATCATTAAAAACACACCTATGAAACGTTTTGGTGAAGCTAAGGAACTTAATGGAGCTGTACATTTACTAGCAAGTGAAGCTTCACGATTTATGACAGGATCAACTATTACAGTGGATGGTGGGTTTAACGCTTTTAGTGGTGTTTAAATAAAGTGTGTATTTTAAAAAATTCTAACTCATTTGAGGTTTTTCTTCTGATTAACCACATAAACATTCATCACCAAGCTTACAAGAATCAACAATATTCCTGAAACGCTCATAAAAGTATAACCTTCTTGAAACCAAATTACACCTACTAGCATTGTAAAAATAACCTCAATGTATTTTAAAGGTGCTACCAATCGTGTTTCAGACTGTTGCATTGCTTTGGTCATATAGACTTGTCCGTAGTAGCCCGTAACTCCTAGACTAAGCAAGACCAACCACTCCCAACCTTGAGGCGTTATCCAATAATTAATACAAAGAATTCCGCTAACCACAAAAGACATAGTCATAAAATAATTGACAACCACAATAGGATGATCTTTATTTCCAATTTGTCTTATAACAACAAACACTAAACCAGTAAAAACCGCAGAAATAATAGCCATCAAAAATCCCAATCCAATCATGCTTAAGTCAAATCCCTTTAGCATTAAAACACCTACAAATGCAGATATAAAAAACAACCACTGCAAAGGTTTTATACGCTCTTTTAAAATGAATAAGGCAAAAATTGCAGCAAATATTGGAGCTACATATCGAATGGAAACCGCAGTTCCTGCTGGTAATAATTTTAAGGATGAAAAAAACAAGGTCATTGCAATTAATCCGCAAGCACTTCTTAACAATAAAAGTTTCACTTTATTGCCAACAATTGAAATGTTATGTTTAATCAGAAATGGATATGTAAAAAAAAGCGATCCTAAAGCCCTAAAACACACAATTTGATACACGTTGAATTTCCCAAGATACTTCACACCAACATTTAGCAATGTAAATGCCAATGCACTAATAATCATAAATTGGATAGCTTTTCTCAAAAAAGTATTTTAATTATGCTTTGAAGATGTAAAAGTATGGGATAACAACCACTTTTCACAAGTAAAAGCCCAAAATTGACTTGTATATTTACGTCCCAAGCCAAAACCATGTCCTCCTTTTTCATAAATATGAAGTTCAGCAGGTACTTGATGTTTTTTTAAAGCCATATAATATCTTAAGCTATTCTCTATAGGAACCGATTTGTCATCCGTTGCATGAACTATAAATGTCATTGGTGTATGCTCATCAACTTGTAACTCGTTTGAGAATTGCTGCACACGTTCAAAAGAAGGGTTTTCACCTAACAGGCTCGTTTTGGAACCTTGATGCGTAATGCTATTATCCATTGAAATGACTGGATAAATTAAGATTGAAAAATCAGGTTTAGCACTTGTATTATCGTGCTTATAGACACCTAAATCATATTGTGTTGACAAAGTAGCAGCTAAATGACCACCAGCAGAGAACCCTAAAACACCTACTTTACTAGGATCAATATTCAATGCTGCAGCATGACGTCTTACATAACGCATAGCTTCTTGCGCATCTTGTAAAGGTCCAACAGATTTATTTTTCATAATACTATCTGAAGGCAATCTGTACTTCAACACAATAGCAGTAACACCAAGCGTACTTAACCATTCAGCAACTTTAAAACCTTCTTTATTCATAGCCAAATGACGATAACCACCTCCTGGACAAATCACAATTGCTGTACCATTAGGTTTTTTAGGTTTATAAATTGTAAGCGTTGGTTTTACAACTTTTTGGATTTTTACTAAAACACCATTATCTAAAACGGGTTTCTCTTGGTAATTTGAGTTATTAATAGCATCAGGAATATCGTTTTCCCACAATGCTACCGTTGTTTGAGAATGCATCGTAACAGTTACCAACATCAACAGTACTGTACTTATTATTTTTTTCATAGTCTTCTTAATTAACAGCACTTGGAACGGTTTGTTTTTCTCCAATCACAACTTCATTAAACTGAACATTTTTAGTGTTAGTCAAGGTCATTCCGTTTTTTGCCGATTTGATTGTGATATGATCCAACCAAACATCTTCAACTTTAAGTTTGGGATAGCCTTCAATGACGATTGCAGTATTTGAAATTTCACCAAAGCTTACATTGGAAATATGAATATTTGATATTTTAGACGGAAAGAATCCTCTACCTTCTCCATGGTAATTTGACGTGACATAAATAGCGTCTTCAGCATCTAAAAACTGAGTGTTTTCTACGTAAATATTTCGGATAAAACCACCTCTATCTGAATTGGTTTTAAGATAAATACCACGTTTCACATAATCGACAGCCTTATTATCGTAAGCGTATACATTTTCTACACCAGCAGACATTTCACTACCAATTACAATGGCATGCAAACCTTTAAAATTATTGTTTCTGATAATGATATTTTTTGAAGGCATTTCTGAAGTATTCCGACCATCATTATCCCTTCCTGCTTTAATAGCAATATTATCATCTGCATTGTTGAAGGTTACATTTTCGATAAGCACGTTTTTAGACTGCTCAATATCCAATCCGTCGTTATTTTTATTATGCGCATCATATCGAATTCCGCGAAGTGTAATGCTTTCACTTTTCAGCAAATGCACACACCAAAATGGTGCATCTTCAACCTTGATATCTTCAATTAAAATGTGTTTGGAATTCACAAACTGAACCAGTTGTGGTCTAAGGTAAAATTCGTCACCAAAAACACGGTCTTCAATAGGCAATTCCTTATGATTCATCTCACGACTCAATTGCTTTCCTTTTGCTTCTTTAGGCTTCCATATACTCCACAATGAGTGACCTTCGCCATCAATAATGCCTTTTCCAGTTATCGCCACGTTATTGACGTTGTAGCCATAAATCATCGGACTGTAATTATACAGTGTAGTACCTTCCCAACTTGTTAAAACCATTGGGTAATCTTTAGGATTTGTTCCAAAAACTAAGGTAGCACCTTCCTCCAAATGTAATCTTACATGACTTACAAAGTGAATTGGACCATTAATTTTATAAATACCTTCAGGAACGACAATCGTACCTCCATTCTGTTTTGAACATACTTTCATTGCCTTGTCAAAAGCGCTTTTACAATCTTTGACACCATCACCTTTAGCGCCAAAATCAGTAATTTGAACTGTATATTCAGGAATTGTTGGCAGAAGAATTTGACGTTCAATACTTGCAACTATTGAATCTCTGTTGTATTGCTCCTGAGCCTTGATGTGAACAGTAATCAAAAACAGAATAAGACATACGAAACGTTTCATAAATTACTGTTTGAAAAAAGTTGTGCTTTCTGGAAGGTTATCCTGAAGTGCTTTAACTGCTAATTTTGCCACTTCAGTTGCTCCTAAAACTGATAAATGTGTGTTGTCTTCTTTACCTTCGGGATAATATGGAATCTCACTAGGCGCATAATGCAGGTGCAATTTCTTAGAGTCTTCAACACCATACGACTCTTCCAACTGTTCGGTTAAATACTGTAAATCAACAAGTGACACATTATATTCTTGAGCTACCATTCGAACCACCAAGGGATACACACCATGTGTATCTACCAAGGTTGAATCTTCGTTGAAATTTCGTCGAACAATAGACGTAAACAGTACTGGGTTTGCGTCTTTAGCTCTAGTGTCTTCAACAAACTTTATAAGGTTATTTCGGTAGGCTGTAAACGGATTGGTAAAGCGTTTAGGCGCATTCTTTTTTTGGTCGTTATGCCCAAACTGAATAAACACATAGTCCCCTTTTTTCAATTTTCCATACACCGAATCCCAACGTTTTTCATCAATAAAGCTTCGTGTACTGCGACCATTGACAGCGTGATTTTCTAAGTTTATATCATCGTTTAAAAATTGTGGCAACATCTGGCACCAACCACGTTCGGGATTCTCTTCAGGATTAGGTTTATCTGACATCGTGGAATCACCAATACTATAGATTGTAATAGGGTTTTGTGTAACCTCAACCTTTTCCTTTTCAACCTGTTCATTACATGATTGAAAGAGTATAATTATTACAATAAGTGCAAATTTATAATGCTTCATACCATTCTTTTTCTGAACTGTCTTTATGATTTCCTAATACATTTTTCAATGTATATTTTTTTGCTTCCTTCTTAGATAATTGATGTGACCAATCCACACGTTCCTTAGGTTGAAAGCCTTTTCCTTTATTACTATATTCTGCATAGAAAGCTGTTTTTTCAGCTTCAGGTTTTGACCAATTATGCCAACCTATTGGCAAGATATGCTCTCCTAATTCGCAATCTATAAAAACAGTTTGCGCATACAATCGCCATGGTCTTCCAAGATAGACTTCATCAACGTCTTCACTTGCAGTAAGTTTACAGTTTTTAAACACATAACCAAACGCAGCATCTTGTGGTGTAGAGGCAGCAGTAACATAGGAATTCTTTTTACTGTGAATATGGCAATTTTCGAAGAATGCTGTTGCACTTCCGAAGATAAAATCGGTTGTCCCTTCAATATAACAATCCTTGAAATACTGCTTTCCTTTTCCTGATGCATACAAAGTATCTTGGTTACCCAAAAGATTACAATTAGCAACAACAACTTCATCAGAAAATACAGACAAAGCCACAGCTTGCCCAACTTCACCTGAAGAATTTTCAATGGTGAGATTTTTCAAAATTACATTATTAGCTTCAACTAAAAGTGTGTAGGTGTGAAAAGTGCTGTTTCGTCCCAAACCTATCTTATTAAAATAATCATCATAAGTAATGATAGTTTGTTCTTTGCTCTCTCCAACTAAAGCTAGGTTTTCATTCCACTCATAAATTTTTATTTTCTCTTTGTAAACTCCGTTTTTGATAAAAATTGTAATACGCTCATAAGGAAAAGCCTTAGTGTTATTGATAGCTTCAACAATACTTGTATAATCTCCACTTCCATCTTGTGCCACAACAATTTTCATTGGGTTTTTGGGAGACTTTTGTGATTGTAAATCATATTTTTTCTTCCACTCAGGATATTGGTCCAATACAGCTTGTGGTTTATTAGTGTACCATGCATAACCATTTCTACGTTCTTCTCCTATTTCGGCAAGTGTACTTTTTTTAATTCCATCTCTATCGCAAAAAAATGGAGTGTTATCATCAAGTTCCATAAAACGTGCCCAAATAGCAGGTGCTTTTTCATCAGGAACCATCCTTTTATCAACTATTTTACCAACATCATCATAAACCCTGTCTTTTCTTAAACCTGTAATTTTTGTTTTTTCAAACCAATTCACAGCACTATTCACTGCATTGATAATTTCATTGGAAGGGTTTTCAACTGACATAAGAAGCAGAACCACATTGGCAGATTCGGCTCCACTTAACGAAGGTAGTTCATAAGCTCTTGCCTTAGCAGGTTGCAATGTATTTTCATCATGTTGTGCACACCAAGACGTTAAAACTCCGTTTTGTTTGTACTGGGTTTTTAAAATACAATCAATGCCTTTATGATAAGCAAGATTTACTTTTTCGAGTTGAGATTTTTCAGGAGTGATTGAATAAAATCCTGTGTTTAACTTTAATTCGCTTAAAAGCTTCATCACATTATACATTGCATCATCATTGTACGTAATATGTGTATAGTATCCTTTTTTTAATGGATAAAATTGTGGCCAACCTCCATTATCATACTGTGCTTCCAAAATATAACCTAAACCTTTTAAAAAAGCTGCTTTATAGGTTTCATCTTGGGTTTGCCGAAACATTTTTGATAAAAAAAGCATTTCTTGTATAGTAGCTCCATTATCTATTGTAGCATTATCACCTACCGATTTTAAGTTTAACAGCTCTTGTTTTTCTTTTTCTGAAAGTGGTTTGTGCATTTGTATGTTTTTTGGCCAACCTCCAATATCTCTTTGATACAGTAATACATTTTCAGCTATTTCCTTGGCTTCATCTGTAGCAAACCAAGAAGCCTCTTTACCGTAGATAATATGCCTCCAAGATTTATCGTGTACCTGAGACTGTACATTAAAAGTGATTAATGCTATTAAAATTACTAAGTATGTTTTCATTTATAAGTGCTTGTATTTTTTACTATTATTTCTGAATTAATTATCTATAAATCTATAATTCGCCTTTCAGTATTACTCTTTAAAGCAGCTTCAATAATTTCAATGACTGCTTTACCTTCTTCTGCAGAAACTGGTAAAGGTTTATCATTTCTTATGGATTCATAAATTTTATCGTAAAAGACCATGTAATTACCAGCTTCTGAAGTAATATATTCCTTAACAGAAACATTTTCTTTTTGAGTGTTTAGCAAACCCTGTCCCGAAGCAGGCTCAATTCCCCAGTTTTTTACATCTGGTGAAATGCCTCTTTGAAGTTCAGCTTCCTGAACATCTGCTTTTGATTTTAAAAACGAACCTTTTTTACCATGAATAATATAAGATGGAATAGGCTGCTTAACAAAATAACTTGATTTTAAAGTCACCTTATGATTACTATAAAAAAGTTTTACGTCAAAATAATCTGCTACTTTAGATTGTTCTCTAAAACTATCTATGTTAGCAAAAATAGCTTTGGGCTTTCCAAACAACACTAAAGTTTGATCAATGATATGTGAACCCAAATCATAAAGGCTTCCTACGCCTTCGGTTGGTGTTTCTTTGTGAACTTTATAACTCAACTCAGGATCAAATCTATCATAATGAAATTCTGCTTCAACAATATCTCCAAGTGTATTATTGTCTACAATTTTTTTCACTGTTAAAAAGTCGCTATCCCATCTTCTATTATGAAATACGGCCATTTTAACATTATTAACCTTTGCTAATTGTATCAATTCATCTGCTTCTTCAACACTAGTTGTAAAAGGCTTTTCAACCACAAGGTGCTTGCCTGATTGAATAATCTGTTTTGCAAAATTATAGTGAGTAATATTTGGCGTATTTAAAATAACCAATTCAATATTATCATCTTTTAAAAGAGACTCGAGAGTTCTAAATGTTTTTATTTTAGAGTACTTTTCTTGCGCAAGGTTTTTAGTCCGCTCCAAAACTCCATAAAGATTAAACCCCTTGTTCGTGTTCACAAAAGGCGCATGAAATAAAAGCCCACTCATCCCAAATGAACAAAGGGCTGTATTGATTGGTTTCATTTATCGCTTAAATTATATTTTTTAATTACCAGGTATTTTAATTCAGTGTCTCCAACATTTCTAATACCATGCAATGAGTTAGGTGGACAATAAAAGCTAGTATAAGGGCCAGCAACTACAGTTTCTCCATTTAGAAAAAATTCAGCTGTACCTTCCAAGACAAAAAAGAACTCATCTTCTTCATGTTTATGTGGCTCATGTGTTGCCTTGTGTGGTTCTACAACACTTAATTTTAATGTTCTACCATCAAGAAATTCTTTATCAGCAAACCAATATTGATAACCAACTTTTGTACTCTGTGAATTCTCTACATTTAAAGTATTAACACATTGCTCCATGGTCAACTCTTTATTCGAGTTATTTTGAGCAAAAAACGCAGTGTTTAAAGCTAAAGCAACAACTAAAAAAGCACTTATTCTTTTCATATTTTCTTGATAGAATTAAGATAGTAAAATGAAGTTTTGAACCACCAATATAATATTCATAAAAACTGTAATCGATTGCATAAATATATTTATTAATTTATCAAATGCAAAGTTGTGATCATTAATTAACATTTTACAGAAGAAAGATAATGTACTAAACTACAGTAAACATAAAACATTTAAAACCTCAGATGAAGCCAAATAAAACGACTGATTTATAACAACGTACAAATGATGAAATAAAAAATCACAACTATAAATTACCTATACAAAAACAGCATGAAAACCAAACTGACAATCGATTACATAATTATTGTCTTTTAATAAAAAATAAACCTAAATCAAGCATTAATTTAATTCGTTAACGAAGAAAACAGAACATACTAGTTAATAATCCGCAATTTTTAGTGCAAAAAATTAGCATATTAAAAAAATAGGAGTGAATTATTTGCGTATTTAAAAAATAATGATAAATTTGTGCAATCGATTACATTTAATACTAACTAAACTAACAGTTTTCATGTGTAACATTTTAATAGATTTTTTGTTTTTCAAATCTAAGAAAGGAAAAACATCAAGGTTTTATTCTATAAAACCTTTTTCGTTAATGCTATTCGCATTTTTTGTATTTAGTAGCACATTTACTTATGCTCAAAGTAGCACAGTAAATGGAACAGTAACTGCAGAGGATATGGGAGGTCCTCTTCCTGGTGTAACAGTTCAAGTAAAAGGAACCTCAACAGGAGCAGTAACCGATTTTGATGGAAATTATTCAATAAGTGTTAGTGGTTCTAATGCTATTTTGGTATTTTCTTATGTTGGCTACGTAACTCAAGAAGTCAGTGTATCAGGAAAAAGCACTGTTAACGTAGTCCTTAAACCAAGCCTTGAAGCTTTGGATGAAGTAATTGTTGTTGGTTATGGTACTGCAAGAAAATCTGATTTAACAGGCTCAGTAGTATCTATAGGTGGTGATGATTTAAAAGAGCAAGGTATATCTAACGTAGCTGAAACACTTACTGGTCGTTTAGCTGGTGTTCAGGTTTTATCTACCGAAGGTTCGCCTGATGCAGAAATAAACATTAGAGTACGAGGAGCTGGATCGCTAACACAAGATAGTTCTCCATTAGTAATTGTTGATGGTTTCCCTATCAATAGTTTAAGTGATATTTCTCCTACTGATATTGAAACTATAAGTGTACTTAAAGATGCTTCTTCTACAGCTATATATGGTTCTAGAGGTGCTAATGGAGTTGTTATCATAACAACAAAAAGTGGTAAGGAAGGAAAAATATCTGTAAATTATAATATGTTCTATGGTATTAAAAAACTAGCTAATACTATTGATGTTTTATCGCCTGAAGATTATGTTAAATGGCAATATGAATATGCATTATTAGATGAGCAACCAGAATCTTACGAAACCTATTTCGGTTTATATGATGACTATGATCAATATATAGGAATGAGAGGAAACAACTGGCAAAAGCAGATATACGGAGAAACTGGTGAGGTTCAAAGTCGTGATTTATCAATTAGAGGTGGATCAGAAAAAATTAACTATAACTTCAATTACGCTTTATATGATGAAAAAACAATTATGGTTGGTTCAGACTTTAAGAGAACTAACCTTTCATTAGCATTAAAAAGTGAAGTAAGTGAAAAAGTAGATTTATCTTTTACTTTTAGATATTCGGACACAGAAATTAATGGTGGTGGAGCAAACGAGCAAAATGAAATATCATCTGCTGACGCAAGACTTAGGCACAGTGTTGGGTACTCACCTATTCCTCTTCCTGGGTTAACTACTACAAATACTGATGAAGCACTATCTAGTTATTTAGTAAATCCTTATGTTGCTGTAGATGACAACCAACGTTTACAATTGCGAAAAAACTTTAATATGTTAGGTAGCTTCTCTTGGAAAATCTTAGACAATCTTAAATTTCAATCAGATTTAGGTTTAAACACTAGAGATGATTTAGACTACCGTTTTTACGGAAGATCAACATATTACGCAAACAACAGACCTGCAGCAGAAAACCAAGGCTTACCTGCAATACTCTCTAGAGACAGAAAAAGAGAAAGCTTTAGAAATGCAAATACTTTAAACTATGATTTCAAAAACATACTAGGTGATGACCATGGTTTAAAACTATTAGTAGGACAAGAAATGATTGTCTCTAAAGACAATAGAGTAACTAGCGAAATACAAGGGTTTCCTGCTGATTTCAATTTTCAAACAGCTCTTAATCTAACAACTCAAGGTACACCTTTATCTGTAGATAACTTTTACAGTCCTGATGACAAGTTGTTATCATTCTTTGGTCGTTTAAATTACGATTACAAAAACCGTTACCTTTTAACCGCTACTTATCGTATTGATGGTTCAAGTAAATTCTTAGGAAACAACAAATGGGGTTACTTCCCTTCTGCTGCTGTAGCATGGAAAATATCGGAAGAAGATTTTCTTAAAGATGTTGATTGGTTAAGCACTCTTAAACTTAGACTAAGTTACGGACAAGCTGGTAACAATAACATTCCTGCAGGACAAACAGTACAAAACTTTGAATCATCAACTACTTCATATTTAAATGATATTGATAACTATTGGTCTGCTTCAAATATTTTAGCAAACCCTAGTTTAAAATGGGAAACTACTATATCTCAAAATATTGGTGTAGACTTTAGCTTATTTAGAGGAAGAGTAACTGGTGCTTTTGAAGCTTATAAAAACATTACTGAAGACCTTTTAATTAGATTCCCAACTCCTGGAACTGGTTATGATAGCCAATATAGAAATATGGGAGAAATCCAAAATACTGGTATTGAAGCTTCTTTAAGTGTAATTGCTATAGACAAAGAAGACTATGGCTTAGACTTTTCATTCAATATTGGGATGAACAAAAACCGTATCAACTCTTTAGGTATTATGGAAGATTTTGGTGATAACACTAATTGGGCTTCTACACAAATAGGTAATGACTATGTTGTACAAGTTGGACAACCTGTTGGTATAATGTATGGTTACCAAAGTGATGGTCGCTATGAAGTTTCTGACTTCAGTTATGACTCAAGTACTGGTACTTACACTTTATTAGATGGTGTTGCTGATAATAGCGCTGTAATAGGCAACGTAATGCCTGGAAGCATGAAATTAAAAGATATTGATGGTGATGGAATTGTTGATGTAAATGACCAGACTATTATAGGTAATGCCAACCCTAAACATACAGGTGGTATGTCATTAAATGCTCGTGCTTATGGTTTTGACCTTACTGCTGCATTTAACTGGAGCGTTGGAAATGATATTTATAATGCAAATAAAATTGAGTTTAATACCTCTAACCAAAATGGTCAATATAGAAACCTAAGCACTATAATGGCTGATGGGAACAGATGGACTAACCTTGACCCTTCAACAGGACAACTAGTAACGGACCCTGCTCAATTAGAAGCTTTAAATGCTAATACTACAATGTGGTCTCCATTTATGCAAAACTTTGTATTTAGTGACTGGGCTGTTGAAGATGGTTCATTTTTAAGACTAAACACATTAACATTAGGTTATACTTTACCAGAATCTATAGTATCACAAATAGGTGTTACCAAATTAAGATTTTACGCTACTGCTAATAATGTTTTCGTTATTACAAACTATTCTGGTCTTGATCCTGAGGTGTCTACAAGAAGAAGAACGCCTCTTACACCTGGAGTAGATTATTCTCCATACCCTAGAAGTAGACAATTACTTTTTGGATTAAACCTTAATTTCTAAATTAAACATTTTTTAAAAGATGAAAAAAATAATAATTGCTGGAATAATAGTAATAGCTGGAGTTTTCACTTCTTGCCAAGAATTTGAAGATGATTTCTTAGATGCACCAGCTCAATCAACTTTAGATGAATCTATAATTTTCTCAACACCTGGACTTGCAAGAGGTGCTGTTGATGGAATTATGGAACCAATGGGACAAACTAACTCCTATAGAGGTAGATTCATACCTTTTTATGGATTTAATACTGATGCTGAATGGAACTACAGTTCTGATGATGTAGGTAGCTCTCAAGGAGACCTTTGCATTTATGATGCAAAACCAAACAACTCGCAAATGAACTCCTCAAACAATGCTTGGGCTATGATGTATTTAGGTATTGAAAGAGCCAATATTTGCATTAGAGGTTTAAGAGAATTTGGTAATCCTGAACCAGGTACTGAATTAGGACAATTACTAGGTGAAGCATTAACATTAAGAGCCGTTTACTATGCCGACTTAATGAAAGCTTGGGGAGATGTACCTGCACGCTTTGAACCTATAAACTCCGAAACTATATACTTAGCAAAATCTAATCGCGATATTATTTACAAACAAATCATTGCTGATTTAGGTGAAGCTTCTGACTTAGTTGCATGGCCTAACGAAACATCATCAACAACAAGTGTAGAAAGAGTTAACAAAGCATTTGTTAAATCATTTAGAGCTCGTTTAGCAATGATTGCTAGTGGATACCAACAATACCCTGATGGAGTAAGAAGAAGTAACGATCCTGCGCTTTCTGTTCAAAACATGTACACTTTAGCTTTAGATGAAGCTACTGATGTTATTGAAAGTGGTACTGCTCATTTAGAGCCATCATTTGAAGATTTTTGGAGAAGCTACAACGAAGAAAACGTTAGTGCTGGTGGAGAATCACTATGGGAAATACCATTCTCAGCTGGTCGTGGTAGAGTATTATTCTCTTTCGCTGTAAGACATCGTGGTGTTGACCAACACACAGGTCAAGCTAGAGGTGGTATTGCGGGTCCATTACCAACCGTTTTCTATGATTTTGATGAAGATGATACTCGTAGAGACGTTACTTGTGTACCTTACCAATGGGGAAACCCTGATGCTGATGGATTTTCAGTACAAGAGCTTGTAGGTTTAGATACTTGGTATTTTGGAAAATACCGTTATGAGTGGATGAATAGGTATGTTACTTCCACTAACGATGATGGTGTAAATAAAATTTATATGCGTTTTGCAGAAGTATTACTAATTGCCGCTGAAGCTGCAAATGAATTACAAGGACCTGGTGCTGCTGCTCCTTATTTAAAAGAAGTACGTATGAGAGCATTCCCTTCTGAACTTCATGCTGAAAAAGTAGACAGTTATGTTGACGGATTATCAAGCCCTCAAGATATGTTTAACGCAATAGTTAAAGAACATATGTATGAATTTACTGGTGAAATGGAACGTAAACAAAACTTAATTCGTTGGAATTTATTAGGAGCTAATCTAGAAGAAGCTAAAATAAAAATGTTCAACCTAAAGAATCGTACTGGCGAATATGCTGATGTCCCTTCTACATTATATTACAAATATGAAGAAGATGCTGAAACACTCGAGATTTATGGATTAAACAGAAATGAAGATGTAAACCCTGGACCAGAATATTCTGCTTTCGAATGGACAACAATTGAAGATGACATGATAAACTCTCTATTTAAACTAGGAGTAAATCCAGATGATAGACAGTTCTGGCCTATTTGGCAAGTATTTCTTGACTCAAGTAATGGCTTGTTAGTAAATGACTATGGATACTAGAAAAAACTATAAAAAGAAGCATAAAGTTATTATGAAAACAAAACATACACTAAAAGCAATTGCAATAGTACTGGGCTTATTATTTTCCTTTTCTAGTTGCGATAAAAAAGATGAACTAATAGAAGAACTACAAATTGACAGAGAGTTTGCTACAGTTGACCTTACTTCTATAATTAGAACGCAAACAACAGTTGAGCTTAATTGGAATGTAGATAAAAATGTAGAAATGTACTTAGCTGAGTTTAGTGAAGATGAACAATTCTCTACACTAGTAGCTTCAGTTGATGTCGCATCCAATGAAGTACCTGTTCAAGTAGAGCTAAATGGAGAAACTCTTTACTACATAAGAGTTAAAGCAATAAGCTCAAGAGGTCTTCAAGATTCTAACTATGCTTATGTTACTGCTCAAACTTTAACTGAACAATTATTTTTACCTGAAGAACCAGGAGATATATTAGCAACCGAAGCAACTCTTAGATGGGTAGCAAATAGTACAGTTACTGAAATTGCACTAAATCCAGGAAACATTGTGCATACTATAACTCCTGAAGAAAGAGCAGCTGGAATTGCTGTTGTAGCAGGTTTAACCGGAGAAACAGAATACACTGCACAATTATTGAACAACACAACTATAAGAGGTGTTACAACTTTTACTACTGGAATTGATATTGGAGATGGTGTTTTAGTAACACCTGAAGACGACTTATTTCAAATGATTGCCGATGCAGAAGCTGGCGCTGTGTTAGTATTAGACGCAGGAGATTACACTGATCAAACTGGAACAATAACCTTAGACAAGTCTATCACCATTAGAGGCCTATACAACTTTGACAAACCTTTATTAAAAGTTAGTTTTGCTATCGTTGGAGGCGCTACAGATGTTGGTTTAGTTGATTTAGACCTAACAGGAGATGTTGCATTAGAATTAACTGATGCTGTACGCTACACAGGTGCGGGTAATTTTGACTCTTTACTTGTAAGTGGTTGTAACATCCATGACTATAATAGATCATTCATTGCTGGAAATGAAACAGACGCTATTCTTCAATCATTAACAGTTGAAAACTGTATAGTAACTGATATTCTTACTAGCGGTGGAGATTTTATAGATTTTAGAAACTCTGACGTTTTAAATATAAATGTAAACACAAGCACCTTTGATAACTGTGCTCCTGGTAGAGACTTTTTTAGAATTGACAATTCAGGGTCATCAGCTGGAACAGGGTTAACTTGTAATATAACTTTAGAAAGCTGTACACTTTATGCTTGTTCAAATTCATCAAGCAGAAGATTATTCTATGTAAGATTTGATGCTAACGACATTACAAGTCAAAACAATTTAATTACTGATACTGAAATTGAAGGTTATTCTGACAATAACGCTACCGATGAGACTATTACTTTTCAGAATAACAACTATTTTAATGCACCAACTTTATATGATTCGTCAGTAACTCGTTATGACGATAGTACAACATACAACACATTGGATCCTGGATTTGTTGATGCCGAAAATGGCGATTTCACAGTTACAACGCAAACTGTTGTAGACAACAATGTAGGTGATCCACGATGGTTACAATAAAAAGCATACATTTGAATTAGTCATCAAGAGGAGGCGTGTTTAGATAGCATTCCTCCTTTTTACATTAAAAACAAACTTTGAGCTAATAATTCAGTAATTAAACTAATGTCTAAAGAAAAATACATCCTATTTATCATTATAACACTACTAGGCAGTTTTGTTTTTTGCCAACCTTTAGCTTTTCCTTCAGCTGAAGGTTTTGGTAAATTTACTACTGGTGGTAGAGGCGGATTTGTATATAAAGTTACCAATCTAAATGATGATGGCGAAGGCAGTTTAAGAAAAGGGATTTTAAAAAGTGGTGCTCGAATAATCGTTTTTGATGTATCGGGAACCATAGAACTCAAATCAAAATTAGACATAAACAAAGGAGATTTAACCATTTTAGGACAAACAGCTCCTGGTGATGGCATTACACTAAAAGGTTTTCCGGTAACCATCAAATCAAACAATGTCATTTTACGATATTTAAGATTTAGAATGGGAGACACAAATAAAATTGAAGGTGATGCATTGGGTTGTAGAAATACCGAAAACGTTATTATAGACCACTGCTCTATCAGCTGGGGAACAGATGAAAACGCTTCTTTTTACAATAACAAGAATTTCACACTGCAATGGTGTATCATTTCTGAAGCGCTCAACCAATCGGTTCATCATAAAGGTAAACATGGTTATGGAGGCATTTGGGGAGGAGTCAATGTGTCGTTTCATCACAATTTAATTGCAAGCAACAATAGCAGAAATCCGCGGTTTAGCGGTTCTTCTACCACAGAAAATTCTGAAAACGAATTTGTAGATTTTAGAAACAACGTCATTTACAATTGGGGAGATAACAGTATTTATGGAGGTGAAAAAGGCACTTATAATATTATCAATAATTATTACAAATCTGGACCTGCTACTAAAGAATCTAAAAAAAATCGCATCGTAAATCCTTCTGAACCTTATGGTAAATTTTATGTTAGTGGCAATTATGTTGAAGGTTTCGATACTATTTCCAAAAACAACTGGAAAGGTGGCATACAATGTGACAACCCTTTAGAAACAGTATTATACAGCCCAATCGACATTAAAGACAATATCATTACAACTAATGCTCAAACTGCTTACCAAACAGTTTTAGATCATGCTGGAGCAAGCAAAAACAGAGATGCTGTTGATATTCGTATTGTAAACAATGTCATTAAAGGTAAAACGGATTATAAAAAAGGAATTATCGACTCGCAAGACGATGTTGGCGGATGGCCAACTTTAAAAACTGAACATCCTGAAAAAGACTCAGATAATGATGGTATTCCTAACAAATGGGAAAGACAGCACAAATTAGATTGCATGAAAGCTGATGCTTCTCTATTTACACTAGATAAAAATTATTCAAATATTGAACTATATAGCTTTTCAATATTAAACAACAACTAATATAAATTACATGAAAAAGACACCTACAAACTTTGTAAAACTCACCCTCTTGAGTCTATGCTTAACTTTACTTGCGTTTAGCTGCAAAGAAAAAGCAGAAGAAAAAAAAGAAGATGCAACACCTGATCATTTTGAAGCAGCAGATGCTATCATAAAAAGTATCATTGTGCCTCAATTTCCTGATAAAACTTTTAACATTACTGATTTTGGTGCAGTTTCAGATGGAACAACAAACAATAGTGAAGCCATTAAAAAAGCTATCGATAGCTGTCACAATTCTGGCGGTGGAAAAGTGATTATTCCATCTGGAAAATTTCTTACTGGACCAATTTATATTAAAAGCAATGTGAATTTACATTTAGAAGAAGGTGCTGAAGTGCTGTTTTCAACCAACACAAAAGAGTATTTACCAGTGGTTCATACTTCATACGAAGGTCAAGAATTGATGAACTACTCACCTCTTATTTATGCTTACAAAGAAAAAAATATTGCTGTAACCGGAAAAGGCACATTCAACGGTCAAGCTAGTAATGACAATTGGTGGGCTTGGTGTGGTAAAGATGTTTATGGTTATACCGAAGGTGAACCACGTCAACAAGACGAACACAACTTACCACGTTTATGGGAAATGTCAGACAACAACATTCCTGTTTCTGAACGTGTATTTGGAGAAGGCTACCAATTGCGTCCACAATTCATGCAGCCTTTTGAATGCGAAAACATTTTAATTCAAGGTGTCACATTTACCAATGCACCTTTTTGGGTGGTTCACCCAATCAAATCCAATCACGTTACTGTGGATGGTATCACTGTAAAAAGTCATGGACCAAACAACGATGGTTGCGATCCTGAATATGCAAAAAATGTACTTATCAAAAATTGTGTGTTTGACACAGGAGACGATTGTATTGCTATAAAATCTGGTAGAAATAATGATGGTCGACAAGTAAATATTCCAAGTGAAAACATCGTGGTTGAAAATTGCGATATGAAAGATGGCCATGGTGGTGTTGTTATGGGAAGTGAAATTTCAGCTGGAGTAAGAAATGTGTATGTTAGAAACTGTAAAATGGATAGTCCCGAACTTGATAGAGCCATCAGAATAAAGACCAATACGCTTCGTGGTGGTTTTGTGGAAAATGTTTACGTTAAAAACGTTCAGGTTGGTCAGGTTAAGGAAGCGGTTCTAAAAATAAACACGTACTACGGCACATATGCTAACCAAGAAGGTGTTTACATGCCTACCATTAAAAACATTCACCTTGAAAACATTACTGTTGAAAACGGTGGAAAATATGGTGTACTCATAAAAGGTCGTCCTGAAAGTTTTGTAAAGAATGTCACACTTACAAATGTTCACATTAAAGGTGCTAAAACGGATTTGTCTGTAGAAAATTCTGAACCTATAACATTTGAAAACACAACCATTAACGGTAAAACGTATTAAAACCTACACAATGAAAAAATCGATATTAGCACTAGGCATCGCATTAAGCTTGATGGCATGTAAGGACAAAACTGAAAGTAAGGAAACTCCTAGTTACGATGGTGTTGAAACTCAAGAAACAGCACAACAAACTTATGCCGAAATCTCCGTAGCGGAAGGTGGCGAATGGATTGATGGTCCTAGAGGTCATGAAGAATATGCTAATGGCACATCCTTTAAAAATGTCAATTCATTACAACTACCAAAACAACATACCGATCACACGTGGTTTATTCGCTATGAAGGACCAGGTTGGGAAAACAGTCAGGTTGGTTACCGTTTGTATCTCGACTGGAGGAATGCGATTGATATCTTCGGAAAGAAGGTAGATTCAATGGTGCTGCCTCAAGTTGGTCAAGACGGATTTGATTCATATCATGAGCCTTCAGCTTGGGGACAAGATATTCTGAAAGCAGGAAAATCTATGGGAATTGGAGGTTATGGACGCGTGGTTTCAGATACCATTGTGCATTTTCAAGAGGTGGAGAACACAGTAGCCAAAATTGAAAATACTTCCGAAAGTTCTTCAGTCAACATTACATACACAGGTTGGAAATCTAGTTCTGATGTAATTGATTTGAATTCTAAATTAACCATTTATCCTCACGACAGATTCACCAAAGCTGAGTTAAGTCCGTCAAAAGCTATTGAAGGTCTTTGTACAGGAATTGTAAACCATGATGTAGAATTTTTCAAAAAGGAAGGACAACAATGGGCTTATATTGCTACCTACGGAACGCAAACACTTGCAAGTCCTCCAGACAATTTAGGGATGGCTTTATTCTACAAAAAAGATAAAGTCGCTAATCAAACTACTGGTAAAGATGATCATTTGGTCGTTTTCAAACCAACAACCGAAACCCTTACCTACTACTTCTTGGCAGCTTGGGAACAAGAACTTAATGGCATCACCAATCAAGAAGATTTCATAAAAGACATGGACCAAAAACTTGAACAGTTAGACCGTTCAAACGCCTTATAAAACATAACATCATGACTCTAAAAAAAACCTTTTTTTCATTAACCATTGCAACTTGTTTGGTAAGCTTCAGCTGTAAAGACAAAAGCAATACAACTGAAACAACTTCAGAAAACACAACAACAGAACTTATAATTTCTGAAGACTTAAAGTGGTCTGAGCGCATGATGCTTTCAGAAATTGAACGTTTTCCAGATCCAACACTTCTAGATTTCAGGGAAAAACCTAAATGGAGCTACACACCAGGACTAGTCTTGAGCGCGTGCGCCAAACTTTATGAGCAAACCGAAAACCAAACATATTACGATTATGTTTATGCCTATGCAGATGCTATGATTGACAGCACAGGAACTATAAAAACCTATAAGTTGTCAAATCAAAATCTTGATATGATTAAATCTGGTGATGTGTTGCTATACCTCTATCCTAAAACAAAAGAAGAACGTTTCCTTACAGCAATGGAAACCTTAAACAGCCAAATGGAATCACAACCAAAAACATCTGATGGTGGTTATTGGCACAAGAAAATTTATCCGTATCAAATGTGGTTAGATGGTTTGTATATGGCTGAACCATTTCATACTGAATACGCAAGAGATTATGTTGAAGATGAAGCCACAAAACAAAAAATATATGACGATGTTGTCTTGCAATTTGATTTGATTCAAAAGCATAGTCGTGATGAAAAGAGTGGATTACTTTATCATGGTTGGGACGAAAGCAAAGAGCAACGTTGGGCTAATAAAGACACAGGTAACTCGCAACATTTTTGGTCTCGTGGCATGGGTTGGTATGGAATGGCAATGGTAGATGTTTTAGATGTTTTACCTGAAAATCATCCAGGAAGAGCACGAATTATTGAATACCTTAACCAATATGCTGAAGCTATAACCAAAGTGCAACACGACTCTGGATTATGGTATCAAGTATTAGATCAAGGCGACAGAAAAGGCAATTATCTTGAAGCTACAGGTACAGCGATGTTTACCTATACGTTTGCCAAAGGTGCCAACAAAGGCTATTTACCGAAAAGCTATCTTAATGTGGCCAAAAAAGGCTATAAAGGCTTAATCGACAATCTTATTTCTGTGGATGAAAAAGGTATTGTTAGTCTTAACAAATGTTGTGGTGTTGCTGGTTTAGGTGGTAATCCTTACAGAGATGGTTCTTTTGACTATTATGTAAACGAAATCATTCGTTCCAACGATCCAAAAGGTACTGGTCCATTTATTTTAGCGAGTTTGGAATTAAATCAATAATACCTATGAAATTTAGCCCTTTAGTACTTTTAATTTTTAGCATTCAACTATCTATTTCTCAAAACAATTCTGAGGTTTGGATTTCTGATAATGGTGATGGCACTTACACCAATCCTATTATTTATGCAGACTATTCAGATCCTGATGTTGTGAGAGTTGGTGATGATTATTACATGACAGCATCTAGCTTTAATGCTGTCCCAGGATTACCTATTTTACATTCAAAAGACATGGTAAATTGGAAAATAATTAATCATGCTCTACAAGAAATAGTTCCTGTTGATGTTTTTAATGTTCCTCAGCATGGAAATGGTGTTTGGGCTCCAAGTATAAGGTATCACAATAATGAATTTTATATTTATTGGGGAGATCCAGATTTTGGAATCTATATGGTAAAAACCAAAGACCCAAGTAAAGCTTGGGATAAACCAATATTGGTTATGGAAGGAAAAGGTTTAATCGATCCTTGTCCGCTTTGGGATGATAATGGTGACGCTTATCTTGTTCATGCTTACGCAGGAAGTAGAGCAGGTGTTAAAAGCTTGCTTTCAGTTAATAAAATGAATAGAGAAGGAACTCAAGTTATAGACAAAGGTGTTCATGTATTTGATGGTCACGAAAACCATGACACTGTTGAAGGCCCAAAATTTTATAAACGAAATGGTTATTATTACATTTTTGCTCCTGCTGGTGGAGTAGCTACTGGTTGGCAACTTATTTTACGTTCAAAAAGCATTTATGGTCCATACGAAGAAAAAGTAGTTTTAGAGCAAGGAAGCACAATCATAAACGGACCTCATCAAGGTGCTTGGGTAGATACACCTAATGGAGAATCTTGGTTTTATCATTTTCAGGATGTGGAAGCCTATGGTAGAATTGTGCATTTACAGCCAATGAGTTGGAAAGACAACTGGCCTATTATGGGAAAAGATATTGATGGTAACGGAATTGGAGAACCTATTACTAAAAATAAAAAACCAAATATTGAACAATCCTATCCAATTGTAACACCTCAAGAAACTGATAATTTTGAAGGTGATAAGATTGGTTTACAGTGGCAATGGAATGCAAATCCTAATGTTTTATGGCACGCAAAATTGAGAAGTAAAAATCACTTAAGATTGTTTTCAATAAAACCTCCTGAGAACCTTCCTAATTTGTGGTTAGTTCCTAATTTATTATTACAAAAATTTCCTGCTCCAAGTTTTTCAGTAAGTACCAAAATCTCTCTCTTTCCTGAAGAAGCTAAAAAAGGTAAAATCGCTGGTTTAATTGTTATGGGAACCGATTATGCAACTTTAAGCATTTCGCATGATGAAAACGGATTCTATTTGAATCAAACTGAAGCGTTAAAAGCCATTGATGGTAGTCCTGAAGTTGTTAACGAATCAGTAAAACTTAAATCAAATTCAGCTTACTTTAAAGTTGAAGTGTCGTCTCCAAACGCTATGTGTCAGTTTTTATATTCCGAAAATGGAAAAAAATTCAAAAAAATTGGAAACCCATTTAAAGCCAAAGAAGGAAAATGGATTGGTGCTAAAGTAGGTTTATTTTCAATAAGTACTCAAGAAGCAAAACGTGGTGGTTATGCTGATGTGGAATTTTTTAGAATAACAAAATGATAGTTCCTAAAAGACACATACTTAGTTTCACTTTTCTTTTGTTACTAATGTTTAGTTCTTATTCTCAAGACAACAAACAAGAGTTTAAGCCCTATACCATTGAAACCACTTATAAAAAATTAAAAAAATATTATCCTGATGTTTCTCCAATTGAACCAATAGTTTCAGATAAAATAAAAGCTGAAACAAATGTAGTTTACAAAACTATTAATGGTTCTCAACTAAAAGTCGACATCTACTCACCTAATACTGATGAAACTCAAACTTATCCGGCTGTCTTACTTATTCATGGTGGTGGTTGGTTAACCGGAAGCAAAGAAAACCAGCAAGTGATGGCTCAACATTTAGCTTTAAAAAATTATGTAGCCATTACAGTATCCTATAGATTAGGATTGGAAGCACCTTATCCTGCAGCAGTTTTAGATTTGAAAGATGCTATATTATGGATACGCAAAAACGCAAAAACCTACAATATAGAACCAAACAATATAGCTGTTTTAGGAACTTCGGCAGGAGCGCAATTAGCGACTTTAATTGGAGTAGCTCCAAAGAATGATACTTTTGGAGATACTTCAGAGATTTCAAAAAGTGTAAAAGCCATTATAAATATTGATGGTATTGTGTCTTTCATTCATCCAGAGGCTTCCGCAGAAGGCAAAATGGCAAGTATATGGTTAAATGGCACTAAATCAGAAAACTTTAAAAACTGGAAAGAAGCATCTCCACTAGAGTATGTTAATGCTTCCACTCCACCTACTCTATTTATAAACAGTTCACAAGAACGATTTCACGCTGGACGTGATGATATGATTTTATTACTAGACAAATACAAAATTTATAGCGAAACCCACACTTTAGAAGATAGTCCTCACTCATTCTGGTTACTACATCCATGGTTTGAAACCACATTGAATCATACTGTTAATTTTTTAAATGAAATAATGCTATCCAATTAAAATAGAATGAAATTTTACAAATAGTGTATTTTTGCCATAATTCTGACTTTAATTATTTTCAATGAAGAAAAAGACAACCATATATGACATTGCAAAAAAGCTAAACCTAACAGCTGCAACCGTTTCAAGAGCTCTAAACAACAATGAGAAGATAAGCGAAAACACACGTAAGCTAGTACAGGAAACTGCCTTAGAAATGAACTACGAGCAAAACACGCTCGCTAGAGCTTTAAAAAGTGGTAAAAGTTACAATGTTGGCGTTATCGTACCACGTATGGATAGTAACTTTTTTGCTTCAGTAATTAGAGGTATTGAAGAAGAGCTTTATCCTAAAGGATACCATGTTATTATTTGTCAAACCCATGATCAAGAAAATTTAGAAACTGGTAACATAAACTCATTGTTAAATGCTCAGGTTGATGGTATATTAATGTCAATTTCAAACTCTAAAACCAAAAATCAAATATTTAATAGTTTATCACGTAAGCGCGTTCCTTTAATTTTCTTTGATAGAAAAAAAGACATAAGCGGAGTAAGCTCTGTAACTATTGATGACTTTAATGGTGCTTATGAAGCTACCAAACATTTAATTGAACAAGGCTGCAAGCGAATAGCTCACTTATCTAATGATAGGTCTTTAGAAATCTTTAAAAATCGTTATTTAGGCTATAAACAAGCTATTTTAGACCATGGTCTTGAGCTTGACGAAAGTTTAGTTATTGAAACCCATAGTAAAGTTGAAGAAGGAAGAAAAACAGCAAAAGCTTTACTTAGCATGGAAAGACCTCCTGATGCTATTTTTTCTTCCAGTGATTTTACCGCTTTAGGTGCCATTCAAGAAATAAAAGCTCAAGGCCTAAAAATACCAGAAGATATTTGTGTAGTAGGATTTAGTAACGAACCGTTTACACGTTTTATGGAATTGTCAATTACTTCTGTTGATCAGTCGCCAATTGAAATGGGTAGAATGACCGCTCAAGTGTTTCTTGAGGAAGTTAATAACGGAAAAAACGTTAAAATGGAGAAACAAATCGTACTTACTCCTGAACTCATCGTGAGAAAATCATCCTTAAAAAAGCAGTAATACCTTTTTACAATGACACGCCTCGTTTCCAAGGAATAAAATCATCTTGATTTAAAATACTTGCTTTAGACTTTATGGTACCACTTGCGACATCAACTATGTATTGAAGCATTGTTTCTGCCATTTCTTCTATGGTCTTTTCGCCTTTAATAACGTCTCCTGTATCTACATCAATGATATCGCTCATTTTTGCTGCTAACTCCGAGTTTGAAGATACTTTTATCACTGGTGTAATTGGGTTTCCGGTTGGTGTTCCCAAACCTGTAGTAAACAACACAATGTTTGCTCCAGAACCTACCATAGCTGTTGTACTTTCTACATCATTTCCTGGCGTACACAATAAGTTAAGACCTGGATTTGTTACATATTCGCCATAATCCAATACATCTACAACTGGTGATGTACCACCTTTTTTGGCTGCTCCAGCAGATTTCATTGCATCTGTAATCAATCCGTCTTTGATGTTTCCTGGTGATGGGTTCATATCAAAACCAGAACCAGCATCTACAACAGATTTTTCAAAGGCTTGCATCAAGCTTAAAAACTTATTCGCCTTGTCTTCTTCTACACATCTATTTACCAACTCCTGCTCTACACCACAAAGCTCTGGGAATTCAGCTAAAATTGCCGTTCCTCCAAGTGCAACTAACATATCCGAAGTATAACCCAAAGTTGGGTTTGCTGAAATCCCTGAAAATCCATCAGAACCACCACATTCTAAACCTACTTTAAGCTTCGACAAAGGTGCTGGTTGACGTTGAATATTATTCGCTTCCTTAATGGCTTCAAACGAATTTTTTATAATCGCTGTTAGCATTTCATCAACAGTTCCCATTTGTTGTTGCTCGTACATCAACACTGGTTTTTTGTTGTTTGGACTAATCGCTTCTAATGCTTTATTGAAAATATCAATTTGAAGATTTTGACAACCCAAACTCAACACGGTTGCTCCTGCTACATTAGGGTTTTTCACATAACCAGCCAATAAACGTGCTAGACTTTCAGAATCTTGACGAATACCACCACAACCTCCAGGATGTGTAATGAACTTTACTTCAATATTATCAAAAACATTCGTGGTTTGCTCTGGTTCAACTGCTGTAGTTCCGTTATCTTCATTTACCAACGAACGCAATAACATTCTGTGGCTATTAGATTTTTGAGTCAGAAGTTCTTTTTCAAAAATATCTTTTAGTAGTTCAATATTTCTGTTTTCGCAGAATACCAAAGGAAAAAACAACCAAACATTGGCTGTACCAACTTGTCCATCTTCTCTATGGTAACCCATAAATGTTTTGTCTTTCCACTTGTCTACATTAGGAACAGACCAACCAATGGTATCGGTTTTTTGAGTGACTTTTGCACTTTGATGTTTTACATTTTCAGTGGTAAGCACATCCCCTTTTGCTATAGCTTCACTCGCTTTTCCTACTAGAACTCCGTACATCATAATGCGATCTCCAGCTCCAAAATCATTCATCGCGATTTTATGCTTCGCCTTAACATCTGAAATCACTTTGATATCTTGACCTTCAAATGCTATAACGTCTCCAGCTTTTAGATTGACCAAAGCCACTGCTACATTATCTGTTGGATGTACTTTTATTAACTTCTTCTGCATCACCTCTCGGTTTATTAATCTTATAATTTATTCTTGAAATTTTTCAAACCTTGCTCAACGCCATTAGCTTCAATTTCTTCTAATGCCAATGCAATGGCATCTACAAGGTTGTTTACTTTTGTAAGGTCTTCGTCCCAAAACGTCGTGTTTTGTAATGCTGCTGTAGCAACAGCTTTGTAATCATCAGTTGACCAAATTGATTTGAAAGCGTTTACAATATCTTCGCTATCCTTTATAGGCAATGCTTCGCCATTCCATTCGCCTTTATAAAAACGAATTAAACACGCAAAAGCAAAAGTTAAATGCGCTGGTAACTTTTGAAATTTCTCGTTGTATTCCAATAAACTTGGTAATACTCTTACTTTAAATTTTGAAATAGAATTTAAAGCGATATCAGCTAACTTATGCTTGATGAATGGGTTTCTGAAACGGTCTAGGATTTCTTCAGCAAAACTGTCTAATTCTGCTTTATCCATTGGTAACACGTGATTGATTTCATCAAAAATGGCACTGTTTACAAAAGCTCCTGTAAATTCATTATCAACAGTTTCTTTTACCGTTTCATTTCCGTAAAGCAATGAAAATGGTACCATTGAGGTATGCGCACCATTTAAAATACGTACTTTTCTGGTACGATATGGTTGCATATCTGCAACAATTTTTACGTCTAAATTGGTTTTATCGAAAGGTAATTTAGCTTTTAAATCATCGCCTCCTTCAATAACCCAAAGTAAAAATGCTTCAGCTGAAACAATTAAATTGTCTTTATAATCTAACTGCGCATTGTACTCTTCAATTTGGTCTTTTGGATAACCAGGAACAATGCGATCTACCAAAGTATTATGAAATGAACAGTCTTGCGTTAACCAGGTTTTGAACTCGTCTTCAAGCTTCCAATCTGAACAATATTTTAAAATTATTTCTTTTAAAGTATCAGAATTATAATTGATTAACTCGCACGGAATAATCGTCAATGCTTTGTCTGAAGCACCATTGAAATGCTTGAAACGCTCATACAATAACACGGTAAGTTTCGCCGGAAATGAACTTGGTGGTTGCATTTCTAAAGTATCACTTTCTACATAAGCGATACCAGCTTCGGTTGTGTTAGATATAATAAATTGTAACTCTTCTTCTTTCGCAAGGTCTAAATACTGTTGAAAATCGGCATACGGATTTACACCTTTCACAATATTTGTGATGAGTTCTTTCGTCTGAATTTCTTCACCTTTTTGAATCCCTTTTAAGAACAATGTATATAATCCGTCTTGGTCATTCAACATATCAACCATACCTCTATCAATAGGTTGCACCACAGCAACACCAGCATTGAAATTAGCGTTTTGATTTAATTTTTGAAATGCATACTCAACAAAGGCTCTTAAAAAATTACCTTCTCCAAATTGCACAACCTTGATTGGATTCTTTTTTGATAAACCAAGGTGCTCTCTATTTAATACGTTTAGTTCTTTTAGTTCTGACATAACTTATTTAATTAAAGTCCAAATATTTTAGGTAACCAAAGGGTTAACTGTGGGAAATATGTAACCAAAAACAAGGCTACAATCATTGCTAAAAACAATGGTAGTAATGGTTTCATTACTTTTTGAATTGTTGTTTGCGCTACTCCAACACCAACAAAGAGGACGGATCCAACTGGTGGCGTACAGAGTCCGATACATAAATTAAGTACCATGATGATACCAAACTGCACAGGATCCATACCTAAACCTGTTACTACAGGTAAAAATATTGGAGTAAAAATCAATACAGCTGGCGTCATATCCATGAAAATTCCAACGAATAATAAAATTAAATTGATGATTAAAAGTATTACTACTGGGTTGTCACTTATCGCTAATAACGTTGAGCTTATATTCTGTGGAATATTTTCATAAGACATCACCCAAGACATACTCATAGACGCTCCAATAAGTAACATTACAACTGCTGTTGTTGCTGAAGAGTCTAATAAAATTTCTGGTAATGATTTTATATTGATTTCTTTGTAAGCAAACCCTAAAATAAGCGTATAAAGCACTGCAATTGCCGACGCTTCTGTTGCTGTAAAAATTCCTGTGACAATACCACCAATAACAATAACTAGTAAAAACAAGCTTGGTAAAGCATCAACAAACGTTTTAAAAACCTCTTTTAATGAACTACGTTTTCCTAGTTTATACTTTTTCTTTTTAGCCCAAAATGAAGCAACAAGCATTAAGAATAAACCTGTTAAAATTCCAGGAATATAACCTGCTAAAAACAGAGCTGCAATAGAAACGCCACCACTTGCTAATGAATATACAATCAACACATTACTCGGCGGAATAATTAATCCTGTTGTGGCAGATGTAATATTTACAGCAGCGCCAAATTCTTTAGAATAACCTTCTTTTTCCATTTCTGGACCAAGAATACTTCCCATTGCAGAAGCTGATGCCATTGCAGAACCAGCAATTGCTCCCATCAACATAGCGCCAATAACGTTAATTAATGCTAAACCTCCTGGTAATGCTCCTACTAGTGTTTTTGCAAATGCAATGAGCCTATGCGCAATACCTCCTTTATTCATGAGCTGTCCGGAAAGAATAAAAAACGGAATTGCTAAAAGCGCAAAACTGTCTAATCCTGTTCCCATACGTTGAGAAACCGTTGTAAACGCAGGCATTGCAGGAATACTAACTAACATGGTTAATACAGATGAAATAGAAATACTCCAAGCCACAGGTGTTCCTATTGACAATAAGCCAATAAAACTAATTACTAAAACTAAAATAGGTATATAATCCATGGCTATTTAATATTTTTAATATCTGAAATTTTGTAAAAAATGATTAGTAATCCGCTTAATGGAATAGCTAAATACACCAATGCTAATGGTATTTGTAATGCAGGTGAATGCTGATCTAATACATAAGTGATATACACTAATCGTAATCCTCCAACAACCATTGCAAATAAGGCAAATGAAATAATTAAAATGTAAACGATTAGCTTAAGTTTTTTTTGTGTTTTATTGCTTGAACGAAGCGGAAGCACATCTATAGCAACATGCATATTTCTTCCTGAAACATAAGCTGCTCCAAGTATTCCTAACCAAATCATTAAATAACGTGCTAACTCATCAGTAAATGAACTTGGCGTACCCACAACAAACCTTGTAAATACTTGCCAAATTACATTTACCACCATAACTCCCATAATGACAATGAGAATATTTCCTAAAACTTTATCTATTTTTTCTCTCAAAGTCATATTACTGGGTGTTTTTTATTCTGTCTATTAAACTTTTCATGTCGGCATCTTGACCATAATGTTCGTACACTTCCTCAACCTCTTTAGAAAACAATGTTTTATCAGGTCTTATCACAGTAACTCCAGCAGCTTCTACGGCATCTAAAGCTTCTTTTTCTGCATCTGCCCATAAAGTACGTTGATAGGTTACCGATTTATCTACAGCTTCTTGTAACCACGTTCTTTCTTGTTCAGATAAATCATTCCAAATATGTGTTCCTATAATCAATACATCAGGTAAGGATGTATGCTCATCTAAAGAATAGTATTTACAAACCTCATAGTGTCTTGACAGATAAAAACTAGGCGGATTATTTTCAGCTCCATCAACTACACCTTGTTGTAAAGATGTATAAAGTTCTCCCCAAGAAATTGGTGTTGCCGAACCTCCAAGACTTTTTACCATATCCATAGCAGTAACACTTTCCATTACTCTAATTTTAAGCCCTTTTAAGTCTTCTGGAGAATTCACAGGCTTGTCTTTTGTATAAAAACTTCTACTACCTGCATCGTAATAACCCATACCTTTTATCCAATACTTGGTGCCTTCATCTAGCAATTCTTTTCCAACAGGACCATCTAAAACATTAAATAAATGCTGTTTATCTCTAAACAAAAATGGCAATCCGAAAACTTTAGTTCTTGGCGCAAAATTTTCCATCACACCAACAGATACTTTAGTCATATCTAAACTTCCTATTTGAAGTAATTCTATACATTCACGTTCAGTACCTAATTGCTGACTTGGGTATATTTCCAACTGCATTTTCCCGTCAGAAATTTTGGCTAAATCTTCACCCATCTTAACCATAGCTTTATGCACAGAATGATTAACATCTAAACTATGTGCTAACTTTATAGTGCGTGTATCGCTAATGGTATTACAGCTTGAGTAAAGCGCAAAAACCATAACATAAGTAAGTACTGTAAAAAGTCGTTTCATAGTTATTGTGTTTTTATAGTCTTAATTATATCCAATGCATTTTTAACATTGGTTTCAAGCGCTTTAAAATCGTTATTTGCGATAATTTCTTTTGAAATTAGCTTTGATCCCATACCTACGCAAGTTACACCTGCTTCAAACCAAGCTTTTAAATTTTCTTCGGTTGGTGCTACGCCTCCAGTTGGCATAATAGATGTCCATGGTTGTGGTCCTTTGATTCCTTTTACAAACTTTGGCCCATAAACATCACCAGGAAATAATTTTACAACCTCACAACCTAACTCTTCTGCTTTAGCTATTTCAGTAAGCGAGCCACATCCAGGAGACCATAATACTTTACGTCTATTACAAACAACAGCAATATCTTCTCGAAGTACAGGCGTTACAATAAAGTTAGCGCCTAATTGCATGTATAATGACGCTGAAGCAGCGTCTGTAACAGATCCTACACCTAAAATCATTCCTGGTAGTTCTGCAATAGCGTATTTATTTAGTTCGCCAAAAACTTCGTGAGCAAAATCTCCTCTTGAAACAAACTCCATTAACCTTGCTCCACCATCATAACAGGCTTTTAACACCTGCTTACAAACAGCAATATCAGCATTGTAAAACAAGGGAACTAACCCTGTTTCTTTCATAGTTTTTGCAACGTCTATTCTTGTATATTGTGCCATAATTATATGCGCTCTAATAATGTTTTAAAACTGTTTACTGAAAGTTGAATTAACTCTTGTGCAGATTGCTCTTTTGTAATTTGAACAAAGGCAATAGGCATTACAGTAAACTTATTCTTTTTTATATTGTTATTTGCTGAAAGTACAATGGCTGCATCAATACTACCATCGTTTATTTCATCTAGATATGTATCTTCTTTTGAAGTATCATCAAACGACTGAAAAAGCATAACGCGATAACCAGCCTTTGATACCGTTTTTTGAATTTCGTATAACGTATCGCTATACCATTTATCATTTACTTGCGGCAATATTACAGCCACAATATTTGATTTGCTTTTTCTTAAAGCAATGGCATTTTTATTAGGAACATAGTTGTTTTTTAAAGCAATATCTTGAATCAGTTTTTTGGTTTCAACATTGATATCAAACCTATCGTTTAAGGCTTTTGAAACCGTAGAGGTTGAAAACCCTGTAATGTGCGATATTTGCTTTAAAGTCATCATATACTATCTTGAAACTTTTCCGGTAGCGTTTCCGTTTACCATATTTTCTACTTCTTGTACAGACACTAAATTATAATCGCCAGAAATGGTATGCTTTAAGCAGCAAGCTGCCACAGCAAAATCTAATGCTTTTTGTGTATCAGACTTATATTTTAATAGTCCGTAAATTAATCCACCCATAAAGGCATCGCCACTTCCTACTCTATCAACCACAGGCGTTACTTCTTTTACTGCGGCATGATACAAGCCTTTTCCGTCAAACAAAACACCACCAATACGTTGATGAGAAGCACTCACAGAATAACGCAAAGTTGTTGCTACGGTTTTTAGGTTTGGACAGATTTCAAATATTTTTTCATACAATACAGGAAGCGAAGCTTCGTCTTGATAGTTTGGAGACACCTTATCTTTGCCTAACATAAAGTAAGCAGTATCTATATCTCCCAAAATGATATGACTGTATTTTAAAAGCTCTGGCATAACGTCTTTAGGTTGCTTACCATATTGCCAAAGTTTTGCTCTGTAGTTTAAATCACACGAAATGGTTAATCCCATTTTATGAGCTGTTTTTACAGCATCTAAACATGCCTCTGCAGCACTTTCTGAAATTGCTGGTGTAATACCGCTCCAATGAAACCAAGTTGCATCTTTAAGTATCTCTTCCCAATTAAAATCGTCTTTACTTGCGGTTGCAATAGCACTATTAGCTCTATCATAAACCACATTACTACCACGAGTTCCTGCACCTGTTTCTAGGAAATAAATACCTAAACGATCGCCTCCTAAAACAACATTATCGGAACCTACATTAAGCTTTCGCATTTCTTTAAGTGTGCAAGCTCCTATTTCGTTATCAGGAATTCGTGAAACAAATTCTGAAGAAATTCCATAGTTCGCTAAAGACACTGCTACATTAAACTCGCCACCACCATAAGAAGCCGCAAAGAATTTCGCTTGCGAAAACCTCAAATGTCTTTCGGTAGACAATCGTAACATTATTTCTCCAAATGCAACTACTTTATTCATCTACTAAAAATTAAAATATGCTTTAGCGTTGAAATAACTGATGTCTGAAACGATTTTACCAATCCATTCCAGCTCTTCTTTTGGCAACTCACCACGTTGAATTTCGTCTCCTAAAAGATTACAAAGCAAACGTCTGAAATATTCGTGTCTTGGGAATGATAAAAAGCTACGCGAATCGGTAAGCATACCAATAAAACAGCTAATTAACCCCATATTAGACAAGGCATTCATTTGCTTGGTCATACCATCTTTTTGGTCTAAAAACCACCAACCAGAACCAAACTGAACTTTTCCTTTTACACTACCATCGTTAAAGTTACCAATCATGGTCGCCATAACTTCGTTGTCAGCAGGATTTAAGTTATAAATTATGGTTTTTGTAAGTTTATCTTTTCCGTCTAACGCGTTTAAAAATGCAGATAATTTTTCAGCTTGCGGATAATCTCCAATAGAATCCCAACCTGTATCTGGCCCAAGAATACTATGCATACGCGCATTGTTATTTCTTAATGCACCTAAATGAAATTGTTGTACCCAACCAAATTCATGATACGTTTCCGACAGGTATAAAAGAATAGCTGTTTCAAACTTAAGCACCTCATCTTTTGTTAATGTATCTCCTGCTCTTTTCTTCTTGAAAATCGTTTCAACTTCATTATCTGTATAACCAACAAAAGAAATTTGATTTAAACCATGATCACACAATCTACATCCATTATTATGGAAGTATTCAATTCTACTGCGTAGTGCGTCTTTTAAATCTTGATAATTAGAAATCTCTTTATCGGCTGCTTTTCCAAGCGCATCCATATAATCGTTATAACCATCATTTGCTATTAAAATAGCTTTGTCTGGTCTAAACGCTGTGCTTACTTTAATTTCGAAATCGCTTTTAGCAAGTGCTTGGTGATGTTCAAGTGTATCAATTGGGTCTTCGGTGGTACAAACCAATTCGGCATTAACCTTACGAAGTAAATTTCTACAACTGTAATCTGAAGAACTTAACTGCTCTGAAGTAGATTCAAAAATGCGTTCTGCAGATTTTTCATTTAATAAATCCTGAACATTAAAATAGCGTGCTAATTCTAAATGCGTCCAATGATACAAAGGGTTACGCATTGTGTAAGGAACTGTTTTTGCCCATTGCATAAACTTTTCCTTCTCTGATGCGTCACCTGTTATAAATTGCTCATTGATTCCTAAAGTTCGCATAGCACGCCATTTGTAATGATCGCCATTAATCCATACGTTAGTTAGATTATTGTAAACTTTATCTTCTAAAATCTCCTGCGGAGGCAAGTGATTATGGTAATCTATTATAGGTTGATTTTTTGCATAATTATGATATAACTCTTCAGCATATTTGTTTTCCAGCAAAAAATTATCGTGTATAAACTGTTTCATTCTTTCTTAATTTATCTTCCCATCCAACCGCCATCTACGGTTAAAATAGAACCACTCATGTAGTCACTTGCTTCTGAAGCCAGAAAAACTATAGGTCCTTTAAAATCTTTTGGTGTTCCCCATCTACCTGCAGGGATTCTTGCTAATATTGATTGACTTCTGTCTTCATCATTGCGCAATGCTTCGGTATTATCTGTTGCGATATAACCTGGCGCAATAGCATTAACCTGTACATTTTTTGAAGCCCATTCGTTAGAAAGCGCCATCGTTAACTGACCAATAGCACCTTTTGAAGCTGCATAACCCGGAACTGTAATTCCGCCTTGGAAAGTCAGTAATGATGCTGTAAAAATGATTTTACCAGAACCATTAGCAACCATGTCTTTTCCAATTTCTCGGCTTAATACAAATTGCGCGTTTAGGTTTACTTCTATCACTTTATCCCAATATTCATCAGGATGTTCGGCTGCCGGCTTTCTTAAAATAGTACCTGCGTTGTTAACTAAAATATCTATTTTAGAGTGGTCTGTTTTAACAGCCTTTATAAAGCTATATAATGAATCTCTACTTGAAAAATCGCATTGATATGCTGTGAACTTTCTACCTAACTCTTCAACACGTTGTCCTATTGCAGAGCCTTCTTTTTCCAGAGATGCTGACACACCAATAATATCTGCTCCAGCTTCTGCTAATGCTTCTGCCATAGCAAAGCCAATACCTCTTTTACAGCCAGTAACGAGTGCTGTTTTTCCGGTTAAATCGAACATAATTTTATGCTTATCTTAATTCGTTGATTTTACAAACATCCATATCTCCATAGTCTAGATTTTCACCTGCCATTCCCCAAATAAAAGAATAGCTAGCTGTACCAGAACCAGAGTGAATAGACCAAGGTGGTGAGATTACAGCTTCTTCATTACCCATCCAGATATGTCTTGTTTCTTGAGGCTCACCCATAAAATGACTTACCGCCTGATCTTCTGGAACTTCAAAATAGAAATACACTTCCATTCTACGATCGTGCACGTGAGCAGGCATAGTATTCCAACTACTACCTGTTTTTATGGTTGTCATTCCCATTTGCAATTGGCATACATCAACAACACTATTTACGATGTATTTTCTAAGTGTTCTGGCATTAGCTGTTTCTGCAGAACCTAATTCTATAACCTCAACATCGTTAGTTCCAATTTTTTTATTTGGAAATTTTTTGTGAGCAGGTGTAGAGTTTAAATAAAATTTTGCTGGATTACTTCCATCTTTACTAGAAAACTGAACTTCCTTGTTACCTTGACCAAGATATAAAGCTTCTTTATGGTCTATATCGTATGTAGTACCATCAACAACTATTACTCCTGAACCTCCAACATTAATAATTCCCAATTCTCTTCTTTCTAGGAAATAAGATGACTTTAAAGGATCGATAGTTTCTAATTGTACTTTTTCGTTAACAGGAACAACTCCTGCTACCATATACCTATCGTAATGAGAATACACCCATTCCAATTTATCAGTTTTCATTACATTTTCAATCAAGAATTCATCACGCAATTCTTGAGTGTCATATTTTTTTACAGCTTGTGGGCTTGAAGCGTATCTTGTATCGTATTTTGACATAATTAATTTTTAATTGTAATCGATTACACAAATATAGAATAATTTATTTTAAAAACTAAAATTATCTTAGATTCTAATAAAAAATCATCAAAAAAGAATACTGATTTTTAATGAAATCGTAAACCTTTATAGTAAAAACCAAAAAAACCGCTTAAATAAGCGGTTTTTATTATTATTTAAAATTATCTAATCCTGCTTTTAACCAATTGTAATATTCATCAACATTGGGAGTGTAACCCACAGGGTCAATAAGGTTTTCTTCATCATGACCCATCAACACATAAAAAGGCTGTGTATTGGTTTTATACTTTATGGTTTGGAACTCGCTCCATTTTTGCCCAATATATTTGAGTTTTTTACCAGGTCTTAATTGTGATTCTACGACTTCATCTTCAGGTAAAGGACGTTTATCATCAACATACAAGGATATAAGAACAATGTCATTTTTTAAAACATTTAGCACTTTATCTTTTACCCATACATTTTGTTCCATTTTTCGACAATTTACACAAGCCCAACCTGTAAAGTCAATCATTACTGGTTTCCCTACTTTTTTTGCATAGGCTAAGCCTTTGTCATAATCATTGAATGCTAATATTTGATGTGGAGCCAATAAATGTGCACCTTCAGGCAAGTCGTTATGATCACTTGATATTGCTGCTCCTCCAGTTTTAGAGTTACCAACTCCATAAGGTGACTCGCTATAATCTAATGGAGGCGGAAACGCACTTATTAAATTAAGTGGTGCTCCCCAAAGTCCTGGTATCATATAAATTGTAAACGACAATGTTACTAAACCTAGACAAAGTCTACCAACTGAAATATATTTTAAAGGTGAGTCATGTGGCAATTGAATTTTTCCGAACAGGTACAGTGAAAGCGTCCCAAAGACAGCTATCCAAATAGCTATAAATACTTCGCGTTCTAACAAATGTAGTTGTAATACCAAATCGGCTTGTGATAAGAATTTAAATGCTAAGGCTAGCTCTAAGAATCCTAATACTACTTTTACAGTATTTAACCATCCTCCTGATTTTGGCAGAGAATTTAACCATCCTGGGAATGCAGCAAACAAAGCAAATGGTAATGCAATAGCTAATGAAAACCCTAACATCCCAATCACTGGAGCTAAACCTCCTTTAGAAGCTGCTTCAACCAATAATGTTCCTACAATTGGTCCTGTGCAAGAAAAAGACACAATTGCTAATGCTAAAGCCATAAAAAAGATACCTATTATACCTCCTTTATCTGCTTGTCTATCTACTTTATTTGCCCAAGAATTCGGTAACACAATTTCAAAAGCTCCTAAAAATGACAGTGCAAATACTATTAGTAATAAAAAGAAAATAACGTTAAACCATACATTAGTTGCTAGCGCATTTAAAGCATCAGCTCCAAAAATAGCTGTGATAATAGTTCCTAAAAGCACATAGATTACAACTATAGACAATCCATAAATTACTGCATTTCTAATTCCTTTAGACTTTGATTTGCTTTGTTTAATAAAGAAACTTACCGTCATTGGTATCATAGGGAACACACAAGGTGTTAATAATGCAAGGAAACCTGATAAAAACGCAACAATAAAAATTGTAAAAAGTCCTTTTTGCTCTTCATTTTCAGGTTTAGATGAAGTTTTAGAAATAGTGTTTTCTTGCTTTACTTCTTCTTTGTCTTTAGGTATTTCAAAAATATTTTGAACCGTCTCTTCTTTTCCACTATTACTAGAAACACTTTCTGAATTTGACAAGTTAAACTCTAAATCGACATAACTTGGTGGTAAACATCTAGCATCATCACACACCATAAACTCTACTTCTCCTTTTACGATAGAGAGTTCGTTATTTAAGACTTTAATACGTTGTTTAAACTCTGCTTTGTTTTCAAAAAATTTAATTTTCATTTCAAACACAGGATCATCAACAGTATGTCCTTCTTCTTCCTTAGTGTTTTCTAACAACTGAAAACCATCTTCTGTATAAGTAAATGTTGTTGGTATAGGACCATCATCTGGCACATTTTGGGAATATAAATGCCAACCTTTATCTATGGTGGCAATCGATACTAAATTATATTCGGTATCAGAAATTTTTTCAACTGAGGTTGACCATTTTACTGGTTCTAAAATTTGTGCTTGGGATGCAACAATAGGCATAATGAGCATCAAACAACTTAAAACGATGTTCTTCATTCTTTAAAAATTAGTCTAGTAGTTAGAATTAACAAATGTAACACTTGTGTTAGAATTATATTATAAAGCTTTCTTAAATCTGCTTAGTCGACGCTTCAATTTGATACTAACAAACCACTAACTGATAAAGACGTTAAAGTTTTACTAATAAAATTTAGATATAAAAAAACCGAACGTAATGTTCGGTTTGGTGAGTTAAGATTTGATTTCTACTTCGTAGCCTTCATGCTGCCATTTAGAAATGCCTCCATCGAGATCATATACTTTAACAAAGCCAGCTTCCTCCATTTTTTTTGCGCATTTTGCGCTTCTTCCTCCAGACTTACAATACAATATTACTGGTTTTGTTTTGTCTAGCTTTGTGATATCCTCATCAAAAGTTGGTGAGTTGTAATCTATATTTTGAGCAGTAGGTATGTTACCTTCTTTAAATTCTTCAGGTGTTCTAACATCTATTAATTGCACATCTTCTAATTCTAAAAGTGTTTGCATTTCTTCTGGTGACACCAGTTTAACATCGCTTTGCGAATCGTCTTTACAGCTTATTACTGTAAATGTTAACATTAAAGTCAACACAATTAATACCTGTTTCATTTTTAATACAATTTAAAGTTATACTATATCACCTTCCCACTCGGTAATACCTCCAACAAGATTATAAGCATTATCAAAACCTAATTGATTCATTATAGCACAAGCTTGACCACTTCTGTTTCCAGATCGACAATACACATAATAGTTCTTGGTTTTGTCAAGTTCTTCTACTTTTGAAATAAATTCTTGACCTCCATAAATATCAATATGCACTGCATTAGGTATTATACCTTCATCAACTTCGTCTTGTGTTCTAACGTCCAAAACCACAGCATTAGTATCTGCTGATAGTTGTTTTGCCCATTCTTCTTGTGTTAAATCTGCCATTTTTTAGTTTTTGATTATAACAAATTTAACTTTTCTTTATGATATAGACGAAAAAAAATCCAATCTGTTACAATTGGATTTTTAATTTAAGCTTTAAAATGTATTTATTTACACTTTAATTGAGCATCCTATGGCTCTTGTTTGTGTTTCTTTAATTTCTTTTCCTTTTAATAATGCATCAACAGCATTTTCAACGTAGGTAGTATTTACTTGACTTGCGTCTTTATAATTATCGTCAATAGCTCCAATGTACTTTACCTGATTCCCTTTTGCAGTTTTTTGTAGCACATATACATGTGGTGTTTTTGTTGCTCCATATTGAGGATAGATTTTTTGTCCTTCGTCAATTAAATAAGGAAATGTAAACCCTTTTGATTTTGCTCTGGCTTGCATAGCTTCCATATTATCTCCAGGTTTAACATCGGTATTATTTGGCATAATAGCTATAACAGGATAGCCTTTATCAGCATATTTTTTGTCTAATTCAATAATTCTGTCCTCGTAAGCAACAGCATAAGGGCAAGTATTGCATGTAAATATTACAATGAATCCTTTAGCATCTTTATAATCTGCTAAAGACACCATTTTACCATCAATATTTTCAAGTTTAAAATCTGTTGCAATGTCACCAACATGATAACCATGACCATCACCTACAGTTGTGAATGCTGAAAGTGATAACATAGCTACAAAAGCAAATACTAGTTTTAATGTTTTCATAGTGTTTTGTTTTAGTTTAAAAATTGTTTTAATTCGGTTTCTAGCTCGTCATAAGTAAACGATTTTTCGTAGAACTTACGTTTATTTTTATTAAAAATTACTGTAGCAGGAATTGCTCCTGACCAGCTTTCATCTACCTTAGGAATCCAAGAGTTAGCATCAGCATCGTCAAGCGCCACAACTTTAGATTGTAATTTCTTATCAACTATAAAAGGTTTAAGTTTTGATTCATATTTAGAAGGAAAATCTAAACTTATCAATATCACCTCAACATCTTTAGTTTTATATTCAGAATTTAATGTTTCAAAATAAGGCAACTCCTTAACGCAAGGTGCACACCATGTTGCCCAAAAGTTAACTACATAGGTTTTATCATCAGTAGCTGTTAGATATTTTTTTATACCATTAAAATCATGAACTTCTAACTCTAAGGTATTAGGAGTTTCAATTTGTGTTTCGGCAATAGCATCTTTTTTTTCCTCTTTACAGGAAAAACACAAGATCATTGTTAGTATTAACAGAGTATATTTCATATTATAAAAGTAAGCATAACACTGAAAAACCTTTAATCTTTAACAAAACTTTATAGGCCTTAATTTAAATTAAAATGCTCCCACACAAATATTTCTACAAATAATTTGAAAAAATAATTTTCATTTCTATATTTGACCCAACAAACAAAAACATGAATACAATTTTAAATAATACTTGGTGGTGGATGTCTCGAAACTCAATTTTCGTGAACTAACCCTATTAGTATATTTAAAACTAAAAATATCAAAAAGGCTTGTCATTCACGACAAGCCTTTTTTAATTTATTTACCAATGAAAACCTTTAGCCTTTACACACATTATAAAAAAATTCTTGCCGATACAATTACTCCTGTTAGCATCTACCTTAAAGTACGCGACAAGTTCCCCAACAGTATTTTACTTGAAAGTAGCGACTACCATGCAAACGATAATAGTTTTTCATACATCTGCTGTAACCCAATTGCTTCTATTGAAGTAAAAAATGAAACCATTACCGAACAGTTTCCTGATGGCAGCAGCATTATCAACAAGATAAAAGATGATGTTAATGTCACTGAAAAAATTCACAAATTCACACAGCGTTTTAAAGTAGATTCTGATAAGGAATTTAAGTTTATCAACAATGGCATTTTTGGATATATGGCTTATGATGCTGTACGCTACTTTGAAGATATTAAAATTTCAAAAAAAGAAGACCATCTGGACATTCCAGATATTTACTATGCTGTGTATCAAAATATCATTGCTATTAACCACCATAAAAACGTAGCCTATATTTTTGCACATTGTTTTGATACCGAAAACAATATTGACGATATTCATCAGCTTATAAAATCTAAAAACTTTGCCGTTTTTAATTTTTCAACTGATGGTGAAACTAAATCAAACCTTACTGACAATGAGTACAAAGAGCATGTAGAACTTGCAAAAAAACATTGTGCTAGAGGTGATGTGTTTCAATTAGTACTTTCAAAAAAATTCTCTCAAAATTTTAAAGGTGACGAGTTTAATGTATACAGAGCCTTACGTAGCATCAATCCTTCTCCTTACCTATTTTACTTTGATTATGGTGATTTTAAAATCTTCGGAAGTTCGCCAGAAGCACAATTGATTGTAAACAATGGAAAAGCTGAAATTCACCCAATAGCAGGCACTTTTAAACGCACAGGAAGCGATGAAAAAGATGCTGAACTAGCTAAGCAACTTTCTGAAGACATCAAAGAAAACTCAGAACATGTTATGCTCGTAGATTTAGCGCGTAACGATTTGAGTAGACACGGAAACAATGTAAAGGTTGACACCTACAGAGAGGTTCAGTTTTTCTCTCATGTTATTCATTTGGTAAGTAAAGTTTCTGGTAACAAACACGACAAAACCACAACTATGCAAGTGGTAGCTGACACTTTTCCTGCAGGAACTTTAAGTGGAGCTCCAAAACATAAAGCAATGCAACTTATTGAAACATACGAAAAAACAAGTCGCGACTTTTATGGTGGAGCCATTGGGTTTATGGATTTTGAAGGCAACTTTAATCATGCCATTATGATTAGGACTTTTTTAAGTAAAAACCATACACTGCATTGGCAAGCAGGAGCAGGATTGGTCTCAAAATCAAATCCTGAAAATGAATTACAAGAAGTATATAACAAATTAGGCGCACTTACAAGAGCCATTGAACTTGCTGAAAATTTATAGCCATGAAAAGAATATTAGTTATTGATAATTACGACAGTTTTACTTACAACCTTGTGCATTATCTTGAGGATTTAGATTGTGAAGTGACTGTAAAACGTAACGACCAACTAGAGTTGGATTTCGTAAAAGCGTTTGACAAAATTGTATTATCTCCAGGTCCTGGAATTCCTGATGAAGCTGGTTTATTAAAACCTATTATTGAAACCTATTCTGCATCAAAAAGCATTCTAGGTGTTTGCTTGGGTCAACAAGCCATAGGTGAAGTTTTTGGAGGCAAACTCATCAATCTTAAAAGTGTATACCATGGCGTTTCTACTCAGGTAAATATTACTGCAGATGATGAAATTCTTTTTAAAAATATGGACAAAACCATTGCTGTTGGTCGCTACCACTCTTGGGTTGTAGATGAAAAGCTTCCTGATGTTTTAGAAGCCACATCTTTTGATGACAACGGACAAGTGATGTCTTTAAGACACAAAGTGTATGATGTAAGAGGTGTTCAGTTTCATCCAGAATCTGTTTTAACACCTAACGGAAAACAAATGCTAGAAAACTGGGTTAAAAGTTAATATTGCCGTTTTTCTATTAATTCATCATCTATTAAAAATTAAAACTATAAAATCCTGAACGCATTGACATTTCAGGACAGAATATCCAAATATGAAAACCATTTTAAACCGATTAATAAACCAAGAAAGCATTTCTACCGAAGAAGCTAAAAATGTTTTGGTTAACATTTCTAAAGGAGAGTACAACCAAAGTCAGATTGCCTCTTTTTTAACTGTATATATGATGCGAAGTATTACAACCCAAGAGTTAATGGGCTTTAGAGATGCGCTTTTAGACCTTTGTATTCCTGTAGATTTAAATGACTTTAACGCTATTGATTTATGCGGAACAGGTGGTGACGGAAAAGACACATTTAACATTTCCACTCTAGCATCGTTTGTTACTGCAGGAGCTGGAGTTCACGTTTCAAAACATGGTAACTATGGTGTATCTTCGGCTTGCGGCTCTTCAAATGTACTTGAGTTTTTAGGTGTAAAATTTAGTAACGATATCGACTTTTTAAAAACCTGTTTAGATAAAGCTGGTATTTGTGTGCTTCATGCACCATTATTTCATCCTGCAATGAAACACGTTGCTCCAATACGACGCGAACTTGGTGTAAAAACATTTTTTAATATGCTTGGACCAATGGTAAATCCGTCGTTTCCAAAAAACCAAATGGTTGGTGTATTTAGTTTGGAGCTTTTGAGACAATACAGTTATTTGTACCAAAACACTGATAAAAATTATAGCATTGTACATGCTTTAGATGGTTATGACGAAATTTCTTTAACAGGAGCATCAAAACTGTCAAGCAACAAAGGAGATGTTGTTGTTAACCCAAAAGATTTTGGAGTTGAAAAATTGCATCAAGATGCAATACATGGTGGTGATTCTGTAAAAACATCGGCAAAAATATTCACCCATGTACTTCTTGGTCAAGGTACTGAAGCCCAAAACAATGTGGTTTGCGCCAATGCAGCTATTGCTATTTCAACAGTAAAAAACAACACCATTCAAGAGGCGTTTAGCGAAGCTAAAGAGTCACTTATGAGTGGTAAAGCAAAGAAAAGTTTTGACAAATTAGTAGAACTGAGCAAGTAATGAATATACTCGATAAAATAGTATTTGACAAACGTAAAGAGGTTGATTTAAAAAAAGCCTTGATAAGTACACAACAACTGGAAAGCTCACAACTGTTTAACAAAGCAACGGTTTCGTTATCCGAAAAACTAAAAAACAGCTCTTCAGGTATTATTGCTGAACACAAACGTCGCTCACCTTCAAAATCAATTATCAACAATGGTTTAAATGTTCAAGACGTCGCAACTGGTTATGAAAATGCTGGTGTTTGCGGAATGTCTGTACTAACCGATGGAAAATATTTTGGTGGTTCTCTTGACGATTTAATAGTGGCTAGAGCTAGCTGCAACCTGCCACTTTTAAGAAAAGAGTTTATTATTGACGAATATCAAATTATTGAAGCTAAATCTTATGGTGCAGATGTAATTTTACTTATTGCTGCCATTTTAACCCAAGAAGAGATTAAACAATTTTCTCAATTAGCAAAAAACCTAAACTTAGATGTACTGTTAGAAGTTCATAATGAAGATGAATTGCAAAAATCTATAATGCCTAGTCTTGATATGATAGGTGTAAATAACCGCAACCTTAAGACTTTTGAAGTTAGTTTAGACACTAGTAAAACTCTTAGCACTAAAATCCCTGACGAATTTGTAAAAGTTTCAGAAAGTGGTATAAGCGACATCCAGTCTATACAAACACTTAAAACGTATGGTTATCAAGGGTTTTTAATTGGCGAAAACTTTATGAAAACTAATAACCCTGGAGCAAACGCTAAAGAATTTATTAAAACATTGGAAGCATGAAACTCAAAATATGCGGAATGAAATATCAAGATAACATTACTCAAGTTGCCAACTTACAACCTGACTATCTTGGTTTTATTTTCTATAAACAATCCAAAAGATATTTTGATGGTAACATCCCAGAACTTCCAAAAGCAATAAAAAAAGTAGGTGTTTTTGTAGATGCTGAAATAGATTATATTTTATCAAAAGTAAAAACACATAAGCTTAATGCTATACAGCTTCATGGAAATGAATCTTCTGATTTTTGCAATGAAATTAAATATCAGTTCGAGCGCAGTAGAGAACCAAATGACAATCCTATTGAAATCATTAAAGTATTTTCAATAAAAGACGAATTTAATTTTGACGTTTTAAAACCCTACGAAGCAGTTTGCAATTACTTTCTTTTTGATACTAAAGGGCAATTACCAGGAGGTAATGGTTACACCTTTAACTGGGAAGTATTAAGCAATTATCCATCGCAGAAACCGTATTTTTTAAGTGGTGGTATTGGTTTAAACGAAACCGAAGATATTAAATCCTTCCTGCGAAGTCCAAAATCTAAATACTGCTATGCGCTTGATGTTAATAGCAAGTTCGAGATAGAAGCAGGCTTAAAAAATTTAGAAGAACTAGCAACATTTAAAACTGATTTGTCATTCTGAGCTCGACACAGCATGACCAAAAAAAAACAACTATGAGTTATAATGTAAACGAAAAAGGCTATTACGGAGAATTTGGAGGCGCATTCATACCTGAGATGCTATATCCAAATGTAGAAGAGTTACGACAAAACTATCTTAAAGTAATGAACGAACCCGATTTTAAAGCAGAGTTCAATCAGCTTTTAAAAGACTACGTTGGTCGTCCTTCTCCACTCTATTTTGCTAAGCGACTTTCAGAAAAATACAATACTAAAATTTACCTCAAACGCGAAGACCTTAACCATACAGGAGCACATAAAATCAATAATACTATTGGTCAAATTCTTATGGCAAAACGCCTTGGCAAAACCCGAATTATTGCCGAAACTGGAGCAGGACAACATGGTGTTGCAACAGCAACGGTTTGCGCATTAATGGGATTAGAATGTATTGTTTACATGGGAGAAATTGATATTGCTCGACAAGCGCCTAATGTTGCCAGAATGAAAATGCTTGGTGCTACAGTTGTTCCTGCAACTTCAGGAAGCAAAACCTTAAAAGACGCTACAAATGAAGCCATAAGAGACTGGATTAGCAATCCTGTAAATACGCACTATATTATTGGTAGTGTGGTTGGTCCGCATCCTTATCCTGATATGGTAGCAAGATTTCAAAGTGTGGTTTCAGAGGAAATAAAATCGCAACTAAAAACACACGAAGGAACTGAAACACCTGACCATGTTATTGCTTGTGTTGGTGGTGGCAGTAATGCTGCTGGTGCTTATTATCATTTTTTAGATGATGAAAATGTGAATCTTATAGCAGTTGAAGCTGCTGGTCATGGTGTAAATTCTGGCGAAAGTGCAGCAACTTCAGTATTAGGAAAGATGGGAATTATACATGGAAGCAAAACCCTACTTATGCAAACTAACGATGGTCAAATTACTGAGCCTTATTCTATTTCGGCAGGACTAGATTATCCTGGAGTTGGACCAATGCATGCACATTTGTATGCTTCAGGTCGTGCTGAGTTTATTGCCATAACAGACGATCAAGCAATGAATGCAGGTTTAGAACTTTGTAAGCTGGAAGGCATTATTCCTGCTATTGAAAGCTCTCACGCTTTGGCTGTTTTTGAACAAAAAACCTTTAAACCTGATGCTATTGTTGTTGTGAGTTTGTCTGGTCGTGGTGACAAAGATTTAGAAACCTATATTAAGCATTTTAATTTATAATGATGAATAGAATTCAACATAAACTAAACGAAGACAAAAAGTTACTATCCATATATTTTACAGCAGGATATCCAAGCCTTAACGATACAGTTTCTATTATTGAATCGCTTGAAAACAGTGGTGTAGATATGATTGAAATTGGTTTACCGTTTAGCGATCCTTTAGCTGATGGACCAACCATACAAGCAAGTTCTACCCAAGCGTTAAAAAACGGAATGACTACCGAAATACTTTTTAATCAGTTAAAAGATATTAGAAAAACGGTTTCTATTCCACTAATTATTATGGGTTATTTCAATCCAATGCTTCAATATGGCGTGGAAAACTTCTGTAAGAAATGTCATGAAATTGGCATTGATGGATTAATTATTCCAGATCTTCCTGTGGATGTTTATCATGAAGAATATCAAGCTACTTTTGAAAAATACGGACTAACAAACGTGTTTTTAATCACACCTCAAACTAGTGATGAACGCATTCATTATATCGATTCGGTTTCTAATGGATTTATTTATATGGTTAGTAGCGCAAGTACAACAGGAGCAAAAACAGGATTTGGCGAGGAGCAATTAAACTATTTTAAACGCATAAATGATATGACTCTAAATAACCCTCAAATTGTTGGGTTTGGAATAAGTAATAGTGAAACATTTACGCAAGCAACCACTTATGCTAAAGGTGCTATTATTGGTAGTGCGTTTATAAAGCATTTAAACCAAAACAGCATTAGTACAATTCCAAACTTTACAAAATCTATAATTATCTGATTTTAAGATAATTTTAATAGAATTTTGGCTTCAATTTCTTATATTAATGATGAACGATAAAACATCAAATGAATAATGGGAATTATTGAAGACAAAAGAAAATTTAAACCAAAGAAAAAACAAAGCAATCCGTTAAATCCAACTGGCGATGTTAACCAAAACACCAACCAGTTTGATATTGATGAAAGCACTATAAAGAAACAACAAAACAAAAACTAATTGTTGTAGTTTTTTATAAAAAGTACAAATAGCCTATTCGATTAAGAATAGGTTATTTTATATTTATACAGTTCAAAAAAAAATCATTTTAATGTCTTTAAATATTGTTCTTATAGAACCTGAAATTCCAAACAACACAGGTAATATTGGTAGGTTAGCATTAGCTACTGGCTCTACATTGCACTTGGTAAAACCTTTTGGTTTTGAAATAGATGACAGTCGATTAAAACGTGCAGGATTAGACTACTGGCAACACTTGGATATTGTTTATTATGACGATATTGACGATTTTTTCACTAAAAACAAAACTGCAAATATGGTGTATTTGTCTAGTCATGGCAAGCAACAGCATTGGGACATTCCTTTTAAAGACGACTTGTTTTTGGTTTTTGGAAAAGAGTCGGTTGGACTCCCTAAACACATCACCCAAAACAATGAAGACTCACTATTTAAAATTCCATTGTATAGCAAGCACATACGTAGTTTAAACCTAGCCAATGCGGTAAGCGTAGTGGTTTACGAAGGCTTAAGACAATTAGGCTCTTAAAAAATACACTTGCTGTTTTTATCCTAAATTGATATAAAAATAATAATACGATTTTTGCACCAAATTAGGAAACAACTCAACTAAAACTAGTAACATTAGTACTATTTAGGATATAAATAATAGGTTTTTATATATTTAGCTATTATAAACTAGTTGTGTGTAATTTGAGAAAACCGAACTGAATGGACATTTAATGGGACTATTTGACTTTCTAAAAAAGAAAAAAATACCGATTGACTTCTCGGATATAAATGTTTCGGAACTGACTTTGAAATCGGATTTACTCGGACAAATTCTAATTGATAACGGACTTGGATTTTATGTGGACCATTTATCTCAAATTCGACTCGCTGCTGACAATAAAGATGAATCGGAATTTAAAAGACTTGTGATTAGCCGAGAATTATTTGGTGGAGCTGGAGCACTTTGGGAAATTCACATTGAAAATCCGACTGAATATAAAAAATTTAACAAGCAATTTACTGAATATGTTGATTTACTTACTCAAATGGGAATCAAAAACGGACGAGTAAAACAAATTCGGAAAACAATGCCAAAACTGAACTGAATTAATGACTGAAATTATTTTAACTCGTGACAGTGTTCACATTAGCGACGATATTGATGCACCTCACACAAAATCAATCACTTTAAAAGAATTAACTGTTGAGCAACTTTACAGAGAAATAAAGAGAAAAGAATATTTACCCAGATTTAGTGGTATTCAAACTTGGGGAATTATAGGATATAGTCCAATTTCAGTTATTGCTCATCAATGGAGTGAATTGAGACCTATAATGAATTGTGATATGATTTTGGAAATGGAATTAAAAAGAACGAATAACAAATTACATTTATCTTGTTTTGGAGGAATCGAACCAGAAAAAGTTTTAAAAGTATTAGAAAATTATAATAATGTTCGCTCTGAATTTTAAAAATAAAAACTACACACAACAAAGATGGCTATAAATAATTGCTGGTTCTCGTCTACTTCTGAATCCTAAAGCGTCGGAACCTGTAGGTTTCCTATTCGGTTTTTATTTGCTAAATTACATCCTAAATCAAGTAACTAATCTTACACAAACACGTTAGCCTTTATTACTAACAACAAATAATCAAAGTAAACATTTAGTTTAGCGTATGTATTTATTAGCATTTAAATTCAAACCAAAATAATGAAGTATTACCTCTACTTATTAGTATTTATTGCATCTCCTTTAATAGTAAATCAAGGTGCAATTGCACAAACAGCTGAGTCCCAAACAGCGCAATTTCAAAACCGAATAGTAGATTCCATATTTTCTAAAACTTTAGGAGAATGCCGTGACTTTTGGGTAAGATTACCAGATAATTTTCAGCCAGATAGTGATGAAAAATATGCTGTTATTTATTTAATGGACGGATTTTCACTAGAAAGCACTTTAGAAACTGTTTATGGTAATTATTGGGGACATTACCTCCCACACATGATACTTGTTGGGATTTCTAATCGCAAAAACCGAACAAGAGATTTAACTACTTCACAAATAAAAATGAGACGTGGTAGCGCATTTGATCGTGAAACTGGAGGCGCAGAAACCTTTACTAAATTTATTGAAAAGGAACTCATACCATATATTGATAGTAAGTATCCAACCATTCCTTATCGTACCTTAATTGGGCATTCTTATGCTGGTTTGTTTACCATAAATATGTTGGTTAATCATAAGCATCTCTTTCAAAATTATATAGCTATAGATCCAAGTTTGGATTGGGACGACCAAAAATTATTGAAGGAAGCAAAAGCAAAATTGAGTACCGAAAGTTATGAAGGCAAATCTCTCTTTGTGTCTTTAGCAGCAGAGCAGCTACATATGTGGAATGAAGACATAACAATGGAGAATATTATGGATGACTCTTCAGAGTTTACTTTGTTTGCGCGTTCAATCATTGAGTTTTCAAATTATGCTAAATCTCAAAAACAGAATGGATTAAATTTTTCATGGAAGTTTTATAATGAAGATTTACATGGTACAGTTCCGTTACCATCTATAAGAGATGGGTTGATTTTTCTTTTTGAATGGTATCAGTTTAAATCTCCTCAAAAATATAATAATCCGGAAACACCAATAGAAGAATTGGTTTCGCTATTGAAGGAGCAGGAACAAATCTACACTGAACATTTTGGTGTTCCTACTGCACCTATGATAGACGAAATGCTAAATGGCTATGGCTACATGAATATGCAAATGGGTCAACCTAAGAAGGCATTAATGTTTTTTGAAATGAATATTAAATACAATCCAACAAGTGCAAATGCTTATGATTCGATGGCTGAGTATTATGAATCTCAAAATGACAAAGAGAATGCATTAAAATACTTAAAAAAGGCTTATGAAATAAGTGGTGACGATTACTATAAAGAAAGAATTGAAGCTCTAAATAAAAAATAACCAAAGACTAACAATATATATAAGCTATACAAATCAGGAAACGGTTTAGACACCAACCGCTTACATAATTTAATGCTAGTCTTCAGCCTGCTATTTCTAAATTTCGAAAAGACTAGACTCACAGATTTTCTATTCAGCTTGTATTTCTAAATTAGTTGCTTAAACATGCAACTACTCATAGTCACTAAATTTGACCGCTAATTAAAAAACCGAACGATAAATGGAACAAATAAAAATATTATTCTTTGCATTGGCTTCTTTTTTTGGAATTGAAGATGGTAGAATAGCTTCTGAAAAAACCACCATAACTATATACCCTCAAAATAAAGAAATTGAAATTATCCAAGAAGGATTATTTACAGTTATACAGACAAAAAAGGATAGTACACTAGTACTGGAACAGTGGAATAAAATTCTTGATGTGAAAAGAAAAAACACAGCTTGGTCAAAAGAATTAAATAATTTTCCTGTTAAAAGCTTTAATTTAAAAACTATCAACAATGTAATCCAACCACATTTAACACTCAATTATATTAAAGAAAAAGATTTAGAAGCATTAGGAATTTGGTATAGTGAAGAAAAAAATGAATTTTCAATTAACAATATTCCTCGGGATAATATTAAGACTGGTGACGGAAAATTAAAAGGAAACTATTGGGTTTTCAATGCAAAAAATACAATTACTTTTACCATTGAGCCATTTCTTCAAATGCCAGAGGACTATAAAAAACTAAGAAGACCTTTAAAAGAGTTATTGCAAACTGAAAACAAACACTAAAGCAGTAGCTCACAATGACCTTTAATAACTACTTGCTTGCCTATCCGCAAATAGATTCTCGTCTACCCTAAATTTCGAAACGACTAGACTCACAGATTTTCTATTCGGTTTATATTTACTAAATTACATAACTCTCATAGCCAAACCATTGTAAAACATTTAGAAAGACCTTATGAAAAAAAGAAAAATTATTGCATTATCACTTTTGATTGTTGGGATTTCTTTAAGTGTTGCTTTTATATCAAAAATTGAATTTCCTCAAGGATTAGAAGCGTATTTTAAAAGAGAATACTATAACCAATTTGGTCCTTTGGCTATTAGTGTTGAGCTTTTAGCTGCGAGTTATTACCTTTTTATAGGACATAAAAAGACAAACTTTACTTTAGCCCTTTTTGGGTTTACTGCTTTGCTAGACCCTATTTTTAATCTAATAGGTCTTTTCAATAGCATAGTACCTTTATACGGAACAATAATTTTATCAATTTGTGCGCTGCTGTGTTTATGGCTTGCATTTGCAAACACATTTAAATTAAAACCTTTATCTAATTTAACTGCAATATTAAGTGTTGTTCTTGGTGTTTTTGTTGAATTATTCTTTAATTACCTATAATAAACATTTACTAACAACTTAATGAAGAATTAATAAGATAATGACACACACCTTTTCATTTAATCATATAGCGCTTTCAGTAAAAGATGTAGACGAGTCTGTTCAGTTTTACCAAAACGTGCTTCAACTTAAAGAAATTGAAAATACGGCTTCTAATTCTGAAACGAGATGGCTATCATTAAATGAAGGCAAACAGCTTCATCTTATTCCTCGTCCAAATTCAGAAATAAAAATAAATAAAGCTGTACATTTTGCTTTATCTACATCTAATTTAGACGCCTTAATTGATAATCTAAAGAACTTAAAAATTGAATTTTTTGATTGGAAAGACAATCCGAATACAATTTATGTACGAAAAGATGGAATCAAACAGATTTACTTTAAAGACCCAAATGGATATTGGATAGAAATTAATAATGATGTTAAATAACAAATACAATATTTTTTGCTCATAAAATTTCCATCAAAATTCGACGTGTTTTTGCTATCTTTTTACCGATAATGAAAAACCCTTCGAATTTTTCCGCAACGAAATCATAGCCAAAACCGTTGTAGGTAATAAAAATAAAATACGTCAACTGTCGTATTTTTTTATAGTTCATTTTGAAATAACATTGTAGCTGTAACTTACAGCTAGATGAAAAATTTCAACACCAAACTATCTTTACTACTTATAGTCATTACATTAACTACCTATTCAGGTTTTGCCCAACATGTTGACTGGATTCATGCGCCTAAAAACCCTATACCTAGAGGAAGCAGTTTGCAATATCAAAATTTAAAAGGTACTGTTTTTCAAGAAAGCATATCAGAATACTATACCAAAGATGGGCAATGGTTTCCTTATAATGTTGAATTTGAAATACGTCGTGATGACCAAGGGAGGGTTGTTTACTTTAAAGATAGATATAGCACCTATCAATATGTATATGATAACAAAGGCAAACTACTTGAAGAAAAAGAAGATAACAACCCAAGCAGAGCCTTTGAATACGATTCAAAAAATAGAGTGATAAAAACCACGTATACCAATCCTAAACATAGTATTAGTACTATAACATACTCTTATACACAAGATGGCACCAAGTGTACCGTAAACGAAATAAGTACAAACAAGGATGGAGAAATTATAGTACGAGAAATACGCTACGAAAATGGCCTCGTAGTATATGCACACACCCAAGGATTTCCTGCCACTATATACACGTATGAGTTTGATGCGCAAGGTAATTGGATAGTTCGCACAATACTAGATGCCGAAACCAAACAACCGCTTCGAAATAAATTTGATGGTAAAGTAGCACCTCCATCTACCAGAAGCATTATTTACCATAACGAATATGAAAAGGGTTTACAAGCTCTAACGGTACAAATGACAGACCTTACCAACGGAGTTGTTGCCAATGCACGCCTTGTTCCGATAGTTTTTATTAATGGAAAAGAGTTTAAGAAAATGCTGTTTTCAAGATTTATAAATGATTTTGTGTTTTACGATCCACTTTCAAAAACCTATTACATTGCTCGCAATGCCTATCTTGGCACATACAAAAAAGACCAGAAAATTCCGGTAGAAATACTAAGTACAGGTGCCGAAAATGTACTCTTGTTTAACGGTCTTAAAGTAAAAGCTCTAGAACGAGGTGACGAAGGCGAATTAAAAGACTGGAACTTTATAAACTACACCAAAGGTCTTGGCGCTTTTGTAGGCACAAATAAAACCGCAAATAAGGCCTATGCTTTTTTAAATATGCCTACGGTTACCAACGAAAAAGTAGTCGCTGTTCCTGGTACAGCGATTAACGATTTGTGGTATATTCCAGCAGAAGATAAAAAGAACGTATACCTTTTTGAAAATGGCGAGTATGTACGTGGTAAATACGCTATGGTTGGCACTTTAGGTAACACCACATCGCTTAACTTAGTGGTTTCGATAGATGGTGCTACAACCTATGTATTTCCAGAGTATGATAAGGCTCTAGAAAAGCATGTTTACAAAGCGCGTTTGTTTAACCCTTCTACCGATGTACTAAAAAGCACTACTACTACCAATAGCACACCAACCACCTCCAATACAACAAGTACTACAACTGCTAGCAACACTACTAACGACACCAGTAAAACCAATACTACAAAAATAACTTACCCTAAAAAAGACTATAGCAACTATGGGTTAACCTCTTTTGCTCAAGGTTATCTTGAAGCCTACAGTGTTGACCCTACTGCTGCCGCACAACACATTACCGATTTGGGTGTAGTGTTAAAAAATCACTATCCTGAAGACACTAAACTATTTCCTAAATTTTTAGCTGTTTTAGAAGAAATCTACTATGTAGATAATTTTATTGCTTATGAAACTTTAATAAATACCAACAAAAGTCTTTTTGACTATTGTATGGCTAATATGAAAAACCCTATTAAACAGCATTTGGTTAGAATTGCTAAAATGAAATTAAAACAAAATAATTAGCAATAAGATATACTATTTAAAACTCCATTGTAAAGTAACTTGGTTATATACCCACAAAAAACAACTAGATAAAACCCTATTATTTAAAATATAACTAATAGGTTTTTATATATTTAGCTATTATAAACTAGTTGTAAAACATTTACAATGAGAACTAAAATACTTTGTTTACTAATCATTTTTCCTTTTATAGCTTATTCTCAAAAACTTGAAAGAACTGATTTGATTGGAAATTGGAAATTTATCTACGGAGAAAAAAACACTAAAATTAAAAATGATTCTTTAAGTAAAAAAATGACTGCAAAATATGGAATTGAAATAATTGTTTCTGACGAAAAAATTAATCGTTCTGATATTGAAATAACAAGTGGGTGGTACAAGGATGGAGATTTAATATCCGACTATTGGAAAGTTTCTGAAAATGGTATTTTAGTTTATAGACCTGTTCCAAAAGACAAACTTGATTATTATAAAAAATATACTGTTGGAGTGATTGAACAGTTAGATAATGATAAATATTATTTTGCAGGACCGATTCTAATAAATATTATTTCTTTAAAAGACAAAGAACTAGTTATCGTGGACAATATTTATAATTTACATTACGAGCTAAATTAATTAATTCAAAAGAAATTTGAACTAAAAAAATCGCAAATAAAAGCCAGTCAACAACAATGCTTAACCGAAAACTAACACATATTAACCCATAACTGACGGTTATACGAGATTGTTATAATACATTTAGAAATGAAAACTATTGACTTTTCAAATATTGGACTAAAAAACTCACTTGATGTTTATAAAAAACTTGAAAGAGATAGAGAAAACTTGAAAGAGGCTTTGATTCAACAAAAGCAGAATTTATTATATGATTATATAATAAATCTATATACTTACGGATATCACATAAAAGATTGGTTAAAAAAAGAGGATTATATTGGTGTTGAAGAATTTATTAATAATAATCCTGAATTAAGAGTTTGTGCCGATTTATGTAATGGTTCTAAACACAAGATATTAACTTCCATTCGATCGAGTGAAGACCCAGTCCAAAGTGTTGATGCCTCTACAATAACTTCAGATAGCGTATCTTATACTGCTGACTCTACTGTACCAGTCAATAGTCAAACTTTCAACATTAGGCTTGAATCAGGTAAAAATTATGAAATAATGTATTTTGCGAATAAAATTGTTGAGCTATGGAATAAATTTATTTTTCAGAATTAAGAATAAAAATCAAGAAAAAGGAAAAATATTAAAACAACGTGCATAACTCATTACAGCTGTCTCTAAACTTCTATATTAATCTTAATTACAACCTTTAATTAACACAAGACAGTATTTATATTCTACAAACTAATGAACAAGAGAAACTTTAAAATAGTAAGGCATTACATAATTGGTATAATATGTATGATTTGCTATTTCTTATTAGAGAACTCTGACCTAATACCTGAACTTGTTGAGTATTCTAAAAGAGGTCGCTACAAAGGGTTTGCAACCTTTTTTATTACAGGGTTATTCAAGTATGGCTTATTAGTTATTGGAGTAAGTATTATTTTAATTATGACTTTTTTACTGATTAGAAAAAGAATCTCTAAAGACAATTAAATCACAGTAAATTCAAGCTAAAACAAATAGTTTTTCGTAACTTTAAACAACTATAATTTAAATCAAATTCCATGAAAGATTTGATCAATCAAATTTTGAAAATTTCAAGTGGACTTTTGATGTTAACAATTGTAATTTCTTTTTTCTTATACAGTTTTAGCATACCAAAAACTGCTGGTTGCGGAACTAAAACCCCTCAATTAATTTGTGGAACTGTTTCACTAAAATTAACTGAAAATGCGCAAATTGGAAAACAAATTTTTAATGCAAATTGTGCAGCTTGCCATACACTAAACAGAAATATGACTGGACCTGCATTAGCAAAAACAGACTCTACTTTACTCTGGAATTGGATGACCTTAAACAAACAAAAAATTGATAGTTCTAAAATAAGAGAATTAGGAGTTGATTATCACAGAAGCTTTTGGGCCAACTCAATAACTCAAACAGAATTAATTGGACTTTATGAATATATAAATGCTGATTGAATTATAATAAATGAACAATCCCAGAAAACTAATACTTAAAATTATAACTGCATCATGTGTCGTTTTAGCTTTATCTATTGGTGTTTTCATTTTTGTAATTAAAAAGAATGGAATTACTGAATTTGATTCCATAATTAATGATGATAAACAAGCAGTGGTTAAAATAAAACAAACTTCACCTGAGTTTAAACTAGGCGAATCTATATTCATGCAGGATTGCAAAAAATGTCACGTCTCAAAAGAAATGAATCACAACTATATTGAGGGAGTCGTTGAAAATGTTGGAATTAGTTATTTAAAATTATATTTAACCAAGCAAGACTCTTTGCTAAAAGCAAAAGACAAGTATGCTTTAGAATTAAAAGAAATGTGGGGAAACAATGGAACAATACATAAATTTAATTATACTGAAGACGAACTAGATGTACTGATAGAATATTTAAAATAATGCTCTTTTAGACTGGTAAAAAGACTCCCTAAAAAAACTCACTATACTGCATAACCCTAAAATCAAAAGTATTAAAATCAGGATTTTTAGCTTTTAACTGTTTATACAATGGCAATCTACTTATCGAAATATTTGCTGCTCCTGACCCAGAAGTCAAGGACACGGTTTTTATTTTTCGAGTAGCTTCAGTAGGTTTCTTCCCTTCTATCGGAATAACAAACTCGTGTATTCTTGGAACTTCGTTAGTCACCACTTTCAACTTAATATTATAGTCTTTAATGTGTTTTCTAAAAAAATATTCTGGTCCATTTTTACTGTTTCCGCCTGTAAACAGTAAGGTATCAATAGTTGGGTATTGCTTAATGTAGCCAATAAGATCTCGCAACACAATGTTAGTCATTCCCAAATCGGAAGCATCAACCTTCTTTCGTTCTGCACTTTCAACAATATCACAAACACCTATTTTATGCTGTATTAAAAAGCGTTTACGTTCTTCAATAGCCTCTTGCGAATTATCGTATCGTAAATTCAAATTATGAATTTTATCAATAAACAACCACAAGCTATTGTAATAGCTGCCGTAACAAAAGTCTACATCTTTTTCTAGCAACTCACCTGTTGAAAATCTTGGTGGTGGTAATGTGCCTACAATTAACTTTGTAGTGTCATTTTGAATAAAAGGTTGGTATGGATGTTTATGAAAAAACAACTATGCTTTGCTTAAATAGTCCTTAACTTTATTTATGGTTGCCCTGTAAATTCTTCGGTTAGGTTTGGTCATATGTTGTGACTCTGCGTTAATATCATTTAAAATATCGTAAGCAGCATCATTTTTTTGTTGACTCAATAAAAATTCAGCCAATACCAAGCGCTCGTTGTAATGGGAATAACGCTGGTTTATTACTTTCATATTGGTTTCAGCTTCATCAATTCTGTTAAGCTTTTCAAGGCATAATCCGTAAGTAAATTGCGAAATGGTATTAACAAACTCTTGGTGGTCTTTTATTGTTTCAGCAATCTCAATTGCTTTTTCATACTCTTGTGCGTAGTAATAACTTTCTAACAGCTTCTTTTTTACAAATATGTTGCTTTGCGATTTATCTTCAAGCAACTGTTCATAATGTAGACTAGCATTTGAGTAATCAGATATTTCAAAATAAGCATCAGCTAAATTTAATCTATTTTGATAAGTATCAGAAAATTGAAGTTTGCTTTCTAAATCCCTAACTTTTTTTGTTGGGTTGATAATAGACGTAATATCACTAGCTACTTTTTCGGCATCTCTTTTATTATAAACATTACTAATTAAATAAACTGCACAACCTATTACTGGAACAAAAATGATAAGAAACACCCAGTAATATTCATTTTTATGTTTGAAAACGTGATACACACAAAAAAATTGAATAGCCAATATTAAATAGTAAACCATATAGAATTGAGAGGATTATCGATTGCTTGACTAAAGTATAAAAAATTTGTATTTTACTGTAGTAACCAATAATAATAAACATGGGAAAAGGTGATAAAAAAACACGACGCGGAAAAATACACAGAGGGTCTTCAGGTGTTAGACGCCAAAAAATAAAAAAACGTCCAACTACTGAGCAAAAAATAAATATTGACAAAAAAGCTAAGGCCTGATTATCTTATAAATACCAAGTCGTTTTTAGTAGACATGCTTTCGCTAAAGCCATAACCTTCGTAGTTAAACCCTTTAAGGTCGTCAATGGTTTTGGAATTGGTATCTACAATATATCGTGTCATATAACCTCTGGCAAGTTTAGCAAAAGTCATAATGGTTTTGTATTCGCCATTTTTTAAATCCTTAAAACTGGCAGTAATTACAGTAACTTTTAATGCTTTGGTATCAATAGCTTTAAAATACTCGTTACTCGCTAAATTTAAGAACACCTCATCGTCTTGCAGCTCGTCATTGAGTGCTTGAGTAACTTTCTTTTTCCAGAACTCGTATAAGTTTTTGTTTTTTCCTACTGGAAATTTAGTTCCCATTTCTAAACGGTAAGGTTGAATTAAATCCAATGGTTTTAAAACACCATAGAGTCCTGAAATAATGCGAACTGTGTCTTCTAAAGTATCTAACTTACTACTTTCAATAGTGTAAGCGTCTAAGCCTCTATACACATCACCACTAAAAGCATAAACAGCTTGTCTTGCATTGTCTTTTGTAAATGGCAAGCTCCAGTCTTGATTACGCTCGTAGTTTAATTGCCCAAGATTATCAGAGATATTCATAAGCTTTGACAAACTTTTAGCCGACTTCTTTTTAAGCAACTTATTAAGGCGTTCAGCTTCGTTTAAAAAACAAGCTTCAGTAGTTTTTGTTGTGGGAAGTTTACTTTCGTAATCTAAAGATTTTGCTGGTGATAAAACGAGTTTCATAATCATTTCCTGCGAAAGCAGGAATCTCTTTAAAAGTTAAACAATAGTTCTTTTTCAAAGTTACAATTACCTAGTTATAAAATCAACTTTAGGTTTTATTCTTTTCAATAAAACTATTGAGAAAACTTATTACAATTCTTGATGCTTGGAGTAGTTACGCCATTTTTCAACACACAGCTGCATGTCTTCAGGAATTTCGGTATTAAAACGTAAAAACTCTCCAGTTTTAGGATGCTCAAACCCAAGTGTTTTAGCATGTAGTGCTTGTCGTGGCAATACTTTAAAACAGTTTTCCACAAACTGCTTGTATTTATTGAAGGTTGTTCCTTTTAGTATTTTTTCGCCACCATAACGTTCGTCATTAAACAGTGTATGTCCAATGTGTTTCATGTGCACTCGAATTTGGTGTGTACGTCCAGTTTCTAACTTACAAGACACTAAAGTTACATAACCTAAACGCTCAATTACTTTGTAATGAGTTACTGCTGGCTTGCCTTTATCGGCATCATCACCTTCAAAAACGGTGTTTTGCAGTCTGTTTTTTGGATGACGACCAATATTACCTTCTACAGTACCTGAATCCTCATCAACATTTCCCCAAACCAAAGCCACATATTCGCGCTCACTGGTTTTATCAAAAAACTGCTTAGACAAATGCGTCATAGCCTCTTCAGTTTTTGCAACCACTAGAAGTCCGCTAGTATCTTTATCGATACGATGCACTAATCCAGGACGATTACTAGAATTGTTTGGTAAGTTATCAAAATGATAGGTTAAAGCGTTTATTAAAGTCCCTGAATAGTTACCATGACCAGGATGCACAACCATTCCTGCAGGTTTATTAACTACCAATAGCTCGTCATCTTCATAAACAATATCCAACGGAATATTCTCAGGCGTTAACAAATACTCATAAGGAGGATGCTCAAAAAGCACTCTGATTTTATCAAATGGTTTTACCTTGTAATTTTGCTTTACAGGAGTATCATTAACGTAAATACTTCCGTTTTTTGCAGCAGTTTGAATTTTATTGCGTGTTGCGTTTTCAATAAAATTCATTAAATATTTATCTATACGAAGTGGTTGCTGACCTTTTTCAGCGGTAAACGAATAATGTTCGTACAACTCATCATCATTGTCGTCTATTGAAGTATCGTGATCTGCCATGTTTAGTTTGATCGGTTACCATTACCTAAAACCAAATCAATTTTTGTGGTTAGTGGTAATAAATCTCCAGCTTTAAGAGTTTCTCCTTCATATTTTACAGCAATCACCTCATCTTTACCAAGGTCATCAACATAAGTGATTTTTCCTACTTCAAACCCTAATGCTTCTAGAGTTGGTTTGGCTTGTCTAAAAGTACGTCTTACAATATTTGGGACTGCAACCTTACGATAACCTGATGGATTTAAAATAAGATAGATTTTTCGGTTTTCTTTAACCTGAGTACCTGCTAAAGGATATTGCTCAATAACTGAATATTTAGGATAATTAGGATTGTAGTTAGCCGAATCCTGAATTTCCATTTGCAAGTCATTATCACCTAATTCTATTTGAACGGTTTCTAAAGTCTTACCTTTTAAATCTGGCACTTCTACAAACTCACCATGGTTGGTGTAACTTTTCAGCCATTGTAATATTAAAAACGATAATACTACAAGAGCAACGATAGCCAGTGCAATTTGTTTTAAAAATGCTTTACTGGTAAGAAACTTTACTAAACTCATAAATGGAAATTAGATTATGACAAATATATAAAAACTCAAAGGTTTTTTCTTTTGCTTTAATGTGCTATTTTAGCTTAACTATTATTAGTTACGTTTTATTGTTTGTTTCGGATTATCGAGTGATTATTAATTAACAGCAATTCCTGTGAACACAGGACTTTATATGAAAAAAAATATTGCCATTATAATGGGAGGATATTCTAGCGAGTATGAAATATCCTTAAAAAGCGGTCAAGTGGTTTATGAAACTCTAGACACTTCAAAATACAACGCTTACAGAATACATATTTTTAAGCACAAATGGGTTTATGTTAATGACAATGATGTAGAATTTCCTATTGACAGAAATGACTTTTCGATTACTCTTGAAGACAAGAAAATAACTTTTGATTGTGTGTTTAATGCTATTCATGGCACTCCTGGTGAAGATGGCTACATGCAAGGATATCTTGAGTTGTTAAACATTCCGCATACTAGTTGTGGCATGTATCAAGCCGCATTAACATTTAACAAACGTGACTGTTTAAGCACCTTAAAACCTTACGGAATTAAAACCGCAACGTCCTATTACCTCAACCAAGGAGATGCAGTTAATGAAAACGACATTGTCAACAAAGTTGGCTTACCTTGTTTTGTAAAAGCAAATAAAGCTGGTAGTAGTTTTGGGATTACTAAAGTCTATAAAAAAGAAGATATAAAAAACGCTCTTGATGTCGCTTTTAAAGAAGATGACGAAGTAATTATTGAATCGTTTTTAGATGGCACTGAAGTTTCGGTTGGTGTGATTACTTACAAAGGAGAAGTAACCGTTTTACCGATTACTGAAATTGTGAGCAACAATGATTTTTTTGATTACAAAGCAAAATATTTGGGTGAATCGCAAGAAATAACTCCTGCCAGATTAAGCAAAACACAAGAAGAAAAGGTTAATACAGTTGCTAAACAGGTGTATACCATTTTGAAGCTAAAAGGGTTTAGCCGAAGCGAATATATTTTTAAAGATGGAGAACCTCATCTTTTAGAAGTTAACACAGTACCTGGTTTAACTAAAGCCAGCATATTACCTCAGCAAGCTGCAACAGCAGGAATAAGCTTAAGCGCTCTTTTTGAAAATGCTATTGAAGAGGCTTTGAAATAAAATCTGTAATTTTACATTATGAAACGCGCAATCTTTCCAGGGTCTTTTGATCCAATTACTTTAGGACATTACGATATTATTAAACGTGGTGTAAAGCTTTTTGATGAAGTAGTTGTAGCTATTGGTATTAATGCTGATAAAAACTATATGTTTTCTCTTGAAGAACGTAAAGCCTTTATTGAAAATGCGTTTAAAGATGAACCTAAAGTGTCTGTAGTAACTTATGAAGGTTTAACTATAGAATTCTGTAAAAAGATTGATGCTCAATTTATTTTACGTGGTTTACGTAATCCTGCTGATTTTGAGTTTGAAAAAGCAATAGCACATACCAACCGTAAACTTTCTAAAATTGAAACCGTTTTCTTGCTTACTGCTGCAAAAACATCGTTTATTTCGTCTTCAATTGTTAGAGATGTTATTCGCAATAATGGTGATTACACTGTTTTAGTACCTGATAGTGTAAACATTAAATAAGGTTATTTTTCTTTGCTTTTTGTACCGCTTCAAGTTTATTATGCACTTGTAGCTTTTTGTAAATATTTTCAATATGCTTTCTTACAGTACCTGTTGAAAGAATTAAGTTTTCAGCAATTTGCACGTAATTCAATCCTTTGCTCAAGTGCTCTAACACTTCAGTCTCTCTTGCAGTAAGTTTAATATCTTCTTTATCCTTTTCGTTTTCAATACTCATAGGATTTCGAAGTAATTTCAAGGTTTTTAGTGCTATTGAAGGATTCATAGCTGCGCCTCCATTTAATGTTTCAAGAATACCACTATGTAAATCTTTAGCATTAATTTCTTTTAGCAAATAGCCATCAGCTCCTGCTTTTATGGCATTGAAAATGTTTTCATCATTATCAAAAACAGTAAGCATAATGATTTTTATATGAGGATATTTTTGCTTGACTATTTCAGTAGTTTCAATACCATTAAGCACTGGCATTTCAATATCCATAAGGATTAAATCAAGATTGTGATTGCTTTCCAATTTAGATAATAAATCAGAACCATTCATTGCTGAAAATTTAAAATTCAAGTCCTCAAAAAAAGACAGCTTCTCTTTTACTGCATTTATTAAAAATGTGTTGTCGTCAACTATGGCTATTTTAATGTTCATTGGCTGGTATTTTTATAAAAATAGTAAACGTATTGAATTTCACCTATACGATACATGACGTATATTACATCTGTAACCTAATTACCGTTCCGTTACCTTCTGCAGAGGTTACAGTTAACTCTCCATCAATTTCATGAGCGCGTTTTTTCATATTATTGAGTCCATTACCAAGTTCAACTTTTTGAGCATCAAACCCTTTTCCGTTATCAGAAACTTGAACTAAAAGTTTATCATCTACCTGATTTACCTCAACCGTTATTTTAGTCGCTTCAGCATATTTTATAGCATTATTAACTGACTCTTGAATGATACGATAAATATTCATCCCTTCAACTGAAGTAAACTGTAAGTCATCATTAATGTGTTCTCCTTTATTAAAATTAAATTCAATACCTTCTGAAGCGATATGTGCTTTATCAATAAAATTTGAAATTCTAGATTGTAAATCTTCAATAGATATTTCATTTTTATTCATTGCCCAAATAGTATCGCGTAACTCATAAATGGTTGATGAGGTAAATGTGCTTATACTTTTAAGCTTATCGCCTAATTTTTCTGGTAGTTTAAATCCGTATTTTAAATTGTCTAAAGATGAAATGATAAACGTTAATTGCGCTCCAATGTTATCGTGTAAATCTCTTGAAATTCGTAGTCTTTGGTCTTGAAGCTTACTTTGAGTTTCAATTTTTGCCAAAGCATCTTTAAGCTGGTTTTCGCGAAGCAACTGTCGGTTTTTTATTTTTTGCTGACTGTACACTAAGTAACCCAAAAGCGAGAGTACAATTGCTAATGCCACTAAACCTAAAATGTAGTTGTTCTTTTTACTTAAATCGAGTTCTTTTTCGGCTAAATCAGCACGTTGCGACAAGATTTCTTTTTCCTTCTTTTCAGTTTGATATTGAATTTCCAATTCGGCAACCTTACCATTGGTTTCAATATTTAAAATACTGTCTCTAAACAAAGTGAAACTTTTGTAATACTCTAAGGCTTTTTGAGGTTGTTTTTTAGCTTCGTAATATTGAGAGTAATTGTGTAACGCTGTTTCTATATCTGTTGCCGATTTTGCTTTTCTTGTATAATAGTAACCACTATCTAGATACACTTTAGCTTCTTCCAAACGATTGTTTTCAATAAGCACATCAGCAATATTATTGTAAGTGGCACCAATTCCTGTTTGGTTGCCTATAGCACGCTCTGCCTTTACTGATTTATTAAAATACAATAGAGCAGAGTCTATTTCTTCTAAATAATAATACACTGCTCCAACATTGTTGGTGGATTCCGCAATTCCTTTTTGACTGTTCAGGTCTTCTTCAAGCTTCAAGGAGGCTTTAAAATAATCAAGTGATTTTAGCAAGTCACCATCATTAGCATAAATAATAGCAATACTATTGTAGACCTCAGACATTCCTTTTTTATTGTCTTCAGCCTCAAAAATATCTTTGGCTTTAAGATGATTTTCAATAGCTTGTTGGTTCATTCCAAGGTAGCTATATACTGTTCCTATATTGTTTGTTACAGTTGCTCTATGCGAATCCATGCTTTTAGCATCGTAGATTTTAAGCGCTTCTACATAAGCTGCTAAAGCATCTTCATACAATCCTAAATTACGATTACACGCACCAACATTGTTATAGGCTGAAGCAATGATTATAGAATCTGTTGAAGTTTCCAAAGCAGCAGTTGACAGTAATTTAGCTTCAGTGAATAGTCCTAAATCTCGTTTTACAATTCCTAAGTTATTTTTGCTTAATGCAATGTTGTTAACTACTTTATTTTTTTCAGAAATTGTCAATGCCTTTTCCAATAACTCAATTGACTTTTGAGGATTGGTTTTATACATATCCATTGCTGAGTCATTAAGTACTGCTACATTGTTTTGAGAAAAACCAATAGAGAAATAAAGAATACCAAAAACTGTCAGCCAAAATGTTTTCATATTATAAAGTAGTTGGTTGATTTGTTTAAAGTTAGAAATTAATTTGGGAACGTAAGTGATATTGTTGTGCCTTCATTTAATTTAGAATCAATTGAAAACTCACCTCCTAAATCATTAACACGTTTTTTCATGTTTGTTAAACCGTTTCCTTTTTCGATAGTGTTGAGATCAAAACCTTTTCCGTTATCAATTATTGATAGTTTGTGGTTCTTAGGTTTGTCTATACTAATTTCAATTTTAGTTGCCTTAGCATGTTTTATGGCATTATGTACAGCTTCTTGAACGACTCTATGAATTCCTATTCCTGTTACCGAAGAAAACGACTTTTCAATATCAACTTTATTAGAAACATTAATATTGAACTCTATTTCCTGCGACGCAAATCTTGCTTTATCCTTGTAATTTGTAATTCGTAAAATAAGGTCTTCAATTGTTATCTCTTCCTTATTCATTGCCCAAATAGTATCGCGCAACTCATAGATGGTTTCTGAGGTGAAATTGCTAATGCTTTCTAGTCGTTTGTTTAGGGTTTCATCTTTAATATCAAAACCATACTTAAGATTGTCAATAGAAGAAATTATAAAGGTAAGCTGCGCACCAATATTATCATGTAAATCTCTTGAAATTCTCAAACGTTGTTCTTGAAGCTTATTTTGAGTTTCAATTTTTATCAACGCATCTTTGAGTTCATTTTCTTTTTTTAGCTGCTTGTTTTTAAGTTTTTGCTGATTGAAAAATAAGTATCCTATCAACCCTAAAACTACTGCTAAGCAAACCACTCCATAAAGTTGATAGTTTTGTTTTTGAATAGTTAATTTATGCTCTGCAAGTTCAGCACGTTGTATCAGTATTTCTTTTTCCTTTTTTTCGGTGTCATATTTCACTTCTAAATCAGCAATAGCTTGAGCATTCTTTTCAGAAAAAATAGAGTCTTTTAAAATTCTAAATTTATGAGTGTGCTCTCGTGCTTTTTTAAAATTTCGAAGCATGTAATAACTCTCAGCTGTATTTAAGTTAAGATCTCCTGAATTGGCTTTTATTTGAGGATATTTCTGAATCAGTTTAAATCCTTTTTCAGCATAACCCAAAGCGGTTTGTGGTTCATTAATTTCGTTATACAACGCTGTTAAATTGGAGTATGTTGATAATTCAGACGCTTCATCAGACTCAAAACCTTCAGGCTTATCCAAAGCTTGTAAATAGGTTTTGATAGCCAAATCATAGTTATTATTTTCATTATAGGCATTTGCAAGGTTATCTAACAACCTGTAATACTCTATAAGGTTATTAGTGCGTTTTGCTATTACTAATCCTTTTTTATATGTCATTATAGCTTCATCAATGCGTCCTAAATCTTTTAGGTTGATGCCAATGTTATTTAATGACGTAATCTGGTCATTTTCTAAGTTATGCTCTTCTCGAATTTTTAATGCCTTTTCATGATAACTCAATGCCTTTTCATTAAGATTCATTTCTTGATATATAAGACCTATATTGTTAAGGTATGTATGACTTTGTTTTTCATCGCCAATGACATCATTCATTCTTAAAGCATCAAAAAAGAACCTCAATGCGTCATCATATTCGCTTCTGTTCCAATGAAACATTCCTAAATTATTAATGCACATGACTTCAATATTTTTGAAGTTGTGTTCATGACTTAAATCTAACGCTTTAGTGAAGTAGTATTTAGCTGAATCGGACTTACCAGTGACATCCATATAGATACCATGTGTATTTGTTAATTCGGCTAAACCAAAATTAAACCCACTCTCTTTGGCTTGCGTTTTCCCTTCGGTAATGACTTGAAGTGCTTTATCAGAATCGTTGAATATATAACTAAATCCAATCTTATTAAACGTCCTGATTCTTACTGAATCATTCTTTATTTCTTTAGCAGCTGTAAGTAAGCTATCTAAGTTTTGCGAATAGGTATAAGATGACTGAAATATGAATAGAAGTGCGACTAAAAGTATCCTCATTTTTGACAATAAAAAAAGCATCAGAAAATACCTGTCCTTACCAGATAATATAACTGACGCCTTTTTAAAAAATTGATTAATAGCATTACGAATATATAACATATTGAAGTTCATCATCTTTTTTTTCGATAAGAAGCAATTAAAAAAGATTAAGCGTAATCCTACAAAAATTACGCTCAATCAGGAAATCTCAACAACAAGATTTAATTATTAAGATTGTAAGCATAAATCGTTTTATCATTGGCTTTATAGAAAAGAAACCCTCCAAATTCATCTACTTCATACTCAGGCTTTTTGTCGTTTAAAACAATTTCTTTATCTGTATTACCAGTGTCTTTATTTACTTTAACTAACCCAACACCATTATCTAATTTAGTTAAAATAAACTGTGCATTTTCGGTGGCTGCAGTTGATTTAAATCTAGTAGATAAATAGTCAAAAGAAGCTCCTGCTATTCCAGCAAACATATCGGCAGCTCTTTTAGCTTCTTTACCATAATCGTTATAGCTATCAAGGTCATTTACACTACCAAAAGCACTTCTATTAGCACCAGCTTTCATACTCATAGAAACTGTCATTGCTGTAGATGCCACTGCTGTAATACCTCCTACAATTTTACCAAAGGTGCTTCTTCCAGGTGATTTATGGTAAGTGTGATAATTTTCATTTCCGTCAAATGCTAAAGAGGTCATATTTTGACTTGATGACAAAAAGACACCAGTATCTCTTATTTCCATATGATTAGGATCTTCTTTTTCTTCAAAATCGCATTTAGCAAGATCACTAACTTCACCTGAATTTGCATCAACAGCCATGATTTTTCCATCAGCAGCAATTAAATATCTGTCATTTTTAGCATCAAAGGTTGATGCTACTGAAGCTGCTCTTTTATATTTTAACGGCTTACCCCAAACCTCTTCTCCTGTTTCTAAATTCACAATATTGGCGTCTTCACCTGTAATATATAGTAACCCTTGTGGTGTGTGTGCCATTACCATAATATTTTCTCCTGTTTTAAGAGGCTTTTTGAAAAGGGGTTTGCCGTCAAATGAAATTTTATTGATACCTCCTGATTCTATTCCGAATAAAATACCATCTTCCATTATGTAAAAATGTTGAACGTATCCTTTTGTTTTTGGTGCTTTATCCCATAAATCTTCTCCAGTAGCAGCACTAAACATGGTTATTTTTGATTCTGATTTTGCACCTAAAGCTCCTGTGCCTCCTGCTACATCACTAACTACAGCTAGACCTTGAGGTAGAATTTCAAAGTTGGTAACAATACCTTTTACTTTTCTATCGTCTTCCCAAAGTTCAGCTCCATTACTTCCAATTTTATGGATTCTGGTGTTTTTTCCATTTGTAGTAGTTTCAAAACCATAAATTTCTTTTTCAGTTTCATCGGCAACCATCCAATTAACACCTTTTATTTTAGTTTGCCATAAATCTTCACCTGAATGCGATTTAGCAATAAGTCCTTGAGCTGTTGGTATAATTAAAGAGTTCTTTAAAAGTAAAGGCGTTCCTGTAACACTAAAGTCTTTTGCAATTCCTACTCTACCTGGTTTATCTAAAAAGAAACTATAGTCTAGCTTAGAAGTGTTAAGATCGTATACTGCTACTTTAGGAGTCATTTTTTCAAACTTATCGCCTATTTTCTGAATACCACTAACTACTAGTTTGTTTTGTGGCAACATAACATTACAAGTATAAATTTGATTCCAGCTATCATCATCAGAATTGAAAATCACTTTACCTTGAACATAATCTATCACTGCTCTTTTGGTTTTAGACAATCCTGCAAAACCCGAAGTCGCTCCTTGAGATACGACTATATATGGTGAACCTGGAATAAAATCAGTCTCTTCTGGTTTTAGCTTTCCAAAATTATTAAAGGTAAAAACTGGTTGGCTTTCTGTTGGTTTTATCCCTACTAAACCATCATTTGTTGCCACTACCAATACACCTCCAATAGTCAATGTCATTTCATTAATCTTAGCTCCTAAGTCATAACTTTGACTTGGTGCTTCTGCTTTTTGCGCATTAGCAAAGGTTACACTAACTAATAGTGCAACCAATACTAAGCTCTTAAATTGAATTAATAGCGTTTTCATAACTAAAACAATTACTGTACTTGCTTATTTAAATTAAAAGCACCATCTGAAATCATTTTTACAGATTGATCTCCATTAACATTCTTACCTGAAAATTCGAATGTTCCAATTATTTTAGTTTCAGTTTCTTCAGAAACAGACAGTGTTCCTGCAAGCGTATCATCATAAGGTGCTTGCCAAAGCTCTGTTGTTGAGTTCTGAGGATTGTTTAAGTCTACATCAGTTTCAGAATATGAAGCAGTATTAAAAACTGTAGTAGCACCTGTAAATTCATAAGTTCCTACACCTTCATATCCCCAAATTGAAAATGAAAATGCTTTACCATCACTATTAGTTGCTATAATAATAAGGTTATTACCATTATTTGCAACAGTTGCAGAAGAAGAAATTTCTAAAGACTGCCAAGAACTACCATCTATTTTTGCTGATAAAGTTCCTGATGCAGCTCCACCACCACTTCCGCCATCGTCATCACTTGAACATGAAGTTAATCCTACCATGGCTGTTACCATGATTAATAACATAAATTTTCTTAAATCTTTCATTGTTGAATATTTTTAATTAATAACTGATTCAAAAATGCAACTTTAAGAAACTGAAAGAAATACGTAATATGTCGTATATTTAAAATACGATATGCGAAAAAGACTGCTGTAACTGGTTTTGCTTGTCTTTTAATGATTGAAGAAATGCCTTATGGCTATTAGAGTTTGGATTAAACGGTCTGTGCTGAAGGCCTTTTTGTATCACATCAACCTCGTTTAATGTTTTATGAGCCTTTTCTGAAATCCAAACCTGTTTGAATTTTTCCCAAATGTAATTTACTGCTACATCATTTGGATGTAACATATCGGCTTTATAAAAACGATAGTCGCGAAGTTCGTCCAGCATAATTTCATACGAAGGGAAATAATACTGCTGCTTTCTTGGTTCAACAACTTGATGAATAGCTGCAACTAAATGCGCTTTGCTTTGCGTGTTCTCAACAAAACCATCTTTAATATGTCGCACAGGAGACACCGTAAAAATTACTGACGCTTTAGGATTAACGCTTTTTATTAAAGCCACTATAGCTTGTAATGATTCTGAAATTTCATCAACCGTTAGCAGCTCTTTTGTAAATTGTTTTTGTGGTACTTTATGGCAATTGGCAACAACAACATCTGATGCTGTATGTCTATAAACCCAAGCAGTTCCTAATGTTATAATAACATGTGTTGCTTGGTGTATTTGTTGATTTGTTGACTGAACAGCATTGTTCAATGCATGTAACAAATCATCTTTATTATCACTACTTAACTTGGAATGCGCTTCATAACAATGCCATTGTTCGTTATGAAAAAAGATATCTTCTTCGGTGTACGTTTTAGAATTAATTGCATTAGCTACCAAACGTTCAATGGCTAGCGGATGAAATAAAATACCAAATGGATTTTGAAAATTCTGAAGCTTAAAATAGTTAAACTTCTCTCCTATATTCTCAACAAAACAAGACCCAAACAGCGCTATTTTAGAATGATAATCTATTTGATTATGCGGCTCTGATTGTAACGGTATTTGGGTTTGTAGTTTCATAATGAATTCTGCTTAAAAACAGAATGATAATTTATGCGATATAACTTTTCACTGCTTCCAAAGCGTCTTTTATACCACTAGGATTTTTTCCTCCTGCAGTTGCAAAAAACGGTTGTCCGCCTCCACCACCTTGGATGTGTTTTCCTAATTCTCTAACAATTTGTCCCGCATTCAAGCTTTTTTCAGCAACCAATTCTTTTGAGATATAACAAGACAATAATGCCTTACCATCGTTTTCAGCACCAAAAAGTAGGAATAGGTTATCATATTGACTTCCTAACTCAAAGCATAAATCTTTTATTCCTGCTGCATCTAAATCAACTTGTTTTGCCAGAAATGTGATACCATTAACTTCGGTCAATTCATTTTTAAGCTCACCTTTTAAGTTTTTAGCTTTATCTTTTAAAAGCTGCTCTATTTGCTTTTTTAGGTTTGTATTTTCCTCTTGAAGATTCTGTAATGCTTTTACTGGCTCTTTAGCATTGTTAAGTAAATCTTTCATTTCAAAATACGCACGATTGTTTTCAAAATAGAAATCTTTTACAGCATCGTTTGTGATAGCTTCAATACGACGAATTCCAGCAGCAACTGCACCTTCAGATACAATTTTAAAATGCCAAATATCTGCAGTGTTTTTTACGTGAGTTCCACCACAAAGTTCTATAGATTTACCGAATTTTATAGTACGTACAGTATCGCCATATTTTTCTCCAAACAACGCCATTGCACCTTCGTCAATAGCTTGTTGCATTGGAATATTACGTTGTTCTTGCAATGGTAATTTACCTTCAATTCTAGCATTTACAAAGTTTTCTACATCACGCAATTCATCAACAGTTAGTTTAGAGAAATGCGAAAAGTCAAAACGTAAATACTTACTATGTACCGCACTACCTTTTTGCTCAACATGCGTTCCTAAAATCTCGCGCAATGCCTGATGCAATAAGTGTGTTGCAGTATGGTTACATTCCGTTCTGTAACGTTGTTTTGCATCTACAGTTGCTTTAAAAGTGCCTTGTACATTTTTAGGAAGACTCTTTGCAAAGTGAATAATAACATTGTTTTCCTTTTTGGTATCAACAATATATACAACATCACCAGAAGCATCTTCTAGATAGCCTTTATCGCCAACTTGTCCACCACCTTCAGCATAAAACGGTGTTAAATTAAACACCAGCTGGTACATTTCACCATCCTTTTTTGAGGTTACTTTTCGGTATTTAGTAAGCTTAACATTAGCTTCAGTAACATCATAACCAATAAACTCTTGCTCATCATCTTCAAGAACAATTGTCCAATCGTCTGATTTTAATTGAGAAGCTTGCTTACCACGTTCTTGTTGTTCTTTTAGTTTTTTATCAAACTCTTCGTGGTTATAGGTAAATCCGTTTTCACGAAGAATTAAATCGGTTAAATCTTCTGGAAAACCATAAGTATCTTTAAGTTCGAAAACTTTATTTCCTGAAATTTCTTTGGTGTTAGAATGTGTTATAATTCTATCAAGCAATAATAATCCTTGATCTAATGTTCTTAAGAAAGAAGCTTCTTCTTCTTTTATAACATTTTCTATTAGTTGTCTTTGTTCTTTTAATTCAGGGAAAGCTTCTCCCATTTTTTTGATAAGCACATCCACCAAACGGTAAATAAACGGCTCTTTTTGGTCTAAAAACGTAAATCCGTAACGAATAGCACGACGCAAAATTCTACGAATTACATAACCAGCGCCTGTATTACTTGGCAATTGTCCGTCTGCAATAGAAAACGCAACCGCACGAACGTGATCAGAGATAACTCTAATAGCAACATCTATCTTATCGTTTTTACCGTAATCTTTATCTGCGATGGTTTCAATTTCACGAATTATCGGTGTAAAAACATCAGTATCATAGTTACTTTGCACATTTTGTAACACCATACACAAACGCTCAAAGCCCATTCCGGTATCTATATGTTTGTTTGGTAAGTTTTCTAGAGAACCATTAGCTTTACGATTGTATTGCATAAAAACCAGGTTCCATATCTCCACCACTTGCGGATGATCCATATTCACTAATTCCTTACCAGAAACCTTTGCTTTTTCTTCAGCAGAACGAATATCAACATGAATCTCACTACAAGGACCACAAGGACCTTGATCTCCCATTTCCCAGAAATTATCTTTTTTATTACCTTTTAAAATTCGGTCTTCAGCAATGTACTGCTTCCAAATATCGTAGGCTTCGGTATCTAATGGCGTACCATCTTCTTCGTCACCTTCAAAAACGGTTACATATAAAATGTCTTTGTCTATTTTATAAACCTCTGTCAATAATTCCCAAGCCCAAGCAATCGCTTCTTTTTTAAAGTAATCACCAAAACTCCAGTTACCCAACATTTCAAACAATGTATGATGATAAGTATCATAACCAACTTCTTCTAAATCGTTGTGCTTTCCAGAAACACGCAAGCATTTTTGAGTATCAGCAATTCTATTGCTTTTTGGTGTGGCATTCCCTAAAAAATATTCTTTAAAAGGTGCCATTCCAGAGTTGACAAACATTAAAGTTGGATCATCTTTTAACACCATTGGTGCAGATGGTACAATAGTATGTTTTTTATCTTCAAAAAACTTTAGAAATTTTGAGCGTATCTCTTGAGACTTCATGTATGTTTAATTCTCGTTCTTGTTAAAATTATATTAATTGCGAAACAATTTTTATCTTTGGTCGTTTGCAAATAAAATTCATTTGATTGAAATGATTTTATCAATTGCAAAAATAGTATAAATAAAGAAATGAGTAAGGTAAAATATTATTATGATTCTGAAACACTTTCGTATAGAAAAATAGAACGAAAGAAGAGACGAACATTTAAGTACATTTCACTGTTTTTATTAGCTTCTGCCTTGTTTGGTTTTTTATTTGTGTTTATCGCAAGTCAGTATATTGAATCTCCAAAAGAAAAGGCTTTAAAACGTGAGCTTTCTAATATGCAGCTACAATTTCAGTTGCTCAATAAAAAAATGGATGAAACGCAAGATGTACTTGCCAATATTGAAGAGCGTGACAATGCTATTTATCGACTGTATTTTGAAGCAAACCCTATTCCTGAAGAACAACGAAAAGCTGGTTTTGGTGGTATTAACCGTTACAAAGACTTAGAAGGATTTGACAACTCTAAATTGATTATTGAAAGCCACCGAAGAATGGACATTCTTCAAAAGCAAATTGTTGTGCAATCACGCTCATTAGACGAAATAGCAACTTTAGCAAAAGACAAAGAAAAGTTTTTAGCCTCAATACCTGCCATTCAGCCTGTTAACAATGCCGAATTAACTCGTATGGCATCAGGTTATGGTTATAGAACTGACCCTTTTACTAAAGTGAGAAAATTTCATTTTGGTATGGATTTTACAGCTCCTCGCGGAACTCCTGTTTACGCTTCAGGAGATGGTGTTGTTACCAGAGCAGACAACAGAGCTACTGGTTATGGTAAACATATTAGAATAGACCATGGTTACGGATATGTTAGCCTTTATGCGCACTTATACAACTACAATGTACGTGCTAACCAAAAGGTTAAACGTGGTGATTTAATAGGTTTTGTTGGTAGTACAGGACGTTCTGAAGCTCCACATTTACACTATGAGATTTTTAAAGATGGTGAACGCATCAACCCTATTAACTTTTATTACGGAAATTTATCTGCTGAAGAATTCTCTGACTTACTAGAAAAAGCTTCTTTAGAAAACCAATCTTTAGATTAATTTTATGCATATAGAACTCCCAGAAAAACGATACTATGGCATTGGCGAAGTTGCAAAAGCTTTTGATGTCAATGCATCATTGATTCGTTTTTGGGAAAAAGAGTTTGATATTCTAAAGCCTAAAAAAAATGCAAAAGGCAACCGTAAATTCACACCAGAAGACATTAAAAACCTAAAGTTTATTTACCACTTGGTAAAAGAACGAGGATTTACTCTTGAAGGTGCAAAAACTCATCTTAAAGAAGAAAAGAAAAAATCGCTAAGTAATTTTGAAATAATTAGTAAATTAGAAGCTATAAAGGCGCAACTAATCAAAATTAAATCACAACTTTAAAACTCTCTTATCATGAAAAAATGGTTACCATGGATTATTGTTGCAATAATCGCAATAGGTTTGTACACTAAAGGAAAAGGTTTTTACAACGAAGCTATAAGCCTTGACGAAAACATTGGTGAGCAATGGTCCAAAGTAGAAAGTGCTTACCAATTAAGAAGTGACCTTATACCTAACTTAATGAAAGTTGCTGAACGCTATGCCGAATATGAGCAAGAAACTTTTAAAATAGTTACTGATGCGCGTTCTAAAGCCACAAGCATACAAATTGACCCATCAAATATTACTCCTGAGCAACTCACTCAGTTTAAAGAAGTGCAAAGCACTATGACCTCAGCTTTATCTAGGTTATTAGCTGTTTTTGAGCGCTATCCAGACTTAAAAGCTAATGAAAACTACAAAGAATTGATGAACAGTCTTGATCGTGTTGAAAAACGAATTAAAGTAGAACGCGACCGTTTTAATGAAACCATTACACCTTACAATAACTTAGTAAGGCAGTTTCCTAACAACCTATACGCTGGCTTTTTTGGATTTGAGAAAAAAGAACGTTTTGAATCTAACGAAGGCGCTGAAAAAGGTATTGACATAAACGATTACAAATCTGACAATTAATGTCTACCGTTGAAAATTTTCTTTCACAAACCGAAGAACAAGAGGTTATTAAAGCCATACGAGACGCTGAACGTTTAACTTCGGGTGAAATTCGTGTTCATTTAGAAAAATCCGATAATGGAAATGCCGAAGCACGTGCTATGGAAGTGTTTCATTATTTAAAAATGGACAATACCAAATTGCAAAATGGTGTTTTAATTTATGTAGCTGTAGAAGATAAGTCGTTTGCTATTTATGGAGATAAAGGCATTAATAATGTTGTGGCTAATGACTTTTGGGAAAGTACAAAAAACACTATTCAATCTCATTTTAAATCTGGTCGTTATAAGGACGGATTAATCTATGGCATTTTAACCGCTGGTGAGCAGTTACAGCATCACTTCCCTTGGAATCATTTTGATACTGATGAACTCCCAAATGAAATCTCAAAAATTTAATGCGCAATAGAGTTTACATATTAAGTTGTGTGATTGTATGCTTTTTTGCTACTCAGTTTTCATTTGCTCAATTTAAGATTCCTGAAAAACCTACAGGTAGCGATCAAACTAGTGTTTATGACTATATTGGACTGTTATCTAACTCTCAAAAAAACCATTTAGAGCAAAAACTGATAAAATATGCCGATTCTACTTCATCTCAAATAGTAGTTGCCATTATTAGTACATTAAATGGAGATGACATTACGCTAGTTGGTGCAAATTGGGGACACAAATGGGGAATTGGACAAGCTAAAGAGGATAACGGAATTTTAATCTTACTCGCTAAAGACGACCGTCAAATAGATATTAATACAGGTTACGGTATGGAATATCGACTCACTGATATTTTAGCCGAACGTATTATAAACAGAGTCATGATTCCTGAATTTAAAAAAGGGGATTTTTACAGTGGACTAGACAAAGGAACAGATGCAATTTTTGAAGTATTAAACGGTGAATTTAAAGCTGAATCTACCAAAGAAGATTATAGTTTCCCTATTGGTGTTTTTGTGGTCTTGCTTGTGATGTTTATTGTACTCTTAATTGCGATTTCTAGTAATCGTCGTGGTAAAGGTGGCGGAAACAGTGGTGGCAAAGGTAAAGACTTAGATAGTAGAGATATTTTAGAAGCCATTATATTGAGTAATATGGGACGAGGAAGCTACGGAAGAAGTTCAGGTGGAGGTATTTTTGGCGGAAGCTCAGGTGGTGGAAGCTTTGGTGGAGGTGGTTTTAGTGGTGGCTTCGGTGGAGGCGGATTTGGAGGTGGTGGAGCCTCAGGAAGTTGGTAGTTATGAAAAAGACGATTGTATTATTATTTATCATATTTATTTCGTGCAAAGGACATCAACCAGAAAGGAAGAATCCTTTTTCACATTTGCCCAAGAATGAACAACAGAATATTATTTCTGACTTTTCAAACCTTTTTTCTTTTGAAGAAGAAAACGCTTTATCTCATAAAATAGCCGATTATGAATCTACAACTACCAATCAAATAGTAGTTATCACTATAGACTCAATAGTTCCGAATCATTTAAGTATACAGGAATACGCTATTGAAATTGGAAATTATTGGGGAGTTGGACAATACAAAAAGGACAACGGATTAATTATTGCTATTTGCAAACCACAAAAACAAGTAGCGATTGCAACAGGTTATGAAACTGAAAAAACACTTACAGATTCCATCTGTCAAGATATCATTGATACTTCAATGCTTCCCTTTTTTAAAAAAGAGAATTACTACCAAGGCATTAATAATGCTCTAGATTCAATTATAAAAAAATGGAATTAATAAAATAGCAGCTATTTCTTACGCATATAAACGCTTACAGGAACTCCATGAAAATCAAAATGTTCCCTAAGTTTATTTTCTAAAAAGCGCTTATAAGGTTCTTTTACATATTGAGGTAAATTACAGAAAAATGCAAATTGCGGTTGTGGTGTTGGCAATTGCATAATGTATTTGATTTTTACATACTTACCTTTATATGCTGGTGGTGGATTATGGTCTATAATTGGTAATAACACTTCATTAAGCACACTAGTTTTTATACGCTTTGTTCTGTTTTTATAAACTTCAACAGCTGTTTCAATAGCTTTAAAAATACGTTGCTTGTTCAATACCGAAATAAACACAATTGGCACATCAACAAAAGGTTCAGTTTCTCGTCTTATCATTTTTTCAAACTCTCTGGTTGTTTTATTGTCCTTTTCAACCAAATCCCATTTGTTTACCAAAATAACAATGCCTTTACGGTTACGTTCGGCTAGCCAAAAAATGTTTTGTACTTGACCATCAAACCCTCTTGTTGCATCTAAAACCAATAAGCACACATCGCAATGTTCAATAGCTCTAACGCTTCGCATTACTGAATAAAACTCGAGGTTTTCTTTTACTTTAGATTTTTTACGTATTCCTGCGGTGTCTACTAAATTGAACTCAAAACCAAAACGATTATATTTTGTATCAATGGAGTCTCTTGTAGTACCAGCAATATCAGTAACTATATATCTATCTTCACCTATCAAAGCATTGATAAAAGAAGATTTCCCTGCATTGGGACGACCTACAACTGCAAATCGTGGCAACTCTTCTTCTTCTACTTCTTCTTTTTCAGGTAAGGCTTCAACTAGAGCATCTAACAAATCTCCTGTTCCACTACCATTAATACTTGCAATAGTATAATACTCTCCAAGACCTAATGCATAAAACTCTACTGCATCTTCAGCACGCTTAGCATTGTCAACTTTATTAACAGCTAAAAACACTGGTTTTTCAACTTTACGAAGAAGTTTAGCAACGTCCTCGTCCATTCCTGTTACACCAGTTTCTACATCAACCATAAAAATAATGGCATCGGCTTCATCTATAGCAAGTTCTACTTGTTTATCAATTTCGGCTTCAAAAACATCATCACTACCAATAACATAACCACCTGTGTCGATAAGAGAAAACTCTTTACCGTTCCAATCACTTTTTCCATAATGACGGTCTCTGGTAACTCCACTAACAGCATCAACAATGGCTTCTCTACGTTGTATTAAACGATTAAAGAAGGTTGATTTTCCTACATTTGGTCTTCCTACAATAGCTACTATGTTGCTCATTATGATTATTTTTTTGCGCCTGCAAAGATAATATTAGTTTGCAGTATTTTTAGATAAAAAAGTGTTTTACTTTTGGTTATACCCAAAACGCTTTAATTGATTTGTATTTGTACGCCAATTTTTATTGACTTTTACATATAATTCTAAATGAATTTGTTTGCCAAAGAATTTTTCTAAATCTTTTCTAGCCTCAATACCTACGCGTTTTAAAGCAGCTCCTTTATGTCCAATGATAATACCTTTTTGAGTATCGCGCTCTACCATAATTACCGAACGCATTCTAATAATATTTTCTTCTTCAAAAAACTCTTCGGTATCAATTTCTACAGCATAAGGAATTTCTTTCTTATAGTATAAAAGTATTTTTTCGCGAATGGTTTCATTAACAAAAAAGCGTTCAGGTTTATCGGTAAGCTGATCTTTTGGATAAAAAGGTGGTGACTCAGGAAGCAACTCTATAATTCTGTTAAACACTTCTTTTACTTGAAACCCTTCTAATGCAGAAATAGGAAAAATTTCAGCATTTGGCACTTTTATTGCCCAAGATTGAACTTGCTCTTCTAGCTGTTGCTGGTCAGAAGTATCTATTTTATTCAATAATAATAAAACAGGGATTTTAGAATTGGTGATTTTATTGAAAAAGGCTTCATCTTTCAACTCCTTTTCTCCAATTTCAACCATGTAAATTAATACATCGGCATCATCAAAAGCAGATTTCACAAAATCCATCATGGATTCTTGAAGTTCATATGCTGGCTTTATAATTCCTGGTGTATCACTTAAAACCACCTGAAAGTCGTCTCCATTTACAATACCTAATATTCTATGACGAGTAGTTTGCGCCTTAGAAGTTATTATTGATAATTTTTCACCTATAAACGCATTCATAAGTGTTGACTTACCAACGTTAGGGTTTCCTATAATATTTACAAATCCAGCTTTATGCATTTTCATTATTTCTTGTTGGCAAAGATACAGCTTAATATTATAAAAAAACCTTTCAAGCTATTTGAAAGGTTTTTTAAGTTAATTGAGGTTTATTTTACTTTGAAAAATAGACGTAAATAGCAACTACTATAAGTGTAATTAATCCGCCTACAAGCTTTACATGTTTCCATGGTGTAATATCAACTTGCTCAGTATACTCTTGCACATAAGCTTCTTTTCTTGGGAAGAAATATCCAATCACAAGCATTATTATAATGTTAGCTACAAACAAGATAGCCATAATGTGCAAAAAGTGCGGATATGCTTCGGCTTCTACCAGCTTTAATACAGCAGGATCTGTAACTCCTGAAGCTTTTGCAGCTTCTAATGCTTTTTCTACTTTATTTGGACCAATTATGAACTGACTAACAATATACATTATTGATCCTGATATAATACCAATTTTAGCAGCAATGGCTGGTACTCTTTTGGTTAAATATCCAACAACAATAATTGTAAGTATTGGAATGCTGTAAATACCATTAATTTCTTGTAAATACTTAAATAAGCTTCCTGCATTTTCTATCATAGGAGCAATAAACATTGCTGCCAATGCTAAGCATATACCAAAGATTTTACCATATTTTACAACTGTAGATTCATCGGCATTTTTATTGATATGTTGTTTGTAAATATCAATACCAAACAATGTTACCGAACTATTCAATACACTATTAAAAGAACTTAAAATAGCACCAAACAACACTGCTGCGAAAAATCCAACAAGATATTTAGGTAATACAGCTCGTACTAATTCAGGATACGCTAAATCACTAGAAGCAAGTCCGCCTTCAAAATAGTAATAGGCAATCATACCTGGAAGCACTAAAATTAATGGTCCTAAAATTTTTATAAATGAAGCAAGCACTAATCCTTTTTGTCCTTCAGCTAAGTTTTTAGCCCCAAGTGCTCTTTGTATGATTTGTTGGTTGGTTCCCCAATAAAATAACTGAACCAACATCATTCCTGTAAAAATGGTTGAAAAAGGAACCTCTTGTCCTGGGTTACCTGTAGAATCAAAACGTTCTGGGTTTGCAGACATAAGTGTTTCTAAACCTCCAAAAACCGAACCATCACCAATTGCCATTAATCCAAAAACTGGTATCAATATTCCTCCTATCAACAAACCTATTGCGTTAATTGAATCTGATACTACAACAGCTTTTAAGCCACCAAAAACTGCATAAATAGATCCAATTATTCCAATTCCCCAAATACAAATTACCAAAGCTGAAGAATCTGAAACGTTTAATAGTGTTGGCACATCAAACATTCCGCTAATTGCTACAGAACCAGAGTACAAAATTACAGGTAGCAATACCACAACATAACCCGTCAAAAACAAAGCTGATGTTATGGTTTTAGTAGAGACGTCAAATCTATTAGCTAAAAACTGAGGAATTGTTGTTAGTCCACTTTTAAGGTATCTTGGCAACAAGAAAATAGCAGTTACAATCATAGCAATAGCTGCTAAGGTTTCCCATGCCATTACTGATAAACCATCAGTATATGCGCTACCATTAAGACCAACAATTTGTTCGGTTGATAAATTAGTCAATAATAAAGATCCTGCAATAACTCCTGCAGTTAGACTTCGTCCTCCTAAAAAGTATCCATCGGAAGATTTTTCATCAGTTTTACGCGTTGCATAATAGGAAATTATAGCCACAAGCGCAGTAAACCCAACAAAGGATAGAATTCCAATCATAATAATGTTACGTTAAATATTAGTTAGTTATAAAGGGCAAAAAACTATGCTCAATGCCTCTAATTTATAAAAGTAACTAAAATATAGTTTATAATTGGTATTCTCAGACTTTTCATAAAATTAAAAAGCCAAACACTTTCGTATTTGGCTTGTTGTAGCGGGAACTGGACTATATTTTCATTATGCCACTTAATTTCACTTTTAAACAAACAAAACAAAGTCCTTATATACAAAAGGATTAGAAAGATATTTTAGAATTTTAGATTAAGTAAAATTAACTAATCTAAATCAAAATATTGGGAATATATCGGGAATTAGTATATTAGCAATAGAATAAATAAGGCTATGGCAAGTATAAAATTCAATATTATTTCAAAAAACAACCCCTCCAACCTCAACATACGTTTTTATCATGGTAGAAATATTGACTGCAACGCTCCTTCCAACATCCTAATTGACCCAAAACTTTGGAGCAATAAAATGCAAAACTTAAAGCCTTTAGTTGACAAAGAGACTAAAGACGACTATCAGACCAAAATAAATACCCTTAAAAACAATATTGTAAGAAGCTTTAATGAAGATTATGCCAATGGCAAGATAATTAATTCAAAGTGGTTAAAAAGTGTTATCAATGATTTTTACAATAGACCTACTGGAGAAGATGATTACAGAATTTTCCTTATCCCTTTTATTGAAGAATACATAAAAGAAACTGAACATAGAATCAACCCTAAAACTGGGAAAAAGATTTCGTTTAGAACTATTCAGAAATACAAAACCACACTTAAACAGATACAAGATTTTGAGAACCATCAAAAGGCAAAATTTAAAATAACAGATGTTAACCTTTCATTTCACAAAACTTTCACAGCCTATCTAAAACTAGAATTGAAATACTCCAACACAATGATTGAAAAAATCATAAGTCAACTAAAAGCCTTTGTAAAAGGCGCAAAAGAAAAAGGCTATGATTATAGTATTGAAATCGAAAGTAATAAATTTACCTTCAGAAGAGACGAAACAATAGAAACTTACTTAAATGAAAGTGAAATAACAACTATTTTTAATTTAGACTTTTCGGACAATGAAAGGTTAGATAATACTAGAGACTTGTTTATAATTGGTCTCCGAACTGGTTTAAGAATTAGCGACCTAAAACGTATAAATCAATTTTTATTTTCTAACAATGTAGTAGTTATTTCAGCTACTGAAAAAACTGGCGCAACTGTAAAAATCCCATTACACCCACAAGTAAAGGAAATCCTTAAAAAGAGAAACAGCAAACTGCCAAAAATAATTTCCGAACAGAAGTTTAATGACTACATAAAAGAAATTTGTTTAGAAGCTGGATTTACTCAAAAGATATTAGGAAATAAAAGAAACCCAGAAACCAACAGAAAAGAAAAAGGTTATTATCCAAAATATAAATTGGTAAGCAGTCATATTTGCAGAAGGTCGTTTGCAACTAACCTTTACGGCAAGATAGATGATAGAACCATTATGAAAGTAACTTCGCACAAAAGCGTCAAGCAGTTCCACAAGTACATTCGCATTTCAGACACAGAATATGTAAACAGGTTGGCTGAATATTGGGAAAATGAAAATGAATTATCTAATTCTAAACCTCAACTAAAGGTGTCAAATTAATTTTTTTCATTTTTTTTTAATGTGTCAATATTTCAAAAACCCTTGAAAAATTTACCCTTTAGCATTAAATTTGAGTGAAATGTAATAATTCAGCAAAGAAAAATACTTGTTTATACGAATTAATTTACGTTAACTTTGCTTAAATTATTATACATTTTTAAATGAGTTCCTTATATCTCGAAGGGATTAAGCTTGATAAGTTTACCCTTCATTTAAAACAGATTATAAGGGAATGTTTAGAAGAAGCAGACCAGTCGGAGTACAAAAAAACTATCCCTTTAGAAGACAATAATTCTAAGCTACTTTCTCGTAAAGAAGTCAGTCAGTATTTAAAAGTTTCACTCGTAACTTTATATGAGTGGGAGAAAAAAGAAACCTTAGTACCAATAAGAATAGGCACTAGGGTAAGATACCACCTATCTGACATTATAGACTTCACAGAAAATCAATAGCAAATTTTATTAACTAAAAGGCACTTCTAGCTTAAATTGGAAAAAGAAGTGCCTAAAAACATTTTATTATGAGCAAATTTAGACCTAAAAGGACAAGAAGACAAATTTTTGTTTTTAGAGAGTTGAGAAAACAATTTATTAGTGAACACTCCCATTTCTGTTTAACAAAATATTGTATTTATGATATTATAAGAAGATTATCGTATTACGATACTTATAATTATGAGGCAAATCAAAAAAGAGTATCTGAATGGATTGGAGTGAGCGAAGCTACAATTTCGTATCATATAAAAACAATGTTAAAACTAGGAATAATAGAAAAAACTGATTTAGGGTTTAAAATTTCAGACAATAAGGCTGTTGAAGAATTTAACAACAAAGACAAAAGAGGCAGCTTTGTAATCATTGACTTTTATGTTAGAGACAAAATAAATTCAAAATTTGGTTATTTAACATTGGAACAATTCTTAATATTGACTTTTCTTTTTACTACTCAATTAACAAAATATAGAGCTAAAAAAGTTTCAAATATTTCAAGATTAACTCTTACAAATAAAAGCACTGTTCAAAGCGCATTAAAAAAATTTCAAGAACTAAACATTATCGATTCTAATTGGAGAATTGTTGAAGAAGTTGAATATGATTGCTTTGAAGGTTTAGATGAACAAATATTAAGTAGGGCAAATATAAACGATGACCCAATTTATGAACCATTTGGGAGTGGACTCTTTGAAAAAACAAGAGAAGTTATACGTAAAGAAAAAAGACAAAAGCAACTTAGAAAAGGATTCAGATAATTAGAAGATTTTTGCATTAAATTCAAAGTTCACTCATTCCAATTAGAAGTATTCTATTTCAATTAGAAGATTGATAATATTAGTTTAAATTTTGACCATAGTATTAAATCTAGTATTAAATAATATTAAAGAATATTACACTTTATTATCGCACAGCGAAAATATTGTAAGTAGTTTACATGTGTGCAAAAATTATGTTTCCACTATTTTTATTAAATTATGAATGATTCAATTTCAAATTCAGCAAACAAGAACCAAAGCAATTTGGGCATGAAAAATTCTGGCAGAAATGCTGGAAGTAAGAATCGACTAAACAGTAATGCTAAAGAAGTATTGTACGAGGTACTAAAGGATGACCTAAAGAGGTTAGACAAATTGATGAACACACAGCATTATGACGAAAGAATGATGCACCTAAAACATTTCAGTAAGATACTCACTACTGGAAATGATGAGGTAGCAACAAAGAGCAGGGAATTAATCTTTGAGGGTTTACAGGAACACTATAAAAAGATGAAGTTCTATTTTCCACACGTTCCCCAAGAAAAAAAGATTGGGGAGTTAAGACAGTTTTTAAAACTATTACCTATTGATAATATAGAAGATGTTATTCAAGACATGAAGAAACAGAATATTAACTTTAGATAATAGCATTAAAACAGCAATAAAAGCCTTTGTAAATGGAAATCCTATAACTCCATACATACAGAGGCTTTTATATTTAACAACATAAAAAGACCCCCACCATTAAAATACAATCTATTATTTTAAGTGTAACTAGACAAGAACTACTCCTGACGATGTTTTTTCAAATTGTAGAAAAAGTGATATTTCATGTAAATTTTTATACCAAAATTGTAAATTTTGACCTCAAAATTGTAAAAAAACTCCATTTTTTGAAATTTTCTCTTTTTAACCACTTTTTGATTCAAATTACTGAATACCAACACTCTAACTTCAATAAGGGTGGGATAGTTTTGAAAAAACGGTTTTTTTGAAGATGCAAAAATTTATAAAAAACCGATAAAGTTAAAATATAAAGAAAACCCTTATAAACAAAGGTTTTTCTGCTTTTAAGGGTATGACAGTTTATACCCAAAACATAAAGAAAGGCACACTCTTGTAAGTCCAACTAGGTAAAAACTACACCTGACGATGATTTTTTTTAGCTTTTTAAAAAGTAATATTTAGAGGTTAATCCTAAACCTACCGTTTGTAATCACAGCTTCTGAAGGTGTTGAGGTGTTGGGAACTACTTCCGTGTTTACAACCTCTGCGTTACTTCCCTGAAACTCTCCATAGATATAAGCTTCTGTTACCTCAACAAATTCAACAGTAATGGACTTAAACCTTAAATCCTCATCATTACCCAAGTAATAACCCAAATAGCCCTCTTCTGTTTCTGTATTAATTGTAACAACATCTCCTTGCTCAATTGTGTTTGTCAAAAAATGAAGGTTAAAGTAAGGGAGTTCTTCTCCAGTAACTTCAAAACTATCATTGTCGATACCTCTCCAAAATTGAGCCGTATGGTAATCCCCTCCTAAACTGCTCCAAGTAATATACTCGTCATTGTTTACTGGAGGTTGGTCATTGGAATCATCACTACTGCAAGAAATGAATAAAAAAACGGTTAAAATGATTAATGTGTAAATAAAATGTTTCATGGTTTATTTGAATTATTATAATTGTTCAACTGATAGTATATTTCCTTGTAAATCAACTTTTGCCCTAACTTCATTTAGCACTTTGGCACCAAAAGCATTTGTTCCCCTAAATTTCATAAACACATAAATAAAACTTCCTTTATCCGCATAGGTTGATTCTACATGCTCAAAACTTTTGGGGTCGTTCATGTTGTTCTTCACATACCTTTTCAGTTTTGTATGGCTGCCATCCCAAACAGAAAATTGTTTTAGTATATCCTTTTCTCTTTGGGCTTCTTTTAAGTTTATAGAATGCTGCAGGGAATCGGGGATAAAAATGATTTGAGGTATTTCTGGAGAAGTTTCTAAAGCACTATTTAAGAGAGTATCTAAACTCTTTTGATAATTGGACTGTAATAAATCCGTAGAGGCTCTCCAATTGCCTTTAGAGGCGTTTTTGGTCAATTGAAAGTAAATAGTATCAGAATTAGCAGATGCTCCCCATGATTTAATGAAAGACCCTTTCCAATCTTTTACAATACTATCCGCCCAATTAGTTTTTACAGCTCTCAATTTGTCTAATCTTGCTTTCTTTTGTTGCTGCTCCTTTTCTTCTTTTTCAATTATTGCTGTTTTGATACTATCAATTTTCTGTTCTGCTGTTTGTATTCCTTTTAAAGCATCTTTATACTGCTTGTTATCCTTGCCTACTCTTTCAAATCTATTTATTGCCTCTTTGTATTCTCCCCTATTTAAAAGAGAGTTTCCTTCCTCATAGTAGTTTACTGGAAACAAAATAGCGATGACTATCCCAAAAAGAATTAGGGACATGAATAAGGCGCAAAATAAGTAAACAAGCTTTTTCCAAAGTTTAGAATCTCTCTGAAAGATTCCATAAATACCTACTGGAGGAAATATAAAGAGGAGTATTATTAGGAGTGCCTTATTGTTATACCATTTACCTTTTTCCATATCTAAAACTATTATCTGTTACAAAACTCTTCTGTACTTATTGAAAACCTTACGGCTTTCCTTAACAGTCTTTAGATATGGGCAAAAAAAAGAGCGTACCCATATCACATTGAAAGTAGTGGCTCGGCAAAGCCAAACAGAACAACGGAACAGGCACGCCTTATTGGCGTACTGCTTAAACCGTCTTGCTCTGTTAATGAAATTTTGCCGATTTCTACTTTCAAGACTATTTTAGTACTAATATGTATAACCCTTTAAGGGTTTATTTTCTAAAAACAAATCTATCAAATTTGTATGAAAGTTTAGGTAAAAGTTACTTTAAAGAAAAAATGCTGCCGAAAAACTTACATTTTTAAGCAGTACCAAAAACGACCTCAATTTTCCGCAGCCCAATTTTGAAAAAAAACAGTTACATTTTCCTTTAGAAAATTCAAAGAGGCTTATTCTACTTTTCTCTATTATAAATAGTTAAATTAGACACAAATTAACAAATCACAACTCTTTAATTATGGAAAACGAAAATAAAGAAAGCAAAAAACTATGGAGTAAAGGGGTTATTGCTCTTATTGTCTTTGCTTTTTTATTAATTATTTTCTCTTTTATTGCTCCTGTTATATTTACGCAGCCTTCTGGAAAAGTTGCATTTGGAAATGACACGGGGGTTATTGGAGACACCATTGGAGGAATTATGAATCCTTTCATTGCACTAGCAGGAGTTATAGTTACTGGACTAGCTTTCTATATGCAATTAAGAGCAAACCAAATTCAGATTTCCAACTTCAAAAAAGAGTTAGATGCCCAAAAAGACCAAAATAAACTATCTCAATTCGAGTCTCAATTTTATGAAATGCTGAGGTTGCACAAAGAGAATGTAAATGAAATTGAGGTTGAGGTTTTTGAGTTTAGTGAAACTGAAATAAAAAATGCCCCAACCAGAAACAATGACCTTTTAAGTAGTCGTTCTCCTGTGGTTGAGTTATCTAAAGTTTCCAAAACTATAAAAGGTAGGGACGTATTTTTGTATTTCTCTAATGAACTTGAAATTACTTATAATTTTTTAGAGGAAAATGAAGAGTTAAAAGAAAATGAAAGATTCTCTTTGGCTTATAGGTCTTTCTTTAATGGTGCGTTACATCAAATTGAATATGATGAATTGGAAGTGCTAATAAAAGAACACAAAACAAAGTTTTTATCTGGCAGTAATTATATATCTAATTCTAGTGAAAGTATGGATGTGTTTTACTCAACATCTGTAATATCCAAATATCCCTTATTAAAAGGTTACGAAAATAGTTTAGGTCATTATTATAGACATTTATTTCATACTGTAAAATTTATAGCTCTTCAAGATGAAAAATTTATATCATATCAGGAAAAGCGAAAATACCTAAGAATATTAAGAGCCCAACTTTCAAATTACGAACAAGCTATGCTGTTTTACAACTATATTGTTTATGCCCCTGAATGGGAAAAAGGAAACAAGTTTTTTACTGATTATAGAATGATACACAACCTCAATCCAAATATTTTAATAGATTCAAAAACAGTAAAAGAAAAACATGAAGAATTAAAAAAAGTAAACGCTAGAGCTTACAAAGAAGAAGACTATGTTTTTGAGTCACAAAAAGGAAAATAACAAATGATACTATCACTAGAAGAGGGCAGAAAAGAAGACGGAAATCGTTCCATAGCAGACAAAATTATAAAACGATTACATGATTTAGATAAAACCGTAGAATACAATCAAGGTAGATGGGCATGGGAATTATTACAGAATGCTAAAGATAGCACCGCAGATGATGAAACCCACAAAATATCTGTGCAAATAATATTGGATGAAGACCAAGTAGAATTTAAACACAATGGTATTCATTTCACAGAACATGATATTCGAGGACTGATAAACCAAATATCATCAAAAGAAGCTGAGGAGGGGGAACAAACTAGGAAAACAGGTCGATTTGGCACAGGATTCTTGACCACTCATTTACTATCTCGTACAGTTCAAATTAAAGGGGTTCTAGAAGCAGAGAGTGGTCAGTTTTATAATTTCCAATTTACCTTAGATAGGGAGGGAGAAAAAATAAAAGACCTTTCTCCAAAAATTGAAATGGCTTGGAATGGATTTCAGGAGTCCGCAACAGAGATAGAAGACTTTAGTCTGCACAACAAAAATGATTTTAATACGTCTTTTGTTTACCCACTAAAGAGTGAAGAACAAAAGCAAATTGCACAAATTGGGATAAATGAGTTTGTTAAATTATTACCTTATGTATTAGCATTCATTCCCAAAATCGAGAGTGTAAAGATTATTGATAATCGAGAAATAACAGATGTCATTTTTCAAAATAGCACATCAAAAATTGATGATTTTATTACGCCCATTACTCGAATAGAAGACGGAAAAGAATCTACAATTTATATTTTAGAATATTCAGGAGAGAGAACATCAATTGCTTGTCAAGTAGAAAAAGAAGAAGACATTTATTCCTTTACAAATGTTGAAACTCTACCGAAACTCTTTTGTGATTTCCCTCTAATCGGAACTGAAAATTTTAATTTTCCTATGGTTGTTAATAGCTTTGATTTTAACCCCTTAACTGAGAGAAATGGTATTTGGCTCAAAAAAGAAAATGATGATGAGGTTGCTGAAAATCAAAGTTTATTGCTTAAAGCCTACCAACTTTATAAGGATTTAATGGAGAAATTATCAGAGAGTAACTATTCCCAATTTTACAATGTGATAGAAACTAAAATCCCAAATGTGGAATATCTTAACAAGGAATGGTTTCAGAAAGAAATACAAACTCCTATGAGAGAGTTTTTGATGGATTTAAGTATTGTAGAATTAGAGAGTGGCAATAAAAAAGCAATAAAAGATATTTGGTTTCCTTTGAAGGAGTATTCCAAAGATGTAAAAAGAAAACTATGGAAATATAATTATGATTTGTTTCCAGAGTGTGTGCCTAAAGAGAAACATCTTATTGGCTGGAGTGATAAGTCATGGAATGGGTGGGAAAGTTTAAGTTATGAAGAACTGGCAAAGGATTTAGCAACAAAGGAGAAAATTGAAGAATTAAAGAAATCATTTGAAGAAGATGAAGAAAAGACTTTTGAATGGTTAAATGAAGTTCGAGAATTTCTGTTTTTAGAAGAATCGAACAAACTCCTTTTTGATAAATACGCTATAACTCCAAGTCGGAACGGAGAGTTTAAAACAACTTCTGAATTATTCATAGACAAAATTAAGGATGAAGAGTTAATTGAAATCTTGAGACTGTTGGGCGATGACTGGAATGATATTTTAATAAATAAAAATATAGCACATGGAAGTTACTATACTAAAGAAAAGAAAGATATTGCTAGTCAGATTACGCTAAAAGTTAATAATCCATCACAAAAGGGTGAAGATTATAATAAAGCAATTATTCTTCTTTCAGAATGGTTTGAGAGCAATAACCCTGATGAAATTAAACATTTATTTTCTGAGTTATACCGAAAAAAAGCCGAGTTGTTTATGAATACAATTCTTGATAAGGAAAGCCTCTATCGTATAATGAAAAGTGATACAGACTTATCCAAAGTAGCAAAAGTCATTGATGATAATCCGCATTTGTTGGATAATATAGAAAGTTCTGAACAATTAAAATCCTTACTTACAGAATATGATTTAAAAGATATATCCGAATTGAGAGATATTATTGAAGCATCTAAAAATGGGGTTTTTATTCAAAAATCAGAACTGACCCAAGAGGATTTGGCAGGATTAGGGATAACATCATTAGAAGACTTAGAAGAGGCGTTAAAGGATAAAGACCTTTCTAGTATGTTCCATGAATCCAGCAGCAATGTAAATGCTTTTTTATATGCCGAAAAATTAATTTTAAGAGCAAAGCAAAGAATCATTGGGCATTTGGAGACGTTGGATGAATATGATTGTAATGAAATAGATACTGATATTTCAAAGACTTCAATCGGTGGAATAAAGAAGAATGGACAAGAAATATTTATTGTAACTCGTCCTTCTGATAATAACTTCATCATTGTATACTACGGCTCTGAAAAAGATATTCTCGATTATGAAAATGCCGAATTATGGGTGGATAATGGAATTGATACGCCTAAAAGAATAACACTAGGCAGAATCTTAAAAAATACAGGAATCAACAAAATCCCAGTTTAAAAATGAATATTGAAAATGACATAAAAGAAATTCTTGATAACAGAACTCCTGAAAACAATAAGGTTGAATATAAAGCAGTCTTACCACCTGCAAAAAATATCGCAATGTTAATAAGTTCTTTTGCCAATGCTGAAGGAGGCTACATTATTCTTGGTGTTTCTGATAGCTTAGGATTAAATGGTTTAAGTCAAGATTTTCACGCAAACAGTATAACTCATAAAGCTTTAGATTTACTTTCTCCTAGTCCAAAAGTGGAGTATCAATATGTTAATTATAATGACAGAAGTCTCTATGTTATTGGAATTGAAAAATCAGATTCTGTAATTAAATTAGAAGGAAAGATTTATAAGCGTATTGGGGATTCTTCTGTTCTAACAAATCCACAGCAACTGGACTTTAAGGATAATGGCTTTGAACGGATAAAAACCATTAGCAAACAACTGGATGGTTATAAAATTAATGCTACTAATTCTAAGATAAAACTTATTGAGCATTACCAGAGTATTTTGAAAGTGATGGATGATTTACAAGGTATTCTATACCCTGAGACTCCTGACGAACCAACAACAAATCAAGAAGGTGAAATTTTATCTCGTATTTTATATTCTTCATTTGCTGATAATTTTGAAACATATTTATCAGACTTATTATACGAGATTTTCTTAGCAGACCCGATTACGCTAAAATCTAAACAAACAGTTACTGTTGAAGAAGTTTTAAATTGTTCAGACCTTCAAGAGTTTGTTAAATATTGGGCTGTTCAAAAGATAGCAAAACTTCAAAAAGGAAGTGTAAAAGGGTTTGTAAAGGATAATAAACAAATTAGTAGTTTAAATGTATTTGATGACACGAAAATTGAGGAAATTGAATTATTGCTACAAATAAGACATTTATACACCCATAGGAACGGAATAATAGATGAAAAGTTTCTAAAGTATTATAAAGGAGATTTTAAACTCAATGAAGAACACAGAATGTCTATTAGTGAGATATGTGATAAACTAGATTATTTCTCCGAAATAGTTAATGCTCTAGATGGCTCGGCAATCATAAAATACAAACTAGCCACATACAAATAGAATCTCTATAAATCAAGTTATACATTAAGTCAAAATACACACAAAATTAAATATTATTTTATATATTTGGTTAATTTGTGTGTTTTATATATCTTTGTAAAAAACATTCAAAATGAATATTGGTGATAAAATAAGAAAGCTCAGAATAGCTAAAAATCTTACACAAGATGATTTGGCTATATTGACTAGTTTTTCTAAATCTTATATTCAAAAGTTCGAAGAAAACAAGAGAGAGCCTAATTCATTTCAATTAGTTAAACTAGCGTCTGCGCTTAATTCTTCAATTTCAGAAATTTTATCCTCAACAAATTTTAGCGCAAGGGATTATACATTCCAAAACATTGAATTTCGTGAAAAACATAATATTGTTGACCCTGAAAGTTTAAAGAAAACTGTTATTGAAGACTTATATATAGAGTATTCAGCTTATGAAACATTGGAGAATATTCTTGGAGAAAAAGTAAATTTTAAAAACCCTGTTAAAGATGATGAGGTTATAAAAAGCAGCAATGACATAGAGTCACTGGCAATTAAATTAAGAAAAAAATGGAAGTTTGGAAACAACCCTATTTACGATTTAATTGGCTTTTTAGAGGATTTGGGCTTTAAGATTTTTGAAGTGGATAAAGATGAAGACTTTGTTGGATTTTCATGTTGGATGAAAAATACTCCCGTAATAGTCGTTAACACTAGAAATAAAGATATTCCCAGAAGACGATTTACAGTTTTACACGAATTGAGCCATCTTTTATTAAAATTTGACCCTAACATTAGCAAAACAGAGTTAGAAAGGTACTGTGACCAATTTGCAGGAGCGATGCTACTTCCCCAAGAAACACTAAAACAATATTTAGTTTCAAGTAGCAGTATTTCCTTAGAAGAATTAAAAAGAATTAAAGAAAAATTTGGCATATCAATCAGAGCTATTTTGGTTCGTATGGTTAGTGTAAATTTTATAAGCTGGGAAAAATATCACGAATGGAAAGAGTTATACTATTCGTGGAAAAACAAAGATAATACGTATTACGGCACAGAATCAGTAAGTAGATTTGATTATTTATTGGCTAGAGCTTTAAGGGAAAAAAAGATTACAGAAGCTAAAGCCAGTGAGCTAACCAGAATACCTATTAGCACATTAAAAAATGATTACCTAAATAAAGAGTTTATATAAATTGTTAGTTTTAAATGACATAGATATTATCAAGTATTTGAGACCTCTTGACCTATTAAAAGAGAAAGAGTTTCAGATTTCCGATTTGTTTTTGGGTGATTTTTACCTAACACCACAAGAAAAACAAATAATACACATACTTGAAAAAGATGAAAAAATTGAATTATTTACAACTGATTTAGGTTTTAACAATTTAATAGATTTATATTCTGTTTGCCCTCCCGAAGCTGCAAGTCTTTATTACGCAAAGCTGAAACGACTTCCTCTGGTGACTCAAAGCGATATAACAAAAGAGGTTTGCGACAAAATGGGCATAACGGTATATAAGCCTTGTGAGGCATTAAAGTTTTTAAATAAAAGTGATGAAAAAATTGATTATGTAGAAAGAATGTTAAATAGAATAGAAGTGTAAAAACCATCTATATAAAAGAAAAGCCCAAGAGTCTGTACTCCTAGACTTTTTATAAGGAAGATTAATCTTCTCTTTTTGTTTGAGACCACAAAGATAAGATTTTTAATACTTCCCTACAAGATTTCTTGTGTAAAACAATACTCTTCTTTTATGCTATAAAGGCACAACAAAATGTGTCTAACAATGAAATCAACACTTCCATAAGCTTAATACAGCTTTAACAGTATTCGTCTAAACCTTTCGGTCGAGAAGTGAGAGGCATATTGTTTTATCTAAAATTCACATGATGACAAACATTTCATTAAGTGAGAATAATGCTAGCTTATGTTACAAAGATATTTGCTTTAAAGCCAAAGGAAAGACAGCAAGGACTGTCACAATAGGCATAGCTACTATAATCGTTGTAACTAGCATAGTCTCATTACTAAAAACATCAAGGTAGTTTGGTGTATTTATCGTCAACCCCTTTTTGTCGAGAAGTTAAAGGGATATGTCTAATTAAAAAGTCATAAAAATGGCACAAGACTCTGAAGGTAGAAAGTTTAATAGGATTCCAGGTTATACAAAAAAAGTAGGTGGAAAAACTATTAAAGTTAAGCCTCATGTTAGAAGTAATAGAAGTGATAGCAAAGGTAAAAAATAGTACCCTTTCTATCCTAAAGCAAAGCTTCACTGCTTACTGTGTGAAGAGAAAAAATATTGCCTATGTAGCACCTTTACCCCAGTTTATAGAAGGGGTTAACTCCCCTTCTTTTTAAAATATTGTTTAATAGCATAAAAAGAATATAATGGAAAAAAATAAATTTATCCAGAAAAAATTAGAATTAAGCCAGAATAACAGTTCTGGAAAATTAAAAATTGAAACTCTTTGTGAGTTAGTTGAAAACCATCCTTACAAGGAGCAAATTTATAATAGTTTCGATATCGAAAACACAAAAAATGAGTTTATAAATATCGATAACATTGATACGGTATTTCAAAGAATTATTAATATCAATAATAACTATAATAGATTTAATATTATTGCACAAACCAAAGACGTAAATGTGTTTGAAGAAGAAATTTTAAAAGATGACAAATCTGAAAAGTCTGTATGCTTTGAGTTTGACGAATATGTAGAAGTTGACGAAGTTAAAAACCATCTTAAATCAACAGCTATTTATAATTCAAAAAACACATTTTTTGATGAGTACGATATGGCTAAATTCGCTAATAGTTTATTAAAAAAGCAAAAGCCCGTTTTATCTTCTTTGGTAAATCATAATATCAACTACTTTAAAGAGTTAGCTAAAACTCAAAAAGAATTTAATAAGCACAAAAGTTATAGACTAGTTAAATATAATGGGGATATATTTTTAAGAGGTATTACTTCTGAAATGTACAATGAATATGGAGTGGATTTTACTTTTGTGGTTTCAATGCTAATCTTTCATAAATCCATGAAAGAGAATAAGGGTATTAACTACAAAATAAAAGATTGTTCATTAAATGAATCTAAACTTGACATGATTGTTGCTGAAAAACACTCAAAAGATGCAGGTTCATTTGGAAGGGTATCGACAGCTATTAAGGTCTCTACAAATGATTTAGGGCAAGGTTCTTTAAACTTTTCTAATGTTATTAATGTAAATATGACTTTAAGTGATGGTATTTATTTATACCCAAAAACAACAAGAATCGATAAGAGTAAGCTAATAATATCTCACACCACAAGTCCAGAAAAGGTTTTTAAAGCCTTTAATGAAATGGATGATGTTTTACATACTAGTGATGAGTTTATAAATGACCTTAACGATATTAAAGGTCTCAAAACTCCAGATGAATTAAGATTGAAAATACTTTCAAAGATAGAAAGCCCTAGAAGTTCATTTAAACAAATTCAAAAGCTGTCCGATATCTTTAAAAGAAAAATTAATAATGAGATTGATAGTTTCAAAAAGCTGTTGGAAATGTGCAACAAGGCAGAGGAACTCGAAATTGAGTTTGATTTAAAGGATAAGTTAAGGTATATTATATCTGATATTATTCTTTATGGAAAAACAGCCTAATGCTGGATTTACAAATATATTTATTACTTGCTAATTCTTGTAACAAAAATTTCTTTAGAGACTTAACAAAGAATAAAATCGGGAATAAGTCGGGAATTTAAAAAAACGAAAAAGTCGCAACAATTTGATTATTAATTTGTTACGACTTTTTTCTAGTAGAGCGTAAAGATAAAATATCTAACCAAATTACAAAAAATATAGAACAATTTGGATTGCTTAATCCGACATGTTAACTAGAATTTTAGCCTTTCAAGGTTTAAAAAACATCTGCTTTATATGTAACTTATTTTTGTCAAAATTTAGTTTATTAATATCCTGATATTTGTTACTCATTAACGCTAAACTACATTTATAGTCTTTATGTAAAACAATTTCTTCGACTAAAAATGAAGAATTTTTGATGGATACTTTACCATTTATTATTTCAAAACTTTTTAGAGGCAGTGACAATCCTTTACCATATGCTTTAACAACAGCCTCTTTATTGGTCCAATATTTATAAAAGGCACAAATTTCGTCTTCTTCATCATTAATTTTTTTCCATTCATAAGATGTCATATGTGTTTTAAAACTTTTGACTACTATTTCATTCATCAATTCAACATCAATACCTATCTCAAATTCATCTGATATAGCGCAAACAGCCATATTTCCTGAATGAGAAATATTGAATTTCAAATCAGACTCTATAAAAAAAGGTTTATGATATTTCGTATAATGCAATTGATAATCATTGAATTTTTTACCTATATCATTCATACCTTGAATGAGTAGTATTCTTCCTAATAATGACAATTGAGCATCTTCCCATCTAAGAAAACGTAGTACTTTATTTTGATAGACAGGAGAGAATTTATTTAAATACTTTTCGAGTAATTTACTGTGCAATACCTCGCTTATATAAGAATAATAAATATAAACCATTAATAAGATAAAAATTTCGAAAAACAGTGGAAAGTAAACCGTAGTTGCAACTATCCATGAAGAACATTTTAATTACTCCTAATTGGCTTTTTTAACACACAGCGTTTGTCAAGTTTTCGATTGAAGCGATTGCTTTATAATTTGAGTTATTTGATCTAAATTATTATTTATAAAAAAATGCCCTCCATTAAAGACATGAATATTACACCTTCTCAAAGTCTGTTCTTCCCAACCAATTACTTGTTCTGATAAAATATCATCTTCTCTTCCTACAAATATGGTTATATCTTTATCTATTGGCTTAGCCGAGGCATCAAATAAATTCTCCTCGCAAATGCGAAAATCGTTCTTTAAAATAGGAAGAAATAAATTGTGAAGATCTTTGTTTTCAAAAAGAACTTTAGATGTCCCTCCTAACTCAATAATTTCTTTCTTGAATGTTTCATCGTCGAGTTTATGATAAATCTTAACATCCTCTCTAAATATTTGTGGAGCGGCCTTACCAGATAAAAATAAATGATTAGGTAAAGGAAGCTCATTTTCTACAATTTTATGATACAGTCTAAAAGAAATAAGGGCACCCATACTGTGTCCAAAAAGCGCATAATCGGAAGCCCCTATTTTCAGTCTAATTCGTTCAAAGACATCTTCTACGAGATCATCAAAATCAGTATAATGTGTTTCATTTACTCGTCTTCCTCTTCCCTTAAGCTCTATTGAATGAACCTCTATTGAATCATCAAATAATTTCTGCCAAGAGGAGAAGTATGAAGCAGAACCACCTGCAAATGGAAAACAAAATAGCTTTAATTTAGACATTATAAATATTTATTTATCTTTTTTATATAAATCAATAACTTTTAAATAGCGCTCACCATAGGCCTTATTTTGAAACTTCTCAAAATCTGAAAGCTCAGGATAATTTGTCTTAACAAATTCAATTAACATACTTTTATTCTCATTCCAAAAAACAAAATCCGTAATAGTATCTTCTACTTCGAATATTTCATGAATTAGATTATCCTTAAAAACAAAGCCTTGTTTCGTTATTAAGGGTTTTTTGTATAATACTGCAATACGTTTACAATATTTTTCCGTTTTTACATAAACTGTATCTGATTTTACTTCTGTTTTAAGAACCTTATATTCGGGAGAAAACACCGAATCCCATTGAAAAATTTCTTTGTATTTTTCTTTAGTATCTGAGATTAAAAAATCATGTGTTGCATAATTTCTCAGATCATCAGAAATTAGAGTCTCGATACTAGTGTAATCCCCATTATTTAAGGCATCATAAAAATCGTTCACCTTATTAATGTTTTTGTCCTTTTGGCAAGATACCAAACATAAAAATAGAGATAGCGCAGCAATAAAATGCTTACTTGTAATTGCTTTCATGTCCATTATAATTTTTGACGATTAAATTTCAAAACCATCGTTAAACTCAACGCGCCATTTTAGATCTGACATTTTACGCTCTTCGTTTTCTCTATATTTTAACATTTTATGAACAGACAATTCATCCCATATCAGATTAAGATTTTCATCTTCAGTAGGAGTTAAAAAGAATATTGCCGCAGTTAACCTAGTTAAAATATTCTCATAGGGTAACTCCCATGCTTCAATAAGTCCTATTTCCTGTAATTTCGATAAATGCTCTTTCACAGAATTAATCTCTGGTACATTTCCAATTTGTGTCATTTTAATTTTTAATTTATTAATTATACGTCCTTCTAAATTTGTATAACAACAGCTCAAAGTTAAGTGATTTTAATTATTAAGTAGTCAATAAACAACTTCTTTTTATACTGTTTATGCTATACAGATGTTGATAATAATTATCGTTTTTACTCCATTATCACACGTTCGGCATCACCGAAACTGTCATAATTACTAGTAATAACTTTTTCACCCTCATCCAGACCTTCTAATACTTCGTAATATCTTGAGTTCTGTTTTCCTATGCGTATTGGTCTTTTTAATGCTTCTTTACCGTCTGCACCAATTACAAAAATCCATTGTCCTCCTGTACTTTGAAAGAAACTTCCCTTTGGTATAAGAAGTGCATCTGAAGATTCACCTAACTGCAATTTGATATTATAGCTTTGCCCTGTTCTTATAGTTTCAGGCTTTTTATCCACAAAAACCAAATCTATTTTAAATCTACCATTTCTAACTTCAGGATATACTTTTCTCAATCGCAATGTATATTCGGTATTATTTCTCACTAAAACTGCCTTCAAGTCTCTCTTAATACGATCAATATAATGTTCGTCAATATCAGCTTCTATCTTATAATCTGTCAAAACATTAATCTGCCCTATTCGCTGACCTTGCGTAATATTTTGTCCTATTTCAGCATCTAAAAAACCTAACTGCCCGTCTGCGGGTGCACGCACATTTAAATGATCCAAACGTTGATAGACCATGCCTAAGGTTTTCTGCATTCGAGCCAAATCGGCATCAAGACCTTTTAGGGATGTCCTGCGTAATTCATTATCACTTTCAGTCTGTTCTTTAACGATATCGAACATTTTTTTAGATAGCTGATAGTTTTCGTAAGACAACTGGTACTCTTCTCTTGAAATCAACTCTTCATCGAACAAAGCTTGATTTTGTTCAAAATTTCGCTTTAGCCGCTGTAGATCTGTACTGGCCGTCGCTAAAGAACGACGACCTTCAACCTGACGTGAATCGAAAGCAAGTTTGGTAGATCGAAGATCATTCTGCTTTAAAGCCAAATTACTTTCACTGACCATTATTTGTTCGTACAAATTCACGTTTTCAAGTTTCAAGATAATGTCTCCTTTCTTTACCATAGTCCCTTCTTCAATGAGCTTTTCTTTAACTCGCCCACCTTCATAAGCATCCATATAAATTGTAGAAATCGGGGCTACATTACCATTAATCGTGATGTAATCATCAAATTTACTTTGGGTAACTTCAGCAATAGAAAGTTTATCTATCTCGGTTCTAAAAGTGGGAATCGAAGAAGTGAAAAATATTTGGTATATTAAAAAAAGTAATAATAAAGCAATAAAAAAGTAGCCATAATATTTTGGCTTTATTCTTTTTTTATTTTCAATTTTTTTATCCATAGTATTCTAATTCTTTTTAGTTCATATTAAATATTGGTAAACCTCGGTAGAAATCCAAAGTACTTTTATTAATTTGAGATCTTAATTGTATCTGAAGGTTTTCATTTTGTGCACTTGTTAAAAGGTTTTTTGCTGTAAAAAGTTCTATAGTAGATATTAATCCTTTTTCGTAACGTTTTTGTGCAATGGTAAAAGCCAGACTCTGCGATTTTATTTTTTGTTTACTTTGCTCTACCTCAACAAGTAGGGAATTATAATCCTGAACTAAAGCCTGAATGGTTCTATATAATTCTTGCTCTTGAACATCTAAATCATTCTGAGCACGTTGATATTCTATTTTCTGTTGCTGCACTTGCGAACGATTTGCCCAACCATTACTAATGGGAATGCTTAAGCTAACTCCAATAAATTGAAACGTGTTGTCTCTAAACTGATCTCTAAACGAAATCGTTTCACCTATATCATTACTTGTTGTTTCGAAATAACCTGTACCTATACCAGCAAAAAAAGACAATGAAGGATATAGTGAACCTCTAGCAACATCCAACTGCTTTTTTGCAGCTTTCTCACGATATTGTTGTGACTTGATTAAAGGTAGAAAATCTTTTGCTTTGTTAAAGATCGTATCTATCTCTATATTACCACCTTCTGAAACCGAATCTTCCAAGATTATTTCAGTTTGGATAGCGATATCATTGGCATTCTTCAGATTCATCTCCTGAATGAGCCGTAATTTAGAAGCCTCTAACTGATTCTCAGCCTGAGTAACATTGAGTTTATCGGTAAGAAGCTGTGACTCGGCCTCATAAAGATCGGCACCAGCTTTTAAGCCCAATTCTAATTGCTTTTGCACCAGATTATAGTTGCTTTGAGAAACAGCTAATTGCTCTTTACTAATCCTAGTCAGACCTTCAAAAAACTGAATATCGTAAAAAGCCTGCATTATTCTAAATGCTAAAAGGTATTTCTGCTGTTGATTATCTTCCTTTAAAGCACTATACAAAAATTTAGAGGCTTTAATATTATTAATTTTTTGAAACCCTTGAAAGACATCAATCGACAAATTAATATTATAAGTATTAGAGAAAAAATCTGTAGTAACAATATCATTCGTAAACGGATCGGTACTTCTCCCATAATTTATAAAATACGTAGTTGCAGCATCTATATTTGGCAATAAACTACGAATCGATTGACGATAACTTTCTCGACCAGATTGCTCGTTAAATTCAAAATCATTGACTTGTAGATTGTGTTCCAAAGCATACGCTATACATTCTTTTAATTGCCATGTTTTTTCTTGGGCTGATAAAGAAAATCTTATCAAAATAACAATGATGATTATTTTCCAATTTTTGTTCATAAGTATTTACATATTATAGAGACCTCAATTTAACCAATATATGATTGTATACTTCAATTTAGAATTATACTGTTTTTTGAGGTTGGGTTAAATAATTGTTACTGACAGTTAGACTTTTTTTTAATACATCTAAGAAGATTAAGCTTCGAAATTAAAAAAAACCTTCATTACTTTTTACTATCTTAAAAACATATTATTTTTCAATAAAAGCCAAACGTATTTTAGTAATTCATCAATTAAACTACTTAATGAAAAGGGAGAAAATGTAAACTCCACTTATCAGAATCAGATTTCATTTTCTGTTTCATCTTATCTATAGAATGACAAAAAGATTTTGGGTTATCAATAATTGCCAATAGGATACCTCTTAGTAAATCATCTGTATAAAAAGGATCCACTAATATAGCTTCATTCAACTCAACAGAAGCTCCTGCATATCGCGATAAAATAAGCCTCCCAGTACTACTATTGCGTACTGAAATAAATTCTTTCGCTAACATATTTAGCCCATCGTAAATGGAGGGAACACAGCAAATATCAGTTTCTTGTAGCAACTGATAAAGTTCTTTTTGAGGCAAACAATAATCTATAAGATGTATTACCTTTCTTTTTGCACTGACATTTATAGCGTTACATATAGCATCTATCTGTTCTGCCACTTCATTATATACGGGATTGGATACTACGCTAGGCACAGAAATAAAATCTACATGCAACCAAGGTACTATTTCCGGGAGAATACTAACTAGTTTTTTCAAAGCTTTCAAAAGCTCAACAGCTCCTTTGGTGTAATCACATCGCGCTGAAAAAATAATCCTGATATCATCATCATAATCAATTTGTGAGGCCTTTTGTACAAACCATGCTAAGTCTTTATTTTCATAGATTTTTAAATCATTACATGTGAATATAGGATTTTCACCTTCTATGCTTTCAATAGCATTTACATATTTGACTGGTAAGGGTTTTGCTACGAATTTAGTCGAACTATTAGGTGTTTTTAATTCTGATACCACTTCATAGTCTGTTAATGCCGAGAATGGATTTAATAATTCAGTATCTGATGGCGTGTAAGTAATACTTATGTCTGTCTTATCGATTTGCTTTACTAAATATTCCTGTAACCAATCTGCACAAAGATTGACAAACCTGGGAATATGAAAACCTATAAGATCACAATCCAATAGGGATTCTACAAAAAAACTTTTATTCTGAAGAGATTCTAAGTATTTTTTTTGCGGAAACGTAGTATGAAAGAAGAATGATACTTTTATATCGGGTCTGATTTTCTTAATAAAATGGGGGGTTAACCAAAGATTATAATCGTGCACCCAAACGGTGCCACCTTGAGACGTTTTATCACAAGCAGCCTGAGCAAATAATTTATTCACTTTTATAAAAGATGTAGTGGCATTCGGTGGCAACTCAATAACATACTCAGGATACTGATGCAAAATTGGCCAAAGATATTGTTTGGAATATATGTCGTAAAACAATGTATAATCTTCGGGTATAATATACAAACGTGATGAGCAAAATCCACCGTCTTTAATAGTATACAAGGTACTTGTTGCCTCTGTTGGCTCTAAAGTTGCCGAAATCCAACAGCTATCTTTAGAAAGATTGGTCATCACTTCCAATAAGTAAGGAATAATTCCATTTGGGCTTTGGTCTTTTCTCCAATTCACCTGAGTTCCTTCTCTTTCGTTTAAATCAGGTGGAGAACGATGATACAATACTACGATTGGGTACGACATATATTAAGTGACAATAAAGGTTAAAAAAATATAATTTTAGGTTTTTATAATTAAGAGACTATGATTTTAATCCATTTCATTTGAATCTTTAAAAGCAAGTTGATTTGATTCTAGAGTTAATATTCCACCAGACAATGATAACATATAACCTTTACAGTTTTTGGGCTTTCGAATCTGTCCAAATTCTTCAATACTCCATTCAAAAAGTTCTTTTAGTAAAACACGCATAAAATATGAGTGAGTCACTACTATAATAAGATCTGAAGAATCTAATAAATACCTAGTCTGAAACTCTTCAATAAATAGTTGAGCACGTTTTGAGACATCTTGACCATTTTCGCCACCTCTTGGAAACTTATAGTGATAAATACCTTTTTTATGTCGTAATTTAAGACAGTTGTGTAAATAATCTTTTACTTTATCAAAATGTAACGTCTGACATTCCGGCCATAGCTGCTCATGTATGTGCTCAACTTCTTCACTTCTCACATCTCGAACATTATCCTTCAACGCTGAAGCAATAATATCTGCAGTATTTTTGGCACGTAAATAATGAGAGTGCAAAACCAACACCGAATTAACTTCTTTCTCCTTACAATAGCATGCCCAATAAGATCCGCATTGTACTGCTTCCTTTTTACCATATTCAGATAATGGCACCTCATGGTCTTTGAAATGACCATACGCTGACAAGTCTAAATTTGTCAATGATTCGCCATGCCTAAGAAGTATAAGGCTCTTAAAACTATCATAAGATGGGTGGGAAGCCGACATTTTTAATTCTTTTGTAAAATTTAATTTGTCTTTGTTCTCGAACATTCTATCGATTTTCATAGCGGTTCTGTAGGATTGACTACGAACTGTAATATTCTATTATTAATAGTCATACATCAATTTGTTTTTGAATCAGACTCGTAATTTCGTAAATCAACATTTGCTACCTTTTAAAATATCCAGTATTAACTTTAGCGTTTACAGATCCCACAAATTATTTGATATTGTTGACAGAAATATTAAAGCTAGTAACTTTAAAATAAAGTGTTTAGTTTATCTATAAAATCCATTTTTCTCATCCAAACCAAAATATGTTCAATACAGTCTTCAAATATTTATCACAAGCAATTAATGAAAAATCTCAGATATTATTTTGCTTTAATAAACCTCTGGTAATCAAATACGCTCTAAGATCTAGTGCTCTTTTGCCATTGCTTTTTGTGTAAGTTTTCCAATGAAAAACTAAATATTTAATTAATCATACTGTTTAATTTTTGAGCATCAGAAAACACCAAATGAACAACTAAAGGTATCATCTTTACATTTACAATTCCATCTACTTCTTCTGGGTTAGCAAACTCTTTTTATTTATCAATGATAATTTTTAATGTATAAAATCAGTAGAGATAGTTTTGGGATCAGAATCCTTTAATCGTGTTGCTATAATATAGATAAAATCATTGAAAAGAGACTCTTATTGCAAGCAGACTCTATTTAATGTCTCTTTTGGATTTTTTGTTTTCTTTTTAATAGCGACTAATTAATTTTTCTGAATTTCCATTTATGTATTTAATCATTCTTAGGACATAAAACTTACAATTAATATCTTTTTTTAACTAAAAGAAGTTGGTATATCTTCGTTGAGAATTTGTTTATTTTCAATTTTCAATTTAATTTTAAAAAGATTTTGAATTTCTGTATTGTGAGTTGTACATATTAACACCTTATCACTCCAATGTTCAAAGAGGTTTTTAAATATTTTAATTTCAGTTTGAGGATCTATATTACTAGTAGGCTCATCAAGTAATACTATGCTATTATTTTTAGCTGCTAAAACGCCTCTAGCTAAGGCTAATCGCTGCTTTTGCCCTCCGGAAAGATTATTTCCATTTTCAACAATTTTTGTATTTATCCCTTCAGAAAGACTTTCAATAAATTCATCAATACATGCTATTCGGCATGCTTCATCAATTTCTGCAGTTTCAAATGGGATGCCCATAGTGAGGTTAAACAATATTGTATTTTCAAAAATCTCAGGATCCTGAGGAAACAGGGTTGTCAATTCCGTGAGTGTATTCCAATTGCTATATGCTACACTATCAATCAACAACTTGGGCTGCGAATCAAGTCTGTACATTCCCTTAATTATCGACAGTAGCGTACTTTTACCTATACCACTGTTGCCAACTAAGACCATATTTCTGTTACGTTCAATGTCTAAAGTTGCATTTTCAAATATTATTTTACATTCTTTCTTGTTTACGTGACTATAATTGATTCCTTGAATTTCAATGGATTCCCAATTAGATGGTGCCGATTTATAATTATTAAACGTTTTTTTGTAGGCGTCAAATTCATCGTTAACCATATTCACTGTACTTACATCGGCATAATATTGCACAATATTTGTATAGTTTAAAACCACGTTATTAAATGCCACCGTAAACTGTGTTATAAATGCAATTAGGGCAACTAACGGACCTATTTTAAAGTCAGTTCCAGAATTATAGTTTGAATATAAGTAACCAACTATGATGAAGGCATACGTAAAGGATGACAATAAGTTTGCGGTAAGCCATTTTTTAATTGCTATTATTGTGTTTTGCCTAAAACTGGGCGACATTTGCTTTAACATAATGTCTAATTCCTGCATTATTTTTTTATTTAATCTAAGCGTAATAACAGTCATTATATTACTCAGACTATCAGTAAGCATGGCAAGCGTTTTGTGTTCCTCTTCATTAAATTCGTTGAGCGATTTTATAAAAGGTTTATCATATTTGAAATTCACCCAAATTGCAAAAACCCCAAGTCCTATGGCAATTGATCCAAATAAAGGCGAGAAATAAATCATTGCCACTGATGAAATGAGCAATTGCATGATTGTTTGAAAATAGACAAATCCATTTTCAAAGAAACCTCTCAATCCTAAAAAACCTTTTCTAAGTCTATTGATTAAAGATGCCGAATGATTTTTTTTATGCCACAATATATCCAGATTAGTAAGTTTTTCAACCAGATTCTCGAGAAAGCTAGAACTTATTTCAAAAGCCAATTTTCGTTCAATCATTCTCGCTGGTGCATGAAATAGCCAAAAACCTATTACCAAAGAAAAGTAACCTATTATATAAATCCATACGTTTTTGATTGCATCCTGGGTGTTATACTGCAACGAATCTACGAACCAACCATATACTAAAGGAAAACTTGCTAAAATAGAATTTGTTATGATGTACATTACATAGACTAAAACAAACAAAGACTTATTTTTTTTATTAGCATATTTCCAGGAAATGGAAAGTAAAGATATATATGGATTGTCTTTCATTATTTTTTAACTAAAACAAGAAACGTGAACTATTAAGGCATTAATTATTTAAGGTGTATTCGATATGAATTATCTTCTCCCTTTTTGAAAATGAATTTAAAATGTACTAACGTCCGGTCTCTGTTTTTAAAACTAAACCTTAATAGGCTCATCAACGATTTTACCATCAAATAAATTAATGATCCTGTGTGCCTTTTGTGCATCAGTTGGCGAGTGTGTTACCATAATTATGGTGGCACCTTCTTTGTTAAGTTGTTCTAACATTTGCATAACATCATCACCGTTTTTAGAATCCAAATTCCCAGTTGGCTCATCTGCAAGTATAAGTTTTGGATTTGTTACTAAGGCTCTTGCAACTGCAACACGCTGTTGTTGACCACCAGATAACTGAGAGACATTATGTTTTTTTCTGTGTGCAATACCCATTCGTTCAAGTACGTTGTTTACAGCCTGATCTCTAAACTGCTTATCCCTTTTCTGGTATCTAAGCGGTAACTCAATATTCTCAAATACATTCAGTTCATCAATCAAATTGAAATTTTGGAAGATAAACCCAATATTATCTCTTCTGAACTCTGTTTTCTTTGATGTACTTAACTTTTGTAGGTCTTGTCCTTCAAAATAATACTGTCCTTCTGCTGAATTATCTACTAATCCAAGAACATTTAGCAATGTTGACTTACCACAGCCAGATGGCCCCATAATAGCAACAAATTCCTTTTCATTAATCTGTAAATTTACCTTGTTCAAAGCTGTTGTTTCTAGCTCTTCTGTATAAAATGTACGAGAAAGGTTTTCTATTTTTATCATAATCTTAAACTTTAATTAAATTTTATTTTTTCTGATTTTTCATAAATTGTGTTATTACACCAAACATAATTCACTTTATTCCATTTAGTAGCAGAATGTATGTCTGGAAAAAAGCCAGTTCCCTTATAGTTTGCACTTGTATTACATAAAAGGGGTATTGAACTTAATTTTTCAAACTCGTTCAATAATTCGTAAACTAGCTTATTATCTTTCTTATTTACTGTTTGTAATCTTGCTGTATTATCAATGTGAATAACAGCAGGAATTTTTTCAATCCATTCCTTTTTTACTATATGATCAAAAAGCATGTATGGATCTGTAGTTCCTGGTTCAAAAATTTCTGGTGCTGACTCTTCTTTACAAATAGGAGAAACAGGCCTGTAAGCTTCACGGTCTTTAACATTATTCAATATATCTTTCAATTTAGTTGATACAGGACTGGCAATTATACTACGATTACCCAATGCTCGCGGACCAATTTCAGCTCTAGAGTTTAAGAGAACTACTGGCTCATTACTTGTATGTAATAGTTTTGCAAGCTCTACAACAGTACATTCTCTTTTTTGCCAACCTTCACCAGGATCATTTACAATAATATCAGGACCAGCATAAACACTCCAATCAATATAGTTATAACCTTGATCCACAAAAATTGATGAGCATGCTGTTCCAATGGCACTTCCAGAGTCGTTTGGAAAAGGGGGCACATATACATTATCAAATAGTCCGGAACGTCTGATATCTGAATTCCATTTAATGTTTAATGCGCAACCACCACTAAAACATAAGTTCCTGTTTTTTATACCTGACTTTTTAATTGCCAACTCGAGATGCTCTAATAATTTCTCTCTTAAAAAGACATGAAAACTATATAAAACGTCAGGAGCTTTAAATTCTTCACCAACGATAGATTCAAAATGATCTGCAAATGCATTTGATAAACCAATAGATTTGTTATTACATTTTTCTAATGATTCTTCAAACAATGGGAATAGTTTTTTTTGAGGCTCTCCAAAGGCAATATAGGCCATTACTTTTCCTGCGAGGGCTAGGTCTCTTCTAGTGTTTTTTCCCTTTTTAAAAGGCTCGAAATATTGGGCAAACTGCGAATAAATTGATCCCAATAAATTAAAGAAAACACCTAAATTAGTTATCTTTCTTGTTGCTGCATCCAAATAATAAAAATGCGGATACATGCCTCCATCCCATACTAAAAAGAATGAACTTTCATTATTTACAGCAAATGGACTAGTCATATAAGATCCCATAATGTGTCCGGTGGTATGCAAATAACTATCATAGGACATGGTTTGCCCACTAATCTTCAAACCATCAAAAGATAATGGAGTCAATGTATTATTAACAACTTTGTCTTCCAAGTAACTTGCCACTGGCAATTGATAACTTTCACCGTTCTGAGATACTTTTAAATGACTGACACCATCCTTAATGCTTAATCCTGGATAAAAATCCAAAATGTCTTGTTCGTTATTGCCCCATCCGTCAATAACAAATTTATCAACGTCTTTTAGGTTATATCCAAAAGTCTTTAGGATGTCTTCGATAGATTTTAAATCAGTAATATTAGAAAATCGTGCATTATTATTAATTTTTTCCATTTCAACAGAAAAAATCAGCTTATTATCTTCAAATAATGCTACAGCCCCGTCATGGGTTAATTTTATTCCACAAGTTGTTATCATAATATTTTATATTGCTTTATTTTTTTCGTAGAAAGCCCCCAAATGCATTACTTTTTTTTCAAGAGGCTATGTTTATTGATTATGTAGTTTATTCTTCCTTAAGAACAACAGCAGGATTTTTTCTTACAATTTTGACTAAGAAATAAGATATTGAAATTGCAACGATGACTATCAACAATAGAATAGTTCCCACAATTGCCTGCCAAGGGAAAGGAATTCTGTATGGATAACTATTTAGGAATTCTTTTATTAACATGATTAATAAAGGTATTGCAATTACAACTGAAATAATAATTAGAGGATAGAAGTCTTTTAAAAGATTTAAAATAACGTGATGAGTTTTTGCTCCCAATACCTTTCTAATAGAAATTGATTTAGTTTTTCTATTCATTATAAATGATGAAAGACTAAACATATTTAGACACATATTGCAAATAAATATGATTGTAAACAATAGCATTAATGTATAAATTCTTCTTTCGTTTGCATACTTATTATAAAACACATCATCCAGAAAATTGTATTTAAATAGACTTGGAGGAAAATAATTTTCCCACTTCTGTTGAATTCGGGATATGGTTTCATTAGTGTTCTTGTCATTAAGTTTTATATAAATATACTTTATGGGCTGCTTATAGTTATTTATATTAAAAAACATTTGCGGATTAACATCAAAACTCATTGGTTCTTGATGATAATCTTTTACGACACCCACAACAACCCATTCCTTTTCATAGGTTACAGTTTGTCCTCTCTGAACAAGAGATCCTATAGCTTCTTTAGCATCATTATATTTTAGTTTTTTAAGAGCTGTTTCATTAAGAATAATGGCATTATTCGGTTGACCTTCTTTTAAATAATCACCTTCTATAAGTGGAATTTCAAATGTTTCGAAAAAGGCATTGTCAACCTTACTAAATGAACACTGAACATACTCATTATCGTTACTTAAATTAGATTTAACTCTCCTAATATTAAATATGCGGTCAGAAATAAGATATCTGTTTCCTGTAACTTTCTCAACGTCGTAATCTTCAAGTAGCTCAATTTTAAACTTATTGTACTTCTCATAGGAATTATCTAAAGTTGGAAGATTTAAAACAATAATATCTTCTGAATTGACCCCAGTACTTTTATTAAAAAGATACTTGAACTGCATTCTAACTGTGAGTGTAAATGCAATTATCAATATGGCAATTACAAGCTGACTTATGGTTGTTATATTAAAAAAGAATTTCGATCTAGCAATTGTTCCTTTAGAACCTCTACTCTTTCTGTTTTTAATGCCAATGGCTATATACGCCATTATCGAAGGTAAAACCGTTACTAATACAAACAATATACCTAACAATAATAAAATCTTATTATCATAGACGAATTCATCAAAAATCTGTATTTCAAAAATGGTATTTAATAAATCACGCATTAAATACAGAATTAGAAATGCAATTACTGCGCAGAAAAAGCTAATTAGAAAGTTTTCAAAAAGAAACTGCACGAACATATATTTCCTTTTCTCACCTATCCAATTCCTGAACAGAATCTTATCTTTTCTCTCGTTTATTTCTGAAACATATAAATTTGAAAAGTTTATAATTATTAGGGAAATAACTAAAAGGGTTAATATTAAATAGAATTTTATATACTTCCCATTACTGGTTTCATCAATAAATGTTTCGCCATCTGCATAGCTTGAGTATAGATGTACATCGTCAATTTTTGAAAATTTGAATGCCCATTCTCTATCATTATATTCTTGACTTTTATATTTAGCGATGAAATTATCTATCTTGCTTTCTACATCTTCAATATTAGCCGATTCTTCGAGCTGTATATAGGTTTTCATCATTGGTGCACCAAAATACTCATCCATCGAAGAGGGAAGAAACGAAAATACAGGACTCTTAAAGAAATATTGATTGGATAATACGAGATCAAATTCTATTGTTGAATTAATAGGATTGTCTTCGATTACACCAGTCACCATCATATTCAATTGCTCTCCATATGCATTTCTAATTATTAAACTTTGTCCTATCGGATTTCCCTGTCCAAAATATTTGAAAGCACAGCTTTCCGTTAAAACAACAGAATTGATTTCTTTAAGGGCATTCTTTTTTTGTCCTTTCAAAAACTTATATGAAAAAACATCAAAGAAGGTTGAATCTACATGCTTGATTACATCATTTTGATGATATACATTATCATGAAAAATGGTCACAACATCATCACTTGCAAGGCGTGTAAAATTCTTAACCTCAGGAAACTCTTTTTTAAGAGCTGGACCAAAACCTGGTGCGCAAATTGCCCAATAGTATTTGTTCCCTTCAACATCCTCGGAATATCTAACCTCATAAATATCTTCGTATTGATCAAAAAATTTATCAAATGATTTCTCATAAAAATAATAGTGAATCATTATGCTGAACGTCATAAAGCCGATTATTATTCCTATTGAATTTGAAATAGTGAGAAATAAATTTCTTTTTCTATTTACAAGTGCTATTTTAAAAAGTTTACTTAATATCATGTTTTAAAATTTATTTATTTACAAATATGCTTTTTTAGTATCCAATCCAGACACCTAATAATATGCCAATGGAACGTTTAAAAAATGTGTATGTTTTTATACCGGTCTATATCCTCAGGTGTTCCTAGAACAATAACTCTATTGGATTCGATGACATAAGTTTTGACAGTTAATCCCTCATCAATTAGGTATTGATACATAGGAGCAATGTAAACTTCATTATATTTTTCAATAATGCTTTGATTATATCTTTCGTAAAAAGTTGTAAATATTCTCCATGAAGAAAAATAATAGAATCCTATAGTAGCCATATCAGAAATTCTAATTTTCTCGGTAACCTGTTTAACATAACCGTTTTTATCGGCCTCTACAAAACTCCACTTATCCCCTTCTGCTCTAAAGACAGGTATTATGCCCGAAACTCCTGACTCCCTGTTAATTTGAATGTTGCCAGGCTTTACATAGGTATCTATATTATAGATGGCAACTTCATCAGATGGGTCAATAAGGTGAGAAGCTTTTATAGCTGTAGTTGCCTGACCGTTTGTTGTCTGTTGTATTAATACATGTTCAAATTTTGTAATATTATATTTACTACAAATTTCATGTACGAATTCACCATCCCAAATTTCTTCTCTACTAATAAAAATAAATTCATCTGAAAAGAAATTACTTAAAGAAAGTATTGACCATTCAAATAAACTTCGATCATTAACCTCAATTTTGTATTTGGGTATTTTTATACCTTTATCAAGGAATCTTCGACCGTCACCAGCCATTGCTATAATAATTTTCACCTTACGCTTTATTGTTTAATAGTTCCATAATTTCTGAATGATTTTTATTTACAAATTCACTTGGCCTTACAGTCTTGTCATCCACATAAAAGCCGTTCCTTCCGCACCATGGTTTACCAAAATGGACTTCATCATAAGGAATCTCATTCGTGTCGAGCCAGTTAAAAACCACCTTTGCCGTATTGGCATTTATTTTCCCTATATTACCTTGGTATGTTCTCATTTGCCGACTCGTAAACAAGATGATATGAAAACCATTGCTTCTATATTCTTTTAGGCGTTTTACAACATCATATTTGGGCTTGACATTGGCATAAGAACCATGTTTGTCTTTTATTTCACATATTGTTCCGTCAATATCCAGAACAATTACATTCTCTTCTTTAATCATAGGTTAATTGATTTAGTGTAAAATTGTTAGTTAATTTCTCGAATGAAAAAATAGAATCCATTAATTTCAAAGCAGTACATAGCATTGCTACTTGCCGATTTGGCTTATCATTATGAAGTGGTATCATACTGATAAATAAGACGGCCTCTATAAATATTATTTGTTCAACGGATTCTACTTTGTCCTTTATTTTATGGATAAACAAATCTCTAATTACTGAATGCTTCTCAGTCTTTTTTATTTGATATTCAATTTCGCCATTAACTATTTTAAGATCAAAAAGATCTTTTATTATTAAATCATATCCACCGTTTATACAGTGAAACATTTTCGCATATTCGTAACGTGAATCTCCATAAATTTTAAAATCTCCAAACGACCCTCGCGGATCAATAACACGTATAATATTTGTTAAGGGGTCATATAAAAGGTTTGAAAAACAGAAATCGCCATGAATAGGGTTAAAATAAGTTGTTTCATACAAACCCATTGCCTTTGTTAATTCACTTAAATTCTCGACAAAATATTTTAAAGATTGATACGCTTTGCCATTTATTGTAATTGTATCTGATTCAAAAAATAATTTTAAATGTTTTTTTGTTTTATACTCCTCTATGCGGTTTAACGTTTTATCAACGTACATTTTAGTTATTGCACTCTTAATATCGTCCTCCGAAAATGCTTTTGCATAGCGAGAAAATTCTTCCTGTATAAAAAATATGGACTCAAAAATTAGTTTCCATTTATCTATAGAATAGTTGCCAAATACATAAATTTCCTGAAGTGTTGGATAGTTATAGTATTCCAGGCTTACATTAGTTTTTAATGTATTTAACTCATAGTCCAGTATTTGCGGGCTTAAGTATTTTAAATCCTTAGGAATATTTAAATACCATTCTATTTCTTGAGTTAGCTTTAACCAATTACTACTGCTTTTTTTTATTATACCTCTTTTTTTATCAATTTCAATTGAATTAAAAAACCGGGTTTCATCACTTGTTTTAAACATATAGTTATCGGAATGACCTAGGTCAATCCACATTCCTGAATGAAAAAAATTGAACGTATATGATTCATTATACTGTTTGATAGTGTTGTAAAAACTATCAGCACTTACGCCTGTTTTAGAGTCCTTAATTGAATGTTTAAGTAAACTATTGAATTTCAAAACATCGCTGATAGAAAAAAGTCCGATGAACGTATGATAGAATTCTTTTCCAACATCGTTTTCTGATTTATCAAGAATTTCTAAAATTCTACCATCATCAAATTCAAATGTTGTCCATCTCTCAAAATCAATCACATCTGCATAAGCTATTAAATTTTCATTTGTAAAGAAGTCATAATCTTCAACCAATGTATCGCCAAAATTTATAGTTAAATTTTCAACAGTGTTTAATCCGTACAGTGATTCTAAGTAATTCAACCCATAGCTAATAGTATATCCAATATCTTTTAACTTATCAATATTTAATATTTGAACATTATCAAATTTCATTTGTGAAACATAGTCACTTATAAATTGGGAATTGTCATAAGTTAGTATAAGAATTAAATCGAATACTTCATTTGCTGAAGCATGTATTTTCTTTAATACTGGCTCTTTGTTTATCGGCACCATTATACTAGGAATATCTCCGAATCTAATTTCCATATCTGATGGAATCTTTTTTGCGCAAGGAATAAATAGTACCTTCATTTTTAAAAAAATTAATCTAAAATATTATTGCTGGTTCAAAAAAATAAGTCGTCTTCGATGCGTATTGAGATGCTTCACCAGAAATATGGGAACTAATTTTAATCGTTTTAAATCATTATCAAACTTTAGGGTATTTCTAAGTTCTACATAAAAAATCCACCTTTAAGATTGAAATGATAAATAGTCTCATCAGTTAGCTTTAATTTAGATTTAGAAATATTTAACTTAAGCTTGATTGTATATTCTAACTTTAGACTGGGTTTGATCGGTTTCCAGTTGAAAATTTAGACGTGATATCTATCCGTATTTTCAAATTCATCTTTACTGATTAACTGGATTGACTGAATAAATAAGCCTAATTCCTTAATTGTTGGGCGACTAAAGAAATCACTCAAGTCTATGTTTACATTAAAATTCTTATTTATTCGGGCTATTAATGCCATAGCTTTTAATGAGTCTCCACCAAGTTCGAAAAAGTCATCAGTTGCGCCAATTTCAGTAGTATTGAGTAGTGGGCTCATCAATTCACAGAGTTCTATTTCTGTGGTTCCTTTAGGCATTACAAATTCATTATTAGATCCAAAATCCGGTAGTGGCAAGAGCTTTCGGTTGATCTTTTTATTTTGCGTAAGCGGAAACTTTTCAATAGGTAATATATAATTAGGAATCATATACTCAGGAAGGTTTTTCTCAAGACTCCTTCTAACATCTTCTAGGAGGGATGAAGATCTTTTAGGAGTTTGATCACTATCTCGATACTGTGTTTGCTCTGCTGAAATCTTGCCACCAAGAAAACTATAAATAACCTCATCATCTGGTTTTAAATTCATAGCATCACGAATCAAATCTGTATTTACATACCCTATAGCACATACTCCTAAATTACTTAATGGGAAAAATGTATTTATACTTTGACCAATTCTTCCTGCTTCATCAAAAACATCTTCTTTATCGAAATCTAAACTGGAGGATTTATCTTTATTATCAATAATTCTTTTAGCTACAAGAAATATTGCAAATCCAGCACCTTTATATATGTCTCTATTTTGTCCGTCATATAAACGCTCTATTAATTTTTTATCACTCGTTTTTTGCAACTCCAACACTTCTCTGTCATAGGCGTAGAATCCTTCCTCAATTCCATTAATAATGCCTTCTTTTAAGTAAACATAAACTGCAATATTATGGCAATCTGAATTAAATTTTATACACTTCTCTAAACAAGCTGCAAATTCTTCTAGCTGAATTTCAGAAGCAATAAAATTACGATAGGATTGCCTGCTAAAAATCGAAATCTCATTAATCGCTTTACTTTTTCCTTGAGTTTGATCATTTGCATATCCCAAACTATAATGACTTGCAAGAAAATAGCCTTGATACAAATCAAGCTGACCAAGCACGTCCTTATCACAATGAACTTTAGATAAACTTATGTTATTAATACGAGATACATCTTTAAGTAAGCCTGCAATATGACCTGCTTCCAATAAGCAAAAACTCTTGGCTGCCGAACCATAAATTGGTTGAATAGCATCAATTTTACCTACTAATAGTATTTGATCCGTTTCAGTATTTGATTTGCTGGTATCAGAGTTGATAGATACAACACTATGTGCCTTAGGATTATAATAGTAATAACCGGAATCCAAATCTGTTAAACTATTTTCAGATATGTATAAATAAACCTGAACGGGATATAAACTTCCCGCTGATGGATAAAGATATTTTGGAAACTGAAAACTGTCTTTAACATCAAACTGTCGCAAGGATTCCAACAGTAATTCAAGATGGTCAAATTTTATTGAATTTGTTAATCTAACCTTACCTGATCTTGGTTGAGAAAAATCTAATACCACCTTATAGGTGAGGTTTTTGGTTAGATTTATTTCTCTAATATGACCTGAAAACTGTCTTATGCCATGTTGAGCCAATTTAAATTCTAAACGCTGAACAGAGTTGGTTAATACACCTTTTTCATAACTTTTTTCGGCCATTTGCTCAATAATATAAGCAATTATAGCATCACGCTTGTCGTCTCTGTAAATAGTCACTAAACTATCTTTAACTTGAGCTATAGAGTTTAGGTTTTTTTCTATCTCACCAAGCTCAATTCGATGTCCTTTAATCTTCACCTGATCGTCTTCCCTGCCCAGAAATTCGATATATCCCTCAGGGTGCATAACACCATAATCTCCTGTTTTATATAGTAAACCATAGGTTGTGTGATTCAATAGACTTTTATGGGTTTGATCCTGATCATTTAAGTAGCCCTTGGTAACTCCCACACCACCAATATATAGCATACCCTTTACACCAACAGGACAGATTTCATTTTCAAAATTCAGAATGTAAAATTGTTGATTTCGCAGTGGGTAACCATAAGGAATTGATTTCCAATCTGGATTGATTTTTTCTACTGGATAATAAATTGACCAGATAGAACCTTCTGTTGCTCCACCAAGACTTGTAAGTAAAAGATTTGGAAATTGTTCGATTGTTTGACGCGCTAAATTTATAGGAATCCAATCACCACTTAGCAGAACATGTCGTAAATGACTTAAGATCTGTCCCATTGGAAGATTTTCAACCACTAATTTCCAAAATGAAGGCACAGCATTAAAAATGGTAATTTTATCCTCTATTAAAGTTTGAACAATTTCTTCAACACTCTTATTTGTGTTTAACATAACCAACTGAGCTCCACTAATCAAACTCCCAAAAATATCATAAATTGAAAGGTCGAAGCTAAAGGAAGATATTTGTAAAATTCGATCGTTAACCCCTACATTAAATCGTTCATTGATATCCAGAATCGTGTTTACTGCTGACGTATGACTAATTACAACTCCTTTAGGGGTGCCAGTACTTCCAGATGTAAAAATAATATATGCGGTGTCATCTGGATTAACTTTTACCAATTCAAACTCATTAGAATAAAACTCATCTATTTTACTTTGGAACGTTTGAGGATCGAGTAAAAATTGTGCATTACAATTACGTTGTATTTTATTATTTCTGTTAACTGGATTTTCAGGATTTAAGGGAACATACACTGCCCCTAACTTCAGCACTCCCAAGATATTTATAATGGTTTCGATTTTTCTCTCTCCAAGTATACATACAGAGTCAGCTTTTTGCACGCCTTTTTCAGCTAAGTAATTAGCTACTTTATTAGATTGCTCATCCAATTCTGCATAAGTTAGTTTTTGAGAATGTAACGAAACGGCAATTAAATCTGGAGTAAGTTTGCACTGTTTTGAAATCAACTCATGAATAGTTGTTTCTCTTTGAAGATCTTCTGTATTTGTGTCGTTATATGATTCATATAATTTATGCACTGGTTGATTAAGCTCTTCGGTGTATTTAGTTGTTTCTGCAATAAGATCATATATTTTTGCGACATACATATCAAACATATTATTGATATCTTCAACAGAAAATAATTCTTCAATATAGTTCCATATTAAAAAGATTCTACCGTTTTGTTCTCCTACTACATTATCCAAATACACTTGAGAGGTAGGTGTGCCTCTATCAATATGTATTCTATCACGTTCAAATGAAAATGTATTATTTTCAATCTCGGCAAAGTTAAGAGAGGCATCAAAAAGTGCGCTGGTAAAAACAACAGGCATTACTGCCTTTTTGGCTAAGTTTCGCTGCTTTGAAATTTCCCTTATAAATTCTACTCCGTCATACAACCTGTGATCCAAAGCTTCAAGTAAAGTCTCTTGAACTGAAGTAATACGTTCATTAAATAACTGACCCTGCTTGAGTCTTACATCGAGAAGAATTAGAGAGGTAAAATCACCAACAATATCGTTTATAGATTCATGAAAAGGTAAGCGATTAAAGAAGGTCAAATTCAATCCTAGATCGGCTTGATTGCTCCAATAGCTCAAAACTTCAGCATAAACCGTCAACAAAAGAGTTGATAAAGATACATTCCCTCTCTTGCTAAAATCTTTGATCAAATTTGATTCATATACTGAAAATGTTTTCCTAATGGCTTTGAAGTTGGGCTTTTCGACTTCCGAAAGATTTCGTTCCAGAGGTAAAGATGGTGCGCTTGGAAAATCACTTAATTTGTTCAACCAAAAATCTCTGTCCTTAGCATAAAACGGTGATTCTTTCAACTCATTTAAAGCGACAATATAATCTCTGAAAGTGATGGTTAATCTGTCAAAACTAGCATTTGCGTTTTTGTATAGGGTTTTAAACTCATCTTTGATCAATTCAATACTATAGGCATCTGCAACAATAGTATCAAGGCTTATAAAAAATATGTAATTTGAATGACCAACTTGAATTGCTGAAATCTCAAATAATGGCCATTTTGAAGCATCAAAAATTTGATGAGACATACGTTTCGCTATCTCAGTAGAAATTTTATCCTGTTCACTTTTTGAAAATGTCCTTACATCCTGAATACTGATTTTATAAGTTTTCTTGCCTAATATGACCTGTTCTCCTTGTTCGGTTACAATCGTGCGTAAGGCATGATGCCTATCAATTAATAGATTAAGGCAGGTGTTTACTTTATCAAGGTCTGCTTCTGCATCTAGTCTCCAGAAAGAATGTGTTGAAACATTTCCTAATTCTAAATAACTGTTACGTCCTACTAAGTAGGAAAACTGAATATTTGAAAGTGGAAAGGGTTTGTGTAAGTCTTCAGAAACATGACTTATTTGCGGATAACGATTTTCTGTATGTTGATCAGAAGCACTTATAAGATCACTTAAGCTTTTTATATTTTTATTTATATATAGGTCTTTTAGATTGACATCGGTATTAAACTCTTTATTAATTTTAGACAATAAACTAATGAGTTTTATTGAATTACCACCCATTTCAAAATAGCTGCTGTTGGTACTGATGCTTTCTTCGTTAATCCCAAGATTTTCTGACCAAATCTTGACTAATTCTTTTTCGGTTGAATTAGATGGAGCCCGGTAATCTATATCTAGTTGTTGAGATTTTACCGAAGGGTCTGGGAGTGCTTTTTTATCAATTTTACCATTGATCAATAATGGAATAATATCTATTTGAATTAAAAAATCTGGCAACATGTAACTAGGTAGTATGCCAGCAACAGAGGTCTTTATTTTTAGAACATCGATCTCATGTTTTAATACCAGATAGGCACAAATATATTTATCCCCTTTTATCTCGTTAACAACTACAACAGATTCACTTACAGCATCCTGAGAGTTGAAAGCGTTCTCAATTTCACCCAGATCTATTCTATATCCACGTACTTTAACCTGACTATCTATCCTGCCAAAATATTCAATATTACCACAAGGTAACCATCTCACCAAATCACCCGTCTTGTATAGAAGCTGATTAGGACTATATGGATTACTAATAAACTTCTCTGCAGATAATTCCTGACAGTTAATATATCCTCGTGCTAAGGCTGCACCACCAATGTATAGTTCACCCAAAATACCAACGGTTTGAAGTTTCAAATTGTCATCCAAAACGTAAAGCTGAGTATTATCTATAGGTTTTCCAATTGGTATTCTGGTTTTTGGATTCCAGTTTTTTAAAGAATAGTAGCTCGCGTAAATAGTTGCTTCAGTTGGACCATATATATTTTCCAGATTAGCCGCTAAACCTAAAGCATTAAACTTTTCAGCCAATTCGGGTGTAAAAGCTTCACCAGCGATCATGAAATATTTAACCGAATCATACTTTCCAATGTCATTTTTATCTATTGAATCAAGTATGGCATTAAACATTGATGGAACAAAATTGATATGCGTTACCTTATGCTTGGCAATTGTTTTTTCAATTTCAGCTGGTATTGCCTCACTTCCATTTTCCAGAATAACTAGTTTACCTCCATTAAACAGCCATCCGAATATTTCAGAAAGCGATACATCAAAGCAGAACGATGTTTTAAACAGAAAGCTATCGTCTTCAAGACAAGGATATAATCTGTTTAAAGCAAATAGAACATTTGTAAGCGAATAATGATTAACCATTACACCCTTAGGGTTTCCTGTTGATCCCGAAGTATAAATAATGTAAGCTAAATCAGATGGTTTAGGTAAGTCATTACTAACTTGATGCACATTTATCGTTGAACTAAGTACTTCATTGAAAGACGCCTTTTTTGTATGCATACTACCTTTCATTTCAAAGGTGGTATCGAATAAAATATACTTTACATTACTATCCCTAAGGACATATTCAATACGATCCTGAGGATAAGATGGATCTACAGGCAAGTATGAAGCTGAAACTTTCAGTATTCCAAATATTGCAGCAATAAGTTCGGATGATCTGGAGGCAACGAGACCAACTATATCACCTTTTTGAATGCCTTCTGATAAAAGAAATGATGCAAAATGGTCAACGTTTTGGATTAACTCAGAATAAGTTAGGCTATTATTCTCAAAGACCACGGCAACATGATGTGGTGTTTTCTCAGCCTGCTCCTCCAATAAATGAACAACTGTTTTATCTTGAGGATAAGAATAGGTGTTTTTATTGAATAGTTTAATTTGATCTAATCGTGTTTCTTGAGGCGTTAGATCAATGTCCTTAATTAATAAGTCAATATTTTTAGATAAGGTTTTTAGGATATAACAAAACTGGCTTCCCATACGCTGAATGGTCTCGCGACTAAACAGGTTGGTACTATATTCAAAGTGGAAAGTGATTTTATTATCTCTCTCTTGAGCACTAAGGCTAATATCAAATTTTGAATATTTTTGATCCATTGGAAAGAAATCCACCTCAAGGTTTCCTACTGCAAATTTTTCGACCTCCATGTTCTGTAGAACAAATAAAACATCAAATAGGGGGTTTCTTCCCAAATCTCTTTCAACATTGAGTTCACCTACTAATTCTTCGAATGGAAAATGTTGATGTGCAAATGCATCAAAACATATATCCTTTAGCTCGTTTGCAAAATCAATAAAGCGTTTAGAATCTAACGGATTGCTTCTAATTGCCAGCGTATTGGCAAACATTCCTACAATTCCTTTTAATTCATCACGATCACGTCCAGCATTGATTGTACCTACGACAATATCTTCCTGACGACTATATTTAGATAGTAACACCTTAAATGCACTAAAAAGGAATGAATACAAGGTTATTCTATTCTCCTTACATATTCGATGAATATCAATTGTGGTATCATGATCTAATGCAAATTCCTCGGTGTCTCCTTTATAATCAATTATAGCAGGTCTTTGGTAATCAGTTGGGAGATTTAGGATTGGAATTTCCCCTTCTAATTGATTCAACCAGAATTCTTTGTCATCTTTTAAAATATCTTCAGAGGTTTTTTTCTGCTTCCATACGGCGTAATCTTTATAGTGAATCGTCTGAATTGGCAACTCTAACTCGTCATATAACATGCGGAAATCTTTCATTACAATTGCCATAGACACACCATCTGAAATGCAATGATGCATATCAATTAACATAATATGTTCTAATTCAGTTTTCATGTAAAGACCAACTCTTAACAAGGGAGCTTTACTTAAGTCGAAGGGTCTGGAAAAATGATTTAAAAATTGCTCAAAACTTTGTTCGTTATTTCTACAATAGTCAATATTAAACTCAACTTCATCATTTACTTTTTGAAATAGTACCCCATTATCTAAAACTAATTCTGTTCTAAAACTCTCATGGCGTTCTATGAGTTGTCTGAACGTCTTTTTAATTTGTTCAATGTTCAATTTACCCTTGAGCATATAGGATAACAACAAATTATATACAGTACTCTGTTTATCTAATTCCTGAAGTGCAAACAACCTTTTTTGTTCTGATGAAGCAGGGTAATATTCAGATTTCTCCACAGGAAGAATCTCAATGATATTTTGCTTCTTTAGAAAGCTTATCAATTCAGCTTTATGTTGTCTTATTTTTGTTAATAACTCGTCAGAAGGCTTATTTTCTAAAACATCTAGTTTTAACTGATCACCAATCACTTCGATATAAAGTTTTGCAGAACGTATTTCGTTAAGTAAATCAGTAATTTTCATAAAATAATAATTGATTTTAAAGTGTAAAAACTGAGCGTACTTATCCAAAATTATATCTGGGTGATACTATTGAATAAGTGCAACTAAATAGAGATTAAAAAATATAACCGGAGTCTAAAATTATATTTAAATAGTTTGATCGTTTGTAGTTCTAGAACTACGTTATTATAAGATGGATGGACGCAATAAAATAACTGATATAATTTTCACCATTAAAATTTTTTCCGTCTTCATTGGGCATTATCAAAAATTAAATTGATGTCTAATTGTATGTTACTACTTGTCAGCTTCAAATGACATTCTATATATAGATGGTAGAATCATTTGTATTAGTAGGCCTTTGGGAAAAATACATTTTATTTTCAATTTGAAGTGCCAATTCTTTTATGGTAGGTGCTTCAAAAAAGTCCTTAAGTTCAATTTTTATTTTAAGCTCTTTTTGTATGATTGATAGAATATTGATTGCCTTGAGTGAATCTCCTCCAATATCATAGAAATCATCGATTATGCTAATTCTTTCTAAATTAAAAAAATCTTCATAAACTTTACACAAATGCTTTTCAACTTCAGATTCTGGAGCAATATATTGCTTTTTTTGTAAGGCTTCTATACCTGGTTTTGGTAGTTTTTTTCGGTCTAGCTTGCCATTTGATGTCATTTGGAAAGCATCGACTTTAATATAATACAAAGGAACCATATAATCGGGCAACTTTTCTTTGAGACAATTTTTAATTAACTCAATATCAATGATAGTGTCTGAAATGTAATAAGCACATAAGTTTTGTTCACCATTTTCTTTATACATGGTAACAACACAGTGCCTAATGTCTTCAATACCGATTAACTGATTTTCAATTTCGCCCAATTCAATTCTATAGCCTCTTATTTTAACCTGGCTATCATTCCTACCAAGAAATTCAATATTACCATCATTGAACCAACGTGCAAGATCTCCAGTTTTATAAATAATCTCTCCTTCAGCATATGGATTCTGAATAAATTTTTGGTTGGTTAATTCTGGCGCATTCAAATATCCGACAGCAAGGCAATCTCCTCCAATATATAAATCTCCTACAGTTCCAATAGGACAAAGTTTCAAGTTGTTATCCAGGATATAATATTTAGAATTTTGGATTGGTTTTCCATACGGAATACTTTTCCATTGACTATCTATCTCATTAATATTGAAATAATTGGACCAAATTGAAGCTTCTGTCGCTCCTCCTAACGACACAATTTTAGCTCCTGAAAATTTATGTTGTATAACAGGCGCTAAACTTAAAGGAATCCAATCTCCACTAAGCATAACTAACCGTAAATCAGAATGTTCAAATCCACTATCAATATTTTCAATACCTGAAACTAATCGTTGCAAAGATGCAGGTGCTGAGTTCCAAATAGTGATACCGCTATGTAACAAAATATCAATCAATTTATCTGGATCACTATTTTCTTTTTTTTCAGCTAAACGAATGCACCCTCCAGCCCATAAAATTCCGAAAATATCATAAACAGATAAATCAAAAGCCAATGAGTTGACAAACAACACTTTATCTGAAGAATTTACTTCATATGTTTTATTAACCCAATCTAAGGTATTAATAACAGTACCATGATTAACAACGACCCCTTTAGGAATACCTGTGGTGCCAGAGGTATAAATGACATAAGCTGTTTTAAAATGTTTATTCTTGAGCTTATGATTTTCTGTTGGTGCAGACCTTATATCTTCATAAAAAATGAGGTGTTTATCCTCTATGTCAATTTTATTGATTTCTGGTAATTTATCATCTACACATATGATATTACATATTGTTGACACCTCATTAAATATATCCTTAAATTTTAACAACAATGTTGAGCTGATAATAAGGTTTCGAATTCCTGAATTATTGATAATTTTTGATATACGCTCCGCTGGTTGATTAGCTTCAATAGGCACGTAGGCGTACCCAGCTTTAATGACCGAAATAACACTAATAATCATTTCAGGAGAACGTTCAGTCATTACTCCAAAGAGCGAATCTTCCTCCTCACCTAATGTCTTTAGAACATGTGCCAATTGGTTAGCACTAGTATTTAATTCTTTATAGCTTATCTTATGATTTTCTAATGCTATAGCGCAATTATCAGGATATTGTTCAGTTGATTTTTCAAATGGGGTTAATATGTTGGTAAACTCAGGTACAGATCGCTCAATACCCACGAATTGACTTTGAACCAGATGTCGCTCATCACTTGGTATAACTTTATTTGTATTTATAAGGTCGTTGGCGTTTCTTACGAGTTCATTCAGTATCTGAACAAAATAAGTACATACTTTAGCAACTTTATCTTTACTAAAATACTGACGATTATATTTTGGTATTAACACCAGTTCGTTGTTTGTCACATTTACTTCAAAGTCCAGAAAAGTATTAGTGTTTGTGTATTTATCTACCTGTACTTCCTGATGATCGAATAGATCATTATAATCTGTTTCAAGATTATCGTTAATGTGAAAGTCAAGGTAGTTGAATAATACATCGAAAAATGGATTTTTATCACTGGCATTTTCAGTGACTTGCTTTGATATCTCAAATAACGAAATCCTCTCAAATTGTTTAATTCGATTAAGGTTATCATTGAGATCTAAAACGTAATCATTCCAACTTTGTTCACAATCATTCAGGTTAACTTTAACTGGTACTGTGTTTAAAAAACAACCAAGAATTGCATCCCCATCTTCTACAGGTGGTCTAAAATTGGTTACAACCCCCAATGTAAATTCTTTTTGATTATGTAGAACACCCATAGCATATGCAAATGCTGAAAACAAAATATTCTTTAATGATATGCTGTTGGTCTGACTGTACTTTTTGAGTTCAACTAAAAGTGCTTTATCACATTCATATTTATAAATGGGCATATACTCATTAGACTTATCTACATCATTCTTTTCCAGAATTAATCTTTGATGATCTTTTAAGTAGTCTTTCCAAAAAATTTGATTTGACTCTTTGTTCTTTTCAATAATTTCGTGAAGTACCGCATCTTTATAGTTACTCTTAATAGGTTTTGGCACTTCGTTTACATCTTTACAAAGTTTGTTATAAAGATTGAATAACTCAACCAAAAAGGAATTCACACTCCAACCATCTAATATGCCATGGTGTACAGAAAAAAACAAATAAATACTTTTTTCATTTAATTTATAAGTAAGAAATCGGATTAATGGATAATCTTGTATTTGGAAAGGATTATCTAAATCAACTTTAATTGCTGATGAAATAACTTCTTGCTGTTCATCAAGGTTATGGGCTGAAATATCTTGATGTACATAATCCAGTTTAACCTTATTATAAACGATTTTTAGCGGTATATGAAACTTGTCCAGATGAAATACAGATCTGAAAATATCATGTTTCTCAAATAACATACGACATGCTTTTTGAAACAATGTGCTCTTGAAGTTTGAAAATTTCATCGAAAACCCAAAACAGTCATGATAAACGTTTTGATCATTATATCTCAAATAATGGTAGCTCATTCCTGCTTCAATATCGCTCATTGGATATATGTCCTGTACATCTGTTGTATCAATTTCCAGTGAAATTTCATTTTTCAACTTAGACATATAATCTTGAGCAGCTTTGAAATACTCTTCATTGTGATGCTCATCAGAACTCGAAATAAATTGCGAAATTCTATTTACCGTATCATTGACATAAAGATCTGAAATTGAAAATTTTATATTGAACTCTTTTTCTAACATGGCGGAGAGCCTTATCACCTTTATTGAATCTCCACCTATACTGAAAAAGCTATGATCCAGATCAAAATTATTAGTATGTATGAGCTTATTAAATAATTCAACGATTTTCAATTTTACTTTATCATTTGTATCGCTGATATTATTACTACGTGAATCGCCTGGTAATGGAAGATTCCTGAAGTCTGTTTTACCGTTAGCAGTTACCGGTATCTCTTCCATCTGAATAAAATATGAGGGTATATAATAACTTGGAAGTTTCAGCTTTAAATAGTTATAGAGACTATGACTGGAAATGTCTTTCTTTGCAGTAAAATAGGCACACAATGATTGTTCATCTGAGTGCTCTTCCTTTACATCTGATAACGTGTTTTGCAAACAAACAATCACATTTGTCACACCATCAAAATTAAGCAAGCTTTCTTCTATTTCTTTAGGCTCCACACGGTAACCCCTGATTTTTAACTGTTTATCGTTACGTCCAACATAAATCAGATCCCCAGAAGAATTCAGTTTAACTAAATCACCTGAATGGTAAAGTTTTTCACCAAACGGTTGTGTTGAAAATTTCTCGGCTGTTAATTCAGGATTATTCAAATATCCTCTGGCAATACCTTTACCTGCAACCAATAGCTCTCCAACTACACCTTGAGGCACTAGGTTATTATCTTTATTCACAATATACCCTTTAAGTGTAGGAAGCATTCTTCCAATATTACTCTCATTACTATCTATATCTAGCGGAGTAATCTCCTTAAAAGTGACATGGACGGTTGTTTCGGTTATCCCGTACATGTTTATCAGTTTTGTTTTACCGTATTTATCTTTAAAAGCTTTGAGTTTTTTCGGCATTAATCGTTCTCCACCAAAAATGATATAGCGTATACTTAAATCATTATTTTTAAACTCAATTTCTTTTTCAGCTAGGCTATAAAATGCCCGAGGTGTTTGATTTAAAACTGTAACTTTTTTGTCTTTTAATAGTCTTAAAAAAGCATCTGTATCTTTTACAGTATTCTCTGCTACTAATATTAGTGTTCCTCCTGTCAAGAGTGCGCCATACATCTCCCAAACTGAAAAATCGAAATTGAAGGCATGAAAAAGGGTCCAAACATCGGTGTTATTAAAGTCGAATAGAACTTTATCGTTGAACAAAAGTCTTACTACATTTTCATGTTCAATTAATGTCCCTTTTGGTTTACCTGTTGTCCCTGATGTATAAATGATATAAGCAAGATCTGTAGGAAGAACTTCAACTCCTGTAGGAGAGTCTGATTTCATTTGAATGTCTCTTTCATACTCATCCAGATCAACAATCGTTTGTACTTTAGTATTTAATAAGGCTGTTTTCTGTTCGCCGAAAATAGAATTATAGTTTTTTGTATCTGAAACAATTATGTTTGCAGATGAATCATTCAAAATATAATTTATTCGTTCTGGTGAACTGTTAATATCAATTGGAAGGTATACTCCTCCAGCTTTTATGATAGCAAGAATAGTTGTTATCGCTTTTATATCACGTCCTAGAATTAATGCTATAATTGTTCCGCGCTGTACACCCTTTGAAATTAAAAAATTGGATAATTTATTTGATGCTTTGTCTAAATCGTTATATGAAATTTGACCAGTCTCGAAATCAACAGCAATTTTGTCTAGCGTTCTACGCACCTGACTTTCGAACAGGTCGCAAATAGTTTTATGGTCTGGATAAGAAACATCTAATTTATCTAAAATAGAATTCACGCCTCTTTGCTCCTCAAAGGACAACAAATTTATATCGGCAATTTTAAGATCAGATTCTTGAATAGCCGTTTTAATAATGTTTAGAAAATAGTTTCCAAATCTTTCGATAGTCTGATGCGTGAAGAGCTTTGTTTTGTATTCAAGTCTAAATCCTATTTGATCATTTTTTTCGAAAGCTGCTACAGTGATATCATTTTTGGCGGTATTAACAGAAAATGAAATATTATCAAAAGTAACAGTGTCACTTTCAATTTTATCAGAATCTGTTATCTGATAAAGAAAAACTGTACTGAAAAGTTGATGTTTGTAATGGTTACTTTGGGAGTTGAGTTCAGGCATTAATGTATTCACCGGAAATGAATCATGCTCTAAAACTTGTAAGAAAGTATCTCTGGTTTCTTCAAAAAATTGTCGTAATGGCTTATCTCCTTTCGGAAAACTCCTAAAAGGTAATATGTTAACAAATAAGCCAACAATTTGTGAAAGCAATGGATTATTTCTACCACTAGTAACTGTTCCAATAATTAGATCATCTGCATCTCCTACTTTTGACAATAGTATATTATAGCAGGCCATTAAAAACATGTTTTGAGACAACCTGCTTTCTTCGCAATATTTGTTTACCCTTTTACTGAGTTCATAATCTAAATGAAACGTATAAACGTTACCTTCAAAATTATCTGTTTGTATGTCATTAAAATCATAAGGCAACTCCAATTCGGGTAATTCACCTGCTAACTGTTCTCTCCAAAAATTCTTTTCCTTGTAGAAAGAGTCTACCTCGATCTTTTTTTGCTGCCAATTGCAAAAATCCTTATATAAAATTTGTGTTCCCTCTAGTTTTTTTCCAGACACTAATTTTATAAGATCATCCTTGATAATAGACATTGATACACCATCTGATATTATATGGTGCATATCAATTAATATTACACTTTCGTTTTCGGATACATGAAAAAGGAATAATCTAAAAAGAGGACCCATTTTAAGATCAAACTCAATAATTGAATTTAAAAGTCTGAATTCCAGCTCATCTTTCTGAATGTTTTCCTCAAGAATCTCAAAATTAATATTGGTGTGGATCTTTTGCATCAATACCTCATCCACAATATGAAAAGTGGTTCTTAAAGCTTCGTGCTTATTAACAATCTCTTGAAAATACAGCTCTAATTCATTCCGAGAAATCTTGCCAGTATATCGTATCGCTTGATAAAGATTATATGTTGTTCCAATCGATGAGAATTGATTAATAGCATACATTTGCTTTTGTGCAAATGAGGTTGGATAAAATTCAGACTCCTCGACTTTATCATCGATACCTAAAGGCTTATTGCTCTTAAGGTATTGAATAATGTCTTCCTTTCGTAATTTTATGTCTTCAATAAGAGCTTCGGTTAGTACACCATCTTTTGCCTTAATATTCAGCTTGTCGTTGTTTAGTACTAAGAATATATCTTCTTTCTCTAAATTGAAAATAAAGTCACCTATACCGCTCATAATTCAATAGTTTTGAATTCAGAATCTTCCAAATTTTTGTTGTTGATTTTTGATGCAATAAAATCGGATAACGATTCAAGACTTGGAGATTTATAAAATTCAATTAAAGAAACTGACACTTCAAACTCCTGGGCAACAACCAACAACATTAAAGTTGCACTTAAAGAATTACCTCCTATTTTAAAATAATCTAGCTTTATACTTAAATCTCTTTCTTTTACACCTAGTGAATCTTTCCATATGTGTACAAGTTTAGTGTCTGTTTCATTTCTTGGTGGGAAAAATTCTGTTTTCTCCATTACTGGATCAGGTAAATTCTTCCGGTCTATTTTCCCATTTGACAGAATAGGTAGTTCATCTAGAATAACAAAATGCTGAGGATGCATATATTCTGGTAAACTTAGATTTAAGTGCTTCAATGCTGATTCTTTCACATCAGCTATATCTTGTATTTTGCTTGTAGGCTTGTATTCAACCTTATCTTTGACGTAGTCTAAGCCTACTTTAGTTGCGTACATATTGTACAAATTAGTTCCTTCTAATTCCTTTACTTGTTCTACAACTATACTGAAATTTTTATCTTTTAATAATTTAGTAATTTTATTCAAACGATTTTCAACATCGTGAATTTCAATGATTAATTGATCTATTTTACTCCAATGGTCTTCATCAATCCCATTTATAACTTCAAATTCACCTTTTTCCACATCAATTTTAACAAGGTGAATGTGATCTATATTATTGTCTTTTATAATATGAGATAGCGTTTTGATATTGCAATCTAGCTGCTCACTAACTAATTCGTTTTGCACTAAATTTTTTATTTGTTCTTCAGATAATCCGTGGGTATCACTATTAGTTATAAAAGTTTGTACAACATGTGTTTCCTCTTCGATATTACCAAAACTTGACGACAAGATGGTGTTTTTTGGATAATAGGTGAAAGACACTACTTTTTCTTCATCTCCAATCCCTACATTAAAGGGTTTAATCTTATTATTATTTGTCAATCTCGCATTATACTCCAAAACCTCAAAAACAGGCTTGATCGGTTCAAATGAATAAATTTCTGCGCTAGGATAGAGATGATTTATATAGCGAGTAAACATTCCTATGTTCGCTCCAATATCTATTACGCAAGCTTGAGGAGGTAACGTGATATTATGCTTTAAATACTCGTTGTTCTCAACAATTTCCTGATACATAAAATCAGTTTCGGTTTTATTGACATAGAAAAGTCTCATTCCATTTGGATATTTTTTTAATTGAATACCCAGTTTTTGAGCTTCTTGAATAATCTTGTCATCAGATTTTAACTCGGCCAAAATTTTCTGATCTAAAACCAGGTATGCAACTAGTTGTTTAGAAAGACCGTCAGTGCCCACTGATGCAACTACAGTATTACTAATAAAATCTAAATCTAGAAGATGACTTTCTACTTCACCAAGTTCAATACGAAAACCACGAATTTTCACTTGGGAATCATTATTCAGCCTACCTAAAAATTCTATATTTCCATCTGGTAGCCAACGAGCAAGATCACCTGTTTTGTAGATTCTCTCTCCTTCTTTATAAGGGTTTTCAACAAATTTCTCTTGTGTAAGATATTCATCATTGATATACCCACGTGCTAATCCAATACCCGAAATTCCTAATTCACCTGGCACACCTACAGGCAGTATTTCACAATCATCATCCATGATATACAACTCGATATTGTCAATTGGCTTACCTATAGGGACTTTCTTAAGTTGCTTTTGTTGAGGACAATCAAAATATGAAACATCAACTGTGGCTTCTGTTGGACCATATAGATTGATCAAGTTTGTATTGCTATTACCCTTAAAGAGATTTTGAATACTATGCACGTGGTTTATTTTCAATTCTTCACCACTGGCAAAAATATACTTAAGACTTTTTAGCTCGTGTATGCTAATGTAATCTTCGAGATATTTTAAAAACACCTGAAGCATTGACGGAACAAAATGCAATACACTTATGGAATACTTATCAATCGTTTTTGCTATAACAGCAGGATTTTTTTCTTCTCCCATATTCAATAGTGCCAATGAACTTCCACTTAACATCCACCAAAATAACTCCCATACGGAAACATCAAACGTGTATGTTGTCTTCTGAAGAATCACATCATTGTGATCTATTGGATATTTACGTTGCATCCAATGAATTCTGTTGATAACAGAGGTGTGTTCTACCATAACACCTTTTGGGGTACCCGTTGAACCAGATGTAAAAATAGTATAAGCCAAATTATTGGGAGAAATAGGTAAATCTAAATTTTCTCCTGAATATGTATTGAATTTGATGTCATTAAAGGTAATACATGCAATCTGGGTATCGGTTAGCTGCTTATCGTAAGTTATTAATAGCTTTGTCTGACTTTTTTCTATTACTGCCCTGATACGTTTCAAAGGATAGTCCACTCCAATCGGTAAATATGCATAACCTGCTTTTAAAATACCCAAAATAGTGACAATCATATCTATAGAACGATCCATTTTTAGAGCAATGATTGACTCGTTTGGCAATTGAAAAGTTAAGAGATACCTAGCTAATTGATTTGATTTTTTGTTGAGTTCCTCATAAGAAATATTGCCGGTGTTAGAATATATCGCTATTTGATCAGGATTTTTTATAACTGTTTCTTCAAAGACTGTATGAATTAGACTTTGATGAGGGTATTCTACCTTTGGACTATTTAAGCTATTTATTAAGCTCTTTTTCTCCTTATTATCTAAAAGTTCAATGTTCCCAATGGATGAGTTAGATATTTTGGCACACTGATCTAATACTTTTATATACAGATCACTCATTTGCTGTATAGTTGTTAAACTAAATAAGTTGGTATTGTATTCAAAATAGAATTTTAACCTATTTTCATCCTCCTGTTCCTCTGATACAAGCGTAATATCATACCTAGAATATTGTCCTTCAAAATTCAATTTTGTAGCTTGCTTGTCTAGAAAATCCTCATCGAGCGATTCTGTATTTTGAAGCACGAACAAAACATCAAAAAGTGCATTGCGACTCATATCATGTTGAATGTTGAGATGATTAATGATGTCCTCCAAATTGTAATCTTGATTTTCAAAAGCTTGTAGAATATCTTTCTTTAATTCGGTGAAAAAATCGCTGATTTTTTTATCATGTTCAGGAAAAATTCGGAGCGGTAATATGTTCATAAACAAACCGAGTGAATTCATAATATCTTTATGATTCCTGTTGGCATTTACCGTTCCAATAATAATATCTGATGATCTACTATATTTTGAAAGTAAAATTCCAAAAGCTCCTAAAAGAAAAGTAAATAGTGTTACGCTATTTTTTGCAGTATATTCTTTGATACGATCGTATAATTCGCCCTCAAGCTCGAATGAAAAACTGGTGCCTTCAAAATTATAAATTGCTGGTCGTGGATGATCAAGAGGTAAATTGAGAGTTTCTATAGTATCTGAAAATCTTTCTTGCCAGTATTGCCTTTGATTTATACCCCTATTCTGCCCAACTTGATCGTGCTTCCATTCACTGAAATCTTTACTTTGAATCTCAAAATCATCTAAGTTATGCCCTGTATATAATGCGTTCAGTTCTTTATAAAAAATAACTAAAGAAACACCATCCATTATGATATGATGAAAATCGAAAAACAATACAGTTTTATGTTCATTCAGCTTAAATACTTTTATCCTAAACAGACCCGGTTTTGAAAGGTCAAATTTCTTTATAGATGCGTTAATATGTTCTTCCAGTTCACTATCATCAATTTTTTCATATTCAATTTCAAATTCGATGCGATCATAAATCTTCTGAACTGGAGTATTATCTACAATTCTAAACGATGTGCGAAGTGGTTCATGCCTTTCAACTAACTTTCTTACCGATGTTTCAAGACGATCTAAATTGAGGTCGCCTTGTATTAGAATTGTTTGTGGAATATTATATGTTAAACCAATATTATCAAATTGACAAAGCATGTAAAGTCTTTTCTGAGAAGGCGTTACATGATAAAAAGGTTTTTGTTGCGCCTTTGGGATCTTACTTATCTTACTTTTAGAAGCCTGATCCACAAGACTGCTTAAACCACGAATCGTAGGGGTACTGAAAATATCTCTTATTTTCAGCCCTACCTGAAAGGTATCATTGATTTTTACTAAAAGATCGGCCGCTTTTAATGAATGACCTCCGAACGCAAAAAAGTCGCTATTGACTGAAAGATCTTTCTTTCCTAAAACATCGTTAAATAATGTTGAAATTTGCTGCTCTAATGGGCTGATAGGCTTACCAGTTTTTACATCATTCTCATTGGGTTCGGGAAGAGATTTATAATCAATTTTACCATTAACAGTTAGCGGTATTGAAGTTATTGGAATTAGATAACTAGGTATCATATAAGAAGGTAAACGAGAGGCCAAATATTGAATGAGTTCTTCCTGACCAACTTGCTCTTCAGCAATATAATATCCGTTAATATATTTATCTAGTCTTTCACCAAAATCTTTAATAACGACATCTTTTATTTTTGGGTGACTAATTAGTTGATTTTTAATTTCTCCTAACTCTATCCTATGTCCGCGTATTTTTACTTGGTTATCATTTCTACCTAAGAACTCTAAATTTCCATCATTAAACCATCTTGCTTGATCGCCAGTATTATATATTATTTCGTTTGGAATAAAAGGATTTGGAATAAATCTTTGAGAAGTAATCACTGGATCGTTAAAATAACCTAACGCCAAACAATTTCCTCCTATATACAAATCACCTTGAACTCCTATTGGACATACTTTTAAATTCTTATCCAAAACATAACATTTTACATTTTGTAGAGGCTTTCCGTACGGAATGCTTTTCCAGCTTTCATCAATGCTATCAATTACATAATAATGTGACCAAATGGTATTTTCGGTAGCTCCACCTAAAGAAACCACTTCTATTCCTGGTGATTCCATTTTTAATATTTTAGGCATCTGCAATGGTATCCAATCACCGCTGAGCATTACAAGCCTTAGATTAGAGTCGGATAGTTCGTATTTATTTGATTTGATAAACGGAATTAAACGCTGTAATACAGGAGGAGCAGAGTTCCATATTGTAATTCCTTCATTAATGATTATATCACATAACATTTCGGGCTCTATATTTTCATCATCTGAAGCTATTCTTATTTCGCTACCAGAACAAAGTGTGCCAAAAATATCGTAAACAGATAGATCAAAGCCTAATGAGGTAACAAAAAGTAGTTTTTCATTTGCACTTACGTTAAATCTATTATTAACACCTTGAAGTACATTTATAACAGTTTCCTGATTAATAACAACGCCTTTTGGTACCCCTGTGGAACCTGAAGTGTACATCACGTATGCAATTGAGTCAAGTGAAATGTCTACATTAAGATTATCTACTGATTGCTCGTTAAAAATACCTCTATATATAATATGCTGTTTTTGGCTTAATTCTACTTGACTATCATCGTCATTGATGCAATAAATATGAGTTATATGTCTATTACGCTTTATGAGTTCATAATACGTATTGAGCTGACGAATACTTACTATTAAATGGTTTACTCCTGAAAGTTGTAATAATTTCTCTATGCGCGCTTCAGGTTGATTTATTTCAATAGGTGTGTAAGCACCTCCAGATTTTAATACCCCTAGAACACTATAAATCATTTCTGGTATTCTCTCCATAAAAATTCCAACAAGAGAATTTAGGCCAACTTCATTTTTTCTTAATACATGAGCAATTTTATTAGAAAAATTATTTAATGTTAGATATGAAATTTGTTGTGTTGCAGTTGAAAGCGCAATCTTATTTGGATACTTCAGTGCAACATGTTCTATTTGAACAGAAATGGGAGCAATCGGATCTAACTTCTTTTCAGTTTGATTAAACTGCTCTAGGATCCTGTTTTGCTCTTTCTCTAGTAAAAGACTAATGCCAGAAATATGTTGTTCTGAATCGTTTAAAATGATATCTATTAACTGAATAAAGCTTTTCTGCAACTGAATGGCTTGCGCTTTTGTAAATATGCTCTTTTTATAGAGTGCACGGATCTGGGTTTTATCCTTTTTCTCATGAAAATTAAACGAAAGATCAAATTGAGAAAAATGATTAAGGCTACTTTCTATTTCTTCCCAATATTCTGAATTTAAGCCCTCTAGGCCAAGATCAGTATTCGGCTCTTTAAACATATTCAGAGAAAATCTCACCACTGGTCCGGTTAAATGAAGTTCTCTTTGAATATCTTCATTGTTTATAGAACCATGTGAGTACACATCTAAAAGGTTTGAATTTATCTTTACTAATTCATCTGATAAAAGTTGTTTTTCATCAAGACGATTTCTAAATAAAAGAATATTAGCATAGAGCCCAAGTGATTTAGAAAAGTCTTTTCCATTAATACGTCTATTTCCAAAAACATTCCCAATTACAATGTCATCTATTCCAAAATATTTATTGAGTAAAACATTGAAAGCTAAATTATATATGGCACTTTTAAGCACTCTCTTTTTCAGAGCATAGGTAGAAATTTTATGAGTGATTTTTTCAGGCAGATCCATATGCACTGATTCAATCTCAAAATCACCTTCACTAACATTATAGGATATACTTTGAGTAATTTGATCCTGATAACCCTTAAGATTTTCTTTCCAAAAATTAAATGATGTATAAAATTCATAAGACTTCCTATAAATTTCTTGTTCTTTTGCGTATGATTTATATTGGTTTAATGGTGTGAGGTTCTTAGTGATCTTTTGAATACTATTATTATAGATAAAAACAAATCTTTCAAGAAAAATCACAAATGACTGAACATCAAAAATGATATGATTTCTTTGAAATATTATTACAAATTCGTTTTCCTTTAATAACAATATTTTAACCTTTAACAGCCTATCATTTTCTAGATCAAATGAGTATTTTGATGTTTCGAGTTCAATTTCCTTGGCTTTATTTACTCTTTCACTATAAGGTTCTAAAACCTTTAAATCAACAACTTCAATGTATGTTGATATATCAAAATCAGCATGTATCAATTGATTTAATTCATTCCCTTCTAAAACAAAATTTGTTCTCAGAATTTCATTGTTTTCAACTATACTTTTCAGAGTATCTTCAAAAACTTGAAGATTTAAATTACCTGAAAATTTGTATGAAGTAATTTGGTTATAGAAAACAGACGATGATAGTTTATTGCTCTGAAACCAAACGCCTTGTTGTTGTATTGTTGCTTTAACTTTTTTCATTACAAATTATTAACATTCTATAATGCACTCCATTAATTGCACTTGCAGTTAATTCCAACGGTGTAACTTTGATATTGGTAATAATTGAGTTTGCTCATTACTGTGATTTAATCTTGATGGCAATTGCCACTTCAGTCGATGAAATTAAATGATAGTACAACACATTCTTACTAATAGTAGTGCTTTTTAGAGAGATCCTAAATAAATAAAATCAAGCATCAAATGACCAAGATTAAACTGCAATAGTGGATAGGGATTATAACAAATTTTATACTACTCAAATATACACGCATATATCCCTAGATTAGCTAACTTCTGTTAAACAGAGGATTGTTGTTCTATTAAATTAGAAACGAATTTTAAAAATGACGTTTTATTATTTATCAAATCGTATCTGGAATTATATTCTTGAAGAGCATTGGTTATGTCTTTTGAATCGTAAATTTTAGACACATACTGCGTCAATATTGATTCGTCCAATTCATTCATAAGTATTTGTAGTCCAAAATTATTTTGAACAACATTGTTTCCATTAATTTCATGTTCAATAGTTTGCGGAATAACAATCATAGGAGTTTTATAAAATAGAGATTCCTGAATACTGCATGCTCCACCATGAGTAATGAAAAGCTTGGCCTTTTGTAGATACTCTTCTTGCTTTCCTAATTTTGCTAGCTTAAAACCTTCTGGCAAATCAGCTTCATTGATGTTAGCATATATAATAACCTTAGAATCAAATTTTTCCAATGTTTTAATTAAATTCTCAAAAAGTTTCAAATCTTTATTGAATACAGTTCCTAAAGAAACATATATAAGGTCTTCTTTGCTATCTTCCATATACCTATCAAAACTCATCCCTAAAAATTTATAATTAGTTTCTAGCGATTCTAAATCAGGTTGAAACTCAGGCGTATTCATAACAATATGCAATGATTCCTCATTTATATATAAATCATTTCTATTAGAAGAGAACAAATTGTATTCCTTTAATATCTTTTCATACTTTGAGGAAAGTGTTTTTCCATCAAATATATTTCCTATGGAAACACTATTTTTTCTATCAATTCCCTTGTGGAAGTTAAAAACTATATCGGGATCAAACACAAAACCTGATGTCATATTTATGGCCGGTATTTGATATTTAGAAGCCAATAGTTTTGCCACAAAGCCAAACTTTGGATGAATAATAAAATCAGGGCGCTCTCCAATGATGTGATTCTCTATTTGAGCTTCAGTTTTTTCATAAGATTCTAAAATTGATAAGCCTAATTTAAATATTGAAAAATCTTTATTCAATGTATCTGTCCCTAATCCAGAATAGTTTTCGTAGCCAATAAAATTGAAGTTCTCATTCGATATAAAATTGGCATAATCTTCTGTATTAAAATAATCAATACAAAAGCCTTTATTCAAAAGAACTTCGATGTAAGGTTTCATGGCGAGATTATGACTAAAAAGCGGATAGCTAATTAATAAAATTTTTTTGCTTTTTTTATCATTTGAGCTAGACATGTTCATAAATAAGCTGAGTTTTCTTTTTAAACAAAGTGCTTTTTAGCCATAATATTGTAACTCCAAGCAACCGTCTTGTGATGCGAACATCTGGTCAATACCTGGATAATCAACTTTGTCTTTATTGATGAATAGTTTTTTGTAAAATCTAATTAAGCTTTTTAAAATAAGGCATTGCAGAATAACTTAATCTTCAAAAAATCCACTCCATTGCGTGCTGGAAAAATGCATCTTCAATTCTTCATAATTTTTAATATTGTCTCGCAATCTGGCCTTATTCTGCTTTTTAAGGACAGATGTCAATTTAACTGGCTCCAATCCTAAAAAATTGAGAACGTTTTCCATGGTTCCCTCTATGTCAGACACCATATCCTCGTACTCTAATTTGAATATCTGGTGCTCAGAAAAGAATTCGTTATAATAGTTATTGAATCCGACTATTCTATTGAAGTAGGTTTCTAATTCTTCTTTTGAAATTTCAATTTCTAAATTGTCAACTTTTCTATCTTTAATACTAATCCATTCATCTGTTATAAAAGCCCTTTTCAACGATACAAATGTTTTTAATAAGTTTCGTCTTGTAAGATGAATAATCCTTAAATCTTTATCATTCTGATAATAATCCCATAGTTTATCAAATTGATGCTCTAATTGAGCATTTGAGTATTTACTAAAAACAAAATCTATGAGCTTTAAATTTCTTTTTTCTACGTCTTGATTAGAGGTTTCTAGCTTTACTTCTTTATTGAAATAATCTAATTTGAAATTGTCGTATAACATTTTGAATCCAACCCCATGAATCAAGTCTGATTTTGGATCTAATTTCTTATTTAAATATTCAATTGGAAAGTCTATAATAGATTCCACTTCATCTAAAGCTATTCTATCTAAACTAAATATTTCGCCAAGGATTCTTAGTCTTTGGTGTGAACTTAACAAGTTAACCAATAAGTTGGATCCAGACCGCGTAGGACACAAAATCATAAATTTCATAAACCTCTAATTACTTAAAATGTATATTGTAACAAACCTCCCAATAATTGCAATGCTAAGCTATAATTATTTAAAATAATCTGTTTGCTTAATTTTGTTTTGCATCTATAGCATCACAAATTTTAGTTAAGTTGGAGAACATGTCCATATTTAAATCTTCTTCACTAAAAGAAATATCAAATTCCTTTTCAACCATTACAATAAAGTTTACTATTGAAATAGAATCCAACCCAATTCCATCCTCTAGTAAAGAGGTTTCGGGAGTTACTTCATCCATGTTACAGTTAACATCTAGTTTTTCTGAAATGATTTTTTTAATTCTTAAAATTGTCGTTTCCATTGCATAAAAAATTTAAAATTAATGATCTGTTTAAAAAGTTAATTAATAGATTAATTGATATTGATCGTCACCAATTTTAGCTTTGAAGCCATCAACGAGTACTTTTCCAATATAATCCGCAAAGAGTATTCCTTTATTTGTAAGTCTTAATTCATCGGTACCTTCCTTGATAAATCCATTAGTGTATAGAAAGTCTATTTCTTTTGGTAAAAACTCAAAATAATCGAAACCAAATTTTTCGACGAATTCAGCTTTTTTATATGAATTAAGTCGGGCCACACAGAGTAAGAGTTCTTTAACAATCTCATCCTTCAATGACAATTTATATTGCCTGTATAAAGGTAAAGTACCTTCCTCTATAGATGCTTTGTAGTGGAGTAAGTTATTTGTATTTTGATAACTCACATTTCCTATTTTTCCAAAGGCTGAAACTCCATAAGACACACAGTCTTTTCCGCGCCATGTTTTCTCAATGTAGGTGTGTTTGTAATTATTTTTTGTAAAGGCAAATGTAGTCCACATACTATAATCACTGGATTGAAGGATGTCCAAAGCCGATTCCATAAATTCGATTTCCTGCTCAGCGGAAGGTAATTCTATATCATCATTACGTAAAGATTTCTGATAGAATGCGGTGTTGGCGTAGGTCTTAAACTTATAAAACGTTATTGCATCAACATTACTATTAATTGCCTCTCGAACCGTATGACTAAACGACTCGTGTGTATCGCCAACCAAACCACTTAAAATATCAATGTTAACCACCAATCCTTCATAACCTCTAAGGAGTTCTAACGAGTTGAAAACCAGTTTCTGAACATGTTTTCTGTTACTCATCCTTAAAATTTCATCATCAAATGACTGTACTCCCATACTCATTCGGGTGACTCCATTTTTAACATAACACTCAACCTTTTCTTTATTAAAGGTTCCCGCTGCACTCTCTAATGTAAATTCTGCCGAACTAATATCATGATATTTTTTTAAGACATCAACGATTCTAGTGAATTGTTTTGGCTTCAATAAAGTAGGTGTTCCTCCTCCTATATATATTGAATCAACTGGAGTTTTGGAATATTCTCTCTTGCTGGCAACCAATGCAATCTCCTTGCATAATGATTCGACATAATTTTCTATGTCGTATTGCGATTTTATTTTCTCAGTTTTATAATAACAAAAATTGCATATCTGAACACAAAATGGAATATGTATATAAATATTAATCGGTTCAGGAGAAAATAAGTCACTTGACTTATTAACGTTCCAATATTTAAAGGAAGGGTAATTTGTATAAAATTCCTCTCTTGTTTCAATATTAGGTTGAATTGCGGTTTCTTTTTTGGACATGATTTAAAGTTTAGTTGCGACTTATTTTATATGTTGTTCTTATGTTTTGTCTGTCCGGCTTTCCGGATTGGAGATAGGGCATAAAATCCATTTCAATAAATGAATCAGGAATTTTGTAGCTTTCTAAAAATGTTTTACACTTCTCTTTTAACTCATCCGTAGTTAATTTCTGTCTTTTTCTAAACACCACATAGGCGCTAATTGTACTACCTTTATATATATTGATTTCGTCTGTTTGTAAAATAACTATTTCCTCAATTTCAATGATGTGCTGTTTTATTTCTTCTTCAATTTGGGTCAATGAAATAAGTACGCCGTTTCTGTTGATGCAAAGATTTTTTCTACCGTTAAGCTCAAATTTATTATTAGTGTATTCTATGATTAAATCGTATGTATTATAGGTTTCGTATGCATCTGCTATTGCCTCAAAAGTTTGCTCCTTAATATTGAAATACCCTTTGAACGGATTTGGGTGGTTACATAATAGCTCCTTAAAGTTGTCATCAAGTGACTTTGAAGAAATTTTGACACCCTGCAATGGCATCAGCAAATTAGAATCGTTTTTTTTACTATTTTTAGAGGTAGCGATTACGCCAAGTTCGGTCGAGCCATATAAGTTAATTACCTTACCATATCTGATATTTAATTCTTTAGCCGTCTTACAATTTAATTTATCGCCACCTGATATTAGATATTTATAGTGATACGGATTTCTTTTAAATTTTATATACATTTCCAAAATTCCGGGAGTCATAAATACCACATTGGGGTTGAATAAACGTTCTGCATCTAAATACACCGGAATATTGACATTATTCACTAGCATTACTGAAACACCCTGTAACAGGGAAGGTATTAAAGCCGCTCCAAAACCATACATATGACTTATTGGAACTGGAATTGCTACTTTATCGGTGGCATTTATTTCAAGGTGATCTAAACAGCCTAAAGAATTATTCATTAAAGTATCATTATCATGCACTACTATTTTACTATTTCCTGTACTTCCTGAAGACTTAAATAAAATTGCCCCTTTAATAATGACATTTGCATTCAATAATTTATGATACTCATTGGAAAGTAAATAAATATTTTCTTTTAAATCTGAAGGTTTAAAATCTTGTTTATAGATATCTGTTGATAAAAAATGTGTGCAAAACCGAAGCTCCAAAAGTTCAGGTTCTCGTGTTGTTTTATTATTACCATTTAACAGAATAAACTGTTGCTTTTCTGACATAAAAACTGCCAATATTAGTACATCAAAGACTTGATTTCGGCAGAAAAAAGCGACACACTTTTCTGTGTCTAATTTATAATCATTGTAGATAATGGATTTTATAGTATCAAGTACTCTAAGTGCCTTTGAATATGTAATACTTACATTTAAATCTCTTAAGACATGGTGATTGTCTTTTCTAAATCCAAGTTTTTGTAGTATCTCGCTATCCATTAATTAATTTTATAATCCTTAAAACGTATGTTAGATTAGTTTTTGACCAACAATATTCTCAAGAATACAGCAAAAAATAGCCATACTTATTTTAGATGAGCTCAGTCGTTATTCTCAATCATTCTGGTTAATATGTCTATATAAAGCAGAGTAAACCTTTCTATATCTTTTTTTGAATAAGTATTCAAATTATAGCGTATTTCCATAAGTGTTACATTTTTATACTCGCTTATGGTCATACCTAAATTAAAGTGGCAAGATGGATCTTCCTTATGCCCTTCAATAAATTCACTACTCAAAGGATTGGGATACTTAATATAATTTATAAACATCGGAGCCAACATATCTAAACTAAGATCTAACTCATCAAGTATTTCTTCTGAAGGGTATAATCTATATTCTGAAAATTTGAAAAACTCACTTGCTACATACCTTATAAATTTTTCTAAAGTATATTCTGAAGACACCTTTAAACATAAAACTACAATGTTGTTCAAATAACCAACTATAGGCTCAAACTCTTCAACAACCCTTGTAGAGAAAGGTATATACACTCTGGCATTTTTTTTATTACTAAACTTAGAAGAAGCAAGCACAAATGATGATAGCAGTAGAATAAAAGAACTAACCTTATATATAATAGCAGCCTTTTCTATCTGTTTAATCAAATAATCATCTAGCGTTACTGCATATATTGCTCCTTTTTGTGGTATAATATTCACAAGCTTGCCAAAAGCTCTATTTTCAATTTCCTGTCTATTTTCAATTTTGAATTGATTCAATTCAGTTTGTAGATGTCTTTTATATGTATTATTATGATTGTTTAAAAATTCTATTAAGCCTTCATATAAACTTCCAGAAACACTTGCCTTGATTTTGTTTAGATATTCGTTTTTAATTTTAATTCCTTCTTCACTATTCAATGTAGAGTTCAACCACTGTCCGTAGTGTCTATACTGCGTTTTTAAATCACGGAGAGGATTATCCTTATAATGCTTATAAGCCTCAATAATTGTTAGAATTTCTCGTTTCAATATTCCTATTGAGCTATAATCTGCATTTGCATGGTGTATTGTAAAAATCAAGGTAGTCCTTTCATCTGAATTCCTTATTAAGGTCATAAAAGAACAAAGCTCTTTTTCCAAATCGAAAGCTCTATACATAGCTTCATGTCTAAGTCTTGGCAGCAAGATATCTTTATCGCTTACATTCTTTAAATCATGATATGCAATTGGAAGCTCATAGTCCTCCACAATGTACTGCTTTGGCAATTTATTAATGAATTTATATTGTGTTCTTAAACTTTCATGACGGCTTAAAATTGTTGCTAACGTTTTTTCGATAATTGGTATTTCAATGTTTTCAAAATCCATTGTAAATACTATGTTAAAATCAAACTTTCCTATTATTTTATAACGAATGTATTCTTTTTCCTGTTGGTAAAATAACTCATAGTATTTGTGTTCGCCGTCGCTTACGTAATTTTCAAAGTTTCTTTTTTCAAACTGAATGGAAGGGGTGTTTCCCTTAGAAACTGCTTTCTTCAACGTTTTAAAATGCAAAATCAACTGTTCCTTATTCAATTTTATTTCCTCTAAAATTGGAGCGATATTAACGTCTTTAGGAACATCTAGTTGAATCTGATTATCTATAACTTTTACACCTATATTATACTTGATAAGTTTATTAAGAATATCGTTCATAGTAAAATTCAAACAAATGGAACCGTATTAAATTTGTGATAGCTGTAACTTTTAATCTGTGATAGGTATTAGTCTTCCTCTTTGAAATGGTTCAACTATAATTAAAAAAATGTGATACATATCATTGCTTAACGACTCTATACAGAATTTAGGCATAATGATTCAATTCTTTTATGAAGTTTGGGGTGAATCGATTTCAGTTTATCAGATAATACATTACAATAGCTTTCGCTCCTTTTACAAGGCACACCATACAGATGTATGTATTTTGCGGCATCGGGGAATTGCTTGAAATTGGTAAAGCCCTGAACTGTGTCTACGAGTTCGCCATTATTTTCAGTTTCGAAGAGGCATGTAACGTTTATTTGACTTTCCGTTGCTAAACAATAAAACAAGGTTTGTTCATAAATGGTGTTAAATCCACCAACATCAATCTTCCCAATTTTATCAATATTAGTCATTACAAAATCGATAGCTGCTTTTGAATAAGACTGAAAAAAGGATATGTCATTTCCTCCTAAGATTCCAGCATTATATGCATTAATTTCTCCTTCTCGCTCCGTCACTTTTTGAATGACTTTAGGGAATAGCACCTCTTGTTTTTTCAAACTAGCGAAAAGTGGCTCATACCACCAAAAATGCGCTTTTTCAATATTTTGAGATATTAACGTCGCATTTTCAATGCGATCAGAAAATCGCGAGCCTATATACACGTCACTATCAACATGGATAAAAGGATCTTTCTGAAGACCGTAAACAAAAACTTTTCCTAAGGCCCATAAATCTGGATGAAACTCTTCGAAGTCATCAAACACTAGGTGAACTTTAGTATAAGGTAGTTGCAATTGATCTATTAAGATATCTCGCCCAAATTCATCAGTAAACAATTCAACTTCATCATAAAATTCAAGTAACTGTAAGCAACTCAAAGCCCAGCTCATTAAATGATATTTTCTATCTAACCAACCTCCAGAAAATCGTCCATGTTCTTTCTGATTATCAGTATTCAACATTGGTTTAGTCCATAAGCTTTGGATTATTCTCATAATTTTATCTAAAGTAGATTTAACTGTGATTATAAAAAAACTAAATACTCAAACTTCCTTTACATAACGAGTTAAGTCCTCTTAGCATATTGCTTTTAAGGTTTGTATCGTCTCCATATCAGTCCAAAAAAGCTGATTGTCTCTGAAACTCGAGTTGTTTGGTTCTAAGGATTTACACGTTGAATTGTTTCGTTGCAAAAAAATTCTTTGATTACACCAATTGGCTCATCATCGATAAACATATCATACTGTTTAAAATAGAATTCCGACGAATTGCAGCAGAGCTTATCTTTCACAAAATTTGAAGATATTTTCTCTATGGTTATGTTTCGTTTATCAATTACCTGATTACGAAATACTCTACCAATGGCAATGGTTCCCTTACTAAGCATATCTTTTTGTCTTACTTTTATCCTATATAGGTTTATAATGCTCTCACTATAAATGACAGGTTTTTGAATCGAATAAAAAAACAATAAGGTTTGACGCTTAAGAAAACTTCCCTTTTTAATGGAGAACGGAAACTGTTCTAACAACTCAACATTTAGAACCATGTTAGTAAATTCTTCAAGCAATTTCGTTGTGGATTTGTTTGTATTTACAAGTGTATCAAAAAGACTATCAATAGTCAAACCTTTGTTCTTCGATTCATGCATAATTACTATATTAGTTAATCTTAAAAGAGATAAAGAGAACTTCACATTAACTCAAATGTCTCAAATGAAGAGGTTATCTACCTGACGCTAAACCTTCAGATCCCTTTAATTTATAGAGCAGGCTCAAATACGTGTAAAGGTACTGTAGCCATAATATTTTGTTGTAACGAATCTATCCTTACAATAATTTTATTCAGATTGTTTATCTTTATAATTTCACACTCCAAACCATTAAGTGGTCCGTAGCTAATTTTTTTCGTTTGCCCTATTTTAGGTAGGTCTACAATAGTTGTTATATCGGTTATATTGTCATCACCAACTAACAGTTTGATTTGATCAATTTCCTGTTCGTTAACACAAGCATATTCATTACCAAAACTAATATAAGTACAAGCCCCGTTTACCGTTAAAGCTTTATGAAATTCTAAAGAAGAATTAATATTTACAAAAACATATGATGGAAATAATGGCTTAAGTATTATCTTCCTTCTATCACTCCACTGCTGCGTTGTTTTTACTAATGGTAAGAAAGACTCCAAAGAGATATTATTCAAAGATTCATGTACTTTTTTTTCCCAACGAGATTTTACGTACAGAACGTACCAGCCAATTTTAAAGCTCATAAATAAAGTTAGATTAGAATATAGCTTCGCTTCCCTCACTCACATGAAGCCTTGCATAAAAAGAATTTTTTTAAGGAAATTTTTGTTAAGTAATGGCATAAATCTTCAGCAATTTGACTATTCTATTCATTACTTTAGAATAAATATTGTATTTTTTTTCTTACTGACAAAATTTTATAATTAAAAAATTTTGTGCTACTAAATAATTACGGAAAAACCGTAATTCTCTTGTGGAAAAACCGTAATTCTCTTGAAAAAAACTTGTGATTTTTAATGTCGATAAATTTTCTGTCCTTATTTCCGAATATTCCTTTACAATATTTCTCATTTCTATTCTGGACAATTCTGGTTTTAATGATTATTACTTTTTAGTAATATTTATAGAAAATCATTTTTTTTAAATAATAACCGTCAACACTTTAAATAATGCTACTCAAAAACTTAAGCACGGGCAATTATATAATAATCAATATAAAACCTACAAATACGCTGATGAAAATAATGATAAAAGGCTCTAAAAGTGTTGAGAGCATCTTTGAACTGTTCTGAATCCTAGTAACTTAAAGTTCATTGAGCATATTGAAAAATATATTATGCTTTTTCAGCTTCTTCAGCAACCTTGACCAAAATGGCCATCCTATCATTGAATAGTTCATACTCTTGCAAAGCTATATTTTAGGACTTATCTTAGATAATCTTAATGTTATTTAATTCTCGAGTTCTTTATTTCCGAAAGTATCAATAAGATGGAAAAGCGACGTAAAACCTGTTAAAATAATCAGCTCCATACAAGATTCTATATCTCCTTGAAGTGTTTCTTGAACAGTTCTGTTATAAGTTTTTAAGTTGAAAGGGAAATGTTCCTGCTTAGGCCATGACTCGAGTGGTACAATTTTCTCATTACCAAAGTCTAGAATGTATTGTCCTTTTTGTTGATTATCAACAAGTCTAATTTACAATAAACTAACAAGAAAACTAGCGTATGTAAGCTATTTGAAACATCTTTAATTCACTTCAATTTGTTTTAACACATATTAAAAGCGAATTAACGCGTTTTTAAAATAGATAAAGTTGTTTAACCAATATTAAATTTGCAAATGTTTAATGTGCTTAAAATTAGTGTACGTAATTACTTTTTCTGTTTTTAGTTTATAACATATCTGCCAAGTTGGCATTATTTACCATCATTATTTTGACATAAATAGCTGATATTGAATTTGGCAGCATTATTGATGCTCAAATTCTTAAAATATTAGGAATATGGCAACAAACAAACAAGAACACCTGCAAAACGTACTAGAGACACATCGAATGACACACGTTCAGAATCTAGTGGACAAATTCAAGACCAAAAGAAATGAAGTAAAAGAAGCTTTAGAATCTCACTACGGTTCTAATATATACAACCCTTTTGATTCGGGTTCATTCAAAAAGCATACTGCAATAAATACAAAATTTGATTTAGACGTAGTTGTACCTTTTAAAAGAGATTCATTCGAGACTCTTGATAAAATGTTTGATAGCCTTTATGATTTCCTCTATGATGAATACGGTGAAGTTGCCCAAATAAGAAAACAAAAAGTATCGATCGGGATAATTTTTGATGAAGATGACGATGGAGATGTAATTAGCTTAGATATTGTTCCGGGGAGAGAACTTAATCAAGACCAATATTCCGAAGACAATAAGTTAAATCTTTTCGTTTACAGCAGATATGGGATTTTCTCAAGCAGCACTTATATACAAACTAACATCCAAGCGCAAATTGACCATATAAAAGCTAAAGAAAACGAAAGAAAAATTATTCGTTTATTAAAAATATGGAATAACAACAATGGTAAAGAATACAAATCCTTTTTATTAGAACTTATTACGATAAAAGCCTTTGATAAGGAAAGTATTTCGGGCAATCTTTGGGAAAAATTGGAGAAAGTGATGGAGTATATTAAGGATAAAGTTGTAGAAGATGGGTTTAAGTTAATTGACCCAGGAAACAGCAACAATGATTTAATGAACACCTTGGAGAGTTGGGAAAAGACCAATTTATCAAACAGAATGGAAACGATACTTGAAAGGATTAATAATAATAGTGATAATATCAAAAGTTATTTTCCAACAAATAAAGATTTTGAAGATGATGACAAATCATCAAGTAGCAGCGGTTACGGAATAAAAACTAAGGGAACAGCCTATTCTACACCACCAAAAAATGAACGATTCGGATAAATGGGGTTTTTGGATGATGTTACAAAACTCATTAGCGATATTCCATTTGTTGAAAAAGTCTATGATTTTGTAGAGGAAAATCTACTAATAAAGGGAAAGGTTAAAATATCTTTCAAAGAGCTATCAACCCCTTTAGAATTTACTGTAGAGGTATTCAAATGCTATCCTTTAAAAAATTATGATTCAGATTCTATAAAGTTTAAAAATTTGAATCTATTAGAGTATAGGCACGTAATGGGAGATGGTGCTATATGTATTCACACATCGCATCACACAAATTTAAAATCAAAGCTAAATTATGATTTCCATTCTTTGAAGAATTGGATAGTTAAATACTTCATCAATAAAGACCAAGATGACCATTACGAACATATTATAGTTGATGAAAAATTAATAAACAATCAGTATCGCTCATTTCTGTTTACAGATACTGGGCATAGCTTTGAAAAAGGAGATTTTGGAGATGTAACTATTACCGCACTTCAAACTGGAGGGTTTAGAGGCGATTCAATTTCAAACCATATAGTTCAAAGATTTATTAGAAGAAGTGGCGAACAATTAGATTGCCAATGGAGCAATCTTTATAAGAATATGGGCATTTCATATACTGGCGCTTATTTATATATTGAAACGCCCCCCGCTACCTATGGCAAATTCATTTTTACTAAATGGTTAGATTTACAAGACCACCTTCCCGAAGCATTTTTAAATTTTCTACTCGAATTTCAAAAAAAATCCATCAAAGAAAGAGGGAAGTTGTTCCCTGTTTTTTTTGGGTATAAAATTGATGAAGTCAATATACATTGGCAAGTTGCTTTATTGGAAATAGGTGATTTTCCGATTATAGGGTATCAATTACCAAACAAAGAATGGATAACAACTCCAAGAAACGAATTAGATATAAATTGGGGTATCACTAGAAATTCTTCATACAAGTATTTTTTCGGAAGAGGTTCTTTTTCACAAAACTTTATTGAAGAGAAAATACTGATTATAGGAGTTGGTGCATTAGGAAGTATGGTTGCTAAAACACTAACAAGATGCGGTTGTAAGTTCATTGATATTGCAGATTATGACATTAAGGAACCAGAAAATGTATGTCGGTCAGAATATCAATTTAATACTGGATTGATGGATAAAACCGAAGAACTTAAAATTATTCTAGGTACGATTTCTCCATTTGTTGAAACCAGCATTGTTGAGAAGGACTATTTTCAAGGTATCATAAAGTTATACCACAAAGAAAAAGGAGCAAAAAGCAGTTTTGAAAAAGGCCTAAATCAATACGACTTAGTTTTTGATTGCACAACAGACAATGACCTTATGTACATTCTTGATTCGCTCGATATAAAATGTGATTTGATAAACCTTTCTATTACAAACTTTGCAAAAGAATTGGTTTGCGCCTTTAACCCCAATATCTACAACTTTGTAATGAATCAGTTTATGAATGTTTTAGAAAATGATACATCTGATTTATATAACCCAACTGGTTGTTGGAGTCCAACTTTCAAAGCATCCTATAATGACATATCATTATTAGTTCAAATGGCGATAAAACATATTCATCATTTGTATGAAACTGGTTTGAGAAAAAACAACTTTATTATTGAAAGTGATTCTTCCAACTTAAAAATAGTAGAGTATTGAAGCTGTACAATAAGCATAGAAAAGTAGAACTAATAATAGACCAAGAGTTACTAGAAAAAATTGGTAACACGGGAATAGTCCATTTTCCGAATGAGTTTGGCGGATTTTTAATTGGTAAATATTCAGATGATTACAGAACATTATTTATAACCGATTATATTCTCCCAAAAAGCTATAAAGGAAGCAGGTATTTATTTGAAAGAAGTTCTAAAGGGATGAAGTCTTTTTTTTCTAAATTATTCAAAAAGAAAAAAGAATATTATGTTGGTGAATGGCACACTCACCCGAATGGAAGTACTGGCTTTAGTGAAACCGATTTAAACGCAATGATTAACATTGAAGCATCCCCAAGTGTTAATATTAAGAACCCTGTTTTACTCATTTTGGGTATTTCAGAAAAGCAGCTTAACCAAGCAACCTTTTACATTTACGATAACAAAAAATTAATTCCTTATGAGTAAAATAGATATAAAATTACTGTTCGCTGGGCTTCAAAAACAAATGATTGCCCAACTAAATACAAATAGAGAGTTTATTACCCACCCTGGCTCCAAAGGAGACTCATTAGAAAATGCTTGGATTGAATGGCTTAGAACTTATTTACCAAATAGATATAATGTGGATAAGGCGATTGTAATAGATTCGGAAGGCAACACTAGCCATCAAATGGATATAGTAATTTATGATAACTGGTACACTCCCTTCATTTTTACTCAAAATGGGTTTCATTACATACCTGCGGAAGGAGTTTATGCAGTTTTTGAAGTAAAGCCTGATATTAAGGGAAATGTTGATGACAAAAATTATATTGAGTACTCGGCTGAAAAAATTGAAAGTGTAAGAGTTCTTAAAAGAAAAGCAGCAGGGTTTATTAATGGTGGAATTGCTAGACCAGCGAGACCATTAACCAAAATTATCGGGGGTATTCTTTGCAGTACGAATACTTATACTAGGAATAATAACAGTACGATTAAAGGGCATATTCAAAATCAAACAAAGCTAAAAACGATAGATTTGGGATGTATTGCAGATTACGGAAGTTTTTATGTCGATTACGACCCGAACGATGAAATAATTGATGCTGGACATAAAGCTTACTTAGAATTTTATAACAATAGAACATTCAAAAGCATAAAGTTTAGTAAGGCTGATAATTCAATGGTTACATTCTTTTTTCAATTAACAAGGTATTTACAACAAGCAATAGGTACTATACCAGCAATCAACCTGAAAGAATACCTAGACAATATTGGGGAAAAATTAGATGAAGAAATTTAAATAATATTTAAACTCCATTTTTATTTTATTTAATTACCGATTACGAAAAATAATTTTCATCTAATGTCCCAGTGTTTCTTCTAAGGTTATTCTTTTTGTGCATGTTATAAGCCAAAAAACCAACAAAAATAAAACCGCTTATAATTAATCCATATTTTAAATATGTATTCTGAGACTTTATCTGTTTAACATTGGTCAGTTCTACCGTATCAATATCTTTGGGAGTTAGCATTTGAATATTCTCTAAATCTATATCAACCATTGTTTACAATTTTATAATAATTCTCATCAACCTTAAAATAATAAAAATGATAAACCGAATAACAGTATTTGTTAATGTTTTCTTCTTTAAATAGGTGCGTAAAAACAGAAAAGTTGAATCCAGCTCCTCTTAAAAACTCTTTATGTGCGATTTTATATGGTTCATCACCAACAATCTCACTAAATACATCAAAGTTCTTTAACAATGGTTTATTAATTGAAGCTAATAGCTTTCGTTTATCATTATTCTTTTTATTATTATGGGCTATTCTGTATTTGTCATTCGCAAAAACCTGGTTTGATCTTTTTGGAACAAACTCTTCTCCACTATAGGGACAAGTGCGCTTTTCAATTTTATTTTTCATAGTAATTCGTTTAAATAATATTTACAAATATAGTTATATTTAATATTTAATATTTACATTTGTGTAAATTTAATAATTATGACTGACCAATTCCATATAGAATTCGGAGAATCTTTCTACGAAAAATATATACTCCCTAAAGATTTAAGGCTAAAATCAAGACAGGTTTCCTATTGGAGAGATAACAAGGTAATCCCCTATTTCTTTGAGACACATCAAAAACATGGACGTATGAATATTCCAGAAGCTATTTGGATAATGATAATTAAGGAACTCAATGACATTGGAGTCAGCACTGAAAAGCTAAAGATACTATCATATAAAGTTTGGGATGTCCCAAAAGAAAACAAATATGCAGATCAGGTAATACTGAAGAACATTAATTCAAAAAAGTCTGGTCTTTCAGAAATTGGAAAAATGAATCTTAAAAGCCTACTATCAAACGAAATGGTTATGGACACCTTGAGGGAAGAGATAAATCATTTTACAGATACGCTTAAGTCGTGTATAGCCAACATTAGCCAACCACATTACATCATATACAGTCCTCTTACAGATGAACATGTTTTTCTAAGTAATAATAACTATCAATTTTTAAAACTAAGTAGTCTGACATTTAAGTATCCGATAATTTCAATTCCGATATTGGACAAATTATCAAAAATTATTAGTATCGATCTAAACATCAAAAACAAGAACTTGAAATATCTCAGCAGTATAGAAAATCAAATAAGAGAAATTGTATTGTTCAAAAAACCTAAAGTGGTTGAAATCGCATTTGATAATGGACGGATAAAGCCCAAGACGATAACAGAAAAACATGTTAGGCAAGAAGAGCTGTCAGATTTCTTTATAAGGAATAAAATACCAAAAGGGAGTAAGCTTTTAATTGACCCAAGAAGTCAAGACAACTACAAGTTAACTTTAATTACTAAATAAAATGAAGATCAAAGTAGAACATATTCGGTTCCTGAATATACAGCCCGATTTAATCCTATCTCGTTATGGGCCGAAAATCGCTACAGGAATTACAACGACAACATTTATTAGATAATACCGAACTTGAAGAGCACCTGTCAGTAAAGTTCAATGAATTAAATGAAGAACAAAAAAACGAATTGGCTTTGAGTTTATATCAAATTACTAAACTCATCTATGATTCGGTAAAATAAACCTCTATGAGTAGAAATAAACAAATTACTATTTCAGATTTTAAAGGAGCCATTGTATGGTCCTATACAAGAGTATCTTCAAAAGAGCAATTTTTAAAAAATGGAAGTATCGAAACTCAAGTTAAACGACTCAAAGCTTGCGCTCATGATAACAGTTTAATAATCACTAGAGAGTTTGATGCAGAATACGAAAGTTCAAAAAGAATCAATACACAGAAAACCTTAAATGAACTTTTAAATGCAATTAAAACCACTTCAAAAGGGCAAAGACCGAAAATAATTTTGATTTGGTCACCCAGCAGGTTTGGTCGTGCTGGCTCTGAGCATATTGAACTTTTTGTGAGTTTAAGACGAAATTATAATGTGTATTTGTACTCCGTTAGCACTGGTCACAATACATTTACCGAACGAAATGAAAATGAATTTTCAACTCAACTGCTTTACGCTCAAAAAGAAAATTTTAACAGACAAGATGTGATTATCCCAGGAATGATTAATGTTCTGGAAAAAGGAACTTTCTTAGGCAGAGCACCAAGAGGTTATGATCACTTTGGTCCCAGAGTAACTGATCCATTAAAAGTACAGGCAAAACAAGAGATAAAGCTTAATGCGGACGGAAAACTAATTAAAGAAGCATTTAGGTTAAAACTCTATAAAAATTATGGTGACAAGGAAATTCAAGATTATTTAAAGTTGGAAGGACTATATATTCCAAAGCAAAGCCTCAACAAAATATGGTCTAATCTGTTTTATGCTGGCTACTTTAATAATAGTTTAGTTCCTGATACTGATATCAAAGGACATTGGAAGCCAATTATTTCTAAAAAGGAGTTTGATTTATTACAACAAAAGCTTAAAAACTCTGTTCAGATTGGCATACCCAAAATCAACGGGAAATTAGAAACTCCATTAGTACCAAAGTTTTTGATTTGTGACGACTGCAACACCAATATGACCTCTTATAAGAACAAAAGAAAGCAAATTTTGTATTACAAATGTTCATCCTGTAACAAAACAGTTAATGCTAATACAAGAACTAAATCCCTTTCGGAAGGTATGCATCAGCAATTTTCTGATGTACTAGAATCTCTAAAGTTATCTAAAGCTTTTCAAGGTTTGTTCTCAAAGCAACTTGAGAAAATTATTGAGAATGAAATATCAACAAGTGCAGATGAAAAGCGGCAGCTTAACTCTGAGATCAACAAGCTTCAAGAACAATTTGACAAAATAGAATTTAGATATGCTACAGATGAAATTTCGAAAGACATTTTTGAAAAACATGGATCAAAGCTTAAAGAGCGGATTGAAAAGAAAAAACAACTACTACTGAATCTGCCATCAAAAATATCGAACCACAAAAAGGTAATGAATTATTTCTTTAAAATAGCTGATAACCCGCGTCACTTCTACGAATCACTGGATTACCACAACAAAAGACTTTTCCAAAACATCTTATTTCCTGAAGGATTCCGTTTTTCCATGAAAAATAAGGAATGTCGAACCAGTAAATTGAACATTCTATTTGAATTAACTAATTCATTTTTAAAACATTACGACCCTAAAAAAGAAAAGACCCAAACAGAAAAACTGTTTGAGTCTCATTTAGTAGCGGGAACTGGACTCGAACCAGTGACCTTCGGGTTATGAGCCCGACGAGCTACCTACTGCTCTATCCCGCGATATTGGACTGCAAATATAATACGTTTTTTTTGATTACAAAACTTTATTCAAAATAAAACTCCCAACAGAAAAATCTGTTGGGAGAAATAACTAATTAAAATACTTTAAAAATTTAATCTTCAGTATCTAAAGTCGCAATGCTTCCTTTAGAGTTATTATTTTGAGCATCAAAGTTTCTAATATTTGGAAACTTATCTTGTAAAGATGCTAAGTCTCCTTTAAATGCATTATTTCCTAATAATAAAACTTTTAGATTTGTTAAGCTTGCTAATTCAGATGGTAAATCACCATAAAAGGCATTATCAGCAAGTACTAACTCTTCTAAATTAGTTAAGTCACCAATTGAAGAAGGCACTATTCCAAATAAGTTATTATCAAAAACGCTTAGTACTTTAAGTTTTTTAAGATTAGAAATGCTTGAAGGAAGCTTTCCTGTTAAGTTATTACTACTAACTAAAAATTCTCTTAGGTTAGTCAACTTTTCAATAGAAGCAGGAATTGAACCTTTTAAATTGTTGTTATATAATTCTAATGTTCTTAACCTTGTTAAGTTACCAATTTGAGAAGGTATTGTTCCTTCAATACTATTCATGTATAACTGCAATGAAACTAATGATGTTAAATCAGTAATTGTATGTGGCAACTCTCCATTAAGCTTATTGAAAGCTATGTTTAAATATCTTAAGGATTTTAATTTTCCTATTGAAGAAGGAATGCTACCTGTGATGTTATTTCTGAAAAAGTTAATTTTTTCAAGATTAACTAAATCACCAAATTCAAATGGTAAATTTCCTGTTAAGTTATTGAATTCTAAATTCAATTCAACAACTTTATCATTTCTAATAACAACTCCATGCCAATTAGATACAGGCGCATTTAAATCCCAAGTTTTAGTCCAAGATTGACCTCCTGTAGAGTTATATAGTGCTTTTAAAGCATCTTTTTCTTTGGTGGAAATACTAGCAAATGAAAAAACTGTTACTAGACAGAATAACAATGTAGTTTTTATGGTTTTCATAATAGTAGATTTTGTTGAGGGAGCACATTTACATAACGAATATAGATATAAGCCGTTGAATCACCAATTATTTTCGATGAAATGCACAAATCAGCAACACCCAAAAACCACAAATAATTGATTTTCAGAAAACTAACAAAAAACTACTGTTCTATATTATTTGCTTCAAAACCAGAAATTTGATTATTTTTTACACTGATATTCAACCTAATAGGATTGCAACAAACCTCACAATCTTCGATGTAGTTTTGATTACTTTGTGAAGTATCAACAAGCATGGAAATTTCTTCCCAACAGTAAGGACATTGAAAAAAATGCTCTTCCATTTACCACGCTTAAAATTGAACATTCAACAACTCACCACTGATTTGAAGAAGGGTAAGTTCAGCTAATTTAGCATCATATTTTGCTTGGTTTTTACTAAGCTCAGCATTAAGCAAGTTTAATTGAGCTTGTCTAAACTCTATTGAAGTTACTTGACCAAGTTTAAATTTTTCTTGAGTACGGTCGAAATTATTTTTAGAGGTGATTATATTTTCTTCCTGAACCCTATATATCGTTAACTTGTTTTGGTAATCGTCCCAAGCATTATTGAAGTTTCGTTCGATATCAATTATAATTTGATCTTTTTGTAACTGCTGAGTTTCTAAATTTATTTTAGCGTTTTTAACTCTGGTTATAGCGCTTCCACCATCAAATAAATTCCAGCTTAAATTTAATCCACCAGACAAACCTGTATTAGTTGATACAGCTAAGAATGATGCAGCGTTGTTATTATTTTTATTCCATCCATAAGAACCTGTTAATCCTAAGGTTGGTAAATATGCAGCCTTATTAAATTTTATATCGTATTCGCTTATTAAAATGTTTTTTTCTAATTGTAATAATGTAACGTTGTTAGATTTCATTTGTTCTAACAATTGGTCTTTATTAAGCTGAAGTTTAAACGTTACCAAAGTATCTGCGTCAAACTGAGAATTCATAACATTACCCATCACAACATTTAAATCGCGTTTAGAATTTTTTAATTGCTGATTAGCGTTAATGTAATTAATGCTGTCGTTATTAATATCAACTTGAGCGTTCAATACACCAAGTTTTGTGCTTTGACCATAATCAAACTGGTATTGCGCTCTTGTTAACCTATCTTTTGAGATGTTTAAGGTTTGTTCTAAAGCCAAAGTATTTTCAGACAATTGAGCTACATTGTAATATACTGAGAGTAATTGTAATATTGTATTTTCAATTGTTTCTCTTGCTTGTAGTTCTGATAATTGCTCTTCTTCCTTTAATCTTTTGTAGTTATATCGTCTTCCTAATCCATCAAATAATGTATAGTTTAGGTTAATTGACGTATTGTAACGCGAACTTTCGGCACCTTCTAAAGTTGTAACACTTCCATCAGAAAACTCAGCTTCTGTATTATCAATATTATATGTTGCTCCTCCACTTGCTGTTACTGTTGGCAAGTATCCAGTATTTAAAACATTGGTATTATTTTCGGCAATTTCAACATTTTTATTCGCTATTTTAATACCATAGTTATTCTCTAAAGCAATTTCAATTGCTTCTTGTGTAGTGAGTACATCTTGAGCTTTGACTAAACTCGCTATTAAAATAAAAATTACAGATATAGAATACTTAATGTTCATCTTCAATATTTTGTTCTTTTATAGCACGTTCTACTTCTTCTTTAGTAACATTTTTACCTGTTGCCAACCATTTAGAATTCTTTTTTGCGCTATTAGTCACTGAAATTAAAAGTGGTAAAATTAACAATGTTAAAACTGTAGCGATACCAATACCATAGGCTATTGAAATTGCCATTGGCTTTAAAAATTGCGCTTGCCTACTCTTTTCTAAAAGTAAAGGTGCAATACCAGCAATTGTAGTTAATGAGGTTAAGAATATAGCTCTAAATCGGGCTTTACCTGCCTCAAAAAGCGCATCGTCAAATTTCATTCCTTCTTTTAAAAAGGAATTGAATTTACCTATGAGTACCAATCCATCATTTACCATAATTCCAACAAGTGCAATAATTCCTAAAGCTGACAAAATATTAATTGGAAAATCATGAAACCAATGTCCCCAAGCTACTGCTATGAAACTAAACGGAATCATAAGTATCAATAATAATGGTTGACTATAACTTCTGAATGTAAACGCAATAACTACATATATTAAGAATATAACAACTGGCACTACTATTCTTGCTGAATTGGTGAGTTTGTTTTTCTCTCTGTTTTGTCCTTCGTAAGATGCACTAATGGTAGGATATTTAGACATCAGCTCTGGCATAACATTGGTTCTTATGTCTTGTAAAATCTCGGTTGGACTTCCTTTAATATCTTTCAAGTCTGCATTAACCTGAATTTCTCTTCTTCCGTCAAGGTGACTAATACTCTCGTCGCCTCTTTTAATTTCATAAGTTGCTATTTCTCCAAATGGAACTCGTTGACCTAAAGGTGTAACGATACGCATTTCATCAAGGTCGTTAATTGATTCTCTATTAACTCTATCATATCGTACCCAAACACGAATTTCATCTTGTCCACGTTGAAAACGTTGTGCTTGCAAACCAAAAAAACCTGCTCTTACTTGACTCATCACTTCTCTTAAATTTAAACCAAGTGCATAAGCCGATTCTTTAAGTTCAATATTAATTTCTTTTATTCCTTCTGGGTCAGTATCAGAAATATCAGTTAAAAGTGGATTATTTTCTAAGGCAAGCCTCAATTCATCTTTAGCCAATTTAAGCTCTTCGGTATTATTTCCTAATAAAGAAATAGACACAGGATTACCTCCAAAGTTTCCTCCCGAACCAAAAGTTAAACGCTCCACTCCATACACTTCTCCAACAGCTTCTCTAATAGAATTTGTAATTTCAGGTGAACCAAAATCACGTTCTTCTCCTGGTAACAAGTTAACACTCAAACTTGCTTTGTTGTTTCCTGGACCAACACGTTTAATAATATTTTGAACCACTTGCTTATTACCAGATTGCCTTTGTGTGTAATCCTCGTTAACTTCCCAAGCAGCAGTTTCAACCATGGTTATTATTGAGTCTGTGATTTTTGGGTTTGTTCCTTCAGGCATTAATAAGTCTATACTCACTCTATCACTCGCAATACTTGGGAAAAACGCACTTCTAATAACACCTGCCTGAAAAGATCCTATGGTAAGAATCATCATAGCTAAGAGTATTGCAAATGTTATAAAGCGTTGGTTTAAAGCAAATCGTAATGCTGGAGTGTATAACGTATCTCTAAGATACACCATGAATTTATCTCCTAGCTCATTAAACTTCCTAAGTTTTAAAAACAGTTTTGCTATTCCTTTTTTCTTTGCCTTTTCTTCTTCGGAAAGATGTGTAAGCGCTTTAGAATGTGCAATATGAGCAGGAAGAATAATTAATGCTTCAACCAACGACACAACTAAGGTCAACATTACAATAACCGAAACTTCGCTAAAAAACGCACCTATACGACCATCTAAAAACAGAAACGTTGAAAAGGCTAAAACGGTTGTGAGAATCGCTGATAAAATAGGAGGTACAACTTCCATAGTACCATCTATTGCAGCTTGTATTCTTGGTTTTCCTTTTTCAAAATGCTGGTAGATATTTTCAGAAATTACAATACCATCATCTACCAGAATACCAATAACTATTATCATTCCAAACAAAGACAATACATTAATGGTTACATTAAACAAAGGTGCAAAAATGAACATTCCTAGAAAGGCTACAGGCAAACCTAACGCCACCCAAAAAGCTAAACGCGTATTAAGAAATAGTGATAAAAAGAATAGCACTAACAAGATACCTACTGCACCATTTTCTAAAAGTAATTGTGTTCTTTGGTTTAACCGTATTGAAGAGTCGCTAACCACATCTATTTTAACTCCTGAATGCTTTTGATTAAATTCCTCAATGTACGCGTTTACTTTTTCTGCAGCAGAAAGAAGGTCTTCGCTATTTGTATTAGTAATTTCAACATTTACTGCAACATTACCATTAAAATAAGATGCATTTGGTGTTTCAGAAAAACGGTCTTTTATAGTTGCCACATCTTGCAATCGTACTACAGTACCATCTTCTCTTGCTCTAACAGGCAAGTGGTTTAACTCATTACCATAATAAGACCTATTGTTTGCTCTAATTAAGTAATCTTCACTATCGGTTTTTATATTTCCACCAGTGGATAAAATATTAGCTTGAGCGACTGCATTTGCTACCTCAGAAAAGGTTAAGTTATACGCTAAAAGGTCATTTTCTCGTACTGCAATTTCTATTTCTTCTTCAGGATAACCAGAAATACTGATTTGAGAAATCCCATCCATAGCTCTCAAATCGTTTTCTATTTGTCGTCCTATTTGTTTTAATGAAGCGAGTTCAATATTATCTCCACTAATGGCAAAATCAATGGTTTGTCTAATACGTTCTTGTTTTGCAACCACTAAAGGTTCCATTCCTGTTGGGAAATTCGGCACTCTATCAACTGCATTTTTTACTTCGGCGAGCATATCGTCTATATCCTCATCACTTTCAATTTCAACGGTAATGCTTCCTCCATTTTCTCTTGAGGTGGAAGTTACTCGCTCAACACCTACTAATCCTTTAAGGTTGTCTTCAACTTTTAAAACAATACCTTCTTCGATCTCTTGAGGTGCTGCTCCAGGGTAGGTAATATTTATGGAAATGGTTTCAGATTCTTGTAACGGAAAAAAGGATGATTTTAATTGAAAAACGCCTAAAACCCCAAAGATGAGAAACGCAATGATAATTATATTTACTGCAACTTCATACTTTATGAAATAGCTAATTATTTTTCTCATAATCAGTTATTGGTTTGTTGTGAAGTCGATTCTTGGTTAACTTTTACTAGCATACCAGCATAAGCTCCAGGGACTGATTTAGACAAAATTTTTGTTCCGTCAGGAACACCTTTTATCACAACTTCTTTTGGTGAAAAATAAACTGGCTTAACTTGTATTAAATCTAAAATACTGTCTTTAATAATGAATATTTCAGATTCATCAACTAGTAGCTTTCTTGAAATTTTAATCGCATTTGGTTCGTCTTTAGCCTCTAAATTGGCTTCAAGAAACATCCCTTCTTTTAAGTTGTCGCCTTTTACTTCTACAAACACTTTTATGGTTTGAGTAGCTTGGTCAATTCTACCGTTAACTCTTGTTACATTGCCTGTATAAGTTTGGTTACCTTCTAGTGTATTTAGCTCTACTTTTTCTCCTATTTGAAGTAGATCACTAAAGGTTTTACTAATTGCCAATTCTAACTCATAAACCGAAGTATCGATATATTCTCCTAATTTTTGACCAGAACGTACCAAAGTACCTTTAGTTACTAAAGCTTCGGTTAAAATTCCATTAAAAGGTGCATAAATACTATACTTTGAAAGTCGTTGTTCTAGGTTCTTAATATTGTAGTAAGACGACACAATACCTCTTCCTGTGATAAAATAATTGGCTTTTTCATTAGTTGACTCAGGTAAAGGTGCAACACTTTTACTAATGTCGAAATTATTAAGATATGCTTCCCAGGCTGGGAAAACTTCAGGGTAATCCAGTCTTAAATCTGGCATTATAGAAGTTATCAAGTTATACAAATCACTTTTTGCTGATTGCACTGAAGCATAATACTCGCTACTATTTATTCTAATTAAAGATTCGCCTTTTCGGTATGGTTGTCCTGCTTTAAAATCGTGAGCACTACTTTGAAATACACCTTGTACTTCGGAATATAGTTCTAATTTATGTTTTGCCACCAAAGTTCCATTTGCAGGTATGGTTATTGGAACTGTTGTATTTGTTACTGTTTCAGCAAAAACAGTCTTTACTACTTTTTCTATTCTAGGTTTTGGCTTATTGCTATTTTCAATGATTAAATAGGCTCCGAAAACAGCTAACAAAATAATAACTAGCCCAATAGCTGAGAGTATTAGTTTTCTCATTAAATGATTTTTGATGGTAATACCTACAAAAATATTTATTTGCTTGTGGTAAGCCGTTAAAAAAAACTTAAAAAAGAATACTCTTTATGAGGTCATACCATCAATTTCTTCCTGAATAGTCTCCCATTCTAACATCAATGTTTCTAATTGGTCTTTTTTAGCTTGATAGGTATCAAAAAATTTAGGGTCTGAAACGACTTCATCATAATTGGTAGCGAGCTCAACATCAATGTTTTTTATTTCTTTTTCAAGTGAGTTGATTTTAGACTCTGTATTACTTAGTTTATTATTTAAAGATTTTAGTTTCTTTTGATCTTGGTAGGATTGTTTGTTATTTGCTTCTTTAGGAGCTTCTTTAACAACGTCTCTTTTTTCTATTTCCCTAAGACTTTCAACATTTCGTTGCTCTAAGTAATAGTCTATGTCACCTAAATATTCTTTAATTTTCTGGTCTTTGAACTCATAAACTTTATCTACTAAACCTTGAAGAAAATCTCTATCGTGAGATACCAAAATTAAAGTCCCTTCAAAACGTTTTAGCGCTTCCTTCAACACGTTTTTGGATTTAATATCGAGATGGTTTGTAGGCTCATCCATTACCAAAACGTTAAACGGCTGAAGCATTAATTTTGCCATTGCCAATCGGTTACGTTCACCTCCTGAAAGCACACGCACATACTTATCAACTTCTTCTCCTCTAAATAAAAAGGCACCTAAAATATCTCTTACTTTAGTTCGGTTAGTTTCGTTAGCAGCATCAATCATGGTGTCATGCACAGTTTTGTTACCATCTAAATATTCTGCTTGGTTTTGGGCAAAATATCCTATTTGCACATTGTGTCCAAGTTTTAGATGTCCTTGATGCTTTATTTCATTAACAATAATTTTTGCTAAGGTAGATTTTCCTTGGCCATTTTGACCAACGAATGCAGTTTTAGAATCGCGCTCAATAGTAAGGTCAATATTATTCAATACTTGTAAGTCTCCATAATGTTTTGAAACGCCTTCGGCTTCAACAACTACTTTTCCTGGAGTAATGGAAACCGGAAAATTAAGTGTCATTACGCTGTTATCATCTTCATCGACCTCAATTCTATCAATTCTATCCAGCTTTTTTATAAGCGATTGTGCCATAGAAGCTTTTGATGCTTTGGCTCTAAATTTTTCAATTAACTTCTCAGTTTGTTGAATTTGCTTTTCTTGATTTTTCTGAGCTGCTAGCTGCTGGTCTTTGATTTCTTTACGTAATACCAAAAACTTTGAATATGGTTTAGGATAATCGTAAATTCTTCCTAATGAAATTTCAATAGTTCTGTTGGTTACATTGTCTAAAAACATTTTGTCGTGAGACACAATAACCACTGCTCCATTATAACTTTTCAAAAATCCTTCTAACCAAATAATTGATTCGATATCCAAATGGTTAGTAGGCTCATCTAGTAATAATATATCGTTGTTTTGAAGTAATAGTTTAGCGAGTTCAATACGCATTCTCCATCCTCCAGAAAATGTATCGGTTAGTTTACCAAAGTCTTCGCGTTTAAACCCTAAACCTTGCAGTATTTTTTCGGTTTCACCTTGATAATTATAACCTCCAATAATCTCATATTGATGTTGCACATCGTTAAGATCAATCATTAGCTGGTTATACCCTTCACTTTCATAGTCTGTACGTTCAGCTAATTGCGTATTGATGTCTTCCATTTTAGCTTCGAGCGATTTAATCTCTTCAAAAGCTTGGTAAGACTCTTCTAAAACTGTTCTTCCAAAAACAAAGTCGATATCTTGTTTTAAAAACCCAATACTTAAGTTTTTATCTGCTGCCATTTGACCTGAATCGGCTTCCATTTCTCCAGAAAGAATTTTAAGCATTGTGGATTTTCCTGCTCCGTTTTTTCCAATCAATCCTACTCTGTCTCCAGAGCCTAATTTAAAGGTGATTTCTTCGAATAGATATTCGCCTTGAAAAGAAATGGATAGATTATGAATATTGAGCATTTGCTACTATTGTTACAAAGAATTAATGATTAAAGAGTATTTTTGTATAGAGATACAAAACGCAAAAATAAACTTTTAATCATGATAAAAAAAGGAAGCAAATTATATAGCATTTTCACTGGCGCATGCCCTAAATGTCATGAAGAATCTATGTATACTACAAAAAACCCTTATGTTTTAGGTGATACTCTAAAGATAAATGAGAGATGTTCTAATTGTAACACAAAATACAGAATTGAGCCTTCGTTTTTTTATGGTTCAATGTATGTGAGTTATGGTGTAGGTATTGCATTTGCTGTTGCTGCTTTTGTTATTAGTTACTTATTTTTAAATACTAGCTTAAAAGTTGCTTTTATAGCTATAATTGGAACTTTGGTTGCTTTTGGACCAATAATAATGCGATTATCCAGAAATATATGGATTAATCTTTTTATGCATTATGATAAGACTTTAGCTAAGAAGTAAAAGCCTAACCTTTCGAAAGGAAAAGAATTATTAATTGAAGCGCGAAATATTAATTTCAGGCTCTAAAGACTCATCTTTTTCAATATGATTAAAGAGTTGCTGTGCAACATAAGGAGCAATCATAACACCTCTAGTTCCTAGTCCATTTAATACAAAAACGTTGTTGTAATTATTATGCGAACCTACTAAAGGTCTTCTATCTTTTACCGTTGGTCTTATTCCTGCTACTTGATTAACAACTTCAAAACTGCAAGTCATAAACTTTTTCAGCTTACTAACTAGTTCTTCTTTTGCTTCAATAGTTGTTGAGTTTGTTTTATCATCCCAATTATAAGTCGCTCCAACAGAATATAAATCGTCTCCCAAAGGCACTAAAAAAGCTGATGACTTTAAGATGTAGTCTAGTTTTAAGTCTGGTGCTTTAATGGTTAGTATTTCACCTTTAGTTCCACTAAGCGGAAGGTTTTTAAAATAGGGATTTTTTAAAATCCCAAAGCCTTCAGAAAACACAATATGTGATGCACTAATAGTATTGTACTTTATCTCTTGCCCATCTAATATTAGATCTTCATATTTAAACAACTCTTTGTGTAGTCTATTATTGTCTTCAAGAAATAACCTATACGAATCAATAAGCACATTAGTATCAATTCTACCTGTATGTAAGACTTCTCCAAAACCAAAAGGAGCATCAATCGATACATTGGTATTCTTCACAATCTTTGTAGATAAATAAGGCTCTAAGGCTGGTTTATCAGCAGCTGAGAACCATTCGTTTTGCTCTTCTATTGATGAAAACCTTCTGTAAATAGACGATTTATAATCCAGTTTCTTGCTTAACAAACTTTCAAGGCTTTTATAATAAGGCAAAGCAATATCTAATTGTTCTTGAGCTCTCCAAACTTCAGTAAATCGTTTTAAAATAACTGGGTTATATAATCCTGCTGCAACAGTTGATGAGTGCTGAGATGAATTATCAAATACCACAAAAGATTTGTTGTTCTGTCGTAACTGCTCGCAAAAGGCAATTCCTGCTAATCCACAACCTACTATTATATAATCTACTTCCATGTACAATTAAAGAGTGACAAAGGTAAGGCGAAGGGTAATTATTAAAAAACAAAAAGCTCACTTAATAAGCGAGCTTTTTGTTTTATGTAGAAGTCTATACTTAGTAAGACCACATATCTTGTTCAAAGTTTCTAATCTTTTCTTTAATACGATCAGATTCTAATAACTGCATTAATGCGTTATCTGCAACATATTCTTTAACCTCTCTATCTCCATATACATTTTCCTCTTTGTACATGTAACCGTTAAAACGTCTTGAGTTTAACAAGTGGTCAAAAGATATTGGCATTGCACTATTTTTGTTATTGAATGATTTTGCTTCATGCAGAACCTCTCTTGCTTCAGGATAAAATACCCAAAACAAAGCATTAGGCACTTTATTAGCTTCGTCATTTGAGTTAATAAAGTTTACGTCTGGTGCTGCTGGAGCAATACCAAGTAATCTGTACTTTAACTCTCCTTGTCTCTTGTCAAAATACCACAGACCTTTAATTAAATACGCTTTAATATCGTAAGCTTCAATTCTAGTTGTAGTAATATATTCAGGATCCACGAATCCTTCAGCGTTGAATTGGTCGTATCCAATACCTAAAGTATCTACTTTTGTTGTAATATCAGCTAAATCTTTAAGTGTTCTTTTAGCAGTGAAATAAGAATCATCATAGATATTCTTGATTTTTCCGTCTCTAACCGCTTTAATTAACACATGATATAAAGAACGTCTTTCACTTCCAATATTATTAGTATCTACTGGATAGTACAGTGGAAAGTTAGCTCTTTCATCAAGAACAATTTTTTCCCAAGTCATTTTAGAAAATAGTATGTCTCTGTCATCAACATATCCATATTCCAATGGCTTATCGTTATCCAATGCTAACTGAGCCTCTGTCTTCACTCCAATTTCTTCAGGCTTCTTAGCATTTAAGATGTTTGCCTGAGAAAATGTATTAAGAGTAAAACCTACTATTAGTACAATTGACAATAAGAATTTATTATTCATTTTTTTTATTTTTAATTTAACCATTATTACATAAGTAGTCTGTATACAACAGATTAGTTAGATAACTCAATCATTATAGGAGCTGCTGGTTTGATTTTAGGACCAGAACTTGTTGATCTAATCTCAAAAATTTGAACAGTGTCACCACGCTTAGCTTTACGTAATGCGTTTTTAGCAGCACCATTTAATCTATTACCTTGCACTGTGATTGATGGTTGACCTGGAACTTTAAATTTAAATCCTGTTACGTTAAGTGGTAAGTCAAAATCAAAGTCTAATAATTTAGCTTCAACTCTACCTATTTCAACGTTGTTTCTTGGTAAACTAAATGATCCGTCTTGACCAGCCATAACACCTACAGGCTTAGGGATATCTTTAATTCTAAAGGTTGCTTTATCGCTTACTTTAGTTCCATCTGGCAATGTACCAGATACGTTGATAGTTACTTCTCTACCAGTTGTAGGGTTCATGTTATACTTACCAACTCCAGAACCTTTTGATAAACCTGGTGCACTTGCAGATACATTGTTATCTGAAATACCAGCAAAAGAAATAGTCATAGGGTTATTAACACCTCTATATACTACATTCATCTTATCAGCAGATATTGTAGCAGAGTTTGGTTTAGGCACTACAGCGTATGTACTCTTTACAGGAATGCTAATGATAGAATCTCCTTCTTTAAACTGGAACTCACCTTCTATTTCACGCTCTCCAACTGCACCTGCAGGGAAATCTAAAATAGTTTGACCAGCTTGCATAGACTCAGCTGAAAGCTCTTGTCCATTAATAATTACTTTATCAGCTCTTAATGTTTTGTCATTTTTACCTAAGATGATACGTCCAGTAAAGTTTTCTCCTGAGAAGAAAGCTGTTTTGTCTGGAACAACAATTGCATCAAAGTTAGTTAAAGATGCTTCAATTTTTAATTGCTCTCCAAGCATTGATTGTAATACTTCTGTCTCAGTAGTTTTAACATCAGCTTGTAATTGAGTCATTTTAGTTAAAGAAGCAACTAAAGGAAATCCTTTATAGTGGTAATCTAACCAATCAATAGTGTTTCCATCTCTATTTTTCACAGGCTCTGTAGCAAATTTCTTCTTTACATCATCAGCCATACTTGCTAACTCTGGGTTATCTGCTAAAATATCAGACACTCCATCTCTAAACTTAGCTATTTGATTTAAAAATTCTTCTCCTTCAGGCTTTAGTTTATCTCCTTTAAAGAAATGGTTATCTAGGAAATCTCCTTTATCCATTACTTCGTAGTCTTTAGGATCTTCAACCTTAGCAGTCATTTGAGCTTTTAAATCATCTAAATAACTATTAAAATCGGTCGCTAATTTGTCTATTTGATCAGCGTCAGCCTTTAAAGGTCTATACTTAGCTGGTTGCTCGTCTACTTTAGCAGCTAAACCTTCCATAAATGCAGCGTTACGTTCAGTAGCAGCTTCATTAGACTCGGTTAGCTTTTCGTTCATTAATCCAAATGCCGATAGCACTTCTTTTGACATATTCAATGCTAGCATCGCAATGAAGATCAAATACATCAAGTTAATCATTTTCTGCCTTGCAGATAATTTTCCTCCTGCCATTTTAAATTAGTTTTTTGTTGTTAATTGTTTTAATTAATTGCGGAAATTAAAAACTAATTTAGTTTTTGTTCATAGCAGATAGCATTCCACCATATACTCCATTTAATGAAGAAAGGTTAGATGCTAAAGATTGCATTTGCTCTTTAAGTTTAGTTGCGTTTTCAACAGCTTCTTCGTTAATAGCAGCTTGACGGTTAACGCTTTCTAATTGTACTTTATAAAGGCTGTTTAATGATTCCATTTGTGCAGCAGCAAGAGATAATTCTTCTCCATACTTTTTAGTAGCAGCAATTGAATCTACAGTTGGGCTAATGCTTTTAGCAGCACCTTCGAAGTTTTTGATGCTTTCACCTAAGCTAGTCATAAGCTCACCATCAATTTTAGCTTCTTTTAATAAGTTATCTAATTTCTTAGACAATAAACCTTCAGCGTCTTTTGGCTCTTCAGCTTTTTTCTTTTTGTTAGAAGAAGCTCCTCCAGCCAATTCTGGGTATACTAAAGACCAGTCTAATTCATCGTCTACTGGTTCGAATGCAGATAATGCGAATATAATTGCCTCAGTAATAAGACCGATTGCTAACATTACGTTACCAGTTAAAAATCCAATTTCGAAGTGAATAATTTTGAATAGCGCTCCAATGATTACTACTGATGCTCCTAGTCCGTAAGCCATGTTCATGAACCTCTTACTTGCTTTTGATTGTGCCATAATTTTTGTGTTTTTAGTTTAAGTTAAATATTACCTAAGTAGGTTAGTATTAATTGTTAATTTAAGTTGTTGTTGTTTTTAATTTCTTGCGTTGTTTGTTACTTCAGTACCCATGTAATCTTGTACTGTTCTAAATCCTATGTAACTTCTTGCAGAATCAGCATATTCATAATCTCTTGAGCTTACTTGTAAGAAATATGCAACATCTTTCCATGATCCACCACGTACTACTTTACGCTCATTATCAGGATCGTTTACATTAGGGTTAATTGTTGAAGAGTATTCATAAGAACCTGGATCGTAAGAACCGTACACCCATTCTGACACATTACCTGCCATGTTGTATAAGTTGTAGTCGTTTGGCTCATATGCATCAGCTTCTACAGTATATAAAGCTTGGTCAGCAGCATAATCTCCTCTTAAAGGCTTAAAGTTTGCCATAAAACAACCTCTGTCATTTTTAGTATATGGTCCACCCCAAGGGAAAGTTGCTCCTTGCAATCCACCTCTTGCAGCATATTCCCATTCTGCTTCTGAAGGTAGTCTGAATGAATTTACAAAAGCTTTACCTTTACTCTTTTGGTAACCATTTTTATTTAATGTTCTCCACTGGCAGAAAGCATTTGCTTGTTTCCATGACACTCCTACTACAGGATAATCTCCATAAGCATCATGCCAAAAATAATCGTTATGCATTGGCTCATTATAAGAGTAAGCGAAATCTCTAATCCAAGCAGTAGTATCAGGATACACCTCAACCTCTTCAGTAATTAATACATCTTTACGTCTTAGGTTTTTATTTTTAGCTGCTTTTTTAATGTCCATATAAGTATACTGGAACTTGAATTTTTTCACATCCCAAGTTCGTTGTCCATTGTAAGATTCCTCAATTGGCAAATACATTGTGTCCATAACCTCAGCATAGTACTCATCTGGATATTCAGAAGTATCAAAAATCAAATCAACATCATGATTTAATTTTCTTCCTTCATAACCAGTTGGTCCAAGTCCACTATAATTATCAATCATGTATTTTTCATAAACACTCATGTTTGTAGTATCGGCATCTTTAAAAGCAAATTCGCCAGTACCTCCATCGTCAGGTGTTAATCCAAAATCATCTGCAATAATTGCAAGGTTAGTTCTAATAATTGAGTCTCTTACCCAATTAACAAACTGACGATACTCACTATTAGTGATTTCAGTTTCGTCCATGTAGAACGCTCTAACTGTAGCAGTTCTTGTTGGTGCATCTTGTACACCAGCTAGGTCATCATCTGATTTACCCATAATAAATGCTCCACCAGGAACAAGCGTCATTCCATAGGGCTTTTCAGGATGCCATTTCTTTCCTTTAACTCCAACTAGTTCTCCTCTGTCTCCAGAGCCACAACTAACTAATAGAGCTAACACAGCGGTTAATAAAGCAAACTTCTTCATATTCATAGAAACTCGAGGTTAAATTAGTTTAAAATTGTTCGGTTATTAAATGTTAAATTTTTAAAAAAAATTTGTTTTCCCAATTTTGAGGCAGTAAACATATCCATATATTTTCAAAAAAACAATTTTTTTTTATTTTTTTTTGCACTTCATCCCAAAAAGCATGCATTTCATCGATGAAATCAGCTTTTAGGATTAAAAAAGTAAATATACTAAAAACTATTCTTTTTATACGCCTTATACCATCTTTCAGGTATTTTTCCATGGCTTGCCTCTACATAATCTTCATGCGTGCATGGTAATAACGTATGCTTTTTTAATTTATTATTAACATTTGGCAAAAAAGGTATTTCTATCCACCAACGTCCAGTTTTTATACTCCTATAAAAAATAAGATCTTCATCTTCTACTAACACATTGAATTTTTGATAGTTATTGTCATCTTTAAAATCGTCGTCTTTTACTCGACAATTTACACCCTCGACGAAATACCAAATTATTTGTGCAACTAACATTGCAGTGACTTCATCTTCTCTTGAAAGTTTATATTCATAAATCCCAAATGAAGATACTTTATTACTTATACCAGCATACCTTGAAATAGCACAAACTTCCTTTCCGTCAAGTCCATTAGGAGAGTATTTTTGCTTTTCACCAACTTCAGATGCTTTTACAGATTTTAAATCGACGCTTACTAAATGAGCATCTCTCATTACTGGTTCTACTAAACTTATATTATTAGACACCTCTCCTAAACGATACGCTTCAAAATAAAGCTTATCCATTAAATCAATTTCTTCTTGCGGATTGAAATAGGTTTGATATCCTATTGTAGAATAATTAAAGAGGTTAAATGGTTGCTCTAATATAATCTTACCTAAATAACTATTATTCTTTATTGGCTGTGTTGAATCGCCTAAATCAAAATTACTATCTACATTTACAATATTAACCATTGGTATAACATTATCGTAAGCGCGATAATTAGCATAGGTTAAATCTTGACTTCCTCCTAATATTACAGGTATTATCTTTTTTTCAAGTAAAACAGTGATTATTGTTTTAAGAGCAAAGTAGGTATCTTCTACTGAATCTCCTTGATGAATATCGCCTAAATCGGCAAGTTTGGTATTCCAGTTTCCTGGGAAAAGTGCATAGAGTGCTTTTCTTACATTGGTAAAATCAACCATGTCACCAATGTAATTGACATCATTACGATTTTCTAATACACCAATGATAGCAATTTTGACATCCTCTAAATCTGGAATTCCTTTTTGAGCAGAGTGAACTTTTATTTTTCTTCCTAGTGCTTGTTGAGACAGCAACTCGTTATGAGCTAAAACAGTATCGGAAACAGGAGAAAGAAAATTAAAGTTCATGTATTATTTCTTTTTTGTGGTTGTCTTTTTCTTTGTTGCTTTTTTCTTAGGAGCAGCTTTTTCTAAAATTTCTTTAGCTTCTTCTAAAGTCATATCAGTTACGTCAACAGTTTTTTGAAGCTCAACTTTAGTTTTACCTTTTATAACATTGTGTCTTCCCCAACGTGCTTTTTCAACTCGTATACCTTCACTTTCCCAAGAGTGCACTAATTTATCCTTTTCTTTTTGAATTTTGTCCTCTATTAACTCAATAATATCAGAATCGGAAAGATTATCCCAATCATACTTCTTGTTTACGTTGATAAACATGTTGTTCCATTTTATAAATGGTCCAAAACGTCCTTTACCTTTTTGAACTGGCAACTCCTTATACATATATATAGGAGCATCGGCTTTTTGTTTTTCTTTTATTAAAACAATAGCGTCATCCATTTCTACACTTAGAGGATCAACACCTGCAGGTAATGACACAAACTTTTTACCAAACTTAACATAAGGTCCAAAGCGTCCGTTGTTAACTTCAACCTCTTCTCCTTCATAAGTTCCTAAACTTTTTGGAAGCTTGAATAAATCCATAGCTTCTTCATAAGTTATTGTATTTAATTGTTGGTCTGGTGTTAAACTCGCAAACTGAGGTTTCTCTTCATCATCAACTGTTCCTATTTGTACCATAGGCCCAAACTTACCTAAACGCACACTCACTTGCTTACCTGTTTTTGGATCGGTTCCTAAAACACGTTCACCAGATTCTCTATCGGCATTTTCTTGAACGTCCTCAACTTGCGGATGAAAATCTTTATAAAAGTCTTTCATCATTTTAGACCAATCTACTTTACCCTCAGCAATATCATCAAAATCTTCTTCAACTTTTGCTGTAAAGTTATAGTCTAAGATATATTCGAAATGATTCACCAAGAAATCCGTTACAATCATTCCTATATCAGTAGGCACTAGTTTACCTTTATCTGAACCTACTTTTTCAGTAAGTTTTTTATCTTTTATTGCACCTTGTTGCATGGTTAATTGAGAATAGTCTCTTGCAACACCATCCACAGTTCCTTTTTCAACATAATTTCTGTTTTGAATTGTTGAAATTGTTGGTGCATATGTAGATGGACGACCAATACCTAACTCTTCTAATTTCTTTACCAAAGATGCTTCAGTATATCTAGCAGGTGGTCTTGTATAACGTTCAGTAGCTGTAATGTAATTATTAAGCAAGGTTTCGTTTACTTTCATTGCTGGCAACATTCCGTCTTGCTCTGCATCTTCATCATCAGTACCTTCAAGGTAAACCTTTAAGAACCCATCAAAAGTGATTACCTCTCCATTAGCTGTAAAGGTTTCGTTGTGCGTTGAAGCACTTATTTTTACATTGGTACGTTCTAATTGTGCTTCACTCATTTGAGAAGCAATGGCACGTTTCCAAATTAAATCGTATAGTCTTGCTTGGTCTCTATCCGCATTAACAGAATGTGCAGAAAAATCGGTTGGTCTAATAGCCTCATGCGCTTCTTGAGCTCCTTTAGCTTTACCTTTATAATTTCTAGGCTTACTATAGCTAGAGCCATAAGCATTTTTAATTTCGGCCTCGGCACCTTTTCTCGCCTCGTCTGATAAGTTAACACTATCAGTTCTCATATAGGTTATCAATCCAGCTTCATACAAACGTTGTGCATTTGACATGGTTCTACTTACTGAAAACCCTAATTTTCTAGCAGCTTCTTGTTGTAAGGTTGATGTTGTAAATGGTGCTGCTGGCGATTTTTTAGCAGGCTTTTTTTCGAGGTTAGCAACTTTAAAGTCTGCTGAAATATTCTGCTCTAAAAACTTATACGCTTCTTCTTTGCTAGAAAAGTTCTTAGGTAATTTTGCTTTAAAAGCTTGACCGTCTTCGTTAGTGAATTCAGCGTCGATTCTATAAGATGCTTCAGGTGAAAACTCTTGAATTTCGCGTTCGCGCTCTACAATAAGTCTTACTGAAACTGACTGCACACGACCAGCAGATAAACCACCTTTAACTTTTCGCCATAGTACTGGAGATAATTCGTAACCTACAATTCTATCTAATACACGACGTGCTTGTTGTGCATCAACCAAATCGTAATCAATACCTCTTGGGTTTTCTATTGCACGTTGAATTGCTGTCTTGGTAATTTCATGAAAAACGATTCGTTTGGTCTTTGATTTGTCTAGTTTTAACGTTTCAGCTAAATGCCACGCAATAGCTTCTCCTTCGCGATCCTCATCACTTGCCAACCAAACCGTTTCGGCTTTTGCTGCTAGCTCCTTTAGTTTTTTTACGACATCTCTTTTATCTCTAGACACCTGATATTTAGGCTTAAAATCTCCATCTACATCTACTCCAAGTTCTTTTGAAGGCAAGTCGGCAATGTGACCAAAGCTAGATTCAACTTTAAAATCCTTACCTAAAAATTTCTCGATAGTTTTAGCCTTTGCAGGTGACTCAACAATTACTAGATTCTTCGCCATAAATCATTTTTTAAGGCTACAAATGTATGTCAAAAAAATTTTATGCACCTAATTTTTCATTCTTTCAATAAAAAAAGCCTGAAAACATTCAGGCTTAAATTATATCTTTTTTAATGCTATTCGTTATGAATCAGAGCACCTCCATCCCAATCTTCAAGCCAATATATTGCAGTCTCATTATTGTTGCTTCCTAAATAAAACTGAAATGTTCTAGTGATAACAGCTGTACAGACTTCAATATTGGTAAAATCAACACGTATCGACCTACTAGGAGGAACAGATGTTGTTTCCAAACCATCAGTAACTAAGTTTGCTTCCCAAGAAGTTCCACTACATCCACTAGCTGATAAGGTAACCATCAAACAATCACCATCTATTTCGGCATTTTGAATAGAAAAACTAGATGGCGACTCTTGATTAAATAATTCTTCATCAAAAATCATTTGGTCTCCACATTCATTATTTGAACCATTGTCATCATCGGAATTACACCCTAAAAGCAACAGTAAAAAAACAAACGACATGTACTTTTTTAAAATCATAACTACACTGTATTTAGTTTAAGTCTAGCGCACTAATTTGCTGTAAAGTTCCTTCACCATACTCATATTGATACACAATATTATCACCTATCATAATGAGTACATCATCCATAGGCACTACGTCTTTTGCTTGCAGGTCAATAAATGTTTGTGATAATTGTAGCTGTATTGGATCAGTTTTGTCATATACTTTCAAGCCCGAAGTACCATCGCACACGTAAAGACTATTTCCTTTAAAACCTAACCCATAAGGATTATCTAAAAAATATGTAGCCACTAAAGTTGGATAAGTTTTATCACTTATATCGATAACTTCCAGAACACTTTCTTGTTGACCACACTCATTACCTCCTCTAAGTGTTAAATAAGCATAGTCTCCATCAACCACAACAGGATCACACCCTTCCCAATGTATAAACTCTGACACATAACTTGGGTTAGCTGCATTTTCTAAACTATAAATATACATTCCGTTACTTCCTCCTAAATACAAATAGCCATCAGCATGAAACATAGTTTCAATATTCCAACCAGAATATTGTGTAGTCACTAGGTTAGGTTGTGCGAGGTTTTCAATATTAAAAATAGACATTTCAGATACTCCTACCGTGTACAAATAATTATCTACAATTTGAAAACGCGCTAACGAACCTCCTGTACCAACATCACCAGACGCTCCTCCATTAAAAGTCTCTAACACTGCATCATCATTTACTACTTCGCGTTGCTGCTGAACAAGTTCCCAACCAACAATAACATCGTTTTCTGGATTGTAATCTCCAAACTCAGCAACATCGGTTCCTACAGGAATTTGGTAATTATAATATGAAAACACATCTTCTAAACGTTCAACCATTTGGATGTTGTTAATATTTGAAATATCAAACACTAACAAATCAATAGAACTATCGGCAAACAAATAATTATCTTTAATTGAAATATCTACATTTCCTGGTATCTTAATTGAAGATATTTGTTGTGGAAAAGCAGGATTACTATTATCTATAATATGCACTCCTTTAAACTCATCATTAACAAAAATATAATCTTGGTACACATAAATTTTACCAGCTTCATCAATGGTTTGAGAAGGTAATATTTCAACTGAGTTTCTAAACTCTGCTTTACTCATTACTTGCGGAATAGCAACGTTTACTGTTTCGTACTGAATGTCGTCATCATTGCACGACCAAAGCACAAACACCAACAAGAGGCATAAAAGATTTTTCATAGATTGATTAGTTTTACAAGTAGATGCAAAATCTATAAAAAGGTTGCGTGAGTTTTTGTTAAAACTGCTGACCCTCACCTATTCTATCTATCTCTTTTTCATCTAGTCCCACTGAATCTTTATAAATGTAATACAATGGCAACACTGTAAATGACGCTGTAACTAATACACCAATAAAGCACATTAGAATACCCACTACTTGAGCCAACATACCTGAAACTAAAATAAGTCCAAAAGTAATGAGCCATTTTTTGTTTCCTAAATTAAATGCAGCTTTAGTAATTTCGGAAGGTGAAAGATGCGGATTAAATGCAAATATTACGTTCATTAATGTAATAGGAACCATAACATAAAATAACGGTAAAACGCATAAAAGTGTAGCCGCAAGCGAAATTCCAAAAGAGATGAGAGACAATGAAAACACTTTACCTAAATATGGTTTTTTCAAAAAGTAGAAATAATCCTCTTTACCAACCTCATCAAGGTCTTTCATTTTACAAATTCTTAAGAACGCTGCTTTTAACGCAAACCCAATTACCATTGCAAAAAACGAAAAAACTAGCATCATTAAATAAAATGGAATCATAAGAGCAAAATTAGGTTCTCCAGACTCTAGCGCTTGAGGGTCAAACAAGCCCATAGCTATTAAAGGCAAATACATTATAATGTAAAACGGAATCATTAAAGCCATAGTAAGAATGGTCATGACAAGTCCTTGCACCCAAACCTTTTTAAAAAGCTCAATGCTTCTGTTGAAAATATCACCAAAGTCTAAATCTTTAGCGTTTTGGATTTTTAATTGTAGTTCTGTGAATGTCATAATTTTTTATAGTTGATTTATTGTAAAAGTACACTAAAATTCATCTTTAGCAAAAACAGAATACACACTGTCACTTTGTCATAAATTGCAAATTAATTGTATCTTTGCACACTTATTGACTGATAGAAATTCTCAGTATAGAATATGGAAAAGATTATAGACGAAAACAAACAAGGTGAACGCCTTATTTTAGAAACTAAAGACGGAAACACACGTAAGCTTTTTATTGAAAGTTATGGTTGTGCCATGAACTTTAGCGATAGTGAAATTGTTGCTTCAATTTTACAAAATGAAGGATTTAACACTACTCAAAGCCTTGAAGATGCCGATTTGGTTTTGGTAAACACTTGCTCCATTAGAGACAAAGCTGAGCAAACTGTAAGAAAACGTCTTGAAAAATATAATGCTGTAAAACGAAGTGTAAACCCTAAAATGAAAGTTGGTGTTTTAGGTTGTATGGCAGAACGTTTAAAGAGCAAATTCCTTGAGGAAGAAAAAATAGTTGACCTTGTTGTAGGCCCTGATGCTTACAAAGACTTACCCAATCTACTTGCTGAAGTAGATGAAGGCAGAGATGCTATAAATGTTATTCTTTCAAAAGAAGAAACTTATGGAGACATTTCTCCTGTGCGTTTAAATACAAATGGTGTTACCGCTTTTGTATCCATTACGCGTGGTTGCGATAATATGTGTACATTTTGTGTAGTACCTTTTACTCGTGGTCGTGAGCGCAGTAGAGACCCTCAAAGTATTATTGAAGAAGTTAACGATCTTTGGAACAGAGGATTTAAAGAAATTACACTTCTAGGTCAAAACGTTGATAGTTATTTATGGTATGGTGGCGGACTCAAAAAAGATTTTGAAAAAGCTACTGATATGCAAAAAGCAACTGCTGTAAATTTTGCTAAACTGTTAGAGCTTTGTGCCCAAGCACAACCTAAAATGCGTATTCGTTTTTCCACTTCAAATCCGCAGGATATGACTTTAGATGTGGTTGAGTCTATGGCAAAGTATGACAACATATGCAACTACATACATTTACCTGTACAAAGTGGAAGCGACAGGATATTAAAGGAAATGAATCGTCAACATACTCGCGAAGAGTACATAGAACTTATTGACAACATCAAGCGCATTATTCCTGATTGCACAATAAGTCACGATATGATTGTTGGTTTCCCAACTGAAACTGAAGAAGATCATCAAGACACGCTAACTTTAATGGAACATGTAAAATATTCTTTTGGATACATGTTTGCCTATTCTGAACGACCAGGAACACTAGCTGAACGAAAAATGGAAGATGACGTTCCTGAACCAGTTAAAAAAAGAAGATTAGCCGAAATTGTAGCCTTACAACAAAGACACAGTTTATATAGAACACAACAAGAAACCAATAAAATTGTTGAAGTTCTTATTGAAAAAGACTCTAAAAAGTCTTCTAACCATTGGTCTGGAAGAACACAACACAACACTGTTGCTGTGTTCCCAAAAGAAAATTATAAAATTGGTGATTTTGTAAATGTAAAAATCACTGATTGTACAACTGCTACACTTATTGGTGAAGCTGTTGGATATTCAGATAATAATTAAACACATGTCGCCTCGAGCGCAGTCGAGAGGTCTTTATTAGGTCTCGACTATGCTCGACCTGACAAACTATAATATAACATGGAATCAGTTCAAGCTATAAAACAACGTTTTGGCATTATTGGCAACGACCCAAAACTCAATCGTGCCATAGAAAAAGCCATACAGGTTTCTCCTACTGATATTTCGGTATTAGTTACAGGAGAAAGTGGTGTTGGTAAGGAAAGTATTCCAAAAATTATACATCAATTATCACATCGCAAACACGGAAAATACATTGCAGTAAACTGTGGTGCAATTCCCGAAGGCACCATTGACAGTGAACTATTTGGTCATGAAAAAGGAGCTTTTACAGGAGCAACACAAACACGCTCTGGGTATTTTGAAGTTGCCGATGGTGGTACTATTTTTCTTGATGAAGTTGGAGAACTTCCTTTAACCACTCAAGTAAGGTTACTTCGTGTACTTGAAAATGGCGAATTTATTAAAGTAGGAAGCAGTAAAGTACAAAAAACCAATGTACGCATTGTAGCTGCAACAAACGTTAATATGTTTGAAGCCATCAAAAAAGAAAAATTTAGAGAAGACCTTTACTATCGTTTAAGCACAATAGAAATCAATATTCCACCGCTTCGCGAACGCAAAGAAGATATACATTTATTGTTTAGAAAATTTGCAAGCGATTTTGCACTTAAATACAAGATGCCAACGGTAAAGTTAACAGATGACGCTGTTAATCTTTTACTAAAATACAGATGGAATGGTAATATTAGGCAACTTCGTAACGTTGCTGAACAAACATCAGTTTTAGAACAAAATAGAACTATCAATGCAGAAGCGTTACGCCATTATCTTCCAGATGCTGGTAGTAACCTTCCTGCTGTGATTAACAATACAAAATCAGAAAGTGATTTTAGTAACGAACGAGAAATTTTGTACAAGGTATTGTTTGACATGAAGAGCGATTTAAACGATTTAAAAAAGCTCACTATGGAATTGATGAAACATGGTAATGGCTCTGACGTTCAAAAAGACAATCAAGGTTTGATACAAAAAATCTATGGCAACAACGATGAAGATGATGATTCAACAATTGAAGATTTAGAAGTATTATCAATTCCTGAAAAAACTATTGATTCAATTGAAGAGATAAGCAATATCGAAGACGTGCAAGACAAATACCACTTTGCTGAAGAAATTGAAGAAGAAGAAACCTTATCGCTTCATGACAAAGAATTGGAATTAATTAAAAAATCGCTTGAACGTCACAACGGAAAACGTAAATTAGCAGCTGCCGAACTTGGAATAAGTGAACGCACGCTTTATAGAAAAATTAAGCAATACGATTTGTAAATGAAAGCATTAAAATATAGTCTATTAATATGTATTTCTGTTTTAATCACAGGATGTAAGGTTAAGTATTCATTTACTGGTGTGCAGGATTTAAAAGCCGAAACCTTTCAAGTTAATTACTTTCAAAATAACTCAGCACTAATTGAACCTGGTTTAGATAGAGATTTTACGCAAGCGTTACAAGACCTTATTCAAAACCAAACGAGTCTTAGCTTGGTAAACTCTGGTGGAGATTTAATTTATGAAGGTGAAATTACTGAATATAGAATTTCTCCAACTACAGCTACTGCCAACAATACTGCAGCTCAAAACAGACTTACTATAAGTGTTAATGTTCGTTTTTTTGATAAAGATGCTCCTGAAGAAGATTTTGAGCAGCGTTTTTCATTTTTCTATGATTATGATGGTGATGAGCAACTTATAGGCAGTCAAAAAGACACTGCACATGAAGAGATTTTTGAACGTCTTACACAAGATATTTTTAATGCTACTTTAGCAAAATGGTAAATTACTAATGCAGTTGCAAGATTTTACATATTTACTTCAAAACCCTCAAAATATCACTACAGATCAAATTAGCGGTATTACTTCGGTTATTGAAGAGTATCCTTATTTTCAACCAGCAAGAGCATTATACCTTAAAGCCTTAAAAAACAAACAAAGTTTTAAATACAATCTTGAATTAAAAACTACTGCGGCCTACACTACTGACAGAAGTATTCTGTTCGATTATATTACCAGTGATGCGTTTAACCAAAATGAAATATCTCAGATTATAAAGCAAAACTATGAGCATTTAAAAACTATTGAAGTTAAAGATGCCGACGATATTTCAGTAAATAAAAGTGTAACTATTGACGACGCACTTAAACAACATATAAAAGATACCGAAGGTGTTTTAGACCCGAATTTATTTGAGGAAAAATTCATTGCAAAAAATGTTGAACAATTTATTTCCGACATTAACGATGCTCCAAAAATTCCAATCATCGATATTGATACTGACAATATTGAACCTTCTCCAAAAGAGCAACTAAACATTGGGAAACCATTAGAGTTTAACAAGGCTGAAACACACTCGTTTACTGAGTGGTTAAAGATTACTAGTTTCAAACCTATTGAGCGAGAATCCTCAATAGAAGTAGACGAAACAAACGACACTCAAGAGGCAGCACAAGAATCTACCATTGATAAAAAGTTTGAACTTATAGATAAGTTTTTAAGTAAAAACCCTAAGATTGTACCTGTAAAAGATACCAAACCTCAACAAAATTTAGCGCAACCTAAACCAGAGCAAAATGATGGTTTAATGACCGAGACTTTAGCTAGAATTTATCTAGAACAAAAAAACTATGATAAGGCAATTCAATCTTATAAAATATTAAGTTTGAAATATCCAGAAAAAAGTGGTTTCTTTGCAGACCAAATTAAAGCAGTAAAAAAATTACAAGAAAATAATCAATAAATAATGACACAGTTTACAATATTTTTAGTTCTTATAGTTATTGTAGCATTTTTATTAATAGTAGTAATCATGGTGCAAAATCCAAAGGGTGGTGGTTTATCATCTTCATTTGGTGGTGGAGGTACTCAACAATTAGGAGGTGTTAAAAAGACAACCGACTTTTTGGACAAAAGTACCTGGACATTAGCAACAGTATTATTGTTATTAATCCTTTTGTCAAACTTTGCAATTGGAGGAGCTAATGGTTCTGAATCTAAAGCATTAGACCAAGACGAAGCTACAACTACAACTCAAGACGCATTACCAACCAGTACAGAAACTGCTGATGATACTGCAACAGTAGGAGATTCAGTTCAGTAATTTCTGATTATACAATTTAAGAATGCCAACTTTATGTTGGCATTTTTTTTACCCTAAAATGAAAAAATGTCAGTTACAATGTATTGGCACATTTTTAGCATAACGCTTAAGCGTTAAACACATTTTAATAACCAAAAAAAGAAATATAAAAATGGCATTAAACATTAAACCTTTAGCAGACAGAGTTCTAGTAGAACCTGTAGAGGCTGAAACCAAAACAGCTTCAGGAATCATTATTCCAGACAACGCCAAAGAAAAACCTCAAAAAGGTAAAGTTGTCGCTGTTGGTAAAGGCACAAAAGACGAAGCAATGACAGTAAAAGTTGGTGACACAGTACTTTATGGAAAGTACTCTGGCACTGAACTAAAACTTGAAGGCAAAGACTATTTAATTATGCGCGAGAGTGACATTTTCGCAATTGTTTAATCATCATTTAAAAACCAAATAAAATGGCAAAAGATATAAAATTTGATATTGAAGCACGCGACGGATTAAAACGTGGTGTGGATGCATTGGCAAATGCAGTAAAAGTAACTTTAGGACCAAAAGGTAGAAACGTAATTATTGGTAGAAGCTTTGGCGCTCCTCAAGTCACTAAAGATGGTGTTTCTGTAGCTAAAGAAGTAGAGCTTGAAGACGAGCTTGAAAACATGGGAGCACAAATGGTAAAAGAAGTAGCTAGTAAAACCAACGATTTAGCTGGAGATGGTACAACTACTGCAACAGTTTTAGCTCAAGCTATTGTAAAAGAAGGCTTAAAAAACGTTGCTGCTGGGGCTAATCCAATGGATTTAAAACGTGGTATTGACAAAGCTGTTGAAGCCATTACTGCTAACTTAGAAAAGCAAGCTAAAAAAGTAGGAAACTCATCTGAAATGATTAAGCAAGTAGCGTCTATCTCTGCAAATAACGATGACACTATTGGTGAGTTAATTTCTCAAGCGTTTTCTAAAGTTGGAAAAGAAGGTGTAATTACTGTTGAAGAAGCTAAAGGAACTGATACTTATGTTGACGTTGTTGAAGGTATGCAGTTTGACAGAGGTTACCTATCGCCTTACTTTGTAACTGATAGCGATAAAATGATTGCTGATTTAGAAAACCCTTACATTTTATTATTTGACAAAAAGATTTCTAACTTACAGGAAATCCTTCCAATATTAGAACCAGTTGCTCAATCTGGTCGTCCATTATTAATCGTTGCTGAAGATGTTGAAGGACAAGCTTTAGCTACTTTGGTTGTAAACAAACTACGTGGTGGACTTAAAATTGCTGCTGTAAAAGCTCCTGGTTTTGGTGACAGACGTAAAGCAATGCTAGAAGATATTGCGATCTTAACTGGTGGTGTTGTGATTTCTGAAGAAAGAGGATTCTCTTTAGAAAATGCCGATTTAAGCATGTTAGGTACTGCTGAGTCAGTTATGATTGACAAAGACAATACAACAATTGTTAACGGTTCTGGTAAATCTGCTGATATTAAAGCTAGAGTAAATCAAATTAAAGCACAAATTGAAACTACAACTAGCGATTATGACAAAGAAAAACTTCAAGAGCGTTTAGCTAAACTTGCTGGTGGTGTTGCTGTATTATACGTTGGTGCTGCAAGTGAGGTTGAAATGAAAGAAAAGAAAGACAGAGTTGACGATGCTTTACATGCTACAAGAGCTGCTGTTGAAGAAGGTATTGTTGCTGGTGGTGGAGTTGCTTTAGTAAGAGCTAAATCGGTTTTAGAAAAACTTACTACTGAAAACCTTGATGAAACTACAGGTGTACAAATTGTAAACAAAGCTATTGAAGCACCTTTAAGAACCATAGTAGAAAATGCTGGTGGTGAAGGTAGTGTTGTAATCTCTAAAGTAATGGAAGGTAAAAAAGATTTTGGTTTTGATGCTAAAACTGAAACTTACGTAGATATGCTTAAAGCTGGAATCATTGACCCTAAAAAAGTAACACGTATTGCTTTAGAAAATGCAGCTTCAGTTTCTGGTATGATTTTAACTACTGAATGCGCTTTAGTTGATATTAAAGAAGATGCTCCTGCAATGCCTCCAATGGGAGGTGGCGGAATGCCAGGGATGATGTAAAACAAAGTTTTTTAAAAAACTAAAAAAGCCTCAAGACAATCTTGAGGCTTTTTTTTGGCATAAATATTGTGACTGAATCTCTTAATCGCTATTCACTCTAAAACTTATAATTATGAAAAACAATTATTCTCATCGCTTAAATCTTACCACCAAACATTTAACTTCTTTACTAATTTTAATCATTTTTATTTTAAACACAACCAAAGCATTAAGCCAAAAACCCAATCTAAAAGAAACTATCGAAAATGCCTACGCTAAATATTTTAATGCAGAACGAGAAACTATTTACTTACACTTTAACAAGCATACTTTTTTAACAAACGAACCGATATGGTTCAAAGGTTATGTGTACGACAAAAAAAATGGTATTCCTTATATTACAACTTCAAATGTATATGTAACGCTTTACGATAAAAACGGTAAAGAAATAGAAACCAAACTATTTTATTGTGAAAATGGAATGTTTACTGGCAGTTTTGATGTAGGTCCAAGTTTAGCAACAGGTTATTATTTTTTTAAGGCATATACTAACTGGATGAAAAACTTTAAAGAGGATGAATCTTTCACCTCTAGTCCTATTCAAATTTTAAATGAACATTCCAATCAAGAAACAACTAATAATAAAATATTAGATTATGATTTACAGTTCTTGCCTGAAGGTGGACATTGCATAGCAGATGTTACCAATTCAATAGGTTTTAAAATTATTAATTGTAGTGGAGAAAGCGTTGAAATTGAAGGTATAATAACTGATTCAAACGACAAGACCATAATGCCTTTTAAAAGTAACACATTTGGAATGGGTAAGTTTGATTTATTGATGAAAAAAGGCGAAACCTACAACGCTATTTATAACATTAATGGCAAGAATTATAAAACCCCTTTACCTCAAAGTGAAGCTTTAGGATATTCTTTTTCTGTTAACAACCATATCAATACTAATATGGTTTACATAACACTTAAAACAAATAAAGCAACACAAGCATTAGAAGCTAATAAAACGTATTATTTAGCTATACACCAAAACAACAAAAGTTCAATTACTGAATTAAACACTTCAGTTTTAAAAACTGAATACACTATACCTATTTCATCAAAAACTCTTCCTTATGGAGTAAACACTATTACTTTATTTGATGATGAATTAAATCCACTTTTGGAACGCATGATATTTAATCCTAAAAACAAGGATTTTATGAGAGCTACAGTTGAAAAGACATCAAGCTCTTCAGATTCAATTGGAATAAAAATCAACCTAAAAGACAACAAGAAAATTGCTACTTCTACTAGCCTAAGTGTTTCTGTTTTACCGCTTGAAACCAAAGCAATAAACACTAATAAAAGTATAATAAGCAACTTATTAATTGACCCTTACATAAATGGTTCTTTTGAAAACTCAGAATATTACTTCAATAATTTTGATCGAATAAAAGCTTTGCACCTAGATTTAGTATTATTAACCCAAGGCTGGAGTAAATATAGTTGGGAAGATATTAAAAACGGTGAACAAGAATTAATTATTCCTTTTGATAAAGGAGTTTCAATTACAGGAACACTTAATGAACCAATAGACGAAGACTCTAATTACCAAGTTCATATGTTTTCTCTAGTTAACAACATTAACGAAACTAAATATATAGACAATAATAAACAATTTAACTTTGAGAATTATTTCATAGCAGATTCTTCTAAAGTACATTTCAATGTGCTTAAAAACGGAAAAAAAATAACCGACCCAAAGTTGTATGCAAGAGTAATAAGCTCAGGAAAAACTTCACTAAATCAATTATTTTCTATTCCTAATACTTGTGTTTTTGAAACTTTATCAATAGATACTGTTAACAGCTACAATGACATGGAGTTTGAAGGCGAATTACTAGATACTATAAACTTACACACGAAAATAGTTGATAAAAAAGCGCCTCTTAAGAACAAAAAAGCCTATATTGGAGATGCTTATAGTATAGGTGTAAAAATTGATTCTATCCAAGAAAGAATGTATTCTTTCGTATCTGATATTATAGACGCAAATGGTTTTATGTCTTACCAAGCATTAGGAAGAGTTATTATTATAAATAAGCGTCCTATTTCTATTAAAGCTGGTTCTAGCCCTTTATTAATAATTGATGGTGCTAACATGGGAACAGATTATGACATACTGTATAACATGCCTTTAAATCAAGTTGATGAAATATATTTTAATAAATCTGGTCTTGGATATGGAGTAAGAGGAGGTGCAGGAGTAATAAGTATATTTTTAAAGAAAAGTTATGGAGTTGGAGCTAAAGGAGATTTTAAAAGGTATGCCAACACACTAATAACAACTGGAGGGTTTTCTCCTCAAAAAGAATTTTATATACCACTTTTTTATTTGAACTCGCCTAGTAACTTTATGTCATATGGAGCTATTGATTGGAAACCAAAACTTACAACAAACGAAAAAGGTTCAGTTGAATTTAACATAAAAAATACGTCAATAAAAAAGCTACTTTTAATCATCGAAGGTTTTTCAATTAATGGAAATTTGATTTCTGAAACTAAAGAATTACTATTAGACTAAGCCCAACCTAAAATATGAAAAACACACTTGTTTTAACTATAATGATTGCTCTATTTTTCTCAAAAAACATAGCATCACAAACTAATGAAAAGTCAAAAATAGAGCAAGCATATACTTCATATTTTAATACCGAAAGAGAAACTATTCATTTACATGTTAACAAAAACATCTTTATAAGTAACGAACCTATTTGGTTCAAAGGTTATGTCTACGATAAAAAAAATGGAGTTTCTTTTATAAACACAACAAATGTTTACTTATCGTTATTAGACTCAAACGGTAAGGAGATAACAAACAAATTATTTTTTGCCCAAAACGGTTATTTCACAGGAAGCCTAGACACCAACACTTTAATTGCAGGTGACACCTATTATATAGTTGCTTATACAAACTGGATGAATAATTTTAAAGAAGACGAAGCTTACGTCTCTATGCCTATACATATCCTCAACCCAAATCCTGATTTAAACACAAGTGTAACTAAAGATTCTACAACCGAAAAACTTAAACATGATTTACAATTTTTACCTGAAGGTGGTTATAGTATTATAGGCGTTACAAACACTTTTGGATTCAAAATCACTGATTGTAACGCTAGAGGATTAGAAATAGATGGCTCAATAGTCAATTCTAAAAATGAACCGATAACCAACTTTAAAAGTAACATTTTTGGTTTAGGTAAGTTTGATTTGTTACCTGAGAAAAACGAAAAATACACTGCTAAATATACAGTTAATGGTATAGACTATTCTAAGGAAATAGTAATTGATAGTGAAGAGGGGTTTGCTATTTCGGTTAATAATTATACAAATCAAGAGTTAACCTATATAACCCTAAAAACAAACGACGTAACACTTAAAAACAATACAGGACTAACTTACTACTTAGTGATAAATCAAAACAACAAAGTAGTGGTTATTGATTTAAAAGTTGACGATTTAAAAACAAGCAATGTTATTCCTGTAAACAAAAAAAATCTAGTATCAGGAATAAATACAATTACATTATTTAACGAAAAATCTGAGCCATTAATTGAACGCTTAATTTTTAACTACGACGACTCATTAATTTTAAACTCAGATATTATTGTAAATACTAAAACTAATGACTCTATCCCTTTATCAATCAAAACATTTACCCATACTAAAACACCAATAGCTTCTAATTTAAGTATTGCTATTTTACCAGACGATACTCTAACCCAAACCAATAACCAGAATTTAATAAGCTCTTTTTTATTAAAGCCTTATGTGAAAGGTTATATTCAAAATCCTAATTATTATTTTACTGATATTAACAGGTTAAAAACATATGAGCTAGACTTGCTTTTATTAACTCAAGGCTGGAGCAAGTATAAATGGGAAAATATAAAAACCGGAACCCCAAAAATAACTCACAATTTTGATGCTGGACTTTCAATAAAAGGTTCATTAAATCCTCCAAAATCCAGTGTGCCTTACACCATTCAAATGTTTTCAATCACTAATCAAATTAATGAATCAACAACGCTAGTCAACAACAGTTTTTCTTTTAACAACTTTTACTTAAAAGACTCTGCATCTATAAACTTTACTGTTTTAAAAGGAGACAAAGTAATTAATAATTTAAAGCCTTACATTGATATTATTGACAACAATCGTAAGCTGCTAAAACAACCTACACTTCCTTTAATAAATAAATGCAAGACAACCATAACAAATAGTTTTTCTCTAGAACACGCAAACAGTCTAGGACAAGAATTAGACACTATCAACCTTACTTATGTACACAAAAAAAATAGTGATACAATCTTACAAAACCGCAAAGAATATATAGCTAATAGGTATAGTAAAGGAATTAAAGTAGACGATGAATTAAGAAGAATGTACTCATATGTAACTGATATAATTAATTCTCATGGCTTTGTCGTTGATCAACTGCAAGGTGCAGGAGTTGTAAAAATAAAAAATCGTAACCCTGTAACTTTTATGGCGAGTAATGAACCTTTACTTATCATTGACGGATCAAGCTACGATAGAAATTATGATATATTATATAACATGACACTAGAGCATGTAGACGAAATATTTATTGATCCTGACGGAAATGGATATGGTTCTAGAGGTGGTGCAGGTATTATTAGAATATATTTAAAACAGAGTTACAAGTTAGATTACACTAAAAAAGCCATTGCAAATGAATTTACTGTAAACAATGGTTTTTCTACAGAAAAAAAGTTTTATGTTCCTGAGTTTTATGCGTTATCAAAAAATGACTTTATAAACTACAGTAATATTGATTGGAAATCAAACATTGAAACTGACCAATCAGGAAATGCTGATTTTAAAATTTTTAACACTAATATTAAAAAAGCTATTTTCGTGATACAAGGTTTTAGCTCAGACGGCAAGCTACTTTCTGAAATCAAAGAAATAAACTTAATTGATTAAAATATAAAAGCCACCTCAAAAAGGTGGCTATTTGCTTTAATCATCTTTAAATTGAAGGGCTATCAGTTTGTAGCCCAAAAACAGACTACTTCTTTTTAGCAGGAGCCTGTGGAGTCTTTTTTACTGCTTGTTTAGGCAGTGTAGACTTTCCTTTTGACTTGTCTTGTCCCATAACTTTATTGTTTTAAAAAGAACATATTAAAGGTATGCAGAAAATTGATTCGTGATATTTTTATTGGCAAAAATTTAACTAAAAAATATTTCTTAGTTTTAAGAAGATAATCCATTAAAAAATGAAAAAGAAATTCACTTATGCCTTAGGAGAAATACTTATAGTTATCGTAGGTATTTCAATAGCTTTTACAATGAATAAATGTTCTGAAAACTCAAAAAGCGAAACATTAAAACAACAGTATTTAGAAAACATAAAAAGTGATATTGAGATTGACAAAAAAACTCTTGAATCTATTTCACTTTCTATTGATAAAAAAACTGAAATCCTAAACACGGTTTTACCGTTAATAAATACTGACAATCCGGAAAAACACTCAAAATTAAGTACAATATATACTGTGTTTACCTCAACAGATTTTTTCCCTAAAGATGTTACCTACCAAACAATGATTAACTCTGGAGACTTTAAACTCATTGATGACTTCAACTTAAAAACAGCTATTGAAAACCATTATTCAAACTACAAAATAATGCTCAAGGATTACGAACGTCTAGATATTATCCATAAAGAATATTTAGGCAAATACATGATTGAAAATGTAGATTTTGATATTATGAAAAAAGGTCAGTTTGGTTATAACAATGAAAAGCTTTTTAAAAATATTTTACAAAGTGTTAATGGTGCTTTAATGATTAAAAAACGGGCAACTGAACAAGGTATTAAAAGCTGTGATAGCTTATTGAAAATTTTACCTTAACTATGAGTGAATAAAAAAAGCCTAAACAAGAGTTTAGGCTTTTTCTAAATTAGAGAATATGTTTTTTAATGCTTTTTATGATTAGGATCCTTTTCATCTTTATGATCACCCCTAACCTCTTCATCACGATATTTACAACAAGGATGCACTGAGTTATAAGCCTCATCAGTAGCTTTCATGTCTTTTAAATCATGACCTACTGCAACAATATTCTTTTTAATATCATCTAAACTTGTTTTTCCTTCGTTGTAAATCAATCTTAACTCATGTGTTTCTACATTCCAAATCGCACTTTTTACACCTTTGGTTTTTATACATGCTTTTTCAATTCGATCTTTACACATCATACACACACCATCAACTTCTAGTGAAACTTTGGCGTTTTTATTTTGTGCAAATGTTACTGTTGCCATTAAAAATGTTGCTAATACTACTATTTTCTTCATTTTATTTTTGTTTTAAAGTTTTATTTAATTCTAAATCGTAATCCTGCATAATACATACTTCCAAAAATTGGACCATACACAAATGTGCTATCAAAGTTTGAACCAAAAGGGTCGTTTGCACCTAAAATAGGATTGTCTTGACGCACATTGGTAATATTCTCACCTCCTAAATATACTTCAAATTTTGGAGAAAACACCTTAGTAACTTGTGCATTAAGTGTTGCTACAGTTGGAGAGTTTTCAGGTAATTGGTATTCTACAGGGTTACTAGTTGTTGACGCAAAACGTTGTTCGCCTAACCAATTAAAGGTTGCATCAAATTTCCACAACCCTCCTGCATCATTAGGATGTGTTTCATATCCAGCATTTGCAAAAAACCTGTGTTGAGGTGTTAGAGGCCTTATAGCTTTACCTGTTTGATATTTAGTCTTCACGTCATAATATTTATAAGCTAATCGTACATCAAAATGCTCAAAAGCATTATAGTTTAATTCCGTTTGAAAACTATTAGCATAACTATCATTTTCTAAATTATAGAAACTTATTTCTTGTGGATTTTCCCAATCTACAACCACTTGGTTTTGAAAATCTGTTCTGTAAAAATCTACTGTAACATCGGCTTTTCTTCCAAAGAGATTAAATCCTTGCAAGTAAGACAGACCATAATTCCATGCAATTTCTGGGTCTAAACCATAAATTTCTCCACCATTAGCTCCAATAATATTAATGGCTCTTGAGGTTGCAAATAAGCTTTGATTTTCAGCAAAAATATTCGCTGATCGTTTGCCTCTACCAAAAGACGCTCTAAACGCAGATTTTTCCCAAGGCGTGTATCGTGCATGAAAACGTGGTGTCACAAAAAAGCCTAGTTTATTATGATTATCAACACGTAATCCAGCTGTAAGATTAAACTTATCTAAATTGTCAAAATTATATTCAAAAAAGGCTCCCAATGAGTTGTCTGTACGCTCATAAACTGTATCCTCAACAAACTCATCATAATGGTCGTAAGTAAAACTAAGTCCTGTTTTAATTTTATGACGCGAATCGCTAATAATTGAATTATAAATAATATTAGAATAAATACTATTGTGTTCAATATCGTACTGTCGTAATCCAAAATAAGAATCTTGCTGATGGTTGCTAACCGCAAATTGCACACCAACACTTTGCCATGGAATTTCAGGGTTTACATAACCTAATTTCCCTGAGAAATCAAATCGTTTGGTATCAATTTCACTTCCCCAAGCGTTGGTAGTCAACTTATCAGTGTCTGGGTTAAAATCTAGCTCACCTGTTTGTTTTTCATCGGTTAAAAACCTGAAATTAAAAAACCCAACAAACCCTTTTTCAGTGTCAGTATATTGCCATCTATTCATCACATTTATTTGATGATACTTTGGCATATCTAAAAAGTTGTCATTATTTACATCATGTTCTTTTTGATGCGTGTTACCATGTAAATACAAACCTGTACTCCACTTATCACTTACTTTAGTATTAAAGTGTGTATTCAATTCCATACGTTCGCTACTTGCTCCGTAAAAATTCACAAACAGCTTATCGTCTTTTGTTGGTTTTTGAAGTTCAGCATTTATTTGTCCTGCAATACTTTCATATCCATTAACCACACTTCCCATTCCTTTAGTAATTTGAATACTCTCAACCCAAGTTCCTGGTGTAAAGGTTAATCCGTAAGCTTGCGAAGCTCCACGAACTGTTGGTATGTTTTCTGTTGCTATTAAAATATACGGACTAGTAAGACCTAACATTTTAATTTGACGCGTACCTGAAACTGCATCAGCAAAATTAACATCAATAGATGGGTTGGTTTCAAAACTCTCTGAGAGATTACAGCAAGCAGCTTTTAACAATTCATCGCTACTAACAGTAAATGTATTGGTAGCTTTCAAATATGATTTTGAAGTCGCTTGCTTTCTTGAGGTTACTGTTATTTCATCCAACTCACTTGTTGGTTTCAACCAATGTGTTATAGCCTTAGCTGAACTAACGGTTATAGTATCGGTTTTATAGCCCACATAACTCACAACCAGCTTTGTGTATTCACTTTTATAAGGTATCGAAAATTTCCCATCGATATCAGTAACAGCTCCTATAGTTGTATCTAACCAATATACATTGGCTCCAACAACTGGTATTGGTTCGTTTTCTTTATTCTCTTCTAGAATAGTTCCGTTAAGGGTATCTTGAGAAAGCCCAATAAGCGGAAACAAGAGGATTATATATAATAGTTTTTTCATTTTTAAAATTTTATTTAACTGTAGATTTGAACAAGCATAATCACTGCCATAACAATCATTATACTGTTTTCAATAAAGGTTGCTTTGGTCATAGGTAGTTTTAATGCTGTACCCAAACATGCACATTGTATTGCTTTTTTATCCAGCAATGTTTTGGTTACTCCTATGGTAGTAATTCCTAAAATAATTAAGGTAATCACTAATGCCAACGGAATTTGAATACGCATTAAAAACATGATTCCCAAAGCTGTTTCTATAAAAGGATACACCCAACCATAAGCAGGAATTGCTTTAGCTAATGGGTCGTACATTTTAAAACTTTCAGGAAATCCTTTTAAATCTAATAGTTTGAAAAAACTAAAAACGATATAGAATAAGCCCATGAAATCGAGCATAAAATCGCTCCAATTCCACGACTTGAAATTGATTAATACTGATGCAGAAATGATGTATCCAAATATTAAAAACAACGGAAACAATTGCTGTAAATCAGATTTTTGTTCTTCTTGCTGTACTGTTGAAGCAAACACATTTCGTTCTTGCTTTTCAGACAGCTTATATTTTTCTGGTAGTGCATTTTGCAATACACTTGTAGCGATATGCTGAGACATGGTTACTGCAACTTCACCTAATTCTAAATTTACTTTAGCATCATCAACATAGTCTAAATCTTGTAAGACATTTTCAACTTTTGCCTTACAACCATTACAGGTCATTCCTGTAACGCTGTATGTATGTGTCATTTTTTTTGATTTTTTGATTGAACAATAGAGATTTACTATCCGTTTTCACGGAAATTGTTCAAAAAAATCAAATTAGGAAAACTTGATCGCGCACTTGTATGTCGGCAACCAAGTTTGGTGGAGAATAATATTTATGAGGGATAACCTGTTGCGGCAACCCTTCAAAAAGATTAATGTATGAATACGCAAATGTTGATAAAAACAGTTGCTGATCAAAATCTAAATCTTCAAACTTTTTAATGGTTAAATGGTCTTGACCTTTAACTAAATCGACTGTATCTTTACAACAATGCACTTGTGTTTTTTCAGCCATTTCAATTTCAAAGGCTTCCATAGCGCATTTTTGTAATTCAGAAAACACAGAAACATCTACCAACACATCACCACAAAAATGTTTCTCTACAGTAAAAGAAACTGTAGAAAAAAACACTAATAGCGCTAATGCAACTGAAAAAGTTTTATGTAAAACATTTTGTATCACAACACAAATTTATAAAAATTAATGAAGTTGTATTGCATTTTAAAAAAGCATTAACATTTCTACCTATTAAGTTTATAGTAATAAAATGCTGGTATTAAGAGCAAAAGAATGACTGGTTGAATTAAAAATCGTCTAAAATTAAAAAACAGATAATAATCTTCTTGTCTAGGGTTAATGACAAAATACAAGAAAATTAAAATCAAAATTAAGTATGCTAAAGTATAAACTATAACCGAAAACTTAACGATAGACTTATCTTTAAAAAAGAGATATATAATAGCTAAGGACACGACTCCATTTAGCACATACCTTAAGGTAGTAAACAGCGTTAACTTTAATATTTCGCGTCTTGGGTAATCCATATACAAATAGTCGTTTTTAAAAAACAACAAGTATGGATCATAAAACAACTCATTTTCGAACACTCTTATCAATACAAGAAGCCCAAACAAAGCCATGAGCAAAACAATTTTAAAAATGTTATTCATGCTTTTTGTTTATTGATGAAAACCTATTAACCCAAAACATCCAAAGGATGAATACCATTCCGTAAATAATCAAAGGAAAAATAGCAGTGTGCAAAATTTCTCTTCGCCATGGATAATTATACAAGCCAATTGACAAAATTGCAATTCGAATAATATTAACAGCATAAATAAGAACACCTCCTGCTAAAGTGTAAAAAAATGTTGGTTTTAATCTTCCTGCAAAAGCTACCATAAAAGCCACAAACAATATAATCACACTTACCGAATTACAACCCTCTACTACTCTAGCAACGTACTTACCATTAAGTATAAGTTTAAGTGAAGGTTCATTTTCATGCGCTAAATAGTGTACATCATAACCCATAGCTCCAACAAGTTCACTACTTTGTTTAGCTACTAAATTGGTTATAATATCAGGATAGTATTTTGAACCACTAGACATATCTAAATACAATTTATAGCATAAAGACAAGACCAAGTACACTATTAAAAATGTGAGAATGAACTTTATGACAGACTTGTATTTTTTTAGTAAGTTTTTCAAAAGTAAACGACTGATATATTCTGTTAAATTTATATAAATTCAGTTTTTGAATTTACACCTTTTAAATACTTTTGCAAAAACTTTTTGAACAAATGACATTTGAACAATTACAACTTAAAGTAAGCGAAATTACTTCTAATTCGAGTACAACTGTAGATGAAAAACTTTATGCAATTTGCGAATTGCTAGAAGCTAATATCACATATTACAACTGGGTAGGATTCTATTTTAAAAATGGAGATAAAAACGAATTAAAATTAGGTCCTTATGTAGGCGAACCTACTGACCATACTATTATTCCTTTTGGAAAAGGCATTTGCGGACAAGTTGCTGTGAGCAACCAAAATTTTGTTGTACCAGACGTATCTGCTCAAGATAATTACATTGCTTGCAGTATTACTGTTAAAGCAGAAATTGTAATCCCAATTTTTGTTAATGGTGAAAATATTGGTCAAATAGATATCGACTCTAATACTCCAGATTCTTTTACTGAAGCGGACGAGCGCTTTTTAGAATTTGTTTGTAAACAGGTTGCTGAGATTCTATGATTAGATTATTTTTTTCTTCGGAAGAAAAGTCTAAATAACAAATAGAGCACAAAGACATAAGCCAAAATTGAAAGCCACAAATTTAGGTTTGTTAAATCCCAAGCCCAACCAACAGTTTTATTTACACCCCAGGTAAATCCAGAATCTGAAAAGAAAAAAATATAAATGCAAACCAATAGAACTATTGACAAAAGTGTTTTAAAAATGCTTTTCAGACTCATTTTCCTGTTACATTCCAGTTCTAATCGCTTCCACAGGATCAAGTTTTGAAGCTGAAATTGCTGGTACAATACCAGAAATCAACCCTATTGCAGTTGACAACGCAAATCCTAACATCATGTTTCCTGCTGAAAGCACAAATTCAAAATCGCCTGTAAAGTTTGACAACACTGTTGTTGTTATCCATACTAATATCAATCCTACAATTCCACCAATAAAGGCTAATACTATAGCTTCAAACAAAAACTGGAATAAGATAAACCTGTTTTTGGCACCCAATGATTTTTGAATTCCAATAAGGTTGGTGCGTTCCTTAACACTCACAAACATAATATTAGCAATACCAAAACCACCTACTAATAATGAAAACGCACTAATGGTCCAACCTACACCATTCATAAACCCAATAATACTATCTACAGCATCTGTTAAACCTGACAATTTATTGATAAAGAAATTATCTGGCTCATCAGCTTTCAAACCTCTGTAAACCCTATATTTTTGTTTTAAAACCGATTCAAAGGCATCAAAATCGACATCTTTTTTAGGCTTAATTACAACAGCTCCTGGTAAACCATTTGCTCCTCCATTATTAAAACGTCTTACAAAATTTGCAGGCACATAGGCACGTTCATCTGGAGAATCACCTCCAATACCTCCACCTACTTTCTTTAAAACGCCAATAACTTTGAGTTTTCGTCCATAAGCCCTAATCGTTTTACCTATAGGGTTATCATTATCAAATAAATTTGTAGCAGTTGAGCTTCCTAACACAATAACAGGAGCTCCAGAATTTGATTCAGATTCGTTATAAAAACGACCTGATTCAATTTTTAAATTTTCAATATCATAAATACCGTTAGAGACAGGTGTAACGTTAACTCCTGAAACTGTTTTTCCTTCGTACTTTAAATTTTCTGAGCCTCCAAAAATCACATAGGCAATAGCCTCAATATCATCTACACTTCCTTCAATAAACTCATAATCATCATGCTCTACCTGAGGGAAATTATCACGTTGCCATCTTGGGACACTTGTAGGTCCAAACGAATACTTAGTAAGATACATGGTGTTTTTATCCAATCCGCTCAACTGCTCTTTGATATTCCTATCAAGCGAATCAACAGCTGCAAGTACAGCTATAATAGAAAATATACCAATTGTTACTCCTAATAGCGATAAAAAAGTACGTAGTTTATTGTTTCGCAATGCGTTAATAGCAAACGTAAAACTCTCCTTAAATAATCGTAAATAAACAAGCATGAATTGGTCGAAATTTTATCAAAGTTAAAGATAGGACGTTTTTAACAATCTATTGTTACAAAAAACTTAAATAATCTGCGTTATCAAGCCTTAAAATCTCTTTAAGAATATGTACTTTTGCACTCGCAAACAACACTTTTTAATACTTGGTATTGAAAAAACATTAAAATTGTTATTTCCATAAAAATGGAAATCAAAAAAACACACAACTATACAATGAATAACAACAAAACCATTAAATCTGCTTTAATCTCTGTTTTTAGCAAAGAAGGATTAGAACCAATCGTTAAAGAACTTAACGCACAAAATGTAACCATTTACTCAACAGGAGGTACCGAAAAGTTTATAAAAGACTTAGGAATTAATGTTGTACCTGTTGAAGATGTAACCTCTTATCCTTCAATTTTAGGAGGTCGTGTTAAAACATTACACCCAAAAGTATTTGGAGGTATTCTTAACAGACAAAATAATGAAAGTGATGTTGCCGAATTAAAAGATTTTGACATCCCTCAAATAGATTTGGTTATTGTTGACCTTTACCCTTTTGAAAAAACTGTAGCTTCAGGTGCTGCACATCAAGATATTATTGAAAAAATTGACATTGGAGGTATTTCATTAATTAGAGCTGCAGCCAAAAACTATGCTGATGTAGTTTGCGTGTCTTCGGTTGAAGATTACAGTGAATTTTTAGAACTTTTAAAAGCTAAAAGTGGTGAAACATCTGAAGAAGACAGAAAACGTTTTGCTGCAAAAGCCTTTAATGTATCGTCACATTACGACTCGGCTATTTTTAATTATTTCAATAGCAACCATGATCTTGCTGCTTTAAAAGTAAGTGAAACCAAAGGACAAGTGTTACGCTATGGCGAAAACCCTCACCAAAAAGGATTTTTCTTTGGAGATTTTGAAGCAATGTTCACCAAATTACACGGTAAAGAACTAAGCTACAACAACCTTTTAGATGTTGATGCTGCTGTTACTTTAATGAACGAGTTTAAAGGAGAAGCTCCTACTTTTGCTATTCTAAAACACAATAATGCTTGTGGTTTAGCACAAAGAGAAACATTGCACAAAGCTTACGTTGATGCTTTAGCAGGAGATCCTGTTTCAGCTTTTGGTGGTATTTTAATTGCAAACTCTGAAATTGACAAAGCTACAGCTGAAGAAATTCATAGCTTATTTTGTGAGGTTGTTATTGCACCATCATTTTCTGCAGAAGCATTAGAAATTTTAAAAGGAAAAAAGAATAGGATTCTTTTAATTTTAAATGATATTGAACTACCAAAAACTACTGTAAGAAGTTGTTTAAATGGTGTTTTGGTTCAAGAGAGAGATAACGTTACTGATGCTGTTTCGCATTTATCTGAAGCAACAAACAATAAACCAACTCAAAACGAGTTAGAAGATTTAATATTTGCCTCAAAAATTTGTAAGCATACCAAATCTAACACAATCGTTTTAGCAAAAAACAAACAACTATGTGCAAGTGGAACAGGACAAACCAGTCGTGTTGACGCTTTAAACCAAGCTATACATAAAGCACAATCTTTCAATTTTGATTTGCAAGGTGCTGTAATGGCTAGTGATGCATTTTTTCCGTTTCCAGATTGTGTAGAAATTGCTGATAAAGCTGGAATTACTGCTGTAATACAACCAGGAGGCTCTATAAAAGATCAACTAAGTGTTGACTATTGTAATGAAAACAATGTTGCTATGGTATTTACAGGAACACGTCATTTTAAACATTAACATTTTTTCTAAAAAAATTGAAATCTGTTAATTCATTTTAAACGTATCTTGTAATACTGTAATTAATGTATATTTTATTACATTTACAACAACGTCTAAAAGACTAAATAATATCAACCCACATAACTAACAACAGCGTATGGGATTTTTTGATTTCTTAACAGAAGAAATAGCCATAGATTTAGGAACAGCAAATACACTTATTATCCATAATGACAAAGTAGTTGTGGATAGTCCATCAATAGTAGCAAGAGATAGAATTTCTGGAAAAATAATTGCAGTTGGTAAAGAAGCCAACATGATGCAAGGAAAAACTCACGAAAACATTAAAACCATTAGACCATTGAAAGATGGTGTAATTGCCGATTTTGATGCTTCTGAGCAAATGATAAGCATGTTCATTAAAAACATTCCTGCATTAAAAAAGAAATTGTTTTCTCCTGCTTTGCGTATGGTTGTTTGTATTCCTTCTGGTATTACTGAAGTGGAAATGCGAGCTGTAAAAGAGTCTTGTGAGCGTGTAAATGGTAAAGAAGTTTACTTAATACACGAGCCAATGGCTGCTGCAATAGGTATTGGTATTGATATTATGCAACCTAAAGGAAACATGATTGTGGATATAGGTGGAGGAACAACAGAAATTGCTGTTATTGCTCTTGGTGGAATTGTTTGCGACAAATCAGTTAAAGTTGCTGGTGATGTATTTACAAATGATATTATTTACTACATGCGTACTCAACACAACCTTTATGTTGGAGAGCGTACTGCTGAAAAGATAAAAATTCAAATTGGTGCAGCAACTGAAGATTTAGAATTACCTCCAGAAGACATGAGTGTTCAAGGTAGAGACCTCTTAACAGGTAAACCTAAGCAAGTGAATATTTCGTATCGTGAAATTGCTAAAGCTTTAGATAAATCTATTTTAAGAATTGAAGACTCTGTAATGGAAACCTTATCTCAAACGCCTCCTGAGCTTGCTGCAGATATTTACAATACAGGAATTTACTTAGCAGGTGGTGGCTCTATGCTTAGAGGTTTAGACAAGCGTTTATCTCAAAAAACCGACTTACCTGTTTATATTGCTGAAGATCCATTAAGAGCTGTAGTAAGAGGAACAGGAATTACACTCAAAAACCTTTCTAAATTCAAAAGTGTATTGATAAAATAAGTAATTAATAATGCAACAAATCATCAACTTTGTTATTAGAAACAAAACATTTCTTTTGTTTTTGTTGTTGTTTGGTGTATCGTTGGCTTTAACAATTCAATCACACTCATACCATAAAAGTAAGTTTATAAATTCTGCTAATTTTTTCACTGGTGGAGTTTACAAACAAGTAAACAACGTTGGTCAGTATTTTGATTTAAAAAACGAGAACCAAAAACTTCTTGAAGAAAACAACAGGCTAAAGTCTATCTTATTCAATAGAGAAACTGATACTTTAAAATCGTTTTATGCTGACAGTACGATGTACAGCAAACGCTTTAAGCTTACTCCTGCAGTTGTTTATAAAAACAGTTATTCAGCAACCAACAACTACCTTACTATAAACAAAGGAAAAAAAGATGGTATTCAGCAAGATTTTGGAGTTATCACTTCCAAAGGCATTATTGGTATTATTGACAACACATCTAATAGTTACGCAAGAGTACAATCTATTTTAAACACAAATAGTAGAATAAATGCTCAACTTAAAAAAACGAGCCATATTGGGTCTTTAAGATGGGATACAAAGTCACCTGAATTAGCGCAATTGAAAGACGTTTCAAAATTTGCACCTGTTGCCGAAGGCGACACTATTGTTACTGGTGGGCAATCAACTATTTTCCCTAAAGGAATTCCCATTGGAACTGTTAATGATTTTGTTTTAGACATTGGTGGAGACACATATACCATTAATGTAAAACTATTTAACGACATGACTAACGTTGGGCATGTTTACATTATTGAACATCTTGATAGAGAAGAAATAGAGACACTTCAAAACCCAGTAAATGAATAATTCTGCAGTAAATACTACATTACTTTTTATTACTGTATTACTAGTACAGGTTTTGGTATGTAATCACATCAATTTTTTAGGCTATATAAATCCGTATGTTTACATACTTTTTATTATGCTTTTTCCGATAAGAACCAATAGAACCGTTATTATTATTCTTGGTTTTTTATTAGGTTTATGTGTAGATTTTTTCTCTGACTCTGGTGGTGTTCATGCTGCTGCAGCAGTTACTATTGCTTACATTAGACCTGTATTGCTTAAGTTTTCCTTCGGAATGATTTACGAACACCAAAGCATTAAATTTAGCAATACTGAGTTAGGAAACCGATTGATATATATTTCACTCTTTACTGTTATTCATCATTTCGTGCTATTTTCACTTGAAGTTTTTAACATTTCTAAAATAATTTTAATACTTCAAAAGACGTTATTCTCTAGTATTTTTACTATAATACTATGTTTTATGTCAACAATTCTATTTAGCAAAAAACGTCGATGAGAAAACTTTTACTTCTTTCAACTGTTGTTATTGTTGGACTTATTTTTATTGCAAGATTATTTTATTTACAGGTTTACAACCAAAGTACTTATAATCTTTATGAAGATAATGCCATTAGAAAAGTATATGATTACCCAAAACGTGGTTATGTTTACGATAGAAACGGTAAACTCTTAGTTGCCAATCAACCCTCTTATGATGTAATGATTATTCCTAGAGAAGTTGAGCCTTTAGACACTTTGGAATTTTGTAATCTTTTAAAAATCACAAAAGAAGACTTCAAAAAAAAGTATGATAAAGCTTACCACTATTCTCCTAGATTACCTTCGCCTTTTGTAGCACAATTATCTAAAGAAGATTATGCCTTGTTACAGGAAAAAATGAGAAAATTTGAAGGCTTTTACATTCAAAAACGTTCACTTAGAGATTACCAAACCAGTATTGGGGCAAATGTTTTAGGAGACATTGGAGAAGTAAACAATGCCATTATACAAAGGCAACCATATTATAAAATGGGAGACTTAATTGGTAAACAAGGTATAGAGATTTCTTACGAAGAAACTTTACGAGGCGTTAAAGGCATTAAATTTATTCAAAAAGACCGTTTTAATAGAGATATAGGACCTTATAAAGAGGGTATTTATGACACTTTGCCTGAACCAGGAAAAGATATTACTATTACAATTGATGCAGAATTACAGGCCTATGGCGAGCTTTTAATGCAAAACAAAAGAGGTGGTATTATTGCCATTGAACCTAGCTCAGGAGAAATACTAACTATGATTTCATCACCTACCTACAACCCTAATTTGTTAGTAGGTAGAAACCGCTCTAAAAATTTCACTAAACTTTATAACGATTCGCTTTCACAACCACTTTACGATAGAGGTTTACAAGCTATGTATCCTCCAGGTTCTCCTTTCAAAGTAATTAATGCTTTAATAGGTTTACAAGAAAATGTAGTTACAACCAACGATAAGTTTACGTGTGCGCATGGTTATAGATATGGAAACCGAAAAATGGGTTGCCATGGTCATAAAAGTCCTGCTGACATGAACTTGGGAATTTACGAGTCTTGTAATGCCTATTTTGCCAATGTATATCGTCGTATTATGGACAAGTATGATACTCCTGCTGAAGGAATGGACATTTGGAGTAATCATGTTAAGAGTTTTGGACTAGGGAATTATTTGGGTTATGACCTAAGGGTTGGACAACCAGGAAAAATCCCAGATGCTGAAACCTATAATAGAGCCTACGGAAAAAACAGATGGTATACCACATTTACACTTTCAAATGCTATTGGGCAAGGTGAAGTGCTTGCTACTCCAATTCAGTTAGCTAACATGGCTGCTGCTATTGGAAACAGAGGTTATTATTACACACCTCATATTATTAAAAAAATTGAAAACGACACCATAGACAGCAAGTATACAACTCCTAATCACACCACTATCGACAAACAAAATTTTGAACCTGTTATTCAAGGTATGTATGATGTTTACAATAAAGGAACAGCAAAATACCTACAAGTTCCTGGTATTGAAATTTGTGGAAAAACAGGAACTGCTGAAAACTTCACAAGAATAGATGGCGTAAAAACTCAACTTACTGACCACTCTATTTTTGTCGCTTTTGCTCCCAAAGACGACCCTAAAATAGCCATTGCTGTTTTTGTTGAAAATGGGTATTGGGGAAGTCGTTTTGCTGGTAGAATTGCTAGTTTAATGATTGAAAAATACATTAAAGGAGAAATCACCAGAACAGATATGGAAAACTGGATACTTCAACACACTTTAGAGCATGAATATGAAAAACCTCATTCTGGAAAACCATTTAAAATTAATGGCGAATCAAGAATTATGACGGTTAATGAGTATGAGTTGGAGAAACAAAGAAAAATTAATATCAATACGCAAACTGTTAACTAACCAAGATAAATGCAGAGAGAACACAGAGGCTTTAAATTTGATTGGATAACAATAGCATTGTTTTTAATTCTTGTTGGGTTTGGGTGGCTTAACATAGTTTCGGCTTCACACACAGGAGAAATCACCAGTTATTTTGACATGAGTCAACCTTATGGTAAACAGCTTATGTTTATAATGCTTACTCTTGCGTTAATAGTCATCATTCTTTCTATAGAAGCAAAATTCTATGAACGGTTTGCTAGCATCATCTATTTCATTTCATTACTCTCCCTAATTGGTTTATTCATTTTTGGAAAAAACGTTAATGGTGCTACCTCATGGTATGCCATTGGAGGCATGACATTACAACCAAGTGAGTTTGCAAAATTTGCAACATCACTAGCAGTTGCTAAATACATTAGCGATTTGCAAACCAACATGAAAACCCTTCAAGACCAATTAAAAACTGTAGCTATAATAGTTGTTCCTGCAATTCTTATTTTATTACAAAATGATGCAGGAAGCACCATAGTGTATGCTTCTTTTTTCTTTGTATTTTATAGAGAAGGCTTACAACAAATTTACTTACTTATTGCTGTTGCAATACTATTATTATCTGTACTATCCTTAAAGTTTGGTGTTTTGTTTACAGCTATTCTCTCAGCTATTTTAATATTTACCATTTACTTTTTAAAACGAAAAAAGCGTGCTTCGTTTTTGCAACCCATTGTTGTTTTAGTCTTATGCATTGGATTCGCTTTTGGAGTTCGTACGTTTTATGACAGCATCTTAAAACCTCACCAAAAAGACCGTATTAGCCTTTGGTTACGCTTAGAAAAAGATCCTGAAAAGCTACAACAGATGAAGCAAACCATCTTGTACAACCTCAACGAATCTGAAAAAGCAATTAGCTCTGGTGGTTTAACAGGAAAAGGATATTTACAAGGCACTAGAACTACAGGAAAGTTTGTACCAGAACAGCATACCGACTATATTTTTAGCACAGTTGGAGAAGAATGGGGTTTTGCTGGTAGCGCATTGGTTGTTATTTTATTTGTAGCATTAATTATTAGAGTTCTGTACTTAGCCGAATCTCAAAAGAACCAATTTAGCCGAGTGTATGGCTATTGTGTCGCATCCATCCTTTTTGTGCATTTCACAATTAATACAGGAATGGTAATGGGCTTAATACCAACAGTTGGTATTCCTCTACCCTTTTTTAGTTACGGAGGCTCAGGACTTTGGGGCTTTACCATACTACTTTTTATTTTTGTAAAGCTAGACAGTAACAAGATTAATGAGTGGTAAATAAGTGAAAAAACCTCTTTAAAAAAACAAAAAAGGAACTGAATTTCAGCTCCTTTTCTTTTATCTATAGTTTTCACTTTTTTATTTCAAACTCGCTAAACTTGCTTTTAAGGTTTCAATTTTTGCTAAAGCATCAGCTTCTTTTTTCTTTTCAGAAGCTACAACCTGTTCTGGTGCATTGTTTACAAAGCGCTCATTTGATAGTTTTTTCTGTACTGATTTTAAAAACCCTTCAGTATAGTTTAACTCTTCGGTTAGCTTATTAATTTCAGCTTCAACATCAATAGCTCCTGACATAGGTATAAAATACTCGTTAGATTTTACTCTAAAAGTCAAAGCTCCTTCAACAGCTTCAGTAACATAAGCGACTTCTTCTAAGTTTCCTAACTTTTTAATTACCTCATCAAATGTTGGTTGAATTTGCTCATTGTTTAAAACCGAAAATGCAATAGCATCTTTAAACGCAATATTTTTATCTTTTCTTACAGAACGAATTCCTGAAACTACTTGTGAAGCAAAATCAAACTCGGTAATTAAAGCTTCGTTTACTGATTTTTGCTCAGGCCATTTTGCTACGATTAAAGCTTCTTCTGGTGAACGCTCTCCCATAGCTTGCCAAATTTCTTCAGTTATAAATGGCATAAATGGATGCATAATTTTTAAGTTCTCTTCAAAAATGGAGATTAACTTGTTATAGGTTACAGCATCTATTGGTTGACCATAAGCAGGTTTTACAATCTCTAATAACCAACCACAGAAATCATCAAAAATAAGTTTGTAAATACTCATTAAAGCATCGCTCAAACGGTATTTACTAAAATGATCTTCTATCTCAATTAACGCCTTTTGAAACTTGGCTTCATACCATTCTAATGCTACTTTACTTGAATTTGGCTGCTCAATATCTTGAGATACTTCCCAAAGTGTTGTTAAGTAAAATGCACTCCATACTTTGTTACCAAACCCTTTACCTTGTTGACATAAGGCTTCGTCAAACAACAAGTCATTTCCTGCAGCAGAACTTAACAGCAACCCTACACGAACACCATCTGCTCCAAACTCTTCAATTAGCTTTAAAGCATCAGGAGAATTCCCTAGAGATTTACTCATTTTACGGCGTTGCTTGTCGCGTACCAATCCTGTTAAGTATACGTTTTCAAATGGTCTTTCATCAGTATATTCATAACCTGCAATAACCATACGAGCTACCCAAAAGAATAAAATATCAGGACCTGTTACCAAGTCGTTTGTTGGATAATAGTATTTAAACTCTTCGTTATCTGGGTTTCTAACACCATCAAACACACTCATTGGCCATAACCAGGATGAAAACCAAGTATCTAGAGCATCTTGGTCTTGAGTTAAGTCTGAAACTTGAAGTTCGGAGTTTGAAGTTTTAGTCTTAGCTAACTCTAGTGCATCTTCTATGGTTTCAGCAACCACAAAGTCTTCTTTACCATCTCCATAAAAATAGGCAGGAATTTGATGTCCCCAATATAACTGTCTAGAAATATTCCAATCACGAATATTCTCCATCCAATGACGATAGGTATTTTCAAATTTCTTTGGAAACAACTTAACATCTCTTGTTTCTAAAACAGCTTTTATTGCTGGTTTTACCAGTTCTTCCATTTTTAAAAACCATTGATCGCTTAATCGAGGTTCGATAACAGCTTTGGTTCTTTCGGAAGTTCCTACTTTATTAATGTGAGTTTCGGTTTTAATTAAAAACCCTTTTTCTTCTAGTTCTTTAGTGATTTCTTTTCTTACTACAAAACGATCTTTTCCTTCGTAATGCAACCCAAAACTATTAAGTGAAGCATCCTCATTAAAAATATCAACAACTTCTAAATTATGCTTATCACCAAGCATTTTATCATTCTCATCATGAGCTGGCGTAACTTTTAAACAACCTGTACCAAACTCAACATCAACATAATCATCTTCAATAATAGGAATCACACGATTACATAAAGGCACAATTGCCTTTTTACCTTTTAAATGCGTAAAACGTTCGTCATTAGGATTAATACAAATTGCTGTGTCTCCAAAAATGGTTTCAGGACGCGTAGTAGCAATAGTTAACGTATCATCACTTCCTTCAATTTTATAATTTAAGTAGTAAAGATTTCCTTGTTTTTCTTCATAGATTACCTCTTCGTCTGAAAGTGTTGTTTTTGCTTCAGGATCCCAATTCACCATTCGGTAACCACGATAAATAAGTCCTTTGTTATACAAATCAACAAATACTTTTATCACAGCTTCACTCATGTCTTCGTCCATAGTGAATTTTGTTCGTTCCCAATCACAAGAACACCCTAATTTTTTAAGCTGATCTAGTATTACACCTCCATATTCGTGAGTCCAATCCCAAGCGTGTTTTAAAAACTCGTCGCGAGTTAAATCGTTTTTATCTATACCTTGGTCTTTAAGTTTTGCTACAACTTTTGCTTCGGTAGCAATAGATGCATGGTCTGTTCCAGGAACCCAACATGCATTTTTACCTTGTAAACGTGCACGACGAATTAAAACATCTTGAATGGTATTATTCAACATATGTCCCATATGTAGTACTCCAGTGACATTAGGTGGTGGAATGACAATAGTATATGGTTCTCTACTGTCTGGTTTTGAATGAAAATAATTATGTTTCATCCAGTAATCATACCACTTGCTCTCTACATTTCGTGCATCATATTTTGATGGAATACTCATCTTTGGAATAGTTTTTGAATAATGATGTGCAAAAGTACTTATATTTCTTTTTTTTAGAAATTATTGAGCGAAATAATAGTGTTATTTGCTTTTAACTATGTTAATATTGCTGTAATACGTCTAATAAATTTTGCTTAACAATAAAAAGTAAGTAGCTTTGAAGTATCAATTTAAAATTAAAATGATGAAAAATTTAGTAGTAATTTTATTTGTAGGGCTTTTAAGCCTAGGAACTTTCGCTCAAGAGAAAGTTGCAAAAATTGAATTTAAAACAGATGTCATTGATTACGGAACCATTGAAAAAGGTTCAAATGGTGTTCGTGTGTTTGAATTTACAAACACTGGTAATGCGCCTTTAATAATTTCTAATGTAAAGTCTACTTGTGGTTGTACTGTACCAAAAAAACCTGAAGGTCCAATTATGCCTGGTGAAACTGGTGAAATTGAAGTAAAGTATGACACTAACAGAGTAAACCCAATTAGAAAAACTATTACAGTAACATCTAATGCTGAAACACCTACTGTAGCTCTTAAAATTAAAGGTCTAGTTGTTGACCCAAGTAAGACAAGTGTTTTAGAAAAGAAAGACAAGAGTGTTATGGAACAATAATACTTTGTTAAATAAAAAATTGAAGCCCTCTTTTGAGGGCTTTTTTAGTTATAATAGGCTTTCTAACCTAAAAGAGAATGTCTTTATAATTCCTTTTCGTTCAACCTCTAATTTAATCAGTTTTTTATCTTCTTCACAAAAATATAAAGTAGCTTCTTGCAATGTCATTTTATGAGTCCCTTTGTTGTTGATTGATAAAATAACATCTCCTATTTCAAGTCCTGCTCTCTCAGCAGGAGATCCTTCTCTTAACTCAACAATTGTATACGATGGTTTTAAACTGTAATGAAATGTTTGAGAAAAATCAACAATAATGTTATCTCTATTTTCTCTTCCATAACTATCTATATACTTTTTTTCACCTAATTCTTTTATAACCCTTACTCCATATTGCTCTAATACTATTCCGCTTTTATTATAAAAAAAAGGCTTTCTAAAATTGCTGTTCTTTTTTAAAGTTACTTTTAAGTTTTTATAATCTACAACTATATTAAAGCGTTTCAATAAATCTCCTGAAATACTTCCATTTCGTTCCTCAAATTTTCGCGCATGACTTATAGAAGCAGAATCAGGATATGCAACGTTTACATTTTCTAGATGGAAATCACCTAAAGAAAATGAATTAACTCTTGAGCGTTTTCCATGTATATTTCCACTCAAACCTTTACCTAAAAAATCATGAAAATATTTTTCATTAGGAGGTAATATTTGCTTTTCGTGATCTTCAAATAACCATAAAGCATCACTACTCCCTGTATCAATTAATAATTTAACTGGAGTTTTAATTGTATCTATTTCAGCATATGCATCTATATAAGGTTTGTTCCTATTTAATATCATATCGAAAGATTCGCATTTCCTACAGTTTTTATACTTATACTCACTATGTTTAAATAGTTTTATAAATTTTGACCTATAGTTTATTTCTACAACAAAATCTTTAAAAATATCATACCCAATAATTCCATGAACATCAACACCTAATCTAGGTGTAAAATTAATTGAGTTATCAAAAACCACATAAATGTCTTGATTTATATTAATAGCATCACCTACTTTTAAAAAGTTCTCTCTAGATCGTAACGCTTCAATTTCACCATCAGCACCTAATCCACGTAAGTAAATACGCTCTACATTATTAACCAGCAATGAGTCTGTTAAATTAATAATGTTAAACAAGATAGGTTTACTAACTCCAGAATCTAGCAAAAACGAGAGTTCAACACCATTAACCTCTACTGGAAAAACTATTAGGTTATTAATAAGTTTAAAGTTAATTTTTGTGTAATCTTTATTGTTTGGCAGATTAAAATCATCTTGCGCACAAACCAAAGTACACATCAAAAAAAGCCCAATATTGACAAGTATCCTTTTAAGCATTTTAAATGATTGACTATATACAATTTACAAATCTTTGAAGTAAGATTTTTTTTTAGGTGTGTTTTTTAAAAAAACTTTAAGATAATTTTCAGAACTTTGCGTTTTAAATCAAAAAAATGCCGACAATTTCTAAAAAAGGGCAATTAATGCCTGAATCTCCAATAAGAAAATTAGTGCCTTACGCTGAACAAGCTTATAAAGATGGTAAAACTGTTTATCATTTAAACATAGGGCAACCAGATATTAAAACTCCTGAAGTGGCTCTAGATGCTGTAAAAGTGCATTCTTTAGACATACTTGCTTACACAAGATCTGAAGGATCTGAAGCCTACAGAAAAAAAATTGCTGAATATTACCATAAAAACAATATTCAAGTTGAACATGATGATATCATAGTTACTACTGGAGGAAGCGAAGCGTTGTTATTTGCTTTTGGTAGCATAATGGACTCTGACGATGAAATTATTATTCCTGAGCCTTTTTATGCAAATTACAATGGGTTTTCAACTGCTTCTGACATTAAGGTTGTTCCTGTAATTTCCAAAATTGAAGACAACTTTGCATTACCTGCTATTGAAGAGTTTGAGAAACTAATTACGCCTAAAACAAAAGCAATTCTTATTTGTAATCCAGGAAACCCAACAGGTTATTTGTATTCTAAAGAGGAAATAAAAAAACTAGCTCAAATAGTAAAAAAGCACGATTTGTTTTTAATTGCAGATGAAGTTTACCGTGAGTTTGTTTACGATGGTAACGAGTTTTACTCCATCATGCAAGAAGAAAGTATTGCAGAAAACGCGATAATGATTGATTCTGTTTCAAAACGTTACAGCATGTGTGGCGCAAGAATTGGGTACTTGGTATCAAAAAACAAATCGTTTATTAAAACTGCTCTTAAATTTGCTCAGGCTAGACTTAGTCCGCCAACTTTAGCACAAATTGCTAGTGAAGCAGCTTTATCCACTCCTCAAAGCTATTTTGATGGTGTTATAAATGATTATGTATCTAGAAGAAATACGCTTATCTCTGAATTAGAAAAGATTGATGGTGTAAAAGTAGCTAAACCAAAAGGAGCATTTTATTGTATTGCTGAATTACCAGTAAAAAGTGCTGATAATTTTGCTAAGTGGTTGTTAGAAAAATTTGATATTGACAAAGAAACTGTAATGGTTGCTCCTGCTGCTGGATTTTATTCTACTCCTGGAGTTGGTTTAAACCAAATTAGAATAGCTTACGTACTTAATGAAAATAGCCTTATAAAAGCTGTTAATATTTTAAACGAAGCACTAAAAGTTTACAAAGACTAAATCTTGATAGAGCAACAAAAATCTTTAAAAACCTATAACACATTTGGTATTGATGCTAAAGCAAAATACTTTACATCAGTAAACTCATTAGCTGAACTTACAAGTATTTTGGCTTCAAATGAGTATCCAGAAAAATTCATATTAGGTGGTGGTAGTAACATGCTACTTACTAAAGATATTGATGCGCTAGTAATTCATGTGAATCTTAAAGGAATTGAAATAATTTCTGAAGATGAGAACTATGCTATTGTTAAAGCTTATGCTGGCGAAAATTGGCACAAATTTGTATTGTGGTGTCTTGAGCATAGTTTAGGTGGAGTTGAAAACCTATCTTTAATTCCTGGTAATATTGGAACTGCTCCAATTCAAAATATTGGTGCTTATGGTGTTGAGTTAAAAGATGTTTTTGAAAGCTGTGAGGTAATGGAAATTGCTACACAACACACAAAAACATTCAACAAACAAGATTGTAAGTTTGGGTATAGAGAGTCAATCTTCAAGCAAGACGCTAAAGGAAAATACATTATTACAAGTGTTAACTTAAAACTTACCAAAAAAGAGCATAAGTTAAATACTGGTTATGGAGCTATTATTAGTCAACTCGAAGACATGAAAGTAAGCCATCCTACTATTCAAGATATTTCAAAAGCAGTTATTGCTATTCGCCAAAGCAAATTGCCTGATCCAAAAGAAATAGGTAATAGCGGAAGCTTCTTTAAAAATCCTGTAATTTCCTCTGATCATTTTAATGAATTACAAGCTAATTTTCCTGAAATACCAAGTTATACAGTTTCTGATAAATTAGTTAAAGTACCTGCTGGTTGGTTAATAGAAAAAGTTGGATTTAAAGGAAAAACCTTTGGAGATTATGGAGTTCATAAAAAACAAGCTTTAGTTTTGGTTAATTACGGCAACGCTAAAGGAAGCGACATTTTAAAACTCGCTAAATTAATTCAGCATACCATAAAACGAATATTTAATATTGATATCGAAACCGAAGTCAATATCATCTAATAAAAAAAGCCTCTAAATCAGAGGCTTTAACGTGCTATAGAATATTTTTTGAAAAAAGCTATTAATCAATTTCTTACTAAGAAAATAGTACTCTATAGTATTTAATTTGTAATCAATCTATCAACTATGTAGTAATTTTAGTAATTTTACTACCTTTATTTATATACGTTTAAAAAGGTACTTTGGATTTTTTTAAGGTACATTTTTTTTAAATTAACACTAAAATTTTAAAAAATTTTGAGCACGTCGATTGAGCAAACCATTGTTAATCTCCTTGAGAAAGGAGACAAAGCGGCAATTAATTTACTGTATGAAAATTATGCTGACAGTCTTTATGGTGTTATTTTAAAAGTAACAATAAACGAAGAAATAGCTCAAGATGCACTACAAGAAACCTTTGTAAAAGTTTGGAAAAACGCTAAAAAATACGACTCTAAAAAGGCTAAATTATTTACTTGGTTATACCGAATTGCAAGAAACACTGCAATAGATAAATTAAGAAGTTTTAATAATAGATTTGAAAAAGAAGTCCAAATCGACAAATCAAACGTATATATTCTACCAACAGCAACTTTAAATCAAGATGTTATCGATTTAAAAGAGCATGTTGCAAGACTAGACGAAAAGTATCAAATTATCTTGAAAGCCCTGTTTTTTGAGGGCATGACGCAACAAGAAGCCAGTGATGAATTAGATATTCCGTTAGGTACTGTAAAGTCTAGATTAAAAATTGGATTACGAGAATTAAAAAAGCTCTATGTCCATTAAAAAGTATTGAAATGGAAACAAAACTACATTCTTTTTTACAATCTGGTCTAATAGATAAGTACATATTAGGCACAGCAACTCCTTCTGAAATAACGGAAGTAGAACACTACATTTCTACTTATCCTGAAGCAGAAGAAGAGTACATGAAACTGCAAGACAACCTAGAAATTCTTGCTAAGGCTAATGCTGTTGAAGCTCCTATGTTTATTTTAGATTCAATTCATGAAGCCATTGACGAAAAACCTGTAATTTCTTTAGAACCAAAAAAGGTAAAGTCTAAAACGCCTTGGTACAAATACAGTATTGCTGCAAGTATTGCTGCATTTATTTTTGCTGGAGCAGCTACAATGTTATACCTTCAAAATCAATCTTTATTAAAAGAAAACCAAGTAGTTGTAGACGAGATTTTTGATTTAAGAAGCGACATAGAAAAAAACAACAGTAAGTTAGATGATGTTATGCGCCAGTTTATGGAACTTAACAATCCTGATACTGAAAAATATGTATTAAGAGGTAATGAAAGAGCTAAAGACCTTAAAACCGTTGCCTACATTAATGCAAAAGAAAAAACATCAATGATTGACGTAGTGTCTTTACCAAAATTACCTGAAAACCAAACCTATCAAATTTGGGCTGAGTTACAAGACAAGATGGTAAACCTTGGTATTTTGGACGTTGCTAATAGAAAATTAAAACAAATACCTTATATGGAAGATGCTTTAGGCTTAAGTATAACTATAGAGCCTAAAGGAAACCAAAACAGTGCTAGTGCAGAAAATGCTGTAGCAGAAATTGCTTTAAAAAACAACTAGTTAATTTCACATTAATAAAACTAAAAACCACCTGAATTCAGGTGGTTTTTTTATTCAATCATCTCTATAAAACTTATTCTTTTGAGAATAATGCCTTATGAATTAACCCAGCAATAATAGCACCAGCAATTGGAGCTAACCAAAACAACCATAACTGAGAGGTAAATTCTCCTCCAGCAAATAATGCTTGACTTGTAGACCTAGCAGGATTTACTGATGTATTAGAAATTGGAATACTTATTAAATGAATTAAAGTTAAAGCTAAACCAATAGCAATTCCTGCAAAACCTTCAGGTGCTTTCACGTAGGTACTTCCTAAAATAATCAGTAAAAAGAACATTGTTAACACAAACTCGGTAATTAAAACAGAAGTCATACTAAACCCTCCAGGAGACAACTCTCCATAACCATTAGCAGCAAAACCTCCAATGTCCACAAAATCTGATTTTCCTGTTACAATAAGACACAACACTCCTGCAGCTGCAATTGCACCAATTAATTGAGCTATAATGTAACCCAACACATCTTTAGCCGGAAACTTTCCTCCTGCCCATAACCCTAACGAAACTGCAGGATTAAAATGCGCTCCTGAAATATGACCAACAGCATAAGCCATTGTTAGCACTGTTAAACCAAAAGCCAATGCTACTCCAACAAACCCAATACCTAAATCAGGATAAGCAGCTGCAAAAATTGCACTTCCGCAACCACCAAATACAAGCCAAAAAGTTCCGAAGAACTCTGCGAATAATTTTTTCATGATTAAAAAATTTTATTAGTTAGATAAATAAATGTAATTCTATTTATGCTTACGACACTAATTTTGTTAATAAGTCACAAAATGAGCACTTTACAATCCGTTAAAAGCTTATTAAAACCCTTTCATCATTCTATATTAAAATAGTATCTTTGTAAAAATTTTTACAATGAAACTCTTACTTATTACATTAATTCTTTTAGGCTTAGGAATTGCTGGAATTGCTATAAAACTTTGGGCAAAAAAAGATGGGGAATTTGCTGGTACATGTGCTAGTCAAAACCCTATGCTAAACAAAAGTGGAGAAGCTTGTGGTTTTTGCGGAAAAACGCCTGATCAGTTCAAGAATTGTAATGAACCTCAACACTCATAAACCTTAATGCTTATACTAGAAATACTGTTCTATATATTTATATTAGTTACAGCTATTCAAGCATTTTTTTATATTATTTTATTTGGAAGGTTTTCGTTCTCAAAACCTCAAGAACAGAAACCAAAGAATAGTCCTATTTCAGTCATTATTTGTGCCAAAAATGAGGCTGAAAACCTAAAGGAATTCCTTCCATCTATTCTAAATCAAGACTATCCAAACTTTGAAGTTGTACTCATAAACGACAGCTCAAAAGACGATACTTTAGAAGTAATGGAACACTTCAAAAGTCAATTTAACACTATTAAAATTGTAAACGTAAAAAACATTGAAGCCTTTTGGGGAAACAAAAAATATGCGCTTACATTAGGTATTAAAGCTGCAAAAAATAACTTTTTGTTATTTACTGATGCTGATTGCAAGCCTACATCAAAGCATTGGATTAGTGAAATGAGCAGTCATTTTTCTAATACAAAATCTATTGTAATTGGTTATGGTGCTTACCAGAAAATTAAAGGTTCGTTTTTAAATAAGTTAATACGGTTTGAAACTCTTTTAACCGCAACTCAATACCTTTCTTACACAAAAATAGGGTTGCCTTACATGGCTGTTGGCAGAAACTTAGCTTACAGAAGCGAAACGTTTTATGAAGCCAGAGGTTTTATGAATCATATTGATTTAAACTCTGGTGACGACGATTTATTTGTAAACGAAATTGGAAATTCAAAAAACACTACAATTTGTGTATCAAAAAACAGTTTTACTATTTCCAAACCTAAAACAACCTTTAAAGATTGGATTCTTCAAAAAAGAAGACATATAAGTACTGCTAATCGTTATAAAACAAAACATAAAGTTTTATTGACACTGTTTTACTGTTCACAATTCTTGTTTTGGATTTTAGCAATTGCACTCTTAAGCTTTATGTTTAAATGGCAAATAGTAGTATCATTGATTACTTTTAGGCTTATCTTTTTTTACGCTATAATGGGTAGTAACGCCAAAAAGCTAGACGAAAAAGATTTACTCCCTCTACTCCCTATTCTAGAATTGTTTTTAATTGTTGTACAATTCTTTATATTTATAAAAAATCTGAAATCAAAACCTAACCATTGGAAGTAAAAGAAGCCATTGAAAAAGCTAAGCTAAATGACCAAATGGCGTTTAACTTTTTATTGGATAAATTTTGGAATGACGTTTATGGTTTTCAATTAAAAAGAACCGAAAACGAAAATGATGCTGAGGACATTAGCATTCAAACATTCTCAAAAGCTTTTGATAAAATTCACACTTATGATGATAAGTATGTTTTTAAAACTTGGTTAATTACCATTTCAAAAAACATTCATATAGATTTAATTCGAAAACGAAAATCATCAATTTCAAACACTGTAAATAGCGATGTTGAAAACGAATATTATGGTATTATTGATGAGTCTCCTTCTCCTGAAGATAAATTAATTACCGAACAAAATTTAGCAAAGCTACTTCGCGACATAAAAAAACTAAAGCCTCATTACCAAGAAGTTATTAACCTTAGGTATTTTCAAGAATTGAGTTACAAAGAAATTTCTGAACAACTTGAGGAACCAATTAATAATGTTAAAGTAAAACTCTTAAGAGCAAAAAAGTTATTAGCTGAAATTATTACTAAAAAGTAATGCGATTTAATTTAAAAACCCTAGGTCCTGGCTTATTGTTTGCTGGAGCAGCAATAGGTGTTTCTCATTTAGTACAATCTACAAGAGCTGGAGCCGATTTTGGCTTTGGGTTAGTTTGGGCTTTATTAATTGTACATCTATTTAAATATCCTTTTTTTCAGTTTGGTCCTCGTTATGCAATGGCTACAGGTGAAAGCCTTTTAGACGGTTACAAAAAACTAGGCAAAGGTGTTCTCATCATCTATTTCTTACTCACATTTGCAACAATGTTTACCATTCAAGCTGCTGTAACTATTGTAACTGCTGGTTTAGCTTCTACGCTTTTTGGAGATTTTATTACTGTTGAAGTATGGAGTATTATCATTTTAGTTATTTGCTTAGGCATTTTAATAAAAGGTCGTTATAACTTCCTTGACAAATTAATGAAAGTTATTGTTGTTACACTTACTATAAGCACTATTGTAGCTGTTGTAATTGCATTAATTAACAATGAACATAGTGTTTCATTCTCGCAGATTTTACCAAAAGGCAGCATTGAAGTTGGTTTTTTAATTGCATTTATGGGTTGGATGCCTGCACCTTTAGACATTTCAATATGGCATTCGCTTTGGGCAATAGAAAAACAAAAAGAAACTAAAGACCTTACTGTAAAATCATCACTTACCGATTTTAATGTTGGTTACGCTGCTGCCATTATTATTGGTTTAGGTTTTATAGCATTAGGAGCTTTGGTAATGTTTCAATCTGGTGAAACCTTTAGCAGTAAATCCTATATTTTTTGTAATCAATTGGTAAAATTATACACACAAAACCTTGGCAATTGGTCTTATATTATTATTGCAATTGCAGCTTTTACCACCATGTTCAGTACAACTTTAACTACATTAGATGCTTCACCAAGAGCAATGGATAGGGCGTCTCAGCTATTGTTTAAAAACTCATTAAAGAAAGGTTATTTGTTTTGGATTTTACTATTAACTACAGGAACTATTTGCATCTTTTTTCTGCTAGCTTCAGAAATGGTTTTACTTGTTAAAGTAGCAACAATATTATCTTTTTTAACAGCTCCTTTTTACGCTATAATAAACTACAAACTCATTAGTAGCAAAAACACACCAAAAGAGTGGAGACCATCTATTACAATGCATATTTTAAGCTGGTTAGGAATTCTATTTTTATTTGCATTCAGCATTTGGTATCTCACTACATTATAACATCATTTTAAGATTATACTTTGTATCTTTGCATCTGCAATTGACAACAAATGAATACAGAAACTGCTACAAATACTTCAACTGAAAGACAACCAAAACCAAAATGGCTTCGTGTAAAATTACCTACAGGTAAAAAATATACTGAACTAAGAGGTCTTGTTGACAAGTACAAATTAAACACAATTTGTACCTCAGGAAGTTGCCCTAACATGGGTGAATGTTGGGGAGAAGGAACTGCAACTTTTATGATTCTTGGTAATATTTGCACACGTTCATGTGGATTTTGCGGTGTTAAAACTGGACGACCAGAAACACTTGATTGGGACGAACCTGAAAAAGTAGCACGTTCAATAAAAATAATGAATATTAAACATGCTGTATTGACTAGTGTTGATAGAGATGATATAAAAGATATGGGAAGCATTATGTGGGCTGAAACTGTAAAAGCAGTCCGTAGAATGAACCCTAATACCACAATGGAAACACTTATTCCAGATTTTCAAGGTATTGAACAACATATTGACAGAATTATAGATGTAGCACCTGAAGTTGTTTCGCACAATATTGAAACTGTGAGACGCTTAACAAGAGAAGTTCGTATTCAAGCAAAATACGATAGAAGCTTAGGTGTTTTAAAATATTTAAAAGCTCAAGGACAACGCAGAACAAAGTCTGGTATTATGCTAGGACTTGGTGAAACCAGAGAAGAAGTTATTGAAACGCTTCATGACCTAAAGGAAAATGATGTTGATGTAGTAACAATAGGTCAATACTTACAACCAAGCAAAAAACATTTACCTGTTAAGCAATTTATTACTCCTGACCAATTTAAAGAATACGAAGAAATAGGACTTGGTTTAGGTTTCCGTCATGTAGAAAGTAGCGCATTAGTTAGATCGTCTTACAAAGCGCAAAAACACATCAACTAAAATGACAAGGGTTGCTATTAATGGCTTTGGAAGAATAGGCAGACGTGTTTTTAGGCTTATTCAAAACTACAAAAACATTGAAGTTGTCGCTATCAATGATCTTGCTGATACTAAAACGCTAAGCCACTTACTTAAGTACGATAGTATTCATGGTATTTTCAACAAAGAAATTTCTCATGATGAAAATAACATTATAGTTGATGGCAAAACCATTCCTTTACTAAATAAAAACAACCCTAAAGATATTAATTGGAGTCCTTACAATGTCAATTTTGTAATTGAAGCTACAGGAAAATTTAAGGATAAAAACACACTTGAATATCATATTAAAAATGGAGCAGAACGTGTAATTCTTTCAGTTCCACCAAATGAAGATGACATAAAAACTGTAGTTTTAGGTGTTAATGACAGCATTGTTGATCAACAAGAAGTTATACTTTCCAACGCCTCATGTACCACAAACAATGCAGCTCCAATGATTCAAATTATTAATGAACTTTGTGGTATCAATCAAGCTTACATTACTACAGTACATTCTTACACAACCGATCAAAGTTTACACGACCAACCTCATAGAGACCTACGAAGAGCAAGAGCTGCAGGACAGTCAATAGTACCAACAACTACAGGTGCTGCAAAAGCTTTAACCAAAATTTTCCCTGATTTGGCTGATGTTATTGGAGGTTGTGGTATTAGAGTTCCTGTTGCAAATGGCTCTTTAACCGATATTACCTTCAATGTTAAAAAAAGCACTTCAATAGAAGCCGTAAACGCTGCTTTCAAATCTGCTTCTGAAACCTACTTAAAAGGCATTTTGGAGTACACTGAAGATCCTATTGTATCCATTGATATTGTAGGAAATACGCATTCATGCATCTTCGATTCTCAAATGACTTCAGTAATTGGAAATATGGTTAAAATTATTGGTTGGTACGACAATGAAACTGGTTATTCTTCAAGAATTTTAGATTTAATTTGCAATTTATCGGATAAATCATAACTTTTATCGAATAAATAATTATATTTGTTCAATTAAAGTGGTCTAAATATGTCCCAAATTAAGTACTACATAGTTATTTTTTTAGTTTGCTTTTCTACTCAATTATCATCGCAAAACGCTGTAGATGATGCTGATATTTTAGAATTGCGTTTAGAAAATCATATTACCCAAGCATCTTTTGATAGCGAAAGAGGTAACTACTATAGCGCCAAAGATAACCTCGAAAAAGCGCTAGAAATCTCAGTAAAATTAGGTGATAAAAAAAGTGAAGGTATTATTCATACCAAAATTGCCAGATTACAATTTACTGTTGACGAACCTGAAAACGCACTATTATCATTATCAAAGTCGGCAGAAATTCAACGAAGCATTGATGACTACGCCAATTTAGCAACCACCTATAATGTTTGGGGAATTATTAACTATAACTTAAAAGATTATACTACTGCTTTAGGTTATTTTAATTCAGCTAAAACTAAGTTTGAAGAAGAGGATATGGAAGAATACATTTCTGAAGTATGCCTGAATGAAGCTAAAGTTTACATAAAACTAGAAGATTATAAAACCGCAAAATCATTACTTGAAAAGTCTATAATACTTTCAAAAAAGTATAAGCAAAATAGTATTTTAAGTAGTGCTTTAATAAACAGCGGAAAAGTACTACAAGAGCTTGGAAACAACAACTTAGCGCTTTCAATGACCAAAGAAGGTTTGGACATTGCAAAAGACAACAATATTGTTGAAAGCATTAACGAAAGCTATTTAACACTAAGCGATATTTACCAAAAAAGCAGTAATTATAAGCTTGCTAATGAATTCCTTAAAAAACATATTAGGCTATCTGACTCTATTTTAGATATTAAAAGAGAAAATCTTTCTCCTGAAAAAAGAGCACAATTTATAAATGAATACAAAGACGCTGAAAACCAACAGCTAAAAGCTCAAGTAAAAGAAAAAGATCAAGAAAGTAATCTTACAAAAATCACAACTATATTGAGTATTGCTTTAATTACTATCCTTTCTTTACTTACTCTATCTTTATACAAAAACAACAACATAAGGCTAAAAACCAACAATATGCTGCATAAGAAGAATGATGAGTTGGTAATCGCAAAAGAAAAAGCTGAGTTAGCCTCAAAAACCAAAGCAAACTTTTTATCAACCGTAACTCATGAGTTGAGAACACCTTTATATGCTGTAACTGGTCTTACAAACATGTTATTGGATGAAAACCCAAAACCAGACCAGATACCACATTTAAAATCGCTTAAATTTTCGGGAGACTATTTATTAACCTTCATTAATGATATTCTTCAAATTAATAAAATTGAAGCTAACAAAGTTGAGTTAGATCCTGAGGTTTTCAATCTTAAAAGCAAAGTTGAAAATGTAATTTCTGCATTAAATAATTCGGCATTGGATAATAATATTCAAATGCATTATGAATATGATAAAGACCTTCCAACAACGTTTGAAGCTGATCAATTAAAGATTTCTCAAATCCTTATCAACCTAATTGGTAACTCTATAAAGTTTACTAAAGATGGAGACATTTGGGTAAGAGTTAACAAGATCAACGAAAAAAATGGTGTCTTTAATGTACGATTTGAAATTGAAGATAACGGAATTGGAATTACTAAAGAAAAGCAAGAAAATATGTTTGAGAGCTTTTCACAAGGCTCTATTCAAATCAACAGAAAATATGGTGGTACAGGTCTAGGGCTTTCCATTGTAAAAGGACTTATTGAGATATTAAAAGGTAAAATTTATTTAAAAAGTGAATTAGGAAAAGGATCAACATTCTTTTTTGAAATACCACTTGCCTACACTGAAGAAACTGTAAAAGTTAAAAAAGAGAATTTTTCTAAAAACATCAACGAATTGGACTTAAGTAACATTAAAATTTTAGTGGTTGAGGATAACAAAATCAACCAAATGATTACAAAGAAAATTCTGAATAAAATGAATCTTTATTGTGATGTTGTTGATAATGGCGAAGAAGCTGTTGAAAAGGTAAAAGAAGAAAGCTACAATGTAGTTTTAATGGACATCCACATGCCTGGAATTAGTGGTTTAGAAGCCACTAAAATAATAAGAACCTTTGATAAGGAACTTACTATTTTTGCCTTAACAGCTGTGACCTTAGAAGACAAAATGCACGAGTTTGATGAAGCTGGTTTTGATGATATTATTTCAAAACCATTCAAACAAGAAGATTTTGAAAGAAAACTGTTTAATGCCTTGGTACAAAACCAAAGTCCAACGGCTATTTAACAGCTTTCAATGTAATTATTAATTAATCTATCAAACCTCAATTTATCATCTATACTTACCTGTATTGGTAAGTAGTAGAGATTCCCTTCTCCTTTAAAATGAGGCGAAAGTCTCATATAATCTTTTTCGGTGGTTAATATAATGTGTTCTTCTTTCAATGCATTAATCTCATTTTCCGAAAACAAATGATGATCTTTAAAGTTCAAATGCTTAAAGTCTAATGCTTTTGATTTTAAATACTCAACCAGAGGGTTCGCATTAGCAATACCTGTTACCAAAGTAATTTTTTTATCTTTAAAAAACTCAAGAGGTTGCTCTTCTGCTAGACTATAAACAGTATTAGAATACTCAATAGAACTAAAAAACACATCTTGATTAGCATTTGGCTTCAACCGTTTTATAATCTCATTTTTTTCTTGTTCAGATAAACTCGATGGACATTTGGTAACTACTATTGCATTAGCTCGTTTTGCTCCTTGTTTTGACTCTCTTAAATTTCCTGTTGGTAATAAAAAGTCATCTACATACAACGCATTGTAAGATGTTAGCAATACATAAAAACCAGCTTTTATTTTTCGATGTTGAAAAGCATCATCCAATAAAATCACATCTGGCTTAGGGGTTAAAGCCCTTAAGTTGACAATACCTTCTCTCCTATTAGCATCAACTGCAACTTTAATAGTTTCAAACTTTGAATAAAACTGAAAAGGCTCATCTCCAATACGCATTGTATCAGTATTTTTATCAGCTAGCACAAAGCCTTTAGTGGTTCTTCCGTAACCTCTACTCAAGGTTGCCACTTCATAATTAGACTTTAGCAATCTAATTAAGTATTCTATCATTGGTGTTTTTCCTGTACCTCCAACACTCAAGTTACCAACTGCTATTAAAGGAAAATCATAAGATGTGGATTTAAAAATCCCAGCATCGTAAAACTTATTTCGCAACCAGGTTACCAAATAATAAATTGGTACAACAGGCAACAATATGTTTCGTATTAACTTCATCGCAACTAAAGTATAATATTTTATCTTTGATACAAACTTTACTGCCATTATGCTTATAAAAGATGTAATTAATTATTTAGAAGAACTAGCCCCTTTAAACTATGCCGAAGATTTTGACAATGTTGGACTTTTGGTTGGTGATAAAAACGAACCATTGACTGGTGTTTTAGTCACTTTAGACACTCTAGAATCTGTTGTTGATGAAGCCATTGAAAAAAACTGCAACCTTATTGTTAGTTTTCATCCTATAATATTTAAAGGCTTAAAAAAACTAAATGGCAACACTTATGTTGAACGTGTAGTAATTAAAGCCATTAAGCACAATATTGCTATTTTCTCTATCCACACTGCATTAGACAATGCTCTACAAGGTGTTAATGACATTATTTGTAACCTGTTAAACCTTGAATCGAAAAAAATTCTTATCCCTCAAAAAGGCACAATTAAAAAACTTACAACCTACGTTCCTAAAAACAATGCTGAAGCGCTAAGAACTGCTTTATTTAATTCTGGTGCAGGAGCTATTGGTAATTATGATCATTGTAGCTTTAACAGCGAAGGCATTGGCACTTATAAAGGTAATGCATCTTCAAACCCTACTATAGGAGAAAAAGGCGTGCTGCATTTTGAAGAAGAAACTCAAATTTCGGTAACGTTTAGTAAACATTTAGAATCAAAAATTGTTACTGCTTTGTTTAAAAATCATCCTTACGAAGAAGTAGCATATGAAATAACAACTCTTGATAATTATAACCAAAACATAGGAATAGGTATGGTTGGAGAGCTTGAAAAAGAAATGCCAACTGCTAATTTTTTCAACTATGTGAAAGAAAAAATGAATGTTACCGCAATTCGTCATTCAAAAATCGTAAAAGATGGCATTAAAAGAGTTGCTGTGCTTGGAGGCTCAGGTAGTTTTGCGATATCTGCTGCAAAGTCAGTAAATGCTGATGTTTTAATAACTGCAGATCTAAAATATCATGATTTTTTTGCTGCAGAAGACCAAATAATCTTAATGGATATTGGTCATTATGAGAGCGAACAACACACAAAAACATTTTTAGCTGACTATCTATCAAAAAAAATTACTAATTTTGCAGTCGTTTTATCAATGACAAATACAAATCCGGTAAAGTATTTATAATTATGGCAAAAAAAGTTGAAGTTTCTGTTGAAGATCGATTGAGAGCCCTTTACGACTTACAATTAATCGACTCGAGAGTAGACGAAATAAGAAATGTGCGTGGAGAACTCCCTTTAGAAGTTAGAGATCTTGAAGATGAAGTGGAAGGTTTAAATACAAGACTAGAAAAATTAGGTTCTAATCTTGAAATGATTGATGAGGACATCAAAGCTAAAAAGAATTTAATCGAAGAAGCTAAAGCCTTAATCAAAAAATACAGCGAGCAGCAAAAAAATGTAAGAAACAACAGAGAGTACAACTCACTTACAAAAGAAATAGAATATCAAGAACTTGAAATTCAATTGGCTGAAAAGCACATTAAAGAATTTAAGGTTCAAATAGAACAGAAAAAAGAAATTATTTCTGAAACTAAAAGCAAACTTAAAGACCGTCAAACACACTTAAAGCACAAAAAAGGTGAACTAGACGCTATTTTAGCTGAAACTGAAAAAGAAGAAGAAGCTCTAATTAAAAAGTCTGAAGAGTACCAAAAGCAAATTGACGAAAGATTAGTAAAAGCGTATTTAAGAATACGTAATAACGTAAAAAACGGACTAGCTGTTGTACCAATTGAAAGAGGTGCATCTGGTGGTTCTTTCTTTACTATTCCACCTCAAGTGCAAGTAGAAATTGCTTCACGTAAAAAAGTAATTACTGATGAGCACAGTGGTCGTATCTTAGTTGATGCAGCTTTAGCTGAAGAACAAAAAGAAAAAATGGAAAAGCTTTTTGCTAAGTTATAATCCATTTTAAAAATGCATATTTAAACCCAGACCTCAACGTCTGGGTTTTTTATTTAATAAAATTTTCACACTTCATTTTTAAGGTTAATTATCTTTATACGACTATAAAAAGAAAATTACCTATGAAAAATTACATTTCAATATTAGTTATTACCCTTTTATTTAGTTGCCAAAACACTGCTCAAACCAATAAAAAACAACAAGCTTTAATGACTCTAGAACCTGTTGAAGTTCCTTTAAAAGACGGAAAAGCTAAAGCTTATTTTGCAAGTGGTTGCTTTTGGTGTGCTGAAGCTATTTACCAAAGTGTTATTGGTGTAGACGAAGTAATCTCAGGATATTCAGGAGGTCATACTAATAACCCAACATACCAATCTAGCAATACTGGTAGAACAGGTCATGCTGAAAGTATTGAGGTAATTTATGACCCTAAGGTTGTAAGTTTTTCTGATTTGGTTGAAGTCTATTTTAGCTCTCAAGACCCAACACAAGTTAATGGTCAAGGTCCTGATAGAGGTTCGCAATATCGCTCTATTATTTTTTATCAAAACAACGAGCAAAAACAAATAGCTGAAACCCAAAAAGCTAAATGGGCAACCAAATTAAATGCTGTTATAGCTGCCGAAATAATGCCGTTTCAAAAATTTTGGGAAGCTGAAGATTATCATCAAGATTTTGAAGAACGCAATCCAAATAATGCTTACATACAAAATGTATCTAGAAAACGTTTGGAGCAGTTTAAAAGATCATGTCCTTACTTAGTAAAAAAAGAAGCTAAAGACATTATAAACAAAGACAACTAAACCTTAGTTGCTTTTATCTCAAATATTAAAGGATAAAGTTTATCCTTAGTAGCATACATACCAGATTTGGTTTGTTCTAAATCTGGTAGTACGTTATACGGACTTTCGTCATACTCATTAAGATAATCTATTCGTAATCCTGCTTTAGTTAATGCATTGATTACTTCACTCAACCCATGATTCCAACCATATTCCTTACTAATCATTTTTGAGTCAGTGTTAGCGTAAGTACCTTCATACTCTTCATAGATTACTTCGTCTTGCATGTAACCATATTTCATAATAGGTTTACCTTCTAGATAATCAAACATCCAAACTATAGGATGAAACTCAGCCATATAAAAAACACCTCCTTTATTTAAACGGTCAGCAATCATTTGTCCCCAAGGCTCTAAATTTGGCAACCAACCAATAACACCATAGCTTGTAAAAACAATATCAAAGGTATCAGTAACATACTTAGAGGTTTCTAAAACATTACAACACACAAAATCGGCATCTAACTCTAGTTCTTCATTTAGCTTTTGAGCAAAACCAATGCCTTCATCACTTATATCGACACCTACACAATTAGCTCCTAGCCTGCTCCAACTTAAAGTATCTTGACCAAAATGACATTGTAAATGCAACAAAGACTTTCCATTAACATCACCTAAAGCCTTTAACTCATATGGCATAAGTGAAGATGCTCCATTTTTAAAAGCTTCAAGATCATACATTCCACTTTCAACATGAATCTTGGTCTTTTCATTCCAAGTTGCCTTATTGGTTTCAAAATATTTTGTTAAGTTTTCCATATTTCAGCTTTTAAAACATCCAAAATACAATTTAGACACGTATATATTGTATAAAATATCCCGCTTTAAGCGTCTATATATATTCAGCAAGCGCCTTGTTTCTTCAAGGCGCTTTTTTATTATAATCCATTAACTGAAAAGACACTTCAGTTCCTTCACCTAATTCACTTTTAACATGTAGTTGACCTCCAAGATTTTCTATATAAGCTTTTGCTATAGCTAACCCCAACCCTGTACCATGTATACCTGCTTTATTATCTAAATCAGTGATAAAAAAAGGCAAATGCACTTGATTTAATTGATCTTTAGATATGCCTATACCATTATCTTTTATTACAAATTCAATTGCATTAGGATTTAAATAATTACAATATATAATCACTTTACTCTTATGCCCTGAAAACTTTATTGCATTGTCGATAATATGGCTTAATGTTTTCTTTAGCTTTTCTTCATCGCTCATTAGGCTATAGTTAGTGTCACAATTAAAATTTACAGATAATTGGATATCTTTTTCCATAGCTTTCTTAGCAAACTCACTTCTAAGGTCATCTATCAATTTGTAAATATTAATGCTCGAAATATTGATAGCCACATTACCACTTTCTAATTTTGAAATCTCTAAAACATCATTAAACATGTTTAGTAACAAATTGCTATTATCTTCAATAATACTGAAATACTGATCATTCTCTTCATTAGAATACGTATTAGATTTCAATAAATTTGCACTACCAACAATACCATACATTGGTGTTTTAATTTCATGACTCATGTTGCTTAAAAAGGCTGTTTTAAGCTTATTTGAGCGTTCAGCTTCATTTTTTGCATTAATAGTAATCTCATGCTCTTTTTTAAGCATTTCTTGAAGTTGATTTTCCTTAACAAATGCTTTATGTAGTTGCTTAATTAAAAAAGAAACAGAATACACTGTAAGCAAACTAAAAATAACATTATTGGTAAAAACAATAACTAGACCTTCAAAAGGTCCTTCTAGAAAAAAAGTAATTTCAACAATATTAAAATACTTAACCAGCAAGACAACAGAATAAAACAGAGCTGTTAACAAAACCGAATTAACTCCAGACTTAGTACTACTATACAATGTAACCAAAACACTAAGCATAAACAGTAAAATTGGGCCATTACCTCCCAGACCTAAATCTAAAACCAGTCCAAAAGAAAGCAAGAAAAAAGTTACAGTAAATACTTGTTTTCTGACACTTAAACTAAAACTTTTATAAAAAAAAGCAAACAATAAAACAGCAAATGCAATAGTATCTGCATAAAACACAAACCATTTATCTAAAATAATCGCAGCAGTAATACTTGGGATGTAAGAAATAGCTCCAAGTACAATGGTTAGTGTAAATATAGATATGAAAAGGTTATCTCTATAATAAGACAATCTATCGGTTTCAAGCTTGTGATTTTGTAACCCAAGGTAGTTTATGTACCACTTTCTATATGAAAACCAAAGATTTTTTAGCATTGTAATGAGGTGTTAGTCTGGGGCGAACAAATCTATTTAATACAAATCTACTCAATTCTAAAGCTATATACTGTATTTTATAACCATAAGTGCATAAAATAATTCTTATTTTTGTTAACAACACAAAATTTTATTCAATTGACCAATTATAAATTAGGGCTTGATTTTGCAAGAGTACAGGACCAAAATGACGCAATATCACACTACAGAAACCAATTCCACATCCCAAAAGACAAACATGGAAACGATTGGTTATATTTTACAGGAAACTCATTAGGATTACAACCAAAAAACACAAAAAAGTATATTCAACAAGAGTTAGATGATTGGGCTGATTTTGGTGTTGAAGGTCATTTTGAAGCCAAAAACCCTTGGATGCCTTATCATGAGTTTTTAACTGATTCTATGGCAAAAATTGTAGGCGCAAAACCTATTGAGGTGGTTGTAATGAACACACTTACCACCAACCTTCACTTGTTAATGGTTAGTTTTTATCAACCTACAAAAACTAAATATAAAATAGTTATTGAAAGTGATGCTTTTCCTAGCGATAGATATGCTGTACAAACACAATTAGAATTTCATGGATTTGATGCTAATGAAGGACTTATTGAGTGGAAACCTCGAAAAGGAGAAGAACTTTTAAACATTGAAGATTTAGAGGCTATACTAAACGAACAAGGTGATGAAATTGCATTACTACTTATTGGTGGTGTAAATTACTACACAGGACAATATTTGGACATAAAAAAAATTGCTGAGTTAGGTCACACCAAAAACTGTATGGTAGGTATAGACTTAGCACATGGCGCAGGAAACATAAATCCAGATTTACACAACTCTGGAGTAGATTTTGCTGCTTGGTGTACTTATAAATATTTAAACTCAGGACCAGGTAGTTTAGCTGGATTATTTGTACACGAAAAACATGCACACAATACAAAACTAAAACGTTTTGCTGGTTGGTGGAGCCACAATAAAGACACACGATTCAACATGCGCCAACCGTTAGATGTTATTCCAGGTGCTGAGGGTTGGCAACTCAGTAATCCTCCAATTTTATCAATGGCTGCTATAAAAGCATCGTTAGATATGTTTAACGAAGTTGGTATGGATGCACTTCGTAAAAAATCAGAACAACTAACAGGGTATTTTGAATTTTTATTGAATGAATTAAATAATGACCAAATAAAAATCATTACACCATCCAACCCAAACGAAAGAGGTTGTCAACTTTCTATTCAAGTAAAAAATGCTGATAAAAGTTTACATAAAAAATTAACCGAAGCTCATATTATAACCGACTGGAGAGAACCTGACGTTATTCGTTGTGCTCCTGTACCATTGTACAACACGTTTGAAGATGTGTATAGAATGGTTGAGAAATTAAAAGAAATATTAAATTAAACTTGTCATTCCGCACCTGATGCGGAATCCAAATAAATAGATTCTGCGTCGTAGCGTAGAATGACAATTAAACATGACTAAACAACAAAACATACTCATTATTGGCGCAGGACTTTGCGGTTCACTATTAGCATTACGCTTAGGACAACGAGGTTTTAACGTCACTGTTATGGAAATGCGTCCTGATTTACGTAAAGTAGATATTTCTGCAGGTCGTTCCATAAACCTAGCTTTTTCTGATCGTGGCAACAAAGCCATGAAACTAGTTGGTATTGAAGACAAAGTAAAAGATCTTTGTATTCCCATGAATGGTCGTATGCTTCATGACATAGAAGGCAATACTGTTTTAGCTCCTTATAGTGGTCGTGAACATGAGTTTATAAATTCTATTTCAAGAGGTGAACTCAATGCACTTTTACTTGACGAAGCTGAAAAACATAAAAATGTTTCCATCTACTTCAACAGAAAATGTAAATCGGTAGATTTCGAAAAAACGACAGCTCTATTTAAAGATTACACAAACAACACTGAATTTGTTGAAGACGCAGATGTAATTATTGCTACTGATGGAGCAGGTTCTGCAATGCGAAAAAGCTATTATTTGGGAAAAAAGTTTCTATTTAGTTTTTCGCAAGATTGGTTAACACATGGTTATAAAGAATTAAGTATTCTTCCTGGTGAAAACGGAAGCTATAAAACCTATAAAAATGCGTTGCATATTTGGGGACGCGAATCTTTTATGCTTATAGCATTACCAAATCTTGATGGTAGTTTTACGGTAACTCTATTTTTAAGCTATGATGAAGGCGAATACAATTTCAACAATCTAACCTCAAAAGAACGTGTTCTAGAGTTCTTCGGAAAATATTTTAAAGACGCTCTAGAGCTCATGCCTAATCTTGTTGACGATTTCTTTGAAAACCCAACAGCACCTCTCGGCACAGTAAAATGTTCGCCTTGGCATTACAAAGGCAATACGCTTTTAATGGGAGATGCTGCACATGCTATTGTTCCGTTTTATGGTCAAGGTATGAATGCTTCCTTTGAAGATGTTGTAGAATTTGATAAAGTCCTAGATGAAGGTCATGACGATTGGGAAACCATTTTCAAGATTTATGAAAAATCTCGCAAAAAAGACACTGATGCCATTGCTGACTTAGCTATCGATAATTTCCACGAAATGAAAGGTCATGTTAATCATGCAAACTTTAGAGAAAAACGCACTTTAGAAATGGCTTTAGAAAAGCATTTTCCTAATGACTATTCTTCAAAGTATTCTCTAGTAACTTTTAACGAAGACATTGGTTATAGAGAAGCCATGTTAAGAGGTCGCGCACAAGACAAAGCGATACTCAATATGCTAGCAGATGGCAAATTGAATATTCAAGACGATTTAAAATTGAACTTAGAAAAGGTCAAAACCGAAACCGAAAACATTCTAGAAGACGATAGAATTGCTGGATTGAAGTAGGTTGTCATTCCGCACTACGATGCGGAATCCATTTTAACCACAAAAGAACATGAATAGATTCTGAATCAAGTTCAGAATGACAAAAGATAAACACATTATGAACGAAGGAACAAACGTAACACCAAGAGGCGCTTATCCACATGTAAAAGTAGTAGGCGATTTTATTTTCGTTTCAGGAACTAGTTCAAGACGCGCTGATAATACTATTGCTGGCGTAGAACTTATTGACGAAATGAACACCAAAAAATTAGATGTCGAAGTTCAAACCAGAGAAGTTTTAAAAAATATCGATAAAAATTTACAAACCGTTGGTGCCAGCCTTAAAGATGTAGTTGATGTGACTACCTTTTTAGTAAATATGAACGATTTTGCAGGTTATAACAAAGCATACGCTGAGTTTTTTGAAAAAGAAACTGGACCAACCAGAACAACAGTTGCTGTACACCAATTACCGCATCCTGATTTGTTGGTTGAGATTAAGGTGATGGCGTATAAGAAGCAATAAAAAAAATGTCATGTCGAGCGCAGTCGAGACATCTCATCATGTGATTTCTCACATTCGTTCGAAATGACAAATCAGAAGAATGAACATACAAAATTACATTAACGGTCAATTTGAAAACCCATCATCTAAGAGTTGGATTGACAACTACAACCCTTCGAATGGTGAAGTCTATGGGCAAATTCCAAACTCATCAAAAGAAGACGTAGAACAAGCTTATCAAAGTGCAAGATCTGCTTTCCCTAGTTGGAGTCAAACTACATTAGAAGAGCGTAGCAGAATCCTCATTAAAATTTCAGAATTATTAGAAGCCAATTTAGACCGTTTTGCTGAAGCCGAAAGTAAGGACAACGGAAAACCAGTAAGTCTCGCCAAAATGGTCGATATACCTAGAGCAGCAAGTAATTTCAGATTTTTTGGAAATGCCATTACACAATTTGCAAGCGAAAGTCACGAAAGCGTTGGTCAAAACGCGGTGAATTATACACTACGCCAACCTATTGGTGTTGTTGGTTGTATAAGTCCGTGGAACTTACCTTTGTATCTGTTCACTTGGAAAATCGCACCAGCAATCGCAGCAGGTAATTGCGTTGTTGCCAAACCAAGCGAAGTCACACCAATGACAGCTTATTTATTAGGCGAAATTTGTAACGAAGCTGGTTTACCTAAAGGCGTTTTAAATATTGTTCACGGTTTAGGCACTACGACTGGTCAAGCTATTGTAGAGCACCCAAATATCAAAGCCATTAGCTTTACTGGTGGAACTGCAACTGGTGCACATATTGCCAAAGTTGCTGCACCAATGTTTAAAAAACTGTCGTTAGAATTAGGCGGAAAAAACCCAAATATCATTTTTGCCGATTGTGATTATGACGACATGTTGAACACAACCCTACGTTCATCGTTTGCTAATCAAGGTCAGATTTGTTTATGTGGAAGCCGAATTTTTGTAGAAGAAACTATTTATAACAAATTCAAAACTGACTTTGTAAACAAAGTAAAAGATTTGAAAGTTGGTCATCCTTCTGAAAAAGACACAAATATTGGCGCTTTAGTTTCAAAACCGCATCTTGAAAAGGTGAAAAGCTACATCGAAATTGCTAAAGAAGAAGGTGCAACTGTTTTATTTGGTGGAAACGAAGTTTCTGTTGAAGGTTACGAAAATGGTTACTATTTACAACCAACAGTTATCGAAGTAAAAACAGACGATTGTCGCGTAAACCAAGAAGAAATTTTTGGTCCAGTAGTTACCATTATGCCATTTAAAACTGAAGACGACGTTTTAGAGATGGCTAACAAAGTAAAATACGGATTATCAGCAACACTTTGGACTAACAATCTAAAACGCACGATGCGAATGAGTAACCAACTACAAGCAGGTATTGTTTGGGTAAACACTTGGATGATGCGCGATTTACGAACTCCTTTTGGAGGTGTAAAAGCAAGTGGTGTTGGTCGCGAAGGTGGTTTTGAAGCTTTACGCTTTTTTACTGAGCCTAAAAATGTATGTATAAAGTATTAATGTCATTCCTGCGAAAGCAGGAATCTCATTTAACAATATAAACTAAAAAGATTCCTGCCTACGCAGGAAGTTATTATGGACTTAAAACTAAACAACAAATACGCTCTAGTTTGTGGTAGCACAGCAGGAATAGGTAAAGCAACTGCTTTAGCTTTAGCTGAAGAAGGTGCTAATATTACACTCGTTGCTAGAAATGAAGATAAATTAAAGGCAGTTTTAGCCGAATTACCTCAACATAGAAATCACGATTATATCGTTGCCGACTTTTCTAATCCGATGGAATTAAGAGAAAAAGTAGAGAACTACATCAAAAACAATCACGGATTTCATGTGTTAGTAAATAATACTGGTGGACCAGCTGGTGGACCAGTTTTTGATGCTAAATTAGAAGAATTTGAAAATGCCTTTACGCAGCATTTAAAATGCAATCACGTTTTAGCACAAGCGGTTGTTCCGTTTATGAAAGCTGAAGAATTTGGACGTATTATCAATGTGATTTCAACATCTGTAAAACAGCCATTAGACGGACTTGGAGTGAGCAATACCATTCGTGGTGCTGTAGCTAATTGGAGTAAAACTTTAGCAAATGAGCTTGGACAATTTGGTATTACCGTAAACAATGTGCTACCTGGCGCAACTGGAACAGAACGCTTAACCGAAATTATTAAAAACAAAAGTGCTAAAACTGGTAAAACAGAAGAAGATGCTGCTAACGCAATGAAAAGCGCTGTACCAGCAAAGCGTTTTGCAAAACCTGAAGAACTAGCTGCAGCCATCACTTTTTTAGCTAGTGAATGTGCCAGTTACATTAACGGAATTAACCTTCCTGTTGATGGTGGACGAACAAAATCTTTGTAACTTTATAACATAAAATCAAACGTCATGAGTAAATTATATCCTCCCATAAATTTTAAAGAATGGATTGAAGAAAACCGTCACTTATTAAAACCTCCTGTTGGCAATAAAGTAGTTTGGAAAGATGGTGATTTTATTGTTATGGTTGTTGGTGGACCAAACAGTAGAAAGGATTATCATTATAATGAAACTCCTGAGTTTTTCTATCAAGTTGAAGGTGATATTACCTTAAAAGTTATTGATGAAGGCGAGCCTAAAGATATTCATATACGTGAAGGAGAAATGTTTTTATTACCACCTAAAGTACCACACTCACCTCAACGTGGCGCTAACACAGTTGGATTGGTTATAGAATACCCTCGAGAAGAAGGTGTACAAGATGCTTTGCTGTGGTTTTGTGAAAACTGTACAACAAAACTGTATGAAGAAGATTTTACTCTAGACAATATTGAAACTGATATGCCTAAAATTTTTGATAAATATTATGGTGATTCTGGCAAACGCAGTTGTCCTAACTGTGGACATGTAATGCAGCCACCAAAAAAAGTTCAGATAGAAGAATAACTTATGAAACGTAAACTTCGTATAAACGGTCACTCACACTTACTTCCTTATCCTGAAGAAATCCCTAAGTTCATGAAAGACAAAGGTATTTTTTGGGTGGATAAAGACCGAAAATTCATGCTTCAAAAAGATTGGAGTCGACCAGTAACTGATTCTAGTTTCTTCCTCAATGAAAAATTAGCGTGGATGGAGCGTTTTAAAATAGACCATGCAGTCGTTTTAAACCTTTCTCAACTCTACGGAAACGGATTACGTGTTGAAGAAATGAAGCAAGCCTTACGTTTTCAAAATGATTTCAATGCTAAAATTCAACATGACAACCCAAGCAAGTTTACTTGTGGCTTTGTAGTGCATCCTGGATTTGTACGTGGTGCTTGTTGGGAAATTGAACGTTGTGTGGAAGAATTAGGCATGCGTTTACTTTGTTTACCAACACATTACATGGATACAATTGGGACTTGGCGTTGTATTTTTGATGAAGAAAACGAGCCTATTTTTGAATTAGCGAACAAGTATAATTTAGCTGTTGAAATTCATCCTTATGATGGTGAAAAATTTATCAAATTAGAAAACACGTCGTGGCGATTTCATCTTATTTGGATGTTAGCACAATGTGCAGATGCGTATCACTTTTTAACCTTAAACGGTTATCAAGACAAGTATCCAAACATGCGAACTTGTTTTGCTCATGGTGGGCAGTTGGCACAGATAAACTTAGGAAGACGTATACAAGGATTTGATGGACGACCAGATTTATTTGAAGGTAAACACCACCCAAGAAAAGCAGTTGGACACAAAAACATCTTTTTTGACACCTTAGTTCATGATACAGGAAGTTTATCATTACTTATAAAAAACCAAACTTCTAAACAGGTTTTAATGGGATTAGACGACCCTTATCCTTTAGGAGAAATGGAAAGCGCTAAACAGTCTTCTTATCCTGGTAAAATTTTGGATTTAGCTATAGAACGAAATATAATTACAGAAGAAGAACGTGATGCGATGTGGGAAGATAACGTTATACAATGGTTATGTGGTGATGATGAAGATGCTAAGAAAAAATTGGTTAATAGAATTTTAGGATAACTCTTCTATTTAGAATTAAAAAATATAAACATCCAAAAGATGCTTAGACAAGCTCAGCATGACATAAAATTACATTATCGATGCACTTTTTACCTCAACAATTAGATGATTACGTAGTAGCACATTCTGAAAACGAACCAGATTTACTACAACAACTTACTAGAGAAACCTATCAAAAAATATTACAACCACGTATGCTCAGTGGTCATTATCAAGGTAGAGTGTTGAGCATGATTTCAAAATTGGTTAACCCAAAAAACATCCTTGAAATAGGCACATACACTGGTTATTCGGCTTTATGCTTAGCTGAAGGAATACAAAGTAATGGTGAATTAGATACTATAGATATTAATGAAGAGCTGGTAGATTTTCAAAGAAAATATTTTGACAAATCAGAGTACGGAAATCAAATTCATCAACATTTAGGTAATGCACTGGAAATTATCCCAAAACTAAATAAGACTTTTGATTTAGTTTTTATAGATGCTGATAAACCAAATTATGTAAACTATTTTCACACCATTATTGACAAACTCAACGTTGGTGGCATCATTTTATCTGACAACGTATTGTGGAGCGGAAAAGTTATTGAAGCACTAAAACCTGATGATGCATCAACTAAAACATTGCTAGAGTACAATGCGCTTTTAAAAAATGACCCTAGAGTAGAAACCGTTTTATTACCAATAAGAGACGGATTAACAATAAGTAGAAAACTACCATCATAAATAGTATGAACACATTAGACATAAGAACTGTTGATGTTGTAAAATATATTACACCTTTAAGAGAAGGTGGTTCTTTACCTGCTATTGTTGAAGCTAGCGACGGTTTTCTCTATGTACTAAAATTCAGAGGTTCTGGTCAAGGAAAAAAAACACTAATTTCCGAATTAATTGGAGGTGAAATAGCACGTGCTATTGGTTTAAAAGTTCCTGAATTAGTTTTTATGAATTTAGACGATTCGTTTAGCAAAACAGAACCTGACGAAGAGATACAAGACTTACTTAAATTTAGTGTAGGCTTAAATCTAGGATTACATTATTTAAGTAGTTCTATTACTTACGACCCTTTAGTGTTTGACGTTGATAGTTTAACAGCTTCAAAAATTGTATTATTAGATAGTATTATTAGCAATATAGACAGAACAGCCAAAAACACAAATCTGCTTAACTGGAATAAAGAATTATGGGTTATTGATAATGGAGCTAGCTTCTATTTTCATCATAATTGGGCTACTTGGGAAAGTCATTTAACAAGAACATTTCCTCTTATAAAAGACCATGTATTAGTTAAACATGCTACTCGTCTTGATGAAGCCTCAAAAACAATTATTGAAGCCTTAAATAAAAACACGTTAGAAACCATTATTAACACAATACCCGAAAATTGGCTACTAAATGAATCTGATGCGTTAAACCCAAGTCAAATAAGAACAGCCTATTTGAGCTATTTAATTTCTAGACTATCAAACATTGATGCTCTAATAAACGAAATCGAAAATGCAAGATAAAGTCACTTTTGAATATGCCATAATTAGACTCGTTCCAAAGGTTGAACGTGAAGAGTTTTTTAATGTTGGAGTCATTTTATACTCTAAACGAAAAAAATTTCTTAATGTTAAATATCATGTCGACAATGAGAAGTTAAAGGCTTTTTCTTGCGAACTTGACATAGAAGACATCAATAATCATTTAAAATCTTGGGAACTAATTTGTAAAGGTTCACCTTCATCTGGAGCAATTGGACAATTTGAACTTTCTGATAGATTTCGCTGGTTAGCAGCCTCAAGAAGCACAGTAATACAAAGTTCTAAAACACATTCTGGTTTAACCGATAATCCAGAAGAAGAATTAAATAAAATTTTTGAAAAGCACGTATTATAGCTAACGATACAAACAAAAAACCCTCTCAATATTGAGAGGGTTTTTAATTTATAAAGTGTTTTATTATTGTACAGCTTGTAAAGCATCAATATTACCATAACCAAAACTTCCGTTTTTATTTGGATAAAAATCTGATGAAGTCTTTAAACGGTTTAGTACCTGTGTTCTGCTCCAGTTAGGATATCTTGACCATACTAAAGCAGCAATACCTGCAGTTGTAGCAGTAGCAACCGATGAACCTCCTGTATAACGACGCTCACCATTGTAAAACCCTAAAACTGGTGGTGCTTTACTAGTATTGTTATCACCTTCCATAATAATGGTAAAATCTATTTTGCTTCCGCTATGGCAAGTGTCGCAACGCTCATAATTACTCCCATCATCAACTCCTGTTACTGCAACCGTTTCGCTCATTGTTGCTGGAAAAATTACACCAAAGCCATTAGTAAAACTGGTTGACGTTCCTCCTGCTGCAAAAATAAGTTTGCCTTTACTGTAAGCATATTTTACAGCATCTTTAATATTTCCTATTGACCATACATAACCAATAGACATTGAAATGATTTTAACATCACTTCTATTTCCCAATTGGGTTAACGCAGCTGAAACACCTTTACGTTCATGGTAATCATTTAAAAGCACATCTTCAGTAGCTCTGTAAGCTACCAAATTTGAGTTATAAGCAACACCTACTGGCATTCCGTTATCGTTTCTTGGTGCAGCCATAGTAGATGCCATTGCTGTTCCATGACCACACTTGTCATGTGGTCCATCATAATTACTACTCCACCACCAAGCTGAATCTATAAACGTACCATACTTTTGAACAAAACGTCCATTGGAAACTCCATCGTTAAACCCACTAGAATTCAACAGCGATTGTGATTGTGATACTCCAGTATCAATCAATCCAATAGTTACTCCTGAGCCAGTACTTAAATTCCATGCTTGCGGAATGTTATGCTCACTAAAATGCCATGACACTTGTGCATTGTTAGGACTAACTGTAGTGTAATGCGAGGTGTTTATTGACTCTCCGTTTTTGCTACATCCTGAACTTGATCTTGCAGTTGCACTCATTCCGAATTGATTGTAACCATTTGGTTCTAAATAGCGAACATATGGACTCTTTTTAAGAGCTACTATTGTATTAATATTGTCAACATACACATCAATAACATTAATAATTTCGTGTTCTACAAGTTTTAAATCTTCTTTAGCAACACCTTCTTGCTCCAAAACAATATTTAATACTGCTTCCTTTTTATTTTCAATGTCTCGTGTTCTAATTTCTGAAAAATATTCTCCTTCACTTCCATAACCAATAGTAAGTAAATTTTGCCCATGCTTTACTGCACTCCATAAAAAATGGGTGTCAGCAGCATTCCAATCAAAATCACCAGTATTGGTAATAGTTGCATTGATGGTTGCATTAATTTCTTCAATGGTTAAAGGATTTTCAGGAAATACTTGTTGAATGTCTTCTTCTTGAAATGTGGCATCTTCCTTAGAACAGGAAACCACAGTAATAGCCAAAAGTAAAATGACTTTAACGTAGAGTCTTCTCATGTAAATATATATTTAGATGGTTATTGATTTTCTAAATATATTAAATAATCTTAAAAAAATTAATTGAAAAATTCAGTTTTCGATAAAAAACCAAATACAATTTTACGAATATAATATTTACAATTTACGTCTTACCGAACCTGTGAAATCTTCTAAATCGTCTTTCACCTTGTTTATTTCGTCTTGAACATCTTTAGTAATACTGGTATCAATACCATTTTGTTCAGCGCTTTTAGTAATTTCAGATTTAATATCGTTTGACGCATCGCGAAGTACTCGCATACCTTTTCCTAAGCCTTTGGCAATCTCAGGAATTTTGTCGGCTCCAAAAACCAAAACCACTACAACAAGTATAAACATAACTTCTGTAGTACCAATGAATAAAAATGTAGCTGCTTGTATCACTTTGCAAATATAATGAGTTGTTAGATTAGAACGTACTATTTAACATTGAATTTTAATCTTGGGAAGAATTAACGTTTGCTTTGTAAGCTTTAAGCTTAATTTGTAAAAACTCTAGTAGTTTTATATCATTTTTTTCTTTTGCAATTTGCATAAACTCTGGATCTTCTGAACTAAAATAGAAAAACTCCATTCTTTGAGCTTCATCCAAATCATCTATTTCAAAAAGCATTTCAGAAAACTCTGATATAGCTCTATTCATTTGAACATCTTGTCTTTCCAATTCAATTAAGTGTTTTAATCGTTTTGTTCTACCAGAAATCCAGTTCAAAATTGGATTTAAAGGAATTAAACCACTACCTGTTTGGGCTTCGTAAAGTCTTCGTTCACTTTGCGTTTTTGGCTTTCCTGTGTAACCAGGAATTCCAACATCATAAAAGTTTATATCTCGTTCAACACCTGAGTTTTTTATATCAGAAGTTAAATCACCAGACAAGATTTTACCAACCACAACTTCGTTTAACTCATTAACGTTTTCAGTAAGATTCACTTCAAGCAACTTGGAATTAATATGGTTTTGGGAAATGACAATTTCTTCTCTTAAATATTTAACACCCGAAACAATAATGGTGTCATTGAGCGTTGCAGGAATTTCAAACTCGCCTTTTTCACCTGTAGTAGTATATTTACTTGCTGTTTTATTTATTATATGAATACCTTCAACGTCATCATTTGCTATCACTTTACCTGAAAGTGTAACAGTTTGCGACTGTATTACAAAAGTGGTTAAAAGAGAAAAAACGAGTAAGCTTCTTTTGAATACATCTATAGATGCTCTAGCAGAAAACAAGGTTGATTTCGCAGCAAAATTTGGAGCATATAAATAGTTTTCAAACAGACTAATTTTAATCTTTTTGAGGTGTTTCATTTAAAAACTGCTTACTTTTTTGGCTTATAAATTCTAAAAACTCAAGTTCATTACCTTTATCTAACAAACTATAGTCTAAACCATGGTCTTCAACATAAATTATAAATTCATTGATTCTATCCTTTGGAATCTTGAAATTTTGATATAAGAATTCTTCGGTGTAATGGTCTTTAAACGTACTTGTTGGAATGTCAGGAACATTGGAGCGAGTCGATGCTCTCTCTCCTTTAGATTTAAAAAGTGGTTTTAATAAAAACCCTACCACATTTATAACGTTAAGTCCGTTTTGCATCGTTTGAGACTGCGAATGCATTGCTATATTATCTGATTGTGATCTTATATCATCAGAAAACTCATATTCGTGTACATTGTCAATACCAAAATAAATTGGATCCATATTTGGGTTAAAAGTTCTTACACTTTCAACATCTAAAGTTAAATTTCCAGTAAGGTCATAAGGCAGAATAACAACTTCGTCTAGTTTGTTTACTTCTTCAACCAAAAAAACTGTTAGCTTTTTTGATGCTATAACATATTCGTCAATTACAATTTCAAAATCTTTAAACTGTAGTGCTCCAAATTCAACTCTATCGTTTAAAGCCACAGCAATGGTAAACTCTCCATTTTCGTCAGTAGTCGTTCCTCTGTTAGAAGATGAATTAAAAACCGTAATTCCTATGACATCATCACTATCTACCACAACTTTACCTTTAACCTCAACACGTTTGAGATCTTGGGCGTTCATCTGAAATACAGACACTAACATGAATATAACAAATAGGTACTTTTGCATAAGGGTTGGTTTTATGTTATAAAGAAAAGTTTTCATATCTTAATTTAATTCCAAAACACACATAAACTTTTGTTAAAAGCTATGTTTACTTAAATTTACAACAAAATAATCAATACCAAAAAAAATAAAATTGGTATAAACACAATATTAATGAAAAACATAATTATAGCCAGCACATCTACTGTACATGGTAGTGGCACTTTAGAATATATTTTACCCGAATTGAAACTTTTTTTTGAGGATGCTAATGAAATACTCTTTATTCCTTATGCAAGACCTGGAGGCATAACGCATGATGAATATACAGCTAAAGTAAATGATGCTTTTTCAAAGATTGGAAAATCTGTTAAAGGTATTCATGAATTTGAAAACCCTAAAGAAGCATTGCAAAATGCTAAAGGGATTTTTACAGGAGGCGGAAACACTTTTGTTTTGGTTAATCAGCTTTATAAAAATGATTTAATTGAAACCGTAAAAGCTGCTGTAAATAATGGTACGCCTTATTTAGGAACAAGTGCAGGAAGTAATATCTGCGGTCTTACAGTTAATACTACCAACGATATGCCTATTGTATATCCACCAAGTTTTAAAACCTTTGGTTTTGTACCTTTTAATATCAATCCGCATTATTTAGATCCTGATCCAAATAGTACTCACATGGGAGAAACCAGAGAGACACGAATAAAAGAATTTCATAAATTCAACACACAACCTGTTGTAGGACTAAGAGAAGGTAGCTGGCTTGAAGTAAAAGGCGATTCTATTATTTTAAAAGGGGAATTGAATGCTCGTGTTTTTGAATATGACAAAGCTCCTTTTGAAGTAGAAACTGGCACAGAACTAAACACCTTAAAATAAAAAAGACTTTACTTTAAGTAAAGTCTTTTGAGCGGGAGACCGGGTTCGAACCGGCGACATTCAGCTTGGAAGGCTGACGCTCTACCAACTGAGCTACTCCCGCAATGCGGATGCAAATATATGTAAACTCTTTTTCTTAATAAAGAAAAAAATTAAAGCTTTTTAAAAAAATGATATCCTAGTATTTCAAACCCTTCGTTGTAGTAAAACTTATGCGAAGGATAATTTTGAACATAAGTATTGAGTTCCACAGCTTTACAACCTTTACTTTCGGCATATTTGTATATCCAACTTAAAAATTGTTTTCCCAAACCTTTGCCTCTATAGTCATCATCAATATAAACATGGTCAATTTCCACACTTCTACCAGCATAATGTCGTGTACAAAACCACATTCCGGACATTCCTATTAGCTTTCCACCATCATAAATTACAGCACACTCATAGTTTTGCGTTATCATTTCAGCAAATCGTTCTTTTAAAACAGCATCTGAAACGGTGTTATTATTCAACTTTTTAACTAAAGGAATAATCGTGTTTATTTCAGATTTTTTAATAATTTTAAATACTGGAGACATCTTCTTGAAATATTTCGTGAAGATAATTAATTTGCGGCTACACTTTACCAATAATTTATGTCTAAAAACACAACTAATTACTCCATAAAGCTTATCGCATCTAAAGACACTTATAATGTAAGACACCCTGTTTTAAGAGAAGGACGACCTATTGAAGATTGTATTTTTGAAAATGACGATTTAGAAACCACTTACCACGTAGGGTTATATTCTCAAAACAAGCTTGTAGGCGTAGTGACCTATATGAAAAACAACACACCTTTACTTGAAACTAAAAAACAATATCAATTAAGAGGAATGGCTGTATTAAAAGAATGTCAAGGTTTAAAATATGGCAATGCTTTAATACATTATGGAGAAAACCTACTTAAAGAAAAAGGCATTACTACTATTTGGTGTAACGCAAGAGAAATTGCTGTTCCATTTTATGAAAAAAATGGATTTTCAATTATTGGTAAACCTTTTAATATTGAAAAAATAGGGTTACACTTTACAATGCAAAAAGATATTTAATGAATTTCATGCACTTATCTTTAAAACACATTAAAAATCACCTAGAATTATTAAGCTATTTTTTTGTAAATTTATTACAACTAATACCTAACTAACATGAGAAGCAACAAATTTAAAATAAGACTTTTAATAGGCATAGCTATAGTTGCTTTTGCATTTATTAAAAGATGTAGTAGTAAAGAAACCAATCCATTTACAGGAAGGGTTCAAACTATAAATATGACTTCTGACCAAGAAATCGCAATTGGTTTACAGAGTGCTCCACAAATGGCACAGCAACATGGAGGTTTACACCCTAATGAAAGTTATCAAGCCTTAGTTGATAATGTTGGAAATAAATTGGTAAGTAATAGTATTGCCAACCAAACACCTTACCAGTATGAATTTCATTTATTGGCAGACCCAAATACTATAAATGCATTTGCATTACCAGGAGGTCAAATTTTTATCACCTATGCTTTATTTTCAAAATTAGAAAATGAAGACCAGTTGGCTGGTGTATTAGGTCATGAAATTGGTCATGTTTTAGGTAGACATTCAGCAGAGCGTATTGCAGAATCAGAATTTTGGAGCACTGTTACAACAGGAGCTTCGGTTGGTGCTGATATGGGTGGATTAGTAAGTGGAATTGGTCAACAAACTTTACTAACCAACGGTCGTGGAGACGAACTAGAAAGTGATGATCTAGGCGTAAAATTTATGATTAAAGCAGGATACAACCCTGAAGAAATGATAGGTGTAATGGAAATATTAAAAGCTGCTGCTGGACCTAACAGAGTCCCTGAGTTTCAAAGCACACATCCTGACCCAGACAATAGAATAGAAAAAATTAGAGAAGCTATCACTAAATATAAAAAGACTCCCTAAACAAGGAGTCTTTTTACAACTAACTAACCAACCAACTTATTAATACATAAGTTAAGCTTTTCTTTTCTTTTGAGATTCGAAATGATTGATAGCTTTTATTGCGTCTTGAGCATTAGATAATTCAGCATACTTTTCAGCAGTATACCCTTTATCAGATTTCTTTTTTAAATCTGCTCCATTTTCAACTAAAAGCTTTAAAATTTCAACTCTATTAAATTTTGCCGCATACATAAGCGGTGTCATTCCATTAGATTTTTGATTTACATCAGCACCTAATTCAATAAGTTTTTTTACGGTTTCAAAATCTCCTTTAGCAATTGATGCACAAAATGGGCTAACTGAGTTTTCTGCTTTTACAATTTTAAAATTGTTAGATGTCGTAGTTGTTGCAAAAGTGCTAAACGAAAAGCCTAATGCAATTGCTAAAATAATTACTGTTTTTTTCATGATGAAAGATTTAAATTAATTGATTGTTTTTTGATTATACTAAAGAGACGACATATTTCTCGTTCTGTTACACATAAAAATTATAAATAACATTTATTTAACGCTTTACAAACAAATATGTTAAGGCTTTATTAAATTGAAAAAAATGGTTAACAATAAGTCGTTAATCATATAATAAATCTTTAAATTCATTTTTTTGGTACTTAAAATTTAAGGTTACTACTTTAAACTTTTATCTTTGAAGCTTAAAGCCATACCACTATGAACAAAAAAGTTATTCTTATGATTCTTGATGGTTGGGGAACATCTCCTGACCCTAAAGTTTCAGCAATTGACAATGCAAAAACGCCTTATATAGATTCACTATACCACAATTACTCTCATGCTAGCCTTAGAACTGACGGTTTACATGTAGGTTTACCAGAAGGTCAAATGGGAAATAGCGAAGTTGGACACATGAATCTTGGTGCAGGACGAATTGTTTACCAAGACTTGGTTAAAATAAACCTTGCTGTTAAAGATAAAACATTAGGTAAAGAAGCTGCTTTGGTTAATGCCTTTAATTATGCTAAAAGCAATAACAAGCCTGTTCATTTTTTAGGCTTGGTAAGCGATGGTGGTGTTCACTCACACATTAATCACTTGTTTGGGTTAATTGATGCAGCCCAAGAATTTGGTGTTCAGCAATCTTATGTCCATGCATTTACTGATGGTAGAGACGTTGATCCAAAATCTGGTTACGGATTTATCACATCGTTACTGTCACATATAAAAAACACAAACACCCAACTTGCAACAGTTACTGGTCGTTACTATGCTATGGATAGAGACAAACGCTGGGAACGTGTTAAACTAGCTTATGATGCTTTAGTGAATGGTGTTGGTGAAACATCAACAAATATTTTAAAATCTATCGATAACAGTTATGACAATAATGTTACTGACGAATTCATAAAACCAATTATTAATCTTGATACTAATAATGAGCCAGTAGCAAAAATTAAAGAAGGTGATGTGGTTGTCTTCTTCAATTTTAGAACAGATAGAGGACGTCAACTTACTGAAGCCTTATCTCAAAAGGATTTTCATGAACAAAACATGCATAAATTGGATTTACATTATGTAACAATGACCAATTATGACGATTCATTTAAAGGAATTAATGTTGTTTTTGACAAAGACAACCTTACTGAAACCTTGGGAGAAATTCTTGAAAAGAACCATAAAACCCAAATTAGAATGGCTGAAACCGAAAAGTATCCTCATGTAACATTCTTCTTTTCAGGCGGAAGAGAAACTCCTTTTGAAGGTGAAACTAGAATACTTCGCAACTCTCCTAAGGTAGCGACTTACGACTTAAAACCTGAAATGAGTGCCTACGAACTAAGAGATGCTTTAATACCAGAACTTGATAAAGGCGAAGTAGATTTTGTATGTCTCAATTTTGCAAATGGTGATATGGTAGGACATACTGGAGTTATGGAAGCTGCAATACAAGCCTGTGAAGCTGTAGATAAATGCGTGGAAGATGTGATTACATCTGCATTAAAAAACAATTATACTACATTATTAATTGCAGACCATGGTAATTGTGAAACCATGATAAACCCTGATGGTTCACCAAACACGTCACATACTACAAACCCTGTTCCAGTAATTTTAATTGACAACGATAAAACAAAAATTAAAGATGGTATTTTAGGAGATATTGCTCCAACAATATTAAAATTAATGGGTGTTGAGCAGCCAAAAGCCATGACACAACATCCATTGGTATAATTAAGTCAATGCCATTATTTTATGTATTTTTGCAACGTTAAAAAATGAAAGATGAATTTTCAGGATAAGTTAATTATAGCTGTCGATTTTGATGGTACAATCGTTGAAGACGGTTATCCTAAAATAGGAAAACCTAGAATTTTTGCGTTTGAAACCTTAAAACGACTTCAAGATGATGGTCATCGCTTAATATTATGGACCTATAGAAGTGGATCAAAATTAGACGAAGCAGTAAAATTTTGTGAAGATAAAGGCATACAGTTTTATGCTGTAAACAAGAGTTTTCCTGAAGAAAAATTTGACTATTCAAAGAGTCGAAAAATATATGCTGACATTTTTATTGACGACAGAAACATTGGAGGTGTTTTAGGTTGGGGAGAAGTATATCAGTTGATAACCAACGAAACTCCAAACATGAAATCAAACCAAAAGAAAAAAGGTTTGTTTTCATTTTTAAGAAAATAAGATGATTATAGTAAAAACAAAAGAAGAAATAGAATTGATGCGCCTAAGTGCTTTGGTGGTATCAAAAACACTTGGTATGCTTGCTAAAGAAGTAAAAGCAGGCGTTACCACAAATCAATTAGATAAACTTGCAGAAGATTTTATAAGAGCTCAAGGTGCATTACCTGGCTTTAAAGGTCTTTACGACTGTCCTTCTACATTACTTTGCAGTGTAAATGAAGCTGTTGTTCATGGTTTACCTACAGACAGACCTCTAGAAGATGGTGATATAGTTTCTATAGACTGTGGTGCATTAATGAACGAGTTTTATGGTGACCATGCTTACACTTTTGAAGTTGGCGAAGTTGACCCTGAAACTAAAAAACTTATAGAAGTTACTAAAGAATCGCTTTACGTTGGTATTAGAGAATTTAAATCTGGAAACCGTGTTGGCGATGTAGGTTATGCCATTCAAAACCATTGCGAAACCCAAGGTTATGGTGTAGTGCGTGAATTAGTAGGACATGGACTTGGACGTAAAATGCACGAAGATCCTGAAATGCCAAATTACGGTAGACGTGGTAGAGGAAAAAAGTTTATAGAAGGTATGGTTGTAGCCATTGAACCAATGATTAATGGTGGCACACATCGTGTAAAACAACTTAAAGATGGTTGGACAATTGTAACGCTTGACGGAAAACCTAGTGTACATTTTGAACACGACGTAGCTTTGGTTGATGGCAAACCAGAAATACTATCAACCTTTGCTTATGTTTATGAAGCATTAGGCATTACGTCTGATGAAGAAAATGAGTTTAGACAACAAGCTTTAATTCTTTAATTTCTCATTATGAACACCATTGAGTTTATTGAAAAGGAACTTAAATCATTAAGAGATTCCTTAAATAATCACGACCTATATAAAGCACTTTCAACACCTGATGATATTAAAATTTTCATGGAACAGCACGTATTTGCTGTTTGGGATTTTATGTCACTTTTAAAAGCGCTGCAAAACCAGTTAACAACAACATCGTTACCTTGGTTACCTGCAAAAAATCCTGCGACTGCACGTTTTATCAATGAAATTGTTTTAGGTGAAGAAAGTGATGTTAACGAACTAGGAGCTCCTAAAAGTCATTACGAAATGTATCTAGACGCCATGAATCAAATAGGTGCTAGCACATCTCAAATGCATCAATTAGTACAGTTTTTAAATAATGGTGATTCTCTTGAAAATGCTATTAAAAACTGTAATTTAGATACTGCTACCGAAAATTTCATCAACTATACGTTTGAAATTATCAGCACAAATGAAGCTCACAAAATAGCATCGGCATTTACATTTGGTCGTGAAGATGTGATTCCTGATATGTTTTTTCAAATTATCAATCAGTCACAAACCAATGATAATTCTTACAGCAAGTTAACCTACTATCTTAACAGACATATAGAGCTTGATGGAGACGAGCACGGACCTTTATCGTTAAAAATGATTGAAGAACTTTGTGGTAATGACGACCAAAAATGGCAAGATGTATTACAAGTGGCTAAAGATGCATTAAAACAACGTATTGTGCTTTGGGATGGCATTTATGAAAACATACTTTCTAACAAAACTATATTAGCTTAAACTGTTTGAAAAAGCTTTTTAAAATACTACTAAACCTCATACCTAGACCGTTATTAATCAGGTTTAGTTATTTAGTACGTCCTGTTATAGCAACATTTTTAAAAGGAGAAAACCACACTGATCCTATTGATGGTAAAAGCTTTAAAACCTTTTTACCTTATGGTTATGGCACACAACGCAACAATGTATTGTCACCTTCAACCTTAAGTTTAGAGCGTCACAGGTTGCTGTGGTTGTATTTAAAGAATGAAACTGATTTCTTTTCAGCAAAAAACAAAGTGCTCCATTTTGCTCCAGAACAGTGTTTTTTAAAACGTTTTAAAGCACTAAAAAATATAGATTATACAACTACAGATTTACTATCACCTATTGCTGATGTAAAAGCTGATATTTGTAACCTTCCATTTGCTGATAACAGCTATGATGTTATTTTTTGCAATCATGTTTTAGAGCATATTCCTGATGATACTAAAGCCATGCAGGAATTGTATCGCGTTATGAAACCTGGTGGTTTTGGTGTTTTTCAAATTCCGCAAGATTTAAACCGTGAAACTACGTTTGAAGACGATAGTATAACTGATAAAAAAGAACGTGCTAAAATTTTTGGTCAATATGATCATGTGCGTATTTATGGTCGTGATTATTTTGACAAATTAAGACGTATTGGTTTTAAGGTTGAAGAAGTAGATTACACCGCATCGTTATCTGATGCTGACATACATAAATACTGTTTAGCAAAAGGTGAAATTATTCCTTTAGTTAGAAAAAATTAAACCAACATGACACAACAAGCATTTATAATTACAGGCGCTTTATTCGGAATGTTAGCCATAATATTTGGTGCATTTGGTGCACATGCTTTAAAGAAAACACTATCGGAAGACCAGCTAAAAAGTTTTGAAACAGGTGTAAAATATCAAATGTATCACGCTATCGTTTTGTTAATACTTGGCTTTAATCAAGAGTTCTCTACATCAGCAATGTATTGGTGTTTTACTTTAGGTATTGTCCTTTTTTCTTTTAGTATCTATGGCTTAATTTTAAGTGATGCCAAAGGAAAGAAATTACGTTTTCTAGGACCAATTACGCCTATTGGTGGTTTACTTTTTGTAATTGGTTGGTTGTTGATTTGTATTCAGGCGCTATAAATTAAATAGTATGATGTGATTTCTCCTTTCAGTTGAAATAACAAAAAGCAAACTATTTACTCCTCAGGAAAACCATTTAGATTTAAAGTTTCAAACTCATTTTTATCGTTCTCAAAAACCAAAAATGCTTTTAATTCAGGATGTGATTGAAGATACTCTTTTACACTCTCAACTCCCATAGCTTGAAAAGCTGTAGCATAAGCATCAGCTGTCATACAATCTTTTGCAATAACTGACACACTTAACACGTTAGTTTTAGATGGATAACCAGTTTTTGTATCAATAATATGAGCATATCTGTTACCATTTTCATCAACTTTAAATTTTCTATAGGTACCAGAAGTTGCCATAGCTTCATCTTTAATACTTATCGCCTTTAGAATAGACTGTTCACCATCAAATCTAGGTTGATCTAAGCCAACTTTCCAATTACTATCCTTTTCAACATTTATACCCTTACTTCTTATCTCACCTCCTATTTCAACTAGATAATTATCAACTTTTTTCTGTTCTAAAAAATTAGCAATAACATCTACTCCATAACCTTTTGCTATAGCATTAAAATCTATAAATGCACCTTTCAGTTTCAAAATCTTATTATCAACTCTATTCACTTTATCAAAACCAACATACTGCATAAGGCTATCAATTTTTAAGCTATCTAGAGCAACTATTTTTCCTTGTGGACCAAAATCCCATGCGTTTACAACAACTCCTATGGTTGGGTCAAAAGCGCCTTGAGTATTGTTATAAATAACTTTAGATGCATTAAAAACGGTTATAAAATGGTCGTCAATAGAATTGCTCTCGTTTCGGTTTATTTTAGAAATATCAGAATCTGGAATATAGGTGGATAATGAGGTATTAATTACCGCAAAAAGACTATCAAATGACTTGGTATAGTCAACGTCTTTATCATAAATAACTGAGTAACTAGTACCAAATACATCACCTGATAGTTTAGTGTTTGAAGGTCCTTTTTTACATGTAAAAAAAACTGATGCAATCAGTAAAAAAACTAAAACTTGTTTCATTAGTTAAGATGTGTTTCAATCACCTGAATACCATTATACTCTATAAGATATTCTTCGTTAAAATATATTGGTAAATCTTCACCATTTGGATTTCCTAAACCAACTCCAGCATAAAGTACTTTGGCATCCTTATCTGCTGCGTGTTTTTTAAAAGTTTCCATCCAAACAATGTCATAGTTATTTGGGTTTTCTGGCAACATTACAGCTCTTACAATCACAAAATAGTATTGACTGTTTTTATCAATACACACAAACTGTGGATGCTTTTTTAATTTGCTATTTATAGCAACAAACTCAAAGCCACGTTGCTCTAAATCTTTGCCAACATGGTTCATTGCTAAATTATGAAGTTCTTGTTTGGTAAGTGGTTTACTCATAACACAAAGATACGAACTTGCTATTTAAACCTCACAAATTTTGAATCGTAAAATGTATAGTTAGAGACAGGAATCACTGCGTCTTTTTCCAGTTTATACCAAGGTGAAATAGTACTATCTTCTAAGTTTTTTACCAAATGAACGCTTTGCGCTGGTGTATTTCCTTGAAAAAGCAAAAACAACTTGTCTCCTGTTTCGTTTACTATTTCATCACATATAATAGCTATATGTCCTGGTATACCTCCTTTAATGAGCATATCTCCAATTTGAAGCTTACTTACGTCATTAATCTTAGGAAGTTCATTGTAAAGCGATAAAGTTCCTGAATAGGTATAAATAAGATTTAAGTACTTATAAAAATTTGTTTTAGAATGGTCTTTAGCTGCTGTTTTATGAAAACTTACTTTGTTACCATCTATTTTTGGTCTATAGCCTTCAGCGTATTTTAACCATGAGCAATAATGTCCAGAAGTAAAGTTAAACCCAATTTCAACTTTTCGGTTATTGTCCCAAAGATATTCACTTCTTACTCTAATTAAAGCATCAGCACATTGCTGCAATCCGTTATTTGGAACAGGTATTTCTAGCACTCCAACATGTCCACTTTGCCAAAAATATTGAGAATCGTCATAATTAATAATCTTACTACCAAAAGGTTTCAATTCATAATTTCTTAAATACTCTTGAAAACTGCCTGTATTATACTCAACACGCTTAAAACCTAAAGGTATATTAACTCTAGATTTAATTGTTAAACTATCCTTATTGACTAAATCTGGAGTTTTAATAGCTGATGAAATAATCTCTACTGATTTTTTCACTGACTTAAACTGATACGCAAAAGCTCCAACAACCACTAAAGCTAAAATGACAAGTAGTATTTTTTTCATATTGAAATAACGCTGTTTATCTTTATTTTGGTATGTAAAACTTTAAATTGTGTATCTTTCTTAACGGATGAAACGATTAACTCAAATTATATTACTATCTCAAGCATTGATTCTTTCTTGTAAAGAAAAACAACAAAACTTACCAGATCCTTTGGAAGCTGGTTGGAAAGGAAAAGCTGTTTGTGAAGTTATTGAAAACAACCCAAAGCTAAGAGTATTAAAATGTACTTTTGCTCCAGGAGTTGGACATGAAAAACATTATCATAATCCGCATTTTGGTTATACCTTAAAAGGCAGTAAATTTAGAATTACCGATTACAAAGGTACTCGCGAAGTGAATGTACCCTCAGGATATAGCTTTAAAAAAGACAGCATAACTACTCACGAAGTTTTAAATATTGGTGACAGTACAGCTGTATTTTTAATAATGGAATACAAATAAAAAAACCAGCAATTGATGCTGGTTTTTTTATTTAATTCAGAAGGTTTATTAACCTCCAAAGTCATCAAATCTAATGTGCTCATCTGGGATACCAAAATCTTCTCCCATTTTTTGAACTGCTTTGTTCATTAATGGAGGTCCACAGAAATATAACTCTATATCTTCTGGTGCATCGTGATGACTTAAGTAGTTATCAATAACACAGTTGTGAATGAATCCTACAAATCCGTCTCCTGGTGCATCAATATTTTCTTTTACTTTCCAGTTATCTTCTTCTAATGGTTCAGATAAAGCTAAGTAAAACTTAAAGTTAGGGAAATCTCTTTCTAAAGCTCTAAAGTGCTCTAAGTAGAACAACTCACGTTTAGAACGTCCACCATACCAATACGTAACTTTACGTCCTGTCTTTAAGGTTTTAAATAAGTGATATAAGTGTGAACGCATTGGTGCCATACCTGCTCCACCACCAACATATAACATTTCAGATTCTGACTCATTGATGAAGAATTCTCCATAAGGTCCTGAAATAGTTACTTTATCTCCTGGTTTTTGATTAAAGATATAAGACGAAGCAACTCCAGGGTTTACATCCATCCAACCGTTTTTGTTACGGTCCCATGGTGGAGTAGCAATACGAACGTTAAGCATAATATCTCGTCCCTCAGCTGGGTAAGAAGCCATAGAATAAGCTCTTTCAACTGTTTCGTCATTTTTCATTACTAATGGCCAAAGACCAAACTTATCCCATTCTGCTTGAAACTTATCTGGTGTTTCGTGCTCTTCAGGATGTGCAGTAATATCAATATCAGCATATTTTACTTCACATGGTGGAATTTCAATTTGAATATATCCACCTGCTTTATAATTCATATCTTCTGGAATACGAACTACAAACTCTTTAATAAAAGATGCTACGTTATAGTTACGTACAACTTCTGCTTCCCATTTCTTGATACCAAATACTTCTTCTGGAATTGTAATTTCCATGTCTTGTTTCACCTTTACCTGACAAGATAAACGTGCTCCATGCTGTAACTCTTTACGCGTAAAGTGAGGCGTTTCAGTTGGAAGCGCTTCACCTCCACCTGATAATACATGACACTCACATTGAATACATGTACCACCTCCACCACAAGCTGATGGTAAAAATATTTTTTGGCTTCCTAAAGTTGTAAGTAAGCTTCCTCCTGAGGCAACCTCTATTTCTTTTTCACCATTAATTTTAATGGTCACTGGACCTGATGGTGATAATTTTTGTTTTACGAATAATAACAAACCTACCAATAGTAGTGTTACTATTAAAAAGGCCGCTACGGTTGCTAAAATTGTTCCTAATGTACCTGCTGCTAATATCATATTACTCGTTTATTGTAGTCGTGTTTTCAGCTAATTTTTGTTCTTTTTCTTCTACCTGTTCAACTTGTGCTGTTTCAGGCTCTTTTGTTGCTTCATCATCTCCACCAGTTAACATTCCTCCAAAACTCATAAACCCAATTGCCATTAAACCAGTAATAATGAATGTAATTCCTAATCCTCTTAAAGGAGCAGGAACATTTGAATAACGTATTTTTTCACGAATAGCTGCAATAGCAAGAATTGCTAAAAACCAACCAATTCCTGAAGAAATTCCATAGTTAAACGCTAATCCAATACTTTCAATTTCTCTTGATTGCATAAATAATGATCCACCAAGAATTGCACAGTTTACAGCAATAAGTGGTAAGAAAATACCAAGAGAGTTATATAATGATGGAGAAAACTTCTCTACCACAATTTCTACTAATTGTACCATAGTTGCAATGGTAGCGATGAACATGATAAATGACAGGAAGCTTAAATCGTAATCAGCATACTCTGCTCCTAACCACGTTAATGCTCCTGGTTGTAAAATGTATTGGTCCAATAACCAGTTTACAGGTACAGTTACTGCTAATACGAATATTACAGCTGCTCCAAGACCAACTGCAGTACTTACCTTTTTAGATACTGCTAGGTAAGAACACATTCCTAAGAACGTGGCAAATACCATGTTATCTATAAAAATTGATTTGAAAAATAATTCTAAATGTTCCATATTCTATATTTTGATGAGATTCTGAATCAAGTTCAGAATGACAAGTCAATTTTAGTCTTCTATTAAATCTTTGTTTCTACTACGTTGTACCCAAATAATGATACCTACAACTATCAATGCCATTGGTGATAATAGCATAAAACCGTTGTTTTCGTAACCAATAGCGTATAATCCTGTTTTTTCAATTGGGTCTCCTAATACTTTAAATCCTAATAAAGTACCAGAACCTAACAGCTCTCTAAAGAAACCTACAATAACAAGAATTACTGCATATCCTAAAGCGTTACCAATACCATCTAAAAACGATTTCCATGGTCCATTACCTAAAGCGAAAGCCTCAAAACGTCCCATAATGATACAGTTGGTAATGATTAATCCAATAAATACTGAAAGCTCTTTACTTAAAGAATATGCATATGCTTTCAACACTTGGTCAACAATAATTACCAATGCAGCTACAACTGTAAGCTGAACAATAATTCTAATCTTTGATGGAATAATATTACGGATTAATGAAATAACCACGTTACCTACTCCCATTACAAATAATACAGACAATGACATTACTATAGATGCCTTTAATTGTGCTGTAATAGCCAGAGCAGAACAAATACCTAATACTTGAATAGTAATTGGGTTGTTATCTGCTAATGGATCTGTTATTAATTTTGCGTCTTTTTTTGAAAGTAATCCCATAAGATTATTTGTTTAAGTTTTTAAAATAAGGTACATACAACGACAAGTCTCCTTTAATCATTGCTGCTACACCATCACCAGTTATTGTTGCTCCAGCAATAGCATCTACTTCATTATCTGTCTTATCTTGGTTAGTTGGGTCAGCATTACTTTTTGACACTGCAACACCTTTAAAGTTTCCTTGGCTATCTAATAAATGCTCACCAATAAAGTCGTCCATAAAATAACGTTCTTTAATGTTTGCACCTAAACCTGGAGTTTCTCCTTTATGGTCAAAATAAGCACCTTGTATCACCATGTTTTCATCCATAGCTATATATGCCCAAACAGCATCCCAAAGTCCTTTACCTCTTATTGGAGCGATGTAGTACGTTTTACCGTCTTTTTCTCCTACAAATAATGGCAATCTTCTTTTAGAAGCATCTCCTTTAGCTTTTTCTTTTTTGATATCAATTAAGTAAGCTTCATCATTTTCGGTTACATCACCATTTAAAATAACATATTGTTTTGTGATGTATTTGTTAAATAATTCTGGTGCTACATCAGTAGATACAAAGTTTGCACTACTCTCGTCGTTTTCATTTACACCCATTGCATATAGGATGTTTTGCTGCATTTCCAACTCAACATTTTTTGTAATTGTAGGTTTAAGTGATGCTGCTGTAAAAGCTAACAAAGCACCTACTACTACTACCATTCCTATGGCAAACAATACTGTATATACGTTGCTATCTGTTTTATTACTCATTTTAAGCTGTTTTTGCTTTTAAACGTTTCATTCTTCTTTTCACATTTCCTTGAACCACGTAGTGATCAATTGTTGGTGCAAACACATTCATTAATAGAATTGCAAGCATTACACCTTCTGGATATGCTGGGTTGAATACTCTAATTAATATTGAAATAAATCCGATTAAGAATCCGTAAATCCACTTTCCTTTGTTGGTTTGTGAAGCCGTTACAGGATCGGTTGCCATAAACACAGTACCAAAGGCAAATCCACCAATTAGTAAATGATGCCAAAACTCAGTACTCATTAATCCATAAAACTTGCTTCCTTCTCCTATCCATCCTGCATCTACAACACCATTGAAAATTAATCCCATTACCAATGCACCAAGTACAGATGACAACATAATTCTCCAGCTTCCTATTTTAGTAAAGATTAAGAATAAACCTCCTAAAAGAATTAATACTGCTGAAGTTTCACCTACTGAACCAGGAATTAATCCTGTAAACATATCCCAAACAGAATAGGTTATTTCTTTTCCTTGTGCTAAACTTCCTAAAATAGTTTCACCCGAAATAGCATCAAGATTCTCACCTGCAGCAATAGCTTTATCTCTTGCTACAGCACCATGAACCCATACTTTATCTCCAGACATCCAAGTAGGATATGCAAAGAATAAAAAGGCACGAATAGTTAATGCAGGGTTAAGAATATTCATTCCTGTTCCTCCAAACACTTCTTTACCAATTACAACACCAAAAGCTACAGCAACTGCTAACATCCATAATGGTGTATCTACTGGTACTATTAGTGGCACAAGCATACCTGTAACTAAGTAACCTTCTTCTACTTCGTGACCTTTAATTACTGCAAAAACAAACTCAATTGCTAGACCAACTCCGTAAGACACAATTACCAGTGGTAATACTTTCCAAAGTCCTATTACTAAGTTATCCCAACTCCAAAATACAGAATCAAAAAAACCTGTAGCTTGACTAATTTCTCCTAAAGCTAAATAGTGCTGGTAACCAGCATTGAACATACCAAAAATTAAACATGGAATCAATGACATGATAACCGTGTTCATGGTACGCTTTAAATCGTCAGCTACTTTTATATGAGTACCACCATGAGTAGTCTCGTTAGGTAAGTATAAAAACGTATGTAATGCGTTAAACGCAGGCGCCATTTTGGTGCCTTTATACTTTTCTTTTAAGTTATGTAAATTACTTTTTAAGCTCATTATCCTATCTCTTTAAGCATTAAGTCTAAACCTTGTCTAATTATTTTTTGGTGTGGTTGTTTAGACACACAAATAAACTCTGTTAAGGCAAAATCTTCAGGTGCAACTTCATACATTCCTAAAGCTTCCATTTCGTCTAAATCTTGATACATACATGCTTTAAGAATTTGCATTGGATATATATCTAAAGGAAAAACCTCTTCGTAACTTCCTGTTACTACAAACGCACGATGTTCACCATTTGTATTGGTATTTAAATCGTACTTTTTCTTAGGGTTTAACCAAGAAAACGTCATCGCTCTTGAAGTAGAAATCTTATTAAATACAGGTTTATTCCATCCAAAAAACTCGTAGTCATCACCTTCAGGAATAACTGTTACTGTATTACTGTAATAGTCTAGAGCACCATCTGGTTTAATTTGTTTTCCTGACAACACGTTTCCTGATATAATACGGTCGTTACCATCTTTATCAACACCATTGTCATAAACCATAGTTGCTATTTCGCTTCCTATTTTTGTTTTAAAATATCTTGGTTTTTTAACCGATGATCCAACTAAAGCAACAATACGCTCTGCATTGAATTTACCAGTTAATAACAATTCACCAATAACAACTAAATCTTGTGGATTAATCGTCCAAACTACTTCACCTTTGTTTATTGGGTCAATTTTATTGATTTGAGTACCAACATTTCCTGAAGGATGAGGACCTGACACTTTATGTAGTGTAATACCTGATAATCCTGCAAGTGGTGAATTGGAATTTTTACCAACCGATACATGTACTTGTCCTTCAGTTAATTTCCCTAAAGCTGTTATTGCTGCTTGCATTTCAGCTTCTTTACCTTGAAGCACATAATCGTAGTCTGCTGCTAAAGGAGCTGATGCGTAACCTGATACAAATATCGCTTTAGGCGACTTGTTTGGGTTTGCAATAACATCGTAAGGACGTTGTTTAATAAATGGCCAACAACCAGAAGCTAACAAGTGTGCTTTCACTTTATCAGCATCGGCAGCATCTAAATTAAACTTACCAAAGTCAACATACGTTTGCTCTTTGTCTGCTTGAATTTTAATTGCCATAATTCGTCTTCTCTCTCCACGAGCAACCTCAACAACTTCACCAGAAACAGGAGACACAAACTTCATGTCTTCGGCATCTTTGTTGTAAAATACAGTTTCACCTGCTTTTACTTTAGTGCCTTCTTTTGCTACAAGTTTAGGAATTATGCTATGGAAATCTTCTGGCCTGATAGTGCAGTAATTGCTGATAATGGCATTTTCTGTCGTTTTCTCAGCGTCACCTTTAAGGTTTATGTTCAGACCTTTTTTAATCTTAATGTCGTTTGACATATGTTTGATATTGAAATTAATTGTCTAAAAAATCGCTGCAAATTTACGAATTAATAGCTAAAAATAATTTGAAAACACCTCAAGTTATTTATTTATATCAATTCTAAATAACAAAAATTAATTAGGCATAAAATTTGTGTATCTTTACAGAGACAACCGTATAATTTTGATGACAAAGACCATACAGCTTTTAATATTTTTAATTTGCCTACCACTTTTAACTTTTGGGCAAATTGAAGAAACCAATCCTCCTGAGTATATTAGCACTATAACTTTTAAAGGAAACACCTCTGAAAGTCAACTGCCTATACTCCGTTTAGGCGAGCCTTTAATACTAGAGTTTGATGCTTTAAATGGTGATGAAGCCGATTTTTACTACGAAATAGTGCACTATAATTTTGATTGGACGCCTTCTCAACTTGTAAAGTCTGAATACCTAAGTGGTTTTGACAACCAGCGTATTCGCGATTATGAAAACTCTTTTAATACGTATCAAATTTATTCGCATTACAAGCTTCAAATACCAAACGCGCAAACTCGTGGTATTTTAAAAAGTGGTAACTACATGATTTTTATATATGATGATTATGATGAGTTGATGTTTTCAAGAAAATTTATGGTTTATGAAGATATTGTAAACGTTGGTGTTACTATAAAACGCTCAAGAGATGTAAAGTTCATTAACGAAAAACAATCGGTTGATTTTGTAATTGCAACTAACAATGTCAATTTCAACAACCCAATGGAAACCATAAAAACGCTAGTTATTCAAAATAATAATTTAAATACAGCTATCTCAAACCTAAAACCACAATATGTTTTAGGAAATGAACTTATGTATAGATACAATACAGAATCAAGTTTTTGGGCTGGAAATGAATATTTGTTTTTTGAAAACAAAGATGTTAGGGTTGCCAACGTAGGCGTACAGTTTATTGACCTCAAGGAGATTTACCACAACTACTTATTTACAAATGAAGAGAGAGCAAGCAGACCATACACTTACAATCCTGATATTAACGGTAATTTTCTTATAACAGCTGTAAATACTGACAATGTTACCATTGAAGCCGATTACACTATGATGCATTTTTCATTGCTTTACCCTGAGCTTTTAGACGGAAAATCTATATACGTCTATGGTAATTTCAACAACTACGCGTTAGATAACATGAATAAAATGGTTTACAATCCTGAAGCTGAAGTTTACCAAACTTCATTTAAGCTTAAACAAGGATTCTACAACTATAAATATGTTGTAGTTGACGACAAAGGAACTCTAGATGAAGGTGCAATAAGTGGAAACTTTTACCAAACCGAAAACAACTACAAAGTACTAGTGTATTATAGAGATTTGGGTGCGCGTTTTGATAGATTGATCGGTTTAGGAGAAGGTACTTCGGTGAATATTTCCAATTAAATCGAAGACACTGTTTTGCTAGAAAGGATTTCTCCTTTGTAAGTATCGTAGCTTAGATTTTTTTTGATAAAGGTCTTTGACTGTTCATCAAAATAACTGCAAGATTCTATAGGTTTTGCATAGAGATGCAAGCTAATTGTTCTTCCTTTTGAATTGTTTTTTAACTTATGTAAACCAATTGCATCATTAATATAAGCTTGTTGTTGATTAGCTATTTTTCGAATTCCTTTAGCTTCAACGTCGCCATTTTCATGCTTATGGTATTGCACTTCTTCTATTTCGCCTTCTATCAAATACATCCAACACTCTTCACCACTATGACAGTGTATTGGGGTTTCTTGACCAGCTTCCCAACACAATAAAATCAGTTCAAAATTGTCGCTTTTATAAATACCATTTCTAACATACTTTTTAGTTGACCAGTTTAGGTATTCGTCCAACACATTTTTATCTAAAACTAAATTTTTAAAAATGGTTTTGTAATTATCCTTTGAAGATTGAGACAAAGCATTTATTAATTCATTTAAAGTAAATATAGGTTTCAATAGCTATAAATTTAAATTTTAATATTTTTAATGTTTCTTGAAGTCCTTAAAGCCAATTAGCCCAATTTATGAATAAAGATTTAAAATTGTTTAATGAGTTAGCAGAAATCCTTCTTAAAGAAGAAAAACAACAACCTGTAGCAAAACCTATAGACACTGATAAGCTCTATAAAACTTTAGACCTTTCGCTCAATGAACACCCAAGTTTAGACGAAGACTTAAAAAAAACATTACTAGAAATTATAAAAAGTACTCCTAAAACTGCTTCAACATCGTTTTTCAATCAGCTTTTTGGCGGCCGAATGAGTAAAGCTACATTAGGTGATTTGTTAGCTGTCATGCTAAACAATAGTATGTATACTTATAAAGTTGCAGGACCTCAAGTTGGTATTGAAAAAACCATATTACATAACATTTGCGATATAATTGGATATGACAAGTACAGCGATGGCACTTTTGCTCCTGGTGGCTCTATGAGTAATTTTATGGCTATGGTAATGGCTAGAGACAAACATAACAGTACTGTAAGAACTGCTGGCGTAAACAGTAAAATGATTGTTTATACTTCAGAAGTTTCACATTACTCCATTAATAAAAATGCTGCATTAATGGGAATTGGAAGAGACCAAGTAAGACAAGTTAAGGTTAATGCCGAAGGACAAATGCTTGCTAGCGACCTTGAACTTAAAATCAAAGAAGATTTAGCAAACAACAACCAACCCTTTTTTGTCAATGCTACAGCAGGCACAACGGTTTTAGGTGCTTTTGATAACGTTGAGGAAATAAGCCCTATTTGTAACACATATAATTTATGGTTACACCTTGATGGTGCTTATGGAGGATCGGTTATTTTTAGTAAAAAGTACAAACACTTAGTGAGTGGTATTGAAAAAACAGATTCGTTTAGCATCAATGCTCATAAAATGCTAGGGACACCTCTAAGCTGTTCGATAATTGTTGTTCAGGATAAAAAATATTTAAATCAGTCATTTTCTAACGATGCAGAATATTTATACCAAACTGATGGTGATGATTTCAATTTAGGAAAAACATCATTGCAATGCGGAAGGAGAAATGATGCTTTAAAATTTTGGACACTATGGAAATCGGTTGGCACTACTGGTTTAGAAAAAATAGTTGATAAGCAATTTGAAATAGCCGATTATGCTAGAGATTATATAAAAGCGCATCCTGACTATACACTTTATAGTTTTGAAGACTCCATATCAGTTTGTTTCAACTACAAAGCTATTGATGCCAAAACACTTTGCACCAAACTTTATGAAAGTGCAGAATTAATGGTAGGCTATGGTTCTTTTAACGACACTGACTTTATTAGGCTCGTTACCATAAACAGTTCTATTGATAAAAACGATATCTCAAACTTTTTCAAATCCTTAGAAACGTTCGTTAAAACTAAAAATTTAGCATAACAAAGAAAAAATAGTGTTAAGTTGTTAAAAATTAGTCTATTTGTTGTGAAATAATAGCGACTAAAAGAAAATATTATTATATTTAACAACTATCATTGTTCTAATCCCCACATGGTACAACAAGTTACAAGCGGAATAAAAATTTCAGTAGAGACAACCTTTGAGGGCACTTTTTATAAAAATTATAAAGTGCACTTTGCTTTTGGGTACAAAGTAACTATTGAAAATCAAAGTAAAGATTCGGTTCAGCTCAATTCCAGATACTGGAAAATAATGGACGCATTAAACAATACCGAAATTATAGAAGGTGAAGGTGTTATTGGCAAGAAACCTGTTTTAAAACCAGGAGAATCGCACACATACAATTCTGGATGTTTACTAACCTCTCCTTTTGGTGCAATGCAAGGGTACTACAACATGGTAAACTTTACCAACACTAATAAGTTTAAAGTTATTATTCCTTCTTTTAAGCTAAGCGCTCCTTTTGCTCTTAATTAGTGCTTTTCAAGAAATCAAATTTATAAACGACTTGGTTTTGCTCAACATGAAAAAACTTACAGTTTGAGTAATGTATAAATTCATATTCTAAGGTGTAATCGAATCCTTTTTGGTTAATAGTATAAATACCATCAACATCAATAGTTCCGTAAGGCGAAATTCTTCTAAAACGATATTCCATCTCGTTAGTAAAATCATGTAATTCAAACCAAGCTCCAGCTGCAATACCACTTAACCATTGTGCATGATTTTCTTTTTCAGCATTGTGTTTAGGTTCTAAAGTTCCTATTACACTAGGATTATAACCTTTCAGTCTATCTAAAAACAAACGTCTATTTTCTTTACCTACTGAAGAATTAAACTTTGAAATCGCTCCAGTTTCTGAAACCAAAAACACATCTCCAACAGTTTTAGCAAGTACAACATTACCTATTGTACTTGGTGTAAACCATTTAGAAATTATCAATTTCTTTTTAATTGACTTATTAGTGACACTCGCAATTAGTGCATCGGTCACAAAACGCGCACAATTACAAGCTTCTTTTATAAAAGCAGCATAACGTATAAAATGTTTGTTTTGCATCTTAGTAATATGTGTTCGCGCCAAATCATAATTCACTTCATCACAAACCGAAGCATATAATGTTCCATCACCATGAGTTAGCCTAGGATGTGTTCCTAAAAATTGAAGAATCTCATCCAGGTTAACTATTGTACCATTTTCTATTACAGCTTTTAAAGGAAATCTTAGTTCGTGATCGGTATCCATCCCTCTAACCCTACCATTAGGTTCAGAAGTAATATATCTACCAAAATCATGATACTCCAATACTCCAGTTACTCTATCAATAAGCACCAAGGCTGCATGACCAGCACGCACATGTGTTTTACTTCCTATTCCTATATATTTTAAAAGAGGTGAATACCACTCTTCTGCATGAGATACAATGGTTTCAGGATAAGCAAGAGTTAAAATTATTCCGCTATTAATCATTCATTAGGGATTTCTGTTGAAACATGAACACATTTGTCAAAAATAAAGCAAACAACTTACAAAAAAATAACCAATACTTTAACTTCGATTTAAAAAAGCATCTTCATTTAAGTCCTTAAAAAATTGTAACTTTGCACATCAAAAATTTATACCATAAATCATTAAAATAAAATCATGGGAAAAGGATTCTTTAACGTACCAATAGCTGTAAACGAACCTGTAAAATCGTATGCTCCAGGATCTCCTGAAAGGGAAGCTGTTTTAAAAGCATACAAAGAAATGTTCAATAGCAAAGTGGATGTACCTTTATATATCAACGGAAAAGATGTTGAAACAGGTAACACCAGAACCATGTCGCCTCCTCATGATCATCAACATATTGTGGGAACGTATCATTTAGCTGAAAAATCTCACGTAGAAGAAGCTATAGCAACTGCACTTGAAGCAAGAAAAACGTGGTCTCAATTACCTTGGGAACATCGTGCTGGTATCTTTTTAAAAGCTGCCGAATTAATCGCAGGTCCTTACAGAGCTAAAATAAACGCTGCTACAATGATAGCGCAATCTAAAACAATTCATCAAGCAGAAATTGATTCGGCTTGTGAGCTGATAGATTTCTTACGTTTTAATGTTCAGTTTATGACTGACATTTACATGGACCAACCAGAAAGCACAAGCGATGCTTGGAACCGTATTGAATATCGTCCGCTAGAAGGATTCACTTACGCAGTTACTCCATTTAACTTTACAGCTATTGCTGGAAACTTACCAGCTTGTATGGCTTTAATGGGGAATGTTGTTGTTTGGAAACCAAGTGATAGCCAAATTTACTCTGCAAAAGTTATCATGGATGTATTTAGAGAAGCTGGTGTTCCTGATGGTGTTATCAACGTTGTGTTTGGAGATCCTGTTATGATTACTGATACAGTAATGGCTAGTCCTGATTTTTCTGGATTACACTTTACAGGTTCTACACACGTTTTTAAAGACCTTTGGAAACAAATAGGAAACAACATTCACAACTACAAAACCTACCCAAGAATTGTAGGTGAAACTGGAGGAAAAGATTTCATCGTTGCTCACAAATCTGCAAATGCTAAACAAGTAGCAACTGCTATTGTTCGTGGTGCTTTTGAATTTCAAGGACAAAAATGTAGTGCAGCATCTAGAGCTTATATTCCTTCAAACCTTTGGGAAGATGTTAAAAACTTTGTAATAGAAGATGTTAAATCATTTAAAATGGGTTCTCCAGAAGATATGAGCAACTTTATTACAGCTGTTATTCACGAAGGCTCGTTTGATAAATTAGCAAAATATATTGATGGTGCAAAAGCTGATGCAGACGCTGAAATTATCGTAGGTGGAAACTATGATAAGTCTAAAGGGTATTTTATTGAACCAACAGTTATTGTGACTACAAACCCAAAATACACAACCATGTGTACAGAATTATTTGGCCCTGTAATCACTATTTATGTGTATGATGAAAACCAATATTCTGAAACTCTAAAATTAGTTGACGAAACTAGCGAATACGCATTAACAGGTGCTATTTTAGCAACAGACAGATATGCTATTGATGAGGCTACAAAAGCATTACAAAATAGTGCAGGTAACTTCTATATCAATGACAAACCTACAGGAGCTGTTGTTGGTCAACAACCTTTTGGTGGTGCAAGAGCATCAGGAACCAATGACAAAGCTGGTTCTGCTCAAAACTTATTACGTTGGGTATCACCAAGAATGGTAAAAGAAACTTTTGTAACTCCTACAGATTACAGGTATCCATTTTTAGGATAAGAAATACTATTTTTCAAGACCATAAATCCTCAAACCTTACCGTTTGAGGATTTTTTTTGCACTTCATCCTAAAACATTAAATAACACCTCTTTAACCAAATGTAACTTTGTATCTTGAAAGCATTAATTCAAATTAATTATCCATGATGAAAAATTACTTTTTGCTATTATTAGTATTTCCTCTCTTTGTTCAAGCTCAAACTGTAGAGTTTGAATCTTCAATTACTGCCGATTTATCAGCCTATTCAGGAACTGCAAGTTTTGCTGGATTAGGTGAATATGAAATATTTCCTGATTTTGTTGACGGAATACTAGATAAACCTATTATTCTTGTAGATGGATTTGATCCAGGAGACACAAGAGATATTAATGGTCTTTACAGCTTATTAGATTTCACAGGAACAAGTGGTGCTCAAAATCTTGCTGATCTTGTTAGAGCTGAAGGTTTTGATGTTGTAGTTTTAAACTTTCCACAATATTTAAGATTATCTGATAATACATTGCTAAATGTTGATGATGCTACGGACACCAATGCTGATATGGTTATTGATGAGTTAGATTACCCTGGAAGCACATTAATTGATGGTGGAGCTGATTTTATGGAACGCAACGCTATGCTTCTAGTGGAATTAATCAATACACTTAACGCTAATAAAGTAGGTGAAGAAGAACTGGTTATTATTGGCCCAAGCATGGGAGGATTAATTTCAAGATACGCATTAAACTACATGGAAAATCAAACTCTTGACCACGAAACAAGACTTTGGATTTCTTTTGACGCTCCACACCATGGAGCTAATGTTCCTTTAGGGTTTCAACACCAATTTAACTTTTTAGCTTTTGGTCTTGGAGAAGATTTAAACGTTGCTGAATTACAACCAGTAGTAAATGGTCTATTAAAATCATCAGCCGCAAGACAATTATTGGTTGATCATTTAGAACCGCATTTAGCATCAGGTAGCGATGTGGAGTTTGACCCAACAAAACTTCTTCCAGAGCCACATCCTTTTAAAATAATATTTGATGCCAATATAAACAGCTTAACTCCAACAGGATTTCCTCAAAACACTAGAAATGTATCTATTATAAACGGTAGCGGAATAGGATCTCCTTACAAAGCAAAAGATGGTGTTACCAATGTTACTCCTGGGTTTACGGTAATTGACGATACTTTTAATGTTCCTGACACACCTCTTCCTACGACAGCACAAATTGGAGTTAACTTAACTCCAGCAACAGCTGATGGAAGTCAATTAATTAGTAAAATATTAGTTGAAGCTAATTTCTTTGGAACCATAACAATTTTTGATATCGAAGTGAATGCACAAGCTCCTAGCTTTTCTGATGGTGTTGATGCTGCTTCTGGTGGGCTTTTTGACTTAGGTGGCTTTACTGATGGTTTAGGCTCCGAAGGTTTAGTTGGCGATTTTATTGCTGCCTTACAAATTGATAAATTCAATTTTATACCATCTGTAAGTGCGATGGCTTTAGAGTCAACCAACAACGAAATTAACTGGTATCACAACATTAATCTAAGCAACGATAGTACAGAAGACACTACAAACAGCACACCATTTGTTAACTGGTACATGCCAACAGATAATGAAAATCATGTTCAATTAACTGAAGCTAATGTACTTTTTGCATTAGATGAAATTATGCCTGAAACATTATCAAACTCTGAATTTGATAATGTAGCTACACTAAAAATTGGTAAAAACCCAATTAACCACGAGTTATTAATTTTAAGCAATTCAACCGTTAATGACGCTACAATATCTTTAATTGATATTACTGGGAAATTAGTTTACAATACCACAAACACAACCTTAAGTAGCAGAACTACTATTCCTTTAAATTTAGACTCTGGAGTGTATGTTTTAAATATTGAAAATAAAGAAGGTATCAGTTACAAAACAAAAATAGCAGTTAAATAACTTCAAAACTTATAGAAATAAAAAAGCCGAACGTTACGTTCGGCTTTTTTAATTATCCTTTAAACTTCATTGGCAAATGCACCACTTTTTTGGTTTCAAAAAAGGGTTCAGAATAAAATTCGGTTAAATCATACAAGGTTGCCGTTCGGTAATCTTTTAACTCTTCTGATAAATCTCCTCCTTTAAGATATAAGATTCCATTCTTCAAATTGTGATTCTGTGTTTTAGCAATTTTACCTTTTACCCAATGTACAAAAGTAGGCATAGCAGCTACAGCTCTACTTACAATAAAATCATAGGTATCATTAATTTCTTCAACGCGAGTATGAGTGGTTTTTACATTAGTTAATCCCAATCCTTCCACAACTTCATCAACCACTTTAAGTTTTTTAGCAATACTGTCCACTAAATGAAATTGAGTTTCAGGAAACATAATTGCCAAAGGAATTCCAGGAAATCCACCTCCTGTTCCAACATCCATAACTTTTGATCCTGCTTTAAACTCTATCACCTTTGCAATAGCTAAAGAATGAAGCACATGCCTTAAATACAGCTCATCAATATCTTTTCTTGAAACTACATTTATTTTAAGGTTCCAATCTTGATACAATGATTCTAGTTTTTGGAATTGCTGAATCTGATCTTCAGATAGATCTGGAAAATATTTCAGTATTAACTGCATTTTATTCAATTTTCAACAAAAGTATACATTTTTGTGTGGATATTTTTAGCATTTATATAACTATGTCGCAGCTTTTATTATTTATATTTGCTCCTTGATATGCGTTGGCCCTAAACTTTGCATATTCAAAAAAAACTAATAGCATGACAAATCAAACATTATCATTTTCAAGAAAAGATCCCGCAAAATTTTTTAGAACCCTAAACAAGCGCGTAAACGACTACTTTAAAGAGAACGATATAAAACGTACTGGTAACTGGAAAATTTGGGTTAAAACTGTGGTGATGTTCACTCTATTTTTACTACCTTATTTTTTAATTCTCACAATAAGCAGCATTCCTGGTTGGGCTCAATTATTATTAACTGTAGTTATGGGAATTGGTATGGCAGGAGTTGGAATGAACGTAATGCACGACGGTAACCATGGTTCATTCTCAAACAAAGAGTGGGTAAACCGCTTAATGGGAAGTAGTATTTACATTTTAGCAGGTAATGTGTATAACTGGAAAGTTCAACACAACGTATTACACCACACATATACTAATATTCATGGGCATGACGAAGACTTAGAAGCTGGACGTATTTTAAGATTTTCTAAACATGCAAAGTGGTACAAGCACCATAAATTTCAGCATTATTATTCTATTTTACTATATGGATTACTTACTATAAATTGGGCAATTACAACCGATTGGCAACAGATGAAACGCTATATGAAACGTAAACTGTCTTATGGTAAATTTCCAAATCCTGTAGTAAACTGGAGCAAACTGGTAATTTCAAAAATCATTTATGTTAGCATTTGGATTGTATTACCTATGTTGATTTTGGATATTGCTTGGTGGAAAATACTTATCGGATTTTTTGTAATGCACTATGTTGCAGGATTAATTTTAAGTGTAGTATTTCAATTAGCTCATGTTATGGATGAAGCTGAAATGCCTCTTCCTGAAGAAAACGGAACCATGAAAAATACTTGGGCAATCCATCAACTTAAAACCACAGTTAATTTTGGAACAAAAAACAGAATTGTAAACTGGTTTACAGGTGGATTAAACCATCAAGTTGAGCATCATATTTTTCCTCACATTAGCCATGTGCATTACACCAAAATCTCTAAGATTGTAAAGGAAACAGCAAAAGAATTCAATTTACCATACAAAGAATATAAGACAACAAGAAAAGCGATCATTGCTCATTTTAAATTTTTAAAAGAAATGGGAATGAAGCCTTCATTACAGCAAGCTTAATTAAAAAACGTAAATGAACAACCAACTATCCGACAGAATTAACAGCCTACCAACTTCTGCAACGTTGGCAATGGCTGCAAAAGCAAGAGAATTAAAAACCAAAGGTATTGATGTTATTGGACTAAGTCTAGGAGAACCAGATTTTAATACTCCAGATTTTATCAAAGAAGCAGCAATACAAGCCATAAACGACAACTACAATTCCTACACTCCTGTAGACGGTTATGTAGAGTTAAAAGAGGCTATTTGCTTAAAATTCAAAAGAGATAATAACTTAAACTACTCACCTAACCAAGTGGTAGTTTCTACTGGTGCAAAACAATCAATTGCCAATGTAGCTCAAGTACTTTTAAATCCTGGTGACGAAATACTTTTACCAGCTCCTTATTGGGTAAGCTACTCTGCAATTGCAACACTTTGCGAAGCAACTTATAAAGAGATTCCTTCTACTATTGAAAACGATTTTAAAATCACTCCTCAACAGTTAGAAGACGCAATTACACCAAAAACCAAAATGGTGTTTTTCAACTCTCCTAATAACCCAAGTGGTAGCATTTATTCTGAAGAAGAATATAGAGCTTTAGCTGAAGTTCTTGAAAAATACCCAGATATTTTCATCCTTTCAGATGAGATTTATGAGCATATAAGCTATGGCGCAAAAAACTTTAGTTTTGCTGCTATACCAAGCATGTACGATAGAACAATTACCGTAAATGGTGTTGCTAAGGCATTTGCAATGACAGGTTGGAGAATAGGATATATTGGAGCTCCTGAATGGATTGCTAAAGCTTGTAACAAAATGCAAGGTCAAATTACATCAGGTGCTAACTGTATAGCTCAACGTGCTGTAATTACTGCACTTACAGAGTCTCCTGAAAGAGTACAGTATATGGTTGATGAATTTAAAACCAGAAGAGGCCTAATACTAGATTTATTAAATGACATTGAAGGCTTTAAAACTAATGTCCCAGAAGGCGCTTTTTACGTATTTCCTAATGTATCTTACTACTTCGGGAAGACTTTAAAAGGAAAGACAATTAACAATGCAACAGATTTTTCTTTATTCCTATTAGAAGAAGCTCACGTTGCAACCGTTACTGGAGAAGCCTTTGGAAATTCTGATTGTATTAGAATATCTTATGCTGCTTCACAAGAACAAATAAAAGAAGCTATAAAACGCATTAAAACTGCATTGAGCTAATTATAGTAGACAAAATATACAACTAATAAAAAATCCGCTTGTTAAGCGGATTTTTTTCATCTTACTATAAAGTATATAAACAAACTCAACAGTATAGTAAAAAGTATTGCTATCTTAATAAAACGCTGTTTACGCTCTTTAATTAACCGTTCTTTTATCTCTTTTAAAACTTCTGGTGTAGCTTCAGGGAAATCGTACTCGGTTTTGCGTTTATTATCATAACCTCCTAAGGTTTTCTTAAACTTGTCACGCTTGTTGCGCATTTTCTCATTATTCTTGAGAATAGTAATCATAGATTGCGCAGATCCTCCAAAGCCCATAATTTCTAGGTTTTAAAATGTTAATATAAAAGTATATAATGCCTCCTCAATAGCTTTATACTATTGAATATGTAAAGGGTAAAAAGTCAGTTTTGTGTTTAGCTTACAAAAGCTGTAAAGTTCATATTCTGCGTTAAGCCTACAGAATCGCTGTTAGAAGAACAACAAAAACAGAAAGTTTTAATAGTGTTGCTACGCTAGAAGTTTTAACAAACTGTCGTGTTTTGATACGATGTTTGTTTCCGAAAATAGTATTAGAGTTTAGCGCTTTTAAATTTCTCTTTACTATTTGTTTGTAGTTAGAATTTAATAATCCTTCTTGTTTCTCAAAACCCTGTTTGGGATGAGGTTCTAAATCTTGTAATGATAAAACTAATTCCATAATTTTTTGGTTTAATTGGTTACACATATATGACGCATGACAAAATATTTTGTTACACTACAAAACCTTAAAACCTTAAAATTCAATACATAAAACTCATTAAAAGCCTTGTAAAATCTTATGTTTTGAGAATTTTATTTTTTTATGAAATTTATCTGTTTCTCCAGAAAAAAGGTGTTAGTAATATTAAAACTGTAAACAGTTCTAAACGTCCAATAAGCATTAAAAAGGACGCCCACCATTGTGCTAAAAGCGGTAAAGCTGCATAATTATTTACTGGACCAAAATTCCCTAAAGCTGGTCCAACATTACCTAAACTAGAAGCTGCCAAACCAATGGAAGATTCAAAATCTATTTGAAACATTGAAAAGACCAAAGCACCAACAATAAAAGACAACATATACAAAATGAAAAAACCAAGTATGTTGAATACAATCTCACCTTGTATTGATCTTTTATTATATCTAACAGGAAGAATCGCATTAGGATGCAAAGCGCGTTTAAACTCTAAAAAACCATTTTTAATCAAGATAAGATGCCTAACCACTTTAACACCACCAGATGTACTACCTGCTGAACCACCTAAAAACATTAACCCAAAAAAGAAGACTACCAAAAATGGCGACCAAAGTGTATAATCGGCTGTAATAAAACCTGTAGTAGTCACAACACTCAACACCTGAAACAACGCATGCCTAAAACTGCTTTCAGCTTTTCCCCAAACCATTGGATGCTCGATAGAAGACAATGATGCATCAGCATTAAAATAGATGATTACTGCTGCGATAATTGTAAAAATAGCAATGAATTTAAAGTACAATTTAAACTCTTCATCTTGAATTGCCTTTTGTACTTTACCTTTAAATGCAAAGTAGCTCAACACAAAATTTGTTCCTGCCAAAAACATAAACACAATAATAATGTATTGAATAATAGGTTGTCCATTCCAGTAAGCAACACTAGCATTTTTAGTAGAAAATCCACCTGTTGACAACGTACACATAGAATGATTTAACGCATCAAAAAACGACATTCCAGCTACATTAAGTAAAATAGTTTCAGCAGCTGTATATCCAAAATAAATTAACCATAAACGCTTAGCTGTATCAGTAATTCTTGGGTGCAGTTTATCAGCACTTGGTCCTGGAGCTTCAGCAGCAAACATTTGCATACCTCCTATTCCTAATAAAGGTAAAATAGCAATTGCCAAAACTATAATTCCCATACCTCCAATCCAGTGCGTTGTACTTCTCCAGAACAACACACCTTTAGGCACAACTTCAATATCATTTAAAATTGTGGCTCCTGTAGTGGTATAACCAGACATGGTTTCAAAAAAAGCACTTGTAAACTGTGGAATGGTACTGGTTAACAAATAAGGTAACGACCCTGAAAGTGCCATTACTATCCAACCAAAAGCTACAACAATGTAACCCTCTCGTTTGTTCATTTCCTTTCGGTGATTCTTGGTGCCAACCATTAAAAACACACCTACTAAAAGCACTAAAGCACCAGATAACAATAGCTTTACTGTAACGCCATCTTTACAAATTAAACTTACCAATGCAGCCAACAGCATAAAACCACCATTACATAACAGTAATAATCCAAAAAAGTGAAAAATGATTTTATAGTTAAGTTTCATCAGTAGTTTTTTGTTTTGGCTTAATAAAAGAATTTTTCAACCTCAGCAATTACTCTTGGCAAAAAGCACACTACAACTCTATCTCCTTCTGAAATTTTAAAACTACCAAGAGGTATCAGTCCTTCACCATGCCTTATAACTCCACCAATAATTGCAGCTCTAGGAAAATCTAAATCCTTAATTAACTTATTGCAAATTTTAGAATTAGAGTTTACAACAAACTCCAACATTTCAGCATTCATATTGTTGAGCTTAGTCATAGCAACAACCTCGCCTTTACGTATGTATCTAAAAATATTGTTTGCAGCAAGAAGCTTTTTATTAATAAGTGTATCAATACCTATAGATTGCGAAAGCTGAAAATAATCCATGTTCTCAACCAAAGCTATAGTTTTTTTCACACCTCTAGATTTTGCAACCAAACACGACATGATGTTGGTTTCAGAATTACCTGTTACAGAAATAAATGCATCCATACTATCAATGTTTTCTTCTTCAAGAAGCTCAACATTTCTACCATCTCCATTTATAATTAATGCATTAGGAAGCTCATCGGCTAAGTCAAAAGCATTTTTCTTATCCTTTTCAATAAGTTTTACTTTAAACTTACCTACGCATAAACTTTTTGTAGTTTGAAAACCAATTTTTCCACCACCAAGTATCATTACATTTTTCACTTCGGTTTTCACCTTACCAGAAAGTTCAAAAAGTTCTTGATCTCCTCCTTTTGAAGTAATAAACACTACTTTATCACCTTCTTTAAACTGAGTATCTCCTCTTGGAATAATTGTGTATTGTGTTCCAAAACGTTGAATTGCTATTGGTACAAAGTGTAATTCTGAAAACGCTTCGGCAGCTTCTTTTACTGTTTTATCAACAAAAGCTGCAGTTCTTGAAAGTCTTAAACTTAGCATTGTTAGCGCTCCATCTTCAAACTCATAACTGTCATTAAACGCATACTGATTAAGCAAAAGCTCAATTTCAGAAGCCGCTAACGACTCTGGAGAAATCAACTCGTCAATACCAAATTTAGAGAACCCAACTTCTTCTTTTTGGTCTATAAATTCAGCATTAGAAATTCTTGCAATAGTACGTTTTGCACCTAATTGTTTAGCGAGTACGCTCGCAGTAATATTTGTAGTTTCAGAAGATGTTACAGCTATAAAAAGCTCTGCAGTATTGATTCTAGCATCTTTTAAAACAGCAATTGAAGTGGCATCTCCTTTTATTACTCTTATGTCTAAGTGATTATTGGCGTAGGTTAAACTCTCCTTATCAGAATCTATAAGTGTAATTTCTTGCGACTCATAGGATAATAATTTTGCCAAATGAAACCCTACCTCACCTGCTCCAGCAATAATTATTTTCATTGGTTTGAATATTCAAAAAAACAAGCAAATATAGTATAAATTTGCATTAGCAATGTTTGTTTGTAGTTTATAATTGTGTTACCCTTTAAAGGTACGGATATTTGAGGCATAATTAAAATCTCAAATAATGATATTATTTAATACTAATGTATTGTCATATATTTGCCAAAAAAAATAATGACTGTAAAAATTAAGCCATATAAAGATAGTGACCTGAACAAAAAGCAACAGGTTACTAAAATGTTTGATACTATCTCTAAAGATTATGATGGACTTAATAGAGTTATTTCTTTTGGTATTGATATAAAATGGCGAAATAAAGTAGTTGATATTGTATCAAAATCTAAACCTAACACTATTCTTGATATTGCAACAGGCACTGGAGATTTGGCTATTAGCCTAACCAAAACTAATGCTAAAGAAATTATAGGATTAGACATTAGCGAAGGCATGCTTGAAGTTGGAAAGCAAAAAATAGCTAACAAGCAACTTGATGACACTATTAAAATGATTATTGGTGACTCTGAAAACTTACCATTTGACGATAATACTTTTGATGCCATTACAGTTGCCTTTGGTGTGAGAAACTTTGAAAACCTTGATAAAGGACTTTCTGAGATTTTACGAGTTTTAAAACCTAACGGAACATTTGTAATTCTTGAAACATCAGTTCCTACTAAAACGCCTTTTAAACAAGGCTATAAATTTTATACTAAATATATTTTACCTACTATTGGAAAAATATTTTCAAAAGACCGTTCAGCTTATTCATATTTGAGCGAATCGGCTTCTATTTTTCCACATGGTGAAGCTTTAAACAATATTTTACGTAAAAATGGGTTTATAGATGTCAGTAATAAACCTCAAACACTTGGTGTTGCTTCAATTTATATAGCATCTAAATCTTAATATGAAAAAAACGCTTTTAATTTTAGTACTATTAATAGTAAGCCAAACGGCTTCTGCGCAGCTTTTTTCAAAAGAAAAAATAAAAAACAACGAGAACTTTGATAAGCAACGGTTAAGTTGGGGATTTTTTCTTGGGTTGAACAGTTATGATTTTCAGTTCAACTATGAGCAGGATATGGATGATATTCTTGTAGAATCTACTACTGGGTTTAATGTTGGTTTAATTTCTGACTTAAGATTAAATGAACACTTAAACCTTAGGTTTGAACCAGGTTTATTTATTACGCAACGTAATTTGCAATATAGCCCAAGTGCTTTTCAAGGGTTAGAGTACAATTCTTCTGATTTATTAAGAGAAGTTAAATCTACCTACGTTCATTTTCCTTTACTCCTTAAAGTATCCACAAAACGTATTAATAATTTTAAGCCTTTTGTTTTAGCTGGAGTATCCACTGCAATAAACCTATCTAGTAACGAAGAAAATCCTGACGATAATAGTGTAGGACAGTTTAGAACCAAAAAAAACATGGCTTTTTATGAGCTTGGTTTTGGGATTGATTTTTACTTATTCTGGTTTAAATTCACACCTTCAATTCGTGGTGTTTTTGCTTTTAATGATGAAATTGTAAGAGACACTGACCCAAATAGTCCTTGGACAAGTAATGTACACACCATGAAAACAAGAGGTGTGTTTATTAACTTTACATTTCAATAAATTACCTTTTAAATTCGCTTAAAAAAATTGAAGTTGCTGTAGCAACATTTAAGCTTTCGGTTGCTTGTAGATTTCCAAACCTTGGAATGCTTATTTTTTGATCGATAAGTTGTTCAATCGCTTTTGAAATTCCGTTAGCCTCATTTCCCATTACAATAATGCCTTGTCTTGGCAACTCCATTTCATAAACATTTTTTCCGTCCATAAAGGTTCCAAATTTTGGCATTTTAGAATTTGCTAAAAACGTTTCCAAATCAAGATAACTCACATTAACACGCGTTAACGATCCCATAGTTGCCTGTACTACTTTAGTATTAAAACAATCTACTGTAGTTGTACTACACACAAGATCTTTAACTCCAAACCAATCGCAAAGCCTAATGATAGTTCCTAAATTACCAGGATCTCTAACATCATCTAAAGCCACTATTAAAGCATTTTCATTTACAGGGTTAGGTTTAGGAATTTTAAAAACAGCCAATGCAGTATTAGGTGTTTTTAAAGCACTTAGTTTTTTCAATTCAGCATCAGTTACTAAAACTGTTTGTTGCGTTGGTGCTTCAAAAATGGTTTCGGTAGTGAATAGCGTATGAAGTTCTATACTAGAATTAAGAAACTCTTTTATGCCTTTTACACCTTCTACAATAAAAAGTTGATGCTGTATTCTAAACTTTTTTTGACCTAAACTCGTAATTAATTTTATTTGGCTCTTTGTTAACATTAAAATGTATTTACTTTTGTTTTATTGTTAAAGCATTACAAAGTAATACTTTTTTGGACTAATTTTTGTTATGCTATCACAACATTAAAAACTGTAAATTTGGTTAAGTAATAAATCTTAATTGTTTCTGATTGAATAAAACACTTAAAAATATATTTATTTATATAGGTTTATCCTGCTTGGTAACGTCATGTAATGTTATGAAACGGGTTAAAAAAAGTGATTATCTTTTAACAGAAAACACTACAATTGTTAATGGCAAAAAAAACAACACCGAAGACATTAGCAACCTTTACTACCAAAAACCTAACGGAAAACTACCTTTACTAGGAACTCCTTTAAGACTTCATATTTACAACCTAGCAAGACCTAATATTGATTCTATTTTACAGGAAAAAATTTACAACAACCCAAGAAAAGTAGCTTGGAAAACTAAATTACTATCCAGAAAGCAACTTGAAAAAGACATCGAGTCGCGCAAAAACTTAAACCGATGGCTTAAAGAAACTGGTGAAGCTCCTGTGATAGTTGATGAAGTTAAAACTCAAAAAACTGCTACAAACCTAAAAAACTACTACTTTAGAAATGGTTGGTTTGATGTAAAAACATCTTATGAAATTGCAAAAGGCGAAGACCAACGCGCTAAAGTAACGTATAATGTAGAAACTGGAGACCCTTACATTATCGACTCTTTAAATGCTAAAATTAGCACTCCAATTATAGATTCTCTTTATCAACAAAAACTAAAAAAAGGATCTTTAATCAAAAAAGGTGAGCGTTACATTGAAGACAACTTTAGTGGTGAACGAGAACGATTGACAACTGCTTTAAGAAACTCAGGCTTTTATCATTTTGGACAAGACTACATTTCTTATGACATTGACACAATTGGTACAAATAAAAAAGTAAACACCGATTTAGTTATAAAAAACAGATCTATAAGAAATGAAGACTCTACCAGCAGAGTTCCTTTTAAAGTTTACAAGATAAAAGAAGTTAATGTATTTACTGACTACAAATTTGAAAACAAAGATTTAACTTTAAAAGATTCTACAGACTACAACGGGTTTAACCTTTACAGTTTTGACAAGTTAAAATACAGACCCAAAACACTAACTGACGCTATTTTTATAACAAAAGGCGATGTTTTTAAAGATATTGACAGAACAAGAACCTATAGGTACTTAAGCAACCTTAACACATTTAGGTACCCAACCATTGACTACATTGAAAACGCTAATGACACAACATTAACGGTAAACATAATGTTGTCACCTGAAAAAAAATACAAACTTGGGTTTAGGTTTGATGTTACACAAAGTAATATTCAAACCATTGGGTTTTCTTTCAGTACAGGACTTAATATTAAAAATGTATTTAGAGGCGCCGAAACTCTAGAAATTTCTGCTCTTGGTTCAATAGGAGCTTCAAAAGATGCAGGAAATTCAAAAGACCAGTTTTTTGACATTAATGAGGTTGGAGCAAATTTAAGACTCACCATACCAAGATTATTTTTCCCAACAAATACCGAAAAAATAATCCCTAAATACATGACTCCAAGTACACGTATCAGTTTTGGAGCAACCAGTCAGCGTAATATAGGTTTAGACAAACAAACACTAAATGGAATATTTAACTACAATTGGTATCCTTCAACTAAAGTTACCAATAATCTAGACCTTTTTAATATTCAGTTTGTAAAAAACCTAAACACTGCCAACTACTTTGGTGTATATCAAAACTCGTACAATAGATTAAATACAATTGCTCAAACTTACAACTCAAATGCTTCTTATTTAGATGAAAATGGAAATTTAACCTATCCTGAAGGAACAGATGGTTTTATTTCAGACGTATTAAACAACAACACAGCATTAACTCCTGATGATGATAACTATATTGATGTAAGCAACATTTCACAACGAGAGCAACGTTTAACTGAGGACAACCTTATTTTTTCTTCAAGCTTTAACTATACTAAAGACCGAAGAGAAAACATTTTTGACAATGATTTTTCAATTTTAAGATTCAAGTTAGAATTTGCAGGAAATCTACTGTCAAACCTATCTAAACTTACAGGAGCAGATAAAAATGAAAATGACCAATATGAGATTTTTGGAGTTGCCTTTTCTCAATACATCAAAGGAGAGTTTGACTATGTAAAACATTGGGATTTAGGCAAAAAAAACATATTTGCTGTGAGAAGTTACTTTGGTATTGCTGTTCCTTACGGAAACTCAAACAGTATACCTTTTTCAAAGAGTTTCTTTGCTGGTGGACCTAATGACAATAGAGCTTGGACAGCCTACAACTTAGGACCTGGAAGTTCAAAAACCACCAATGAATTCAATGAAGCTAACTTTAAAATAAACCTAAGTATGGAGCAACGCTTCAATATTTTAGGAAATTTAAATGGTGCTTTATTTGTTGATGCTGGTAATATTTGGAATGTATTTGATAATGTTGAGGACAAAGATGCTATTTTTAGTGGGTTTAGCTCTTTAAAAGACATAGCTATTGGTTCTGGTTTTGGATTAAGATATGATTTCAAATTCTTTATCCTTAGAGGAGATATTGGCTTTAAAACTTACGATCCTTCATACAGTTTAGGCAATCGTTGGTTTAACGATTACAACTTTGGAAACGCAGTATACAACATAGGAATTAACTATCCTTTCTAAAAAAACACAAGCCCTAAAATCTACAACGTTTTAGTTGATTTCTTTGAATAACTAATTATAAATTAGCCTCTGTTTATTCAAAAATTGATTACTTTTGAAATAACAATTTCAATTTAAAAACTAAAAAATGAGTCACAATATCAAACCTGGAGTAGCAACAGGAAAAGAAGTTCAAGAAATTTTTAAACTAGCCAAAGAAAAAGGTTTTGCACTACCAGCAGTAAACGTTATTGGCTCTAATACTATAAATGGAGTATTGGAAACTGCTGCTGCATTAAACGCACCAGTAATCATTCAGTTTTCAAATGGAGGCGCACAATTTAACGCAGGAAAAGGGTTAAGCAACGAAGACCAAAAAGCTGCAATTGCTGGATCTATAGCAGGAGCTAAACACGTTCATCAAATGGCAGAAGCCTATGGTGTTCCTGTAATTTTACATACTGACCACTGTGCAAAAAAACTATTGCCTTGGATTGATGGTCTTCTAGATGCTAGTGAAAAACATTTTGCTGAAACAGGAAAACCGCTTTACAGTTCTCACATGATTGATTTAAGTGAAGAACCTCTAGAAGAAAACATAGAAATATGTAAGCAATACCTTGCTAGAATGAGCAAAATGGGAATGACCTTAGAAATTGAGCTTGGTATTACAGGTGGTGAAGAAGATGGTGTTGACAATACTGATGTTGACGATTCAAAATTATACACACAACCAGAAGAAGTTGCTTATGCTTATGAAGAGTTAAGCAAAGTAAGTAGCCAATTTACAGTAGCTGCAGCTTTTGGTAACGTTCATGGTGTTTACAAACCTGGAAACGTAAAATTAACTCCAAAAATCTTAAAAAACTCTCAAGAATATATTTCTGAAAAATATGGTGTTGAACACAATCACATTGATTTTGTATTCCATGGTGGTTCAGGTTCTACAGTAGAAGAAATTAGAGAAGCTATTGGTTATGGAGTAATTAAAATGAACATTGATACTGATATGCAGTATGCATTTATGAGTGGAGTGAGAGATTACATGGATGAAAAATCGGAGTATTTAAAATCTCAAATTGGAAATCCTGAAGGTGATGATGTACCTAATAAAAAGTACTATGACCCAAGGGTTTGGTTAAGAAAAGGAGAAAACACTTTTGTTGAACGTCTAAAAAAAGCGTTTGAAGACCTAAATAATGTAAATACTTTATAACTTTGCACTCTAACTAACTTCTAATTAAAATTAATTTTAATGTCTTGGTTTAAGAGAAAAACAAAAGGTATAACAACAACTACCGAAGAGAAAAAAGACACTCCCAGAGGGTTGTGGTACAAGTCTCCTACTGGAAAAATTGTTGATACCGAAGAATTAGAAAGGAATTTCTACGTAAGTCCTGAAGATGATTACCACGTAAGAATTGGTAGTAAAGAATATTTTGAAATTCTTTTTGACGATAACAAATTCAAAGAATTAGATACTAAATTAGAGTCTAAAGACCCTTTAAAATTTGAGGATACCAAAAAATACCCTGACCGTTTAAAAGCTGCTCAGGAAAAAACAAAACTAAAAGATGCAGTACGTACAGCTGTAGGAAAATCTAAAGGAAAAGATTTGGTTATAGCGTGTATGGATTTTAGTTTTATTGGTGGTTCAATGGGAAGTGTTGTGGGTGAAAAAATAGCACGTGCTGCTGATTATGCTTTAAAAAACAACATACCATTCATGATTATTTCAAAATCTGGTGGTGCTCGTATGATGGAAGCAGCATTATCTTTAATGCAATTAGCTAAAACATCAGTAAAATTAGCACAATTAGCCGATGCTGGAATTCCTTATATCTCATTATGTACCGATCCAACCACAGGAGGAACAACAGCGTCTTTTGCAATGTTGGGAGATATTAATATTAGCGAACCAGGAGCTTTAATTGGTTTTGCAGGACCTAGAGTAGTGAGAGATACCACAGGACAAGAACTTCCTGAAGGCTTTCAAACCTCAGAGTTTTTATTAGAACATGGTTTCTTAGATTTTATATCGCATAGAAAAGATTTAAAGAATAAAATAAATCTCTACATAGATTTGATTACAAATCAACCTCTAAGAGCATAAAAAAAAGCGAGCCAAATGGCTCGCTTTTTTAATTAATTCTCTTGCAAATCACAAAAAAACACTATATTTGCCGCTTGAAAGAAAATCTTTCATATACATAACAATCATTTATAATAATATTAGCATGTATTTATCAAAAGAAGCAAAAGAAGAAATCTTCGCAAAACACGGTAAAGGAAAGAACGATACTGGTTCTGCTGAAGGACAAATTGCGTTATTTACGTACAGAATTAATCACTTAACAGAGCACTTAAAACAAAATCGTAAAGATTTTAATACTGAGCGATCGTTAGTAAAATTAGTAGGAAAGCGTCGTGCTTTACTAGACTACTTAACTAAAAAGGATATCATGAGATATCGTGCTATTGTAAAGGAATTAGGATTAAGAAAATAATCACAATTAAGAGGCTTCGCGCCTCTTTTTTGTTTTATAAACAACTCTTACGAAAGAGTATAACATTCGTAAAATAAGAAGCTAAATCCCAAAATAAAGTTTGGGGCAAAAGGTTTTTCATTGGTCACACAACAACTACAACAACACAACGACCATTGTTTAACATTGTACTAATATGCGCAAGTATTATTAGTATTAGAATTAAAAATTTTATGATTCCAAAAACTTACAAAGAGGTCATAGACCTAGGTGATGGTAGAGAAATCTCTATCGAAACCGGAAAATTAGCAAAACAAGCTCATGGTAGTGTTGTGGTGCAATCTGGAAAATGTATGTTATTATGTACAGTTGTTTCCAACTACAAGTCTGCCGATGTTGATTTTTTACCACTTACGGTAGATTATCGTGAAAAATTTGCAGCTGCTGGTCGTTATCCTGGTGGATTCTTTAAAAGAGAAGCAAGACCAAGTGATGGCGAAGTATTAACAATGCGTTTAGTTGACCGTGTGTTACGTCCATTGTTCCCAAAAGATTACCACAGCGAAACTCAGGTAATGATACAGTTAATGTCTCACGACCCAGAGGTAATGCCAGATGCAATGGCAGGTTTAGCTGCTTCTGCTGCTATTCAATTATCTGACATTCCTTTTGAAGCACCAATTTCTGAAGTTCGTGTAGGACGTATCAATGGTGAATTCATTATCAACCCTTCTTTATCACAATTAGCCGAGTCTGATATCGATATGGTAATTGGAGCCTCTGCAGATTCTGTAATGATGGTTGAAGGTGAGATGGAAGAAATTTCTGAAGAAGAAATGACTGAAGCTATAAAAGCTGCACACGAAGCTATTAAAGTTCAATGTGATGCTCAAATTAGATTAGCTGAAGCTTTTGGTAAAAAAGAAACTCGCGAATATGAGCCTGAAAGAGAAGATGAAGATTTAGCTAAGAAAATCCATGATATGGCATACGACAAAGTATATGCTGTAGCAAAAGGAGGATCTTCAAAACATGAAAGAGGCGCTGCATTTGCTGAAATTAAAGAAGAAATTGTAGCTACGTTTACTGAAGAAGAACTTGAAGACTTTGGTGACTTAGTTTCTAAATATTACAGCAAAGCTGAAAAAGCAGCTGTGAGAGACTTAACTTTAAACGAAGGTTTACGTTTAGATGGTCGTAAAACTACTGACATCAGACCAATTTGGTGTGAAGTAGATTACTTACCATCAACACATGGTTCTTCAATATTTACTCGTGGAGAAACTCAAGCATTAGCAACCGTTACTTTAGGAACATCTAGAGAAGCAAACATGATAGATATGCCATCTTTTGAAGGCGAAGAGCGTTTTTACCTACACTACAACTTCCCTCCTTTTTCAACAGGAGAAGCAAGACCAATTAGAGGTACATCGCGTCGTGAAGTAGGACATGGTAACTTAGCACAACGTGCACTTAAGAAAATGGTACCAGAAGATTGCCCATACACAGTGCGTGTAGTTTCTGAAGTATTAGAATCTAACGGTTCGTCTTCTATGGCAACTGTTTGTGCTGGTACAATGGCACTTATGGATGCTGGAGTTCAAATGAAAAAACCAGTTTCTGGTATTGCAATGGGATTAATTTCTGATGCTGAAACAGGAAACTATGCAGTTTTATCTGATATTTTAGGTGATGAAGATCACTTAGGTGATATGGACTTTAAAGTTACAGGAACTGCTGATGGAATCACTGCTTGCCAAATGGACATTAAAGTAAAAGGATTATCATACGAGATTTTAGTAAAAGCACTAAAGCAAGCTCGTGATGGTCGTTTACATATCTTAGAAAAACTTACTGACACCATCGCAACTCCAAATGCAGATGTTAAAGGTCATGCACCAAAAATGGTAACAAGACGTATTCCAAATGAATTTATTGGAGCACTTATTGGACCTGGTGGAAAAAACATTCAAGAACTTCAAAAGGAAACTGAAACTACTATCGTTATCAATGAAGATCCTGTTACTGAAGAAGGTATTGTTGAAATTTTAGGTGTAGGTTCAGAAGGTATTGATGCTGTTTTAGCTCGTATCGATGCAATGTTATTCAAGCCAGAAGTTGGTAGTATTTACGAAGTAAAAGTAATTAAAATGCTAGACTTTGGTGCTGTTGTAGAATACACTGAAGCTCCTGGAAACGAAGTATTATTACACGTAAGCGAGTTGGCTTGGGAACGCACAGAAAATGTTAGCGATGTTGTTAACATGGGAGACGTTTTTGATGTGAAGTACTTTGGTATAGATCCTAGAACTCGTAAAGAAAAAGTATCTCGTAAAGCTATTTTACCAAAACCTGAAGGTTATAAGGAAAGAGCTCCAAGAGACAACAACAAAGGTGGAAACAGAGATAATCGCGGACGCGATAATCGTAATCGTGACAACCGTCGTGATGACAGAAAACCTAGAAATGATAAGAAAGAAGATTAATTCTTCAATCTGTTAATAAAGCAAAAGCCTATCAATCATGATAGGCTTTTTTTATTTTTCTATGATTTGAACTGCCAATTAATAATAGGAAAAGAGCGTTTATCATTTTTATTCCATAAACCAAGTTGTATTCCTCTAAAGTTTTTTGCTCTATTGAAAAAACCTATTTGAACACCTCTACCTTTTTCAAAAATTACATTTTCAACACTAATTTGCACACCATTGAATCGCATTGCTCCATTTCCCCATACACTAGCTAGCATAATCCCATTACCTTGAAAAACTTCATTTCCACCAAATCCTATAATTATGCCATTTGCCCTCTCAATAGAATTACTCATTCCTGCAATAGAGATTCCGTTATTTTTTCTACTATAATGCATAAAACCAGTTACTGAGACTCCATAAGCATCAATACCTTCAAATGTACCTGTAGAAAGGTTTAACCCATAAATTTGCTGAGTTGTATGTCCATTCATAAAAGATTGATATGTCTCTTCATTATTTGAAATGGGTGTTTTTGGCGCTAAAAAATAAAAAAAGGATAATGGAAAAACCTCCAAACGCACTCCAAAAGTTCTTGTTAATCTGTTATCATTTCCATAATCAGTAGGAAACGCTCCTAAAGACAATCCTATAATATCTGTATTCTTAGTATGTGTTATCCAAACAGGAAAGCGCAAGTTTCGTTTTTCTTCTATTCCATTTTGACAAAAACCTTGAAATGAAACCAAAAAAGTAAAAGCAATTAAAATGTAATTTTTCATAATTATCGTTTTAAAATTCAAGTCAAAATTATTGCTATAATCACATTTACAATTAATGAAATCACGAAGTATTAAATTTATTTTTGCGATAATCACAAAATATAATTAGCTTTGAGTATGTTTCAAACTACTTTTTTAGAGCATTTAAAAAACGAATTACCAAAAAACACTTCAACTATTGAAGCTGTTGCTACTGCATTAGATATTAGTTATGATGCGGCTCATAGGCGAGTAAGTTTAAAAAGCAAACTATCGTTAGATGAAAGTGTTGCGCTAGCTAGATATTATAATTTGTCTTTAGATAGATTGTTTGAAACTACTTCTTCAGAATTTGTAAGTATTGAAAAAACAAAGCATATTGAAAGTGAACTAGACCTTGAAAACTACTTTAAAGATTCCTACAATTCGCTTTTACCGTTACTCACTCAAAAAGAGAACAGTATTTTATATTCCGCTAAAGACATTCCGCTATTTTATAATTTAAATGGTGATACGTTAAGCTGTTTTAAATACTATGTGTGGTTAAAATTATTAAACCCTAAATTTGCCACTAAAAGCTTTAATAACTTTGCGCCTAAACCCAACTTAATCGAAGCTGGTAAAAAACTAGGAAATCTTTACAACAATTTAAACACGCATGAAATTTGGGATATCACCTCAATAAATAGCACTTTAAAACAAATTCATTTTTACCATCAAGCAGGACAAGTCAATACTAAAACTGCTATACTATTATGCGATTTATTAAAAGATGTGATACAGCGTATACTAGATAAATTAATTGCAAACCCAAACCAATTTAAATTGTACTACAACGAGCTGCATTTAATGAATAACCATGTTTTAGTCAACACACCTAATACCCAAATGCTCTACGTACCATTTACCTTACTTTCTTATTATAAAACCAGTGATAAGCATACTTGTACTGAAGCTGAAATTTTTCTAAACAAGCAATTACAGAATTCTAAATTATTAAACACTGCTGGAGAAAAAGAGAGAAACACATTTTTTAATAAGCTGTTTGCTAAAATTGACGCATTAAAACAACTTATTGTGGCTACAGAATTATTAGGTTTTGAATAAATTATACTTTTTTTAGAGACTTACCATTCTCAAAGCTTAATAAATAAATTGTGTTTCTGACGCAACCTTTGTATTAATATCAAGACTATAGGTAAAACAACAAAAACATTAATCATGAAAAATAATTTAATTTCATTACTATTAGTCACTGTCATTTTTTCTTGCTCTAATAGCGAAAGCAATGAAAATGATAACCAACCAAAGTTGATAATGGTAACAGAATTAATTACACAAAATGGTGAATTAACCGATTTTGGTCCTGAAGGTAATGTTACATATCAATATAATTCTAACAACTTTGTTTCTGTGCTAACAGCTTCAGGAGGTTACATAAAAGAATTCGCGTATAACTCAAACAATCAAGTTATTAGTGAAACTTATAATAATGAAAATGGTTTTTCTTATACAATTAACTATATGTATGAAAATGGATTAATTACTATGGAAACCTATGAAGATGATAGTTATATAGAATTTGTTTACACAAACAATTTAGTGTCTCAAATGCTCTTCAACTATCCTAACAACCCTCAAAACAACAGCTCAATATCATTAACTTATGATGCTAATGGTAATATTAAAACTTTAATAGATGATGCTACATCTGAAATATTTGAAAGCTACGACTATGACAATATGATAAATCCTTTTAGCTTGTTATTTCCTTCTTCCTATAACAAAATTAAAAGGATATCAAATAATAATATGACTTATAGAGAAGATTGTAACCGAATCACAGTTTATGATTATAATAACCAAAACTTACCTTTGAGCTCCACTTACAATGACTGCGGAGGATTTACCAAAGAAAGAGTTTATTTTTATGAATAGAAATACCTACGTTAGGTATTTAAATAAAATCTATTTAAGTCTAAATTGAATCAACTAGATAAACTTATAAAGTCCTGTAAAAAAAATGACATTAAAGCTCAAAGTAAACTCTATGAGCTTTACAAGGATGATCTATACATTTTAAGTTTAAAGTACTGTAGAAATAAAGAAGAAGCACAAGACAATCTTCAAGATTCATTTTTAGAAATTTTCAAAAACATAAAAAAGTTTAATAATAAAGGTTCTTTTGAAGGATGGATGAAACGTATAACCATAAACAAAGCAATTGACAAGTACAAAAAGGAGACCGCTATAAATATTGTTATTAAAGAAGAAATTTTACCTGACACACATATAGATACTGACGAATTAAACATCTCTTTACATTTTATTTTAAGCCTAATTCAAGAGCTTCCTAGTAGATATAGGTTAGTTTTTAACCTTTATGAATTAGATAATTATTCACATAAAGAGATCGCAAAATTATTGTCTATAACTGAAAGCACATCGAAGTCGAATTTACATAGAGCAAAACTGATTTTGAAAGAAAAACTAAAAAATATTAACAGCTCTCAAAATAAAATAAAGCATCATGGGAATTAAAAAAGATATAGGTCAAGCTTTTAAAGAACGCTTATCAGAATTCAATGATTCACCTAACAATGCTGTTTGGGAGCAAATTGAAGTAGAGTTAAAAAAAGACAAAGAAAAAGATAAGCCTATTGTAATTTGGTTAAGGTATGGAACTATTATGCTTGCTCTTTTTCTTCTTTTATTTTTAAACAGAGATTACATATCAGGTTTTGAAAACAATAGTGAAATTAATAATAAAACTATTGAAAAAAACGAACAAAACTCCAACTTTTCTAGTACACCAAATACAAACCAATCCAATGTAAGTAATAGCAATCAAGCAAGTGAAGAAATCATTTTAAGTAACTATAAAGATTCTACTCATTCTGCTTCAACTACTCAATCTAAATTAAATAAAACTCAAAACAACAAACCAGCTAAGACTATAAACCCACACTTTAAACAAAATCAAAATTACACAACAATAAACTCTTCAAACAATAAAAAAAGTGAGTTTTTTAATAATCATAAAAACGAAGTTTATAATTTCAATACAAATGATTCAATAAAAATTCAAAAAGACAAGACTTTAGCTATTAGTTTGAAAGATTCAACTAACACTAAAAAAGAACTAGAAAAAAATCACAAAAAAGAAAATACTGATAAAACAACTAATAAAGACTCTATCACAGACGAGCCTAAAGAATCTAAATGGAGTATTTACCCTAATGTTTCAATAGTTTATTATGATGCATTTAAACAATCATTTCAAGACCAAACTCAATTAAGTTATGGTATTTACTTTAATTACTTACCTTCAAATAAAATAAGTCTCAGGCTAGGAATAAACAAACTATCATTGCAACAAACTTTCACCGAAAACAATACTTTAACAAAACAAGCTGTTGAGTATTTAGAAATTCCTTTTGAAGTAAAATATTCATTCACTCAAAACAACATATCTCCCTATTTTATTGGAGGCGCTAGTTATTTAGCTATTAGCGATGCTGAACTATCTATAACCGAAAATAATATAACCTCAAGCACCTCAAACAAGAATGATTTTTCTAATTTAACAATATCTATAAATGCAGGCCTTGGAGTTCAAACCAGACTATACAAGAACTTTTATTTTAATGCAGAAGGTTTATTTAAATATCATTTAAAACCATATTCAGAATCTGTTGATTTTTATCCATATACAATTTCTATACTTGGAGGAATAGAATATAAGTTTTAATAAAAATCAAATCTCAATTAAGACAATGGCTGAAATGTATCTCCTAATAAATATTTCAGCCATTTATATTGCTCTTGTTCTTTGCTTGATAATTCCTATTTCTTCTTAAAAAGAAAACAATTTCAAGCCTTACTAAATTATTCTCTTCCTGTAAATACACTATTTGTCACCGACAAGGTGTCAGTTTTTATAGTTTTTTCTGTTTATTGAAATTCACATATTCTCAAGCATCTTTCTAATACATTATACATCTGTTAATAAAACCCAGAAATCTTTTTAAACTTCAAAATTCTCAAAATCAAGTTTTTAGTTTGGCACTATCGCATAGTGTTTGTGGCTTAATAAGCACTGACAAGTAAAGTTTAACTAAAACAAAATTATGAAAGTATTAGTAATAGGTGCCGGAAACATGGGCTTAACCTATTCAGAAGGAATGGCAGATTCTTCTTTATTAGGAAAACAAAAATTAAGAATCTACGATACCGACCCGAACAAAATTGAAACACTAAGACAAAACCCAAGCTTTGACGTATACACTTCTTTAGAAGATGGTTTACCAAAATCGGACATTGTGTTTTTAGCAGTAAAACCTTATCACTGCGAAGATCTCTTTAAAGACATGAAACCCTTAATTAATAGTGAACAAATATTTGTATCACTAATGGCAGGTGTAAGCATTGAAACCATCCAAAATGGTTTAGGTGTAAAAAAAGTAATACGTACTATGCCTAACCTACCTGCAAAAGTTGGTAAAGGTGTAACCTCATATACAGGTTCTAAAGCTATATCGCGAGTGGAACTTTTAATGGTAAGACACTTATTAGATACTACAGGAACATCCATACATGTAGATACTGAAAAATTCATTGATGCCTCAACAGGTATTTCTGGTAGTGGACCAGCTTACGTATTTTATTTTATGCAATCAATGTTAGAAGCTGCTCAAAAAATGGGCTTTTCAGACTATGATTCAAAAATTCTAGTAAGCAACACTTTTGAAGGTGCTATTGAATTGTTTAATCAATCTGATATTTCACCAGAACGCTGGATTGATAAAGTAGCCTCTAAAGGAGGAACAACACAAGCAGCAATAGACTCTATGGAAGATAATAATGTAAAACAGCTTATTCAAGATGCAGCATATGCAGCCTTTGACAGAGCAGTTGAATTAGGAAAAAACAAATAAAATGAACGACGATATTAAACGAGTGGTTGTAAAAGTAGGAACCAACGTTTTAACAAATAAAGACAATAGAATTTTAGGACCAGTACTAAGAGAATTAGTACGTCAAATTTCAGTACTATATGAAGAAAATATCATGGTAATCCTTGTGTCTTCAGGTTCTGCGATTGCAGGAATGGAGGTTTTAGGAGACACTAATATTAAAGACAAATCAATAAGACGACAAGTGTATTCTGCTGTTGGACAACCAAGGATGATGCGTCATTACTACAGTATTTTTCATGATTACGGAATGCGTTGCGCTCAAATATTGGCTACAAAACGAGACTTTGACCCAGGAAAACACAGGCAAAACATGATTAATTGTTACGAAGGTTTATTGGCAGAAGGCGTTATTCCTATTGCTAATGAAGATGATGCAGTATCCTTAACCATGTCAATGTTCTCAGACAATGATGAGTTAGCTAGTTTAGTTGCTGAATTGTTAGATGCAGACCGATTAATCATTTTATCTGATACTGATGGTTTATATACTGGTCATCCAGATGACGATGAATCTCGAAAATTAAACCTGGTAACAACAAACCAAAACGTAGAAAAATACGTCTGCGCTTCAAACAAAAAAGAAGGTGAAGGTCGTGGTGGTATGGCTTCAAAATTAAAAATAGCCAAAGGCACAGCAAAAAAAGACATACCAACTTACATAGCTAATGGTAAGCGCGAAAATGTAATTGTAGATATAATTAATAACAAACAAGTAGGAACTAAATTTATTAGTGCCTAAAAAAACAAAAAAATGAAACTTTTAAACACAAATATTAAAAACAACGTATTAAAATCGATGGCAAAAATTCTGGATCGTAAACGCGATGCTATTATTAAAGCCAACAAAAAAGACTTAGACGCTTTTCAAAAAGAAGATCAAGCACTTTTTGAACGTCTAATTGTAAATAACAAAAAAGTTGATGAAATGATTGAAGCAGTAAATTCAGTAAGGCTTCAAGATGATCCTGTTGGACAAGAAATTTCAAATAGAACCTTAAAGAATGGACTTAATATAGTGAATACCACTGCTCCATTCGGAACTATTCTTATTATATATGAATCTCGACCTGATGTTACTATTGAAGCTGCAGTATTAGCCTTTAAAGCCAATAATAAAATTTTATTAAAAGGCGGTAAAGAAGCCTATAATAGTAATATTATTTTAGAAGAGTGTTGGCACGAAGCATTAACTGAAAACGGTTTATCTAAAGATTGGATTAAGCTACTACACTTAAAACGTGAAGAAACACAAGAGTTTTTAAGAAACCCAACAGAACCTTTAGACTTAATTGTTCCAAGAGGTGGAGAGCGACTTATTGAATTTGTAAAAACTCATGCCACTTGCGCAGTTTTGGTTAGCGGTAGAGGAAATAATTTCTTGTATGTTTCTGAAAAAGCAGATTGGAGCAAAGCGGTAAATGTAATTATCAATGCCAAAACCAATAAAATTTCAGGGTGCAATGCTTTAGATAAAGTACTTATTAATAAAAACCTTCCTGAGTATGAAACTAAATTAATGATGCTAAAACAAAAATTAGAGCAACATAAGGTTGAAATCATTGCAGATAAAAGCGTTTCTAATATTCTAAAAAATGTAGATGAAGTTTCACAAGACACTATATGGTATGAAGAATTTTTGGCATTAAAACTTTTAATTGCTTCAGTTGATACTATTGATGAAGCTACAAGAATGATTAATAAATATTCAGGAAAACATTCAGCTGCTATTATTACCGAAGATAAAACTGAAGCATTAAATTTTATGAATACTATTGATAGTGCTGCAGTTTACCATAATGCCTCTACTCGATTTACAGATGGTGCACAAATGGGAGTTGGTGCTGAATTAGCAATTAGCACAGATAAGCTACACCATAGAGGACCACTAGGCTTAAAGCAGTTAGTAACTAATAAATATTATGTGTTTGGAGATGGGCAAGTAAGAGTATAAATCGTGCACTCCAAGCGTTTCTTAAAAGTTAAAATGGTTTGAAATTTTGCATTTGTCGCAAAAAAAATTATAATATTAGTTATGATTTACACAGATAAAGATAAATATTCAGACTTTTTAAACGACTCAGTTACTTATCTCAAACAACACGGTTTTGAAAACATAAAAGCCGATATTGATGGTTATGAGACGCCAAAATCTTATGCAAAAAAAGGAAGTGACATTGTTGTAACTCCTGATATTGTTGCTGAAAAAGAAGGCAGAAAGCACATTTTTGATATTGGTTTAAAATCTTCTAAACCAAACTTACTTAAATCAAAATGGTTATTTCTAAATACTTTAAGCAATCTTAAATCGCATAGATTTAGACTTATAACTACTAGAGGTCACTACAAGTTTACTAATGAAATGTTGGACGATATTAACTTAAATGATAAAAAATTAATTAAAATTTAATTTTTTGTAACATTTTAAGCACTTCGTACGTATAACTATATGCAACATTAAAATTCACCCTTAAAAATAAAGGAGATCATTAGATGAGACAACTTAAAATTACGAAGCAGGTTACTAATAGAGAAACGGCTTCGCTAGACAAATATTTGCAAGAAATTGGAAAAGTTGACTTAATTACCGCAGACGAAGAAGTAGAATTAGCACAACGTATTAAAGCAGGAGATCAAGTGGCTTTAGAAAAGTTAACTAAAGCTAATTTACGTTTCGTTGTATCGGTAGCAAAGCAATATCAAAACCAAGGATTAACATTACCAGATTTAATTAATGAAGGTAATTTAGGTCTTATAAAAGCTGCACAACGTTTTGATGAAACTCGTGGTTTCAAATTCATTTCGTATGCGGTTTGGTGGATTCGTCAATCTATTCTTCAAGCATTAGCTGAGCAATCTCGTATTGTTCGTTTACCGTTGAACAAGATTGGATCTATCAATAAAATCAATAAAACATTTGCATTTTTAGAGCAAAGTCATGAACGTCCACCAAGTGCTGAGGAAATCGCAAAGGAATTGGATATGACTATTAACGACGTAAAAGAGTCTATGAAAAACTCTGGTCGTCATGTAAGTATGGATGCACCTTTAGTTGAAGGTGAAGATTCTAACCTTTATGATGTATTACGAAGTGGAGAGTCTCCAAATCCTGATAAAGATTTATTACACGAGTCTTTACGCACTGAGATTGAAAGAGCGCTTGAAACCTTAACACCTCGTGAGGCTGACGTTATTCGTTTATACTTTGGTTTAGGTGATCAACACCCAATGACCTTAGAAGAAATAGGTGAAACTTTTGATCTTACTCGTGAGCGTGTACGTCAAATTAAAGAAAAAGCTATTAGAAGACTTAAACATACTTCTAGAAGTAAAATATTAAAAACATATTTAGGTTAGTAATTCTCGATAATTACGACTAAATTACCGTAACAAACAGTTACACATAACTGTTCGTTTTTTGATTGATGAAAGAACCCAGAGCTGATTACTCTGGGTTCATTTTTTTTAAGTCCATCCCTAAATCCCTTCCCAAAGGGAAGAGACTATGAAAAGACTTTTCTATCTTTGCAAAAACTTTCAACAACACAACAATAATGAATTCTAAATTAATTGCTCCTTCTGTTTTAGCAGCAGATTTTGCCAACCTTCAACGAGATATAGAAATGGTTAATACTAGTGATGCCGATTGGTTTCACATTGATATAATGGATGGTGTTTTTGTACCAAACATATCTTTTGGAATGCCAGTTTTAGACGCTATTTCAAAACATGCTAAAAAAACCATTGATGTACATTTAATGATTGTTGACCCAGATCGCTACATAAAAACCTTTGCTGATTTAGGAAGCAATATTCTAACGGTTCATTATGAAGCTTGCACACATCTACACAGAACTTTACAAGCTATAAAAGCACATGGTATGAAAGCTGGAGTAGCGTTAAATCCGCATACTAATATTAACGTACTTGAAGACACTATAAACGATATTGACCTAGTATGCTTAATGAGTGTAAACCCAGGTTTTGGTGGTCAAAGTTTTATTGAAAACACATATAATAAAGTAAAACAGCTTAAAGAACTAATTACCAAAAAAGGAGCTTCAACAAAAATTGAAATTGATGGAGGCGTTACCAATAAAAATGCAAAGCAATTGGTTGATGCTGGAGCTGACGTATTAGTCGCAGGTAGTTATGTATTTAAAAGCGAAAATCAAATTGAAACTATTAAAGATTTGAAAGCGTTGGCTAACTCTTAATTAGTAGCCTGCAAAGTTAAAATTAAGCATCTGTTTGGTTTTGTCGTAGATCTCAGGAAATAGCGATTTAAACTCATCAGGAGTTTCAATAAAGGTTTCAATAATAACCGCTATAAACTCAAACTGGTTGGTATAAGCATAGTCCCTAAAGTATTTAGACGCTATTAAATCTTTTCTAAGTGTTTCTTCATTGGACAATAACGTGGTAAGCTCTTTAAACGAGTCAGAAAAAATAGTAGAGCTAACATCACGTTCTTTTATACTATTTAAATGAATAGCGTGGGCAAACTCATGTATACCAAGGTTTAAGTTATCATTATCAATAGCAAAGCCTTTTTTAAAATCTTTCCAAGAGAGCACCAAAGTTTGCAATTTAGGATTAAACTCCCCTTTATGATAATCGTCATTAATAGTTGAGTAAAACTCTTCTGGATAAATAAAAATATTATTTATCAAAGCTATATAAAAGTCTCTAAAACCAAAAGTAAGCATTACTGCTGTTGCTGAAATAAGGACTTTCATTTCTTCAGTAATTTGCAACCCGCTTCTTCCAACAAACTCTTTATCTGCTATAAACGAAGCAACACGATGCTCAAAATACTTTTTGTACTTAGAATTTAATTTATTGTAAAACTTAAATTGATTTTGCAGTATTAACTTTTGAGGTTCATTAAGTTGTTTTAAAAAGAAAGGAGAATGAACATAAAAAGGTTTTTTACGCTTCATCACATAACTTAATTCTGCCATTTTTAAAGCAAAGTAAAAAAGCATTCCCAATAAAATAGCAAAGAAAATACCAATGACTATTTTGCCACCTGTTGTTAGTTGTTCGATAAGTAATAGTAAATTCACTTCAAAAATAACGTTGTTAATAAGAATAGATTGTGAGGGAGTCTATAATTTTAGGTTTTATAAATATAAAAAAATGACAGATATTTTAGTACCCTTAAAATCAAATTACTTTTTTTAAAGGATTATTGAATTATGAGTTGTTATATATATAACTAACAAGCATTTTAATTTTTTTTGTTAAATTTAGAAATGTAAACTCCATTTACTATGAAAAGAAGACATTTTATTAAAAAATCTGGTAAAGCAATTTTAGCTCTTTCTGCTATTTCTATAACAGCCTCTGTAGCATCATCGTGTAGCGAGTCTGATGATGATAGTTTTGATGATGGATATTATGGTGACGGTTATTATGATGATGGGTATTACGACGATGGATACTATGATGACGGTTACTATGATGATGGATATTATGACGATGGGTACTATGATGACTAATATTTCCATAGACATCTTTTAAGTGTTTCTTATTTATTTTCCTCTAATTTGAATTCAGTACTGTTTTTACATGATACTTCTTTAGCTACGCCTAGAGGAGCAGAATTGACTATTAAACAATTAATCCGTTTAGGTGAGCAACGACAATATTCTGTAACGTTAGACTACCTTAGGAGTTTTGATACAACCAAAAGAAATATTCAAAATTCAGATTTAATTATTGTTTGTAGCATTACACGTTGTCAGTATGAACTAGAATTAATCAATTATTTAATTTCTTCAAAAGCACTGTATATAAAAATTGAATACGATTATAATTTCTGCGTGAGAAGGAACATTTTATGTACAGTTGACAGAAAAGTAACCAACTGCTGCAACCCTGATAAATTTCATCATTACAGAAATTTATATGCAAATGCAAAGTTTAATGCATTTCAATCACCTAGCCACTACAAAGCACATGTTGATTTTTTTGGAGATGCAGTTTCAAACCACATGATCAAACCTCCTACTGTACATGTTGAAGATTTACAAATTAGTGAAGAAAAAATTGAAGACACGATTCCGTTTTTTGGAGACCTCAATTATTTAAAAGGCGGATACGCCTATGTAGAATATGCTAAAGAACATCCCAACATTAATTTTACAGTTTACGGAGAAAACAAGTTGCGTACTGAGCTACCCAGCAATATAAGCTTCCATGAGCCAATACCCAACAAAGAGGTTTTAAAAATACTGGGGAAAACCAAAACGTTTATCTGCCAACCTATATGGCCAGAACCTTCTGGTCGTTTGGCTGCAGAAGCCTTTTTATCAGGATGTAATATTATTTCAAATGACAGAATAGGCACATTTTCATTTGATTTTTATCCAAATAACAAAGATAAAGCCATTCATGAAATGAAAACTATTTTGGATGAATTTTGGGATAGAGCAGAACAAAATATCAAGAAAAAACCCAAAACAAAAACCAACTCCTTAGGAAAGGTATTAGTTTACAAAAGCTATGGAGGCTTAGGCGATATCTTTTTTTCAATTCCTGCAATTAAAAAACTAGCTAAAGTATCTGACAGTTTACATTTTGCAGTAGCTCCTCGTTTGGTTGATTTTTTCACAAACCACCTTGAAGGCATTACAGTTGTTAATGAAGAAGACGCAAGACAACAAGAAGACAACTATGATAATATTTACGAATTAGGTAATTATCCTGCTTTTAGAGGATACGATTTACCTCATGCGCTTAAATATCCAACACATAAAAAAGTAAAACAGCATTCAATTGCACATTATATTGATACAGTTTCAAAGCTTCACAAAAACATAAACAATAGCTATGATGGGTTTCCTTATTTTAAAACTTCTAAAGAAAATCCAAAATATTATGTTCTACATCATGGAGCTGGTTTTTTGTTAAAAATATGGCCTACAGAAAAGTATGCTCAACTTATCGAAACCCTTTCTGAGCTTTTTCCAACACTAAATTGCAAGATTATAAAAGGCCCAAATGACCCTGACATTGAAGCTTATTTCTCCAAACCAATGCCACATATAGAATATATAACAGGCGGAATGACTGATGTTGGAAATGCAATGGCTGGAGCTCTTTTTCATATAGGAAATGATGCAGGAATCACTCATGTTGCTGGTGCTTACAATGTACCTACCGTTGGCATTTATGGACCTACTGGACCTGGAAGCTGGGGAAGTTTTTCTGAGAACAATGAAATTATTTGGGGTAAAAAAGGCGTTTGTAATATTCGTTGTAACTATGATGTGATTTTAAATTGCGACCATAAAGTTTGTTTAAACTCAATAACAGTCAACAGAGTTGTGGAAGCTATTTATAAACTTCTTCAAAAAACATATCCCAAACTTCCTAATACTCTAAAAGTTAATCCTCAAACAGTTATTGATTTTAGTGATAAAGATTGCTTGATTAAGTTATACGACAATGAATTTTTATTGGAATATCATAACGATTCAATGAAAAACCAAATTGAGGATTTATTACAAAAAGAATCTGTTGCCACTAAAAATGACATGTCTTTTAATATGGTTTTAGAAGTTTTGAAACAACAACATATCATCTTCAATATACCCAGTTTTTCTTAATTCAAAAAGGGTTCCATTTCGTTTCAAAACGCAGTATTATTTAGTAATTTAGGACTTTACTATCATTTTCTGAATTACTAACCATTACGCATTTAATGAAAAACCTTTACTTACTTTTAGTAGCAATACTTTTTATAAGCTGTAGCGAAAAAAAGACTCCTAGAACTCTAATGGACCTTCAAGGTCAATGGCAATTCGCAACCGACTCATCTAATCTAGGTGTTAATGAAAAATGGTTTTTAAAAACCCTTAACGATTCCATCAATTTACCTGGAACAACAGATACTAACCAAAAAGGATTTATTAATACTGATAGTACAACCTTACACTTGAGCAGACCTTACAAATATGAAGGTATTGCTTGGTATAGAAAAAAAATAATCGTTCCTGAGCACTTCAAAAACAAACATATAGAGTTAGTATTAGAACGCTCAAAATTTTCAAAAGTATGGATTGACTCAACATTAATTGGTTCTTCTAAACTATTACAATCTCCTCAACAGTTCAATGTATCTAAAGTCCTAACTCCTGGTGAGCATTTTATTACAATACAAGTAGACAACAGTTTAAAATTAACACCTTACGGAAATGTACATATCTATTCTGACGATACCCAAACAAACTGGAATGGCATTATTGGAAAAATGTATTTAGAGGCTTCTCCAAAAACTTTTATTAGCAATTTGCAAGTACATCCTAATATAGACAAAAAGAAAATTAATGTCTCTATTGAAATTGAAAATGCTCTTAACCTTTCCAACTTAAATATCCAATTTGACATTAAGAAATCACACGATGGAAAAACAACTCAATTAACACCTAAAACATTCAAAATTAAAGACAACAAAGCTATTTTAGAATACGTCTTTAAAGATTCTATTGGTTTATGGAATGAGTTTGAACAACCTTTATATGAATTAACTGCAACTATTCTAAACCCTGAAAGCAACGATGCAAAAACCGTTAGCTTTGGTATGCGAAATTTCTCAGTTAATGGTACGCAATTTACCATAAACAACACTAAAACATTTTTAAGAGGTAAACATGAAGCTGCTGTTTTTCCTCTTACTGGTTATACACCTACTAGTGTTGAGGATTGGGAACGTATTTATAAAATCGCAAAACAATATGGCATCAACCACTATAGATTTCACACCTATTGCCCTCCTAAAGCTGCATTTATAGCTGCCGACAAAACAGGAATATACCTTCAAGTTGAATTGCCTTTTTGGGGTGGACTAGAATCTGATACTATAGCTAACAATTTAAAAGAAGAAGGCATAGCAATGTTAAAAGCTTATGCAAATCATCCTTCGTTTGTAATGTTTTCTCCTGGCAACGAAATTTGGGGAGGTCATGACAAGGTTGAAAATGTAATGCTTGCTTTAAAAAATTACGACAGCAGGCCTCTTTATGCTATGGGCTCTAACAACAATATTGGATATCTTGAACCCAGAGCTTATTCGCAGTTTTTTGTTGGAGCTAGAATTCCTACAAATGGTCATTCTACTAAAGGACACACAAGATTAACACACGCTTTTGCTGATGCTGAACAAGGCGGAATATTAAATACCTCAACACCATCAACACTGGTAAATTTTGATTATGCTGTAAACAACATGCCAATTCCTTTAGTAAGTCATGAGATTGGTCAGTATCAAATTTATCCCAATTATGATGAAATTGACAAATACACTGGTGTTTTAAAACCTCGAAATTTACAAGTGTTTCAAAAACGCTTAGAAAAAGCTGGAATGGAGCATTTAGATAGTAGTTTTCAAAAAGCATCTGGTGCGTGGTCTGCTATTTGCTATAAAGCTGAGATGGAAGCTGCATTACACACTAAAGGAATGGCTGGATTTCAGTTATTGGACTTACAAGATTTTCCTGGTCAAGGTACTGCTCTTGTAGGTGTTTTAGATGCATTTATGGAAAGTAAAAATGTTATAACTCCTGAAGCTTGGAAACAATCTTGTAACGATATTACTTTGCTGGCTGAGTTTTCAAAATACTGTTGGACAAATACTGAAAGGTTTCAGGCACAAATTAAGATTGCAAACTATTCTGATGCTATAGTTGATACAGTTATTGACTGGATAATCAAAGATGAAAACGGAAACACTTTTAAACAAGGGAGTTTTGACAAACAATCTTTTATTAATGGAGAATTATTAGATGTTGACACATTAACCTTAAAATTAGATGGTATTGATACTGCAAAAAAATTAACGCTTAATATTACTATTCCAAATACATCATATAGCAACTCGTATCCTATTTGGGTTTACCCTTCAAACCAAAAAAATATTATTCCTGAAACTGTTTTAGTAACCAACACATTTAATTCAACAACTCTTTCTAGTTTAAAAAACGGAAAAAACGTATTGCTTTTTCCAGACTTCAGTACTTTAGAAAATAAAAGTGTCGCTGGACATTTCCCTCCAGATTTCTGGAATTATGGAATGTTTAAAAGTATAAGTGAATCTGTTAAAAAACCCATTTCTCCAGGAACTTTGGGTATTCTCACAAACCCAAAACATCCAATCTTTAATAATTTCCCAACAGATTATCATACCAACTGGCAATGGTTTTCAATACTAAAAGAAAGCAGGCCACTAATTTTAGACGAACTCAACAAAGCATTTTTACCGACAGTTCAGGTTATTGACAATTTAGAACGAAACCATAAACTAGGTTTAATTTTTGAGTTCGATGTTGGAAAAGGCAATTTACTTGTATGTATGTCTCCTTTGAATACCATTAAAACTCCTGAGGCAGTTCAGCTTTATCAATCTATTTTAAATTATATGAGTTCTGATAATTTTCATCCTAAACAAGCTTTAAAGTATTCTGATCTTGAAACCTTATTCAACAATTAAAAGTTGTACATTTTTTTGACAAAATAATACTACTAAAAGCCTTGTAAATTGAGTACTTTAAACAAAAAAATAAAATGACTAGAAACATCTTTATAATTGCATTTTTAATCACTTCTACTCTATTTGCTCAAAACACTTTAAGTAGAATAAACGTTAAAGGCAACAATTTTGTGGACGACAAAGCAAATACTGTTGTTTTTAGAGGACTCAACACAAGTGACCCTCATAAACTAGATAACCAAGGTTATTGGACCTTAGAGTATTTTAAAGAAATAAAAAATTGGGGAGCAAACTTAGTGAGGTTTCCTATACATCCTCCAAATTGGAGAGAAAGAGGACACGATGCTTATTTTGAGCTTTTAGACAAAGGAATTAAATGGGCTGAAGAACTAGGAATGCATGTCATTATAGATTGGCACAGTATAGGTAATTTAAGAACAGAGATGTATCAATCTGATATTTATGATACTACCCAGAAAGAAACTTTTGACTTCTGGAGAAAAATTGCTGTTAGGTATGGTAACAACACAACTGTTGCCTTTTATGAAATTTTTAATGAGCCTACAACTTATAACCATACACTTGGGACAATTAATTGGGAACAATGGGTTAATATCAATAAAGAAATAATCACTATTATTAGAGCTAATGGCGGAAAAGGAGTTCCGTTGGTAGCTGGATTTAATTGGGCTTATGATTTAACACCATTAAAAACTAACCCACTTACTATTGAAGGTATTGCTTTTGTGAGTCATCCATATCCTCAAAAGAGAGAAAAACCTTGGGAAGCCAAATGGGACAATGATTGGGGTTTTATTAAAGAAACCCATCCTTTAATTTTAACTGAAATAGGGTTTTGTGGTCCTGAAGATCCAGGAGCACACTCTCCAGTAATTAGCGATGAATCTTATGGAGATGCCATCACAAATTATTGCGACCAAAAAGGTATTTCTTATATGATATGGGTATTTGATAAAGAATGGGCTCCTCGTCTTTTTATTGATGATGATTACACTCCATCTAGACATGGTAAATACTTTAAAAAGAAACTAAAAAGCTATAAATATTAGTTCTTTTTATCAAGTTTAACCATTAGCACATCGTGAGATTCTATAACAGATTGTAAATGCTTAGAAGTATCTCCTAAATCTTTATGATTGAATAAGTCTCTTATTGTAAACTTGGTCTTTTTCATATCAACGTATTTACCATTTAAATCGTCACCAATGTTATGTTTTTCCCAATCATAATCTAATTGAATTGGTTTATCACTCATATTTACAAAGGTTAAAGCCCAAGCATCGTTATCTAGTGGTTTTATCCAAATTTCAATATTGTTTTCGTTTGAAAACCTAAATCCTTGAATACCCAACTTATCTTGATTAACAGCTATAACTTCTTTATTCGTTAGTGTTTTTATAGTTTCTTTAGAAGCTGTTCTTAAATCATTACCCATAATAAGTGGAGAAGCCAACATGCTCCACATTGCAAAATGGGTTCTATCCTCTGCATCAGTCATTCCATTACCAACTTCCATCATATCTAAATCATTCCAGTGACCAGGACCTGCAGCTTTTCTAATATTCTTTCTCATATTGATAATTTTCCAAACTCCAGAAGACGACCATGAACCATGACCAACTTCGCAATCCCAACAATTAATAATATCACCTGTTACTCTCCATAAATGCCCAACATCTTCTGCCCATTCCCATGGCTTATTGTCTCCCCATTCGCATATACTAAACACAATTGGTCTACCAGCTGTTTTAAGTGCATCTCGCATTGTCATATAAGCACCTTCAGCATTTAGTTTAGGTGTGTTACACCAATCATATTTTAGATAATCCACATCCCAAGACGCATAACTCCTTGCATCTTGATATTCATATCCTCTACTCCCAGGATAACCAGCACATGTAGTATAACCTGCACAATTATAAAGTCCAAACTTTAATCCTTTTGAATGTATATAATCTGCAAGGGCTTTCATTCCGCTTGGGAATTTTACTGGGTCAGCAACAAGATTACCATTAGCATCACGCTCTTTAGCCATCCAACCATCGTCTAAAACAATGTATTCATATCCTGCATCTTTAAAACCTAATTCTTCAAACTTATCAGCAATTTCCATAACCAGTTTCTCATTGATATCTGTCCCAAAAGTATTCCAGCTATTCCAACCTAGAGGAGGTGTTTCTGCTAATCCTTCAAATTTTTGCGCATTGCTTGTTATTGAGATTAAAAATAAAAGTGCAAGTAAAGTGTTCTTTATCATTGGTTTTGTTTTTTAAAAAATTCCCTGTAAAAACTTTACAGGGAATTTAGACTAATTGGCATAATTAAGTTTATTACTAATAATCAAATATGAAATCTATAATTCTTCAAATCGTACGTTATCTATAGCAAAGTTCAGTAACACATCTGCGCCTTCGAAAGCCATTCCAAATTCAGCATCAACTAAGCTAAAATCAGGAACTCCAAGCACAGAGCAAGGAATGGATATTGTTGTCCAGCCTCCTTCAGTATCTAATGGTTCACCTGTATCATTCCAAGGTGCCCAATCGTAAAAAGCATCTACTCCATCAGAATCATTAAATCTAATTCTAAATTGACCTGCAGATAAAGGTTCAATTGTATAAATGTCAAACTTAAGCACATAAGCTCCAAGGTTAGAACCAACAGTACTAGCTCCATTAAAGGTACTTGGATCATTTCTCCAGAATAAATCTTGCCATCCAGTTCCTCCTGTTTGAAAGTTTGCTCTACCATAATTAGTTCCGTCTAAGCTTATAGCTGCATCGTTTTCAGCATTTACATTTCCCCACCAAGGACCATTAGCGTCCCAATCAAAGAATACTAAAGATGGATCATCAACAGGATCTGGACCTCCACATCCTGGAGAATCAAATCGAACATTATCAATAGCAAAGTTCAACAATACATCAGCGCCTTCGAATGCCATACCAAACTCTTGGTTTACTAAGCTGAAATCAGGTACTCCTAATACAGATAGTGGAATTTCAACAGTTTCCCATCCATCAGTTGTAAAAGGTTCTCCTGTATCGTTCCAAGGTGCCCAATCGTAAAATGCGTCAACTGCATCACTGTGGAATCTTATTCTAAATTGACCAGCAGTAAGTGGTTCAATAACATTAATATCGAATTTTAAAGAATACTCGCTTAAGTTAGAACCAACTGTAGCAGCTCCATTAAACGTGCTTGCATCATTCCTCCAGAATAAATCTTGCCATCCAGTTCCACCTGTTTGGAAGTTTGCTCTACCATAACTAGAACCATCTATAGACAAAGATGCATCATTTTCAGCATTTACATTTCCCCACCAAGGACCATTTGCATCCCAATCAAAGAATACCAATGAAGGGTCACTCACAGGACACAATCCACTTTCTCCTGTTTCTATACCAAGTGCACTTACTAATGCATCTGGCACTAAAACTCTATTTATTTCGTGGATGACTCCATTTGTAGCTCCAATATTTGATGTAATAATTTGAGAAGGGATTGCTTCAGAAAATGTTGGTAATAACTTAGGGTTATCACCACTTAAATCAACGGTAATATCGTCACCATATAAGGTTGAGATTGTTCCGCCATCAGTTAAATTACTAGATAGTAATGTTCCTGAATGAAGGTGATAGTTTACCAAATCGGTTAATACAGCTAATTCTTCTGGAGTATCAAACTCGTCTAAACTTTCAAAATTATTTACAGTAGCAAATAACGCAACAAAAGCATCGTTGTTTGGTGCAAGCGCTGTTAATTCATCACTAGATAAACTACTTGTTAAACCAACCATATCAACAGCTTGTAAAAACGTAGTAAACCCTCTGTCGTTACATCTTTCTACTATGTTAAGTGTTGCACTTAAAACATCTTGAAAAACACCTTCTGGCAACAATACTTTATCAACACCATGGATAATACCATTTACAGCTTGCACATCAGTAAGTACAATATTTGCATTGGTATAACTAGCGTCATCTATAACAGTACCTGTAATTGAAAACGATTCTCCTTGAACAGATGTTTGAACAGTACCATCTACTTCTTCGGCAACAACATTTTCTCCAGCTACTACGTGGTAAGTTAATACTTGCTGAAGCACATCAGTAGGAATATCATCTAAAGTAGCCCAACCAAAAGCACCATTTACTTCTGTCATAAACATTTCAAAAGCACTATTATTTGGTGCAAAAACTGTATAAACGTCTGCTCCTGCTAAAGTTGCATCTAAACCAGAAGCTTCTAGAGCTGCAGCAAACATTGAATAATCAGGGTTTGCCATTGCATGATCCGTAACTGTTGGTGGTAATAAAGCATTATCAACAGTATGCAATACTCCATTTGTTGCTCCCCAATCGTAAGCGTTATCTACTAAAGAAGCAACTCCATTAAGTGTTAAATCAGCATTTGTATTTACATACAAGCTTAAGTTATTACCATCTGGACCTGTTGCTAAAGTTGTTAAATATCCTGTTGTAAAAGTCGATGCAAAATCGGCAGTCACAGTACTAAGAACATGGTTTAACAATGCGTTTTGCAATTCTTCATCAGTTAAAGAACCTGCTCCAGCATCAGACATTGCTGCATTATTAGGCGCAAATACTGTATATGTTGTGGTGGTTCTTAAAGTTTCATCTAATCCTGCTTGAACTAAAAGACCTGATAAAGTTGAAAGATCAGATGTTTCGGAAATTATTTCGGTAAGGTTTCTAGGGTCGTTGCCTAATTGTGGGTATAAATCATCATCTTCTTTACATGATGTTATACTCGCCAAAACAGCAATCATAACCAAGTAATATATTTTAAAAACTCTCATTACGGTAAATTTTAATTTTGTTTAGTTATTATAGGAATCCAAAATCATCTACATAAAATATGTATTGAGACAATCCTGTATTTGATGATTCTTGAAAATCCAATCTAAAAATTGTACTTGGCTCACCTCCATTTGGATAAAAATCTGATAATGGAATTACAACTTTGTTCCACTCTCCTGGAATTAGTTCTATTGGTTGATGAGACGCAGCTCCATCAAAATCATTAATTGCAAGGGTTACTGAATCTCCAGCAGCTCCTGTTCCATAAACTGAAACTGTTATAGCATCATATTCATCAAAAGGAATATTAGGTGCTAAAAACGTTAAACCAGACCAACCTTCTCTAATACTCTTAATTGAATATTGACCAAGAGCAACTTCGGTAGAGGCTAAATCATGTGTTCCTCCCCATTCACTTGTTGTCCATTCTGGATGTAATTCATCTATATAAATTGAATACGAAAATCCATAAGAATCAGATTGCGCTATAGCTCCTCTACTTGTTGCTAAGTAAATAAAGGCTTGCTCTACACCATCAGGAACTTCAACTGTTACCATAGTTTCAGAAACAAAAACTATTTCAGCAGGTAACTCTACTAAGTTTCCGTTTTCTTCTGATCCACTTACAAAAGTTACTGTAGACGTATCAGTAAAATCTCCACCAAAAAGATGTACTAATTTTACACCATCAACAGTTTCTTCTGTAAATTCTTCTATTGTTAAAAGAGAGAAATCGTACTCTACTGCTCCTCCCAAGGTTTCTAGTCTTAAAATATTTGCTTGACCAACATAAGGTGCATTGACTGGAACCGTCACAAAAGCAATATTATCAGTAACGAATGCAGGATTAAAACCTGCTTGGTACCCATTAAAATATACTTTTGAAAGTGTTCCTAAATATTCTCCTCTTATAATATAAGTGCCTTGAAGCACACCTTGAGTAACCGCAACATCTTCAGTAGCTTCGCTTACACTGTGTATTACAGGAGGCTTCGACGCATCTGGAGAAGAAGGATCTCTAAAATCGTTTTCACAAGATGTCAATTGAACTAATGAGAAAATCAGTAAAATGAACCATCCTGTTTGCTGTATTTTAAAATTTATTTTTTTCATAATCTTTTTTATTCAAATTCATAAGGAACTGGTGCTTCCAATAGCGCTGGATTGTTTTGAATCTCATTACTAGGATAAGGGAACAATAAATCGTCCATTGATGCTGGAAAGGTTTCAGAATTGATTGTTGGAGGAGATGTATCGTCATTAAAAGTTCCTCTTTCGGTATTGCTTAAGAAATTTAATGCGAAGTCTGGTCCTTGTCTTACAACATCATACCAAAACTCCATTTCAAAAGCCAATTCTATACGTCTTTCTTTAAATACATCTTCAAGGGTTGGGTTAGCAATTTCATCTAAGCCTGCTCTTCTTCTAATTTTATTGAAAGAGTTAATACCTTCAGTAGTAGAACCGCCTCCATTAAGCGCAGCTTCTGCATGAATTAAAAGCAACTCTCCATATCTTAATACATAAGTGTTATTTGGATAACTTTGAGAAGCTCCACCACCATTACTAGCTGCAGAACCGATTACATATTTTTTAACACCTACATTACACCCTTGATGGTCGATAGTCTCAGATACTGTGTAACCTCCATTAAGGTCTGGATAAAAAGCTCCAGGAGCCATAATTGTTGCGTAGTATCTTAAATCTTGCTCAGTATCTTCATAAGCTTCTTGTAAATCTATTGAAGGCCCAATTGCTGACCAACCATCAGAAAAACCTGTAACTCCTGCAGGAGCAAAAAGCGACTGCACTCCATTACCTTCTGCATAAATACCTGTATTAGTCCATTGTAAAGCGAAAATAGATTCAGGGTTGTTATCGTTTGCTGTTAAAAACAAATCGTAATAACTACCTGATGGGTCTCCATCTTCAGCATCACCTCCATAAAGCTTAAACTCTCCAGAATTGATAACTTCGCTAGCTAGCTGATAAGCCATAGGATAATTTTGCTCATATAAATATACTTTTGCCAACATCGCTTTAGCTGAACCACTAGATACCTTAGCATTGGCATCATAATTAGCTCCTCTAATTTTTTCGTAGCAATTATCTACGGCAAATTGTAAATCTCTTTTTATAAATTCATACACATCAGACTCTGGGTTACGAGGTACAACAGGTTCTAATACGTATTCGTTATTATCAGCAATAATTGGAATTGGTCCAAAAATTCTAACTAAATAGAAGTACGCTGATGCTCTAATAAACCTTGCTTCACCAACAGCATTATCAACAACATCTTGAGGCACACTTGGTCCTGCTGCATCTGGTAGCGTATTAATAACTGCATTGGCTTGCGCAACAACTGCGTACAGAGATTCCCAAGCTTGAGTTAATGTTCCATGTTCACCAGTAATGGCAAAATTCACAAAATCGGCATTTCTTGGATCCCAAGTTCTTCCGTTACCTGAGCTTAATTCACCAATACACCATGACACGTTAGTCACAAAATTGTACCAAGGTCTAACATAAAGTGCATTTGTTGCAGCATTTACCTGCTCAGTAGTTTCGTAAAACTCGGCAACGTTATACGAATCTTCTGGTGGTCTGTCTAAAAAGTCGTCACTACAAGATGGCATGCATAACACAACTGCCATTATCACAATGAGTTTAGTTTTAAATAAATTGTTCATATTATTCATAGCTAATGTTTTTAAAATTCTACATTTAATCCAAGAGTGAAAATCCTTGGCGTAGGGTAACGACCATTATCAACTCCCATTAATAGTGCATTTTGATTATACACTCCAATCTCTGGATCGTATCCTGAATATTTAGTAAATGTGTAAAGATTTTGAATCATACCATACACTCTAAGTCTATTGATACCGAAAGTCCTAGTTGCATCAGATGGTAATGTATATCCTAATGTTACATTTTGAATTCTTAAATAAGAACCATCTTCAATATATCTGTCTGAAATATTAATATTTGGCGTATCGTTTCTTGCTAATCTTGGGTTGCTAGCATTTGGATTATCAACCGACCAGTAATCTAACACTGATGGTAATTGATTGGTGTAAGTTTGATTTCCTGCAGTAAGACTTCTGTTTACAGCATTAAACACATCGTTTCCATAAGATCCTTGCATAAAAATCGATAAATCAAAATTCTTATAGTTAAAAGAGTTTTGGAAACCAAATGTAAAATCTGGATGAGGGTTTCCAATAACTGTTCTATCATCTGTGTTTACTACTCCATCACCATTGATATCTTTAAACTTAATATCACCTAACCAAGTAGTGGAGAACAATGCATCTTCAAAAGGTCTTCCAAACTGAACTGGAGCACCATTAATATCGTCTAGTGTTCTAAAAATACCTTCTACCTTGTAACCGTAGAATAAACCTATAGGCTGACCTACTTGAGTAATGGTTACGTTTTGGTTAGAAGTATTCATTGTCATTTCACCAAAAATGGTTAAATCCCCTAACAATTCTTTCACTTCATTTTTATAATGTGAGAATGTTAACGACGAATTCCATGAGAAATCTTGTGAACCTTTTGTTTTATAATTAAGTGTAACATCAATTCCTTTGTTTACCATTTCACCAAGGTTTACCCAAGGTGCTGCAATTGCTCCTGGAGAATTCCCTCCTGTAATAAAATCAGTAACTGCTAATTGATACAAGAAGTCTTTAGATACTTTATTGTACACTTCTACAGTAGCGTTAAGCCTAGAATCGAACACCGAGAAGTCAAGTCCTAAATTGGTTTGTGTTGACGATTCCCACTTTAAGTCTTCGTTTGCAAAGTTTGCAAACTCAAAACCAGTTCCTAAACCAGTTGACACTGTATTTAATCTTGCTCCATAAGCAAAGTTTGGTATAGCTTGGTTACCTACTTCACCATAACCACCATAAATTTTTATGTTTTGAATCGCATCAAAATCGTCCATAAAATTTTCGTTAGACAGTCTCCATGAAGCTGAAACTGATGGGAAGTATCCCCATTTATTGCCTTCTGCAAATTTTGAAGAACCATCAGCTCTAATTGAAGCTGTGATGTTATACTTGTTGTCGAACGAGTAAATAGCTCTACCAAAGTATGAAGACAATGCTGTACTACCTTTGTACTGATCTGTATTGTCAATTGCATTTCCTGTCCCTAAAATTGGCACATCGTTACTAACAAACTCACCATCTGAAGCAATTACTCCTTGCCATTTAGACTCCTGAGCTTCTTGACCTAACATAACAGTTACATCGTGTTTATTATTAAATTTCTTTTGAAAGGTTAATATGTTTTTCAGAATCCAGAAATCGTTGTTCTCTCTTCTTACACTCAATGCACTTTCGCCTCCTGTGATTTCTCCATAAGAGAATGTAGGTTGAAATCTATCACTTACATTATTTCCAAAGTCTCCACCAAACTCAGTTCTGTAAGTCAGGTTTTTACCTAGTTTAAGTTCAGCAAAAATATTTCCAAAAAACCTATTACGTTCTAACCTATTGCTTAAGCTAAGTGCTCTTGCTATTGGGTTTTCAAATTTAAAATCATCATCCAAGTCTGGTCCTGCAAAAGACCCATCAGGATTATAAACTGCTGTGGCTGGGTTATTTAATAATGACAAATAAATGATACCGTTTGTAGCATTATTCAATGTTAATTTATCATTTGTTCTACTTGCAGTTAGATTAGCACCTACTTTAATTTTATCGGTAATATTTGCACCAACATTAGCTCGTACATTAATACGATCAAAACCAGAACCAATTACAGTTCCATCTTGGTCTAAATATCCTGCAGACAAAAAGTAATTTACATCTTCACTTCCACCTGAAAATGAAACTTCATGACTTTGCATTACTGCATCATCAAAAATCTCTTGTTGCCAGTTAGTACCTGGTCCTAAGAGACTAGGATTTAAAAATTCAATTTGCGGATTCAACCCATAAATTTCAGCCATTTCATTTTGAAGTCTCGCATATTGACTCAAATCCATTACCTCATAGAAATTAGTTGGTCTTTGAATTGCTAGGTAAGTGTTATATCTAAGTGTCCCTTTTTTATTCTTACCACTTTTAGTTGTGATAATTACAACTCCATTTGCTCCTCTAGATCCATAAATTGCAGTTGCTGATGCATCTTTAAGAATATTAATAGATTCAATATCACTTGGGTTTAACGCAGCCAATGGACTAACACCAGTTGCTCCATCTCCTTGACCTAAGTCGTTATCAGCTATAGATCTACCACTTGTAGAAATATTATTAGAATCTCCCGAAATAGGAACTCCATCAATAATATAAAGCGGTTCAGCTGAACCAGAAATAGTATTTACACCACGAATTCTCACAGAAACAGCACTACCTGGTTGCCCAGAGTTTTGAGTAATACTAACTCCCGATGCTCTACCTTGCATTAATTGATCCACACTTACTTGTGGCAAATTATTTAACGCTTCAGTATCAATAGTTGATACCGAACCACTCAAATCTTCTTTTAATTGCGATCCGTAACCAATCACAACTACTTCATCTAAGCTTTCTAAACTTTCCACAAGAGTCACGTTAATAGACACTCTACCTGAAACAGCAGTTTCTTGAGTTACAAAACCTAAATAGCTAAAAACTAGAGTGGCATTATCCTTAACGGTTATCACATAGTTTCCGTCAAAATCTGTGTACACTCCATTACTTGTTCCTTTTTCAAGAATGTTTACACCTGGAAGTGCCATACCATTTTCATCAGTAACCACACCTTTTACCTGGGTTTGGGCAAAAGCTAGTTGACCAACTAAACAAAACAGTAAAAAAGTATAGTAGTACCTACTACCATAAATGTTTTTTAAATTGATTTTTTGCATGTTTTTTTAGTGTTAGTACAGTAAATTGTACATTTTGAATATTTATACCTCAATAATTATAATATGCGTAATTATAAAGGGTGTTTTTTGTCAATATCAAAATTAAAGGAAATGTTAAGTTAGTGTTAATATTATTTTGTCAATTATTTATATAATTTTTTATAAAAACTTTCAAACAATCAACAAACAACACTAAATAGAGCTAAAAAAACAAATATAGACACCAATATCATCTATATATGTGCGCAGAATAACAAAATAGTATAGTCTTTTGTAGCTAATACTATTAGAGTATACGTTTTATACCCGAAAACTCCGTTTTATACTGGCTTGGAGTGCAGTTTTTCAATTTTTTGAAAACTCTATTAAAATTAGCAATATTATTAAACCCACAATTAAAGGCTATCTCAGAAATACTATTATCTCTTTCTAACAACCACATAGAAGCATACCCTATTCTAACGTCATTTACATAGTCAACAAATGTTTTTCCAGTACGTTTTTTCATAAATCTATTAAAAGACACATTGCTCATATTTACCAACTCAGAGACTTCAGACAGGGTTATTTTTTTATCAAAATTCTCCTGAACATACTCATAAACCGTTTTAATTTTATCACTGTTCTCAAAGTTTTCCCTATTCACTGTATAGGTCGATAAAAGCCTTTGATTTCTTGAGTTAGCTAAATCATGAAGTATAGATATAATTTCGAGAAAATAGTCAATCCCATCAATTCTAGAAAGCCTAGAAATACGCTCCTTTAAATCTAAAGCCACTTTTTTTGAAAACAAAATACCATGAACCGACCTGTCAAACATCTCTTTTATAGGCTTCATGATTTTTCTTGACAAAAACTCGTCTGCAAACAAATGCTGATGAAACTGAATTGTAATCTCATGTATATCGTCATTCTTACAATTATGCGTCAACCATCCATGATGAAGATTAGGACCAACCAAAACAAGCTCAACCTCTTCAATCTCTTCAATACTATCACCTACAACCCTTTTTACTCCTTTACCATTACTAATAAAATTCAGCTCATATTCTGGATGAAAATGAATAGGAAAATCAAAATCATCTTTTACCCTATCAAAAACCAAAAAACTATCTTCTGGAGACAAAGGAGTGATCTCCCTATGCACTTTTTTTAAAATATCCATATATAATGATGTAATAATATTTTAACAATTTGATAAAATAATATCATCAAATTGAATTTTGTATAGTTAATTTTGAACAATAAATAATTGTCAGCGTGCTAAATTATAAAATCTTCATTTTATATTGCATAAAATTATTAATAAAATAAAAAATGATAAAAAACTATCCATTTTATTTAAATAAAACAATTTGCATTAAAGTAATGATACTATTTTTTCTTTTTTTGCCACTTTCTTGTAAAAATGACAAAAAAGAAAATTTAAAAAAGGACACTTCTGTTGAAAAAGATGACATCAAAACAAAACGTTCAATTGATACTGAAGATCTAATTTCTAAACTTTATACAATTTCAAAAAAAGGATTTGCAATTGGTCATCAAGATGCCACTTCTTATGGATTAAATTGGAAACACGAAGATTCTCCTGAAGTTATAAAAAGTGATGTCAAAGAAGTTTCAGGTAAACTTCCTGCAGTTTATGGTTTTGACATTGGACATATTGAGCTCAACAACACTCACAACTTAGACTCAGTTTCTTTTACAACTATGCGTCAATTAATGATTGACGCTTACAAAAAAGGCGGAATCATTACCGTAAGTTGGCATGCTGACAACCCTACATCTAATGGAGATTCTTGGGATAAAACCTCAACTGTTTCAGACATTATTAAAGGCGGAAAACATCATGACAAATACCAACTATGGGTAAAACGAGTAGCGGACTTTTTAAAATCTGTAGAAATTAATAATCAACCAATCCCTATTGTATTTAGGCCATTTCACGAAATGAACGGAAGCTGGTTTTGGTGGGGAGAAGGCAACTGTTCTGTTGAAGATTATAAAACTTTATGGATAGAAACAGTTGACTTATTAAGAGACACGCATCAACTCAACAATTTATTATATGCTTATTCTCCTAATAAATTAAACCCAACAGACGACTACATGAAATACTATCCTGGTGATGAGTATGTAGATATTTTTGGGATTGATATTTATGATTTTAAAGACTCTGAAGGTTTTATAAATTCTCTACAACACGATTTAGCTATCGTAAAAGAAATTGCTGACCAAAAACAAAAACCATATGCATTTACCGAAACTGGCTTAGAAACACTTTCAACACCAAACTGGTTTACCGAAGTGCTTTATCCTAACCTAGAAAACACTGGTATTTCTTGGGTTTTATTTTGGAGAAACGCAAGACCAGATCATCATTATATGCCATACAAAGGACATCCAATTGTTGATGACTTTAAAGCTTTTGAAGCATTACCAAAAACCTTATTTTTAGAAGACCTAACTAACTAAAAAATGAATTTAATACACCCTATTGATATTGCCATAATCTTACTATATCTAGTAATTATAGTTGCAATTGGTTTGGTTCTAAGAAAAAGAGCTCAACGCAGCAAAGACGATTATTTACTTGGTGGAAAATCTATACCATGGTATATGCTTGGGCTTTCCAACGCATCAGGTATGTTTGATATTTCAGGAACCATCTGGTTGGTGACACTCATGTTTGTTTATGGTATTAAAAGCGCATGGATACCTTGGCTATGGCCAGTATTTAACCAAATATTCCTTATGGTTTACCTATCTAAATGGTTAAGGCGCTCTAATGCAACAACTGGTGCTGAATGGATAGGAACACGTTTTGGTTTTGAAAAAGGGGCTAAACTTTCCCACATCATTGTTGTTGTATTTGCACTCATTATGTGTTTAGGTTATCTAGCATACGGATTTATTGGGTTAGGAAAATTTATTGAAATTTTTATTCCTTGGGAATTAGTAAGCAACTATGTGCCTTTCACTATTCCTTTAGAATATGTACCACATTTTTATGGTGTTATCTTTACACTGTTTGCAGTTTTCTACTCACTTCTTGGTGGAATGTCTGGTATTGTTTGGGCAGACGTTGTTCAATTTGCAATCATGACTATTGCAGCTTTAGTAATAGGCTACCTTGGTTTTCAAGCAGTCGGTGAACATGTACTTAATGTTCCTGAAGGTTGGAAAACCCCATTCTTTGGTTGGGAACTCAATATGGATTGGAGCGAAATAATCCCAGAAGTCAATCAAAAAATAAAAGAAGACGGTTTTGGTTTATTCACCATTTTCTTTATGATGATGGTTTTTAAAGGTGTTTTAGTTAGTGTTGCTGGTCCTGCACCAACATACGACATGCAAAAAATACTATCTACAAAAAACTCAGCTGAAGCCTCAAAAATGAGTGGTTTTGTTTCAGTTATTTTAATGCCAATTCGTTATTTAATGATAGCTGGTTTTGCTGCGTTAGCTCTCATTTACTATGAAAAATTAAACCTAATGGATGCCACAGGAACTATAGATTTTGAGCTTATACTTCCTACTGCCATAAAAGAGTTTGTCCCTATTGGACTTTTAGGACTTTTACTAGCAGGTTTAATAGCAGCATTCATGTCTACATTTGCAGGCACATTAAATGCGGCTCAAGCATATCTTGTAAATGACATTTACCTTAAATATGTAAAACCTAACGCCAATGCAAATCAAACCAGAAACATGAATTACCTCACAGGTATCATAGTAGTTATTATTAGCATTGTCTTAGGGTTTTTCGCAAAAGATGTAAACTCTGTATTACAATGGATCGTCTCAGTACTTTATGGTAGTTACGTTGGTGCTAATATTTTAAAATGGCACTGGTGGCGATTTAATGGAGAAGGGTTTTTCTGGGGAATGGTTGCAGGTTTATTATCAGCAGCAATAGTTCCTGAATTATTCCCTAATATTCTTAGCTTATATCTATTCCCAATACTTCTGGTTGTCTCAATACTAGGAAGCATAATTGGCACCTACTCTGCTCCACCAACTGACGATGAAGTGCTAAAATCATTTTACAAAAACGTACGTCCTTGGGGTTTTTGGAAACCAGTACACGACAAACTCTTAGCCGAAGACCCAAGCCTTAAAAGAAACAAAGATTTTGGACGAGATATGTTCAACATAGTTATTGGAATTATTGCTCAAACTACCCTTGTAATACTTCCAATGTATATAATATTTAGACAACAAACACCAATATACATTTCAGTAGTTATACTTGTGATTTGTGTATTCTTATTGAAAAAATTCTGGTGGAATAAATTAGATGAAAAATTAGATTAGTTATGATGCGAAAAGATCTATATGTAAGAAGCTATAAACTTGAAAAGGTTTTTCAGGATTACGAAGCAGTGATAAACAAAAAAAACGAACCTTTACATAGCAAAAATGGAGTTTATAATCGTTATAAAAACCCAATAATAACAGCCGACCATATTCCTGTACATTGGAGATACGATTTAAACGAAGAAACCAATCCTAATGTTTTAGAACGCATAGGTTTTAATGCCACTTTTAATGCAGGAGCTATAAAATGGAATGACAAATACGTGCTTTGTGTTCGCGTTGAAGGTAATGACCGAAAATCATTTTTTGCAATGGCTGAAAGTCCTAACGGAATAGATCAGTTTGAATTTTGGGACAAACCTTGTGTTATCCCTCAAATAGAAGGAAATCCAGACACAAATGTTTATGACATGCGTTTGACTAAACATGAAGACGGTTGGATTTATGGTATTTTTTGTACTGAGCGCAAAGACCCAAATGCAAAAGCTGGAGACACTAGCTCTGCTATTGCTAATGCTGGCATTGTTAGAACCAAAGACCTTATCAATTGGGAACGCTTACCTGATTTAATTTCTAACACTGGCCAACAACGTAATGTTGTTTTACACCCTGAATTTGTAGATGGAAAATATGCGCTTTATACCAGACCTCAAGATGGGTTTATAGATATTGGTAATGGTGGAGGAATAGGATTAGGTTATGTTGTAGATATGCTAAATCCTGTTGTTGAAAACGAAAAAATTATAAACAATAAAGTTTACCACACCATTTTTGAACTTAAAAATGGGCAAGGTCCAGCTCCTATAAAAACCGAGAAAGGTTGGTTACATATTGCTCATGGTGTAAGAAACACTGCTGCAGGATTGAGATACACACTGTATATGTTTATGACCGATTTAAATGATATTTCAAAAGTGATTCATCAACCAGCTGGTCATTTTATGGGTCCTCAAGATGAAGAACGTGTTGGTGATGTTTCTAATGTTTTATTTGTAAATGGTTGGATTGAAGACAGTGATGGCACAGTTTACATTTATTATGCATCTTCTGATACACGCATGCATGTAGCAACAACAACTATTGAGAAGTTAATTGACTATTGTATTAACACACCTAAAGACACCTATACATCAGCAGGTTCAGTACAAACCATTATAGATTTAATAGAAAAAAACAAAAGGCCATAATAGATGAATGATGCCTATAAAACGATGCAATCTGAACTCCATTCAGAATTGCTCAACATATTAACCTATTGGACCAACAACACCATAGACCAAAGCTATGGTGGTTTTGTTGGTAAAATAACCAACGACAATAAAATTGTTGATAAAGCTAATAAAGGCATTATCCTTAACACTAGAGTTCTTTGGTCGTTTTCTGCTGCATCAAATTATTTAAACTCAAAATCTTATCAGTCTATTTGCGAACGTTCTTTTCAGTATTTAAAAGATTATTTCAAAGACAATGAATATGGAGGCTTTTACTGGGAACTCGACTACAAAGGACAACCAATTAATAAGCGTAAACAAGTATACGCACAAGCTTTCGGTATTTATGCATTGTCAGAATACTACAAGTTTTCAAAAGATGAAGAAGCAAAATCTCTAGCCATTCAACTTTTTGAATTATTAGAAAAACACGCTAAAGACACTAAAAAACTAGGATATATTGAAGCGCTTAATCAAGATTGGTCATCTATTGATGATATGCGTTTAAGCGAAAAGGATATGAACGCTGCAAAAACCATGAATACCCATCTTCATGTTTTAGAAGCCTACACAACACTCCTAGAAATCTATCCTAATGAGTCGCTTAAAAAATCTCTAACAATGTTGGTTGAATTATTCTTAACCAAATTTTTAAATAGTAATAATCATTACCATTTGTTTTTTGACGAAGACTGGAAATTACTCAGCAATTCCGTATCTTATGGTCATGACATAGAAACGATATGGCTTGTTATTGAAGCTGCAAAAACACTAAAGGACAACGACTTATCACAACAAGCTTACACAATAGCAACTAGAGTTGCAAACACATTTATTAACGAAGCGATTGATACTGATGGTGCAGTTATAAATGAAAAAAACCTAACCTCCAACCACATAGACACTGATAGACATTGGTGGCCACAAGTTGAAGCCTTAGTTGGCTTAAAATATGCTTACCAAATAAAAAATGATTCAACTTACATAGACACTGCATTAAAAATTTGGGAATTCACTAAAACTCATCTTATAGACACTGTTAATGGAGAATGGTTTTTTAGAGTTGATAAGAATGGAAATGTCTATCATAAAGAAGATAAAGTGAGCATGTGGAAAGCTCCTTATCATACTTCAAGAGCATGTATAATGATGAATATTTAAAAAATTGAACAATGAAAAAGTTACTTTTAATAACACTAAGCTTTTTAGCCTTTAGTTGCTCAAAAGACGATAACAATTCCAATAACGGAGGAGAAACCGTAAATCCTAAAGTATCCATTTCAGTTGGTAGTTCAGCTTCTGAACCAACTACTAATGGTGCTTTTAATATATCCTTAACAGGATCTTCAACCACTGCCACAACTGTTAACCTTAACATAAGCGGAACAGCAACCAATGGTGAGGATTTTCAAACGATAAATAGTCAAGTAACTATTCCTGCAAATAGCACATCACATTCAATTCCAGTAATAGTAATTGACGACAGTGATACCGAAGGAGATGAAACTATTATTATTGAGATAGTGTCAGTAAGTAACAATGCAGAAATAGGAACTCCAAACAGTGCAACCATGACACTTTCGGAAGAACCAGAAGCATTTGTATTACAACCCGAAGATACAGCTAACTATATGGTTAACCCTAATTCAACAGACGAAACCATAGCTTTATTTTACAACCTAAAAACAATGTCTCCAGACAGTTTTATTATAGGCCAACAAGACGCGTTTAATTCATTCTACAATAATGCAGTTGGTGATTCTGATATTAAAAAACTTACAGGAAGCGACCCAGGACTTTTAGGTTCAGATTTTATGTTTATTACTGATGATAATAATGACGGCACAGCTTCAAACTGGTTTTACCAACAAGAGCAAATTATTATGGCTGATGCTGTTGAAGCATACAACAAAGGCATGGTAAATATGTTCACTTGGCATTTAAGAGAACCTTATGATGGCAATCATTTCTACGTAAGTGAAATGACACAGTTTCAAGCTGAAAATGCTTTTGCTAGTATTTTACCTGGAGGTGCAAACCATGAGTATTACAAACAAAAACTACAAAAAGTAGCAGATGTTGCCAATAACCTAATAGGAAGTGATGGTAAAAAAGTTCCTATTATTTTCAGACCATTTCATGAGTTTGACGGAAACTGGTTTTGGTGGGGAGACGATTACTGTTCTCCACAACAATTCATAGAGTGCTGGCAATTTACGGTTACTTACCTAAGAGATACTCTTGGTGTAAATAATATGCTTTATGCTTATGCTCCTGACAATAGCTATACAACCGAAGCTTTATACTTACAGCGTTATCCTGGTGATGCCTATGTAGATATTTTAGCCATGGACAACTATGGTGACTTCAACAACCAAGGACAAAGTGGAGTTACTGCCGCAAACAACAAGCTTAAAATAGTATCAGATTTAGCAAAGCAAAAAGTTAAAATTGCAGCTTTATCTGAAACAGGTTACTTTGTTACTCCTGGTGATAACAACCCTATTTCAAACTTCTACTCAAGCAACCTTTATAACGCAATTACCAATAACAACAACCATATTGCTTTTATGATGTTTTGGTCAAACAATGAAAACACATATTGCACTCCAATACCAGGAATGACAGATGCTAACGACTTTATTGAGTTTACAAACAAACCAAAGTCTTTATTAGAAAACGAATTACCTAACATGTACCAACTCCCTTAATTATGATAAAACTAAAAACAATAACGCTTGCGTTTGCTGCTTTACTAGCACTATCTTCTTGTAAAGACGATAAAAAAGCAACAACTCAAGAAGAAACCACAACCGCAAAAGACACTTTAAATCCTGTTGAATTAGTGAGTGTGAAAGACGGAAAATTCTATAAAGGAGATCAGCCTTATTATTTCATTGGAGCCAACTATTGGTATGGTCCTTTAATTGGAGCTAAAAACATTGGAGATAGAGAGCGACTCATTAAAGAATTGGATTTAATGAAATCTGTCGGTATCGACAACTTACGTATTCTAGCTGGAGCTGAAGGAGATGGCAGCGACTCTACTGTTCATCCTGCTTTGCAACCCGAACAGGGAAAATACAACGAAGACCTCCTTGATGGATTGGATTTTTTATTGGCTGAAATGCGCAAGAGAAATATGTATGCTATTTTATACATGAATAACAACTGGATTTGGTCTGGTGGTATGAGCGAATATTTAGAGTGGAATGGTTATGGTGAAGTTCCTAATCCGTTTTTTACTGACAAATACACTTGGGATGATTATATGAAATATACTATGCAATTCCATTCATGCGAACCTTGTAAAGAAGCATTTTATAATCATGTTCGTTTTTTAATGGGACGCACCAATGCTTATACTGGTTTAAAATACACTGAAGATAACACCATAATGTCATGGCAAGTAGCTAATGAACCACGAGTGATGGTCGGAACAGAATATGAGAAGCCTTTTACCGAATGGTTAAATACAACTGTTGATTTAATTGAATCGTTAGACTCTAGACATCTAATTTCAACAGGTGCTGAAGGTAAAGCAAGTTATTTACAGGACATAGACATGTATGATCGTTTACACGACAATCCGAATATCGATTATTTAACTATGCACATGTGGCCAAAAAATTGGGGTTGGTATGATATTAATAATGAAGTTGAAACCACTCAACTCTCCATTGAAAATGCTAATGCTTATATGAACGAGCATTTAGAAATTGCAAAAAAACAAAACAAACCAATCGTCATGAGTGAGTTTGGTTTCCCTAGGGAAAAAGAAAGTTTATCCTTAGATGCGAATATCGACAATCGTAACACGTTTTATCAAGCTGTTTGCGAAAAAGTAACTGAAAGCAAAGCAAAAGGAGGCTATTTAGCAGGATTGAATTTTTGGGGATTTGCAGGTTACGGAAAAGCTAATATCGATGGTGATGGTAAGTGGCAACATGGAGACGATTTCACTGCTGACCCTCCTCAAGAACCTCAAGGTTTAAATTCGGTTTTTGCTAGTGATACCTCAACTTTAGAAATCATAAAAAATCATAACGATGCCTTAAAAAACTAATATATTATGAAAGTTCTAACGACACTTACTTTTTTATTGATGACAGTCATTACCAATGGTCAAACAGTATCAAAATATATTATTGTTGACCAATTTGGATATCGTACAAATTCAGAAAAAATAGCTGTAGTTAGAGATCCTTTAACTGGTTTTGATGCTTCTGAATCCTTTGCTCCTGGTTTTAATTACGCTTTAGTAAATGCAACAACAGATACTCAAGTATTCACTGGAAATGTTGTTCCTTGGAACTCAGGTAACGAAGATGATTCTTCTGGAGACAGAGCTTGGTGGTTTGATTTTTCGAGTTATCAAACTCCTGGAACCTATTATGTATTAGACATCAATCAAAATTTAAGATCATACGAATTCAGTATAGCTGATGATGTTTATGAAGAAGTTTTAAAACATGCAGTCAGAACATTTTTCTATCAGCGTGCAGGTTATGAAAAAAATGTGACTTACGCAGGAAGTGATTGGGCTGATAGCGCAAGTCATTTAGGAAATCTGCAAGATACTGAGTGTAGGAAATGGGATTCACCAAATGATGCTTCAACTGAAAAAGATTTGAGTGGTGGATGGTATGATGCAGGCGATTACAACAAATACACACATTGGACTGCAAACTATGTGTTTGATTTACTAAAAGCTTATATCGAAAATCCAAATGCTTGGAGCGATGATTATGATTTACCATATTCCAACAACGGAACTCCTGATATTATCGATGAAATTATTTGGGGAATGGATCACTTGCTAAGACTACAAGAAACCAATGGTTCCATGATTAGTATAGTGGATTTGGACCATGCGTCTCCACCTTCATCAGCAACAGGACAAAGTCTTTATGGAGGCGTCAACACAACTGCTACACTATCTTCTGCAGGAGCATTTGCATTAGGATCTAAAGTTTTTGAAGGATTAGGCATGTCAGATTATGCAAATACGCTAAGACAAAGTGCTTTAAACGCTTGGAATTGGGCAGATACTAATCCAAATGTTATTTGGGAAAACAACAGTTCTTCTTATAGTTCAGTTGGTATTGGAGCAGGACAGCAAGAAACGGATGATTATGGCAGATTTGCCTTAAAAATGAGAGCAGCTATTCATCTTTATGATTTAACTAATACAAGTTTACCTGAAGACGCTAGCATCAATTCTACAATGAAAACTTTTGTAGAAAACAACTATCAAGATATTCATCTCATTCTTTGGAATTATGCTTTCCCTTTTGAACAAGGCAATCAGGATAACTTGTTATACTATTCCAGTCTTGAAAATGTAGACGCTACAGTAGCAAATGAAATAAAAACAGTGTATCAAAACAGCATGAATTCTGCTAGTAATTTTGAAGCATTAACTAACGAAACCGATCCTTATTTAGCACATCTTGAAGATTATGTTTGGGGAAGTAATGGCATCAAATCCAGAAAAGGATTAATGTTTACTAACTATGCATTACACGACGTTAACAGCTCTAATAATGCAGATGCTATGCGAGCTGCTGAACGTTACATTCATTACTTACACGGTGTAAATCCATTAAACTTTTGTTACTTATCTAACATGTACGATTATGGTGCTGACCATGGCGTTAATGAATTTTACCATACATGGTTTGGAGATGGAACTGATTGGGATAACGTACTAAACGACCCTTATGGACCTGCTCCTGGATTTTTAACAGGTGGACCAAACCCTTCCTATAATTGGGATGGATGCTGTCCTTCTGGTTGTTCTGGTTTAACATGTGATGCAACTCAAGTTGCAAGAATTCAAGATCAACCTAAACAGAAAGCCTATGACGATTTTAATACAAGTTGGCCCATGAACTCTTGGGAAGTCACCGAAAACAGTAATGGCTATCAAGTGGCTTACATTAGATTGCTATCACACTTTGTGAATGGATCAAGTTCGCTTTCTGTAAAAGATAATGTTTTTAACGACGTTTCGTTTTCACCAAACCCTTTTACAGATAGTTTGACAGTTCAAGTTTCAAAACCATTCAACTATATCATTTATGATTTAAAAGGTGTAGCAATTGAAAAAGGGCATTGCAACCAAAATTGTAGTATTGGTAAAACGATTAAAACATCAGGTATTTATTTGGCTAAACTATTTAACAATCAAAGTAGTAAAACTATCAAACTGATTAAAAAAATAGAGTAGTTTAACGCGAAATTTTCCTTCAAAAATGCACTTCTCGATACAAAATTCTTGCAGAATTTTACTCGAAGTGACGTATACGCACACACTTAAACATTATTCATGTTAGTTTACTCCAAAGTAAAGCCTTGCTCTAATTCAGCATTAGAATTACCACCAACAAACACCTTAAAATCACCTGATTCTACCACAAATTCTCCTTGGTTCGTATAAAAACCAAGTTCCTTTTTGGTAAGCACAAATTCAACCGTTTTAGATGTACCTGCTTCTAACTCAATTAACTCAAATCCTTTTAGTTCTTTAAGCGGTCGTATAACACTCCCAACCAAATCCCTTATATATAATTGCGCTACTTCCTTACCTTTTAAACTTCCCGTATTTTTAAGCGTAAAAGACACTTTTACTTCCTGATTTTCTTTGTAAGTATTGGTTACTTTTAAATTTGAATATTCAAAAGTGGTGTAACTTAAACCATGACCAAATGGATACAAAGGCGTTTTTTCAACATCAGTATAATGCGACCAAAATACGTTTCCATCTTTATCGGTTGGTCTTCCTGTTGGGTAATTATTGTAATAAATTGGTGCTTGACCTACATTTCTAGGAAAAGACATTGGCAATTTACCACTTGGATTATAGTCTCCATATAATACGTTAGCAATCGCATTTCCAGATTCAGTTCCTAAATGCCATGCTTCAACAATGACAGGAATATGCTCGCTTGCCCATTCAATAGCTAGTGGTCTTCCGTTGTTTAAAACTAACACCACATTAGGGTTTACTTTATAAACTTCCTCTAAAAGTTCTTGCTGAAGACCTGGTAAATCTAAATTGGTACGACTTCTACCTTCTCCGCTTTGAAAACCATGTTCACCTAACACCATAACCACAACATCAGCTGCCTTAGCTGTTGCAATAGCTTCATCAAAACCAGAGGTATCAGTAGTGTTAATCTTTACTTCTTGTAAAAAGGTTGAAGTGCCTTCAAAAACTTCAGGACCTCTAGAGAAGTTTAATGTGTTGCCTTTGTAAGACGACATACCTTCCAATACAGAAACCGCAGTATCATCATCTGAAGCGATTCTCCAGCTACCTAGAGGGCTTGACTTATCATCAGCCAAATCACCAATTAAGGCAATCGTTTGACCATTCTTTTTAAGTGGAAGCAAATTGTTATCGTTCTTTAAAAGCACGATAGATTTTTTTGCCATATCCAAAACAGCCTCTCTATAACTTTCATGGTAAGTCCATTCTTTTTCTCTATCGTCATCACAATACCTGTAAGGGTCTTCAAAAAGCCCTAATTCAAACTTCACCTTTAAAATACGTCTAACAGCATCATCTAAAATCGATTCTTTTACCACACCATCTTTAACCAATTGCGCTAATTCCTGAATATAAACATAACCTTCCATATCCATATCTGAACCAGCATTTGCAGCAATTTGAGCCGCTTGACGTTTATCTTTTGCGTGTCCCCAAGGAATCATTTCATTTATAGAAGCCCAATCTGAAACCACGAAACCATCAAAATTCCAATCTCTTTTAAGAATGTCTCTTTGCAAAAACGAACTTCCAGTAACAGGAACACCATTTAAGGTATTAAAGGAGTTCATGAATGTTTTTACACCAGCCTCTGAAGCTGCTTTAAAAGGAGGCAGTACTGTGTTGTAGAGTGTACCATTTCCTATATCAGCAACGTTATAGTCTCTACCAGCTTCAGCAAAACCATAAGCGGCAAAATGTTTAGCACAAGCGGCAATAGTATTATGAGCAGAAAGATCATCACCTTGAAATCCGTTTACTCGTGCTTTGGCTATTAAACTTCCCAAATAAGGATCCTCACCAGCACCTTCCATAACACGTCCCCAACGCGCATCTCTTGAGATATCAACCATTGGAGCAAAAGTCCAGTTAATTCCAGAAGCTGAAGCCTCAGTAGCTGCAACTCGTGCTGATTTTTCAATAGCTTGCAAATCCCAACTAGCCGATTCAGCCAACGGAATTGGACTTAAAGTTTTATAACCATGAATCACATCAAACCCAATTAGCAACGGAATACCTAGTCTAGATTCTTCAACTGCAATTCTTTGAACATTTCTTACCTCCTCAGCTCCTCTTACGGTTAACATCGCTCCAACCCATCCTTTTTTAAGATGATTGTATTTTAAGGCAGCATTTCCTTCTTCAGGTGCTGGTCCTGTAACGTCCCAAAACCCATTATAAAGATTCATTTGTCCTACTTTCTCTTCAATGGTCATTTGTGATAATAACGACTCTACTTTCTGATTTATATCAACCTTTGTTTCTTCCATTTGAGCATGTGTTTTTGTGTTCACAAGACAAAGCAAAATAACTGCTACTGCACAAACTCTTGTGATTTTTATTGTTTTCATGATTGTTATTTAATTAGTTGTGTGGTAAAGCTAGACATTGGCAATCCTACTTTATTGAATATATTGGCTTCTATAGTATTTCCCCAAGCATACCTCACATACATAGGTTCCTTTACTTGTTTTGAAAACACTTCTATTTGATTTCCTTTTATTTTGAATTTCGCCGAATGAAATACCTCATCAGCTCCTGCTACTTCAAACTGACTGGTCTTTGACGTTGCATATAATCCGTCAGCATGATGAAACGTTACTAAAAGCTTGTTGTTTTTTACTTCAGCAGATGCATACAACGGACTTTCAACAACAGCATCTATTGTATTATAATGCTTCTTAAGTGCCAATTGAGCAAACCTGAGTCCTACATCCTTTTTATTACGTGGATGAATATCTTTAAGATCTCCTATATCTGAAGTGACAACCATTGCAGTATTTGGCAATTCCAATGTGCGTCTTTGCGCATCTCTAACTTCTACTCCAGAAGATTTATGGTAAGAATAAGGCGCTATTTGAGCAAAATAAAAAGGTATTTCTTTATTAAATGCTTGTCTCCAAGATTTAATCAATTCAGAAAAAATTAAATGATAAGACTTTGAATTTGCTGTATTATTTTCACCTTGATACCAAATCACTCCTGAAACATTAAGCTTAGTTAGTGGATGAATCATAGCATTATATATACGACCAGGTTCATAAGGAGCCCATTCAACAGGATTAATTTTTTCAGAGGCTTTTTTCAATTCATCATTTGTTTTAAAAACTGATTCTGGCATCCAAGTTTCGGCATAGCTTCCTCCCCAACTAGAATTAATCAATCCTATTGGAATGTCGAGTTCTTGATGTAGTTTTTTTCCGAAGAAATAAGCAACTGCACTAAAGTACTGCATGGTTTCTGGTGAACACGTTTGCCACTGACCATCCAGATTATCTTGAGGTGTTTCGGAAGAATGTTTTGACACTGTAAACAATCTAATATTAGGGAAATTTGCACTAGCTATTGCTGTTTCAGCATCATCAATTCCTGCAGAGGCAGTCCACTCCATATTGGACTGACCAGAACACACCCAAACCTCACCAATTAAAACATTATTCAGTTTAATTTCATTATAACCTTTAATTGTTATTGTATATGGACCACCTGCTTTTGGTGTTTTTAAAACTGCTTCCCATTTTGCGTAATTAGTGCCTTTGGTTGTAATAGTATCATTACTCCAACTTGTAGTAATGGTTATGGGTTCATGAGGGTTACTCCATCCCCAAATTTTAACATTATCTTGCTGTTGCAACACCATATAATCACTAAAAAAAGATGGGATAGTGACATTAGCAAAGGAGCTCATTATAAAAGACAAACTACCTATACAACACAAAATATATTTATTGTAAATCTTCATTAAATTAAATGTTTAGTTGGCCAATATCTTTTTGAAGAACGGAATTAGTTTTTCGGCCATTACTTTATTATCTGCTATACTTGGATGGTAACTGCAACCATTAGCATACACATCATTGAATTGAAATATAGGAATTGTTCTATTAGAGTCCTTTTCAAAATGTGCTTTTACTTGGGTTAAGCAATCTATAAGCACGTCGTTTTTGTCTCCCTGAATCATTGGACTATTTAAAAGCACAACTTGAGTATTTGGGTAGTGCTTATATACTTTACCAACTAATTCTATATAACGTGCTACATAAGTTTTAGGATTGAAAGGTAAACGGTCTTTGATGCCATCGCCTTGAGACATATCATTGGTTCCTAAACAGATGCTCACTAACTTTGGCTTCACCTTAAAATCGTATAATACACCATCATTAGTATTTAGGAATAAATTTTCATAAACCTCAGGCATAATAGGCTCGTCTTTATGCTCGTCGTTCCAATTACGATAGATTCCCATACCAGAAACCGAACTCAAAATATAATCAGCGTTTAAAGCTCTTGCTACTATTGGTCCATATGCTAAATAGGCATTATGCTGGTCTATGTATTCTCCTTTGGCATCACAAGGAACATCAGTAGGATCCATTAAAGCACCACAGGTTATAGAATCGCCAATAAACTCAATAGTAAATACTTGATTGTTTTCAACTATAGAAATAGCTTCAGCTTCTACACCATGAAAAAGCACCATACCACTTGCCGCTTCTGTTGCCTTAAAAATTCCAACCTTATTTTGCGTTTCTGTTTTAGGTAAAGCTATTTTAATGGAATTGATGGTGTCTCCAGAAATTGTATATCGTTTTTGATACTCATCATTTATTGTAAGTACAAAGTAGTTTCTTGGTTTGTATTCTGACTGGATATTGATTGTTAACGAATCTCCTGTCACATTGAATTCAACCGATGAAGCAGAACTTATCAACCCAACTGAATGCTCTTTTGTTATAGTTCTTCCTGAATATTTAAAAACCTCATTATTAGACTGAAAAACATCTAATTGTTTACTTTCGGGATTCTTACAACACATAAAAGCAAGCGTTAATAAGAGGTATGTAGTTTTAATGCGCACGCTAAAGTTTATTACAGAATAAAACTAGCAAAAAGTGTTTGATTTTAATTATTAAAAAATTTCAAAAACTTATACTATTTCTAAAACAAGAAAACAAATGAAATAAGTTTTCAACTGTATAATTAGTCCAATCTAAAGGGCAGAGTAATGTATTTTAAACAAGGTAAACGTGATAATTGACATTATCACCAAATCTAATAAAGCTTGTTAGTAATTTAGATTTAAAAACATATCAAAACTTGAAGAAGACAATTCCTTTATTTCATTGTCTGTATTAAGTTGGCTTACGGGAAGTTGTATAATAGGCACTTTTTCATCCTCAGAACCTTTACGTTCTTTGGATTTATCTGAAATTAAAAAAACACCATCAATTGAGCCATCATTTAAACTATTTAAATAATAACCTTCCTTTACTTTAGAATTAAATGTTTGATATAATAAAACTTTATAACCGTAGTCTTCAGCTGTTTTTTGCAGATAACATAATGCTTGACTGTACCTTTTCTTTGTGACTTCTGGTAAAACTACAGCAACCGCATTAGCCTTTTTTGCTCTTAGTGCAACAGCATAGTTATTAGGAACATAATTGAATTGCTTTGCAATATTTTTTATTAGTTCTCTAGTTTTTAAACTAATATCCTCTTTATTATTAAGCGCTTTAGAAACTGTAGAGACAGAGTAACCAGATAAAGAAGAAATCTCTTTTATTGTTGTTGCTGACGACTTCAATTTTTCTTAAGTTTTTAAAGATTTAATTATTTTCAAAACATTTTTAGTATCTGATTCAATTTTGCCCAAATCATAATTACCTTTATTATCTTTTGTTATAAGTTTTGATCCCATACCAACACACAACACACCTGCTTTAAACCAGCCTTCAAGATTTTCTCTTGTTGGCAAAACACCTCCAGTAGGCATCACACTTGTCCATGGCTGAGGTCCTTTTATACCTTTAACAAAATCAGGTCCATATACTTGACCGGGAAATAACTTTACTATTTCGCATCCTAGCTCTTCTGCCTTAGCAATTTCAGTTAACGACCCACAACCAGGAGACCACAATATTTTTCTACGGTTACAAACTATAGCAATATCTTCTCTAAAAACAGGAGTTACAATAAAGTTAGCTCCCAATGCCATATATGTTGAAGCTGAGGCTGCATCTGTCACAGATCCAACACCTAATATCATATCAGGTAATTCAGCCATCACATATTTATTAAGTTCTGTAAAAACTTCAGGAGCAAAATCTCCTCTAGCTGTAAACTCTAACAGTCTAGCTCCTCCATTATAACAAGCTTTTAAAATTTGCTTACAGATATCAATATCACTATCATAAAACAATGGTACTAGACCTGTTTCACTCATTACATTAAATACTTCTATTCTCGAATATTTTGCCATTTTTATTATTTATCTTGATACTTTACCATCAGCATTACCTGTTAATAATTTTTCAATTTCGCCTAATGTTATTAAATTATAGTCACCAGAGATAGTATGTTTTAAGCAACACGCAGCTACAGCTATATTTAAAGCCCTTTGTTTTGTACTGTTTTCTTCTAAAAGACCATAAATTAATCCTCCCATAAAAGCATCTCCACTCCCTACTCTATCCACAACTGGTGTAACCTCTTTTATATCTGCATTGTAAATAGTTTTACCATCATAAAGCACTCCTCCAATTCGTTGGTGAGATGCACTTACTGAATATCTCAATGTCGTGGCAACTGTTTGCAAATTAGGACAAATCTTAAATAACTGATCATAAAGAACAGGTAGTGATTTTTCATCTTGATAATTAGGATTCACCTTGTCTTTCCCAAGCATAAAAAATGCTGTATCAATATCACCTAATATAATATTGCTGTATTTTAAAAGTTCAGGCATTACTTGTTTTGGTTCTTTACCGTATTGCCACAACTTTGATCTATAGTTTAAATCAGATGAAATTGTAACTCCTAATTTATGAGCAACTTTTAAAGCTTCTAAACATTCTTTGGCAGCAGTTTCGGAAATGGCAGGAGTAATACCACTCCAATGAAACCAAGTGGCATCTTTAAGTACCTCTTCCCAATCTATTTCTCCATTTTTTATAGTAGCCATAGCACTATTAGCTCTGTCATAAATAACATTACTACCACGTGTTCCTGCTCCTGTTTCAAGATAATAAATCCCTAAACGATCGCCTCCATAAAGAACATGATTTGAGCCTATATTAAACTTTCGCATTTCTTTTAATGCACAACCTCCAATCTCGTTGTTGGGAAGTCTAGTAACAAATTCAACTGGAAAACCATAGTTAGCCATAGAAACAGCTACGTTAAATTCTCCTCCGCCATAAGTAGCAGAAAACGTTTTTGCTTGAGAAAAACGCAAGTGCCTCTCAGTTGAAAGTCTTAACATTATTTCTCCAAATGTTACAATTTTACTCATCTTTGGTATTTAATCTCTCTTTATTATTCATTTAAAAAAGCCAAACAACAAGTTTTAAATTATTGTTTGGCTTAAAATTACAGCTCAATCAACTTAAATACCTAATCCTTGACCACCTGTTACCTGTATAGTTTCAGCTGTTAAAAAAGAAGCATTTTCACTTGCTAAGAATGAAACAACAGAAGCTACTTGTTCAGGCTGTCCTAATTTTCCTAGTAGGATATTATTTTTCCAAGAAGCAAAAACCTCAGGTTTTGTGGATTTTATTTGTTTGTGGAAATCGGTGTCAATTGTTCCTGGAGAAACTGCATTTACTCTAATACCATACTCTGCTAAATCTTTTGCTAATGCTCTAGTTATAGCATGTACTGCAGCTTTAGAAGTTCCATAAATTCCTGCTCCAGGTCCACCTGCATTCCATCCTGCTATAGACGTATAATTTATTATTGAAGGGTTTTCACTTTTCTTAAGATAAGGTATAGCTGCTCTTGAAACAAAAAAAGTAGAATCAAGATTTAACGCCATTACAAACCTGTAAAATTCAGTAGTCATTTCTTCAAATCTAGATCGACCACCTAAGCCACCTGCATTATTAACAACCACATCTATTTTACCATATTTATCTCCTATAGTCTTTATATTATTTGACACTTGCTCTTCATTTGTTACATCAAAACCATAATATTCTGCTGTAATGCCTAAATCTTGAAGCTCTTTAAGCCTTTGGGCTCCAGCCTCATCATCAATACCATTAAGAACAACCGTATAACCATCCTTACCTAATCGTTTTGCAACTTCAAAGCCAATACCTCCAGTTGCTCCTGTTACTACTGCTACATTTCCTTTAAATTCACTCATGTTTTTTATCTTAATTTTATTTATATGTGTTATAATTTATCGTTCTATTATTGTACTAGTTTTACTTTTTTAATTAGTAAGAAAATAGAAACTACAGCTAGTACAACTGACACTGTAATTGCTATAAATGCTGGAGTATAAGAACCACTTTGGGTAATTGTCCCAATAAACCAATTCATAATTATTGGAGATACAGCTGCAATAGTTCCTGCTAAACCTGCTAATGTTCCTACTGATGGGCCTTTAAATAAATCACTCGACAAAGTTTGTATGTTACCTATAGCAAATTGAAACCCAAAGAGAGCAATACCTGCGAGGTAAATAAATGTCATATAATTAGAATCGTTTACAAAGAGTATAATTGAAACAAACCCAATGATGATTAATAAACTTCCTAATACTATACTTGCCTTTCTTCCTACATCAACACTAGTTCGTTTTATTATTGCTTCAGTAAACATACCTCCTAGTATTCCTCCTGCTGCAGCCATTAGGTATGAAATCCACATAGTTTTACCAATTTCTTCTATACTTAAACCAAACTTTGAATTTAAATATATTGGCATCCATCCTGCAAAAAACCACCAAATAGGCTCAATAAAAAATCTACAAAGCAAAACTCCCCATGGTTGTTTATAACTCAATATTTTAACCACACTTAAGCTTTTTGCTTTTGTTTTTTTATCATCAGCATCATCAGTTCTATCATTAAGTATTAAAGCTTTTTCTTTATCGGTAATCCAAGGATGATCTTCTGGTTTGGATTTATTGAGTATAAACCAAGGAATCACCCATAACAATCCTAAACCTCCTAATATTAAGTAAGTTGATTTCCAACCGAATTGAGCATACAAAAAAACAATAACAATTGGAGCAACTACATTACCTATTGATGCTCCAGAATTAAAAATACCTTGCGCCAAAGCTCTTTGCTTAATAGGAAACCACTCGCCATTACTCTTTACAGCTCCAGGCCATAAACCTGCTTCTCCTAAACCTAGTAACCCTCTAACTATAGATAATGAAATAACACCTCTTGCTAATGCATGAAATGCTGCTGCTGCTGACCAAACCACTATGGAAACTATAAACCCAATTCTAGTTCCTATTTGGTCATACAGTCTTCCTGATAGAAATTTACTGGCAGCATAGGTGACCATAAAAATATTGAGCATTAAAGCATAGTCTGAATTATCCATGCCAAGGTCTTTACCCATTTGTGGCCAAAGTAATGCAAATGCGGTTCTATCAATGTAGTTTATTACTGTAGCTACAAAGATTAAACCAATGATCCACCATCTTAATCCTTTTACCTTCATAAGTTTTTAATATTCTTCAACGTTAGCCCCATACTCACATAAGTAAGAGCTTATTTTTTTTTATTAAAAAAAGTGGAGTAGGTGAATTAAGACGCCTTAATTAGGTAATGCTTAATTAACATACTTCCCTCCAATATTGTATTTAGAAATGAAAACATAAACCGTGCAATTTTGTTTTCATTTAGAACAATTTAACTACTATAGCAGTATTGATATAATACCTTAAAATGTTCTTTCATTTTTAATTTAGCTTCTTGAGGGTCTTGATTTTTTATTGCCTCATAAATTGCCTCATGTTCTTTGATTCCAATTTCAGGTTGGTTTTTATCGCAAACATGATACTTTTCAAAGTTTGTAATGATTTCTGGAGTAATCATTAACATAAATGTATTAATAGTACTATTTCCACAAGCTTTAGCTATTGCTAAGTGAAATAATAAATCTTCTTGTACTGCATCTTCTCCATTTAACACCTTTTCTGAATAAGCATCTAAGGTTGCCCTCATACTCACCAGGTCTTCTTCTGTTCTTCTTAGAGCTGCTAACCTAACCGTTTTAAGTTCTAATAAAATTCTTGTTTCGACTAAAGATTTAAAATCAGGGTCTTCTAATCTCAAAATATCTTCAATCATACCGTTTAAAGCAATGATACCTATATTTGCAACAAAAGTTCCACTTTGTGGTCTAGACTTTAAAAGTCCATAAAATTCTAACTTTTGTATTGCTTCTCTAATATTACTTCTAGAAACTTCAAATTTTTCAGACAACATTCTTTCGGAAGGTAACTTATCTCCAGGTTCAAGATTTTTATGATTAATTAAATCTCGTATTTTAGATATAATATCCTTTTGAGTATACTCTATTTCGGTTTTCGACAATGTTTCTAACTTCATAATAAAATTGGTTAACCAGATTTAAAGGTATTAAAATAATAAATAAACTCCAATTCTTAAATGAAGAGCTCTATCATTAAAAACTTTAAACGACAAAACTCTTCATATAAGACTAACTCAAACTAATTGTTTTTAATGTGTTACTTCTAAGCTGTAAAAATTTACTTTGGCAAAAGACCCTTCATCTCTTGATTGAAAATAGTTTCCTGCCTTAAAGTAGTTTTCAAAAATTCCCCATTTTTTCATGTGTATATTTTCATACACTTTATATTCACTATTGTTTAATACAACAACCATCTTTCCATCTGAAACATTTACTTCTAAAGTAAATTTTCTAAAACCTACTTCTTGCTTAAAATTGAAACCTTCGTCATCATCCCAAGCCTCTTCATAAAGCAAGGCATCTCCTAATGCATTAATGTTTTTAAGTACTTTTGTTTTTACTCTAATTTTACCATTTTGCCAATATATTTTTAATATTGGTGGTGCATTATTATCATCTTGACCAATTAAGTCTCTTTGCTCATTTGTTAACCTACCATGAATTTGCATGATTATAACTTTATGATACTTACCATCAGAGTCTCTAGAGACATCTTCCATTGAGATTTTACCCTTCATTTTTGCTCCTTGCTCAAATGTCCAATTTGTGTTATTATCTCCAGGTATCATTTGTTCTCTTAGCTCAGACCTAGTATACTTTGTATTTCTAGTTTTTGAGTTTGTAGGCATCGCGTGAAAAACTATTGCTCCTTTTGTTGAGTCAATGTACATGTAAGGTTTTGCTGCTTCTATATTTGCAAAATCTAATATTTCAGGAGGGCTTATCTCTAGAGGTTTTCCTTCATTGTTTGTTACAGGCAAAGTTACTTTCCAATGACTTAAGTCTATTTCTGGTAACTTAACTTTCTTTTTCTTTCTTTTCTTCTTCTTTTTTGTTGTCTCTACTTCTTTCGTAGCAACTTCTTCTTTGATTAACTTTTCTTGAGAAAAAGAAAAGTTAATCAAAAAGAAAGAAAATAAAAATAATGAATACCTAAACTTCACTTACCTTCTATTTTTAGTTTACATCTATTTCAAACGAATCAATTCTTGCTTCTACACCTTCGTTGTGAACTAAAATAGATACCATTGTATTGCTTCCTGTATTAAAATTAACACTAGCAGAAACATAAATATCAGGATCTGTTTGATCGGTTCCTTCAAATGAAGCTATTGCTGCAGCTTTTGCTGTTGCTAAATCTGTATAACCTCCACCAGGTAATATATACACAGTAATTGATCCTGGAGAATCATCTTTTAAAGTGTAGTAGTATGACAAACTGTAATCTGTATCACTAGACACTACAAGTTCTTGATAAGCAACTCTATCTCCAGCCGATGGATACTTAGAAGCTTGACTACCTTCATAAACTGGTGAACCAGTAATTTGAATTACACCTCCAAGATCACTATTTCTCCACGAGTCACGACCATCACCTGATCCGTCTGGCAAAGTGTTATCTTCAAAGCCTGCTTCTAAAATAACAGGGATAATAGCTTCTGGCTCTACCACTTCTATATCATAAGTTACAGTATCTGACACACCATTAGAATCGCTTGCTGTTAGTGAAACTGTATAAGTTCCCTCACCATCTGCAAAGGTATAGACAGGGTCTTGCTCATTAGATGTATCTCCAGTTCCAAAATCCCAGAAAAAGGTATTTGATTCTGTTGATAAATCTGTAAAATGTATTGTAGTAAAATCTCCAACATCAGGCATATAAGAAAAATCTGCCGTAGGGAATATTGTATCTTCTATTGAATTTGACTCAGGTAAATCAAACTCAAAGTAATCATCGCAACTAACTGAAAAGACAGTAATACCAATTACACAAGCTATTTTTATTAGCCCATTAGTTTTATTTAATATATTTTTCATGTCTAAAATATTTTTTAATTAGTACCCAGGGTTTTGGGTCATTAATCCTCCACTTAAATTAATTTCTCTATTAGGAATAGGTAATAGTAATGCTCTTGAGGTATAATCTGGATAACCCATTTCAGAAGCATGCGCGCTCAAAACAGCATCAGCTATACCAAATCTTACTAAGTCAAAAAAGCGGTGGTTTTCAAATGCTAATTCAACTCTTCGCTCCATAATAAGGTCGTCTCTAGTAATTGAGGTAACAGGAGTAGTTAAACCTGCTCTATCTCTAACCTGCTGAAAAGATGTAATAGCTGCTTGATTTCCGGTAACTTCAGCACCAGCTAAAATAGATTCAACATGCATTAATAATACATCAGCATATCTTAACACAATCCAGTCATTACCAGCTAATCTTGGTGGATTTGGTCCATAATTACCATCTTCATCTCTCATATATCCATCAGGTAGATACTTACCAACTTCGGTTAAATCTGAAGATGTTGGAGATTGAAAATAAGAAACACTTGTTCTATTTCCTCCATAAGCTTCAAAGTCAGCTATTAAATTATTGTTTACAATATTTAAACCATCTTGTCTTCCTGCGTCTGCTGTAAACTCAGATGAAAATCCTTGAGCATCTTCAGAGAAACCAGAAGAATATCCTACAGAAAAAATGATTTCATCGTTAAGTTCTTGATAAAATACATCATAAAAATCTGGAAGTAATGTAAACTGAGGCGTTCCAATGATAGCTTCACACATTTGCTGTGCTCCTATGTAATTAGGGTTAGGTAATGTTAAATATACTTTAGCTAAAAGTGCTTGAGCTGCAGCCTTACTTGCTCTGTTTTTAGAACCGCTATTGTTTAAGTCATCAACAGCAATTAGCAAATCATCAATTATTAAATCATAAATTTGAGATGTTTCAACTCGTGTATACAATGCTTCACTTTGAGTTGGATTTACAACAGATGTTACCATAGGCACATCACCAAACAATCTAACAAGATTAAAATAAGCGTAAGCTCTTAAAAATTTTGATTCAGCTGTGTAAGCTGCTCTATTACCTTCCTCAGCAACCTCAATAAAGTCTAAAATATTATTTGCTCTAAAAATAATCTCATACATACTAGCATAATAATCTTCAACTTCAACATTATTAGCATCTACTAAATACCTATGAAAATCTGCTTTAGAACCTTCAGTAGTTGCAGATCTTGTATTATCTGAACGCATTTCAGTAACTAAATATTCAAACTGAACACCTCTATTAACTAAACTTGAGTTTGATGTAGTTTCTTCTGGAATACCTTGAATAGCGTCATACACACCAAGGATACCTGCCAATACTTCCTCATCACTATTAAAGTATGATGTTACTACTACTCGTGAATCTGGAATTGGATTTAAGAAGTCATCTTCATTACAAGAAAACATAACTCCTATTAAAACGAAAGCTAAATATTTTATATGTTTCATAACTATGATTTTTTTATTAAAAGTTTACATTTAAACCAAACGACATTGTTCTAAACAAAGGCGTTCCCGCTCTTTGAGCTCCATAAGCAGTTGGTCTATCATCGTCAACATACTCTGGATTGAAACCTTTGTAATCGTCATCGGTTATGTATAGTAAGTTTTGACCTGTAGCGTATAGTCTTACCGATTCTATTCCTAATTTAGATGTAAGAGTTTTAGGTAAGTTATAGCCAATATTTACATTACGAAGTGAAAAGTAACCTGCGCTTTGTATTATATCATTTGTATGTACACGTTCTTGTAAAAACGATGCGTCAGGAATTATACCTGCATCAACCACAGCTTGAGGACTGTTTGTTGCTCCTTGCCAATGAGTAAAGAAATATTGGTCTCCTACGTTTCTCACTTCAGCTCCATGGCTACCTTGTATCATGAAAGAAAAGTCAAAATTGCCAATATTAAATTCATTTGTTAAACTCCAAATTAAATCTGGATATGGATCTCCTAAAATAGTTTTATCAGCACTAGTAATTAAACCATCTCCATTTAAATCTTTTACAATAACATCTTCAGAAAGACTATTAATTGGGAAGTATGGCGTATCCCAATACTCGTTTGACAACTCTCTATCTACAACGTAACCATAAAAAGATGATATTGGGTTACCTACAAGATTAATCCATTCTGAATTTCTACCATAAGTATCAACTAATATCTGACCATTTGAGTCTCCAAAATTTGTAAGTTCGTTTTTATTGGTTGAAGCTATTAAGGTTGAATTCCACTTAAAGTTTTCATTTGTAATGTTTTTGGATCTTAACTCAAATTCAAATCCACTATTAACAACTTCTCCTAGGTTTACGATACCATTATTAAATCCAGTAACATAAGATACAGGGTTATCTAACAATAACTTATCACTAGTTCTTTTATAGTAATCTAAAGATCCTTGAATTCTATTGTTTAGGAACCCAAAGTCAATACCTGGGTTAATCTCTACTGAAGCTTCCCATTGTAATAATGCATTAGCAATGTTTAGTGCACTTGGTGCATTTACAATAGTTCCATCAATAACAGCAGTTGTATTATCTAATAAAGCTAAGTAAGGGTACCAACTAGTAATATCATCTCCTAAACTAAAGTTTTCATTTCCTGTAAGACCGTAACTTGCTCTTAGTTTTAATTTACTAACAACATCGCTCTCTACCAAGAAACCTTCATTGTGCATATTCCAACCAACAGAAACTGCTGGGAAATTTCCCCATTTAGAGTCTACACCAAATACTGAACTTCCATCTCGTCTAAACGAAGCATTAAGTAAATATTTGTCTTTATATGCATAATTTACTCTCGCAAAATATCCTATTTTTCTACGTTCTATATTATACTCTTCAAATTCTGTAATTTGTGTAGCTCCCTGCAAATTCTTTAATAAATCATTAGAGTATCCAGTACCTAATACTTCGCTATTTTCTGTTCTTCGTTTTTGAATAGTTGCTCCTAACAACACATTTAAATCGTGATCTCCAAATTGCTTAGTATAGTTTAAAGTATTATCAGAAATAATTCTGGTTCTAAATCTATTATGCAACTCATATGATGCGTTTGCAGCTCCATTTTGGTGAAACTTAGTTCCGTTCCAACGTGTTCTTTTTCTTTGTTCTAGGGTAATACCTAGTGATGTTTTAGCTGTAAGACCATCAGTGATTTCATAGCTTAAATATGTTGAACCTAAAAGATTGGTTTTAAACTCATAGTGTTCTCTCTCTACATATTGAGCGTATGGGTTTGCATCTCCTGAAGTTCTTGGTCTGTTATCACTACCATCACCATCTAAATCTAGTTCAATTAGGTGGTCTTCCATAAAATAATCACCTACTGTTACATTAGGATATGCATTAAAATCAACAAATTGAAGCGATTCTTCTGTATGGTATATTGGTAACCATGGTGATTGCCTGATTGGATTATGAATAGATGTTGGTAAAGCTCTACGTTTAGAATATGATGGAGTAGCACTAAAACCAAACTTTAATTTGTCAGTTAGTTTACTATCTATTTTTGCCTTAGCACTATATAGATTATAATCATCAGTTAAAACAACTCCTTCATCTCCTAAATATCTTAATGATATACTAAACTTAGTATCCTGAGTTCCTCCTCTTGCTGAAAATGAATGACTTTGAATAAGTCCATCTTCAAAAAACACATCTTGCCAATCTCTATCAACACCTAAAGTGGCAACCAATAATTGCATGTATTGAGTTCTCTCTGAAAGTTCCCCTGTCTCAGCAAGCTCTTTTGCTGCCCAATCAGAAACACTTTTTCTATAATCATCGCTACCAAAAGCACTTTTAATACCAGCATAAGTTTGGTAACTAAATTTTGTTTTACCTGATTTTCCGCTTTTAGTGGTAATTAAAATTACTCCGTTTGAACCTTCACTACCATAAATTGCAGCTGATGCAGCATCTTTTAAAATTTCAAAAGACTCTATATCGTTCATATCCATATTTCCAAGGAAATCTGAACTTACAACTAATCCGTCTACAACTACAGCAGGTCCTGACTCAGCATTTATTGAACCAACACCTCTTACTCTAATTGTTGGAGCATCACCAGCTTCTGCAGATGTTGCTTGAATATTAACTCCTGAAACCTGACCAATTAAAGCATCATCAACCCTAGCTACAGCTATTTGATCTAAACTTTCGTTAACTACTTTAGAAATAGAACCTGTTACAGTAGATTTCTTTTGGGTTCCATATCCAACAACCACGACTTCATCTAGTTTGTTAGTGTCTTCAACCAGAGAAACATTAATTGTCTTTTGATTTTCAACAACAATAATTTGTGTAACATACCCAATGTATGAAAACTGGAGTACATCTCCTGTTTTAACATCAATTTGATAATTACCATCAAAATCTGTCGATGTGCCTTTTGTTGTTTTAAGTATAACAACATTAACACCTGGAATCGGCAAATTATCAACTGCAGAAACAACAGTACCTTTCACCGTAAAGCTTTCTTGCGCAAAAACCGCAACACTAACTAATAGCATCGCAATAATGGTTAGCTTAGTTTTTAAGTTCATAATTAATCATTTAAATTTTTAAAAAGTTAGTTTTTTAACTACTTAAAAACATTTTAAAGCTTTAATACAATCTAGTTTTTTTATTACTTTTGTATTAATCTTATGTGCTCTTAGTAGCTACATATTTACTTCCCTCCAAAGAAGTAATTTCTAAAAAGGATAGGCGTGCACCTGTCCTTTTTTTTATTTAAATACCTATCTGAAAAAAATTGGTTTACCAGATTGGTTTACCAAATATATATAAAATTTTGTTAAATACAACGTTTTCGTAAAATTTTATATGTTAAAAAAAGAATTTATCAAAAAATGAGGTCAAAAATTATAGTTTTCAAATACTATTCTCATAATTGACAATTATAGAGGTCTCTAGTTTACTCAATTTTACAACTAAGAAAACTTAAGACCTCTAAAAAAAAATCTAGCTTTACGATTCTTTATCACCAAAATATGATACTGCGCCTCCACTTAAGAAATCTTCTCTTACTGGGCTAAATGTATCTATAAGCTCACCTTCCTCTAAACAAACTGCACTGTGCATTAAATTTGGTTCTATATACACACCATCACCTGCTTCAACAATTTGTTTTACACCATCTATTTCAAATTCAAATTTACCTGAAACACAAAAAGTAGCTTGTGTATGAAAATGTTGATGTGGAGAACCCAAAGCTCCTTTTTCAAACTTTACTCTTACCATCATAATTTGGTTATCATAGCCTAAGAATTTCCTTGATACTCCGCCACCAAGCTCTTCCCATTCCATGTCTTTTGTAATAATGTATTTATCACTAAATCGTTTCATAATTTTTAAGTTTTATGTTTGTGTTTTATTTAAAATAATATGTTCCTGTCCAATTGTAAGACGTTCCATTAATCTCTAAAGCATGTTTTGCTTCTTTTGAAGCATTTGTGTTTGCTGTTATAAAAATCTTGGTTTTATCATTTACAGTGGTTATTGCAATAGCAGTATAATCTTCAGTATCCAACAACACTTTAAGTTCCTTTATTTCACTTCTTGAATTTGTTGCCAATTCTGTAACTGGACTATAATTACCATGAGCTTCAATTACTGACACAAAAAGAGTATTATCTGTGTTTTTTCGTCGTAATTGGATGGCTGGATCGCGTCTTAAATTAAAATCTGGATCGTTAGCACCAATTCTAGTAAACAGTATTTCGTCGTTCGGATTAGTAACAGTAGTTAAACTGTAAAACTTGTTTTGATGCATCCAAGAGAACTGACTATTGTTTGATATTTTTTTAGATTTTGCTTCTAAGTATAAATGTTGAAATCCGTTTTTGCTTTCTAATACATTCAATGTTTTTGATGTTTCGTATTCAAAATTTGTACTTAATACTTGACCGAAATAATAAAATGGCAAATCGTACTGATTTTTGGTATTTGAATTCACTTTCAGTATATCTAAAATGAAAGGTTTGCCTAATTCTTCATCAGAAATCAATGCCATTGTGCGTAGTAATTCTGAACCTGGATACGCGTTGTCTTCTTTAGCACTTACAACTTGTATAGTTTCATCTTCTGAAGAAAAATAATGTAGTACGGAATGATGCTGACTTCCAACATCATATTTACCATTAAAGTGCGAAGTTTCGTTTATCGTCAAGGTATTGTGTGCTATTGTTTGTTTTGCCCAAGTTTTGTTTTCCTTTAGATAATTTCCGCCACCTTTTTGCTCAATATTTACATAACGTGCTAATCCATAATCTTGCAAAACCTCATCGGTTTTATCATATAATGAAAAGGACAGTTTATCGTAATGACCGTGACTTAATCCTTGTGCTGCGTACTTAAACACTAAGGTTAAATCTTCGTTTTGAGTTCTTAAAATGGCGACACCACCTTCGTCTCCGTCAGACCCATCGCTTAAATTAATAGATGTTTTGTTGAATGGTGCTTCCTTATTTTCCTTTAAACCTAAAGCTACAGACAATCCTGTATCATCTAACATTACTTTATCTTGTGCTTTTGCAACACTTAGTAAACCAGCGTCTTGATTACCGAAATGATAGGTGATATCTACTGCAGAAACTAATGCATTGGTTTTGGTAGACATTCCCTTTTGCCCATCATTAAGCGGGAAGAAATCACCTTTAGCATCAGACAGTTGCAATAAGGCATTTACAGATTTTAATAATACTGAATCTTTGTATTTAAAAATTTCAAGTTCAGGTTTTGCATTTTGCAGAGCTTCGCCAAAAATCAAAAAAGGATACATTGCATAACGCTGATAATATGGCCCTTCGGTATAATACCCATCTGGGGAAAACGGTTCTTCAAGATTAGCTAAAAAACCAGCTTTTCCGTCTTTATTTATAAATCCGCCATCATTATCTTTTGCATTAGCATCTAGATTAGCATCCTTAATTCCGTAAAGGGCACGTTGCACCAATTCGTCATCATCCATTACCAAACCAATCATTCCAACAGCTGCATTTCCCCAAGTACTATGATTGTGTACGCGATTGTAAAACTGTGGGTTTTCGACAGAAATATAATCGGCAAATGGTCTGAATAAATTGGTTTCTAATTGTTGTCGCTCGTCTTCCGATAGGTAATTGTAGATACAATCATAAGCTTGACTAACGTAGACCAACCAATTTGAATCGTTTAAGCATTGCCAAAACAATTTACCTCTTGCATATGATCTTGTTTTTGGATGCACTGGCAAGGTTTTGTACATAGCTTCGTATTGCATCAACATATCTTTAACATACTTAGCATATTTTTCATCATCAAGAATTTGATATAACACACCTGCTTTTTGTAGTACTACAAAATTGCGTTTATGACGATCGTGCGAATAACCACCAGAATAGTCCTTTGGTATTGGCATATGGATGCCAGAAGCTATTTCAGCATCAATCTCTTCTTTTACTGCAGCCAATGTTTTGTCAAAAATTGGAATAGTACCAAGCTGCGCTCTTATGTCCTTAACACCTTGTGCTGTTAGGATTAGTTTTGGGTGCGCATTAGAATTATTAGTCTGTTCTGTTTTATCTAAAGTATTTTGCGAATCGTTATTACAAGAATAAAACCCAACAGCTATCACAAAAACAAATATTGTTAATGCAGATTTACTATTCATTTTTAATCGATTTACTATAAGCATAGTTTTACATCGTATATACACCACCATTAATATCTAACGTGGCTCCTGTGATAAATCCATCATACTCAGAAGCCAAATACACAACAGCTCTAGCAACATCATTAGCATTTCCAGCTCGTTCAATTGGGATTCCTGCTATAGTAGCCTTAGCAGATTCTTCAGTTGTGTGAGTATTATGAAACGCAGTTCCTAAAATTAAACCTGGCGCTACAGCATTAACACGAATTCCTTTTGGACCATACTCTGTAGATAATGCTCTTGTAAATGTTAAAATTGCGCCTTTACTGGTAGCATAAGCAATAGATCCTGGATGACCACCTTTTCTTCCAGCTAATGATGCTAAATTAACAATACTACTTGCCTTATGTTTTGCCAAATAAGGTTCTGCAGCACGAGTTACAAACATCATTGATGTGAGGTTAATATCCATTACTTTGTGCCAAAAATCGGCTTCCATATCGATCATTAAACGACGTGCAACAAGACTACCAGCATTATTGATTAAGATATCTAAACCTCCAAGTGCTTCAACCGTTGACTTTACCAAAGCATTTGCATCTTCTTCTTTGGTTAAATCACCACTAATTGCAACGGCTTTTACATTTTTACTTTCAGCATATGATTTTAATTCGTTTGCAGTATCAGCACTGGAAAAATAATGTATTGCCACATTTGCACCATTATCTATAAAATGCTTAGTAATTGCCTCACCAATACCTTGTGCACCAGCTGTTATTAGTACGTTTTTATCTTTTAATTTATCGTTTATCATTGTTTATGTTTTCTAAAGTTAATCGTTTTTAGTAAAATAGCCTTGGTTTGAAACTGCTTGATCACTAACCAAGATTTTTGCTTCCTTAAACCAAACTTCTGCATAGTTACCTGTTTCGTATTGCTTTTGAATGTCACCTCCAAAAGTATCAGCCCCAGAACACCAATTTTTGTTTACCTCTGGTGATTTACCATTAGTTTGATTATATGAACCCAATTTGAAAAACAACCCTTCACCTTCATAAGCATTTTTACGCTCTAAACCATCTTGACCTATTGGAACAAATAATTTTTGTGTTTGCTCAGGAATATCTGCAACCGTAGTATATTCAGATTCAACAAGGTTTTTGGTAAACGTCTTTGTTTCATGACCTTCACTGGTGAATTTTAAATTCATAATACCATCCTTTACTGTTATCTCGTAACTAAATTCTTCACCTAATTCTATACCATCTTTAGGTTCTTCAGGAAGTTCATCTAATGTTGTTGGGACAACTGAAAAATCGTGTCCCCAAACGGCTGATGAAAAATCCCATCGACCTGAATTATCATCTCCTTCTGTGTTAATTTCATAATGCCAGAATACAGAACCTTTAGTATGACCAGGATATTTTTTATAGAATATTTTAAGTGGCTCGTTTTCATGACCATCTGCACTATGAATTTGCCCCACAACTACTGCATACGAAGCTGCTACACGTGGATCACCTGTTGCCGAAACGTTCATCACTTTTAATGTTGCAGACAATTTATCGTCAGCAGTTTTTGCATACCATTTTTTTAGTTGCGCTAACTCAGTTCTTGTATTATTTGATGTACCATGTGTATCACCACCATTTGGCGCCTTGTAAACCACCCAATCTCCAGTCGAATCAGTTGCTGTGTAAAAGAAATCTTCATGTTGATAGCTATTTGCTTGACCAACATTAGAACCATCTCCCAAAATAAGGTTCCACTTATCAAAAAACGGAATAACTTCGCTTGCATACAACGTATCTTTTGTTGCTGTATCTTCAAGATTTGGACTAGTTGCAGATTTATCATTTTTACAACTTGTATTCAATAACAAAGCAAGACAAAGTCCTGAAACTATTACTGTTAGTGATTTTACTGTTTTTACTATCATGATTGCTTTTTTAGTTTTTAAAAATATTCTGTTAGTGCAACTATTCCGTTATAAGAAATTACTAACGAAAAGAACAATGCAGTGAACAGCCCTACATTTACACCCAAACTTGTTTTATATCCTTTCATTACTTTTTTATTATTCACTATAAGTATTATACCTAGTATTACAGCTGGCAACACAAATACATTAAATACTTGTGATAAGATTTGGACTTCAATTGGGTTAGCACCAAATGCAGGACCAATAAGCGCTACCAAACAAGCGACAAAGGTTACGATTCTAAATTGTTTAGAATTGGTATCGAGCTCACCAGATTGGTAATCTGCTAATAATAATGGCGCAATTAATAAACAAGGAAAAATTGAAGATAACCCTGCACTTAAAGCTCCGAAAAAGAAAATAGTAACAGCCCATTTTCCTGCAACAGGCTCTAAAGTATTTGCCATATCAAGCACGTGTGTTACTTCTTTACCTTCGTAGAATAATGCACCTGCAGAAACAGCCATAATTGTTCCACTAATGATAAAGATTAAAATAGCTGCTGTAATAGAATCTCTTTTTTGTTGCCCTAAGTTTTTTATAGTCCATCCTTTTCCCTTTACAAACAAAGGTCTAGATAAAAATGTTGCTGCTGCCATAGTTGTTCCTACAAAAGCTGCGACCAGCATTTTGCCACCTGGCACATCTGGTATAGATGGTACAAATCCTTTGATAACATCAACAGGAAGTGGCTGCACAAAAAATAAAGACAATAGAAACGAAAAACCCATTAAGGTTACAAAAATGACCAATATCTTTTCAAAAAATGTATACTTACCAACCAGCATTAATAAGTAGAAAGTTATAATGATAACTATAGCTATGGTAAGCACAATTTGATATTCATAATCGTGCAGTCCTTCAAAATTTAAAGCTAGAATTTCAAAAATAATGTTTGATGAAATTCCCAAAATTCCCATTAGAGAATTCCACTGACCAAATGTTATACCAACAATAATGAGAATAGCTAAAGCCTTTCCATATTTAAGATGCTTTTTAAATCCATATAGCGCAGTTTCACCAGTAATCAACCCATAATTTCCGTATGCAAACATCAATACACCAGAAAACAGACAACTTAAAAACAACACCCAAAGTAATTGCATATTAAATTTGCTACCTGCTACAATCATTGAGGTAACACTACCTGTACCGATGGTATAACCGATTGCAAAAATTCCTGGGCCAAAACCTAGAATTATAGCAATAATTTTTTTGAGTAATGATTTTTTTTGTGTTGTCTCATCCATAATAGATGTAATGTTTTTAGTTAGTTAGTTAGACTGCTCCCAATTTGTATGATAGCTTTTATCTGAATTATCATCTAAGCGTTTATAAGTATGTGCCCCAAAAAAATCGCGTTGTGCTTGTATCACATTTGCCGAAGCATAAGCTGTAGTAATACCATTAAAAAACTGAAGCGCTTCGCTTAAAGCTGGTGTTGATAAATCATTTTGAAGTGCTTGTGACACAACCTGTTTTATTGATGGTTTGTATTGCTTTAAATGTGTTGCAATTTTTGAATCTGTCATTAGGTTTGAAGTCGTTTTAAACACAGCAACTAACTCCTGCATAAGTGCTGATTTAATGATACAACCACTTGTCCAAATACGAGCAATTTCACTTAGGTTTAAATCCCAATGGTACGCTTTTGAGGCTTCATTTATTAATTTAAAACCTTGATAATGATTTATGATTCTTGCGAATTGATAAGCTTCTAAAATGTCTTTTGAAGACAAATTTAATTCTGAAACTTTAGACGATTTGAATATGCCATTTAATTCAACGCGTTCGTCTTTAAAAAAAGAGATATATCTTGAAAATAAAGCCGAAGCTATCAACGTACTTGGCAAGCCTAATTCTGCCGAAGCTATTGTGGTCCAATTACCTGTCCCTTTGTTTCCGGCTTTATCTAATATTTTTTTCACCAACCAATCGCCACCTTCTTTTCTTTTAAAAATTGTAGTTGTAATATCTAATAAGTAACTGCTTGCAGTAGATTTCCAACTATCTAAAGTCTCAGCAACTTCATCTGGATTAAGTCCTTGCGCTTCTAAAATTGTGGTGACTTCTGCCAATAACTGCATTTCTACATACTCAATGCCATTATGTACCATTTTAATAAATTGCCCACTTCCTTCTGGACCAACGTATGTACAACAAGGTAATCCATTTGCATCTTTAGCGGCAATCGTTTCTAAATAAGGCTTTACGAGATTGTAAGCCGCTTTATCTCCACTTGGCATAATAGATGGCCCAATTAAAGCACCTTTTTCGCCACCAGAAACACCAGTACCAATAAAATGAATTTGCTTAGATTTTAAATATTCGTAGCGTTCTTTGGTTTTTTTATAGTTTGAATTTCCACCATCAATCAAAACATCATTTTCTGATAAATGTGGTAATAAATCTTCAATCACATCATCTATAGTTTTACCTGCATTTACCATTAACATTATGCGTCTTGGTTGTTGTAAAGAATTTACAAATGCAGCAATATCGTCATAAGCTTCGGCGTCTTTTAATTCAGGATATTCTGTTTTAAAGTCTTTTGCCACATCAACCTCAACGCCATCAACGTGCCTGTTGTACATCGAAATTTTGAATCCATTATTGGCTAAATTTCGACAAAGGCTTTTACCCATTACACCTAAACCAAATAATCCAAATTCTGAGGTTTTCATTAAATCATTTTTAATGTGTTTTACTATATCTTGAGGTGATGAACTAATATCTACTTGTATTGCATTTCTTGGTGTCTCTAGCGTATCAAACTGTGACTGCAATAATTGCGATGTCATAAAATGACCTTGTCTGTTATTTAAACGTTCAGAGATTAAATCGAAATCACCTGTTAAGTGAATCCATTTTACTTGGTTTTCAATAGTATTGCTTAATGTATTTCTATACTTTTCTTTTAATGCCGAACATACAATAATGCAACTATTGGTTTTAAGTTGGTTTTTAGCCAATCTATTCAATGCCTCTAACCAACCTTGTCGGTCTTCATCATTTAAAGGCTGACCATTAGTCATTTTAGCTACATTCTGTTCTGGATGAAAATCATCGCCATCAAAATATGGGATATTCATTTCATCAGATAGCAATTTAGCAATAGTGCTTTTACCACATCCAGAAACACCCATTATGAAGATTACTCTTTTCAAAATGCGCTATTCTTTTGGTTCTTCAGATGCACCAACACTACCTTTTTTAAACCAAACTTCAGCATACGATCCGTTTTCATATTGTTTAGCGATATCACCATTATAAGTTTCAGAATTTGTGCTTTTTCTATTGGCTTGATTATACGCACCTTGTTTGAAAAATTGCTTTTCGCCAGCATAAGCAGTATCACGCTCTACGCCAACAGTACGCGTTGAAGAATATCTATCAATTACCTGCTGTGGAATATCTGTTTTGTTAGCGAAATCTGATTTCAACAAGTTTTTTGTAAACGTTTTAGTTTCGTGTCCTTCACTTGTAAAAGTTAAGTACATGATGCCTTTATGCACGTTTACTTCGTAACTAAATTCTTCACCTAAAGCAATACCATCTTTTGGTTCTTCAGGATAGTTTATAGCACTATCTCCAACCACTGAAAAATCATAGCCCCAAACTGCTGTAGAATAATCCCATCGTCCAGCATTATCGCCTGCTGTATTAATCTCGTAGTTCCAGAATACCGAACCTTTGGTGTGTCCTGGGAATTTTTTGTAATAGATTTTTAAAGGTTCGTTTTCGTGACCTTCGTCACTATGTATTTGCCCAACAACTACTGAATATGATGATGATTTTGTAGCATCACCAGTTGTAGATACGTGTTGCACTTTTAATGTTCCTGTTAATTTACCTCCTTCTTCAGGAATCCAACGACGCTTCTCACCTAACTCAGATCTCGTATTACTAGAGTTAGGTGAAGTGATACCAGCATTTGGTGTTTTATAAACCACCCAATTGATACCAGCTTCATTTTCTACATAGAAAAAATCGTCTTTTTGAAAGTTAACCAAATCGTTAGACGTTGTGCCATCACCAAGTAATATTTTCCATTTATCCATAAACGGAATAACATCACTAGGATATGCAATTGAAGTTTCTACAGGTGTTTCTTGTGCTGCTTTTTCAGTCTTTTCTGATGTGTTTTTACAGCTTAATAGTGCCGAAAAAAGTGATAGAGTAAATAGTATTTTTTTCATTGTATTTATTAATATTCGCTTAGTACATTAAGGTTTGCTTTAGGTTTTCTTCCACTCTAATTTCACCAGAATTTTCAATCTCGTTGTTAGCATGTGTGTTATTTTTTGCGCCCCAAAGCAGTGCGACTAACTTCACCTTATTATCTATAAATGTATTGTTAGAAATAGCGACGTTTATGATTCCTCTGTGATTAATTAAAATGCCATTGTCTTCTTTAGCTCCACAATTTTTAAAGGTTGAATTTGAAACTTCTAAATTTCCACCAATGGTAGACTCATCATAACCACCACGATAATAATCAATCACGTTTTTATCTACATTAAGGAAGTTACAGTTGGATATAGTTAAATATTCGGTGTTATAATCACCTTTGTCATTGGTTTCTTCAGATAACTCTAAACCATTTTTACAGTTTGATATTGTACTGTTTTGAAACGTAATACGTTCTGCAAAGGATTCTTTATAAACTTTTAATACGTAGTTGAAGTTTTCCATTTTACAATCTGTAACCGTTAACAGAAAATGGTTGGACATATTTTCCTTTAAACTAGCAAATGCATAGTTAGTTACATTACCATGTAGTGTAACGCCTTTAATCCATAAAAAGCCTTTTGGGTGTAACTCAAATAATGGCGTGTTTTCTTCACTTGTATAATTGATGATGGTAGTTTCACGATCGTCTGAATTGATATTAAGCTTCTTATTAATTACTAAAGAAGCCTGAACATTATATGTGCCTGATTTTAGCTTAATGATATCGAAATCTTGTGCTTCTTTAATCTTAGCAATTAATTCTTCGGTATTAGAAACTTCAAAAGTTGTTGGCTCTTTAGCTTCAACTTCGTTAGAAAACCAAGATGCGCCATATTTTGATTTATCTAAAATATTTGGGTTGTTTACATCTACACCTACTACAGCACCAATACTATTATTGTTGTTTCTTGAGTTACCAAACAAGTCTTTTGTAATAGTATTAAAATCGAATCCGTTGTAAGGTTCTACACTAGATGGAATACCTGTTGGTAACCAAATGTTATCAGATATTTTTTTAAGTTCTAATGATGCTTCGGTTAATCCGCCATTATAATTGTTAAATGGTTTGCCTTGATTATCAATCACGTTATTTTTAAACAACACACCATCGGCTTTGTCATTTTCAATAACGATTTGCTCTAAACCTTCTTCGTTATAAACAATGTTATTGGCAACGGTAGTTCTAATTGCTCTTGCTGATCGAATTTCAGACTTTGGTAAAACATCAGCTTGTGCTAAATTTTGACCAACACCAAATTGCCAAGGCGAACTACAGTTGACATAAGTGTTATATGCCACAACAACATCTGTAACTTGGTTATAACGGTTTAAAGGCGACTTTGGAATACCATTCATAACTGCCAATGGACTTCTAAAACTCTTCCCTTTTAAGTTGAAAAAATAGTTGTTAGTTACCCAGTGACCTGTGTTTATAATTCTGATACCACCATAATTTTCGTTTACACCATCACCTATAAAATAATTTCCATCGATAATAGAATAGTTTCCGTGACGAGTTACTAATGAGCCTTCACTTTTGTAAAACACATTGTTTCTGAACTCGTTAAAATTGGTTTTACTTGAAATGACTTCAACCTCGCCATTACATTCTTCAAATAAATTATTAGCCACCAATGTATGACTTGGCGACATTGATGTATAGCTATCACCTAATTGAATAGTCTCACCACTTGGGCCACCTTTTACTGGTCTTGGTCCAAAATGATTATTAACGATTTTGTGATAATTATTTATACTTTCTACACCTGCAATACTAACTCTTACCGTTGGTCCACGATTAGTTTTTCCCGCTATATAACAATTACTAAGCTCGTTGTTTCTTCCCCAAAAACGCACCCATAAATCGTCATTATCTCGTTTTGGCTTATTAAAGTCTTCAATTACGCTATTTGTAAATTTACTGTTGTTTGCAATTTCATCTAAAGTATCTTTATTGCTAATTTTAAAATCTACAACTGCACTTGATGGCGAATAACCATTTCTAAAATACAATCCGTCTACCACTAAATATTCTCCACCAAATTTTAGATAAGATTGTCCTTCTATAAAAACTTTACCTGGTGTTTCTGCCTTTAAAGTAATTGGTTTTTCCATAGTCCCTTTATTTCTAAATTTTATTTGAACATCTTTATAAGTACCATTAGCTAACACAATATTATCACCTGCATTTGCTGTTTTTAGCGCTTCATATAATGAAACATTATCAGTTACTTTTATAATATTGGATTGCTCTTGGCACGAATACAATACGAATGTGAGAATAAATAAAAAAAGAAGTTTTTTCATAAGGAATTTTAAATCTATAATAAAGCTAAAGCCTTTTAAAAATATAAAAGACTCTAACTGTTGAAAAATAATCAAATAACTATTCTATAATAATTTTCTTGGTTGTGATAGCGTTGTTTTCTGACATTAATCTAACCAAATACAACCCTTTAGTTAAACTTGAAACATCAATAGTCCCTTCACCAAAATTAGTTTGAAGTACTCTTTTTCCTAATAGAGAAAAAACTTCAACATTAACATTGACTGCATTTATATTTGTTTCAATATTTAAAACTGATTTTACTGGGTTAGGATACATCTTAAAATCTGCTTTAGAAAATTCATTGGTTGATAAAGAACCTTCCACAAGTGAGAAGTTATCATAAAACACCTCTGTAGAACTATCAACAGAATTTAATGATCTTACATAGACTACAACGAAAGTATTAGTCGCTGTAAATGTTACTGAATTAGTAGTAAACACATCAAAATCATTAACAATCTCCATATAACCATCTACGCTAATATCATTCTCACCATTATCATTAATTCCTGTCTCTTCTGCTATCTCGGTATTTAGCAGATAAACCTCAGAAGGCGTTCCCGTTGCTTCAGAACGAGACTCTACAGAAAAGGTATATTCATTACCAATTGTAAGACCTTCAACCTTTTGATATAATCTTCTTGAACAACCAGTTATGGCAGGACTACCATCATCATAGAGTTTTACACCTCTAGTGCCATTATTTCCATCACTTGTTGAACCAGGTTGTTCATCTAAACTACCAGGAGATCCTAAATAGAAAATTTCTAACCAATCTTCTAAAGCGTCATTATCCCAAACTGCTTGATAAGGACTAGGAATAGCATTCCCTGCTTCATCAAGGATTTCATTATTTGGAGTCATATCATAAGCATCTGCATTATCTGAAGTACTTCCCATTGTACCTGCACTAGTTCCGTGGTCATCACAAGTTGGGTTTAACATTAAATTCTGAGCACTCATAAAATTTGAACTCATCAATGAAACCGAAAAACAGCTCATAATTAAAATGAACCTTCTGTTGAAAAGTAATTTTGTTTTCATATCGATTGTTGTTTTAGTGGTTAATATTTAGATTATAATATTTCACATAAGAAAATGCGGTTTCATCTATTGAGGCTAAATAATTACCAGCTTTAAAGTAGTTTTCAAAAGGCCATTTAACTAAGCTTATATCTTGGTATATGTAAGGGGCATTATCATTAAGTTGAACTTCTATACGTGCGTTTGAGGCTGTAATTCTAAAATCAAAAATTTCGTAACCAACATAACCTAGATTAACCTTTATATCAGACCACGTACCATCATAAACACCATATAAATCAAAACCATCGGTAGACTCATCAACCAATGATTTTTTATGACACCATATATAACCATCTTTCCAATAAATCTTTATTAATGGAGGACCGTTGTTTCCGTCAAAATTATAAGTATCCATATCCTCTTGTGAAATAATACCATGGATTTGCATAACAATGACTCTATGATAGTCTTCACTTGATGAGGAATTATTTTCTGAAATACTTTCGACTTTTAAAGTACCTGTCATTTCTCCACCTTCAAGAAGTGTCCAGTTATCTTTTGAATTGCTTGGATTAATTAATTCTCTTAATTCCGTTCTGGAATAAGAACTATTGGTAGTTGAGACACCTGGATATGTATAAAAAACTATTGAAGAATCCTCTTCATCATCATACATAAAAGGCTGTACAGCTTCTAGAGTTTGATACCCATAATCTACTAAATCGTCAGGTTGGTATTCATCTGGTTTACCATTATTATCCTCATCTACTGGCAAGGTCACTTTCCAATTAGAAAAATCGATATCAGCATAAGTAGTGATTACTTCATCATTTTCGTCATCAGGATCATCCATAACTTGATTGTTGTTTTCGACAATACTAGTATCAGAATCGCAACCCAAAACAGGATGCAAGAGGATAAGACAAAGTAATAATTTCAGTTTCATTTTAAATTGGTTTACCAGATTGGTTTACCAAAAATAAAAATATTTTTATAAAAAGCAACTTAATAATTGCTATTTATTCAAAAAACACCTCTCAAAATTGACTAATTCACAACAATACTGTGAATTAATTCAGTTAGAGCATAAAACCAAAATTCAATCAACTTTTATCAAATGAACTAGAGAACAGGCACCAATTCCTTAAAAAAAAATCCTAACCCATTATTTTACTAATGAATTAGGATTATATTTTGTGACCTCGAGAGGATTCGAACCTCCAACCCTCAGAGCCGAAATCTGATATTCTATCCAGTTGAACTACGAGGCCAAAAGCCTTACTCCAATTGTTGTCTTACAATTGTAGAAATGGTTTTACCATCAGCTTTTCCTGCCAATTGTTGTGTTACTACTCCCATTACTTTTCCCATGTCTTTCATCCCTTCTGCACCAACTTTAGCAATTACCTCTTTTACAACATTGGTTATTTCTTCTTCAGTTAACTGTTCAGGTAAAAATTGGCTTATAACCTCAGCTTGCGCTAATTCAGGTTCTGCTAAATCAGCTCTATTTTGTTCAGCAAAAATTGCTGCACTATCTTTACGTTGCTTAACTAGTTTTGAAAGAATTTTTATCTCTTCTTCACTTGTTAATTCTTCTTTTGTACCTGTTTGGGTTTGTGCTAATAATATTTCAGATTTTACTGCTCTTAATGCTGCTAAAGCCAATTGATCTTTTTCTTTCATTGCTGTTTTCATAGCAGCCATTACGTCTTGTTGTAAGCTCATACTAGTTTGAATTAATTAGAATTGCGAAGATACTAAGAAAAAACACAAAAAGTAAACCCGGAAACTACCATAAAGCTTCCGGGTTTGACACAAGTGTGAAACACTAAACTAAATTTGCTATTAATCTACGTTGTCGTGTAAAAATGAATTGTTACTTCTTAATTGAATATCGTCGTTGTCGTCAGTGCCAACAGACATTCTTGAAGCATTCGTATCAGAAGAATGTTGCGATTCTTCTAAATTCACACCTTGTCTTTTATATGCAGGTTCTTTTTCAATTTCATCTATTTTAGCATTGTTGAATTTGTAATTGAAGTCTTTCATTTTACGTCTTCTTTCATCTGCTCTTTCTTTGATTAAAGCAGAAATTGGACTGTTCATTGGGTCGACTTCTTCGTTTTCAACTTCTTCAACCTCTTCAGATGTAATTACTTTTTTCTCAAAAACAATTTCCTCTTCTACTTCAGGCTCTTTTGCTTTTGTAGTATTTATTGAAGATTCAAACGTTGAATATTCATCTAATGCATATCTAACTTCTCCTGTTTCATTAGCTTCTGTAACAGGAATAATCTCAACATGGTCGTTAACGTTAAGATCTTTAACTTCATCATCTAAATCGAAAAGAATCTTTTCTTCTTTTTCTTGAATTTCTTCTTCTTCAATTTTTTGATTAGGAAGTGGTAAATCAAACGTTAATGTAAACTGCTCCTCTTCTTCTACTTGAATTTCTTCTTCTTTTACTTCTTGAACAGGAGTAATAATGAAATCTTCTTCACTAGGCACTTTATGGTCTAAAACCTCGTCGTAAACAACGTTTATTCCTTTAAGAAAATCTGTAGTTGGAATTAAATCCATCTTTTCATCCTGAGCTTGAATTTCATTATCATCTTCTTCATCTATTAATGTATGACGAACTACTTCAGGTGCTTTCTTTTCTTCCTTTTCTAATACAATATCTGGAGTTATGATAGCAGGATCTTGCTCTTTTACATTCATATCATCAGCATCATCTTCAAGAGCGTGTACTACTTTTTTAACTTCGGTATTAGAAATTTCATGCTGTTGATCAATATCGAAACCCGTTGCAATAATTGTAACTGAGATTGATTCTTCTAAAGATTCGTCTTCACCAACACCCATAATAATGTTTGCTCCATGACCTGCTTCATTTTGAATATGGTCGTTGATTTCACCAATTTCATCAATTGTGATTTCATGTGAACCAGACACGATAAGCAATAACACATTTTTAGCTCCAGTAATTTTGTTATCGTTTAGTAGCGGAGAATCTAACGCTTTCATGATAGCTTCTTGCGCTCTGGTTTTTCCTGAAGCAGTAGCAGAACCCATTATTGCAGTTCCACTATTACTTAATACAGTTTTAGCATCACGTAAATCGATGTTTTGTGTATAGTGATGCGTAATAACTTCAGCAATTCCTCTTGAGGCTGTTGATAAAACCTCATCAGCTTTGGAGAATCCAGCTTTAAACCCAAGGTTTCCATAAACTTCACGAAGTTTATTATTATTGATTACCACTAAAGAATCTACATGACCACGAAGGTTTTCAATTCCTTTTTGTGCTTGCTCGTTTCTTGTTTTTCCTTCAAACTGAAATGGCATTGTTACAATACCTACAGTAAGGATATCCATTTCTTTTGCCATTTTAGCAATTATAGGAGCAGCTCCAGTACCTGTTCCTCCACCCATTCCAGCGGTAATGAATATCATTTTAGTGTTGGTATCCAACATTCTACGAATATCTTCTAAACTTTCAAGTGCTGCTTGCTCACCAACATCTGGATTAGCTCCTGCACCTAAACCTTCGGTTAAGTTAACTCCTAATTGAATCTTGTTTGGGACACCACTGTTTTGTAGTGCTTGGGAATCTGTATTGCATATTACAAAGTCAACACCTTTAATACCTTGCTGGAACATGTGGTTAATGGCGTTGCTACCTCCTCCTCCAACTCCAATCACTTTAATGACGTTAGATTGGTTTTTTGGCAAATCGAAAGCAATGTTTCCTAATTCACTATTATTACTCATATAATTAGTTTTACTGGATTTATAATTAATTATTCTGCGTTATCTAAAAAATCTTTTACTCTTTCTGTTAATTTATCTAAGAACGATTTACGCTCTTTTTTAGGTTGACTTACAACCTCTTCATCGGCACTTTGTGCTTCCTCACTTACTTCATTTAAACTTTCCTCTACTTCTGGTTCTTTTTCTATTCGTTTTCTTTCTTGACGTTTTAGTCCGTCCATCACTAAACCTACAGCTGTAGCAAATAAAGGACTTGCAATATCATCATCACTATCTCCTGCAAGATGCTCATTAGGATAACCAATTCTAGTATCCATTCCTGTGATATATTCAACCAACTGCTTTAAGTGTTTTAACTGCGAACCTCCTCCTGTTAAAACAATACCTGCAATTAGTTTTTTCTTTTGCTCTTCGTGTCCATAGTTTTTTATCTCAACATAAACTTGCTCAATAATTTCTACTACACGAGCATGTATAATTTTTGAAAGGTTTTTAAGCGTAATCTCTTTTGGCTCTCTTCCTCTTAGTCCAGGAATTGATACAATTTCGTTATCTTTATTTTCCCCAGGCCATGCAGAACCAAATTTTATTTTTAAAAGTTCAGCTTGCTTTTCAATGATTGAGCAACCTTCTTTTATGTCTTCGGTAATAACATTTCCACCAAATGGTATTACTGCTGTATGACGAATAATACCATCTTTAAAGACTGCTAAATCTGTTGTACCACCACCTATGTCAATAAGCGCAACTCCTGCTTCCTTCTCTTCTTGACTCAAAACAGCATTCGCTGAAGCTAATGGCTCCAAAGTGATACCTTCAAGTCCTAAACCAGAACTTTTTACGCATCTTCCTATATTTCGTATTGATGATACTTGACCAACTACAACATGGAAATTAGCCTCTAAGCGTCCTCCATACATACCAATTGGTTCTTTTATTTCTCCTTGTCCATCAACTTTATATTCTTGTGGTAATACATGAATAATTTCTTCACCTGGTAACATTACCAATTTGTGAACTTGATTGATAAGCTTATCTATATCTTCTTCATCGATTACCAATTCAGAATTTGGTCTTGTAATGTAATCGCTGTGTTGTAGGCTTCTTATATGTTGTCCTGCAATACCTACAGTTACTTCTTCTATTTGTAAACCTGCTTCTGCTTCTGCTTCTTGAACAGCTTGCTGAATAGATTGAATAGTTTGTGTAATATTATTTACCACACCTCTATGCACACCTAAACTCTTGGATTTACCAATACCAAGAATTTCAGCTTTCCCATATTCATTTTTACGACCAATCATAGCCACAATTTTTGTGGTACCTATATCTAATCCTACAGAAATTTTATTATTCTCCATTACTTACTTTTTGGTGCAAATGACTTGATTATCAAATTTTAAGTTCACTATGCTATAGCTATCCAATGTTTTATCTTTAAACGCTTTTTGGTAAAACGCTTTAAGATTATTTATTTTCTTGTCTAACATTTTTAAAGCGCCTAATTGTATTTTGAAATCGTTCAATCTAAATTTTAAATCAATTGATTTATTTTCATTTTGATGAATCTCAATGACGTGTTGCTTTAAGAATTTATCTTCGCTGACTTTTTTTGCAATTTTGTATACATTGTCCAAGTCATTTTTTAAAACAGTTCCTGTAACCAGTGGTACTCTTGCTGTATAATTGTCGGACAAAGGCATAAACAACCCTTGACTATCAATATAATAAGATGCATTTGTACTAACTCTTGCTATAGGTTGCTTTTGCTCTATCTCAGCTGTAATTGAGCCATCAATACTCATATACACCTGAGCCTCTTTGATCATGGCATTAGAATTTAGGGCAGTTTCTAAAACATTCAAATCTATAATTTCTTTAGGCTTGTTCGTAACTCCCTCTTGATTTTGTATTAACAATTTACTAACAGTCTCTTGGGTTATAAACAAATCTTGACTACCAATAAATTTCACATCAGGAGCTGCAACTTTTCGACCAGAATTTCTTGCTGACGAAAACGCATAAAGAAACACTACTAACACTAGCAGCAGCACGACTTTTATGTAATTTATTTTACTAACTCGCGACACTTAACGCTTCTTTTACATGTTTAACTTCTTCTCCTATATCTCCTGCTCCAATCATTAAAATAACTTGAGCATTACTTTTCTTTATTTCTGAAATAATTTCAGGTTTTTCAACCAGTTTTTTGTGGTTATGTTTCATCTTATCCAATAACCAATTAGAAGTTATACCTTCAATTGGCAATTCTCTAGCGGGATAAATATCAAGCAATAAGACTTCATCAAATTGCGACAAGGCTTCAGCAAATTCATCAGCAAAATCTCTTGTTCTACTGAATAAATGTGGCTGAAAAACTGCCATAACCTTTTGATTTGGATACATCTCTCGCACTGCTTGATGCACTGCATTTATTTCTTGCGGATGATGTGCATAATCATCAATTAGCACTAAATTTTCGGTTTTAATAGGATAACTAAACCTGCGTTTAACACCTTTGTAAGATGCTAAAGCTTTGGCGAGCTGTTTGGGAGGGCAACCATACTCCACAGCCATCGCCAAGGCTATTAATGCATTCGACAGGTTATGTCTACCAGGTAGGTTAAATTTGAAATTGTCAAGGGTAGTACTTGGTGTTTTTACATCAAACACATAAGTACCATCTATAATTTTTATATTTTTTACTGAATAGTCTGAATCATCTTCTATTCCATAGGTTATTCCTTTTAATGGCAGTCCGTTTTTAACGAACAGTTTTCCGTTAAGCTTTAGTTTTTTAGAAAAATCAACAAACGAGTCTTTAAGCGCTTCGGCTTCTCCATAAATATCTAAATGATCGGCATCCATTGAAGTGATACATGCCAAATCTGGAGACAGGGTTAAAAACGAACGATCAAACTCATCAGCTTCAACAACTGTTACCTTTGTTCCGTTAAGGATTAAATTAGAATTATAATTCTCACTAATTCCTCCCAAAAAAGCAGTGACTTCCACTCCACACTCATTAAGTAAATGACCTAAAATACTGGTCGTAGTAGTTTTTCCGTGAGTGCCTGCAACAGCAAGACAAAACGTATGCTTTGTAATCTCACCTAAAACTACCGAACGCTTTAACACCTTATAACCATTATCAATAAAATAATTTAGCTCTTGATGTGCTTTTGGTATAGCTGGCGTATAAACTACCAACGTAGATTCAATATCTAAAAAGCGAGTAGGAATATTATCAATAGAATCATTGAAATGCACTTTAACACCAAGATTTTCCAAACCGTCAGTAATCTCAGTTTTGGTTTTATCATAACCCATAACTTGCTTATTGTTGGCTTTAAAATATCGTGCTAAAGCACTCATACCAATACCACCAATTCCTATAAAATAGACGTTATGTATGTTGTTATAATTCATTTATAATTCAATAATTTTTCAACCTCATTAGCTATATCTTTAGTTGCATTCACTAAAGCCAGCTTTTTTATATTAGTTCCGAGTTCGTTTTGTCTTTCAACCGAATTCACTAATTGCGAAAACCTGTTTTCAAAATCAACATCTAAATCGGATTCCTTAATTAAAATTGCAGCATCTTTTTCAACAACTGCCATTGCATTTTTTGTTTGATGGTCCTCAGCTACATTAGGCGATGGAATAAAAATTACAGGTTTACCCACAACACACAACTCAGAAACCGAACTTGCTCCAGCTCTTGAAATAATAACATCTGAAGCTGCATAAGCCATATCCATATTGTTTAAAAAGGGATACACTTGTACATCTTCCATGTTGTTGTATCTTTTATAAGCATCGTAATACAGTTTACCACATTGCCATATCACTTGAACGTTTTGAGTTTGTATAAACTCCAATTCTTTTTCAATAAGTTCATTAATGCGTTTTGAACCTAAACTTCCCCCTAAAACCAATAAGGTATGTTTTCCATGACGTAACTTAAAAGTATCTTTAGCTTCAATAGCTTTTCCATCAATACTTAAAAGATCTTGACGTATTGGATTTCCTGTTTTTATAAGTTTTGATTTTGGAAAAAATCGCTCCAAACCATCATACGCTACACAAATTTTATCAACACTTTTAGCCAGCAACTTATTAGTAATTCCTGGATAAGAGTTTTGCTCCTGAATTAAACTAGGAATTCGTTTTAAAGTCGCTACTTTAAGTAATGGTCCACTTGCAAAACCTCCTGTACCAATCACAACATCTGGCTTAAAGGTTTTAACTATTTTTCTAGACCTCAACAAGCTTGTAATCAGCTTAAATGGAAACGTTAAATTTTTAAGCGTAAGCTTACGCTGAATACCAGAAATCCAAAGTCCTTCTATTTCATAACCTGCTTGTGGTACTTTTTCCATCTCCATTCTATCCATAGCACCTACAAACAAAAATTCAGCATCAGGAAAACGAGATTTTAACTCGTTTGCAATAGCAATAGCAGGATAGATATGACCTCCTGTTCCACCACCTGACAATATGATTTTATAGTTACTCATTATATCGCTTCGCTCAAAATTTCGAGCGGATTATCTTCTATATTTTCTTGTTCTTTAATTTCTTCTCTCTTTGCACTTACGCTAAGTATAATCCCTATAGCTAAACAGGTCATCCAAATTGATGTTCCTCCACTACTTATTAATGGCAATGTTTGACCTGTAACCGGAAACAACTCTACAGCAACTGCCATATTTATTAATGCTTGAAAAACAATAGGCAACCCTACTCCTAAAACCAAGAGTTTACCAAAAACCGTATCGGCTTTTTGCGCTGCAATTACAATTCTAAAAAGCAGCCACATGTAAGCCACCAATAAAACCATACCACCAATCAATCCATACTCTTCAATTATTATCGCGAAAATGAAATCTGATGACGATTGTGGTAAAAAGTTTTTCTGTATACTTTTTCCTGGACCGACTCCTTTTATTCCTCCAGACGCGATAGCTATTTTAGCCTGCTCTATTTGATAGTCTTCTTCAGTATCAACTCCATTAGAAAAATTTTCAATCCTGCTCATCCAAGTATCAACCCTATTTGGCATTGCACCTGGAAATGCCTTTGCAACCAATATAAACATGGTTAAACCTATAATTCCTGCACCTATAATTAGCGCTAAATATTTTACTGGATAACCACCAATAAACGCCAACATCATTACCATACTAAATATGATAGCTGTAGTTGAAAAATTGGCAGGAAGTATGAGTATTAACACTAAGAAAACAGGAACCCATAATGGCAGAATTGACTCTTTAAATGTTATTGTTTTATCTTTAATTTTTGAAAGATATCTCGCCACATAAACCATAAGCACTACAGAGGCTAAAGTGGACGTTTGAAACGACATCCCAACAATTGGTATTTGAATCCATCTACTAGCGTTTGCTCCCTCAATAGTTGTACCTTGAAGCATCGTCACCACAAGCAATACCAATACAATTGGCAACATAATCATTGATATACCTCTGAAATACCTATAAGGCACTCTATGCACAGCATACATGATTGAAAACCCTAAAAACAAGTGCATAAAATGCTTAACAAAAAATGTAAAGGTGTTACCATTACCTCCTATGTATGCCAAATTACTCGCAGCACTATACACAGGCAGAAATGAGAATATAGCCAACAATGCAGCTATTGCCCAAATTAAGCGATCTCCTTTTATGTTATCAAACAGTTTTTGCACTAGTATTAAGTTTTATAAACTTCTTACAGCTTCTTTAAATTGACGACCTCTGTCTTCATAGTTTTCAAACAAATCAAAGCTTGCACAAGCTGGTGACAACAACACATTATCTCCTGCTTTAGCTATCTTGTAAGCAATTTTTACAGCTTCGCTCATGTATTGAGTTTCTACGATAACATCAACCATTGAACTAAAGTTTTTCAATAGCTTTTCATTATCAACACCAAGACAAATGATTGCTTTTACTTTTTCGTTTACAAATGGATATAACTCCTCATAGTTATTGCCTTTATCTTCTCCTCCAACTATCCAAATGGTTGGTGCATCCATACTTTCTAAAGCAAAATAAGTAGCATTTACATTTGTTGCTTTGGAGTCGTTAATGTACTGTACTTTATTAATTTTAAGTACACTCTCCAATCGATGCTCTACACCTTGAAAGTTCTCTAAACTCTCTCTTATTGTCTGTTTTCTAATTTTTAGCAAATGTGCTACTGTTGAAGCAGCCATTGCATTTTTTACGTTATGTTTTCCTTCTAATGCTAAATTTGCTGTCGGCATAATTATTTGGTCGTTATCAATTGTTATTTTTATTGTCTCGTTTTCTAAATAGGCTCCATTTTCAATAGGTTTAGTTAAAGAAAATGGTAACATTTTGGATTGAACAGGATGCTTTGCTAGCCAGTTTGTGATGACTTCATCATCTGCATCATAAATCAAATAATCGTCTTTAGTTTGATTCATTGCAATGCGAAATTTTGAAGCGATATAATTTTCAAACTGATACTCATATCTATCTAAATGATCTGGTGTGATGTTAGTGATAACTGCAATGTTTGGTTTAAAACTCACAATATCATCCAACTGAAAGCTGCTTATCTCTAACACATAGTTTTTATAGTCCTTTTCTAATATTTGCTTCGCAAAACTGTCTCCTATATTTCCTGCTAATCCAACATCCAATTCTTGTTTTAAAATATGATGTGTTAAACTAGCTGTTGTAGTTTTACCGTTGCTACCAGTTATTCCTACAATAGTTGCATTGGTGAATTTTGAAGCAAATTCAATTTCAGAAACCACCTGAATTCCTTGAGCTCTAATTTGTTTTACTAAAGCTACTTTTTCAGGAATCCCAGGACTTTTCATTACTACATCAGCATTCAGAATTTTACTTTCTGTGTGCTTTTCATCTTCCCATTCAATCTCATTATGTATAAGAACCTCTTTATATTTTTCTTTTATTTTTCCCTTATCGGAAACAAAAACTTCATATCCTTTTTCTTTCCCTAAAAGCGCAGTTCCAACTCCACTTTCTCCTCCTCCAAGAATCACTAACCGTTTCATTTATCTTATCTTCAATGTCACTATTGATATGATTGCCAACAAAATGCCAACAATCCAAAATCTTGTAACTATTTTACTTTCGTGATATCCTGATTTTTGATAATGATGATGCAATGGCGACATCTTAAAAATGCGTCGTCCTTCACCATATTTTTTCTTTGTATACTTGAAATAGCTGACTTGCATAACTACCGAAAGGTTTTCAGCTAAAAAGATTCCGCACAACACAGGAATCAACCATTCTTTTCTAACAGCAATAGCAATTACAGCTATAATTCCACCAATAGTTAAACTGCCTGTATCTCCCATAAATACTTGAGCTGGATAGGTATTATACCATAAGAAACCAATTAATGCTCCTACAAAAGCAGCGATGTAAATAGTGATTTCTTCAACTCTTGGGATATACATAATATTGAGGTAATCGGAAAAAATGATATTACCCGAAACCCAAGCAAAAATTCCTAGAGTAAGCACAATTATTGCAGATGTACCAGCTGCTAAACCATCAATACCGTCGGTTAGGTTTGCTCCATTGGAAACTGCTGTAATAATAAAAATGCTCACCAATATGAAAATGACCCAAGCATACTTATTTAGGTTTGGATTAATCCATGTAATCAAATCGGAATAATCAAACTCATTTCCTTTCACAAAAGGAATGGTGGTTTTTGTAGACTTTTCTTCAACATCAAATAACTTTGCTGGAGGTAAATTTGGGTTTTCAGCAAGCATTACTTTTTGCTGTTCTTCTGGTAATTTTTCTTTTATAGTTACATCATCACTAAAGAAAAGTGTTGCTCCAACTATAATTCCTAAGCCTACTTGACCTAAAACTTTAAACTTTCCTTTTAATCCTTCTTTATCATTTTTGAATTTTTTGATATAATCATCAATAAACCCAATAGTTCCCATCCAAAGTGTAGTAATAACAAGCAAAATGATGTAAATGTTTTCCAATTTTGCCAATAACAACACAGGAATTAATGTTGCTAGAATAATGATGATTCCACCCATTGTTGGTGTACCAGCTTTTTCCACTTGACCTTCTAAACCTAAATCTCTAATAGTTTCTCCAACTTGCTTTTTTTGAAGGAATCTTATAATACGTTTACCATAAATAGTAGAAATTAACAGCGACAGAATAATAGCAATAGCAGCTCTAAAGGTTAAGTACCCAAAAAGCGATGCACCAGGAAACTGGAACTGTTTTTCTAAATATTCAAATAGGTAATACAACATCTTATTTTTGTAATTGCTTTAAAAATTCCTGTACTATTTTATAATCGTCAAAATCAAAGCGTTCGCCTTTAATTTCTTGATAGGTTTCATGACCTTTTCCTGCTATAAGAATAATGTCATTTGGTTGCGCCATTTGACAAGCTGTTTTTATGGCTTGTTTTCTATCAACTATCGATAGTGTTTTTTTATAATTTTGAGGTTCAACCCCTTTTTCTATATCTTCAATAATTATCTCAGGAACTTCACTTCGTGGATTATCACTAGTAAAAATTACTTTAGTGCTCAATGCAGACGCTATGTGTCCCATTTTTGGTCGCTTAGTCTTATCTCTGTCACCACCACAACCAACAACCGTTATGAGTTCTTCATTTTTTGTTCTGATATTATTAATGGTTTCCAACACGTTTTTTAATGCATCAGGTGTATGAGCATAATCTACAATGGCAGTGATTTTTTCATCAGACACCAAATACTGAAAACGACCACTCACACTTTCTAATTCGCTAATGAGTTTTAAATTCTCAACTTTTTCAAGTCCTAATAATTCAGCTGTAGCATAAATTGCTAAAATGTTATAAGCATTAAAACTTCCAATCAATCGTGTCCAAACCTCATTATCATTAAGTTTTAAAAGCAATCCGCTAAATTGATTTTCTAAAATTTGAGCTTTATAATCAGCATACGACTTTAATGCATAGGTGATTTTTCTTGCTTTTGTATTTTGAAGCATCACCAAACCATTTTTATCATCGACATTTACCAATGCAAAAGACTTAGCTGGCAACTGATCAAAAAACTGTTTTTTCACATCTCTATATTCAGCAAATGTGTTATGATAATCTAGATGATCATGAGAAAGGTTTGTAAAAATACCACCTTCAAAAACCAATCCTTCTGTTCTATTTTGATGAATACCATGCGAACTCACTTCCATAAAGCAAAACTCCACACCTTCATCATTCATTTCACTTAAATACTTGTTTATTGTAAGAGAATCAGGTGTTGTATGTGTAGCTTTAAACTCTTTATCACCAACCATTATCTTTACTGTTGACAATAAACCAACTTTAAAACCAGCCTTTTTAAACAACTGATACAGCAATGTAGAAACCGTTGTTTTTCCATTAGTTCCTGTCACTCCAACAAGCTTTAAATTTCCTGATGGATTACCGTAATAGTTAGCAGCCATAAACACCAATGCTTTACTAGCACTATCAACTTCTATGTAAGTGATTCCGTTTTGCAACTGCTCAGGAAGCGCTTCACATACTACAGCTCTAGCTCCTAGTTCTATTGCTTTTTCAATAAAATTATGACCATCAACAACCGAACCTCTAATTGCCACAAACACGTCGTTGGTTTTGATTTGGCGTGAATCAAACTCAATAGCATTCACCTGCACACCTGTACTACCTACAACTGCATTGATGGTTACTTTATACAATATGTCTTTTAACGCTATCACGATGCTTCTAAAACAATTACTTGGTTCTTTTTAAGTTTTATACTCTTGTCTACCGACTGTTTTTTTACAATTCCACTACCATTAAGTTTCACTTTCACTTCTACATCCATATTCTCTAATAATGCCAATGCGTCCATAGCAGACATTCCAACAACATCAGGCATAATAGTTTTGTATTTTTGAGCTAGCTCAAAGTAAGTATCAAAATCACTTTTAGTTTTAGTATCCACTAATTCTAAAGTTTCCACTTCATCAACTAAAGGCGTATCTGTATGTATTTTTTGAGCTATTTTTTTAAACACTGGACCTGACACATCTGCTCCATAATACCCAACACTTTTATCAGGCTCATGAATAACAACTATACACGAATACTTTGGATTTTCAGCAGGAAAAAAACCTGCAAAAGAAGATATATAATTGAGCTTATCTTTATTTGCATAGTCTTTTTGACACGTACCAGTTTTACCAGCCATTGAGAAATTAGGCGAGTACAACTTATGACCTGTACCGTGTTCTTTATCGACTACATTTTTAAGCAATTGCTTTACTTTAGAAACCGTTTCCTGAGAACAAATTCTTGGGTTTATGATTTCTTTTTTAAATGGGACGATCGTTTCATCAAACTCTTTTACCTCTTTTAAAAACTGAGGCTTCACCATTTCACCATTATTGGCTATAGCATTATAAAATGTTAGCGTTTGAAGAGGCGTAAATGATACTCCATAACCATAAGCCATCCACTGTAATGCAATACCACTCCATCTTTTCTTATTATCAGGATGTGGAATAATTGGCTCTCCTTCACCTAAAATTGGCAAATCCAACTTTTGATTTAAATTCATTTGATACAAACGCTCAACAAACTTTTTTGGGTTGCTTCTATAATGCTGATCGATTGCAGAAACTATTCCTGTGTTTGAAGACACTTCAAAAGCTTTCCCTATAGAGATTTTACCATAACCTCCACGTTTAGAATCACGAACTTTTTTACCATAAAAACTCAAGATTCCGTTTTTAGTATCCACAACATCACTTGTGTCTATTACCTTATCTTCTAAAGCAGCAGTAAGCGCCATTAGCTTGAATGTTGAACCTGGTTCATGCGACTCCCAAACTGCGTAATTTCTTCTTTCGTAATAATTCCCTTCAGAGTTTCTTCCTAAATTAGCAATAGCCTTTACCTCTCCTGTTTGGGTTTCCATCACCACAACACAACCATGGTCAGCTTTATATTTTTCTAGCTGTTCCAACAACGCATGATGAGCAATATCTTGAATATTAACATCAATAGTTGTATACACATCATACCCATCTTTAGGCTCTGTTTGGTTGTAATCAGTTATTGGTTTCCATTGACCATTACCTATCTTTTGCTTTAACCTATGACCATTAGTACCTTTTAAGTACTCCTCACCATAAGCACCATCAATTCCTGCTCTTGTAACATTTCCATCTTCATCTACACGCTCATAACCAATAGAACGATGCGCAATTCCACCCATTGGGTGCTCTCGCTTCGTATTCTGCTCAACTATTAAACCACCTTTTATAGCACCAAGTTCTAACAAAGGAAAATTTCTAACTCTTAAATAATCAGAATATCCAATATCTCTCGCTATTAAATAATATCTGTTTTTATTTGCTCTCGCTTTTCTAATTCTTTGTTGATGGTAAGAAGCTGGTTTTCCTGTGAATTTTGCCAGCGAATCGCAAAGCGGTTTTATATATTCTTGAAAGGTTTTGTTTTGAGGCTGTACAGCATCTAAACGAATATCATACTTAGGAATAGATGTCGCCAAAAGACTTCCGTCAGCCGAATACACATTACCTCTGTTAGCAGGAATCTCAACATTTTCAACAGCACGTTTTACTCCAAGATCTCTGTATTTATCACCTTGAATAAACTGAATATCCACTAACTTGTAAACCACAAGAAAGATAAACACAAACATGCATCCTGCAACAAAGTACAACTTGTTTAATATGTCTTTTTCAGTTACTGCCACTAGTTATTCCTGAGCTTTTACTTTTATTTTTTTTGGCGGAATTAATGAAGGCACAATACCTTTTTCTGCCATTTTTGTTACAATTGACGATTCCATTTTAAGCCTCATCAATCTTGAGCGTCCATCAACAAATGCTGAACGCAATTCTTTGACTTCATTATTAAGTTTCGCTATTTCATGTACTTTTTTATCTGCACTATGCGAACTCGCTATCATTATTATAGCCAAGGCAGAAATAAAAATGATAACTCTCCAGTTTTTAAAAGAGTCATCACTTATTAAAAATTTACCTTTCAGAATACCATAAATACCTTTCTTCATAGTTTTTCTGCAATTCTTAATTTTGCGCTTCTTGCTCTATTATTAATTTTTATTTCTTCTTGTGTTGGCACAATAAGATTTCCTACTTTTTTTAAAGGCACTTCAAAATTTCCAAATACATCTCGTTCTGGCTCACCTTCAAACAAGCCATTTCTTATAAATCGTTTTACCAACCTATCTTCTAACGAGTGATAAGAAATAAAACTTAAACGACCTCCTTTTTTTAGGAGCTCAGGTGTTTGCAACAACAGTTCTTTTAACACCTCAATTTCTTGATTCACCTCAATTCGAATTGCCTGATAAATTTGAGCTAGTATTTTATTTTCTCTTTTAGGTTGCAAAAATCGTTTTAACACTAACTTTAATTGTTCACTAGTTTTTATCTCAGCTTTTGAACGCTCTTCAACAATTACTCTTGCCATTGCTGGAGCTTGACGCAATTCTCCATACTGATAAAAAACTTGACGCAATTGCTCCTCTTCATAATCATTTATCACATTGTAAGCCGACAAATGACTATTTTGATTCATTCGCATATCTAATTCCGACTCAAAACGAGTTGAAAACCCTCTTTCAGCAACATCAAATTGATGTGAAGACACACCAAAATCTGCCAAAATCCCATCTACTTGCTTTACACCATAAAATCTCAAAAAACGTTTTATGAATCTGAAATTTTCATTTATTAGTGTAAAACGCTCATCCTCTAAAGCATTAGACAATGCATCCTGATCTTGATCAAAAGCAAACAATTTTCCATCAGGACCCAATTGCTTTAAAATTGCCTTACTGTGACCACCACCACCAAAAGTGACATCCACATAAACACCATCAGGTTTAATATCTAAACCTTCAACTGTCTCATTAAGTAAAACCGGATTATGATATTCCATTGTCATCATCGTCTTGTCCCATTACTTCTTCAGCTAAGTCAGCAAAATCTAAAGCAGCATCATCAATAGCTTGCTCATACTTGTCTTTATCCCAAATCTCAATGATATGTATTGCCGAAGACACCACAATCTCCTTGCTAATTCCAGAGAAAGCAATCAAATCTTTCGGGATTAAAAGTCGACCAGTAGCATCTACCTCAACCATTTTAACTCCTGCCGTAAAGCGTCGTATAAAATCATTATTCTTTTTCTTGAACCTATTGAGTTTATTCACTTTTTGCATCAACAACTCCCACTCACTCATTGGATACAACTCCAAACAAGGCTGAAAAACCGCTCGCTTTAACACAAAACCATTTTGTAGCACAGGAGACAACTGCTTTTTTAGGGCAGCAGGAAGCATTAGCCTTCCTTTGGCGTCTACTTTGCACTCGTATGATCCTATTAAAGTGTTCAAAATGATTATTTTATACTTCTAACGAATTCAATTCAAATATATTGAAAATATTACCACATTTTACCACTTTATACCACTTTTGTTAATAATTTTTTTATTTTAACAACAATTAAGCGCTAAAAAAGGTTGTAGTTATTTAAAAATCAGAGGTTTATTTTTTTATGAAGACCCATTGATTAGATTGTGAAAAACTCTATGAAAAACAATTTTTCACTAAGGGGTAAAAAAGGGAGTATTTATCAATGAAATAACTATATTTGTTTAAAATGACATCACTAACTAATACATGAAACACCTTTTAAAAACAGAAAAAAATTACAGTTATATTGAAGTAGGAGAAGGCACGCCAATAATTGTTTTACACGGTTTAATGGGAGGGTTGAGTAATTTTGACGCTGTTACAAATTACTACAGTACAAAAGGTTACAAAGTCATTATTCCTGAGTTACCAATCTACACCATGTCATTACTAAAAACCAATGTAAAAAGTTTTGCAAACTACCTGCATGATTTTATTGAGTTTAAAGAGCTAGATAACGTTATCTTGTTAGGAAATTCTCTTGGTGGTCATATTGGTTTATACCATACTAAAATGTATCCTGAAAAGGTTAAAGCATTAGTAATTACAGGAAGTTCTGGACTATATGAAAGTGCAATGGGAAGTGGTTACACCAAGCGAAGTGACTATCAAGTTATCAAGAAAAAAGCCCAAGATGTATTTTACGACCCAGCAGTTGCTACCAAAGAAATAGTTGATGAAGTTTACGAAACTGTAAACGACAGAAACAAGCTTATAAAAACATTGGCAATTGCTAAAAGTGCGATACGACACAATATGGCAAAAGACCTTCCTAAAATGCAAACACCAACTTGTATTATTTGGGGAAAAAACGACACTGTTACTCCACCTGAAGTTGCTGATGAATTCCATAGTTTATTACCTGATTCTGATTTATTTTGGATTGATAAATGTGGACACGCAGCTATGATGGAACACCCTGAAGAGTTCAATTTGATTTTAGAAAAATGGCTTTCTGCCAGAAACTTTTAAAACATGTTAATTAAAACAGCAGAGTTTGTAATAAGCAATTCTGAAGTTACAAAATGCCCAAAAGACATATTGCCTGAATATGCTTTTATTGGTAGAAGTAACGTTGGAAAATCCTCGCTAATTAACATGCTCACCAACCATAAGAATTTAGCAAAAACCTCTGGAAAACCAGGAAAAACTCAACTAATTAATCATTTTTTGATTAATAAAAACTGGTTTTTGGTGGATTTACCAGGTTATGGTTATGCAAGAGTCTCTAAGACTGCTAAAAAGAAATTTCAAAAATTCATTACCAATTATTTTGAACAACGTCAACAACTCGTATCTGCATTTGTACTAGTTGATATTAGACATAATCCTCAAAACATAGATTTAGAATTTATGGAGTGGTTGGGAGAACACGGAATCCCCTTTTCTATTATTTTTACAAAAGCTGACAAACTGAAACCTAAAGCTATTGAACGAAATATTTCAGAATATGAAATGGAAATGCTTAAAACTTGGGAAGAAATGCCTAATTACTTTGTAACCTCTTCAAGTAAAGCCATAGGTAGAGAAGACGTTTTGCAGTTTATTGACAACACGAATAAAGAAATTAACGCTTTAAGAAACTAATAGGTTTAATTTTTCACATCCAATGCATCTCTAAGTGCATTACCTATAAGCATAAAAGCCATTACCAAAATCATAATACATAAACCAGGGATTATTGCCAAATAAGGTTTTCCTAGTATAATATAATTATAATGATCTTTTATCATTGCTCCCCAACTTGCCATTGGTGGTTGCGCTCCAATACCTAAAAAGCTCAATCCACTTTCAATTAAAATTGCAGCCGCAAAATTTGCTGCCGATATGACAATAATTGGAGCCATAATATTGGGTAATATATGTCTGGTAACAATTCTAAAATCGGTATAACCTAAAGCTTTAGCAGCTGTAACGTATTGCATTTCCTTTACGCTTATAACTTGTCCCCTCACTACTCTAGCAACTTCAACCCACATAGTAAGTCCTACTGCTATAAACACTTGCCAAAACCCTTTATCTAAAGCCAATATAATAGCAATAACCAAAAGCAATGTTGGAATAGACCAGGTTACATTAATAATAAACATAACTATTGTATCAACCACTCCACCAAAGTATCCAGCTAAACTTCCCATAAAGATTCCAACTACTAAAGAAATAAATACAGCTATAAAACCAATAAAAAACGAAATTCGAGAACCTATCAATACTCTACTCAATAAATCCCTTCCGTATTTATCAGTACCAAACAAAAATGTACGTTCTTTTATAAAAGGCTTAAAATCTTGATTTGGAAAAGTACTTAGGGCAATTTCTTTTTCCACACCTATTAATCCATCAGAGGCATATTCAGTATATACTAATTTATCATTATTAACTTTAAATTCTGAAATTGGGATTTCGGTATCTGTATTTTTTTCACCATAAAATATTTTTGACAAGAAAGATTGATTATTATTAATTTCTGACGGAATGGTGAGAATATTCACTTTAAAACCAGGTTTTTTAGAGTGAATTGTTAAATGCATTTGATTTGCATTTTGAGAATTATCTGGTGCTAAAACATAGGCAAAAACAGACACTAACCCAATGGCAACAATGAGCCAAAAACTTAAAACGCCCCAAAAGTTCTTTTTAAACTTTTGGAGCGCTAATTGTGTTAATGAGTTACTGTTTTTACTCATTTATTTTAATCTTTTACTGCAGCTACTTTTGTTTTAACACCATAGGTCATTTTAAGATCGTTTAAAACATTTAAAGCCTCTTCAATATACACATCCTTACTTAAATTTTGATGCCAACGCTCACGCTTTTGTTTTAAAACAGAGTCTTGCTCCATTAATTTAATTTCATAAGGCAATGAATTAAATGTAAGATTAGTTTTGTAATCTGCTATTTTTTCAAAACGTTTCGCTTCTTCTTCATTAGTATTTAAACGCTCTTTGTATTTTTTATAGTTAAGAGAAAAGTTTTCTGTTTCTCTAATAGTATTAATCCATTTAGCATTTTCATCAATTAACTTTAACTGATCGCTATTAGCCATACGCTCTCTACTTTTTGAAATTGTAGTTTCATAATCGTAATAGTTTTCCCAAAGGTCATAATCTGTAGCATCAATTTTATCCCATTCTAAAGGACTGTCATACGTTCTTTCACCAATACCAATATACTTATAACGGTCTGGAACTACAATATCACTCTTTACTCCTTCTAACTGCGTTGAACCACCATTAATTCTGTAGAATTTTTGAGTCGTGAACTTTAATGCTCCCATATCTCCATTGGAATTGTTTCTCACCATTCTATTAAGGTCTAGTACATTTTGCACTGTTCCTTTACCATAGGTTTGCTTACTTCCAATAACTATTGCTCTTTTATAATCTTGCATTGCAGCAGCTAAAATCTCTGATGCTGAAGCAGAAAGTTCGTTAACCAATATTACTAACGGTCCATCCCAAACAATAGACATATCTCTATCCTTTAAAACTTCTTTTGGTTCACCTGTAGTTTTAACTTGAACTATTGGACCTTCTTTAATAAACAATCCTGCCATATCTACAACCGTTTGAAGTGATCCTCCTCCATTATCTCTAAGATCTAACACAAGACCTTCCATACCTTGTTGCTTTAACCTTATGATTTCTTGTTTTACATCTGAAGCCGCATTTCTTTTATTATAATCGTCAAAATCAACATAAAACTTAGGTAAATTGATAACTCCAAATGTTTTGTTGTCTTTAATTACTGTTGAAGATTTTGCATAAGTTTCTTCTAATTCCACAATATCTCTAGTAATTGTAATGTCTTCTATTGTACCATCAACTTTTTTCAAAGTTAAGGTTACATCAGTACCTTTTGGTCCTTTTATGAATTTGATAGCATCGTCTAAACGCATACCAACTACACTTACAGCCTCTTCTTCATCTTCTTGCTTTACTTTCATTATTTGGTCTCCTACCTGAAGTTCGTTTTGTCTCCAAGCTGGACCACCACTGATAATTTCGTTAACCAAAATAGCATCCATTTTCTTTTGAAGTCTTGCTCCAATACCTTCAAAATTACCAGACATATCTACATCAAAACGATCTTTATCTTCTGGTGCAAAATAAAACGTATGTGGATCATACTCCTCCACAATTGCATTGATATACACTGAAAACCAATCTTTACGTTGTCTTTCACCTATAAAAGCGTACAGTTCATTTAAAGAGTTTAAGGTTGCTTCTCTAGCTTCTTCTTCTAGTTGTTTTTCAGTTTTTACTGTATTTGCTGCATCACTATTTTCATCAAATGCCATTTCTGGATCTTTATTTTTAGCTCCACGTTCTTGCTGCACTAATAAATCATCATAATTAGCTATAGTTGAAAACTTAAGCTGTTGTCTCCAACGCTCTTTCATCTCTTTTTTAGATGTCACATAAGGCATTGAATCATAATCGGTAGAAAAATCTTCGTCCACATTGAAGTCAAAAGGTTTTGACAATACTTCTTTGTAGATTTCTTTAGACTCTTCCATACGCTTTAATAGTCTTTCATGAGTTAAATTAAAGAACGTTAAATCGTATTCTTTAATCTGGTCATCAATACTATTTCTATAAGCACTGAATTCCTCAATATCCGACTCATAAAAATAACGCTTTAGTGGATCTAATTGCTTTATATAATCATCAAACACTAATCCTGAAAAATCATCATCTACGTCAACTGGACTGAAATGACCTTCATTTAAAACATAACTAATAAGTTGAATAAGTAATTTATCTTTGTTAGGGTCTTCAAAGGTTTTTGAGGTAAAACTACAAGAAGCAAATGCAAGTAGTAAAACCAAAAGCAAAATTTTATAGTTCCTTTTCATAATATCTTTCATATTTATACTTTAACTGTATATAACTACAAAAATTAAGTTATATTTTTCACTAAAGTAAAAGAAAAAACCGTGCCAATAAAATATAGCCCTACTAATTTTTTGTTAAACCTAACATAACAGGTAATTGAAGGGTTTTATTTATTTTAGCAGCTAACAAACAACAATATATTTTATGGCAAAAAGACCTCTTATTTTAGTTACAAACGACGATGGCATAACTGCTCCAGGAATTAGAACTTTAATTGAAGTTATGAATAGCATTGGAGACGTTATTGTTGTAGCTCCTGATAGCCCTCAAAGCGGAATGGGACACGCAATTACTATTAATTCAACACTGTTTGTAGAAGAGATAAAAATTGACGAAGGCAAACAAAGAGAATACAGTTGTTCTGGTACACCTGCCGACTGTGTAAAACTTGCTATAAATGAAATTTTTGACCGCAAACCAGACCTTTGTGTTTCAGGTATAAACCATGGCTCAAACTCATCTATAAATGTTATCTATTCAGGAACAATGAGTGCAGCTATTGAAGCTGGTATTGAAGGCATTCCTGCTATAGGGTTTTCGCTTTTAGATTACAATTGGAACGCTAATTTTAAAGCCACAAAATCCTTTGTAAAAACTATTGCTGAAAATGTTTTAAAAGAAGGTTTGCCAAAAGGAGTGGTTTTAAATGTAAATCTTCCTAATCTTCCCAAAAAAGATATAAAAGGCATAAAAGTATGCCGACAAGCTAAAGCGAATTGGGAAGAAGAATTTGACAAACGTAAAAACCCACAAGGTCGAGAATATTACTGGTTAACAGGTAAATTTGTTAACTTAGACAAAGGAGAAGACACTGATGAATGGGCTTTAAAAAACGGCTATGTTTCAGTAGTACCAATACAATTTGATTTGACAGCTCATCATTGCATACAAAACTTAAATACCTGGAAATTGAATGGTTAAAAAGGAAGTTTTTATTGGATTTATTGTTGGATTAATTGCTAATTTTATGGGTTTAATATTAGCAGTCTATCTTTTTGGAAATGGCGATGATATTGAAACCACTATTAGGCAATCCTTAGCGGAAGGTTTTTTTAGTAAATTAGTAAGTATAGGAGCTATTTTAAATTTAGGTGCGTTTTTTATTTTCATAAAAAAGAAACAAGATTATAGAGCTAGAGGTGTGCTTTTAGCTACGGTTTTAATAGCAGTATTTACATTTTTGGTAAAGTATTTATAGATGAAGTATTACATAATTGCAGGAGAAGCGTCAGGTGATTTACATGGCTCAAACCTTATGAAAGCATTACAAAAAATTGATGTAAATGCTGAATTTAGGTTTTGGGGAGGCGACCTCATGCAAGCTGTAAACAACTCTCTGGTAAAACACTACAAGGATTTAGCCTTTATGGGTTTTATTGAAGTGGTTATGAATTTAAGAACCATAACCAAAAACCTAGCCTTTTGCAAAAAAGATATTGAACAATACAATCCTGATACTATCATTTTTATTGATTATCCTGGTTTTAATTTACGCATTGCTAAATGGGCAAAACAAAAAGGCTACAAAACACATTACTATATTTCTCCACAAATTTGGGCATGGAAAGAAAATCGTATTAAGGATATAAAACGAGATGTCGACCACATGCATGTTATTCTTCCTTTTGAAAAAGAATTTTATGAAGACAAGCATAATTATCCTGTAAATTTTGTTGGTCATCCATTAATTGACGCTATTGGAGCACGACAACAAGTTGATGAATATAGTTTTAGAGCAGAACATGAGCTCAACAAAAAACCTATTATTGCTTTACTACCAGGAAGCCGAAAACAAGAAATTAAAAAAATGTTATCGGTTATGCTCAGTGTTGTTGACGATTTTCCTGGTTATCAGTTTATAATTGCTGGAGCGCCAAGTCAAGATTATAGTTTTTATGAGCCTTTTATCACAAATAACAACGTAAGTTTTATTAGCAACCGAACTTATGATTTACTCAGTGTATCCTACGCTGCATTAGTAACTTCTGGCACTGCAACTTTAGAAACTGCATTGTTTAAAGTTCCTGAAGTAGTATGCTACAAAGGAAGTTGGTTATCTTACCAAATAGGAAAACGATTGGTAAAACATATTAAATACATCTCATTGGTAAATCTTATTATGGATAAAGAAGTGGTTACCGAATTGATTCAGGATGATTTTAACACCAAACGTTTAAAGCAAGAATTAAAAATTATTCTAGACGATTATCAACGTGTGAAATTTTTCTTGAACTACTATGATTTAGAAAAAAAATTAGGAGGCAAAGGCGCAAGTAATAAAACTGCTGAATTGATTTTTAAAAGCTTAAATTAAAACAGGTTTGTTGATAAGAGTTTTCATAACTATTCAAAAGCCTTCCCAAACTAATAATTTATTGTTTTTATTTTGTTTCAATTCTTAATTTTAGTCACAAATTCAATACATGAGAAACTTTACTATACTACTACTAGCACTTATCTGTTTGAATAGTTGTAAATCCTCAAAAAAAGCCAAAAGCTCACATAAAACCACTACCAAAACCGAAAAAAGGGCAACTAACACAACTAACCCAACATCAAACGCACTTGCTGAAAGTATCGTAGACTATGCTAAACAATTTGATGGTGTTCGCTACAAATATGGTGGAACTACCAAAAAAGGAATGGATTGCTCTGGACTGGTAATGACAGCTTTTAAGAGTGAAAATATTATGCTACCTAGGACAACCTCAGACCTTTCGGTTACAGGAAATTGGATAGACCTTAAAGAAGTTCAAAAAGGAGATTTGATGTTTTTTGCAACAAGAAAAAATAGCCGAAAAGTTAATCATGTTGGCATAGTTACTTTTGCTAGCGAAGGCAATGTTGAGTTTATTCATGCTTCAACAAGCGCAGGAGTGATTATATCGTCGTTAGCTGAACGGTATTGGTATTTTGCATTCGTACAAGCTCGAAGAGTACTGTAAACCATTATTTTTTAGTAACTTAGACTATGAAGTTACTAAATTTTACTCTTATAAAATTAACGCTTTGTTTAGTTATCGGGATTTATATAGGTTATTATATTACAATTCCATTACAACTATCATTATATACTAGTCTTAGTTTAGTCTGTCTTTTATTTTTATGCTTTCTCTATCTTAAAAACAAGTTTAAAAACTCCATTTGGTTTGGACTAATTACTTTTATTACTACGATAAGTATAGGTGTGTTAACTCATAACCTTCATGATGAAAAACAATTTTATAATCACTACACCAAAGTAGTGGAAATAGATGAATCGGCTTCAAAAGAAATTACATTTAGAATACGAAAACAACTAAAACCAGGGAACTACTACAATAAATATATTATTGACATTTTAAAGGTTGACTCAACTATTGTTAATGGAAAATCTTTATTAAACATTGAAAAAGATTCTACTCTAAAACGTTTAAAAACCGATGATATTTATATCACATACTCTCCCATAAAAGATTTGATTAACCCTCTAAATCCAAATCAATTCAATTATAAAAACTATTTAGAGAAGCAATATATCTATCATCAAATTTTCACTAATCAACAGTCCATTTACAAAACAAAGTCCAAGAGCAATACTATTTTTGGTTATGCAGCTGCACTTAGAAATACCATAAATGCTAAATTGAAACCATACAACTTCGCTCCAGATGAACTCGCAATTATAAATGCTTTACTATTAGGACAACGACAAGATATAAGCGAAGACGTTTACAACAACTACACCAATGCTGGAGCAATACACATTCTTGCAGTTTCAGGGCTTCATGTTGGGATTATATTACTCCTACTAAATGTTTTATTAAAACCTTTAGAACGTCTTAAACACGGTAAACCCATTAAAATACTGTGCATACTCCTACTGCTTTGGAGCTTTGCCATTATAGCAGGATTATCAGCATCAGTTACTAGAGCTGTAACCATGTTTAGCATTGTTGCCATTGCTATAAATTGGAAACGACCAACAAACATTTACAACACACTAGCCATATCTATTTTTATATTGCTGCTCATCAAACCTATGTTTTTATTTGATGTTGGGTTTCAACTTAGTTATCTAGCTGTTATTGCTATTGTTACATTTCAGCCTATACTTTACAAACTATGGTCTACTAAAATAAAGCCGCTGGACTATTTTTGGCAAATTTTCACAGTTACAGTAAGTGCTCAATTTGGAATCATACCTGTAAGTCTTTATTACTTTCATCAGTTTCCTAGTTTATTTTTTATTTCAAACCTTGCTATAATTCCGTTTTTAGGATTGATTTTAGGTCTAGGTATTCTAGTCATTGTTTTAGCAGTTTTAAATAGCCTTCCTGAATTTCTTGCTAATTTTTTTGGAAGTACAATTAATGCAATGAATTTAATTGTTGCTTGGGTATCCAAACAAGAAACATTTTTATTTAGAGATATCCCTTTTAGTTTAGCTCATGTTTTAAGTAGCTACTTAATTGTTGCTTCACTTTTTGTGCTGAATAAGAAAAGGAACTTTAAGAGTTTAACTTTCCTGCTTATCGCTATTATGGTATTTCAAGGTGTTTTGATTTATACAAAATATGAGACCTCTAATAAACAATTTATCGTATTTCATAAAAGCAGATACAGTTTGATTACTGAAAAATCTAATAGAAATATGATAGTTTATCATAACCTAGACAGTACAGGTTTTAAAAATGATAAAGTCATTAAAAACTACAGAGTTGGTAATTTTATTGAAAGTTTTAAAACAGACTCACTGAAATCTATCTATCAAGTTCAAAACAAAATGGTATTAGTAGTAGATAGTTTGGGTGTTTACAATGTTACAGCGTTTAAGCCTAATTATGTATTACTTCGTAACTCTCCTAAGATTAATTTGCAACGTTTGATAGACTCTATTCAACCAGAGGTCATTATTGCTGATGGCAGCAATTACAAATCTTACATTAAAAGATGGAAAGCAACGTGCTTAAAACAAAAACTCCCTTTCCATCAAACTAGTGAAAAGGGAGCGTTTATTATTGAATAGTATTTTTAACCTTGAAACTTTGGTTCAAATGCAGTGTAATACGCATTGAAATCCTCTTGAGAGGTCATGTTCTTGTGTTCATCGTTTTTGAAGAGTTTTAAGTACAACTCTATTTGTTGAGGCTTTTGATAACCTCTTAAAGGTGTAAGCACTTTTCCTTCTTCATCAAAAAACACGATAGTAGGATATGCACTTACTTTTAAATGCCTTGTTAACTCATGAACTCCATTTCTACGATTTGCCAATTCTGGCTTGTAGCTTTTATTAGTAAATGTTTTGCCTTCATAAGTAACCTTATCATTTCCTTCGGCATTAAACTTAACAGCATAGTAATGCTCGTTTACATAATCTGCCACATCTTTATTTTGAAATGTGTTTCGGTCTAACATTTTACATGGACCACACCAATTTGTATACACGTCCATCATAATTTTTTTAGGTTTTTCTTTTTGAAGTTTTAGAGCTTCTTCAAAAGTCACCCAATTAATCTCCTGAGCTACACTACTAACTGTAGTTAATAATGCAAATACTAATAAATATCTAAGTTTTTTCATAATATCATTTGTTGCAAAAGTTATTCCGAACTTACAAAAAATGCTCCAAAAGAGGAGCATTTTACGTTTATTTTAACGAATTACTCGTTATTTAACACCATGCATTAATTTTTTCAATACAGGGTTTAGAGCAAAAACAAGTAATCCTGCAACAGTAGGTACAATAGTAAAAATCACAAAAAACGTAGACAAACTATATTCTTCTGTTATATTTTCGATTTGCCCTCCAAGCACAGCAGCAAGTTTATTACCAATAGCAATTGCCAGATACCACATCCCAAACATCAAGGCAATCATTCGTGCGGGAACAAGCTTACTAACATAAGACAACCCAACGGGAGAAAGACATAACTCTCCCAAAGTATGAAACAAATATGCTAATATTAACCAAACCATACTTACTTTAACTCCTTCTACCAGTCCATAAGATCCAAAAGCAAGTAAACCAAAGCCAACTCCCATTATAATTAATCCTAATGCATATTTAGTAGCTGCACTTGGATTATATTTGCTTTCCCACCATCTTGAGAAAAATGAAGCAAATACAATTATAAAAAAGGAATTTAGAATACTAAACCAGGATACGGTTATTTCTACCTCATTATCTCTTACTTGAGTAACTTGAGCCTCAACCACACCATTATCTCTATTTAATTGTATTCCTTGATTAACGGCAAAATCTAGTCGTTCAGAATTTAAATACCCGAATTCTGTACCTTCATTATTTTTTGTAATAATGTTAAGTTTATCCCCAACTTTAAAGTCTAATGGCTCAGCAATTGATGTAGTTCTCGTTACAATTTTATCTGAAGGACTTATGGAATAACCCTGTGTAACTGGAAGATAAACAAACTTTAATTCACCTGTTTCAGTCTTTTTTTGGACTCCGTTTTCATCCAAATCTGCTTTTTCAATTGCGTTGTAAGAAACATCATAAGCAATAGTTTTAAAATCTCTATTTAGCATCCAACCAACAATTCCCCACATTAATAAGAAACAAATTACTAGAACAATATTAGATCCTGGAATCTTTTTAAATGTTTTCTTCCAAAGCAGATACAATACCCAAGAAATAATTACCAGTGGAATAACTGTTAGTAATGTATTTATAATATTAAAAGCAATTGCAGAATTACCACTTAACATCCTGTCCACACTATCTCTAGCAAAAATAACTAATGACGATGCACCTTGCTCAAACGACAACCAAAAGAACACTGTAAAAAAGGCAAATATGATAAATGCAATCATCCTACCTCTAACAACTGCTGTATATCTTAGAATTCTTCCTATAACTAGTATTAAGAACAGAACTAAACCAAATAAAACTGCTATATATTGCCCTTCAATATCTCCAATTTGGAACGCTGAAAACATATCTATATTAGCAATCTTAGACATTGGGTCATTTATAGCATAACCAAGACCAATTATTGATGAAATAATTATTAAAACTTTATCTAAAGTGGTAAACGGATTAGGTTTTTCATCATCTTGCTGTTTATTTTCTGTTTCGACACTTTTCTCGTTTACATTTTGAGGCAATTCTATCTCATGAACTTTAGTAGGTTTGGCTCCAATTTTTCCAAACAAGGGTCCTGCTAACCAAAATTGAAGGGTACCTAAAAGCATAAACACACCTGCTAATCCAAATCCATAAGCCCAACCTATTTTTTCGGCTAAATAGCCACATAACATCATTCCAAAGAAAGCTCCTGCATTTACTCCCATGTAATAAATTGTATAAGCTCCATCCTTCTTTTCTGGGTTTTTCTTATACATCTCAGAAATAATGGACGTCATTGTTGGTTTAAAAAAGCCTGTACCTACAACTAAAAGCACTAATCCGAGATATAATGAAAACTCTGTTTCTAAAGCCATAGACGCATGTCCTAAAGTCATAATTAATGACCCAATAATAACAGCCCAACGATATCCAGTATATTTATCAGCAATATAACCTCCAATAATTGGTGTTACATATAACAACATAGCATAGGTTCCAAATAAGGCACCAGCATTTTCAACAGACCATTCCCAACCAGGATTGTAACCTATTGCAGCCATGGTTAGAAAATTTACTAGTAGAACTCGCATGCCATAAAAAGAAAATCGTTCCCACATTTCAGTGAAAAATAGCACAAAAAGACCTGCAGGATGACTTAAAACCTTGTCTTTAAACAGATTTTCAATATCAGTATTCATAGTGTTAGTTTTAGTTAAGAAAAGAGAAACCCTTGCCTGTATAAATCAGCAAGGGCATTATATTTAATATTAAGTTAGTTTGCTTCAGAATCAGCTAATTCAAAACCTTCAGTTTCGTCACTTGAGATTTCACGCTCGTTATCTTCAGCTCCATGTGTAAGACGTTTTAAAGGTTTAAGTAACAAAATTACAAGTAAACCAAATAGAACCGTAAAAATTGTAATTCCTGAGAAGATTGCATATTCACCAAATTCTGATGCAGATTCTCCAATAACTCCTGCCACTTTATTACCTAATCCTGTTGCTGCAAAATAAACTCCCATCATTAATGAGGCATATTTTACAGGTGCTAATTTTGTAATAAACGATAAGGCTACAGGCGAAGAACATAACTCTCCAATAGTATGGAATAAATAAGCCAAAACAAGCCATTGCATTCCTGAGCTACCATTAGCATTGTACTCTGAAGCTGCAAAAATCATGAATACAAAACCTAATCCCATAATCATTGTACCAACAGCCATTTTAAATAATGACGAAGCCTCTTTACCTTTTAATTTTCTTTTTGCCCAATATCCTGCAACAATGGTTGCAAATATGATAATAAATCCTGCATTTAAACCTTGGAACCATGTTGCTGGAATATCCCATCCAAATAAAGTTCTATCGGTTTTGGTTTTGGTGTAAATACTCATTAATCCACCTGCTTGCTCAAACGCTCCCCAAAACACAATAACAATTAGGAATGATAATAATAAAACCAAATACCTATCTCTTGATACTTGTGTTTCTAAGTTTTTATATATCATCATCATTACACCTGCTACTAAAGCAATAAATATGTATAAGGCTGTATAACCCCAACTATCAATACCATCATAGCTAAACCCTGCATAAAACGCATAACCTATTATAAGCAAAACAATTACAAGGTTCAATGGAGACTTCATTAAATCACCAAATAACTTACCTAATGAAACATCAGTTTTCTTATCCTCTTCAGTTGGCTTATTTCCAACGTTAATCAAAAACTTTTGACCATACATGTAAACCATTAACCCAAACAACATTGCAATTCCTGCTAATCCAAAACCGTAATGCCATCCTATTTTTTCACCTACATATCCAACTATAAATGTTGCTAAAAGTGATCCTAAATTAATACCAATATAAAAAATACTAAATCCTTTATCTCTTCTAATGTCTCCTTGTTTATACAGGCCTCCTACCATTGTAGAAATATTAGGTTTTAAGAGTCCAACTCCTAAGACAATTAAGCCTAAACCAGTATAAAAAGCCCACATAGGCTCAAAAGCAAGAATACCATGACCAGCTACTAAAATTAGTGCTCCATAAAGAACCGCCTTCTTTTGTCCTAAAAACTTGTCTGCAATCATACCACCAGGTATGGACATTACATAAACCAACATGGTGTACCAACCATAAAGCATTATAGATTCAGAATCTAACCATCCTAGACCTGGATTATCTGCTGTTGTTTTTTCTACCAAGTATAGTGTTAATAACGCTCGCATTCCGTAATAAGAAAAACGTTCCCACATTTCAGTAAAAAACAAAATGTATAATCCTACTGGATGTCCCCAAAGTTCTCTTTGGTGTGGCTTTAGTGTTGTAGCTGACATAAAATTTATTATTAGTTAGTAATTTATTGATTTTTAAAAGGTAACACACCTTTATTTTTGCTTTTAAGGAGCCGCCTTAAATTTTTAGCAAAATGATGTCAAGTTTACTAAAAATTATGCAAAAAACCGTAACTATTAACAGTTAAATGTGCAATATTACGCTTGGCAAAGTATTTTAAACACAAGAATAGTATCTTTGTAGACATAAATAAAAATTAATGAGCAAAACTATTTCTGGGTTTTCAAAACTTTCCAAATCCAAAAAAATCGACTGGATTGTAGACACTTATTTTTCTAATAAAGAAGCTGCTAAAACTGTATTAAAACAATATTGGAATTCTAACGAGAAGCTACAACAGCTTCATGATGAATTCATTGAAAACACAATCACCAACTACTATTTGCCTTTAGGTGTTGCTCCCAATTTTTTAATTAACGACAAAACTTACACTATTCCAATGGCTATTGAAGAGAGTTCAGTAGTTGCAGCTGCTAGTAAAGCTGCTAAGTTTTGGTCAGATCGTGGTGGGTTTAAAGCTGAAGTTATTTCAACCACTAAAATAGGACAAGTTCATTTTATTTTTAATGGTGAAACCGAAAAACTCAAGTCTTTTTTCAATTCTACAAAGTCAAAACTTATTGAAGACACTCATGCAATCACCAAAAACATGCAAGCACGTGGTGGAGGTATTCTAGATATTGAGTTACGTGACAAAACCAATGCTATTGAAGGCTACTATCAACTGCATGCAACCTTTGAAACGCTTGATGCTATGGGAGCAAACTTTATTAACTCTTGTTTAGAGCAGTTTGCTAAAACTTTAAAAACTGAAGCTGAAAGTAAGCTTAACAATTCCATAGAAATTGTAATGAGCATTTTATCTAATTATGTTCCAGATTGCTTGGTAAAAGCTGAAGTAAGTTGTCCTGTTAATGCCTTAAGTGATGACAACTCTATTACAGGCGAGGACTTTGCTAATAAGTTTTTACAAGCTGTAAATATAGCTGAAGTTGAACCTTACAGAGCTGTAACTCACAACAAAGGCATTATGAATGGTATTGATGCTGTTGTTTTGGCTACTGGTAATGATTTTAGAGCTGTTGAAGCGGGAGTTCATGCGTATGCCTCTAGAAACGGAGTGTATAGTAGTCTTACACATGCTGAAGTAAAAGATGGCATCTTCAAGTTTTGGATTGAAATTCCTCTAGCGCTTGGAACTGTTGGAGGACTTACAAGTTTACATCCATTAGTAAAACTTTCTTTAGAAATGCTAAACAAACCATCAGCTAAAGAGCTAATGCAAATAGTTGCTGTTGCTGGATTAGCGCAAAACTTTGCCGCAATTCGCTCACTTATAACTACAGGAATTCAACAAGGTCATATGAAAATGCACTTGATGAATATTTTAAATCAGTTTGAAGCTACTTTAGAAGAAAAAGAACAACTTGTTGAGCATTTTAAGTCCAATACCATAACACATAGTGCAGTAATTGAAGCTATTGAAAACTTAAGACGTTAATGCAAACTTTTTTTAGTAACGGAAAATTATTATTAACTGCAGAATATGTAGTATTGGATGGAGCTTTATCATTAGCTATTCCAACCGATTTTGGTCAATCAATGGTTGTTGAACCTATTAATGAGTCTAAAATTATTTGGAAAAGTTTTGATGAAACTGGAGCTATTTGGTTTGAAGAGGTGTTTCTTTTAAATAACCTTTCTAGTAGCGATTACGACAACCCATTTTCAAAGCGACTAATTGAAATATTTAATGCTGTAAAACAACTTAACCCAAACTTTTTTGAAAATTCTAACGGCTTTGAAATTGCAACGCTATTGGATTTCCCAAGACATTGGGGACTTGGAACCTCTTCAACTTTAATTAACAATATTGCTAATTGGGTAAATGTAGATGCTTACAGACTATTAGAGCTTACTTTTGGCGGAAGTGGTTATGATATTGCTTGTGCGCAACATAGTTCTCCATTAACCTATCAACTTCAACCTAACAAGAGCAAAACAATTAACACAGTTGAATTTAACCCAGGCTTTAAAGAGCAACTCTATTTCGTTTACCTTAACAAAAAACAAAATAGTAGAGATGGTATTGCGCAATACAAGTCTAACTCAACAAATATTAGTGCTTCTATTTCTGAAATAAATGCTATTACTTTAGCTTGCATTTCTTGCGAAACGTTAACAGAATTCAACAAGCTCATTACAACTCACGAAAGTATTATAAGCAAACTCATAAAACAAGAACCTGTAAAACACACTCTTTTTAGCGACTTTAACGGAAGTGTAAAAAGTCTTGGTGCTTGGGGAGGTGATTTTGTTTTAGCAACATCAGAGACTAACCCAAGCTCTTATTTTAAAGACAAAGGGTTTGATGTAATACTTCCTTATTCTGAAATGGTTATTTAAACACATAAAAAAACTCCACTTTTCAGTGGAGTTTTTATTTTATTATGTGACTTTCTTATTAGTAGAAATTCGCTCTGTTATCTTCGATATCACTAGCTTCTTTAAGTGCGTTGTATGCTTTTGTTAACACACTGCTTCCTCTTGTAGCACTTAATCTGTTAGCTATTGGTTGGTAGTTATCTAGTTTAGATGCAGGAGTTGCTTTAGTAACTTCAACTACATATACACCTTTAACACCATCAATTGGCTTTGAGATTTCGCCTTCTTTCATTCCAAAAGCTACACCTACTACTTTAGGCTCACGTCCAGCACCTGAAATTGTTGGACTTTTCATTGTTACTGCTGTTGCAGTTAAAGTTGCTACTTTATTTGCTTTTGCGATTTCGTCTATAGTAGAACCTGAAATTTTATCTTTAATCATTTTAGCTTTCTTCTCATTTCTGATTTTGCTAATTGCTGTAGCAGAAGCGTTTTCAGGGGACATTAATCCTGCTTCGTTTTTCTTAACCACTTGCACAACTGCATAACCTCCTCCAGGAACAGTAAATCTTTTGTAATCACCTACTTTAGTTTCTCCTTCAAAAGCCCAACGAACAATAGCCCTTTGACTTCCTAATCCTGGTATATTTTCATCTAAAACTTTAAAACTTACAGGTTTTACTTGGTAGTTGTTTTCTTTAGCTATTTCTTGGAAATCTCCATCTTGAAGTGCTATTTCAAATTTAGATGCTGTATTAAATACTTCGTCAATTGTTTTTTCAGAAGGCTCTATAGTTCTTGAAACTGTAGCTACTTTAACAGCTTTACTTTTGTTCTTTTGGTCTAAAATTTCAATAACGTGGTATCCAAAAGATGTTTTAACTACGTCGATATCTCCTACTTTATTATCAAAAGAGAATGCTTTAAACTCAGGAGCAAAAGAATCGTTATATCCAAACTCTATTTCTCCTTGTTTTTCATTACTAACTGTATCAGAAGATAAATCTAACAGGTCAACAAACTTACTTTGTTTAGACTTGATAACAGATAAAATACTATCAGCTTTTGCTTTTGCTTGAGCATCAGTAGTCGTGATTGTAGGATCAACTCTTGTTGCTCCCATGTAAGGAATTAAGATATGACGTACTTTAACTGAGTCTGCCATTTGAGTTTCAGCTACCAACTTGCTTAAGCTGTAGTATCCATTTTCTTTATAAGGACCATAAAACTCTCCTACTTCTAATTTAAAGATACTATCAGCAATTGATGCAGGTAACGCAGACTTGAATAAAAACTTATCGTTGTATTTTACATCTGAATTTGAGTTTACAAACTCTGCTACATCTTTAGTGTTTTTAAACCCTAAAATAGTTTCGTTTAACTTACTTACTTTATTAAACTCTACTCTATCTTCTAATAGATTAGTTAAACTGTTTTTGATTTCATTTTCATCTTCAACAGTAGCAACTTCATCAAATTGAACATAAACAATATCTCTACTTGCTTCTACTTCATACTCACTTTTATGCTCGTTGATGTATTTTGAAATGTCAGATTTTGTTACTTCTACTAAAGAATCGGCAATTGAAGTGTAAGGAATATTTACGAACTTTAAATCTACTGTTTCATTCTCCATTAAGTATTCAGTCTCAGCTTCAGCTAAAGTAGTTACAACTCCAGCTCTAACCATATTGAAGTATGTTTGCTCTTTAGCTCTATTTGCTATAGATGCTTCGTTAGTTACCCACTCGTTATAGTTGAGTTGGAAGTTTCCTAATGGGGCTCTGTTTTGCTCATTATTTTGAATTGCTTTTAAGTTTGCTATAAACTCGTTAAGCTTGTTTTCGTCAAAAATACCAGCTTCGTTGTTAAACTCAGGATAGCTAGAAAAACTAGTTTTTAACAACTCTCTCATTTGGTCTTTCTCAACAGATAAACCTAATTCTTCAAACTGTGAACTTAAAACTGCTTTTCTTACTTCTTGCTCATAAATTCTGTTCATTGTTTGTGTAGAAGATGCTCCAGGTCCTTGAGCTCTTTGAGCGTTCTCAACTTGGTTCATAAAATCTTCTCTAAAGATATCAGTACCGTTTACAGTAGCCACAACATCTTGTGAAGCTCCTGAAAGCGCGCTGCTATTTCGGAATAAATCTGAAAGCACAAATGAAAATAATGCTAATGCAATTATTAGTATTAAAAACAGTGAACGTTGTCTAATTTTATTTAAAACTGCCATTTTGTTGTATTCTTTTATAAAATATAAGTCCGCGAAAATACCATTTTATATCAAATAATAAAAGTAGTAGAACAGATTTTTATGGTAATATAACGTTTATTCTTCTTCAAGGATTTTAAGAGAAACCACATCAATTTTTGTAGAAGACACTTCTAAGATTGTAAACAGGAAATTTTCTATAACAACTTGGGTATCAACCTGAGGTATTTCTTCGGTTTCATCCACTATTAGGCCTCCTAAAGTTTCGTAGTTTTCGCCTTCTGGTAGATTAAGTTTATAGGCTTCGTTGAGATAATCCACTTCTAAACGCGCCGAAAATTTATAGTTTTTATCGTCAATTTTTTCTTCGATTAAAGCTACTGTATCGTGCTCGTCTTCAATTTCACCAAATAATTCTTCTATAATATCTTCAACCGTCATAATACCAGATGTACCACCATACTCATCTATAACAACTGCAATACTTTTTCGCTTTTTAGTAAGGATATTAAGCACATCTTTAGCAAGCATAGTTTCTGGAACAAACTCTACAGGGAGTGTGATGGATTTAATAGACTTTGGTTTTTTAAACAACTCAAAAGAATGCACATAGCCCAAAACATCATCAATAGTGTCTTTGTATACCAAGATTTTTGACAAACCAGAAGTAGTAAATAAGTTATTGATGTTTTTGATAGAATCGTTAACCTCAACAGCAACTATTTCGGTTCTTGGTATCATAACCTCTCTAGTTTTTACTTCAGAAAACTCTAAGGCGTTTTGAAAAATCTGAATTTCGCTATCTACTTCTTCATGCTCCTCAACAGCCTCCATTTGCTCACTTATGTAATTACCCAGTTCAACTTTGGTCATTGCCAACTGTACATCGTCTCCATCGGTTTTAAAAAAGTATTTCAAAATAAGGTCAGAAATCCAAATCACAAAAGAGGAAATAAACCAAAACAATAGGTAAAAAATATACGCTGGTAATGCAAAAATCTTAAGAAAAGAATTAGCATAAATTTGAAAAAATACCTTTGGTAAAAATTCAGCAGTTATTAAAATGATTATTGTTGAGATAATCGTTTGGGAAAGTAAGCTTAAATCGGTAAGCAAATAGTGTACAAATCCTGAATCGGTAGGCAACATGGATTGAAACCAATCAACAAGAACGTCTCCCATTACAAAACCGTAAATTACCAATGCTATATTATTACCAATAAGCATTGTGGCAATGTACTTAGAAGGTTTTTCGGTAAGTCGTCTTAATATTTTTGCAAGAAAATCGTCCTGCTTTTTTTCAATTTCAATGTGTATCTTGTTTGAAGACACATAAGCGATTTCCATACCAGAAAAAAAGGCAGATAAAAGCAGTGATAAAACAATAATCAAGATACTGAAATCCATATATTATTTTTGATTTCGGTCTTCAATTTTTTTTCTGAATCGCTTTCTGAAGAAAAACATAAATACTGCAAGTGCTGCTAAAAACAAAAGCATGTAAGAACGGTTTCGATCAACGTTCCATTGGGTAATAGCATCATAAGTAAAAACAATTGCTACAAATGCATATACATATTGAAAAAAGCTAAGAATTTTCATTTTTTATAAAAGTTAGTTGGAACAAAGATAACTAATTATTCATCCAAATAAACAATACCACTCATCTCAGTAACTTCAAAGTTTTTAAAGTTAGAGTCAGAGTCAAAACCTTTTCCGTGGCTTATCTCAGAGCCAGAACGCAAGGTTACAGGTTTGTTTGTAAATAACCATTCTCTTTTTTGGTCGTAGTAAAGTTGTTCGGCAAATAGCGTATCTCTACTGTGAGTAGAAATTACTACGTTACCTTGAAGATCTATAAGATCGGTTTCGCTATAAAAAATAGCATAGTCAGAAACAATAACGCTTTTGTTATTTTCTTCGTCAAAAACGGTAAGATGTATGCCTTGAGGAAATTCAGAAAACGCAAAACTCCTGTTGGAGTAATCAAACATTTTAGGACTTTTTAAGTTTGCCTTTAGTTTACCTGAATCTTCAAGTTTTTCGGTGTATTTTAAATCGATATGTTCTGCTTCTCCAATAGGCTCGTTTTGCAGAATACCAACTTTTTGAACTTCTTTAAAATTGTTTTTACATGAAAAAAACATAGTCACAGCAATAACTGTGACTATGTTTTTTATACTATGTAAAATATGTGCTTTCATTAAAGACTTGGTACAGTTACACTACCTCCTGTCCAGCAGTTAAACTTAATAACTTCACCTGAACAACTACAAGAGAAAATCTCGCTTCTTGAAGGTGCTTTTGCCATATAGCTCTCGTAAGTTTGGTTTGCAGCTGACTTAAGGTTAGCATCAACTTTACCAGCTTTAAGTGCTTCTTGTGCAGCATACCAGAACATTGCTCTTTTGTTAAAGTTTGTATCACCACAGTTGTTTGCACTAGCAGCATACATAGCAGCAATAGACAAGTGTGGTCTTCCGTTTGATGGATTTAACTTTAAAGATTCTCTATAGTAACCTCTAGCTTCTCCATATCTTCCTTTTTTCTTTAAGATAGAACCAATTTTTTCAGCAAGTTTACCTTTTTTGTAAGTATCTGTTTGAAGGTCGAAAGCTTGTTTTAAATAATCCATAGCTTCGTTATCCTTACCTTGGTTAAATAATATTGTAGCCACAAAGTATTTAGTATCTGCAGATGGATCAGTAGCATCATACGCTTTTACTAGCTCAATGTACAATGGATCATCAGTACACTCTTTGTTATACATTCTGTTTACAGCACGCTTTAACCAAACTGCATCGTTTTTATACGTTTCGAAATCTTTCTTGTATAAAGGAATTAGGTTTTCACAGTTAGCTAACTGACCTAAATATGTATCAATACTACCAGAAATCTTATCGTAAGCTTCTAATGAGTCTTCATAGTACTTTTTATACTTTTCTTCTTTTGAAGATAATTTTTGACCAGACTCTTCTTTAGTAACTAGCTTATTTAACTTCTCAGTAAAGTTTCCTACTTCTTTTTCAATTTTATCAGAGATATCATCGTACTTATTAAATACATCTTGAATTGGCGCTTGTCCAGCTTTATACATATCAACTATAGAAGTAAAGTATACATACAAACCTTTTGCACTTGTGAAATTCTCTAAATCTTGCTTGTAAGCTTTATCAAATGCATCAAACAATTGTTTATCTGTAACACCAAGAGCCTCTCTGTTGTCATACATCAACAAACCTATATCTGATAATACTTCACCTAAATCATAATGACTAGGGAAATATTCTAATGCTTTGTTCCATAAAGCTTTTAAATCTTCTATGTAAGCTTTTTGTTCAGCTCCAGTAGAGTTATCAATTTTGTGCTTTAATATTTTTTCTCCGTAAGCATAGATAGCTCTATTAAACTTTGGACATTTATTTCTAACTTTCATCCATGGCTCATAAGCCTCATCATACTTTTTACTCTTGTAGTAATCTGTAAAGATTGTTAAGTTGGTCATGCACTCTTCATCTTGCTGAGCAAAACCAAGGTTAACACTCATAAACAAGGCAACTAGTATTAAAGTAATTTTAGTCTTCATCGTTTTATTATTTTACCGTTAGTTATATTTAATTTTTTGGAACCATCTATCGTTTAAAGATAAACTTAGTTGGAAATTAATGAAATTCTCTTGTATTAAATTTGCGTTAGTTGTTCCACGCTTACCAAACTCTAATCCAAGGTTTGCATTAGAAAACATACCTCCAACTGGTAATCCAACTCCAAAAGACATGCCAAACTCTCTAATATCCTCATTATTTATTTTTAACCCTGTATGTTCAAAGCGCATACCTGCTCTATAAGTTGCTCTTTTCCAATACCCTGAAAAAGAATCGTAATTAGGAATATAAAACCCTCCAAATGAAAACGAAGACGCGTTTACAAAATTGGTATTATCTATAGAAAAAATTGGGTTTGAAAATTCGCTTGTGTTTTGAGACGAATATTCAGCTCCTAAAAACCATTTTCTTGGTTGACCTATACCTACTCCAAAAGAAAAGCTTGAAGGCAACGTTAAATCGGTTTGATCTAAGCCTTCAGCAGCTAAATCGGATTCAATAGTATTTGTACCTGCTGTAAAGGTTCTTGAGTTGTTTGAGCCAATTTTACTTTTAGGCGAATAGGTTAACCCAGAAATAAGCTCAAGCTTGTTACTTATCATTGTTTTGTATGATACACCAATGTTAAAGTTTAGTCCACTTAAATCAGATCTATTGGCTTCAATAGTTGCATATTGAATTAACACTCCATCGTCATCGTATCTATACTCTGCTACATTGTTTTGAATATTCCCAAAATTATAATTAGCATCGACACCTACACTAAGCTCTTCAGTAATTTGATAACCTATTGCCAAAAATGCTTTATTAAGACCTCCTTCACCTGTATATCTATTGCTTAAATTTCCGTCGTCGTTATTAGATTCAAGTTTATAACCTACTGATGTGTATGGCAATAACCCCATTCCTAATCCAAATTTTCCCATTGGGACTGAAAGTGCAAAATAATCAAAAGTTGTAGTACTTGTATTGTCGCTTTGCGATTCACTCTTTAAGTTAGTGCTTGAGTAGCTTCCTCCTACTGTAAATTTAACTGGTCTGCTTTCTTCGTTCCAAATTTTCAAATTATTACCAGCGTATCCTGCTGGGTTTCTTAAGTTAATATGGATACTATCAGTATAAATGCTCAATCCACCCATACTTCTATTCTCAACTGTACCTTTAAATTTTAAACTTCCTATTCCGTAAAATGAATATGGCGAAGCTGTACCTTCTTGAGCATGTGACTGTAATGCAAAAAAAGTTATTAAAACTACTACAAGTCTTTTTATCATTAGTTTGAATTAAATTCTAAAATAAAGTTTAAACCTTCTAAAAGAAAATTAGAGTTGGCAAATATGCTATTTTTTAATTGTTTTGACAAGAAATTAGCGTCTCCGCCTGTTAAAATAACTGTTAAATGTGGGTATTTTTCTTCATATTGGTCTATAACACCATCAATTTCTTTTAAAATTCCATTTACAACTCCAGAGTGTATTGAACTGTCTGTAGCAGTTCCAATAAAGTCTTTTGGAAGTTCAGTATCTAATAACGGAAGATTTGCAGTTAAATTATTTAATGCTTTATATCGCATTCTAATTCCTGGTGAAATAGCACCTCCAAGATATTCATTTTCAGTATTAATAAAATCATAAGTTATACAAGTACCTGCATCAATAATTAAAGCATTATTATCAGGAAACTGTTTTACAGAAGCACTTACTAAAGCAATTCTATCTACACCAAGTGTTTTAGGGGTGTCATACAAGTTCTTAAACGGAAGTTTAGTATTAGAGTCCAAAACAAGAACATCTAGCTTTTTTTGGATTGCTTTTAGATGAGATGTATTGAGTTTTCCTACTGAAGAAACAATACATCTATTGATTTTTTCGTGATTTTTTAAAATTATTTTAAACTCTTTTTCAAAGTCCTCTAATTTAAAAAACACTTTATCTATTAACTCATATGACTGAAATACAGCGAATTTCACATAAGAATTACCAACATCTACTATTAAATTCATGATATTAATTAAAGCTGTAAATTTACAAAAGCAATTTTTATATCTTTTCTTTTTGTGTTTAATAAAAATGAATTTATATTTGCATCCGCAATTAAGCAACTGGTGCCTTAGCTCAGTTGGTAGAGCAAAGGACTGAAAATCCTTGTGTCCCTGGTTCGATTCCTGGAGGCACCACCACAGAGGACAATTTCAATTTACTTGAAAATTGTCCTCTTTTTTTATGATATAACCCGCTGTCTATCTGCAAGATAAACCGAAGAACATCATTGATTCTGTCAGTTCGACATTTACCGTCCTCAAAGAACAGTTTTTCCGGAAATATCGAACCCAAAAGCTTTTGTCTGTCCTTTACAGAAGATTGATTGTAGTGTTCCTTAAGGTTCTTGAGTAGGTGGACTCCATTATTGAGCCAAGTTTTATATTGACTGTTGTGCACTTGCAGCCCCTTTAGCTCCCGTTTCAATTCCTCACGTTTTGTAGCATACCTTTCATTGGCTTCTGAATAGGCTCGGGGTTCTATCTTGCCATCCACAAGCAGGTCCTGGAGGTTCTCCAATCTTTTGGTCACCCCATCAATTTCCGCACCCAGCTTTTTTCTTTTAATTATCGCCTGTTGTTCGTTTCCGGACAATAGTTTCTGCACCATCATTTCATAGATGGTCTCAGCTGCTTTCGTGAACCTGAAATCACCAAGGATCTTCTCAACTGTTTTATTCACACGGACAGCAGATATCCTGCCTTTTTTACAGTGGTTGCAATGATAGTAGAAATACCGGTTTCCATTTTGGCTCCTTGAAGGGCTGCCTGTCATTTTCCCACCACAATTGGAACAGTACAGCAACCCCCTTAACGGAAGCTCTTCCCTCATGGAATTGTAAACCGGCTTGTTGGATTTCCTTTTTCGTTTATTGAGGATATCCTGTACATGGTAAAAGGTATCCTCTGGAATGATTCCATGATGGAGCCCTTCTACCAAAATCTTTGGTTCATCATCCTTTGCCGGAACAACTATCTTTCCCATGTACATGGGGTTACGTAGTATAAGGGAGATATTGTTCCTGCTAATCGTCACACCCTTCTTTTTGATTTCCTTTCTGATCTCTGACTGGGATTTCCCTTTAACGATCTGTTCATAGGCATATTGGATATGTTCCGCCTTGTCACTTGGGACAATTATAGGCTTGTTCTCCATATCCCTTGAATTCTTGTAACCGATAGGTGCTTTTCGACACCATCGGCCAGCTTTTAATGAACCCCTTATCCCGCCTTTGATCTTTAACGAACGCCTGTCGTTGTCTATTTCCGGAAGCACTAGGTACAGGGCCAGCATTGCCTTGTTTTCGGGTATGGAGAAATCAATAGGTTGCTCTATGGCCTGTACCTCTATCCCCAATTGTTTGAGTTCCCTCAACATCAGGTTGGCATCTGTCAAGTTCCTTGAGAAGCGGTCCCAGGTAGTAAACAATAGAAAATCAATCTGGTTCCTATGGCGTTTGGCATATTCAAGAAACTTCTTGAACTCCGGTCTATTGAAGTCCTTTGCGGAATGGTCTTCCTGGTAATGTTTCAACACCTCAACACCATGCCTTTGACAATACTTGGTCAATTGTTCAAACTGTACCCCTAGGCTATAGCCCCTAACTTGATCGTCACTGCTTACGCGTGACATGATTACCGCTGTCTTTTTCATTGTTCCCGGTTATTGAATTGTACTACGCTCATCCTTGCAAATACCTCTAGTATCTCCAGCACCTGCTTAACTTCTTCGTTGTTTAATTTTTCTTTTCTGTTGGCATTTAAAATGGTTTTAGCCTTGTTGATTGAAAACATGTTGAAATAACATGTGCATCCCCTTCATTGTTTATGATAGGTTCGCTATTCTTAAATTGATCTGAGGTCTTCAGTATCATAATTTGTGCGTCTCTTTATCCGTTACATAAACAACCTTTCCATTGACTGCTTTGATCTCCAATGTTTTGTAATCACCTTTTTTAAAGTACTGTATGAACAAATTCTCAGCATTGTTTTTTTTAACCATTGTCAAATCTATCTTGTTCAATTGATTGTCCAAAGTTGTAATGGTGGCTTCCTTAAGGGATCTATAATTCTTGCGGATCAGTTTGAGGGCATTGTGCTCCTGTTCCGATAAGATGGATGTGAACTGTTTGCTCCTATCCTTTGGTGGCAAATCATTATTTATAAAGCTCTGGGTTATTTCATTTATTGAGATACTTACATGTGATTGTCTGAAGTATTCAAAATACTCGGACGCTTCGGGCCTCTGTTCAAACTCTTTTAGCACTTCACCGGAAACCGGAACATAAAAATGGTCCCTACCATGGTAAAAAAGCAAGCTGACCACATCATTATGGTTGATTACATTTACAATAAAGCCTTCAAAAGCCATAACAAGCTCCTTGTCTTCGTCTTCATTATCGATTTCTTTCTCCAACCTTTTGAGTTCATCCTCAGAAAAATGCTCAAGTAGCAGTTCTCTTTTCTCTTTCAGGGCCAATCTATAGAAGTCATTATCTAATGTTTCGGACAAACTGCACTTAAAGGTCCTTATGATGTCATAATCAAATCCGTACTGGCGTAATTTTGCCACCAGTGTCGCCCATGCATAATGAACATAACTGTATTGTCTATGATCATGTTTTCCCCCTTTCACATCCCAGAGCAATCCACTATTTTCCCATCTCACGAAATCATCATAAACTATATCCATCTCCGTCTTCTTGAAACGTGGTTCTCGAAGTATCCTGAACAGCTCCTCATTGGCCTCAAAATTCTTGTAATGGTTTTTCAGATTAATCATATTGCCAATTTAATAAATGTTTGCTTTAAAACAAACTTAAATCATAAAAATTTCGTGGCATTTGATTTTTCAGTGCTGTTAACGGTAAGAAATAGGAAAATTATACAGTCGGTTATATTAATTAAAAAGCTTGCAAAAGGAAGTTGAACCAAAATCAAATCATTGTTTTCAGTAATAAATAATCTAAGGGTTGAACCAAAGTCATATTCATCAAAAAAAGGGTTATCAGATAAAAATCAATGGACCGTTAAAACAATACAATGAGTTAAAATTGAAGAAAAGTCGAACCAAAAAATGAATGATGTCGTTTGGTATCTCATTTATATCATTTATATCGCTTATAATGAGATATTCAAGTTGAACAGAAATGACGATAAAATGAGTATGCTAAAACGATTTGTCCCGAGTTAATTATGGCTGTATAAAATGAAGTTAGGCATACCTGAGAATTGGCCAAGTAGAACCAAAAGTTCTTTCCAATGAAGTCTGTTTGAAACATCTCTATAACAGAAAATTGTTTTTAACAATAATTTTAACAGATTTGATTTGAACTACAATTCTTATCTATACTGTCAGAATGGTCAATGCTTTCATTTTCATTTAGGCTATCCTAAATTTAACACACATAACAATAAACAAAATACCATTTAAATTAAACTATTTTTTATTTCTTTATTCTTAATTAGATTTCTCAATCTCATCATTCATTTTAAAAGAGCATTATTATTTGCAATAATTAATTCTACCTAGAGGTTAATGTTAATTGTAACAAACACATAAAAAATTATTTTTAAAACATTCTATTTGAGATTAATCAGTGATTATGTGTTAGCATAAAATATTTAACTTATGTTTGTCTAGCGACATTATCATTTACTTTATATATATAAAAAGGGGATAAACATTAATATCACTACCAGTTTTTACTTTTGTTGAAAAGTTAAGATTAACTGACAACTAATCAATAAAGCATTTATTAATTACGGTTTGTGTAGATGAAAAGTAGCAGATTTATATGTATAGTTTTTCAATTAACTGCTATTTTTATATACCGTGTTATGAGCTTTTTTTATGTTTCCAAAAAATTATATTTGAGAAAAAACCAAAAGCAATTGATATACAAATCTTGATAATAAGCAACTTGCCAAAAGTTAAATTATTAAATTCATCATAGCTAAGCACCAAGAAAAAAATCAAAGCACTTATCAAAGAAAGAACTACTATTTTGGTCTTGTTCATAATCTGCATTTTAGAATAAACAACCCCAAAGTGCTCCAAAACCTGCTCCCCAAACTGAACCAACAGCACCACTTGCAATACAACCAGCTACTGCTCCTGTTACAGTTCCAATTATTGGAGCAGTCACTGTTCCTACTGTAGCTCCCACATATGCTCCATTAACACAACCTGAAATAAAACCACCGACTAAGCCTCGACCTATTGCTGTTCCACAACTAGTTCTTGAAGCAGTGTTTTCTTGATTTTCTATAGTGTATTCGGTAGATGCAATGAAAGAATCTAAAATGAAAGTTAAATTAGCTTTAGTTATTTCATCGTCGGAATAACTATCGATTAAATTTTTATAAGAATTAAGTTTATTAATTAGTTTAACATCCTCAGTCTCTATCAAATCAATAAACATTGGATTTAAAAAATCACCAAACTGTGCAGAACAATCAGAGCAATTGTTAAACTCTTGTAGTTGTTCATCAATATCAAAACTGCTCATCATCATTTGAGCGACTTACTAAATCTATACCTTTAAAATTTAAGTAATCATCTTTTAAATTTGTTTTAATCTCATTATCCTTAATTAGTTTGATTATTTTAAATTTATTTGATAATATGTTAAATTTTCTATTTCTGACTGTTCATTATTTATACCAACTATCTTGTTCTAAATTACAACCATAATAAACTAATACTAAAATTGAAAATAACAAGATAAATACTTATAACATGTTTAATTTAAACTTTTTCATTTTGAATGTTCTATGAGAGTTTTTGTTTTTCATACTCTCTGTTAGCATTAAGTTTCTATTCGTTTAAAATATAAATTTGAAGTTCAGTTACACTTCTCAGCAAATCCAACTGTTATGAGACATTTAGCATCGATTCGTTTTAATAATCAATTCATAATTTTCTTACTCCTTAAAAAAGAAACGTTAATTACTTTATCATCCTTAAAAAAAAGAAATAAAAATTTTTTAGACCAAAAGTACCTATGTGGCACCCTATAAAACCAAACATCAGAATTTATATCATTAAAAGCCAATCCCCCTAAAGTATCTATAACCTGATTTTTAGACATTCCTAAAAGATTTATAGATTTTAACTTATGTTTGTCTAGCGACATTATCATTTGGTTTATATATAAAAAGGGATAGTCATTAATATCACTATCCCTTTTTACTTTTGTTGAAAAGTCAAGAAGAACTGATAACTAATCAAAATATAGCATTTAATAATTATTTATCAAATCTTAATTCTTAAAACTAATATTCGTGACACTTCACTAATTATGCTAGTTATATGTAACCGGTAAAAATTTAGTTTTTAATAAATTTATAATTTCTTGACGAAGTATTTGTAAATACCTGAATAATATATACACCACTTGCTAAGCTAGACAAATCAATTTGCGAATTTAAAGCATTAATCTCCACTGTTAATACTTCTATACCTTCAGTAGTATATACGTTAGCATAATTAACAAAGGTATTCGATGCTAAGTTTAATTTTTCATTTACAGGGTTAGGATATAGTGAAATCTCTCGGTCTAATTCAAAATCTGCCACACTTAATAATGGCTCTTTCTTAAACAAAACACCTTGTGCTCCAATAATATAACCTGTACCATCGTTTGTATAAAGCACTTCGTATAACGCTTCATTAAAAGTACTTGTTGTAAAATTATTAATTGGCCATGTATTACCTCCATCTTCAGAACTAAATATCACCTCTGGTGTCCCCACAATTGTTAAATTATCAGCATCTAACCATGCAACATCTCGTAATACAGCTCCTGCTTGTGCAACTAAATAAGGCTGCCAAGTATTTCCCCCATCAGTGGTTTTATAAGCATAATTATCTCCATTAGCATCATAATCAGTCGTGATAATACCCGTCATTTCATCATAAAAATCAATACCCACAAAATGTTCAGGAGTTCCTGTATATACGGTTGTCCATGTAGCTCCGTTATCGACAGATTTTTGCACATGTCCTCCATTAGTCACTAAAAAATAAGTGTTTCCTGAAACATATGTAACCTGGTATGGTACAGCTGCTAACCCAGTTCCTTCATACCATGTTTGCCCTCCATTATTTGTCCAGTACACAGCCGAACCTGTATTCGTTTGAGCAGTTACAACACCATTACTTTCATCTTTAAAGACTACACCTCTAAAAAACCAAACATCAGCACCTAACGTTTGCTCTTGCCAAGTTACACCTCCGTTTGAAGTTTTAGCAAAATATGCTCCCCATCCGGCCACATAACCTGTGTTTAAAGTAGGAAAGCTAATGGCTTCTAAGCCCTTATCTACACCGGTCCAAATTTCTGTCCAAGTTTCACCTCCATCAGTAGTTTTTATAACAATACCATCTCCTTGATAAGTAGTGGATTCACCAGCTGCATAGGCTATATCATTTTGTTCTTCAGGAAATTCAATTCCTCTAAAAATATAGTTAAACCCTACGCTTGATTTCACCCATTCTTGAGCAAAAAAATTAAACGGTATTAATAAAATAAATACTAAAAATAAGTTGTTGTTTTTCATTTCTTTTGTTTTATATGGTTTATAAATAGGTTATTGTAGAAGTACAAAATTTAATTAAAGACGTTAGAGATTTATTTAGTTAAAAAACTAAAAAAGGTATATGATTTTATTATATAATAATTCTCTCAAAACTAGTGTTTATATGAACCCCGAGAAATCAAATATTTATTAACCCAAATCATATAATATAATATATTACACTTTACAATTATTGACTCCCGGGGTGTCATTTCATAATCCCACAAGTAATTAAACAATTATCAAAACTTAGACAATGCTAATAATACAAGCATTAAAAGTATTATGGATACAAAAGTTAAAAGCAACCATATAAAACCATGTGGTTTCCTTCTTTTTTTCAAAATAAACTCTTTATTAGTTTAATTATTTATATAAATGAACTTAAATTCTTAATAGTGTTTAGAGCTGAAATGGGTGCTAATTCTTTGAAAAAACTACTATAATTCAATTATGCTGTGAATTAAGCACCCAAATTTCAACCTAAACTAACTTTATTAAAGTCAAACTCTTTATATTAAAATTTACATTTAAACGTGATGGTTATTATTGAATAACAATAAACTCACTTCTACGGTTCATTTCATGATCTCTAGATGAGCATGTTACTCCGTTACTACATCTGTTTAGCAAGAAGATCTCTCCATAACCCCTTCCTGTTAATCTTGAGCGGTCAATACCTCTAGATACTAAATAGTCTATTGTAGCTTTTGCCCTCCTATCAGAAAGCAGCATATTATACTGATCATTTCCTCGACTGTCTGTATGAGAACGAATATCTAACTTAACCGTGGTATGTCGCTTCATAAAATCTACAACTCTTTCCAACTCTATTTGAGCGTCTGGCCTTATATTGTGCTTATCAAAATCAAAGTTTATAAGTACATCTAGACGTTCAGGTAAGTCGCTCTTTGGTTGTTCAACTACTTCTACAACTTGTTTCTTCAATTCAAAATCATGTTGTCTTGGATTTTTACTTCTTTTAGAAAACACATCATCACCATTATAACCAACCTTTACAACTTTTAATATGTAAAGAGCCATTGGGTCTATAGGTTCAATTTTATAGCGGCCGTTTTGGTCAGTCTTAACTGTTGTTACTTCTTTATTATCTTCATCAACAACAGTAACAATTGCATCCCTTAAAGGCTTCTTAGTATCTTTATCTAAAACAGTCCCTGATATTAAACTTTCTGTTAGTTCTTTTATTGGTTTCAATTCAGTAAAGGCATAAATATCATCATAACCGTCTCCTCCTTGTCGATTAGAGCTTATGTATCCTTTTTTATTTTCTATTATAAAACCAAAATCATCTTTTTTAGAATTTATGGGTGATCCAACATTTACAATATTACCCTCTATACTGTTTCCTATTAATTTAGCATAAAACACATCATACCCTCCTAGACCAAAATGACCATCTGATGAAAAATACAACTCATTGTCTTTAGTTATAAATGGAAACGACTCTCGTCCTTTAGTATTAACCTTTGGTCCAAGGTTTGTTGGGGTACCTAAAGACCCATCGCTATTTATAGATGCAACAAACAAATCTGTTGCTCCTAGAGTTTCGGGCCTATTTGATACAAAATACAATTTATCCTCTTTTGGGTTTAGCATAGGGTGGGCTGTATCATAGTTGTCTCCGTTTATTGACAACTCTTCAATATTTTTCCACTTACCGTTTACTAAATGAGCTCTGTATATTTTTAGATGTTTAGTTTCTTTTTTACTGCGTTTGCCTTTAGGACTTGTATTGCTCCTAGTAAAGTACATAGTCTGACCATCTTTTGTTATAACAGCCGATGACTCATGATATTTGGTATTTACATCACCTTTAATTTTTTCTGTTTTACCAATAGAGCCATCACTATTTACTGGTGCTATAAAAACATCTAAAAATGAATTACCATCCCAATTGTTTATAATGCTTCCTGTACTACCTTTAGATCTTGTTAACATTAAGGTATCGTTATGTATATTTGTAGCATACTCAATACCTTTTGTATTGATATTAATAGCACTCAAACTATATCTATCTTCGTTATTACCTATAATTGACAGGTAATCACTAGCAGAATTTAAATCATTATTTTGAGCTCCAACCTTATTAAGGTATGTGTCATACCATTGCTTTGCTTCGCTATCATTACCTGTAGCTTTAAGTGATTGTGCATAACGCAGGTAATATTCTGGCTCAGTATTTTGAGTTATATTGAACAACTCTTTATACCATTTTAGCGCTTCGTCATAATTAGCATTAAAATAATAACTATTTCCTAGTTTTTTAAATAATGCTTCTGACCCATACCCCTTATCTACCGCTTTTAAATACTCATCTACGGCTTCAGAATAGGCCATGTTATCATATTCCTTGTCGGCCTTCTTTAGCTGACGCTCTTGAGCCTGCAAGGACGTTTGAGATAAAACACTTACCAGTACTATAACTGTAAAGGCAAGTGTTTTTATTTTATTTTCAAGTTTCATCTTTTTATGTGTTTAAGTTAGAAAAACCTTGGGCTTACTATTGGTCTAGCTCCTTTAAATATTTCCCATCTAAGAAATATTTCATGAGAGCCCGAATTATAATTACCCAATTCGGTTGTGTCATAATCATAGGCATAACCAATAAATACTTGGTCGCTTACTTGAAAGCCTGCCAAAGCACTTACTGCTGCGTCTAAACGATATGCCGCCCCAAGTGTAAACTTTTCGTTAAACAAGAAGTTTGCAGACAAATCTATTGCTACTGGCGCTCCATATACTGCTTTACCTAATACCGCTGGCTTAAACTTAGTATTAGAACTTAAATTAAATACATATCCTGCAATAGCATAGAAATTAAATTTCTCTGTGGCGTTACTAACTGTTGTATCATCATAATGTGTTGTTTCTAATAAGTTTGGTACAGATACACCAAAATATCCTTTATCAGAATACAAATACATACCCACCCCTATTATGGGAGTAAGTCTATTATCTATATTGTACTGAAAAACATTTTCTCCAGGGTTATAAATATTTAGGCGTGTATAATCAACATCAAGCAAATTAATACCACCTTTTAAACCAAAGGATAGCTTTAACCCATTATCACTCATTGGGAGTACATAAGCAAAATCGGCCGTAATGGTACTCTCGTTTGATGGTCCTATTTTATCTTGTACAAAACTTAAACCAGCACCTACTCTTTCGTTAAAAGCATTACTTACAGTAAAGTTTAATGTCTCTGGGGCACCGTCTAAACCTACCCATTGGGTACGGTACAGCCCCGTAAAGTTTAATGAGCCTCGTGTACCAGCATAGGCTGGGTTAATAGTAGAGGTATTGTACATATACTGTGTGTACTGCGAATCTTGCTGTGCTACCGATTTACTAGGGCATAGCAAAATTAGCAACAATACTATACCTATACCATAGCTTAAGGCATCAAGCTTTAATAGTGTGTTATATTGTCTTTTCATTGTCTTTTGTTTTTTGCATTAATCTACATTTAAATAAAGGTATCCAGACTTTTTAACACGCTGTGATTGCCCACTAGACGGTTCATAATCATAAGTTAAGATGTAAAAATATGTACCTGTAGGTAGCATATTATCTCTATTTACTGTTAAACGCCCATCGCTATAACCATTAAACACATTTCCACTTGTATCATAGTCAGTTGTTTCAAAAACTTTAATACCCCAACGGTTATAGATTTCTACCCTATTGTTTGCCAATTGCTGGATATTGTCTATAAAAAAGTAGTCGTTTTCACCATTACCATTAGGTGACACTCCATTATAAATAACTACATCTCCTGGCAATATAAGTTCTTCTTTTACACGCGCTAGTGTAAACACACCATAGTCTTCTAAAGCTACAGGAGTGGTTACCGTTTTATTGTCTACATCAACAACACCGCCTTCATCTACCCAAAGTTGCTGGTTTTCATCCCAACGTACTATATGAATAGCTGTTTCTGGTTGCGCTACAATGGCTTGTGGCGTTGTTGTGTCTTCATCCCAACTTAAGGTTAACATTACTGTGCTGCTTCCTGCATCGCGTGTTACTGTCCAGTACTCTTGGTTATCTATAAGCTCTATTACTCCTGTATGGTTTGCTAATGGATAATTTGTATCTGGGTTTTCAAAAAAGTATTTCCCTGTAAAGATACTGCCCGTATTATCAGGTGCGCTTATGGCTGCGTACCTGAAATACTGGGCATCTCCTATAGGGTATTGAAACTCGGTATCGCCATTTTTTTGTACCAAGCCATCTACATGACTACCATTGTAAGTATTAGTATGGTAGGCATTGTTCTCAAAAATTACCAAACCACCAAAATCGTCGTTTTTTACGATACCTTGGTTAAAGTTGGCTTCATTATCTATGCTTATTTCACTGCTTAACTCAAAAGAAGCCGTATTACTGGCATCGTTATTAAACAGTACATCATAAAAGTAACTTATGTTACCTCCTGTAAGCTCTTGTATTGCTTCGCCTTCAAAGCGTGTGTAGCCTTCTTCGCCTTGGGTAAAATCTACCATACCATCATTATTAAAATGATTGTAAATAAATGCTTCACCATCATTAACAAAACTACCTGAAGGTGTATTGTTAAAAGCGCCTACTGTAGAAAACTGTGTATTAGGGCTTACATATAGCTGGCCCGTATTTACGGTTTGTGCTATACTTACCACCGGTAACAGTACTACTGCTGTAAGGGCTGCGTATTTATATATTGTTTTCATAATTTGTTTACTTAAAAATTATTATTGGGGTTGAGGGCAATTAGGCCTCTGTCATTATTAACCAACATCCCTACTAATTAAACGCTTAGTCACTAATTACCCTTCCCCAATAGGTTTAATCCCTCTTTAAAACCTAATAGCAAATGTTATTTTAGAGTAAATAAGGGGGTAAATAACCACCCAATGGCCTGTTATGAACACCCCTTTTTTACCTCTTTTACCCTGGTGCTGTACCGTCTTTACCTGTAGCAGGTGTATTGTTACTAGGCTCTTGCACCTTTTGGGGCTTAGTGCCATTAGTAAAAAACTGCCTCATCTCGTGGTATAACACGGTGGTACCAGGTACATTCTCGCCACTTAAGTACTTTAGGTTGCGGTAAAAGCTTAATGCCGTAAAGTAATTGTCGTGGTCTAGTAGTATCTTGGTGTCACTAAACTGCTCTAATAAACTCTTTAACAACTGCAGGCGCCCCTCTATTTGCTGGCGGGCCTCGTAGTCTTTACCAAACTCCTCCAGATCTAGAAAGCTGGGTACGTGCTGCGGGTAGTGCTGCATAAGCTGTTTTGCCTTGTTTACCAATAGCTTGTTTTGCTCTGCAATGCTACCGTACTGCTGCCGCTGGGCAGGGGTAAGGTTTATAGCCTTACCCTGTAATACCCCAGCTATGGTGACTAGTGCCGCATCTAGTGCTTGTAGCTCTTGCGCCGTAAAATGGATACTTATTAGGTTTTCTAGTGCCATTTGAAATTATAGCTTTTCAATACTAAATACACCATTAGTACCCCCCCAAGTCATCACAGAAGCATTTGATGTATTCCAAGCACCTCCAAAAGCTAAAGTTCCATTACTATGTAATCTATTTAAGTCAAACCTGTTTACTATGGTAAATTCATCTCCTGCTGAAGCTGATACATAGAATGATGCATTCAAACTAACTGGAACTTGTTCAGGATGAGAAACCATTCGATTTGCTTGTACAAAATCAATACGCGATCCGTCTCTATATAACTGTATAACATAATTTGTATTATAGCCTGCTGTACCTGGATTACCATTTGTAAGGCCCACAATTGCTAAATTATACGAAATAGTAATTCTGTAAACACCGTCTTGCAAAATGGTAATGCTTTCGGCAGCAGAATTTGTTTGATAATAAGTTGTATTAGAGCTAATCAAGTTACCAAAAATTGAAACCAAAGGAAATGTATAGTTAACGTTATGATTCACTGATGTAAACACAGTTTGGCCTGAATTTAAAGATTTTATAAATGCTTTTACTGGTGCAGATTTAGATCTTCTTACATTACCTAAAGGATCTACTGTTAGCGCATCATCTGAATTAGGATCTCCATCAGGGAGCCCCTCTAATCGCATAACATTATTAGTAGCAACATCTGCAACGTGCATTGCTGCTTGTGGTGCATTAGTACCTACCCCAACATTACCCATTACGTACATATCTTCTGTATTATCTGTAGCAGAGGCATTGTCATCTGTTCCAAACCAAGGCTCTATTGCATCCTTAATAACGTTTGTTGTTGTACCATCCTCGCTAGTATAAGTAAATGTTGCGCCGTTGTCTACTAGTGTAGTTACTGTTTCGTTGGCTGCTACGGCTGTTGCCATATCAATAACATTTGCCGTACCGTCTTCATCGGTATAGGTAATGGTACCATCGCCGTTATCTACCAAGCTTGTTAAGGTCTCAACCGCTGCTACGGCTGTTGCCAAGTTAATGGTATTGGATGTGCCATCTTCTGCATTATAGGTAATAGTGCCGTCGCCATTATCTGTAAAACTGGTTACGGTTTCTAGTATGTTTGTTACTGTACCATTACCATCGTTATGGCTAGCTATTTGGTTACCTGTAGTTACAGTTTGCGTAACCGCAGAGGTATTACCCGCGTTTACTGTAGTAGCTGTACCATCTTCATCGGTATAGGTAAGTGTACCGTCGCCGTTATCTACTAAACTAGTAAGTGTCTCTGCATTAGGTATATTTATTACCGTTGTAGTACCGTTCTCGCTAGTATAGGTATACGTACTATCACCATTATCTACCAATGTAGTTACGGTTTCTGTACCTGGAGCAGCTGTAGTAGTTACTGTACCATCCTCACTTGTGTATGTATAAGTACCATCTCCATTATCTGTAAATGTTGTTACTGTTTCATTGGCTGCTACCGCTGCAGCTAAGTCTATGTTGTTAGCTACTCCATCTTCATCTGTATAGGTAATTGTACCATCGCCATTATCTACTAAACTTGTTAAGGTCTCTACTGCAGCTACGGCTGTGGCTAGATTAATAATGCTTGCCGCACCATCTTCATCTGTATACGTAAGGGTACCATCGCCATTGTCTACTAAACTTGTTAAGGTCTCTACTGCAGCTACAGCTGTAGCTAGGTTAATGGTATTGGCTACTCCATCTTCATCTGTATACGTAAGGGTACCATCGCCATTGTCTGCTAAACTTGTTAAGGTCTCTACTGCAGCTACAGCTGTGGCTAGGTTAATAATGCTTGCCGCACCATCCTCATCTGTATAGGTAATGGTTCCATCCCCATTGTCTACCAAAGTAGTCAACGTCTCATTGGCTGCTACCATAGAAGCAATATCTACTGTTTGTGCTGTACCGTCCTCATTGGTATAGGTAATTGTACCGTCGCCATTGTCTACTAGGTTAGTAACTGTTTCGTTACTCCCTATTATAGTAGCCATGTTGATTACTGTTGCTACACCGTCTTCATCGGTATACGTGATAGTACCATCGCCGTTATCTACTAATGTAGTTAAGGTCTCTACGGCTGCTACGGCTGTTGCTAGATCTAT